>NZ_AROI01000001.1 GCF_000410875.1 Halopseudomonas pelagia CL-AP6
CCGGTTTCGCCATCGGCGGGGCGGTGGGTGCAGGTGCCGGCGCACTTTCTGGAGCACTGGCAGACTATGGTATCAATGATGATTTCATCAAGTCACTTGGCGACACCCTACCCGCCAACTCCTCCGCCCTGTTCGTTCTGGTTCGCAAGGTGCAACCGGAAAAGGTGCTGGCTGAGTTCGCAGGCCTGCAGGGTAAAGTGCTGAAGACGTCGCTGTCCCCTGATCAGGAAAAGCGCCTGCAACAGGCCTTGTCGGACAGCATCAAACCCGCTGAGTGATAATAGCTCTGCTCGGTTCACATTCGGGCGAAATAATAGGTCAGGTTGGCTACAGCTGCCATCGCTGTGCATCAATGGTTTGTGGCTGACTGACCCCTGATTGCTTCGCCCTCACGCTGGGTCTCGCGGTACGGCTAGCGGGGGCAACGGTGTGCTTCCAGACTTCTCCAGCTGCTGTATGCCCACCAAAGGCATAGCTGCACTTCATCGCTCAACAGCTCGTCCTGTTTGGCACGAGCGCTTCGCAATTCGGGCTGACGGGCTTTGGCTGCATGCACGTAGTAACCGGACGGAGCGATCTGGATTACTCGACAGATCGACTCCGTAGCGGTCACGGTACTCGTCAACGAAGGCGCTCAGGGTTTGTGCGGCGCCGTGGTGCCGGCCAGACGAGCTCCGCCTGGGCAAAATAAGCACTGGCCAAGCGCAAAATCTCATTTGCCTTACGCAGCTCATGATTCTCGCGTTCCAGAGCCTTGATCCGCTCCCGTTCCTCAGTGGTCTGCCCCAGTCGGTGGCCTTGGTCAGTTTGATACTTGCGCATCCAGCTATGCAGCGTCTGGGAACACAGCCAATCTTGGGCGCAATGGACTCAATGGCGGCCCATTCGGACGGGTACGTCTTTCAAGTTCTCCAGAACCATGCGTACAGCACGTTCACGGACTTCAGGGGAGTAGCTGTTGGATTTCTTCATGCCTCATTCACTCAAAAGAGGATGCATTATTGTCAGTAATAAATGCCCGGCGGGTGTTTATCAGCCAATTCATCGTTTGGGCAGGACAATCAAAGCAACCATTCAATCGGTAATATCGACAGGAGAAACACGCCACTGCGCTTGAGAAAACTGGTGTTCGGTTCCCGCTCATAGCGGATCTCTCTGTCACCCACGCGCTCAACCCAGTAAAGCTGACCATTATCAGCCAGGCGAACCTCATAGGCGTTGGCCGGAATGGCGCTTTCAAAGGCGTGATGCACCGTCTGAGACAATGCCGGGCTGTCGATGACAAAGCCCAGTTCAGTATTCAGATTGGCCGAGCGCGGATCGAAATTGAACGAACCTACAAACATCCGCTCGCCGTCCACGGCAAAGGTTTTTGCATGCAGACTGGAGCCGGAACTGCCAAACGGCCCAGCGCTTTCATTGCGTTCGATGTGCGGCGACAGTTGGCGCATTTCAAACAATTGAATGCCCGCCTTGAGCAGATCCTTGCGCCGCTTGGCATAACCGGCATGTACTGCAGCCACGTCGGTGGCATCGAGCGAATTGGTCAGAATGCGGACGTTAATGCCCCGATTGGCCAAGGCAGTGAAGGCTTCGACGCCGGCGGCTGTTGGTACGAAGTAAGGCGAGACCAGCGCCACCTTATCCTTCGGCTCACCGAGAATTTGTCCCAGCTGATAGGTTAGTCTGCCCTCGGGCGATGTCTCACCCAAGCCCTTCGCTGGATCATCGCTGACCATACGGGTTTCGGCCCACTCCAAATGCAACTCTCCGGCCAGCAGCAGACGAATGAAGTCTGACTGGGAAACCGCTTCAACATAGTCCTTGGCAGCGGCATCTCTCTCAAGGTCTGCCGCGGTCTGGCTCAGCTGTGCGAGGCTTTCTTCAGAAACTGCAGGTACGATCTGTTCAACGGGATACGAGGATCCGCTGGCCCAGTAACGGTCAAAATCGGTCGAAACATGTTCGACAATCGGACCGATCGACAAGACATCCAGGTCGGCAAACAGAATGCCCTCGGTCGCACCGAAATACTCATCCCCGACATTCCGCCCGCCGACAATGGAAGCCTGGCTGTCCGCCGTGAAGGACTTGTTATGCATACGCCGATTGGCCCGGGAGAAATCCGTGATATAGCCCAGCCACTTGGGGTTGCGTACGGTGAAGGGATTGAACAGGCGCACTTCGATCTGGGGATGCAACGCCAATGCAGCCAGTTCAGTATCCA
Source organism: Halopseudomonas pelagia CL-AP6 (assembly GCF_000410875.1). GTDB lineage: Bacteria > Pseudomonadota > Gammaproteobacteria > Pseudomonadales > Pseudomonadaceae > Halopseudomonas > Halopseudomonas pelagia. Next base: position 2,228 of record NZ_AROI01000001.1, read on the forward strand.
GTCCCGCGGTACCATTGTCGTCCAGCAGCAGCCTGACGCGCACGCCGCGGTCCGCCGCTTCATGGAGCTCCTCAAGCAATAACGTGCCGGTAATGTCGCCATGCCAGATGTAATACTGTACATCCAGTGTCCGCTCCGCAGTGCGGGCCAGTAGCACCCGTGCTGCAAAGGCGTCATGGGGATCTGCCAAGGCATGTATGCCGCTTTTACCTGGGTGCGCCATGACCCTCGGTGCCAGCGACTGACCAAGCCGAGTGGCCTGGCCTTGCTCGGTACTCAGGGCCGTAGAGGCAGCCTTATTGGGTATGGGCAAGGTGCAACCTCCTAGCAATGCAGCAGAGAAAAGAATAACGGGCAGCCATTTGCCTATTTTCATTGAATGGGAAAAGTCAGAAATGAACCTGTTCACTGATATCGTCCTTAAATGGGCTGTTAGGGGCGCGGGTTGTATTCTCTGTGCGCCCAGGGCGAGTCGCCAGCGAGTAGCATGTCATCGGCGCCATCCAGCGTGACGGTTACGGTGCGGCCGGCAATCAACTCGATCCCCTCGGGCACCTTGTCGATACTGATGCGCACCGGGATCCGTTGGGCCAGACGAATCCAGCTGAAGGTCGGATTGACGTTGGCCAGCAAGGTTCCCGAGGCGGTAGTGCGCTCCCGGTCATCAATACCGGCAGACAAACCCTCCACATGGCCGGTAAGAGGCTGATCTTCACCGACTATATGTATGGTCGCCTGGTCGCCCACATGAATGTGCTTCAATTTGGTCTCTTCAAAATATCCCGCGACATGAAAGCTGTCGCTATCCACCAGTGCCATTACCGGGTCGCCCGCAACGGCATAGGCACCAGGGCGCAGCGACAGGTTGGTAACGATGCCATTGACCGGCGCCCGCACCTCCGCCCGCTCCAGATTGATGTTGGCCAGTTCGAGATTGGCCACCGCTTCCTGGTGTTGCGCCTGGGTTTCTTCCATGGCGGATTGACGGTTATCCCGCTCCTGCTGGGAAACAGCATCCTGCAAGGTTGAATAGCGGTTCCATTCCCGCGCCGCCGAGTCCTGGCGGGCTTTTGCTGAAGCTACAGCAGCAGTGGCACGATTAAGTGCATTCTGCAGCCGGACCCGATCTACGGTGAACAGGACATCGCCGCGTTGTACGACTTGGTTGTCGCGCACCTGAACAGTTTCGATCCGCCCCGATACATCCGCCGCAAGGGCCACCACATCCGCACGGATCTTGCCGTCCCGGGTCTGCGGAGCATAGGTGTAATAGGAATAAAGCTGCCAGAGTACAAAGACTGCAGCGATGGCAACCGCAGCAGTCACCACTTTTTTGGACAAGCGAACCAGGGTAAGTCGAGACATTGGAGGTTAGGTATCCTTGTCAGGTAGTCAGATGACGCAAGGCCAACATGGCAATGCCGGTCAGCAGCAGAAACAAAGCGGTGTCGAACAGGGGACGCTGCCAGACAGTGCGGTAGAACCCAACGGATTCCAGCAGCCTGGACAATAACTGACGGCTGAAGAAAGCCAGCACAATACACAGCAGCAAAGGTGATATGAATACGCCAGCGATGTTGATCTCGCCAATCATGCTGAACGCTCCCAGGCCGGAGCTTGCCCAAAGAGCACCATGCGCAGGCCAACCAGAGCGCGGATAGGGACTGCGTTGTTAGTTTGATGCCACAGCGTGTTGAGCGCCCCATCGATCATGACAAGCAAGGCCACAGATGGCGTTTCACGATCAATGTCGTCACGCAGATGTCCCAGCAGACGGTCAGCCTTTTCCCGCTGGCCGGCACTCTGTGCATTGGCCCAGATACGCAAGTCGGCCACGTTGCTACCGATGCTCATGCGCTTCAGCAGATTGGTACTGAGCTCGGTCTTGCCTGATATCACCAGGCGCGTGGTCATGGAGGCTAACCGATCCAGGGTGCGGGTGATGTGCGCCTGCTGAGTTTCCGCGCTGGCGCTGTGGCTGAGCCTGATGGTTTCCCGGGTTTCCATTCGCATGAAGCGCAGCAAGGCGTGCTCAGCACCCAAAGTACGGAACAGGCCCGCACAGATCATCGCGACAAAGATGCCAGTCAGGCTGCCGAGAGCGTATTCCAGGAAAAACTCGAAGTCGTAGGGAATGTAATGCCCCTGCAGATTGATCGAGCTAAGCCCAAAGGCAAGCACCAGTACCGCCATCGGATTGGTCGCGGCCCAGACGCCCAGCGGCAGCATGAATAGCCCCATTGCCAGAGCAAAGGTCGGGAAGTCGCTGGCCAGCGGCAATAGCCCGTAACAAAGCCCACCGACCAGCACCAGAGCCAGCAGGGCGAAACGCCCGAACATGGCGATTGCCCGCCCTGCCTCGTCCCCGCTGCCAAAGAACCCCAGCGCGACAGTACCCAGCAAGGTGGCATTAGCGCCCTGCTCCCACCCGGTGGCCCACCACATGCCACACAATACGGCATAGGCAGTGAGAATGCTGGCCCCGACGCGCAACGCCAGGTCAGTGTCCGGCGGCAAGGAAAAGACCGGTGTTTCGTTGATATCCTGCGCCAGCGCCGGAGTCAGGCTCACCGCGCCAGCCAGGGCCTGATCAATCAATAGCACCTCGTGCCAGAGGTTGACGAGCCGCTCGATGATATCCGCCACATTGTCATGAACCAGTACCTGCCAGCTGTCGTCCGCGCCATCTTCCGCCGTACCGGGCAATGCACGAATGATCTGCGCCAGCCTGGGCGACGCAGCCGAACCGCTGGTGATCGCTGCCCGAGCCATATCCAACGCAGGGTTCAAACGCGAGCGCTGATGCGCGTCGATCGCATCCAGCCGCAGTTGCAACTCGGAGAGCAAGGGAATGATGCGCAGCAGCCGCTGCTGAATGGCCAGCGCATGACGCAGATCGCTGCGCGCCACTGTCGGGTCGTAACGCAGCTGGGAGGCCAACTGCGACAAATCGCTGATGTCGCTCAGGGTCTTCATTCGGTCATGCTGGGTTTTGGGGCTGTCGGCAGGCGCCTGCAAGGTATCTTCGATCCAGCTCTGCATGTCGGGTAGCCACCGACGCAGCGAGCCTCGCAACACCGAGTCCAATGAGCGCGGTGCAACCACGCTGTCCACAATCCCGCAGACAAAGATACCAATGCAGATCTCCGTCACCCGAGCCGCAACCATATCGAACATCAGGTCGGGTTTATCCACCCAAGCAACAGCCACCAGCATCAGGGTGATACCGAATAACTGAAACCCGTACCCGCGGGGGCTGCGATCGAGAATGGCCAGACTAAAGGCAGCAGTGGCAATCAACCCCGACATGATGATCAACAATAGCGGTGTATTGGCCAACAAGCCGACCATGAAGAGCGTTACCACTCCCGCTCCCAGCGTTCCAGCGAAGCGATAGGTGGATTTGGAGCGGATAGCGCCAGTGAGCGGGTTCATCACCACACAGCAGGTAACCAATGCCCAGTAGGGTTGGGGTAACCCAATCTTTACTGCTATCGCGAATGCGATCATCCCCGCCACAAACAGCTTTATGGAAAAGAGTATCTGTGGGTGGCCGATAGGGATCATTTGCGGGTGCGGGCGTGCTGATGATAGTCGATGGAACCTTGTTCAAGCAGCCGCAGGACCCGAGTGGCGCTGACCACTTCCGACTCGGACAATCCTGCGAACAGCTCCGCACGCAGGGCTTCCAGCGCCGCCTCCATGTGTAAGGCAATGCGGCGGCCCTCTGCAAGAACATAAATTGCTCGGGCTCGACGGTTGCGTGGAACCTCTCGGCGCTGCAGCAGGCCGGCCGCTTCAGCTTGATCCAGGGTACGTACCAGCGCACCAGGGTTAACGCCTATTTCCTCGGCAAGCACGCTCTGTTGTATGCCATCCCCGAGGCGATAGGCCAGCAGCAGTGCCTTGGCCAACGGCGGAGCCAATCCCGAGTCGGCCAGAGCGATATTAGCCGCTTGCCCCCATGCCCGGAGCACTGGCTGTATCGCGTTGGTCAAAGCATATAATGCAGCGGCAGACGCCATGTGTTTCTCCGGTTGTGCCATTACGGCTACTGTGAAGGGTCGCTCATCCTAGCACCGGCCTCCTAAGGGCGAATGAGCACAATTTACATTACAACAATTGCTTAGGCAATAATTAGTGGTAGCATACGCAACTATTGAACAGGATGTGGAAAGGTTATGTCGGGGCCTGAGATAAGCCAGGTACAGCTGGTCATTTGCGAGCATTGCGATTCGGTGTACCAACGCCCTGCCCTGGCACGCAAACAAACCGCCCATTGTCGGCGGTGCGGCGCTTTGTTGGACCGGGGCAGACGCCTGAACACCGATCAACTGCTGGCCCTGACCGCAGCCGCGGCCATTCTCTTCATATTTGCCAATACCTTTCCCATCATGGGCATCAGCATGCAAGGGCTGAACAACGAGGCGACCCTCTGGGCCACCGTGGAAGCACTGGCCCAGGGCCGCATCACCTTGATCGCACTGGTCACCGGTTTGAGCATTATCTTCGCCCCGGCCCTGCAGATCCTGTTGCTGGGCTGGGTGCTCGTGTATGCCCGCAGCGGGCGCGTTGCGCCGGGCTTTCGCATCTGCATGCGCACGCTTGAGCATTTGCGTCCCTGGAGCATGCTGGAAGTCTGCTTGCTCGGCATTCTGGTAGCCATCATCAAGCTGGCCGGCATGCTTCAGGTGCATCCAGGGGTCGGTCTCTGGGCCATGGCTATGCTCACGGTACTGATCATCCTGATCGGCGGCCGGGATGTGCGTCAGCTGTGGGATGAACTGGGAGTCAGCCAGCAATGAGCCTGCCTCCCTATGCCGCCGAGCTGGGACTGCAGCTTTGCCATGACTGCGGCAATGCCTGCCAACTTACCGATCACGAATGCCCTCGCTGTTGGTCTGTATTACACGCCCGCAAGCCGAACAGCCTCGGCCGCACCTGGGCGTTTCTGATCGGCGCGCTGATCCTTTATATACCGGCCAACCTGCTGCCCGTGATGTATACCGACATGCTTGGCAATGGTAGCGAAAGCACCATTCTCAGCGGCGTCATCGAATTCTGGCGAGGCGGCTCCTGGGATATCGCCCTGCTGATTTTCATCGCCAGCGTGGTGGTGCCCTGTATCAAGTTCTTTGTGCTCGGACTGCTATTGGTTACCGCCCAGCGCCGCAGCCGTTGGGCCATGCCGGAGCGCTCTCGACTCTACCGTTTAATTGAAATTATCGGCTACTGGTCGATGCTCGATGTACTGGTGGTTGCCCTGGTGGCGGCGCTGGTGCAATTCCGTGCACTGAGCACTATAGAACCACGTTTGGGCATTCTGTTCTTCGGCCTGGTAGTGGTACTGACGATGATGGCCTCCATGAGCTTCGATCCGCGACTGATTTGGGATGCAGAGAAAAACGATGTCCGATAACCCGCACCACCCCGGTTCCTCACCTGCCACTGCCGGCGACCCAGAAATACGACAGCGCCGTGTGCGCATTTCACTTATCTGGCTGGTCCCTATCGTTGCTGCATTAGTGGGGCTGTCCATGGTGGTACAGAGTTGGCTGTCTGCGGGCCCGCAGATCACCGTGAGCTTTTTAACCGCCGAGGGGCTGGAGGCGAACAAGACCCAGGTCAAATACAAGAATGTGATCATCGGCAGGGTCACCAGCATCAGCTTGAGTGAAGACCGAACCCGGGTCATTGCCACCATCGAATTGGATCAAAATACCGAAGCCTTTACCCTGGAAGATGCGCAGTTCTGGGTGGTTCGTCCGCGTATCGGTGCCAGTGGCGTATCAGGGGTTGATACTCTGCTGTCGGGCTCTTTCATTGGCGCCGACCCCGGCGATGTCACAGAATCCCGCCACGAATTCATCGGTCTCGAGGCGCCGCCGCCGGTGACCTTTGGTGTGGAAGGCAAGCGTTTCACCCTGCACACCAGCGATCTCGGTTCGCTCGGCGTGGGCTCGCCCCTCTATTACCGCCGCATTCCGGTAGGCCAGGTGGTTTCCTATGCCCTGAGCGAGGATGGCAAGGGCGTTGCCGTACAGATATTCGTCAATGCGCCCTATGATGAGTTCGTTACCGCGGACACGCGGTTCTGGAATGCCAGCGGCGTGGATGTCTCCCTCGCCGCCGACGGCTTCAAGGTCAACACCCAATCGCTGTCGTCGATTCTCGCTGGCGGGATCTCCTTCCGGGCGCCGAGTTACAGTCCCAACACCGACCCAGCTACCGAGGATAGCAAGTTCGCGTTATTCGACGACGTGGACCAGGCGATGGCGCCCGATGATGGCTCAGCGCGCTTCGTGCAGATGCGTTTCGATCAGACCCTACGCGGACTCAATGTCGATGCGCCGGTGGAGTTTCTTGGCGTGCCGATCGGCCGGGTGGTATCGGTCAACCTGGATTACGACGAGCAAAGGAAAAACTTCCCGGTATTGGTGGGCGCCGTCATCTATCCCAATCGCCTCGGTGCCGCCCATGACAAGCTGCTGGCACTGATTGAAGGTAGTGATGAAGAGCGCAGCGCACACCTGATCAGGGTATTTGTCGAGCGCGGGCTGCGCGCCCAGGCACGCACCGGCAACCTGCTGACCGGTCAGCTCTATATCTCACTGGATTTCGACGACCGTGCGACCGACGTGGTGTTCGATCCGCATGCACGACCGCTGGTCATCCCTACCATACCGGGTAGTTTCGACAAGCTGCAGGAACAGCTGCAGGCGATGGTGGACAAGCTCAGCAAATTGCCGATCGAGTCGATGGCCAATAATCTCGACGGCAGCCTGAGCGAGTTGCGCAAAACGCTCGAGCAAGTCAACAGCGGCGTGCTGCCTCAACTGCAGAGTACCCTGGAGCGTTCGGAGCAGACCTTGGATAATGCCAACCAAGCGCTGACTGATGGCTCACCCCAGCGCCAACAAGTGGGCGACACCCTTGAAGAAGTACAGCGCGCAGTACGTTCCGTGCGAGTACTGACAGACTACCTGAGCCGTCACCCCGAATCCCTTATCCGCGGGCGCGGTAACGCCGAGTCGCCAGCCAGCTTCAAGGGCGGCTCCACCTCTCGCGAACTCAATACGGAATCCCAATAATGACCCTGCGCCGCTATCTACCGACGTCTCTGCTCCTGTTAAGCAGCCTGCTGGTGCTGAGTGCCTGCAGCTCCACGCCTATGCAATACCGCACGCTGATTCCAACGCAGCCTGCCGCAGCAGGTGTTCAAACCAAGGCAGACTTTCAGCTGCAGATAATGCCCGTGCGTATACCGGTACAGGTCGACCAGCCCAGCTTGGTCATCCGCGAGAGCGACGGCCGCCTGACCATCCTGGAAAATGCCCTCTGGGCGTCGCCACCGGCCGATGAGTTCCACGATGCCCTGGCCTTCGAACTGGAAAACCGCCTCGGCGTCCGCGATCTGGCGGGGCTTCCAGGCACCGCCGATCAGCCAGTACTGACCGTTCGTACCGATGTGCGCCGCTTCGACTCGGTGCCAGGCAGCCATACTGCGCTGGATGTGGTGTGGAATATCGAGTTCAGTAATGGCCAGACACACCAGGCGCTGACCTGCGCGAGCCTCATCAGCGAGCCGGCTACCGCTGAACTGGACAGCCTGGTGCTAGCGCATCAACGCTCCATCAGCAAATTGGCGGATGAGATTGCCGGGACTGCGCGACAATGGACCAGACAGAGCACCACTGTTTGTCCTTGATCAGTAAAGGCTAGATATCATCGGTATCGATGTATTGTCAGATGAAGAAGGTAAACACCAAAATGAAAAGCCCCACGCTCACATTGAACAACGGTATCCAGATCCCTGCCCTCGGCCTTGGCGTTTACCAAAGCGGCCCCGAAGAAACCATTGATGTCGTAACAACCGCCATAACCAATGGTTATCGTCTGATTGACACCGCTGCCGCTTACGGCAACGAACGGCAAGTTGGCCAAGGCATCGCCAAGAGTGGCATCGACCGCTCCGAACTGTTCGTCATCACCAAGCTGTGGCTCAGTGATTATGGCTATGACCAAGCCCTGCACGCCTTTGATCGCAGCATGGGCAAGCTGGGTCTCGATACGCTGGACATGTACCTGCTGCACTGGCCGATGCCGACCGAGTTCGAGTCCACGATCGACGCGTGGAAGGCCGCCCAGAAGCTGTTGGAAGAGGGACGCGTGCGCGCCATTGGTGTGTGCAACTTTACCCCGGCGCACCTGGATACCCTGATTGAACATACCGGCATAGTGCCCGCCTTGAACCAGGTGGAATTGCACCCGCTCTTTGTGCAGAAGGCCCTGACAGAGGCGCATGAGAAACATGGCATCACTACCCAGGCCTGGTCGCCAATCGGCGGTGTCCAGCGTTACTCGGTCAAGGAAGGACGGCCGTCCCAGGACCCGCTGCAGCATCCTGTCATTACGGAACTTGCCGACAAGTATGCCAAGACCGCAGCCCAGATTGTCCTGCGCTGGCATATCGAGCATGGCTTCTCGGCCATCCCGAAATCAGTTCGGGCACAGCGGATCACCGAGAACATCGATATCTTCGACTTTGCCCTGACCCTGGATGAGGTGCAGGCTATAGATGCGCTCGACAGTGGCGCCCGCGGGGGCCCCGACCCGGAACTGGTGGACACGACACTCTACAACTTCAAGATCAAGGATTGAGCCTGATTGCGTGCCCCAGAAGACGCTGGTGATACCAGTACAAAAAGGCTGATCCTCGAGCGCGCAGGCACTTTACTGCTCTGCGCCGGTCTATCTTGTTTTTTCACATAGGGTATTTTATGCAGTTGTCTATCAAGGGCTTTTCCATCGCCGCGCTGTTGGGCGCATCCATGCTATCCGGTGCGATATTTGCTGAGGAGCCGGTGGAAAGTGGCAATCCGCCCGAAGAAATCACTCAGGCGGGCGATGTAGCCAGCAAGGTCGTGGTTGGATGGATTGAAAAGGGTCTGATTCTGCCTGAACAGACCGCGGTAAAAATCAAGATAGATTCCGGTGCGCTTATCTCGTCCATGCACGCGGTCAATCTGGAAGAATTTACCCGTAAGGATAAAAAGTGGGTCCGCTACGACGTCACAGTGAAGGATATAGATACTGACGAACGGGTGACCATGAATTTCGAACAACCGCTCTATCGGGAAATGACGGTGCGCGGTGCGGGGGGCGTGGATCATCGACCGGTGGTGAAGATGCGCATGTGCATCGGCAACCGCGTTTTCGAAGAACAGTTTTCCCTGCGCGACCGTAGCGATATGAACTATCCGGTGCTGCTCGGCCGCCAGACCATCGACCGCATTGGTCTGATCGATGTGGCGAGCACCTTCATGCTGCCCCTCGATTGCCCAGACAGCGGTCTGGAGAAAAACGCAGCCACCAGCAGAAGCTGACGGACGACGGGTTTACCAGAGCGACGGGGCTCCCGTAGAGCAGCCCCGCATCAGGATCAATCGACTGCTCAGAGGGAGATGAAACTCAGGCAGCGTACTGAGTCACGATTTCCAGTATTCCATTTATCAGAAATTGAACGCCCATGCAGACAAGCAAAAAGCCCATGACGCGTGCAATCGCCTCTACCCCGCCCTCTCCGATGATCTTGACGATACGCCCGGCATAGCGCAGGCAGACCCAGAATATAGCACCCAGCACAATGAATACGATAACCGGCGCGAGCATAAGCGTCAGGGTCGAATAGGGAACGGTGCCGGGCCGTGTAGACGCCGCGGCACTGATGATGAACGCAATGGTTCCTGGCCCCGCTGTTCCAGGCAACGCAAGCGGAACGAAAGCGATATTGATAGGTTTGCGCCGAGCCGCCGCATCGGCATTAGCCTCAGCTTCGGGTATGTCATCGACAGCGTGTGTGGGAAATAGCATGGTGAAGCCGATGAAAGCGACAATCAGCCCACCGGCAATGCGTAAGCCGGGAATTGAAATGCCAAATGATTGCATCACCCAATGACCGGAAAAATAGGTGATCAGCATGATTGCCACAACATAAATCGTTGCCTGGGTGATTTGCCGGTTGCGCTCCTGTATCGACAAGGTGCGCCCCAATGACAGCAGCAGCGTAACCGATGTCAGCGGGTTGGCTAATGGCAGCATGAGCGCAACGCCCAGCCCGACGACGGTAAATAATTCAATTACTTGATCCATGAATCCCTCAAATTTTTAATGAATACCCCAGCAAGCTGGGTGCCGAAGCCATTTAGGCTATCACGGTTGCCGTATTGGAATGGTAAACCCGCAGTAGGTCGCCAGCCGCCGCGCTGACCCCGACGACACACAACGCTGCCTGCCAGTTCGAGATTGCCGTCACTCCATGACCGCCACATGAACTATCCGATGCTACCCGTTCGCCGGACCATGTCGCTGGTAGTAAATAGTGAGCGCGTAAACATCATCTCCCAGTGGACGGAAACGCTTTTGGTCTTAAATGGGGCAATAGAGTGAGGGTGCATGCATATCTCTCCTGTGCGTGTGGCCTCGGGCGGTGATCACCGTCCGGGGTATTGCGTGTGGGCAGGAGAAAGATGCCGAAAACCAGGTGGTCTTCGGCTCGGGAGGAAGAAGCCACCCGTGGGCTGGTGCAGGTTACGGTCGTCGGTAGAACCGGTCGCTGTTTCAGCATTCACACCCGACCCGTATCGTGGCTGGGTCGGTATTATCTGGCGCACATCCGCGCACAAAGGGAGCCCGTTGTTTCACCGGCGGGCGCCGGCAATGAGTACCGTTGACCGTGTAAGGTCTCCTGATGCAAGGGCCAGATGACCACCCGGACATCAGGAGACCTCACTCGGCGGACGGAAGAATCAGTGATAAATAGAATGCGTTATCGGCTATTCAGTGAAAAGCCACCTTCTTGCCCCGCAGCCATCGCTGGCGCAGCGGGGGCGCACACTGACAGTGAAGGTACTGCGTGCGTGGAAATCCCGTGAGAGTCACGAGAAGGGGAAATCATAGATGACCAGATCAGGATGATTTAGCGCTGCGGCGCTTTCGTGGTGCTGCACGCGATGCCTTACTAGTCCCTATCGGGACGGTACCTTTACAGTCAGGATAACGCCCGCATGACCAGAAAGGGCCGCTCTTGCTGCTACGCTGGCGTGTGGCACCGCCGCACTGCGGGCATGGTGGTCCCTGGGGAATCTTTATAGACAATGAAGTGCCCCGATACTGCCCGATCAACTGCGTGATCCACGCTGCCTGCTTGTCGATGAAGGTGTCAAGCGCGAGCTGCCCGGTTTCTATCATGTCGAGTGCCTGCTCCCACACGGCCGTCGTGCCTGGGTCGGCAATCGCCGCAGGTACTGCGTCAATCAAGGTGAATGCCGCGTCCGAGGCGCGGATAGCCCGCCCCTTCTTCACAATGTAGCCGCGTACAATAAGACCGCCGATGATGTTCGCACGCGTGGCTTCAGTGCCAATGCCGACCGTATCCTTGAGCTTCTGCTTCAGTCGCGGATCTGACACCAGTTTGGCGACATGCTTCATGGACTTGACCAGCTCGCCCTGGGTGTAGGCCCTGGGCGGCAGCGTCTTGAGCGCCTTCAGATCAATACCAGCCACTTGGCATGTCATACCGTTGCGCAGCGCTGGCAGCACTTGAACGCGGGATACCGTGTTGCCCTCCTCGGCACCCTGCGGCTCGGCCAGCACCAGGCGCCAGCCCGTGACGGCTACCTGCTTGCCTGTGGACACCAGCGCCTGCTCGCCACAGGACAGACTCACCACTGTGCGATCGTATTCATGATGCGCCAGAAACTGCGCCAGATAGTGAGATCGGATCAACCGATACACGGCCAACTCCTTCTCGTTCATGGCCGACAGGTTGGCAGGCTCTAACGTCGGAATGATGCCGTGGTGGGCAGTGACCTTGCCATCGTTCCAGGCACGAGACTGAAAGGATCGATCGAGCTGGTGCATGATCGCTCCCAGCGTGGGGTCGGACTTGAACAGACTGTCGAGGACGGTGGACACTTCGGCAAACATGCTTTCGGGCAGGTAGCCGCAATCCGAGCGTGGATAGGTCGTCGCCTTATGCTTCTCGTAGAGGGCCTGGGCAATATCCAGAGTTTCCTGCACATCCAGCCCGAGTTGCCTGGAACACACCTCCTGCAAGGTGCCCAGGTCAAACAGCAGTGGTGGGCCTTCGCGCACGCGTTCGGTCTCAACCGAGTCCACCTGAACACTGCTTGCGGCACGGAGCTGCTGTTCAGCCTGCTGCGCAACTGGCTGCTGAAGGCATCGGCCGGCATCATCGGTACTGGCAGCGGGCGCTACCCACTGTGCAGTGAATGCCCGGCCACTTGCTGATAAATCCACCTCGATAGCCCAGTACGACACGGAAACGAAACGTGCAATCTCGCGGTCGCGATCCACCACAAGCTTCAGTGTCGGGGTCTGAACACGTCCAACCGACAGCACGCCATCGTAGCCCGCCTGCCTTCCCAGCAATGTAAAAAGTCGGCTGAGGTTCATGCCCACCAGCCAATCGGCCCGTGAACGTGCCAGCGCTGAATAGTACATCGGCAAGGTCTCGGCCGAAGGCCGCAGCTTACCGAGCGCAGCGCGAATAGAAACATCGTTCAGGGCGGACAACCACAGCCGTTCGACGGGACCGCGATAGCCGCACAGATCGATAATCTCCCGGGCGATCAGTTCGCCCTCACGGTCGGCATCGGTGGCAATGACCAGTTGGGTCGCTTTCGACAAAAGTGCCTTGACGACCTTGAATTGCGTGGCAGTCCTGGGTTTCACCTCGACCCGCCAATGCTGGGGGATGATGGGCAACTGCTCTATAGTCCAACGCTTGAGCTGCTCGTCGTAGGTCTCAGGTGGTGCTGCTTCCACGAGATGACCGATGCACCAGGTCACCGCAATACCGGTAGCGTTGTAGCAACCATTGCCGCGTTGCTTTACACCCAGTATGCGAGCGATGTCCTTACCCTGCGAAGGCTTCTCACACAGATACACACGCATGTAGCCTCCTCGGAAAGTCTGTGCTGTTCATCGAATGAGCAACAGCATGTCCGAGTCGGGAGCGGCAGGCCGCAAACAAGGTGGACTTCAAAGTCACCGTTATCTTCATCTGTAGGCGACTGGAGCCCAGTGGCACTCGTTGGAACCATCCCCAAGGGATAATCTCTGATCATTCGGTCATATAGGTGCTGGTGCATGGCGGGCGACTGCGAACGGCTACAGGCGCCCCCATAACCTGTTCAGACCGTGGTTTTTCTCGCTTTTCGTACCTTCGGCTGCTCTGTTTCGTTGGGCTTCGCTTCTCCCTCGATTTCCTGCTGTTTAGGGCTGAGCGTTACCGTCTCCAAGCGGTAGGGCAAGATGCCGACAGTGCGGGCCTTGATACGGTAGGTAGTACGCGGGTTGTTGTCGTCATCCGTCCAGTCGTCACGCTCCACGCGGCCAGTGACCATCACGCGCATGCTCTTCTTGAACAGCGTGGCCCAGTGCTCGGCATCGCGGTGCCACCAATCCACGGACATCCAAAACCCACCACGATCCTCATAGCCGCCGTCCTTGGTCGGCACAGGATTGTCGAAAAAGACGTTGAGCCGCAAGACCCTTCGCGGCTCCTCATTGCCGTTGGGATACTCATCGAACTCGGGATCTGAACCGATGTTACCTTCACCTGAAAAATGCGTGCTCATGTTGCAATCTCCATCAGGATGGTTAAATACCTGCGTCGGCTTGTGTCAATGCAGGTGCTGCTGGTCGATGAACGACCGGACAAGGTCGCAGCCAATGAAATGCCACTAAAGCCCCATGTTCACTGCGCCCGAGGTGCTACAGCCGATCACCGGTATGCGGTCGGCGGACTCATGGCAATGGTCTCCCCCTGCGAGAGCTGCTGATGGCGATCTCAGTCATTCGGCGCAGATAAGCATCCTCTGCCTGCAACATCTTGTTGGCGCAGTCCCGCGCCTGTCTGCCAAGCGTATGTAACAGGCTCACCTGCATATTGATCGTGATCCGCGCCTGTTCGATGGCCAGAAAATCTTCCAGCAGATTGACCGGCGTGCTGGTACTGGCCATCAACTCTTGCCACAGGGCTACGCCCATGACCGAGCGATCGTGCTTGCGCCAGCGCAAAAAGACCGTGCCAGCGCCAGTGTTCTGCTGGGCCAGTTCCACATCCAACAGGTTAAAGGGATAGCCGCCCGCCTGTTCCAGGACCCGCCGCTGCGCCATGCCAATCATTTCGTCGCGCAGTGCGAAACACTGGTTGGCCCAATCGTCAAAATCCCCCTTACCTTTAAAAGGTTTTAAAAGGCCTTTTAGATAGGCTGCGTGTTCCAGCCTGGTGAAGTCCTCTCGTTGCAGCGGATGAAAACGTCGATCGCTCATACCGGCTCCTCACCTTCTTCGGTTGTCTCCGGTACTTCGCTTGCATCGACATCACCCTCTGCAAGCTCTGCGGCATCTTCCACTGGCTTGCTGTGCTGCTGCAGTCCTCGGCGAATAATCGGTGGCGCAAATCGTGATCGGCGCGTGCCTTCAAGCACGTCCTGTGGCAGATCGCCAAGTTTCTCCTGCGCTGCCCGGGCCGCTGCATTCCTGGCGGCGAAATCGTCGCGGGTACAGCCGGAGTACCGGTATTGCTGCGCCAGGCTGAATAGGCTTCGCAATGCGTGTCCACCTTCGTGCAGCCACCGTTCCAACGTGCCGCGATCAATCAGTGCGGTGTGGTGCGCCAGAATCAACTTGCGGGCGATATCGTCGTATTCGGCCAGCAGATAGACCGCACTGAACCCCAGTTGAGCATTCACAAACAGGGGAAGCTTGACCGGCTGGACGTTCAGGTTCTCACCTATCGACAATGCGGGTGGCACACCAGAGAGAGCCCGCTCGACCTGCTCGTGCAATGACTGCAGAGCCGACTTTGTCTGTTCAAGCTTTTCTTCAATGCGAAGCATCCACCAGTCCGAGTACGGATCATCCTGCTCCGCGCCCCTCTTCATTTTGTTCATGACGGCGATATAGCCGTTTAGCCCGACGATGCCAGGGCGACCTTCGGCAGGAGCACGTCCATGCCAGATGCGAGATGCATGGTGGGTATGCAGGGTCAAGGTCATCACACTGCGAAGCGAACCGAGGTTCAATCTCAAGGACTCATTGGTGGCCATGGCAACAACTCACATTCGAATAGGGAGTTGCCAGCTTCGAGAGAATCCGGAGGGCAGTCAGTCAACAAACCGCCACCGCCCGCCACCTTGTATTACGCGAAGGGCCGCAGAAACTGCCATTTATCCCCTGGGGACAAGCATGCTGAATGCTACCGAAGGCTGATCGCTGGCTGAATCAACCTTCTTTCAAGAGATCACGCATTTGATCGAGATATTGCTTGGCAAGACCAGGAGCCATCTTTCTAGCTTGACGCTCCGGGGGGGCTGAATGCTTGACTGCTGCCCCATCTGACTCATGCGCCACCTTGCCCCTGGCCCAGGCGTTGAACTCACCACGGATGGCGCGCTGGATAATGCCGAAAAGATATCCCGCGGGGTTTCGGATGTTGCTGCCACGACAGCGCTCCTCCCATTCGTCCAGCACTGCCTGACGCAGTGAGGCATCGACCTGCTGCAATGCCACCATGACACCTGTTCGCTGCTCTTCTTTCAAACCGTTGAAGCGATCAGGCAGACGAATCTCCTGCATCGCGCGCGCAGTAGTACGTACTTTATTTATATTACGTACAGTACTGTCCTCCTTCGGATTCCGAAGAGCGTTGTCTGGCGCGGGTTTCGGCCCTGCTTCGGAATCCGTAGAGAGGTGTTCACGATTCCGAAGAAGGCTTGAGCCCCCTTCTTCGGAATCGTGGGTAGCGCCATCTTGTGGATAACGTTCGTGTGTCCCGATATCTTCACGGGCAAGTCGCTCGGCGATCACCTGCAACCGTGACGGCAGCGTGCGACCAGACAGCAGCGGGTCTTCTGCAATTTCCTGCAGGGTGTTCAGCCCCACGATCTGGACGGCCTTTGACGAGTGCCCGATGGACTGGCTCACCAGCTCAAGGTAGTCGGCGTCCAATTGCATCGCTTCAAACGGCGTCAAGGGTTCGTCGTGCAGTACATAGAGGTTGCCAAGGATACGGCCGGTATTGGGATCACGGCGTCTACGCACCAGGCTCAGCCAGCGTGTCAAACGCAGCAGTGTCAGCGCGCGTGCAACCGTTTCATGCGATGCCCTCGCGGTGCAAGGCATCGACGCCAACCAAGGTCGCAACTGTTCATACGTGGGAAACGCCGTCACACCGTCGTCGTTGAGCATCAGCCGGAAGACTTGCCAGGCATTGCGTTCCAGCGGCGTCAGTCTGCGATCAAGGAATAGGCGCCGCGGCACGCTCTCGTGCCGGTTGCCGCTGAACAGGAAGCCGTCACCGGAGGCGGGTGTACTGTGGTCGGGTGTGAGTTTTTCCAGGGCATTATTGAACAGATCGGCGATTACGACAGGGCCTCGGCATGGTGCTGTGTGATGCATGGCCATGGCTTATCCAAATCCCTGATCCACCCAGTTCTTGATCGCCGCCCAGACCACCGACAGCGGCAGGGACATGCCTTCGGCCAAGTCCATTGCCGCATCGAGGATTGAGGTCTCGTCCCCCAGATCGATGTTTTTGCTGCTGGTTACGGCCTTCCATTTCCGCCACAGCTCCGTATCCTGGGTCTCGTCCAGGACAGGATGGCGCCCCTTGCGTTTCGGCAGGTCGAGGATTTCGCGGCGCAGGGCGACTTCCTGGTTCGTAAGACCATAGAAGCCGTTCACCATATCCGTGCTTGCACCCAGCCTGAGCATGCGATCAATCGTGGCAATCTCTTGCTCCATATTCAACGCTTGTTGAAGCAGCCGTTGCAATACGTCACGGTTGATCGTTACAGAACACCAGGGCACTTGGGAGTTGGCTAACACGCTAACCATCTCGGGATTCTTGAGCGCATCCAGGTCCCGCGCGCCAAAACCCATTGACTGACAACGACGCAGTTGGCCATTGCGAAGATCATAGAGTGCCTGGGCGATGACGGCCTGGTTTAGTGGATGTGCATACATTGGAAAACCTCCCGTTATGAGCTGCGGCCCATACCCTCTGATTCAAACTCCAACACCCTGCGAGCCAACCGTACGAGCCGAAAGAGTTGTACGAGTGCGGTATCGCTCAGTCGCTTGATCTGGGGGTCTTGACCATGCAGAAGTGCCGGAAGGGCGGCAGCCATCTGCTCGTTGTTAGCCACGGTATCCCTGCTGGGCTTCCCGCTGACAGATTCCAGAAGCATCACGATAGCGCGGCCGGATGGGGTCATGTCCTCGTTATGATTGGAGCACGAGAAACCAATTCCAGTGTCTTCGTCATCAATGCAATGAGCCAACGAGGCTTCGGCTGCAATCTCCCGTGCAAACTGGCTGATGTGGGTTCGCAAGTTGTCAGGGTTATCCAGGCCCGGCTCGATATACCAGACGTCGGAAATCGGATACACGCCTCCAGCCTGTACCGGAACCGACTGCAATACGTTTTGCGTGAAGTCCGGTGGAGCCTCATCACCCAGCTCGTCAGCCACCATACGCTGAATCGTTTGAAGCCTTAGAGTTGTCGGAGCAGGCGAAACAATATGCTCTTGCAACACGTCAGTGGGACGTTCAACATTCAGAGGAGGAAGGTTCTCGTTTTGTGAAGCTCCAGGCCCTTCGACCGTCTCTACCTCATTTGAATGTTCCACCCTAGTGGAAAGCGTCGCCGAGGATGGCGGCACTTCCGGTGTACTGGTCAATGCCCGATGGCGGCTACCTGATTCGTTGACGGATAAAGCGAGTACATCGTAGTTGGTGCCAAGCATCGCCGACATCTGGCCGATCAGCTCGTCCTGGACTCGCCCAGCCGAGAAATCGTCAACACTGACATCAAACTGACCGAGTACCTCCTGGAACAAGGTATCAAAGTCAGTTGCGAGTGATCGACCCTTCGCGTGGTGTTCCCAGGTGCGTTCGCTTGCTTTACGAATCACCGCAAGCCGCTCGACCTGGTGACGCCCCAGCCCAGCATAGAGGACGTTGGGAATGGCAGGCAGTAAGTACTGAACGGCATCACGCATGCGGCTGATGTGAGATTGCTGCACTGAATATCCATCGCCACGCAAAAGTCGAGCAAGTTCGGATTGAGTGATCGGCTGCCCCCTTTCCTCCTCATAAAATTCCCGCGCCTTCTCAACGCCCAATGCGCGTTCGATAAAGGTCAGTCCCCCACGAAGTTCGTTTTCCGCAAGGTGGCCAGTCAACGCAACAATCTCACCACGCTCAGGCCATGGGCGAAACAAGCAGGGAATGCGGAAAAAACGTTCGTCTTTGGTCTCCGACCACAATTCACGCAGGATCGCCAACCGAGTGTTTCCGCCGTTCCTGATGATGAAGTGGTCGGCACCGGGGCGGCGAGTAATGGGAGGAGCTGCATCCAGCCCACGTTCTTTGATGGACGCTTTGATCTCGTCGTATAGTGGATTTCGTGTCAGCCGTGGGTCCAGCTCGTACGGCCGCAACTCATCAAGCGTAACCACCATTGGCGTATCCACAATGGGATCAGTCAATTCAGCGGCTACCTGCGCGCCGGGCGAAAACCCTTCGGTGAGCAGCTTGCCGGCCATCTCGTTGGGGGTTAAGTCAGCCATCCTGATTGCCCCCCACCGAAACCCCTGTAGCAGCGACTTCAATACAGACTGAGATCGGCCGAACGCTCACCGGCACAGGCCCGGTGAATACCGTGGGTAATCCGGCTTTGGTGAGCCGCAGATGGCCCCCGGGTGTACGCATGACCAACCAGCCTTCACTCATCACATACTGAATCAATGGGAATAGCCGCTTATGCCCCGCAGATAGTTCATGTACGCAGATCATGCTTCGCCCCTTTGCCTGTCACCAGAGACAATGGCAGTGCCCATTGAGGCAATATCTCTGTGCCGAGACTACGAATGATGTCGATGGCAGCTGGAGTTTGACGGCCTGTGGGGCGATGACGCTCGACTCTATGAACAGGTAGCCCTTTCGTAGCCGCTTTAGGGAAAGCTTCAATGGATGGAACCTCCGCGTCGAGAACTTGCACTCCGGGCTGATCACGAAACACGAGCCTGAGTGTCTGTTGAACCAGCCTGGCGTTGGAGGACACTGCCGGGATGCGGTTAATCAACAAGCTGATAGGTGGTGGTTGAATACCAAGATGGCGAAACGGTTCTACTTCCTTGACAAGTTGCAGCGTCCCGCGTTGTAGCTCCCTAGCTGCAAGTATCTCTGGTGTGACCGGTGAAACAGCCGAATCAGAAGCCAGAAATGCCATTTCCAGCAGGACACTGCGCGCACCCTGGGTGTCAATCAGGATGAGGTCATAGTTTTTACGGAACACAGAAAGCAAATTGCGCAGCCTCAGACGACCGTCTGGAGCATGTAGCAATAGCGTGTTCAGTTGACGGTGTACATCGTTGGAAAGCACTATATCGAGACCATCGATACAGGTTCCGGAAATAAGTTGCGTAATATCCCGTTCGTTGTACGCGAGCAGCTCATAGGTGCCGCCTGGCGCCCGGTGAGATAGCTCATAGTATGAAGACAGCGTGGGTTGAGTATCCAGATCGAGCAACAAAACCCGGAAACCGGCATCGGCAAAGAAGCCGCCAAGATTTGCCGCAATCGTAGTTTTACCAACCCCGCCTTTGGTGCTTATCAACGATAATACTTGCATGAACGGCTCCTGTTTTTCTAGATTGGGAAAGTACGGTCATGACCGTTCATTTCGCCGTTCTGTAAGCCATTGTTCTATCTCGACTGAGTCCCAACCCACTGCGCGCACGCCAATGCGAATGGCTTTAGGAAACTTACCCAGACTCATCAGGTTGTAGATATGAGCGCGTTTAAAACCGGTTTTTGCTTCTACTTCTGGCCGACGCAGCATGCGGCGTTCAATGTTGGCCTCGCTGAAGGTTGTCTGCTGGTTCATTTTGATCACTCCTGTGCGCTTCTGGCGCTTCATGGACGTGATCTCATTGAGGGGAAAGCGGGTGGAAGTGGATACAATAAATACGCACTGGGTTATGCGCTTTCATAAAAAACCAGATAATCAGTGCTATCAAGCGGTGAACCAATGCACCTAATGTTCAGGCATGAAAGATCCAGACAAATAAGCGGCCGCTCCTCCAACTCTTGGGTTGAGAGTATCCGAAAAGGATTGAGATTTTCGAGGATAGGCTCCTCGTGCTCGGAAAGAGTAACCCACCGGGTAGTGGCTTCGATGGGGGTGTAGAATATTTTTATATTATTACTATTCACTGTCACGCTCTTCCGTCTTCTTTTGCATTGGATGCGACTCGTCATCTTCAGCAAAGCCCCCATCAGGATCGTGGCGTGATGGGCATCCTTGCAAAGCCCGATCGAGTACCAAGACAAACCGGAAAAAAGCGCCTTACGGCTAGCTCAAGCCCTCCATATAGCTCAGGCGCCGGAATAAACGCTGGTGATCAGTGTTTTCGGTAATCGTCTCGCTGTAAAGGCCATGATGCTGTCATGACGGGCATGCTTCCATACCGTGACACCATTCAACTAAAATCGTCACAACCATGACCTTCAAGGTCATCCTGTAGCCTGTACTGCGTACCCCTTAATCGCATTGCGCTAGCCCACGGTCGACCCCAACAACGCTCATGGTTATGATTAATATCATCCTGATGGCTGTAGTGACCTTTTTGGTCAAAAGTATGATGAAAATAACAACAAGAAATTTGGAAGAATGATATGCCTGTCGAGGCCAAACGATGAGAAGTAACAAGGTTAGGAAGACTGGGATGCGACTCTTCTAGTGATTTAGCTGCGAGCGCGGTGCTCTACCCTTGAACCTACAGTAAGCGATGAGCCATGTGCTTTAAGCTGAGACCGCCCTCCCCTGGCTTTTTCTTGACAATCCATCAGCTGACCTATTCGGCCACATCAATGCGGCACCACACCACTGCTGCTGGTCTGCATCGCCCTCAATACCAACAAGCGAGCAGCGGACCATGAAGAAAAGCTGCATCTCTGGCAGAATCATCACATCCCATCAGCAACCGATCCATTCTATGTCTTTAGCCTACGAAGTCATGCGTCTGTTCGCATCACCACAGGGTCACCTAGTCGAGATCAAACTCACCGACCAGATGACCGATACACCAGACTCTGGTCATGAATGGCTATGGGTCACCAACCGCTCCGTCAGCAGCTTGCGCCCCAGTCGTATGGAGGGAGAAATACGACTGGGGCAGTCGTTCCGCGAAGCCCATCTACAACTCTGCGATCAGCATGCCGAACTTTCATGGCTCAATGGCGACCGGCTCACTCTGGAGGCTCGCCAGCCCCTAACGCTGCCCCCGGAGCAACGACAGCTCATTCATAATCACCTGAGCTGAGAAACCATGCTGCGAAAGCGCGATGATAAGCGCTGGCTGATTTATAGATTTCCCACAGAAAACTCATACCGGGCATATGCAGGGCTCCGGCATGAGCGACACTGAAACGTCACGGATTTATGAGAGTTGAGGCAAACCCGTCGACTGAAACTAGGGTTTGTCTGAAAAGTCAGTTTGGCTAAAATACCGCTGCCTGGTGCTTCGAGTGTAGTCATGTCAGGTCGTTACGAGATACCTGCGCACCAAGCTGGCTGGCTTCGAGCACAAAGTCTTCGCGGTGCTGTTCCTCGATTCGCAGCATCGCTTGATCGAGTACACCGAGATGTTCCGGGGCACCATTGACAGTGGTTCGGTGTATCCGCGAGAGGTGGTCAAGGAGGCGCTGCGGCTCAATGCGGCGGCAGTGATCTTCTCGCACAACCATCCCAGCGGGAATCCCGAGCCGAGCCGTGCCGATGAGGCCATCACCAAGCGGCTCAAGAACGCACTGGCGCTGGTAGATGTGCGCACGCTGGATCATGTCTTTATCGCCGGTAGCGATACCACGTCCTTTGCCGAACGTGACCTGATCTAATCCTGGGGCTTCGGCCCCTTTTCTGCTGCGCCCGTTAGTAGTCATTCCAGAGAGCGGTCGCGGCTCGCTGAGTACCCACCCCCAGTGTGATCAGTCGATCGTATTTCGTCGGTCGTTCCTGCTCCGAGCGGCAAGCAACATACCAGTGGGCGGCAGCAACGCTGGGCACCCTCAGCAATGCCTGGATATAAGGCAAATCTACTTCGGATAAAGAATGCCCCAGTACATGCACGGTCTCGATTGCACCGAGCTTATCAAAGAACGCTTGATGCTCGCGGATCAAGCGTTCTGACGGTTTGAATGTCTTAGAGAAGTAGTCGTCCAAGATGTTATGGGCTTCCATCATGCGTGTGTCGATGTCCTCAATGTCGGGCCGATCATTGAGGGGGCGGCGTTGAGCTGGATTCCAGCCATGCCCTAGGATCAACTCGCTGTCTTGCATCCTGACCTCGCCATGGATGTGTAGTACATGGGTGTCAGGCACGGCATAGAGGTCGCCAAGCATCGAGGTGTAGTTGAAGGTCAGGAAAACGGCGTTTGCGTCGATGCCGTTCAGGCGCTTCGTCGCCGTGCTGGGCGTTGGAATCTCCAAGGAACGTATCCACTCGCCGAACTGCAACCTGAGTTCAGTCGAAAGACGTTGAACGACCTGATCGACCTCGTACTGGAGATCATGATGTCCAGCATCACTCCAGTCTTCAGCGCTGTAGGACTGCATGAAGTGGCCGAGGTCATCAATGATGCTGTCCACGTCAACATCAGCCAGTGCGGATTCAAGGTCGCTCCAGTCTTCGTCGGCAGGAAGATATCTTTCTATGGCATCGAACAGGTCTCGATCATGTCGCCTCACGTACTCCTTAAACTGCACGTAACTCGACGGAATCCCATGCCATAGGTCGAATCCGTTCCCGATAACATAGAGCTTGGTGGAATACATCGGTGGCCTACTTCTTCTTGGCGAGTCGTTGGAAATGAATGCCAGCGATCTTAGCGGATACCTTTAGTGAATCTTCGTATCCTGGATAAAAGGAAACCGTGTCGCAGAAATAGTTATGGTACGCAGCGAGCCATGAAAATTTTGAAAATACCGTAGGGACTGCGGCATAAATTTTCAGTGCCGACTCGATCTGCTTCTTGTGCAGGCGAAGGGATTTGGCATCAAGATACTCTCGATCATCGCCCTCAATAATGCACTCCGTCAGATAGTTCAGGAAATAACGACCATCCGGGCCTCTCAATACATCCCTGATTTGGGGTGCAATCTCCCCAGAATAATAGCCAATGTGCATGTCCACCAGTTCCATAGTGTTGTCACAGAGGACAACGATGGGGTTGACGGCAACTTTGCTTTCAAGGCGATATGCCTCCAACAACGCTGCGCCATACACGCTATTTTCATCCATGAACAACTGGTCAACCGCCATCCCGCCTCGGATGAAGAAGCCTTTTAGCGCCATCTGGAACTGATATTCGTTGATGGCCCAAAGGATGAATCCGAACTCGGATTCCATATCTTCGCTGAACCGTGGGTGGGCCAGCACCACGTTGTCGGTGAACGACTTGAAATAGAGCATCGACTCGTCGGTGCTCTCCTTGAGCTGCGCGATGCTCTTGGCGAGAATTTGATGAAAACTCCTCAGCAGCTTGTCCGCAGTACCGTCCTTGTAGCTGGCGCCGATTCTCTCCGAGAAGCCCAATACATCCAGGAAGGCACAATAAGACAGCCGATGCACCGGCTTTCCAGCGGAGAAATAGTCGGACTTCCCCTTGTTCTGCTTATGGGTGGATTTCGTCATCGAATTGAAATAGCTCCTTGGAGATTTACAGATCACGGCTAATAAGAAATTTTGCCGAAACCTTTAGCTGACGTTTTGGTGTAACGCCCAATCGTGGCAAGTATTTCATAAAATTTGTAGTGCCAAAATATTTGCAAGATCGTGCACCACGACCAGTTGGCCGTAACGTTCGCTCGGCACCTGTGTTTTTCCTGAGATGAAATTTGAGCGTCCCCGGCCATGCTTCATGGCCGGGGACGCTCATTCCTAAGCATAAAACCATGGAATACATTCTGGCTTTCTGGCTTTCTGGCTTTCTATAAAGCCAGAAATGCGGCATAATTCAACCATTGTTACGTCCACAAGAAACGATCGCTAAACGGAGAGCGCCCAATGACCGGCAGCAAGGTAGCCACACATGGCAAAGAGGTCACAGCGAACTCCGATCAAGGAGCATCGCTTAATTTCAAAGTTAGCTCAGAATTCAAAAAACAATTCAAAGGCTTTGCCGTTGCTCAAGGCGTCAGCATGACAGACCTTCTGAAAGAAGGTTTCTCTCTTTTGAAGAAAAATGGCCAGCCCGGTGAGTAAGACCACATCTATTCAGATCAATCGGTTTCAGCGCGACGGGAGCCGTAATGACACTTAATGCGCACGATGTTTCACATATGTCGGTAGACTGGTTGCGCTTGATACGTGAAGACCAAGGAATATCTCACGTTGCGGGGCTAGTTGCAGTGAGCAACTATGATCACAATGGAAGGCCTCCAGAAGAAGTCTCCATCATAGAGAAGGCTCGATCTTATGGTGCCCGCGCCGTCTTTTTCGAAGAGGCGCGTCATAGCCGCGCTCCTGTTGCACAGGCTTTTATATTTAATTCCAATGACGAGCCTGATGACGCACGCTTTGCGGAGCTGCACAAGCGCTTATGGAGCTGGGGCGGGGTTCCGCTTGTATATCGAGCTTTGCCAGGTAGCATTCAACTGTTTCGTTGTGCTCACGCTCCAGATTTTTTGGGGAAAGATGGCATCCCGGTTTGTAAGCCTGTTCGAACGCTTGTCATAGGTGCAAAAATTGCTGCGGAGGACACATGGTGGGATGCTGATAGGATTCGCAATGGAACAATCTGGGACGATCCCGATACCTGCAAGCTAATGCTTTCGGCGCAGAAAGCGGCGCATCGCACACTTGTCGAGGCGGTGCGGTCGCTCGCAAATCAAATTTCAGAGCGACAACTACTCACACCTCGACTACGCCGAAAACTTCTTATTCTGTCGCTACTCATCGCTTATCTTGAAGAGCGTTGTGTCCTATTGCCTGCCGATTTTGGGGGCGCGCGTCAGGGAGCCACACGCTTCTTTGAAGTTCTCAGGGATGGCAATGCGCTATCCAAACTTCTTTTAAATCTGGAAGAGCGATTCAATGGTCACGTTTTTCGATTGTCAAAAGATGAGCACTCAACGTTAATAGGCAATGCTGGGCTTGAAAATTACGCGCGACTTATCGAGGGGCTTGAAAATAGTGGCGGACAGCTTAGCCTCTGGAAGCTTTATTCCTTCAAAGATTTGCCAGTAGAGCTGATTAGCAATATTTACCAGCTTTTTGTCAAAGATGCGTCTAGCTCCATCTATACACCTCCTGCGCTAGTGCGACTAATGTTGGAGGAGTCGTTAAGCTGGAGTCGGCTTGATGAACTCATGGCGGGAGATGGTGTGATTCTTGATCCTGCATGTGGATCGGGCGTCTTTTTGGTCGAAGCATACAAGCGGCTTGTTTTGCACTGGCGTTGGCGTAATGACTGGGCACGTCCGGGCATAAAAGATTTGCGCCTGTTACTTCAGCGTGTGCATGGAATTGATGTTGAAGACGGAGCGGTTGAACTCGCTGCATTTAGTTTATGTTTGAGCCTTTGTGATGCCCTGCAGCCAGCAGAGATCCGATCAAGCGTCAAGCTGTTCCCGCTTCTGGCCGATGTGACGCTGCACCACAGTTGCTTTTTTGAAGCAAAACAAAAGGGACTGATAACATCGCCAGTTTCAGTGGTGGTGGGAAATCCGCCATTTGAATCATCTTTGACTACAGATGGTGCACGCCAAAGCTTTGCCTCATATAAAAAACAGCATGGCGCTCTGGCGGATAAGCAATTGGCATATCTTTTCCTCCATGAAGCCATGGAGATGCTTGATGAAAATGGCATATTGGCAATGGTCGAGCCAGCCGGTTTTCTTTACAACCAGCATTCCCTTTCATTTCGGCGTCTGTTCTTGGAACGCTGGAAAGCGCGTGAAATTTTAGATTTCGTATCAGTGAGAGGGCTTTTCAAAAAAGGGGGAGCCGATCCTAAAATTGTCGTGGTAATTGCTGAGGCAAAGAGTCCGGCAGCCGAGGATCGCTTGCTTCATGCAGTTTTTCGCCGCAATGGCCGCGCGACTGCGGAGCAGGGTTTTGATATCGACTACTACGACCTTCACTGGATTCGCAAACTAGATGCCATCAAATCTCAGGATATCTGGCGCGCAAATTTGTTAGGGGGCAGTCGCGTCCATAGCATGATTAGGCGATTGCGTGAATATTCGACACTAAAGGAGTTCGCCACAAAGCAAGGCTGGGATTTTGGTGAAGGGTATTTTGGCGGGCAGAAAAACAGCTCTGACAACGTCCAGCATCTGGTTGGGATGGCACTGCTACCAACCCAGGCATTAGGTGCTGATGGCATTGACCGATCTTTACTCAGTATTGTGCCTAATGATCCAATTAAAGATCCAAAATCGGCCAGTCGGTTCATGCCCCCACTCCTGCTTATCAAGGAGCATGAAGATCTTTATCTTGATTTATGGGAAGATGGCTACCTAACTTATAAAAACGAAATAGTCGGATTTTCTGCGCCCGGCGACTCTGAAAAGCTGGAGGAAGTTGCGAATTGGCTTATAGCCCATTCGATTGTTCTGCGCGCGTATGTGGCTGGAATAAGTTCTCGGCTATTTACGCAACGTGCCACCTCTATTTTCAATGCGGACATCTTCTCCCTTCCATATCCAGAGAATGGGGATCTTGATGTAAGCCCTAACGAACTAATCATTGCTGAGGATATTGTCTCTTTTCAGCGCGACCTCATTCGCTTGGGCACTGCGTCTCCCGCAATGCAGCAAGTCCAGCCAGAAGCCCTTAGTGCATTCGATGACGTTTTCACCTTCCAAATTAACGGGGTCTATGGGCGAAATCCTTTGCGAGCGCTTCCGATGGAGAGATGGTCGGGCGCTATTTGCAAAGCATACGCTTTTGGTGATGGAGCGGTGGATTGGTCAGATGCTAGCGAGTTGCGTAATCGAGTGGATGCACTCCTTCATGAGAAGAAAGGAGATAATCTGACTATCACGCGAATTACTCGGCTTTATGACAAGAATTTTTTGTTCCTTCTAAAGCCTGATCGCCATAGATTTTGGATGCGTTCGATTGCACTTCGTGATGCTGACGACGTTCTTTCCGATCTTCGTGCGCAGGGGTTTTAACGATGCTTGCGGATGAAGTTGGAGCTCAAGCGTATTCTGGCTCACTAGATAGCAATGTCTGCCTACCTGATGAATGGTTTGATTCTTTGATTGGTTTTATTGGGAGTGTATTGCCGGTATGGCGCGACGACCCCATAAGACCACATAAAACAAGTGAAAATGGGTTAACCGCACAACTCTGCTCGCGGCTCTCAAGTGCAAGTCGTCATACCCCAGGGTGGGATTTTCTTCAATTTAAAAGAGAGGAGCCCGATGATACTGATGGACGCCGTTCAATAGATATTGCCATAGCCCCGAGCGGGACAGTGATTTGGATTGAGGGGCGTGAATATACGGAGTATCAAACTCTCCTGCCAATTGAATGTAAACGGCTACCTACTCCGGCCGGTAGCGAGCGTGATGAACGAGAATACATCTACAGCCGTTTTAGCAGCACTGGAGGAATTCAGCGATTCAAGGCTGGACACCATGGTGCGGCACATAATCGGGCGGCAATGATTGGCTATATTCAGGCGAACGATATAGCTACCTGGGCAACCCAACTCGATCAGTGGATTGATGAATTAGGCACCTCGAATTCTGGGGACTGGTCTTCTATTGATAGAGTTTTTCTAAGTAGACATGACACTACTTCTAGAACAGCTTCATTACGATCGAATCATGCACGTCGCCAAAAATTGAGCCAGATCATAATTGATCATCTCTGGATAGAAATGTGATTGCTATAGGCGCTGAGGATTTTTTATCGCTGGTATTGATCATGTTAGAAAGGAGCCGAAGCCCACCCTGGAAGTCACAACAGGCCATCTTCGGCGAAGAACGTGAACTCACCTCCGATGATGGCGTGATCGGGCAAGGGAACATCGACGAGCCTCAGTGCCACCTTGATCTGGTAGGATCGCCCTGTCGGTCACGCTCGGCTCTGGGTTCCCGCGCGGATGGTTGTGCGAGAGGATGATCGCTGAACTGGCCTAATAATCCCGGACACCTCTTAAGGGCGATTGGACTGCCCTGTTGGAGGATGCATGAACGAAAGAAAAATCTATTCCCGCGAATTCAAGCAGCATGCGGCCTGTATGGTCATTGATGATGAGTGCTCAGTGCGTGACGTTTGTGTGTCATTGAGTATCGGGCCCACCGCTCTGCGTCGGTGGGTCGATCAAGTTCACAAAGAGAGCCAAGGTCAGCCAGTGAAGGGCACCAAGGCGATCACAGACGAGCAGCGCGAGATCCAGGACCTCAAAGCCATGTAGCTGAGCAAGACGCTTCGATTCAAGTGGTAAACTAGGAAAGTGACGAGCTAGCCTTGGATAATCGAATAATTGCTCCAGCTCATCGGCGGTGAACTGAGAAATGCGTGCAGTTCCAAAGGACATCGAAGGCAGATCGTCAGCCAGATCGAGTGGACAGATATGGTGCCTGTTAATGGCCAATTAATCTG
>NZ_AROI01000002.1 GCF_000410875.1 Halopseudomonas pelagia CL-AP6
GTACTTACCGGATGCTTACACTTTACAGACTACCAAGCGAAAATTAATGCGCTTCTACAAGAAGACCGGATCGGGTGGCGACTGAACGATAAGTCCGAACTACACCGTCAGAACCCTAAGGCAATCGCGGACAGAATTGCGTCAACTGAAGGCCTTCTCTCGGACGGATTCGCATCAGCTAGAACCCACTACCAAAAATCGTATCAATACCTTTATCAACACCCAATTGATGAAGCGAACAGCATCAAGGAAATTGTAAGCGCCGTCGAGAGCATCGCTAAAACTATAGATACGAAAGCATCCACGCTCGGAGAAGCGATCAAGCGTGCGAGAAAAGCCAACCGCGTCCCGCCACAGATTCTTGATTTACTTGAAAAGTTTTATGCATACGCCAATGGAGCACCACTAGTTCGTCACGGCCACGTAGCAACCAACGGACCGGAGCTCGCGGAAGCTGAACTTGCCTTTTTCACAGGCATTGCTTTCGCACGCTACCTAATCGATACATCCAAAAGAAATGCCTAACAATTCATTCATGCTGAACCGGGTCTTCTCCCACTTAAGTGGGAGGTAACCCGGGTTACATGAATATTAATTCCTAGAATAAATGGGTCAGATGAGAATGGCACTTACTTAACCCTCTTTGGATGCCCATTGGCTGCAACTTTTTTGCGAGCCTGTGGCCTGGGCAGGGTCATTAGTGAGTAGGGTTTCGGTCGTCGTTTAATGGCTCTGGGCTCGATTCGTCTTGGGCGAGAGCCGACCCGCTGTTCGGCGATCAACAGCAACAGAGAGATGACTTGAACATCATCAGTTTCATCATGGCATTGACGCCAAGCTCCCCATATTTGCAGGGTGTGCTTGAAGCTCAGTTCACGTGGTAAGCAGTCACTCATTAGTGCTGACTGGGACATCAACAGACGGATCAGATTGTGTGCCAACAGGTAAACCCAGAGCTCCTTGATAGCCATATCGGGTGTCTTGCAGCTCAAGATGTCTACTCCCAGCGTACACTTCAGATTGCGTAGATCCAGCTCCACGTGCCAGCGGCTGCGGTAGAGTTTGTTGAGCTCGACCTTCGGGGTGTGGCTTGCGTTCAACAGAGTCGTTACCAAGACCTTGCCGCCGCAATATAACTCCCGCACCGTCAGGCTTTGCGGCGCCTGATCGTACTGCTCCTGGCTCATCCATCTCGGTTTTTTCTTCGGTTTGGATATCTCAATAAGGTGATCTCTTTGCCCCAAACGTTGCCCCTGGCTGAAGTCAGTCGAGCGCTTGCGTGCTCCATGCTGCTCGAATACACCATCAATCTGACGGCGCTGCAGCTCACATAACAGGAAATAGGTGGCATAAAACGCATCACCCAGCAGAACATCGCCCGTATTCAGCGTGGAAAGCATACTTCTAAGTAGCGTTTGCTCGTCTCCTCCCTTCCCGCATTAGCAGCCGATGGCAGCGTCCAGAATAGCGCCACTAGCCAAACAAACGATGCCAACCAATCGGCACAGAGGAAACCCCAATCCGGGTTTCTGGCTACGCGGTTGAGGATAGCGTTGCTGATTGGCCGGCGTATCCGGCATAGAAATCATGGTGCCATCGACCAGGCGTACCGGCCTGCCTTTCCACTGCCAGGCCAAGGGTGCCGCATTGGTCATCATACGGCCTGTCTGACGGCACAAGGTGGACACCATTTCCACGGGCAAGCGCTGCCGGGCTCGACAATAAGCCCCTGTATGCGTGCTGCAGCTTTTCAAGCCACACACCAGGCGTTTAACGGCGGTATCGTTCACGACCTTTTGACACGAGGCATCGGGGCTCATGGCTTGAGCCAGAAACATGGACAATGTCTGCGTCGGAGGGAACAGTCTTTCGCGATGCTCGGGAAGAAGGGATTCCACCGTATCAAGTAGCTAAGGCCCGGTGAGCAGATTGAAAAAGCCGTATGAATCGGTGCTTTTGGCGTAGTGACGGATGCGGCGGTGTTGATGAGTGGCAGCTCGGCGTTTAGGATGCATGGAAGGCTGGCTCCGGGGTTGTCGGGTGATCGCTTGGTCGCTTTCACCATATGACCCTGAGCCAGCCTTTCCATTTCAATTCAAGTGCTTAGCGCTTAAGTAAGTGCCATTCTCTTCTGACCCCATTACCCGAATGCTGAGATCGTATATGCAGAAAAATCGAAGCAGTTTTTCTTACCACCCATCACCCATGAAACGTAATCATCCATGAGGTGAGTCGGGTTACTTACCATCTCAACCTTTCGAAAATCTCCCACTTTCACATGAAAGACCTTCCCACAATCGCTCTCCTCATTCACCAATAAAACATCCCCGTCAATACTATAATCACCTTGCTCTCTGGCATCTAAAAAAATCTTAAACCCGCAGATTCCAGCTAATTGCGGATAGAACTTTTTTGATACCTCAAAAAGAATTTCCTTCATCACTTTAAGACTTTGCTTGTCTCGCCCACAAATTTCATCGGCATCTTTCCATGTACTAATCTTAGCCGGGAGAATTCTACTATCCATCGGATCAAGAGGAAGCTGACAAGCGACTTCAAGGCCCTCTATTCGACTATAGTAGCCTTCAGCGATCCCCTTAGGCAGTGCCTGAAAGCGTGAGTAGCAAGGATTTCGCGATCCAACTGCTAAAATAGAGAAATTGCGATAATAAGGATGGATCACTAAATATTTCTCTTCTATCTCTAAAAAAGCATTAGCATTCCACTGAAGCTTTGAAGGGTCTACTCTATGCTCTCGAAATCTCTCTCCCACCAATAACCGAGGGTTTCCACTCTCTATAATCTCATACACTTTTGGTTGATGTACTCGCATAGATTCAAACAATTTCTTCCATCCAAGCTCTAACAGTCCAGTATAATCAACCACTGGCGCCTCAGGCCTAGTTGGATGTCTACCCTCACGCACTAAAGGAGATAGCTCATCGACTGAAAATGAAATTTTTTCATACTCAGACTCAATGTCAGAGCGGGAAAGATAGCGCACTAACCACCTCCTAACGAGCGAGCAATAATGGCCTCAGATACTCTTTGACGCATATCGTCTTGGACCCTTAGAAGCTCGGCACGGTATAAAGCCGGGGTCAGATGAATATAAAGCCGGGGTCAGATGAAAATTCTTACTGAGCGGGCAATCAGCAGAGCAGGAAAACCAGCTAGGCAGCGACGAATCAGAAACACCTCAATCACTTCTGGTTACCCTCAAGGGTCGATTGAACAATAGACCGGACGAACTTGTTAGGAATCTGGACTTGGCGTGGTTCGTCGAGGGTGGGGCGAAGCACGACTGAATCGCCAAACGACCAAACCACATGCACGTTGCGCAACGCACAGTCATTGGTGATGCCAAGCTCGGTGAGATCACGGTCGCAAAACGCAGGATCAAGAGTGATCAGCTCTGCTTCATACGCCCCGAGGCCTAAATGTTTGATGGCTTTTTCGGGAACGGTTGTGAGCACGCCGCTGTAGGCAGCGACAAACAGCCCAAAGAATAGGCCAAAGTGTCCCGCCGCGCTCCATCCCACAAAATGAGCCATTGAGCAGATCGACACCATAACGGCGATGATTACAGGGATTGCCCAGAGGATCGGCAGGTGCCAGGAGGAGGGTAGCTGCTGGATGCTTGGTGAGCTGCTCTTAAACACAAGAAGTAATAGGAAAACGACAATCAGTAGCGCTACATAAGCAGTCCAGCCGTAGCTCAAGAAGCTCCACCGAGGCAGGTCAAATCGGATCTGCAGTGCAATGCCAAAGCCTAGCGCGATAAATACAGGCCATAGCAGAGAGGCGACTAGGAAAAGATCTGGAGCGAACACCAGTATGGCCACCAATCCAAGCCCAACAGCGCAGGAAGGCCCAAAATACGCCAACCCCACGAGTTGCCACACCGCTTTTCCTCGCGCCACTTCCGAATAGGGCATTGCGTACGTAAGGTCCTCCTTGACCTTATGGGTGTTCAAAAACAAGTGAAAGATGAAAGCTCCTGGGGCGACCATAGTGACGACCACCAGGCCAACAATCGCAAAGCCGATGCAAGCAGCCGCCAGCAATAGCGACGAAAACTGAAACAGGTCGAAGCTTGGATAAAAATGGTTTCGGGAGAAATACAGCAGGAAGATGACGAATCCGGTAAAGGGCGGAAAGACCTTCGCGAGCAAAGCGCCATGCTTTTTCAGGACCGCGGGGGATACGTTGAGGACAACGTCAATCGCGTCGTCGCTTGGCGGGCGATCACTCCATTTTTGCATGTGGCTTCCTTGCTGGTGTAGGTAACAGTGATCATATCCTTGTCGGTGGTCGCTGAGCTATCCTGGTATTGCTTTGCATAGTCGCCAGTGGTCAATAGGCGTTACCCGATGAAACGAGAAAGGAGTCCGTTTTGCCCAACGTGCGCTGGACTGCCAATGAGTTAAAGTTGGCCTTCTACCTCTATTGCCAACTCCCATTTGGTCGCCTCCATCAGCGCAATCCGGATATCGTTCAACTGGCCAGCAAGCTGGGTAGAACACCCTCATCGGTAGCGATGAAACTCGTCAACTTTGCCAGCCTGGATCCAGCAATCACCGGAACGGGAAGAAAGGGTTTGTCAGGTGCTTCAAAGCTGGACAGAGCCATCTGGGACCAATTTCAGGGTGACTGGGAGGGTCTGGTAGACGAGTGCAGTGCGTTACTTGTACTTCCTGGTGATGCTGGGCCGGTTGACGTCCTCAGCGTTACCGAACCCGCCGCCAACTATGTTGGCGAAACGCGCGAGGCGCAGGTTCGTGTGCGAGTGCGGCAGAGCTTCTTTCGAAAGGCGGTACTGGCCAGTTACGGTGGCAAATGCTGCATGTCTGGCCTAAGTGAACCGCGACTGCTCTTGGCAAGCCATATAGTGCCCTGGAGCATTGATACGGCGAATCGGCTGAACCCTGCAAACGGCCTATGCCTGTCAGCCCTACATGACAGGGCATTTGATCAAGGACTTATCGCGTTGTCTGATGAATTCACGGTATTGGTCAGCGATCAATTGAAAGCTCATTCTGATGCATTTACTCGATCATCTCTGGCGGCGCTTGAGCGAAGTGAGATAGCACTGCCTGGGCGTTTCGTTCCTGCTGGTGAGTTGATTCGATGGCACCGTGAAAACGTTTTCCTTGGATGATCGGACGGCCCCATGACCAGGCGTATGAGAGCGAGAGTATCGAGCTGAGGACCAACGCTGAATCGTTATATGCTTTGAGGTTTTAAAAGGAGTACAGGCATGTCAACGTCCACAGCTAGCGCAGAGCAGGACCGCGGATATGGTCGGCCGCTCACGCTGCTCAAGGAGCATTTCGTCTGGGTTTCGCCGGTTGCAGTCGGTCTCGCCTTCCTGGCGGGTCTTCTCAATTTGCTGGCCTTCACTTGGTTCATCGGCCGGCCAGAGTTGTTTAGCCTCTCGCTGGAGTTCGGGCCAAGCCTAGCGCTGTTGATGCTGTCCTACCTGGCGATTTTCGCTGCCATCGTTGCCAGTATGCTGGTGACATCCCTCGTCTTCATTGCCACCCTGCAACAGCTGCGTCCCAAGCCGAACTTCTCAAGGTCGATGACTTGCTGGTTGTTCGGTATGGTCGTATGCGGGATGTCCACCCTTCTCGCGCTGGTCATTGTCCTGGCGTACTCGCAAAAGGAGACGCCCAGCAATTGGTGGGTATTTACTGTGCTGATAGGCCCCGCCTTGATCTCTTGGTTTTTCCTCCGTAAGCATAAGAACCCAGCAGCTGTTTTGGCCTCTCCCCTAAGTCGGGCGAAGATATTCTGCCTTTGCACCATCGCTTCAGGGTTTGTGGCGTTGCTGGGTATCTTGCCGGCGCGCTACACGCTGGCCTTATATGGGGAGAGCGTAGGTTTAGACGTATTGAACGAGATAGCTCTACTGTTTGTTACCTGCCTGATCGTAATGGCGGGCTCGCTGGTTCCTGCTCTTGGCTATTACGTCAATGCGAAGAAGGGTAGAGCGGCTCAAATAAAAGGGGCGTTGATCGGGCTGATGGGTTTCTTGGCATTGCTGACCTTCGCCATGCCAGCGATATTCAACGTGGCCTCGGTGAGCTCCATTCGACTTCTCGGTTTCAGCGAGCGTGAAGTGAGGCGCTATCTCGTCGATAGCGAGCAGTATCCGGTAAGTAGTTTCAATGCGACACGTTGGTCAGTGACTGAGCATGGCGACAAGCGCCATTCCCTGATTGCCTTCTCGTTGTATGCCTATGGCCCGGTCAATCTGCTGTGCCCGGAAGAGCTTTCGACCTTGAAGAATTGGGAGCTCAGGCAGCACACTAAAGTTTGCATCCCCTTCGAGAGGGCCGAGATTCGCACGTTGGATGCCGCAGAGCCTGATGCCGAGCTGGCAAGCATTGAGTAGCGAGGATTGCGAGCGTCTATAATCCAGACATTCCCAAAACCGAGGTCAGATCAACATTTCTACCATGCAGGCAATCAGTCAGAGCTGGAATATCAATCAATAGGGTCAGCAATCAATAGGGTCAATCAATAGGGTCAGGGTCATTGATTTTTGGCATCAGACGAGAAAAGGGGGCATATTTATTCAATTGGTATATCAGCGATCTCAAGCCTTTTTCCGCTCGATGGGGCAGCCTAGAACGCTGCTCTTAACCACACACTAGCCTCACCCCGGAGAAGCCAAATGCTCTCTCATATCGTTGTCAGCGTCACCGATTTTGATCGGGCTATGGGCTTCTATACCCCTTTGATGAAGGCACTTGGCATTGATCCGAGATTTGTAGATGCTGAACGTCCTTGGGCGGGATGGCAGTCTTCTCCAGATCCCAGGCCATTATTTGTAATCCAACGCACTTACAACCAGCAGCCTCATCATCCGGGGAATGGTCAGATGACGGCCTTCCTGGCCAGCACTCGCGAAGTCGTGGATCAGGGGTATGCCGTCGCACTGGCGAATGGTGGTGTGTGCGAGGGCAAGCCA
Source organism: Halopseudomonas pelagia CL-AP6 (assembly GCF_000410875.1). Classification (GTDB taxonomy): domain Bacteria; phylum Pseudomonadota; class Gammaproteobacteria; order Pseudomonadales; family Pseudomonadaceae; genus Halopseudomonas; species Halopseudomonas pelagia. The sequence continues at coordinate 6,980 of NZ_AROI01000002.1, forward strand.
GGACTTAGGCCCGAGTATCACGCCAACTACTATGGCGCTTACTTCCGAGATCCAGATGGCAACAAGTTGTGCATCGCTTGCCATCAAGCAGAGTGATGCAGAAGAAAAGGGGACAGCTTTATTTTCCTGCAGATATCGGCAGCCAAGTGCAGGCACAACCCGCTTGGCGACTATACGGAATGGCTAGTGGCGCGAGCGTTGGACCTTGAGCTCCAGGCCAGCTCCAAAGCGGGTAAAGAGGGTGTGCGGCTAACTAGGCCAGGCACAGACTGATCTCTGAGGGCAAAAGCGCTGATTGAAACCCGCCCGTCAGAGGCATACCAGCCATCGCGAACCTGACCGATTACCTTGAGTCGCAAAAACCCAGAGCAACTTCAACCCAGCTATAGGTCTGTGCAGGGCCTGCTTGCGCAGGCCCAAGGTAACCGCCCGTTCTCACACTAACCAGAGAAGCCTCACCGCCGCGCCTCAAGAATCAGGTTAAAGGGTGTTTGCGCCGCACGCCGGAAGTGCGTAAACCCGGCTTTGCGGAACACCTCGGCGAGGCGCGCTTCTCCGGCCTGGGCGCCGAGTACCTGCTTGCCGCCCTCGGAGATGGCATGCGCACAGCAGATGGTGGTCGAGGCGGCGTAGTAAAGCTGACCTACGGAGGTGAGGTTCTGTTCCACCCGATCCTCGGCAAAGGGCTCCACCAGCATAACGGTGCCACCGGGTGCCAGCACTTTAGCCGCATGCTGCGCTGCTGCCAGCGGGTCGCCGAGGTCATGCAGGCAATCGAAAAAGCAGATAAGGCCATATTGCTTATCGGGATAGTCCACAGCTTTGGCTACATCAAATGCCACATGATCGCCCACGCCAGCCGTGGTCGCGTTCTTGATGGACTCGCGGATGGAAGGTGCGTGCACGTCAAAACCGTAAAAGCGCGAATGCGGAAAGGCCTTGGCCATCAGCACTGTAGAATGGCCGTGGCCACAACCGATATCGGCAACGGCGATGCCCGCTTCAAGCTGGTCTACAACACCCTCCAGCGCGGGCAGCCATTCGGGCACCAGACTGCTGCGATAACCATTGCGATAGAACGCCGCCACTCCGCATTGCAGGCGCTGGTCATGCTCGCCCCAGCCGACCCCCTTGCCGGTGCGAAAGGCTTCCAGCGTGAGCTCCTCATCGACCCACATGGATGCCGGTACTTGCCAGGCAGGCGGCATGAACACCGGGCTCTCTTCGTCGGCCAGTACCATGGCCTGTTCGGGCGCCAGCTCGTAGGTGTCGCTGGTGGCGTGATACTCAACATAGCCCCCGGCGGCCTAGGCATTCAGCCATTCACGTACATAGCGTTCGGCGCAAGTGCTGCGCTGAGCCAACTCACGCGCGCTAAGCGGTCCGGCACCTGCCATAGCTTTATACAGGCCCAATTTGTTACCCAGGCTGACCATAATGCCGCCATAGGACGCCGCAAGGTCACCTACGGTGCGCATCACGAAGGCTTCCAGTTTAGTCTCATCAATTACAGCCATATTCATGGTATTGCTCCTCAACAGGGGTAGTTGCATGTAGCTTGGCTACAGGCTCATGATCACTGCTGCCAGTGTGCAACTGAAGAGCTGGAACGACCTGAAACCGGTCGGTTTATGCCACTATGCCTGGGTGCAACGGCGAGGATCAGCGCCATGAACAACACCGCCCCTATCGCCGATCAGACCGGCCCGACTGCCGTCAGCCCCCTGCATGTGAGTCTGGTAGCCCTGCCCGATGCGGTGATCTCCACCCTTGCTGGTATTTTTGACGTGATGAACGCGATCACACTGATGGGGATGGGCCAGCCGAATAGGCCGGCACCCTTCCACATCGAGATAGTCGGTGAAGCACCGGGCCCACTGACCCTGGCCAGCGACGTACCTATCACCGTGCAGCGCGGCATCGACACCATTGAGAGCACCGACATTGTCATCGTGCCCTCGGTATTATTGGGTGCCCAGGGCTGGCATAAGAATCGCTATCCGCAGTTGGTCGCCTGGCTGGAGTTGATGCATACCCGCGGCGCCCTGATGTGCTCGGCCTGTTCGGGCATTTTTCTGCTGGCCGAAACCGGTATGTTCGATGGCCGGGACGCCACGGTGCATTTCGGCTACGCGCGGGCATTTGCTGCCAGCTATCCTGCCGTGCCGATTCATCCGGAACGGGTGCTGGTCATATCCGGATCACATGAGGAACTGGTCAGCTCTGGCGCCTCCATGAGCTGGCATGATCTGGTGCTGTATCTGATTGCGCGCTATGCCGGGGCGACCATTGCCCAGGAAGTGGCGCGGCTGTTTGCCTTGCAGTGGCATCAGGACGGCCTTACCCCCTACATCATGTTCGAGGGCAGCACCGAGCACGGCGATGGCGAGATTCTCGCGGCGCAACACTGGTTGGCCGAACACTTCTCATTGGCCAACCCGGTAGAAGAGATGATCCGCCGCTCAGCGCTGGCCGAGCGCACGTTCAAACGCCATTTCGCCAGCGCCACCGGCCTGACGCCCATCGCCTATGTGCAGCGTTTGCGGATTGAGGATGCCAAGCGCCGGCTCGAGCGCACCACGGTTTCGGTTGACGAGATCAGCTGGCGCATCGGTTATGAGGATGCGGCCTTCTTCCGCCGTTTGTTCAAGCGCATCACCGGCCTCACACCCAGCGCCTACCGCAAACGCTTTCGCATTCCCAGTTTTGCACAGCGGTGATCAACAGAAAAAGAGTAAGAAAAAAGGGCGTTCAGCAGTAGCTGGACGCCCTTGGTATTGCTCGGCTAACCGCGATTAATCCAGCGTCGGGTAATCGGTATAGCCCTTGGCGCCACCACCGTACAGCGTGCTGGCATCCAGCTTGTTCCACTCAGCGCCGGCGGCAATACGCGCCACCAGATCCGGATTGGCAATGTAACCACGGCCGAAGGCGATCAGATCGGCGTCGCCATTGGCCAGGGTGCTGGCTGCGGACTCGGGGGTGTGGCCGCCGCAATGAATCATTGTGCCGGGGTAGACCTTGCGCAGTTGCTGGTACAACTCATCAAAGCCTTCGTAGGTGCCGCCCGCCCAGTCCGGCTTGTTGACGTGCACGTAGGCCAGGTTTTTGCTTTTGAGCTGTTCCAGCAAATAGCTGAAGGTGTCCAGCGGGTTGGCGTCGTCCACGTCATTGAAGGTGCCCATGGGCGACAAACGCAGACCCACGCGGCCGCTATCGCCGGTCTGGGCAATCACCGCATCCAGTACTTCCAGCACCAGGCGTACGCGGTTTTCCAGGCTGCCGCCGTAGTTGTCAGTGCGCTGGTTGCTGTTTGAGCAGAGGAACTGGTCGAGCAGATAGCCATTGGCGGCGTGAACTTCCACACCATCGAATCCGGCTTCCAGCGCATTGGCGGTGCCGCTGCGGTAAGATTCGATCACGCCAGCAATCTCGGCACTTTCCAGCGCACGCGGCATGGCGGTGCGCTCCTTATGCGGCGTACCATCGGGGTCAACCACAAAGCAATCAGCCTGGGCCTGAATCGCCGAGGGCGCTACCGGGTCTGCGCCGTTGGGCTGCAACAGCGGATGCGAGATACGGCCCACGTGCCACAGTTGCATGAAAATACGCCCGCCGGCTGCGTGTACCTTAGCCGTGACCTGCTTCCAGCCTTCCACCTGCTCCTGGCTATGAATGCCCGGCGTCCAGGCGTAGCCCTGACCCTCGGGGCAGACCTGCGTTGCCTCGCTGATGATCAGCCCGGCATTGGCACGCTGCGCGTAGTACTCGGCGCTCAATGGGCCCGGTACATTGCCCGGTTGCAGGGCGCGCTGACGTGTCAGCGGGGCCATGACAATGCGATTGGGTAACTCTAGGCTGCCAAGCGTAATGGGCTTGAGCATAAGATTCTGGGGCATGCAGTAACTCCGGTATGGATAGTGCGGCTTATCATATCAACAATGTTGGCGAGAACTCGCGGAGGGTTTGCTGCATGGTATTTCGCCAGAACCCGGCCAACGCGGACGCGCCCTAGCAATGGAAAGTTACCGTCGGAGAATAACCTGGAGTGCAAGGCGCATAGCCGCTCCAGAAACCGTGCTTGAGCAGCAGCTATTCGGCTCACTGTCCAGCAGGAACCACTGGCGGTGAAGAAGATAGGAACTCATTAAGGCAATATAGTGTGCAGATACTGGCTTCGATCAAAATCATCCAATAGGTAATGCCGAACTTCAGCCTCCACTTCTGACGCTGGCAGATCCAGGAACTGCTCCTTGCGCTCCAAGGCATAGTCAGGCGCTAGCGATAAAGCTGCTTCAGTGTCATTAAGCGCTTGTTGATACTGCTAGCTCTGGATGTGGGTGTTGGCTTGAGACGCTAACGCTGACACTTGCTCAGCCTTATCGGAAAAATTTTCATTCGGCTTGGAGGTCTGCTCATTGCCGGTTTCGAATGTGCATGCCACACCTATCAAGCAGAACGACAAAAGAACAATGAAGTTTTTCATTTGGCTTTCACTACCGGCAGTGCGATCGTCACAGCGCCCCGCCAACATTGATCGTGCCCTGCGCCACAAGCGTGTTGGTGCCCGGCGGACAGCCACAGGCAATATAATCTCCTGCTCTTGCCGCAGGCCCTGCGGGTAAGTACGTCGCTCTCGCACCCACAGCCACTATTTCAAGCCGGACAAGTCGCTTTGTGCCCAACAGAACTGGCAACGAGACCGTCGAACATTATGCCGACATTACCCTCAATGACGACCCCGCCGGTCGAGATCTTAGAACCGATTCCTATGCTAAGCATTTATGCAAACCTCCCTGTACTTAACGCCTGTTTGCCGTAAGCAAATTGGTAAGAAACGCTATCATACGTACCCCCGTTGCCCGGGCAATTGCGCTGGCCGAAAACTGAGACTCATTGCACAGTTCGCCTGCCATTGAATTGACCCACCCACGCGCAGTGCAGTCATCACCAAACCTACTACCGCTCAATCAATCCAACTACATTTTGGCTCCCAGAGCCTGCCTCGGATGATAGGTTACTCACCCATCAGCCTTCATCCCTCACCAGGAGCCATTCATGTCTCAAGCCGCCGCTCGTCAGTCGATTTTCATTACCGGAGCCGCCTCCGGCATGGGCCGTGAAACCGCGCGGCTGTTTCAACAGCAAGGCTGGTTCGTCGGCGCCTTTGATCTGAACCAGGCCGGGCTTGAAGCGTTACAGGCCGAGCTGGGCGCGGAGAATTGCCTGATCGGGCAGTTGGATGTAAGCGACAAAGCGGCCTATGAGCGGGCGGTCCATGCCTTTGGCCAGGCCACAGACGGTCGCATGGATATTCTGTTTAACAATGCCGGGATCGCCATGCGCGGGCTCTTCGATGAGATGCCCTTCGACGAGCAGATGCGGATGGTGCAGGTGAATTTTGTTGGCGTGCTGAACGGCATCTCCACCGCGCTGCCGTTGCTCAAGGCCACGCCGAACGCGCTGTGCTTCACTACGTCGTCGTCTTCAGCAACCATGGGCATGCCGCTGATCGCGGTGTATTCCGCGACCAAGCATGCGGTGAAAGGGCTGACCGAGGCGCTGTCCAACGAATTTCGCCGCCATGACATCCGCGTGGCGGACGTGCTGCCGGGGCTGATCCGCACTGGCATGCCGGATGATGCGCTGCTGGCGGCAGCGTCGGACAAGGGTCCGTTTCGCGTCATCGAGGCCATCGAAGTGGCCAAGGTGGTATGGCAGGCCTACCAGTCCGAGACCCTGCACTGGTATGTACCGGAGGATCTGGCGGAGCTGGACAAGGCGGCGGGCAACAATCCGGAGCTGCTGCGCGACAAGTTGGCGCGCCAGCTCTGATTGTCTTAACGCGGGCTGCGGCCAGGCCTATTAACTGCTACCGATTAATCGGCATAACCCGTCAGGCTAGTAACACCACCGACTTGATCAGCGCATAGATCCGTTGGCCGGCTGCCAGGCTCAGTTGACTGACTGCCCGTGGAGTGACTTCCGCCAGCAGCAACTGGCCCTCGGCGGTGCGGCAGGCGACCAGGGTGCGGTAATTGTGCGGCGGATGGATGCACTCGATAGTCACCGGCAGGTGGTTCTGAATGCTGATCTGCCGAGGCTCAACCAAGCTCAGGCTGACATCTTTTGCCAGCAAGCGCAGTCTAACGTTTTGTTGCCCCGCGTCTGATCCCGGCCCGAGCACCCAGAGTCTGGCTTGGGGCGGACCAAAGGGACGCATGCCATCTTCCCCGGCAGCACCCAGACGACCCTCAAGCACGGATACCGCGCCGGCATCGGCAAACAACGGCGAGTCGGGGCGCGCCAGCGCCTGCTGCAGCGTCTCAATACGCTGAATATGCCCGTTGTGCATAAATATGATGCGATCAGCCAAACGTTCAACTTCCTCCGGGGCGTGGCTAACCATGATGATCGGCACACCCGCTTGCGCTGCCATGCGCGCAAGAAACGGCATGATTTCGCTTTTGGTCTGGGTGTCGAGTGCCGCCATCGGCTCGTCGAGCAACAACAGTTGCGGGCTGATCAGCAGGGCGCGGCCTAGGGATATACGCTGGCGTTGCCCCCCGGATAGCTGATCGATACGCCGCTCGAGTAGGTCATCAATGTCCAGCATCGCCGTCACTTCAGGCGGATGCAGGCGGCGCAGTGCAACTGGCGTGCGCTTGTAGCCGTACAGCAGATTGTCGCGCGCCGACAGATGCGGCAACAGGCTGTGCTCCTGAAATACCAGGCCAATACGCCGCTGGTGCAAAGGCACGAACTGCTTCTTGGCCTGCCAGATCTGATCGCCAAAGCGCACCTGGGCATCGGCCACGCGCTCAAGGCCGGCAATGATCCGCAGCAGGCTGGTCTTGCCGCAGCCGGAACGACCAAACAAAGCGGTAACGCCGTGCAAGGGCAGCTCGCAATCCACCTTTAGCTCAAAATCGCTACCATGACGCAAACGGGCCTGCAGTTGCAGCGTCATACCTTAACCACCGCAAAGCGCCGGTTGATGCTGTAAACCACAAACAAGGTGACGAAGGCGAAGATCAGCAGCATCAGCGACAGCCCGTGGGCTGCGGGATAGTTCATGGCTTCGGCGTGGTCGTAAATCAGCACTGAGAGCACCTTGGTTTCACCGGGGATGCTGCCGCCGAGCATCAGGATCACGCCAAACTCACCGAGGGTATGGGCGAAGGTAAGGGTCGCTGCGACCACGAAGCCACCACGGGTCATAGGCAAGATAACGGTAAAAAAACGATCAATCAGACCCGCGCCCAGGCTGCTGGCCACCTCAACCGGACGGCGACCCAGCTGACTGAAGGCTTCGGTCAGTGGTTGCACGGCGAAGGGCATGGAGTAGATGACCGAGGCGATCAGAATGCCTTCAAAGGTAAAAGCCAGGTGCTGCAAGCCGAGGTTTTCCAGCGCCTGCCCGACCACGCCGCGCGGGCCCAGCACGATGAGCAGATAAAACCCCAGCACCGTGGGTGGCAGCACCAGCGGCAGCGCAACAATGGCCTGCACCACCACACGGGCGGTTGAGCGCTTCTGCGCCAACCACCAGGCCAGTGGCGTGGCCAGTAATAACAGAATGATCGTGGTATACAGGCATAGCCTGAAGGTGACCGCAATCGCCTGCCACTCCGCCGGCCCCAATGAAAACATGCACTTTCCTCGCTTGTCTGGCTAGCTCACTCGGGCAGGACAAAGCCGTAGTGCAGCATGATGGCGTGGGCCTGATCAGTCGTCATAAAGTCGGCAAACGCTCGCGCTTGCGGCTTGTTGCCACCCCGCTGGGTGAGCACATAGCCCTGGGTCAGCGGTTGGTGCAGGGCCTCGTCAATAAGGTAATAGCCATGCTCTGCCAACGCGGGAAACTTGGCCAGCGACAGGGCAATGATGCCGACTTGGGCCGCGCCTGACTGGGTCATCTGCGCGGTATGAGCAATGTTCTCAGCAAATACCAGCTTACCCTGCACGGCCTCCCACACACCTGCGGCTTGCATCGCCTCTTGGGCGCGCAAACCGTAGGGGGCGTGCGCTGGCTGAGCAATGGCAATCCGCTGAATGAAGTCAGAGCTCAAGTCTGCCAGGGTCAGACCGGCGGCATCCAGGGTATTGCTCCAGATCACGATGCGGCCAATCGCGTAGATCGCCGGCTCGCTGGCGGTCAGGCCCTGCTGCTTAAGCCTCTGCGGAAAAGCGATATCGGCCGAAAAGAACAGGTCGTAGGGTGCGCCGTTGATGATTTGCGTCGTCATCTTGCCCGAGGAGCCATAAATCACCTCGATCTTGGCATCAGCATGCGCCTGAAGATAGAGCTCGACGATGTCGTCTAGCGCGTAGCGCAGATCGGCGGCGGCGGCAATGCGCACGGCTTCACTGGCCTGCACTGACGGAATCAATAGCAGTAACAGCAGAGCGCAGAGCAAGCGGACGGGGCTGGTGCAAAGGCGCTCGAACAAAGGCATTGCTTCTCTCCAGAGAAAAACCATCGAGTTGGGCGCTTAATCAACAACTCGCTATATCCATTTGAATATAGCGAAGAGCATAAGGTGGAGCCGTTTTGGCGTCAAGACACCCTAAATGGGTAGCCTTCAGTGTGGTTCGCTGGGGGGCTGCGCTGCCAGTAAGCCCTGGAATTCGCTCAGCTCGTTACTGACTGCCTTTAACGTTTTTGCTTCAATCCGCAGGTACAGCGCCAAAACCTGCTCGCCGAGGGGCGTTATTCGGGCTCCTCCACCGCCACTGCCACCGGCAGCGGTTTCAACCAAGGGTGACAGAAAGCACTGATTCATGGTCTCCACCAACTGCCACGCCCGACGATAACTCATGCCCATATGCCGGGCTGCCGCCGAGATCGAGCCGTTTGCCGCTATTTGCCGCAGCAATTCGACCTTGCCGGGCCCCATAGCAATCGCATTGCCATATTGAATACGCTGACGCAACCGCAGTGAAGGGGTAGTGGGAACCATGGCTGAGGCTACCGTTACAGGGAGTGGAGGATGCCATACAGGCGCTCGACTCAAGACTATAACAGCCCGGCTGCAGGATACCGATACGCGGCAATCTGGCGCAGCCGCTTCAGGCGCCTTGCCGCAGGCCTCCACCGGCGTTAGCCTGCGCACTTCATTATGTGGGGTACGAAATGCAGATCACTGTCTGGGATATTCCGACACGGCTGTTTCATTGGCTGTTGGTGTTGGCCATCAGCGGTTCGCTGATTACCGCGCAATTGGGCTGGACGCTGTGGCATGGCCGCTTCGGGTTGACGGTGTTCGGTTTGTTGGTATTCCGCTTACTCTGGGGGCTGTTAGGTAACCACTATGCACGCTTCGCGAGCTTTTTCCCGACCCCCGGCCGGATTAGTGCTTACCTCAAGGGGCGCTGGACTGGCCCCGGCCACAATCCCCTGGGAGCACTCTCGGTCTTCGCCCTGCTGGTGCTGCTCGGCAGTCAGGCACTGAGCGGGCTGTTTAGCAGCGATGACGTCGCCTTCAGCGGTCCACTAGCCTGGCAGGTGCCCTCTTGGGTCGTCGGTCTGGCCAGCGACTGGCACCGGGGTACCGAGCTGTTCATCTATCTGCTATTGGGCCTGCATGTGCTGGCCGTGCTGTTTTATCAGTACCGGGGCCAGCCGATTCTCGGCAGCATGATCCATGGCCAGCGCCGGGTTACCCAGGCCACTGCCCCGACCCGGCCAGCCGGAGCGGGTGCACTAACACTGGCGCTGCTGCTGACGGCGCTAGCGGTGTGGGCTGCCAGTGGCGCGTGGATAACACCGCTCGCCTAGCGCCGCTCAAGCTGATTCTGGCAATGCCGCAGGCCGCTTCAAGCTGCCCAGGGTATTAAAGGCGATATGCGTACTGGGGAACACCTCGCGCACCTGTTGCTTGAGCCAGTCGGTGCTTTCCAGACGATCCATCAATGGACCTTTGACCTCGGCCAGATGCACATGCACATCGCGCTCCAGCAGGCCTTCGGTGAGTTCGCTGAGCATGTCCAGGCCGGTGCCATCGATATGGTTGACCGCAGACATAATCAACAGCACTTCCCGGGTATCCGGGTAATCGCGCAGGGCCTTCAGGATAGAGAATTCAATCGCTTTGGTGTTGGCGAAAAAGACATTTTCATCAATACGCAGCGCCAGGGTATGCGGCGCCGTTTCCACCAGATGGCGCTTGGTGTTGCGGAAATACTGGGTACCCGGGACGCGGCCGACCACCGCAACGTGCGGGCGGCTACCGCGCCATAACTGTGCGGCGATAGACAGGCATATGCCGAGCACGATGCCACCCTCAATCCCCAGCAACAGTACCCCGGCAGCAGTGCTGAAGAGCGTCAGCCCCTCAGCCCGATCGTAACGCCAAGCGCGCTTCAAACTGGCCAGGTCGATCAACGGCGTGACCGCGACCAGAATAATCACAGCCAATACCACCAAGGGCAAATGGGCGAAGATCGGTGCAATAGTCAGCAGAATAAGCCCGATGATCAACGCGGCCACCACACCCGCCAGGGGCGTATTCGCCCCCGCTTCCACATTCACCACCGAGCGCGAAAAACCGCCACAAACAGCAAAACCGCCGACCAGACCAGACCCCAGGTTCGCCGCACCCAGCCCGAGCAATTCCTGATTGGCATCGATACTCTGACGTTTGTGCCGGGCCAGAGACTGGGCGATAGACACGCTTTCGACAAAACTGACCAGGCTGATCAGGGCCGCTGGCAACATTAAAGAGCGCAGGTTGCCCAGATCAGGCGTCACCCAGTACAGTGACGGCAAGCCCAGAGGCAAGCTGCCCACCACCGGCACCCCACGCTCGGCCAGTTGGCCCAGCACCGTTACCGCCATCGCCAGGCCGACCACCACAATGGGTGCCAGCCGCGCCAGCAGGGTCGCCAGCTCCTGGGCAAAACCCAACCTTTTCAAGTGACCGGCCAACAGACTGCGGGCATAAAGCAGCAGTAGCAGGCAAACCAAGCCCAATCCCAACACCAGGCTGTTGATCAGTTGCCAATCCGTCAACAGCTGCATCGGGCTGGCGGGCAGGTGCGCCAGCCCAAGCAAATGCGGCAGTTGGCTAAGCACGATCAGAATTGCCGCACCGCTGATAAAGCCGCTGATCACCGGGTGGCTGAGAAAGTTGGCAAGAAAACCGAGCCGCAACAGACCGAAAACAAACAGCATCACGCCTGATAGCAGTGCCAGCCAGATCGCCAGTTGCAGGTACTGGTCACTGCCAATGGCTGCCATCGGCGCAAGCAAGGTGGCTGTCATTAAGCCAGTAACTGCCACCGGGCCTACGGACAGGCTCATGCTGCTGCCGAATAACGCATAGCCGATCAACGGTAGCAGGCTGGCATACAAGCCAATTTGCACCGGCAAACCAGCGAGCATCGCATAGGCCATGCTCTGCGGAATGATCATCACGCTGACCACCAGGCCGGCGGTCAGATCCCCGCTCAACCAGGCGCGCCGATAGTGCCGGGCCCAGGCGAGTATGCCGGTACCACCAGGGGGTTGCAGGCGTCGATTTTCCAGCATCAGGCAGTGGCCAGTCAGTCATAAAGTTTGAACAACAGCATACCTGCAAGCATCGCGACAACGAAGAGCAACGCTTGCGGCATGCCCGCGCCCAAGGCTACCACCGCAGGCCCTGGGCAGAACCCGGCGACGCCCCAGCCCGCACCAAAGATCAAAGCGCCGAGCACCAGCGGCCGATCAATCTGGCGCGTGCCGGGCAGTTGCATGGGCTCGCCGCTAAGCGAGCATGGCGCACGCTGTGCCCACTGCATGGGCAGGAAAGCAGCGCCGATGGCGCCTGCCATAACCAGCGCCAGTGACGGATCCCAGAGCCCGAACAAATCGAGAAAACCCAGCACTTTCGCCGGATTGGCCATGCCCGCAATGATCAACCCGAGGCCGAACAGCAGGCCGCTAGCGAAGGCTATTAATTTACGCATGGCTCAGGCTCCCCATACATGACGCAGCAGATATACCGTAATAAAACCGGTACCCATAAACGATAGCGTGGCCACCAGCCCCCTTGGCGACAGACGCGCCAAGCCGCATACGCCATGCCCACTGGTGCAACCCGAACCCATGCGCGAGCCGAAGCCCACCAGTAAACCGGCCACGACCAACGCCAGCGGGCCAGCTTCGATGACGATGGTAGGCCTGCTGTGCAGCAGCCAGTAAAGTAGCGGCGCAATTAACATACCCAGAATAAATACCAGCCGCTCACCGTTGCCCGCTTGGCGCGGGGTCAAGAGCCCGCCGAGCATCCCGCTGATGCCGGCAATACGGCCGTTGAACACCACCAGCAAGGCAGCAGACAAGCCGATCATGATCCCGCCAATGAGCGCCGTCCAGGGGGTAAAATTGGCCCAGTCTATGGTCATAGCTTCTTCTCCTGCGTGCAGAATAATTGATAGAGCGTATTGATAACTGCCAGCGCCTCGGCACTGGCGATACGGTAATAGATCAGCTTGCCTTCGCGCCGGGTAGCCACCAGCCCCTCCCGGCGCAGTACTCCCAGCTGCTGGGACAGTGTTGGCTGCATAATCCCCAGGTTGGTCTCCAGCTCGCCGACATTGCGCTCCCCCCCGGCCAGGTGACATAACAACATCAGACGATCGCGGTTGCTCAGCGCCTTGAGCAGGGCATGGGCTTTACCGGCAGCCTGCTCAAGGCGCTGCAACTCAAAGGGCTGGGTTTCGGGTCGCATTGCGCTCTCTCGGAAACAATCTATTGACTTACAATATATATAAAAATAGATTGTTAGCAAGCCATTGTTTGCTTGATGAGCCACTTTGACTGCACGTTAACCCTCAGATTTTATCGGGAGACACCCTATGAGCGAAGGCACTATTGAACTCAAGCTGGAACAGCAAGAAGCGTATCGCTTCAAGGTCCAGTTCGGCAGCGAAACGCCCGCGATGCTCACCGACGAACCCGCTCCGCTGGGCACTGCCGCAGGCCCCAGCCCGGTCGAATTGCTGATCAGCGCCGTCGCTACCTGTCTGACCGACAGCCTGATATTCGCGCTGAACAAGTTCAAACAACCCAGCGACGGTATACGCACAGAAGCCAGCGCAGAGATGGGCCGCAATGCGGATAAACGCTTAAGGGTAGCCAAGGTCAGCATCACCCTGCATCTGGGGCATGCGCAGTCGGAGATCGACAGGTTGGAGCGGATCCTCGACCAGTTCGAGCAGTTCTGCACCGTATCGCAGAGCGTTTCCCAATGCCTACCCGTTCACCTGATCGTGGTGGACAGCGAGGGCGTACAACTCAAGCAGAGCGTGTTGGGTGGTTGAGTCGATACTGAGAACACTTTAGTCCTTCAGTTGGGCTGCGGTAGCCCACTCGATTCTCTATAGTTTTGTTCTAGGAGCTTCTTAAGCTTCCCTTAAGGTGCCGCGACGAATATGAGGCCTTTCATTTATCGGGAGGCCTCATATGAACACCCCTATCTCTTTGCCCTTTTCCGCCAAATACAACAGAACGCATGCCGAAGCCTACTGGCAAAAACATCGCAAGGGTCTGCCACGCAAGCTTTCCAACTGGCGCGAGCAACAGCTCGCTGGCTGGGCGCTAGCACAAGCCAACCAGCCTGAACGGGTATTGGATCTCCCTTGCGGCGCCGGACGATTCTGGCCAACGCTGCTGGCCAATGACCAGCGGTCCTTAATTGCTGCGGACAACGCTGCGGCAATGCTGGACGTAGCGCAACAGGTGCACTCACCGCAGACGCTGGCACGTGTACAGCTACTGCAGACATCAGCATTCGCCATCAACCTGCCAGACAACCATGTCGACAGCATCTTCTGTATGCGGCTACTGCATCATATCGAAAGTAACGACCACCGGTTGGCGTTGCTGAAAGAGTGTCGGCGGGTCACGCGCGACAGTCTGATTATTTCTCTCTGGGTGGACGGCAACATCAAGGCAAAACGCCGGGAACGCACCGAAGCCAGACGCGCAGTAAGAGGGCCAGGCAGCAACAGCAACCGTTTTGTTGCCCGGCGCAACGAGATTGAAGGGCTGTTCGTTGCGGCTGGATTCACCCTCCACAGCTACAAGGATTTTCTACCGGGCTATGCCATGTGGCGGGTGTACGTTCTGCGTGTTGCTCATCAATACGAGCCACTGTCGTGACTGCCTCAAGCTTAACGAAATGGCCAAGGGGCCTTTAGCTGCTGGTGGTGGTGGCGCTGGACGGCTTCGTTGCCCTCGACCAGTTGCAACGCCACCAGTCTCTACTGGGCGCAGAAGAGTGGAGTGGATTACTACTAACCGATCAACAAACTTTTGCGGCTTAAGCCAATCTTAAGTTTCAGCTTGCAAGCTTCTCTCCATCACTGGAGAGAAGCCCATGTCAGATCCACTTGCTACATCACCATCGCCGCTGGCCACATTCGACCGTCAATACGTACTGGAACTGAACAGCGGTCGAATCCCTGCAGACCCGCTACGTGTGCAACTGGAAAGCTTCGTACACCAGCGTTTTGCTGATACCTACGGTGCCCACGTCAGACACTACCTGCCGCAGTTGCTCAGCGTACGCCAGAACGGCGCTTTGCAAGCTGTTGTTGGCCTGCGACCCGCCAGCGCCAGCCCACTCTTTCTGGAGCAATACCTGGACCTACCTGCCTGCACACAGATCCGCATGCGCAGCGGCATGCCGGTGCTGCGCGAGCAGATGGTCGAGGTAGGTAATCTCGCCGCCCTGGCTCCCGGCGCAGCCCGCGTGTTGATCATTGCCTTGACGCACTACCTGGCCGCCCACGGCTTTATCTGGGTGGTATTTACCGGTACGGCGATGTTACTCAACAGCTTTCAGCGCCTGGCCCTCAGCCCCATTGATCTGGGCATGGCAGAGCCCGCACGCCTGGGTGAGCAGCAGGCGGAGTGGGGCAGTTATTACGCAACCCAGCCGCGGGTAATGGCCGGTTATATACCCGAAGGGCTCGCGCAGCTAGAGCAACACGGCGTCTTTCAACGCCTGGGTTACCAACCCCGGTACGCATACCAACAGGAGGCATCCCATGCCAGCGCTTGAGACTTTCTGGCAGGCGCTGACCAGCCATGCCGAGCACCAACCGCGTCAGCTCGCCCTTACCGATGACCAGGCCCACCTGAGCTATGGTCAGTTGCCTGGGCAGATCGCTGCACGCAGCAAGCAGCTGAGCGACAGCGGGTGTCACCGGGTGGCTCTGGCGCTGGAGAACGGCTGCGACTGGATACTCTGGGATCTCGCCCTGCTGTACAGCAATCTTGTATGCGTACCGGTACCTTCCTTCTTCAGCGCCGGGCAGGTCCGCCACCTGCTCGCCAGTGCGGGAGTCGACAGCATTATCGGCGAACTACCCGGCGGGGTAGAACCAGTAGAGATGGGCTTCAGCCGGACGAGCCTGGGCTGGCAGCGCCTGAAGACACCCCTGGGTAAAGAGCCCACTACGCCATTACCCGAAGGCACCTGCAAAATCACCTTTACCTCCGGGACCACCGGGCAGCCCAAGGGGGTGTGCCTGGCGGCAGACGCGTTGATGACGGTCGCCCTCAGCCTGCAGACAGCCTGCGCCGAGGTCACCCCCGAGCGTCACCTGGTAATGCTGCCGCTCGGCGTGCTGCTGGACAACATCGGCGTGTATGCGGCGCTGCTAGCCGGCGCCAGCATTCACCTGCCTGAGCATACCGGCGTGCGCAACAACACGCTGGATATTCAACGCCTTATGGAGGTTCTGCATCAGGCCCAGCCGCACAGTCTGATACTGGTGCCGCAATTACTTCAGGGCCTGTTGCAGGCTGCCAGTGCCGGTCTCCAACCGCCGGACAGCCTGCGATTTATCGCAGTTGGCGGAGGGCGCATTGCCCCCACCTTGCTCAACCAGGCGGCACAATTGCATTGGCCGGTGTACCAGGGCTACGGCCTATCGGAATGCGCTTCGGTGGTGTGCCTGAATCGCCCGTCACAGCACCGGCCCGGTAGTGTGGGCAAGGCCTTGGCGCATGTGCAGATCAGCCTCGCCGAGGATGGTGAGGTACTGGTGCACGGCAATGGCCCGCTGGGCTATCTGGATAGTGTCGACCCCGTCCCGTCGCCCTGGCCCACCGGCGACATCGGCCGCCTTGACGACGGCTTCCTGACCATTCTGGGGCGCAAGAAGAACCAGTTCATCACCGCCTTTGGCCGCAACGTCAATCCGGAATGGATTGAAGCCGAACTGACCAGCGATCCGGCCATTGCCCAGGCCTGCGTCCATGGCGAAGCCCTACCCAGCAATCTGGCACTGATCGTGCCGCGCCATGGGCAGGTCACTACCGCGCAGATCGAAGAAAGCATCGCCCGTACCAACATCGGCCTGCCCAGTTACGCGCGGGTGCATCACTGGCTGCTCATCCCACAACCCTTTACCACCGCCAATGGTCTGCTGACCAGCAATGGCCGGCTGCGCCGTGACGCTATTTTTCAGCACTACCGTCAGGCTCTACAGGGCCTGTTACCCGAGGAGTTAACGCATGAACTTTTTTGATCGCTTGCACAAGAGCACCGAGGCCGAGCGCGATTACCTGTTCGCCTCGCCGCTGATTCAGGCAGCACTAGCAGGGCAGGTACAGCGCCACAGCTATATCGCTTTCCTGACCCAGGCATTTCACCATGTCAGCCACACTGTGCCGCTATTGATGGCCTGCGGTGCGCGACTAAACGCCAGGCAGGAGTGGATTCGCAATGCCATGGCCGAGTATATCGAAGAGGAGTTGGGCCATCAGGAATGGATTCTCAATGATCTGCGCGCCTGCGGTGCCGACGCCGAAGCCATCCGTTACGGCCAACCAGCACTGGCCACCGAATTAATGGTGAGCACCATGTATGACCGCATCAACCGACTCAACCCGGTGTCGATGCTGGGCATGGTGTTTGTACTAGAGGGTACCAGCATCGCGCTCGCCACTCAGGCCGCAGGCAGCTTGAAACAGGGTCTGGGACTGCCGGACAAGGCGTTCAGTTATCTGACCTCGCACGGCGCGCTGGATCTGGAACACATGACTTTTTTCGAGCAGTTGGTCAATCGTCTGGATGATCCGGCAGATCAGCAAGCGATCATTCATACCGCCCGGGTCATCTATCGGCTGTATGCCGACATGTTTCGCACTTTGCCCGGCTCGGTGGAGGTGCCCCATGCGCTTGCAGGATAGCGTTGTGGTGCTGACCGGTGCCACTGGCGGCATGGGCCAGGCCATGGTCGCGGCATTGTGCCAGGCCGGTGCGCAGGTGTTGCTGGTGGGCCGCCAGGCCCCGGCACTACAGGCTTTGGAACGCGACTTTGGTGCACAGGTTTCCTGCGTACAGGCCGACCTGCGAGTGCCGGATGACCGCGCCAGAGTGGTCGCTGCGGCCCGACAATTGCCCGGCTTCAACCTGCTGGTGAACGCTGCCGGAGTCAATCACTTCGGGCTGTTCGAATCGATGGATGATGCGGCGATTGCCGACCTGATCGAGATTAATCTGACCGCCAATCTGCAGCTGTCCCGTGCGCTGCTGCCCCTCTTGAAGGCCGCACCGCAGGCCTGCGTGGTGAACATTGGCTCGACCTTCGGCTCGTTAGGCTACGCCGGTTTCAGCACCTACTGCGCAAGCAAGTTTGCCCTGCGCGGCTTTTCCCAGGCGCTGCGTCGCGAACTGGCTGACACCCGGGTCGGGGTACTCTACCTGGCACCCCGAGCGACCCATACGGAGATGAACAGTGCCCAAGTGAACGCAATGAATAACGCGCTGCAGGTGGCCATGGATAGCCCAGAGCGAGTCGCGGCTCATCTGATAAGGGCGCTGGAGCAAGACCTGCGCGAAGTGCATCTCGGCTGGCCCGAGCGGCTGTTTGTGCGCCTCAACAACCTGTTGCCATCACTGTTGGACAAGGCCCTGCGCCGCCAGTTACCTACTATTCAACGCTATGCCAGCCCTGCGGCTGATGCACCTGTAGCGAGCGATCCCATGTCATCCAAAACCCTGGAGCAAAGATCATGAGCATTCTCAAACAACTGGCTCTGACGGCCGCCTTCTGGGGCCTGAGCATTGCCGCCCAGGCGGCAGACGTCAGCAATCTGCAGCAGCGCTGGGCGCAGATCCACTACGAGATGCCCGTCAAGGAACAGTCCAAAGCCTATTCTTTGCTGGCGGACGAAGCCCGCCAATTGACCCAGGCTAATCCTGATAGCGCCCCGGCGCATATCTGGCAGGGCATCATCCTCAGCAGCTGGGCCAGCGCCGAAGGAGGCCTCGGTGCTCTGAGCAAGGTCAAGCAGGCCAGGACCGAACTGGAAAAGGCCTTGAGGCTGGAACCAAACGCCTTGCAAGGTTCGGCTTACACCAGCCTGGGCGCACTCTACTATCAGGTACCCGGTTGGCCGATCGGCTTCGGCGACCATGACAAAGCCGCCGAGTTGCTGCAAAAGGCCCTGGCGCTCAACCCCGACGGGATCGACAGCAACTATTTCTGGGCGGATTACCTGATCGTTCAAAAGCGCTATGCTGAAGCCAAAGCGGCACTGCTGAAAGCCCAGGCAGCACCGCCCAGACCTGGCCGCGAGCTGGCTGACAAAGGTCGGCAGCAGGAGATTCGCGAACGCCTCAATACACTTGAGTAATGCCCATGCGCCTGCTGCTGGTTGAAGATGACAAATCCCTCGGCGAGGGCATATTGACGGCGCTGAAAGCCGAGGGTTACACACTCGACTGGCTGCAGGACGGCGTCAGTGCACTGCATGCACTGAGTAGCGAACCCTTCGATCTGGCCATTCTCGACCTGGGCTTACCGCGCATGGATGGATTACAGGTTCTCAAGGCTTTGCGCGACCGTCATCATAACGTCCCGGTGCTGATTCTCACCGCGCGCGACGGCATCCAGGATCGGATAGCCGGGCTGGATGCCGGTGCGGATGACTACCTGACCAAGCCATTCGATAGCGCCGAACTCAAGGCCCGGCTGCGCGCGCTACTCAGGCGCAGCAATGGCCGGGCTGAACCGCTGATCAGCCTGCGCGGGGTTGTGCTTGATCCGCAGAACCAGCAAGTGACACTGGGCGGCAAGATAATCAGCCTGTCACGCAAGGAATTTGTGTTGCTGCATGAACTCATCGCCCAGCCTGACCGGGTACTCACACGCGACCGACTGGAACAGGTCCTCTATGGCTGGAACGAGGATGTGGATAGCAACACGCTGGAAGTGCATATCCACCATTTGCGCCGCAAACTCTTCCCCGAGCTGATCCGCACCCTGCGCGGCGTTGGCTACATGATCGAGCGACAGGTATGAACTCCATACGCCAACGAATTTTGCTGCGCGTACTCGGTTTGCTGCTGATCGGCTCGTTGATCCTCAGTGCGGTCAGCTATGGCGATGCCGCGCATGAAATTGAAGAGCTGTTCGATGCCCAACTGGGCCAAAGCGCGCGCGTGCTGCAAGGCTTGCTGCGCTTGCCACAGGCACAGATTGATCACCAGCAACTGGCCCAGGCCCTGAACGAGTCGGCCGGTCAACAGCCAGCCCTTGGGCACCGCTACGAAAGCAAGCTGGCCTATCAAGTGCGTGACGCCGACGGCCAGATTATTGCCCGTTCTTTCAACGTCCCGGCCATGAGTGAAGTGAACTGGCAACCCGGGTTCGCCAGTCTCGGCGAGGGTGAAGGCCAGTGGCGACGCTATGTGCTTGTCGATCCTGACCAGCAACTGGCGATCTGGGTCGGCGAGCGCGCGGACGTGCGCGGGGAGTTGGTGGGCAAGATAGTGCGCTCCACGCTGATCCCCGACCTGATCGGCATACCGCTGATGCTGTTGCTGGTCTGGCTGGCAATCGGCTCAGGACTCAAACCCCTCGAACGCATGGCCAGTCAAATTCGGCATCGTGATCCGCACAGCCTGCAACCCCTGCTGATCAGCGACCTGCCCATCGAACTGGAGCCTATGCAGGCAGCCCTCAATCGCATGCTGGATCAGTTGGGACAATTGCTCGCCCGCGAACAGCGCTTTATCGCCGACGCCGCCCACGAGCTGCGCACCCCGCTGGCGATACTGCAGATTCATGCCGACAATGCGCGTGCGGCAACCGATCCGGGAGAGCGCGAGGCGGCGTTGAGCCACCTGCATGCTGGGGTTGAACGCGCGACCCGGCTGGTCGCCCAGATGCTGACCCTCGCGCGCCTGGCCGACGAGCAACAGCCCGGACGACAACCCGTGCATCTACAGCAGACCTGCCGTAGCGAATTGGCGCAGCTACTTCCGCTGGCATTGAAGAAGCGGCAGGAGCTGGTGTTTGACATCGACCCGGCACTGCCCGAGACGCTGGCTATGGAGCCAGGAGCACTCGGCATGCTGTTGCAGAATCTGCTCGGCAATGCCATCCAGCATTGCCCTGAAGGCGGCAGCATCCGGCTGCGTCTGCAGCGCGAAGAGATACCGGTAGCAACCCTGTTGCTCAGCGTCGAAGACAGCGGCAACGGCGTGCCCGCAGCAGAGCGTGAGCGCTTACTTGACCGCTTCTACACCGGCGGCGATCAACCGGGGGCTGGCCTGGGTCTGTCTATCGTCCAGCGCGTGGTGGAACGTCATCACGGCACAATAGGGCTCAATGACAGCACGCTGGGCGGTTTGCGTGTGGATATCCGTCTGCCGGTTTAATTGAGCTGTTGATCAAGGGTTATCACGCCAGAGCAACGTACTGGAGCCTGCGCCCGGCATGGTTGATACTGCGCACATGATGACTTGCAGAGGAAACAGAATATGACTGAACAACGTTTTGACCTGACCGGCAAAACGGCCCTGATCACCGGCGCCTCCAGCGGCCTGGGCGAACATTTTGCCCGCGTACTGGCCGCCGCTGGCGCCCGCGTGGTGGTAGCGGCACGCCGCGCCGACCGTCTGGCGCGCTTGGTGCAGGACCTGCAGGATCAGGGCTTTCAGGCATTGGCCGTGACCATGGATGTGACTGACGCCGATAGCGTCAATGCCGGTTTCATCGAAGCCGAAACCCAGTTCGGTACTGTGGATGTGCTGATCAACAATGCCGGCATCGGCGAGGGCGTGCCCTTTCTGAAAATGACCGAGGGCAACTGGCGCAGCATGCTCGATACCAACCTCGACGGTGCCTGGCGCGTGGCGCATCGCGCCGCTGTTGCAATGGCCAAATCCGGCCAGGGTGGCAGCATCGTTAATATCGCCTCTATTCTCGGCCTGCGCGTAGGCCAGGGTTTGAGCCACTATGCAGTGGCCAAGGCTGGCGTAGTGCAGTTGACCAAAGCGATGGCCATCGAACTGGCGCGGGACAAGATCAGGGTCAACGCCATTGCCCCGGGCTACTTCCGCACGGAAATGAACAACGACTATTTCGAGTCGGACAAGGGTCAGCAGTATATAAAGGAGAAGGTGCCCATGCGGCGCCTGGGTCAGCTGGAAGAACTCAGCGGCCCATTGTTATTGCTGGCCAGCGAGGCGGGCTCGTTTATGACCGGCACCATCATCAACGTCGATGGCGGGCATCTGAGCAACAGCCTGTAGCGGGGCAGAACTGTCGCCTACGTGATTATCCACCCCTTCGACCTGATGGTGCTGGCGGATCGCTTAAGCGCCATCTGGGTCGAATACCCGCGTCCACAGCTTTAACTTTCGCCCATCAGCTGCAGAGTCAATTCGGCTGCCGATATAGCTCGGCAACCTCGTACATTCTGCCCAGCCCAGAGCGGTGAAAAATCACCACTGTGGCGTTTTTCCGCTGCACTGCGTAGCGGTGTAATCGCGGTACCCGCCAAAGGGAAGGCCGGCGCCAGCTCGCTTATAGGGCCCAGCTCGCGTATCACGCGGTTGACGATGCCACGTGCCGGCCGACCGGAGAACAGGTTGGTCAGCGCCGTATGCGCAGCCGCCTCACTCTGTAACGCGGCCCGATGTACTGCGCTGGTGTTGGCCTCCGGACACAACAGATAGGCGGTACCAATCTGTACTGCCGCCGCACCCAGCGCCATGGCAGCGCGCACGCCGGGAGCATCAGCTATGCCACCTGCGGCAATCACCGGCAGCCGCACCGCAGCGACGATCTGCGGCAACAGTGCAAAGGTGCCAACTTGGGTGGTCATGTCCTCGGTCAGAAACATGCCACGATGTCCGCCGGCTTCCAGGCCCTGGGCAATCACCGCATCGGCGCCATGGGCTTGCAGCCACTGCGCTTCCTCAACCGTGGTCGCCGATGAGATGACCCTGGTACCCCAACTTTTCAATTCATCCAGCAGCTCGGGGAGGGGCAGGCCGAAATGGAAGCTGACCACCGGTGGTTTGTACTCGCGCAGCAGCTCCAGCGCCTCGGCATCGAAAGGGCGCCGTCCTGCGCCGCTGGGGATGCTCTCAACGTCCAAGCCCAGCTCACGATAATAAGGCGCCAGCGCACTACGCCAAGCGGCCTCGCGCTGATCGTCCGGCGTCGGCGGCGTATGGCAGAAGAAATTTACATTCCACGGCCCGGCAGCCTGCTCATGCATGATTTTGAGTTCCGCGGCCAGCGCATCCGGACTGAGCATGGCCGCCGGAATCGAGCCCAGCCCACCGGCACGGCACACCGCCAACGCCAGTTTGCTGTCATGAACTCCGGCCATGGGTGCCTGAATAATGGGCAACCGCGTGCCCAGTAGGGGATGCATAGTCATCAGCACTACCTCTGTATTAAGTGCTATACAGCCTACCGGGTTATGACGCTGCTCATCCAGCCCTGGAACAAGACTTGAACTGCTCACGTCCAACAACCCACCTCTTGCGTACCGGAGATCTAATCAGACTTGAGCAAAGCCGCGCTCTGAATACAAGCGATGGCCGCGCGGAACTGTTAGCCGGGGTACGTTGGTCTATGGTGTAGTGAACGTTTGTAACCATATCGGAGATAACAGCATGACGATGCCACCATTGGGTTTTGGTACTTTCCGCCTCAAGGGTCAGGAGCTGATCGATGCGCTCACTACGGCGCTCGAGTTGGGCTATCGCCACATCGATACCGCGCAGATCTACGATAATGAGCAGGAAGTAGGCGAGGCCATCGCTGCCAGCGGCATTCCGCGCGACGAGCTGTTTATCACGACCAAGATCTGGATCACTAACCTGAAGCCAGAGAAGCTGATTCCCAGTCTGCACGAGAGTCTGCACAAGCTCGGTCTGAAGCAGGTCGATCTGACACTGATCCACTGGCCGTCGCCGGAAGGAAAAGTGCCAATAGAGGAGTATCTGCCGATGCTGCTTGAGGCGCGCGAACAGGGACTGACCCGCGCCATTGGCGTGTCCAACTTCACCATTGAGCATCTGACCCAAGCGATTGATCTGGTTGGCGCCGAGAACCTCGCCACCAACCAGGTCGAGATCCATCCCTTCCTGCACAATCGCAAGCTGGCCGAATTTGCCCGCGAGCAGGGCATTCAACTGACCGCCTATATGCCGCTGGCCGTAGGCAAGGTCATGCAGGATCCAGTGTTGCAGGCGCTTGCCCGCGCCCACAAGGTAACCCCGGCACAGGTAACACTGGCCTGGTTGCTGCAGTCGGGCTATGTGGTGATTCCCTCCTCGACCAAACGCGCCCACCAGCAGGCAAATCTGGACGCGGCAAAGATTCGGCTCAGCCAGGAGGACGTAGCCGCTATTGCCGCGCTGGAGCGCGGCGAGCGGATTGCCAATCCGGAATTTGCACCACGCTGGGACTAACCGCCCTCAGCTCTGCAGCGCGGGCAGATTCCGGAACAACACCAGCGCATCGGGATTGGCCAGCGCGTCGGTGTTCTTCACCGGCTGACCGTGCACCACGTTGCGCACCGCCAGTTCGACGATTTTGCCACTAATGGTGCGCGGAATATCCGCCACCGCGACAATCCGCGCGGGCACATGGCGCGGCGTGGTATTGGCACGGATGGTCTGCCGGATCTGGTCCTGTAACGCGTCGGTCAGTTCGATGCCCTCGCGCAGGCGCACAAACAGCACCACGCGCACATCGCCCTGCCACTCCTGACCGATGGCTATCGACTCCAGCACAGTTTCGACCTTTTCCACCTGGCGATAGATTTCCGCCGTCCCGATCCGTACCCCACCGGGATTCAGCACCGCATCCGAACGGCCATGGATGACCAGGCCGCCATGGGCGGTTTCCTCGGCATAATCGCCGTGCGCCCAGACGCCGGGGAAGCGCTCGAAATACGCCGCGCGGAAGCGACTACCGTCAGCGTCCTGCCAGAAACCGGTGGGCATCGACGGGAAGTGCTTGGTACACACCAGTTCGCCCTTGCCGCTGCTCAGGGGTCGACCCTCGTCATCCCAGACTTCCACCGCCATGCCCAACCCCTTGCACTGCAGCTCACCAGCCCATACCGGCAGCACCGGGTTGCCGAGCGCAAAACAGGAGACGATATCGGTGCCGCCGGAGATTGATGACAGGCACAGATCGGCCTTGATCTCGCGATAAACGTATTCGAAGCTTTCATGCGACAGCGGCGAACCGGTCGACAGCAGGCTCTTCAGCCCCGTCAGCCGATGCGACTGCGCCGGGCGCACACCGGCCTTTTCCAGCGCGGCCAGGTACTTGGCGCTGGTGCCGAACACGCTGATGCTCTCGGCGTCGACCATGTCCAGCAGGCGTTCGGCACCGGGGTGGAAGGGCGAGCCGTCGAACAGCACCAGGGTCGCGCCTACGGCCAGCCCGGAGACCAGCCAGTTCCACATCATCCAACCGCAGGTAGTGAAGTAGAACAATCGATCCTCGGCCCCCAGGTCGGTATGCAGGCCTAGCTCCTTGAGATGCTGCAGCAGCGTGCCGCCGGTGCCATGCACGATGCACTTGGGCACGCCAGTGGTGCCACTGGAATAGAGAATGTACAGCGGGTGATCAAAGGCCACCGGGGTGAATTCCGGCTCGCCGCCGGGTTGGTAAAAGTCGGCCCACAGGCTGACCTTTGCGCCGCTGGTGAAATCGCCGGCTTGCACCTGCGGCCAGGCGTACGGCACCACCAGCAGCTGTTGCAGCGACGGCAACTGAGTGAGAATCTCGTTCAGCTTGCTGGTCAGGTCGATCTGCTTGCCGGCGTAATGGTAGCCGGCGCAGGCGATCAGTACCTTGGGCTCGATCTGACCGAAGCGATCAATCACCCCCTGGGTGCCGAAGTCCGGTGAGCAGGACGACCAGGTCGCACCGAGGCTCGCGGTCGCCAGCATGCCGACCAGGGTCTGCCAGGTATTGGGCATAAACGCCGCCACCCGGTCACCCGGCCCCACGCCCCCCGCGCGCAGGCTACGCTGCAGGCCAGCCACATGCTCGGCCAGTTGGGCATGGCTGAGCACTTCGCGGCTGCCATCTTCAGCGATGGCCACCAGCGCCGGATGCTCATCACGGCGGCGCAACAAATGCTCGGCGAAGTTCAGCCTCGCGCCAGGAAACCAGCTCGCGTCCGGCATGCTCGGCTGCTCGATCAGTACCTGGCTTGCAGGCTGACTGAAACGCACCTCGAAGTAATCAACTATCGCCTGCCAGAAGGCCGCGCGCTCGGCGATACTCCAGGCGTGCAACGCTGGATAGTCAACCAGCGCCAGCGCGTGACGCTGGTTGACGAAACGGCGAAAGGCATCCATCCGTGTGGCGGCGATGCGCTCGGGTGAAGGGGTCCACAGGGGCTGTTGCATGGTATGTCCTCGGGCGCCGCGATACGGCGCGTTGGTCCAGAATTCGTGTATTGACGTTGTTATACGGGTGTTATTGAGCGGCCCAGCCGCCGTCCATGTTCCAGGCCGCACCACGGACCTGCGCGGCCGCGTCGCTACAGAGGAACAGCGTCAGCTCGCCCAGTTGCGCCGGCTCAACAAAGGCCAGCGATGGCTGCTTCTCGGCCAGCAGCCCTTCGCGGGCGGCATCGGCATCACCGAGCCGGGCACTGCGCTCATCAATCTGCTGCTGCACCAGCGGCGTCAGCACCCAGCCGGGGCAGAGCGCATTGCAGGTAATGGCGGTGGTCGCGGTTTCCAGCGCCACCACCTTGGTCAGACCCAGCACCCCGTGCTTGGCGGCCACATAAGCAGCCTTTTCCCGCGAGCCGACCAGCCCGTGCACCGAAGCGACATTGATGATTCGCCCCCAGCCACGCTCACGCATGCCCGGTAGCGCCAGCCGCGTGGTATGAAACACCGCCGACAGGTTGATCGCGATGATCGCGTCCCAGCGCTCGACCGGGAAATCCTCTACCGCCGCCACATGCTGTATACCGGCGTTATTGATCAGAATATCCACTGCGCCGAATTCAGCCAGGGCAAAATCGATCATCCCGGCGATGGCCTGCGGATCGGCCATATCCGCCGGATGGTGCACCACCCGACCGCCGTATTGCGCCACCTGAGCCACGGCCGCAGGGGCATCACCAAAGCCGTTGAGTACCAGATCGGCGCCAGCCTCGGCCAGCTTGAGCGCAATGCCCAGCCCTATGCCGCTGGTCGAACCAGTCACCAGCGCAGTCTTGCCTTTCAATGTCATCGCTATACTCCCGCAGCACCCGGGTCACACCCGATGCTGCCACAATAGGTTAAACAATACCGGTAAGGTAGTAGACGCCGATCACCACAAACACCGCCAGGGTCGCGATTACGGTGATACCGAAGATATCCTTGTAAGCTTCGCGATGGGTCAGCCCGGTGACCGCCAGCAGGGTGATCACCGCGCCATTGTGCGGCAGTGTGTCCATCCCGCCACTGGCCATTGAAGCCACCCGGTGCAGCACCTCCAGCGGAATGCTGGCGGCATTGGCGGCGCTGACGAAGCTGTCCGACATCGCCGCCAGGGCGATACTCATGCCGCCCGAGGCCGAGCCGGTGATACCGGCAAGCAGATTGACGGTGATCGCTTCATTGATCAGCGGGTTGGGAATGCGCTCCAGCGCATTGGCGACCACCAGAAAGCCCGGCAGGGACGCAATCACCGCGCCAAAACCGTATTCCGAGGCGGTATTCATCGCCGCCAGCAGCGCGCCACCCACCGCCGTGCGTGTGCCTTCGGCAAGCCGGTCCTTGATCGTGCGGAAGGCGCAGACCAGTACCAGCAGAATGCCCAGCAACAGCGCTGCCTGGACTGACCAGATCGCCGTCAGGCGGGTGACATTGGTCTGCAACGGCTCGGCCATCCCGGCCAGTTGCAGAGTGTGAGTGGTGCCGTAAAGCTCGGGAATCCAGCGCGTCAGCACCAGATTCGCCACACCCACCAGCAACAGCGGCGACAACGCCAGCCAGGGGCTGGGCAGGTCGATGTCGTCCGGGGTTTCCGGCTCGTTGCGCAGGTTGCTGCCGTATCCCTCACCGGCGCGCTGAGCCTTGGACAGCTGCCGCTTGAGATAGAGCATGCCGACGCTGAAGACGAACAGCGTACCGACCAGCCCGAGCCAGGGCGCGGCCCAGGCGGTGGTGTCGAAAAAGGTGGTCGGGATGATGTTCTGGATCTGCGGCGTGCCGGGCAGGGCCGTCATGGTGAAGGTGAAGGCGCCCAGTGCGATGGTCGCCGGCAACAGGCGCTTGGGGATATCACTCTGGCGAAACATCTCGGCCGCGAACGGATAAACGGCGAAAACCACCACAAACAGCGACACGCCCCCGTAGGTGAGCAGCGCACAGACCAGCACAATGACCAGCATGGCCTGGCTGGTGCCCAACAGACGAATCGCGGCTGCAACAATGGAGCGGGAAAACCCGGACAGCTCAATCAGCTTGCCGAACACCGCGCCCAGCAGAAACACCGGAAAATACAGCTTGATGAAGCCGACCATGTTTTCCATGAAGATGCCGGTAAAGGCTGGGGCAACAGCAGAGGGGTCGGTCAGCAGCACTGCGCCGAGGGCAGCAATGGGGGCGAAGAGGATGACACTGTAACCGCGATACGCTGCAATCATCAGCAACGCCAGGGCAGAGAGGGCAATCAGCACACTCATGGAAGAACTCCTTGCATGACAGCAGGGCGCTGTCTCGATCATTGTTTTTGTTGGGGTACCGGTCAGACCGGTCCCTTGCGTTAGCTCCCGGCAGGCGGGGCTATCGTGCGCAGAAGCTATAGCGATAACCATGCCAGCTAATCCAAGGCATTGAATTAATTGAATAAATTCAGGATCAGTGGAAATAACAGAAGCACTTTTGTCTACTATTGGAGACAACAATACAGAAGAAGTGGAGGGGACCCCCGGCAACAGCGCCCCTGGGGCATAGTCTCCATTTTGAGACGCGTCCCGCTATTGAGACAGAATACCCAGCGCCAGCAGTTTCTTGTACAACGTGGAGCGGCCCAGGCCGAGCTGCTGGGCCGCCAGGGTGACGTTGCCGCCCGCCCGCGCCAGCGCCTGCTCGATGAACTGCCGCTCGAACGCCTCCCGCGCCGGATAGAACAGTTCGGTGGCATCACCAGCGCTCGAAGATACTGTAGCAAGCGGCTGCAGCACACCAATGGCGCGTTGCACACACTGGGCGTCAAGCAGCGGCGAATCACTGTGCAGCACTGCGCGCTCAAGCACATTGCGCAACTCGCGCACGTTCCCTGGCCAGGCATGACGGGCCAGCAAAGCCAGCGCCTGCGCCGTCAGCTCGCGGCTGCTGCCAGGGCCAGGCACCTCGCCGGGTGCCTCATTCAGCGCCTCGAGCATGGCCTCGCAGAGCGCCGGCAGATCGCCAAGGCGTTCGCGCAGCGGCGGCACCGCAATCGGCAGCACGTTCAGGCGGTAATACAGATCGGCGCGGAAATCACCCCGGTCGACCGCCGCCGGCAGATCGATCGAGGTTGCGGCCAGCACCCGGACGTTGCTGCGCAGCATCTGATTGGAGCCCACCGGCTCGAATTCCTTTTCCTGCAATACGCGCAACAGCTTGCCCTGCAACGCCAATGGCATATCGCCGATCTCGTCGAGAAACAGCGTGCCGCCCTCGGCGACCTGCAACTTGCCCAGCCGGCCCTTGCGATCCGCCCCGGTAAAGGCCCCCGGCGCGGTGCCAAAGAACTCCGCCTCTAGCAGACTTTCGGGGATGGCCGCGCAGTTGACGCCAACAAACGGCTTGGCCGCCCGCGGCGATGCATTATGAATCGCCTGGGCCAGCAACTCCTTGCCGGTGCCGGTCTCGCCCAGCAACAGCACCGGAGATTCGCTGGCGGCACTGCGCCGGGCGCTGCGCTTGACCTCCAGGCTGGCAGGGCTGGTGCCGATAAAGTGCGCGAAACCGTAACGCGCCCGGCGCGCCTGCAACAGCGAGCGGGTCGAGGCCAGCTCTTTCTGCAGACACTGATAACGCATCAACAGCGGCGACAACGTGTGCAGCTCATCGAACAGCGCAAAGCCGATCGCGCCAATGGTCACGCCCTGCTGATCCTGAATTGGCAGACGCATGACCACCAGCGGATCCTTGAGAGTATCCAGCAGGTCGAGCAGAATCGGCTTGCCGCTGTGCGCAACCTCGCGCATCAGGCTGCCGGGGATAACATGCTCACAGGGCTGGCCTATCGCCGCTTCGGCGTTGGGCAGGCCGAAGCGCTGGGCGTAGCGCTCGTTCATCCAGACGATATGCCCCTGATGATCAACAATGATGGTGCCTTCGCTGGATTCCTCGAAAATCTGGAACAGCGAGCGGATCGCCAGTTGCCGCACCCGCGGATAATCCTTGAGACTGTCGGTCATGCTGGTATCCGTCGCGCTACTGTCATCACTTGGCCTCTGCCGTATCCGGCTGCTGTAAAGCCCCAAAGGTGGTTTGCCCGGCGGTGCAAGTCAAGTGTCGCGGCGTTTCAAACGACGGGGTCGTATTGCGTCGCGGTGGCCGCTTCGGTGACACTAAGACCTCTGCCACTTGCCCCGAGACGCTCCGATGCTCGTGCTCTTCATTTCGGCCTTTCTGCTTGGCCTGATCTTCAACGCGGCGCCCGGCGCAATCTTTGCCGAAACTGTCCGCCAGGGGCTGCTGGGCTTGATCCGCGACCTGATCACAGCTTCGCGCAGTGACGCGGCCCATCAGGCGACGGTACTTGAGCAGCCGCTGGTGTGCAGGCCTGCGGCCAAGTGCTGACCATGAGCGAATTCTGGTACGACTCTGCGCTGCCTTTTGTCGAAAGCCGCCGGGCCAGCAACAGCCGCGCCTGCTATCGCGCGCACAGCCACTCCACACTGTCGATTGGCGCAGTCGATGCCGGGCTCAGTCATTTCCAATGCGGCAATGTCGCGGCTACGCTAAGACCAGGTAGTCTGGTGATTGTGCCGCCAGCGCTGGTGCATGCCTGCAACCCGGCGCCCAATGTCAGTTGGAGCTATCAGATGCTACACCTGAAGCCCAGTTGGGTTGCTGCCGTAACAGCCGAAATAGACCCGCAGCTGAATCTCCGATCGAGCGCCTTCATCAGCCGCTCAAAAGTGACCTACCAACACTTCTGCCAGTTGAATGCACAGCTATTTTCCGCTATCGCTAATGCCGACAAAGAGGCGGCACTGATCGAATTCATCGGGCAACACCTATGGGCAGACGGTCAGCCAGTAGCCTGCCAGCCATCACCCAGACCGTCGATGACATACCTCAAGACTCGCCTGCTCAGCGCTCTGGACACACCTCCATCGCTGACAGAACTGGCCCAGGAGTGCGGGCTCAGCCGCTATCAATTGATCCGCCTGTTCCGCCGCGATACCGGGCTGACCCCACATGCCTGGCTACTCGACCAACGCATACAGCAGGCCCGTGATCATCTGCGCCAGGGCGCGGACCTGGCCACCTTGGCGCAGGATCTGGGTTTCGCCGATCAGGGCCATTTTCAGCGCGTGTTCAAAGCTCATGTGGCCGCCACGCCCGGTCGCTATCGGCACCCCTGAACGCACTTTCCTTCAATACGTCACTTTTATCGAACCTCAGACTGGGCGCCCATGGTTTTCCTGGAGTGCTTTTGATGCTGCAACAATTTCTGCTGGTAGCCGGGGCGCATTTCCTTGCTCTGCTTAGCCCCGGCCCGGACTTCTTCCTGATCCTGCGGTACGCGATTGCCCAAGGTCGCGCTCAAGCCGCACTGGTGTGTGTAGGCATTACCCTGGCTAACGGACTGTTCATTCTACTGGCCTGGTTCGGGCTGATGGTACTGGACGAGCAGGGGGTTCTATTGCGTTCCATTCAGTTCGCAGGCTGCGCTTTTCTGTTGTACATGGGTGGGTTATTCCTTCGCCATGCCGGGCATCGCCCGCTGGTCGCCGGGCAGCACAACACGAGTACCGCAGCGGCCTCCCTGGGCGCGCTGCTGGCAGGGCTCACCTCGGGACTATTGAACCCGAAGAACGCTCTTTTCTACGCCAGTCTGTTTGCCGTACTCAACAGCCAGGCCACACCTTGGGCAATCCAGGGCCTCTACGGGCTGTGGATGATTGGTCTGGTGCTGGGCTGGGACTTGCTGGTGATGTGGCTGGCCAGCCAGCCACATCTGATGCGACGCTTCGAACACTACCTGCCCAACATCGAACGCCTGGCAGGTGCACTATTGATACTCATGGCTATCGGGCTGCTAAGCGCTCTAGTGCAAGACTGAGCCTGCGCTAGAGAATCCAGCATTCCTGGTGCCTGAAAGCCCGGAGATTGCC
This sequence comes from Halopseudomonas pelagia CL-AP6, assembly GCF_000410875.1. Taxonomy (GTDB): domain Bacteria; phylum Pseudomonadota; class Gammaproteobacteria; order Pseudomonadales; family Pseudomonadaceae; genus Halopseudomonas; species Halopseudomonas pelagia. The sequence continues at coordinate 38,601 of NZ_AROI01000002.1, forward strand.
AAGTTTATGGGCGCCTATCAACCCGCTGCGCGCCCGCATTACGAAACACCAGCGCCAACCCGCCAAGAATCGCCAGCATGCCGAGCAGGCTCAAAGGTGCCATGCGGTTGCCCAAAACCAGGTAATCCAGCGCTGCAGTGACGCCCGGCACCAGATAGAACAGGCTGGTGACGTTAACCAGATTGCCTGCCCTGATGAGGCGATACAGCAGCAGGGTGGTCAGTACCGATATCACCACGCCCATATAGATCAGCGGCACCACGAACCCCAGAGTCCATTCGTACTGGAACGGCTGAAAAGGCAGGAACAGCAAACACATCAGCAGACCGATCAGATACTGCAACGGCAGTACGTCCATCGGCGCCTGCTGCAAGCCCTTCTGAAAGATCGAGCCGAACGTGATACAAGCCAACGCAGCCAGCGACAGACTGATGCCCAGCACGGAAAAGCGCGCAGCCCGCAGGCTCTCCAACACCACCAGCGTCAACCCGCCAAGCGCCAGCAGCAACCCACCGAGGCGCAACCAGGATACCCGCCGCTCTACCAGCAGCAAGGTCAGGATCGGCTGCACACCCAGCACCGTCGCCAGCACACCCGGGGTAATGCCCTGATCCAGCGACAGCAGGTAAAAGATGGTGTAACCGCCAGTCAGCAGGATGCCGACCATAACTACCCGCCAACGCGAGCCCGGGGCAGGCAACCAACGCCGCCGGTAGCTTGCCAGCAAACCCAATAAAACGCAGGCCAGAACGAAACGCAGAAATAGAAAAGCAAAGGCGGAGGCGTGTTGCAGCCCCCAGGCAGAAAAAATCGCACCACTGCTCCACAGCAGCACGAATAATGCGGTAGGGCCGAGCGCGACCCAGGTAGTCTTGCTGAAAAACATGATCATCACCTGTCAAAACACGGCGCTCCCGCGAATCAGCCACCAATACCACGGCAGACTGTCTGGCCAGCAAATCAGCCGGCCATAAGGGAAGCGCAAAAAAAGGAGTGTGTTATCAGATCAAACGCCGTGGCGGCGACAGATCTGCAGCACCGGCCGGAGGCGGTGGTGCTGCGACAGGAGGCGACGCCACGCAACAGGCGACGCTGGGGCTCCGCACAGGCACCGATGCCCGCCCGACAAGGGCTACGCCCGAAAAGGCAACGACAGGGGCAACTGCTTGCTGTGCGAAGATCATGATTCGTGTTCCAACTAAAAAAGTGAGGTCATCCCGAAGGATGCCCTCACCCTAGCAGCGGATGGCAAAAGCGGCAAGCGCAAGGAGCGCCCGCCGCCGCCGTTCAGAAGCCTTCCAGTACCAGCTTGCCGCGAGACTGATGGCTTTCCAGCAGGCGGTGAGCCTTGAGTAGATTGGCCGCGTTGATCCTGCCGAAGTGCTCGCCCAAGGTGGTCTTCAGGGTGCCCTGGTCTACCAGCGCGGCGACCCGGTTCAGCAGCCGGCTCTGTTCGATCATGTCGGGAGTCTGATGCAAGCTACGGGTGAACATGAATTCCCAGTGCAACGACAGACTTTTGGGTTTGAGCTTGAGGATGTCCAGGCTCTCGAAGTCATCAATCAGCCCCAGCTTGCCCTGCGGCGCCAGGCACTCCACATATTGGTGAAAATGCTCGGCGGTGTGGGTCAGTGAGGCGACCAGCTGGACCTGTTCGATGCCCTTGGCCTGCAGTTGCGCCAGCATGGGCTGGCTGTGATCAATCACATGCTGCGCGCCGAGATCACTGATCCACTGCACGCTTTCCGGCCTTGAGGCGGTGGCCACCACCGTCAGCTCGGTCAACTGGCGAGCCAGCTGTACCAGTATCGAGCCTACGCCCCCAGCGGCGCCAATCACCAGCAAAGTCTGGCCGGCACCACCACCTTCGCTCACGCCCAGACGATCAAACAGCAGCTCCCAGGCAGTGATGGCAGTCAGCGGCAGCGCAGCGGCCTGCGCATCACTGAGGCTTGCGGGGGCGCGGCCGACAATCCGTTCATCAACCAGGTGGTATTCGGCATTGCTGCCCGGCCGGTTAATCGCACCGGCATAAAATACTCGGTCACCGGGTTTGAAGGCGGTTACGTCAGCGCCGGTAGATTCGACCGTACCAACTGCATCCCAGCCGAGCACGTCGAATGCGCCGCTCAAGGGTGCGCGAGTGCGACGAATCTTGGCGTCCACCGGATTGACCGAGACCGCTGCAACCTTGACCAGCAGGTCACGCGGGCCCGGCTCCGGGCGAGGCAATTCGATATCCAGCAGCGCATCCGAGCGACTCAAGTCACCCGCTTCCTGATATCCAACAGCTTTCATATTCTGCTCCTGCGCGGTTTGATTTGTCTCATAGTCTGAACCCGCAAGCCTGGGCAGGGAAGTTGCGATCCGTGCCAGGCTATTTCAAAGGGGCCGCCGCTAGCGGCCGACATCGCGTCATGTAATCGACAAAGGCCTGCGCTGGCAAGGCCCGGCTGTACAGATAGCCCTGGGCGAAATCGCAACCGGCCTGGCGCAGAAAATCGCGCTGCTCTTGCGTTTCCACGCCCTCGGCCAAGGTCTCCATACCCAGGCTCCGGGACAGGGTAATGGTTGCATTGACGATGGCTGCATCGTCGCTGTCGACACTCAATTCGCGGATAAAAGACTGGTCGATTTTGATCTTTTGCAGATGAAATCGCTTCAGATAACTCATCGAGGAATATCCCGTACCAAAATCATCCAGGGCCAGATTCAGACCTAGGCCATTGAGTTTGGCAATAATCTGTATGGCGGTCTCGGGATCATGCATGGTGATGCTCTCGGTCAACTCCAGCTCCAGAGCCTGCGCCGGTACACCAGTCCTTTTCAGCAGGGCTTTGATGTTGCCAAACAAATGCCGATCACGGAACTGCGCCGCGGACAGGTTCACAGCCACGTACATGTCAGTATGACCCAGCGCGTGCCAGGACTGCAGCTGCTTGAGCGACTCGGCCAGCACCCACTCGCCAATCGGAATGATAAGCCCGCTATTTTCAGCCACCGGAATAAATTCGGCCGGTGAAATAGCGCCCAGCTCAGGGTGATTCCAGCGCAGCAGTGCCTCGGCGCCCACCAGACTGTCATCCGCCAGACGGTGCTGCGGCTGAAAGTAGACGCTCAGCTGACTCCGCGCCAGGGCATGCCGCAGGGCGTTTTCGATCTGCAGCGTACGCACGTAATAGGTCTGCAGCTCAGGCCTGAAAAAGCTGTAACCATTGCGGCCGTCCTGCTTGGCACGGTACATGGCAATATCCGCGTTACTGTGCAGATTAACCAGATCCTGTGCGTCGTCCGGGTACAGGGCAATACCAATCGACGCCGTCACGGTCAGATCGTGCCCTGCTGCGTGCAGTGATCTGGCCATGGCATCAACGATGCGCTGCGCCGTATGCGCCGCGCCACTGCCGTCAATCTCCGGCAGAATCAGGGTGAACTCGTCACCTCCTGTGCGTGACAGCGTATCTTCCTCGCGCAACAGATCCGACAACCGCAGGGCGAAGGAGACCAGCAGAGCATCGCCGACCTGATGACCTAGGGAATCGTTGACGTTCTTGAAGTTGTCCAGATCAATATACATCAAGGCCAATTGCTTGCTATGTCGCTCGGCCAGACTCAGGGCCATCTGCGCCCGCTCCTCGAACATCGCACGGTTGGGCAATCCGGTCAGTACGTCAAAATACGCCAGTTGATGAATATGCTGCTCATCTGCCTTGCGCTGGGTGATGTCGCTCATAACCGCAACGTAATGGGTAACCTTGCCCTTGTCATCGAGCATGCGGCTGATGCGCAGCCACTCGGGGTAGAGGGTGCCGTCCTTGCGCCGGTTCCAGACCTCACCCTGCCATTGGCCGTTGGTTTCTATGCTGGACCACATTTGCTGATAGAACGCCTTGTCATGCTGCCCGGAGGAGAGCATGGTCGGCGTATGGCCCAAGACATCTTCGGCCCGGTAGCCGGAAATCTGGGTAAACGCCTGATTGACCTTGACGATGCGCTGACGGGCATCGGTAATCAGAAAAGCTTCACTGCTCTGCTCAAATACGCGTCCGACCAGCCTCAGTTCCTCGCTCGCGCGTACTGTGTCGTTGATGTCGATATGGCTACCCACGATCAAATCACTCAACTGCCCGTCCTGACCGCGCAAAAAACGCCCACGGGTCAGAATCCAGATCCATTCCCCACTGGCGGTGCGAACCCGAAAACGGTTTTCGTACAGCGTATCGCTAGGGTTTTTGTAGTAGCGGGCGAAACGGCTAGCAGCTGCATCCCGGTCGTCCGGATGGAGCAAATCAATCCAGACCTGCAGCGAACCAAACAACGGGTCATGCTCCTGCTCAGCAGGGTCAAGGCCGAGCATCAGAAAGTACTCAGCGCTCAATTCCAGTCGCCCACTGCCGACATGATATTCCCAGGCACCGGTATTGGAAGCGCTAACAAAGGACTGGTAGCGTGCCAGCAGTTGGCGGATCTGCTCTTCGGACTGTTTACGCTGGGTGATGTCCCGGGACAATACGATAAAGCGCTCGTTTTCATTCGGCCGTGGCGCCTTGCGTGCTACCGACAGCTCGACCCAATGGTCACCATCCTCGCCAGGCACGGCGAAGCTGTAACCACTCGACCAGCCGTTGCGCCCGGCCTCCGCCAGGGCATCCAGCACCTGACCGGCAGCGCCGGCAGGCAATACTTCAGAGACGGTTTTGCCCTTCATCGACTCGAAGGAGGTGTCGAGCAGATCAGTGTTACGGGAATAAATCCCGTAGTAACGCCCTTGCGCATCCAGTTCGAACAACGGGTCCGGTACGGCATGAATAACCGCCGCCATATCGTCGTGCGCCTCGATCGCGCTGCGTGTACGTTCCGCAACCAGCGTAGCCAGGTTCTGTCGCTGCCAGCGCATATTGAGAACCAGCAGCGCCGAGTAGGCCAGCGCCAGGCTAGTGACCAACCCGATCATCAGCATAATCAATGCGCGCTGCCACACCTCGGGCACCAGGGGTTGCTCGACGCTCAAAACCCAACGGGCATTGGCCAGGTCCAGGGATACATCATGGGAAAGTTGAAAATCTTCCTCATCATCAGCAAGTGGCAACAGCTGATCCCGCTTGCCCGTGTGCGGATCCAGGCGCCACAGGCGAAAGCGCAGCTTCTCGTCGTGCATCGCCTGAATATCCGGCAGCGACTCGATGGTCGAGAGATTGATGACCACCAGGGCAAAGCCCCAGAAGCGCTCAGCGCCACGCGCATCACTGACGAACACCGGCAAGCGACCGGCTATGGCCCGGCCACCCTGGAGCAGATAAAAAGGGCTGGACAGGGTCAGGCTCTTGTTCTGTAGGGCCAGCATGGCGTCGGCGCCGCGCTCGGGGTGCTTCAGCAGATCACGGCCCAGCTCGCCTTCGTTGCCCTCCAGCGGCCACACCTGGCTGGTCACCCCGTCCTCTGCCAAGGCAAGAATGGAGGCGCCCGGAAAATAGTTGCTCAGCTCTTCACCGAGCAATTGAAAATCGTCTATCTGCCCCTTGGACACCTGAATCAGTGTACCCAAGGTATAGACAGCACCCAGGCTGCGCTGGACGAAGTCAGCTATGCCCTGGCCATGCGCCTGCACGCGCTGAACAAACTGCTCTTCGTACTGCATGCGGTTATGTTGATGCAAACTGTAGCCGATAAGGAAGGCCAGCAGGGCGGTGATCAGACCGGTCAGCAATGCTACCAGCCAATAAGCCCGAGGGGGTTGTAACAACACCTTCTCAGCCACCGGTTCATGCTCAGTCATGGTTTCGCCTGCCTGGATCATAGGCGGCTATGGGTGATCGTCTGTCCATCCTGTTTCTCTTATTTTTTTAGACTGGTCCGATGAGATCAACCACTGATCCGTTGGCGCTGCCTGCAACAACCGCTGCAACACAGCTTCACGATCGACCGGTGCCAGGCGCCCGATCCGCTCGACCGCTTGGTAGAATGCCAGCCACTCCCTGCCGGTCTGCTCAAACAGCATAGCAAAGGCCGGGACCCAATAGTCATAAAGCCCGAAAGGTAACAAACTGGCGTTATTCAATTCCCCGGCGAACCAGCCATCGAATCGCGTACTGCCGTTCCAGCGCTCGTCGCGCCACTGTGTGTAATCGCTGCGCAGCTGGGCAAATTCCTTGTCCTTTGCGCTGCGCGTGGCGGTTTCTGGCAGGTCGCTGGCATAGACGGCATGCAATCGTTCGCGGGTCGCCATGACCAGCGCATTGAACTCGGCCTGTTGCCTTGCCAAGGCCGGATCCGGTGGGGCCAAGCCCTTGCTTGCCCGCCACTGACGCAGGCCCTCCTGGCCAACAAAATTGGCAAAGGACTCGTTGAAGGCGGTGTCGTCTTTCAAATAGAAGCGCTGGTGCGCCAGCTCGTGAAACAGCGTCAGCGCGACGAAGTCATCATCCCCGTGGAGCATGGAACTGAGCAGCGGATCGTCATACCAGCCCAGAGTCGAATAGGCTGGGATGTCGCCGATAAATACGTCCATGCCTTGCCGCTGCCAATGTTGCGCCGCGGCCTCGACCGCCTCCCGAGAGAAGTAACCTTTATAGGCCAGACACCCGGTAAACAGATAGCAATGCTGTACCGGCTTGAGCGAGAGCTCGGGGGCGACAAACAGATTCCACAAGGCATAGGGGCGAGGCAGGGCGCTGTAGCGGGTATAACTTTGATTGTCCGGCAGACTCAGGCTCTCGCTGGCGAAGCGGCGGGCGGTCAGCGCCTCGGCCAGGCGCACTTTTAGAGCGGGATCGGTATTCGGACTTTCCAGCAGATCGACGATCGGCACACTCAGCGCCATCACCTCACGCTGGCCTTGCCAGGCGTGCTGCACGAAGGCGATGCTGCTGCAGCCAGCGATTAGCAGCGCAGTCAACATGAGCGCCAGAACACGTTTCACAAATTGGCCTGCAGCCAGTGCGCCAATTCACTGACCTGGGTCTGCGGCTGGCGCGCTGGACTCCACAGCGCCAGCTGATTGGCCGTTTCAACAAACCCCCAGGGCGCCAGCAGCCGACCGCTGGCCACGTCATCTGCCACCAGCAACTGCGGCGCGATGGCCACACCCAGACCGGACAAAGCGGCCTCCAGCAGATAATAGAGATGTTCGAAGCCCTGGCCCTGACGCAGGCTACGGGACGGCAGACCGCGAGCCCGGGCCCAGTCGGCCCAGGCGCCTGGACGAGACAGCGTATGCAATAGCGCTTCCTCCAACAGTGCTTCGGCGGGTTGCTGTTCGAGCAGGGTGGCCCGGGCATAGCGCGGACTGAATACCGGACCGATACGCTCAGCGAGCAGCGGATAGACCTGCATGTCCGCCGGCCACGGCGGCTCGGCAAACAGCAGCGTAGCGCTGACCCCGGGCTTGCGTGGGTCCATTTCGCCCTCACTGGCGGACAGGTGCAGGTTCAGTGACGGCAACTCGGTGTTCAGCCGATCCAAACGTGGAATGAACCAGCGCGCCAGCAGGCTGCCTGGGCAGGCGAGCAGAAAGGGTGCCTGCGCCTGCGCCTGGCGAATCTCCGCACAGGCACTGCGCAACCCATCGAAGGCCTCACGACTGGCATCGCGCAGTCGCCTTCCGGCGGCAGTCAGCTGTACGCCGCGCCCGTCTTTTTCGAACAGACTGACACCGAGCTCCTCCTCCAGCATACGGATCTGGCGGCTGACGGCACCGTGCGTCACATGCAACTGTTCCGCCGCCTGGCTCACGCTTTCCAGCTGGGCAGCAGCCTCGAAAGCCTTTAATGCGTTGAGAGAGGGTAATTCACGGTGCATAGCTATAGGTCACTTTTTCTCACATGTCGGTGTCATCTTATCGGTTTTTTTCCCGTTTTGCTTAATCTACTCTGGCGGCAATTCAAAAGAGGCAACCGACTATGCAGACCAGCACCACTTTCAGCCGCGGCGCAGACGCCCAGGGCCAGTTTGGCTCCTTCGGCGGGCGTTTTGTCGCCGAGTCTTTGATGCCGCTGATTCTCGATCTCGAGCAGGCGTTCAATACCGCGCTGGCCGAGCCCTATTTTCTTGCCGAGCTGGACCGCTTCCAGGCCGAGTTCGTCGGCCGGCCGAGTCCGCTGTATTTCGCCGAGCGCCTGACCGAGCTGTACGGCGGTGCGAAGATCTATTTCAAGCGCGAGGAGCTGAACCATACCGGCGCGCACAAGATCAACAACTGCATCGGCCAGGTGCTGCTGGCCAAGCGCATGGGCAAAACGCGCATCATCGCCGAGACCGGTGCCGGCATGCACGGCGTGGCGACAGCCACGGTGGCCGCCCGCTTCGGGCTACCCTGCGTGGTCTACATGGGCGCCACCGATATCGAGCGGCAGCGTGACAACGTCTCGCGCATGCGCCTGCTGGGTGCCGAGATCGTGCCCGTGACTTCCGGCACCGGCACCCTGAAAGACGCGATGAACGAGGCACTGCGCGACTGGGTCACCAATGTCGATAACACTTTCTACATGATCGGCACGGTCGCCGGCCCGCACCCCTATCCAACTATGGTGCGTGAATTCCAAGCGGTGATCGGCCGCGAAACCCGCGTGCAGATGCAAGCCCGCGAAGGGCGTTTGCCGGACAGTCTGATCGCCTGCATTGGCGGCGGCTCGAATGCGCTGGGTCTGTTCCATGCCTTTCTGGATGACCCGAGCGTGCAGTTGATAGGCGTGGAAGCGGCGGGCGAGGGCCTGGACAGCGGCAAGCATGCTGCCAGCCTCAAGGGCGGCGTCGCCGGCGTGCTGCACGGCAATCGCACCTACCTGCTGCAGGATAACGACGGTCAGATCACCGACGCGCACTCCGTCTCCGCTGGTCTGGACTATCCGGGTATCGGCCCCGAGCACGCCTGGTTGCATGAGCAGGGTCGCGTTGACTATGCCGCCGTTACCGACCAGGAAGCCCTCGACGCCTTCCACGTCTGCTGCCGTCAAGAAGGCATTATCCCGGCGCTGGAAACCGCCCACGCCCTGGCCGAAGTGGCCAAGCGTGCGCCGCTGTTACCCAAGGATCACCTGATGGTCGTCTGCTTGTCCGGTCGCGGCGACAAGGACATGCCTACCGTATTGCGTCTGATGGAGGAGAAAGCATGAGCTCGCGTTTAGCCGGTCGCTTTGCCGAACTCAAAGCCGCCAACCGTGCAGCGCTGGTGACCTACGTCTGCGCTGGCGATCCTGGCTACGATGCCAGCCTGTCGCTACTCAAGCAATTGCCCGCAGCAGGCGCCGACGTAATCGAACTGGGCATGCCCTTCAGTGATCCGATGGCGGATGGACCGACTATCCAAGCCGCCGCGGTCCGCGCGCTGAAGGCCGGCCAGACGCAATTGAAAACCCTGGAGATGGTCCGCCAGTTTCGCGCCGACGACCAGACTACGCCGCTGGTACTGATGGGCTATTACAACCCAATCTATCGCTACGGCCCGCAAGCCTTTATGCGTGATGCGCGCGAAGCCGGTGTCGACGGCCTGCTGATCGTTGATCTGCCGGCCGAACATGACAGCGAACTCGGCCCCCTGGCCCGCGAAGCCGGTCTTGACATGATCCGCATGGCCACGCCGACCACCGACGCGAAACGTCTGCCGGCGGTACTGGATCGGGCCAGCGGCTTTCTCTACTACGTGTCCTTGAATGGGGTGACCGGGGTAGGGCAGGCGGACAACGCTACGGTGCGCGACGCTATTGGCGCGATTCAGCAGCAGACCGACTTGCCAGTATGTGTTGGCTTTGGGGTGCGCACGCCGGAGCAGGCCGCGCGCTTTGCGCTGGATGCCGAAGGGGTAGTGGTGGGCTCGGCGCTGGTCGAGCAGATCGCCCATGCCGATTCGCCGGAGCAGGGCGTCAAGGACGTGTTGAGTCTGGTGTCGGCGCTGTCGCAAGCCATACGCCAAGCCCGACACTAACCCGCAACGCCCCCCTCCGGGAAGGCCGAGTTCCACCTCGGCCAGCGCGCTCGCCGCCACCTCCGCAAGGTCGAGATGGAACTCGACACTCCGCCGATCAACCCGGCGAACCCGTTCGCGCCCTAGCGCAGTGCTGCCAGCACCGGCGCCGTATCCGGACGGACGCCGCGCCATAGCAGAAAGGCCTCAGCCGCCTGCTCTACCAGCATTCCCAACCCGTCCAGACAACGCGCAGCGCCAAGCTCGGCAGCCCAGCGATTGAATGGGGTGGCGTCATTGGCATACATCATGTCGTAACAGAGCGTGTGCCCTGGCCGTATCAGCTTCGGCGAGATGTCCGGCACCTCACCGCCGAGGCTGGCCGAAGTGGCATTGATGATCAGGTCGACGGGTTCTTCGATCCAGTTAAAGCCCGCCGCGCTGATCGGGCCCTGATCGACAAACAGCGTCGCCAGCTCCTCGGCTTTGGACACCGTTCGGTTAACCACGCACAGCTGTGCTGGACCGGCCTCCAGCAGCGGCTGAATCACGCCACGCGCCGCGCCGCCGGCACCAACCAGCAACACCTTGAGACCCGCCAGCGACACCCCGGCATTGACCTGAATATCACGCACCAGCCCTTTGCCATCGGTGTTGTCGCCCAGCAGTTGGCCGTCTTCCAGACGCATGATGGTGTTGACCGCTCCAGCGCGCTGGGCCGCCTTGCTATGCTGGTCGACCAGTGCCCACGCCTGCTCCTTGAACGGCACCGTGACATTGACTCCGCGGCCTTCACGCAAGAACTCCCGCAGACAGCTGGCAAAATCACCCAAGGGCGCCAATATGGCCTCATAGGTCAGTTGCTCGCCGGTTTGCTCGGCGAACAGGCGGTGGATCAGCGGCGACTTGCTGTGGCCGATCGGATTGCCGATCACCGCATACCGATCAGTGCTCATGAGTGCAGCCCCAGCCAATCACGTACCGGCAGAAATTCTTCAGCCAGCTTTGCCTCTTCGCTATTGGGCTCAGGCTGCCAGTTATAACCCCAGCGCACCGTGGGCGGTAGCGACATCAGAATGGATTCGGTACGCCCGCCAGTCTGCAGGCCGAACAGCGTACCGCGATCGTAGACCAGGTTAAATTCGACATACCGCCCGCGGCGAAATTCCTGGAAGGCCTTTTGCTCGGCGCTGTATGGCGTATTGCGGCGGCGCTGGACGATCGGCAGATAGGCGTCGACATAGGCATCGCCAATCGCCCGCTGGAATTCGAAACTACGCTCGAAGCCCCATGTGTTCAGATCATCGAAAAACAAGCCGCCGACACCGCGTGCTTCCTGCCGGTGCTTGAGGTAGAAATATTCGTCGCACCAGGCCTTGTACGCCGGATACACATCATCACCGAAGGGCTTGCAGGCGTCGTGGGCGACCTGGTGCCAGTGCACGCAATCTTCTTCGTGACCGTAGTAGGGGGTCAGATCGAAGCCGCCACCAAACCACCAGACCGGATCGGCACCAGGCATTTCCGCAACAAAAAAACGCACGTTGGCGTGCGAGGTGGGAATGTGCGGATTGTTCGGGTGCATGACCAGCGAGACGCCCATGGCCTGGAATGAGCGCCCAGCCAGCTCCGGGCGTTGCGCCGTGGCCGACGGCGGCATGCTATCGCCATGCACATGAGAAAAACCTACCCCACCCTTTTCCAGCATGCCGCCGTTTTCAATGATGCGCGAACGCCCGCCACCACCGCCTGGCCGCTCCCAGCACTCCTCCTGAAAGGTGGCCTGGCCATCGGCTGACTCCAGCGCGGCACAGATGCGATCCTGCAACCCCATCAGGTAGTCCTTGACGGCAGCAACATCGGTGGCATCGGGCATCTCTTTCACGGGCTTACCTCAGGACGGGCGGATGATTTGATCGGTCTGCAAGTCCCTAATGATACTGGGATTGCGCTGCCCACCCAATGCACCGGGAACAATAGCATCCAGATTCTGGTGAAAATACTGCTCCACGCGCAAACGCGAACGCGCCGCCGGCCGGCCTGATGGATTTGCCGAAGTCGATACTAGAGGCCCGCACACCGCGCATAATTGACGAATCAACGGATGCGAGCTGACGCGCAATGCGACAGTCGCATGCTGCCCGGTAATCCAAGGGGGAAGACGATCCTGATGCGGCACCAGCCAGGTGTTGGCACCCGGCCAGGACAGCCGCAGCTTGGCCAACTGGCCATCCGGCAAATCCCAGAGCAGAAAATCGAATTGCTCAATATCGCCGGCGACCAGGATCAGGCCCTTTTCCACCGGGCGCTGCTTGAGTGCCAGCAACCGCTCAACCGCGTCCGCTTTCCAGGGGTGGCAGCCCAAGCCCCAGACCGCCTCGGTCGGGTAAGCTATCACCCCGCCCGCATGGAGAATTCGCTCAACCTGTCTAATGCGCCAGTTTGCCAACATGCCTACCCCATCATGAACTATCAATGTCACGACAGTATCCGAGCCGCGCGGCGGGCTCAAGCTCGTCAACAATCCTGTGTTAGCGGCGAGAGAAGCCGTGCGGCGTTTGCTGCACGTGGCCGGCCAACTCCAGGTCAAGCAATTCGCCCATCACCCGCTCAACCGCCAGCCCGGATTGCTGGCTGAGCCAGTCAACACTGGCGGGCTGATAGCCCAGACAACGCCACAGGGGACTGTCCGGCGCCGTCTCGCCAGCGGTTTCTGCTGCGGCCAGCGCAGCCTTCAACGGTAATTTCAGTACATCCAGTACATCCTGAACTGTCTCGACCAGGTGCGCGCCCTGGCGCAGCAACTGGTGGCAGCCTTTGGCCTGCGGATTGTGGATTGAACCGGGCATGGCAAACACCTCACGGTTCTGCTCCAGCGCCAGGCGCGCGGTGATCAGTGAACCGCTGTTGAGGCTGGCTTCGACCACCAGCGTACCCAGGCTCAAACCGCTGATAATTCTGTTTCTTTGCGGAAACTGCCCGGGCTGGGCCGACGCATCCGGCGGATGCTCCGAGACCAGCAAGCCGCCCTGTTCAAGAATCTGGCCTGCCAGTGCCTGATGCCGTCTGGGGTAACAATTGTCCAAACCCGTACCCCATACTGCGACCGTTTGGCCACCTGCATCCAAAGCGCCCTGATGACAGGCACCGTCTATGCCCAGGGCCATGCCACTAGTGACCAGCAAACCGCTGGCGGTAAAGCTGCGAGCAAAGGCCCGAGCTGTTGCGGCGCCATGCGGGCCGGGATGGCGGGTGCCGACCATGGCCAACTGCGGATCATGCAGTAGTTGGGGGTCGCCGCGCAGATACAGCAGCGGCGGCGGATCAGCAATCTCCCCGAGCAGCGCCGGATAGTCTGGCGAATCCTGGCAGAGTACCGCGCAGCCAGGCTGCTCCAGCCAACGTTGAATGCGCTCGTAGCGCGCATGCAGATCGGCGCCACCACGCTGCCAGGCCTGAATCGCTTCGATAACGCGAGGTTTGAGGCCTAGTGATTGCAAGCGCAGCAGGTCGGCCTCGAGTATGTCGGCAGGCCGGGCAACCAGCTGCAACAGACGGGTCAGGGCGCGTGCGCCAAGCCCATCCAGCAGAGACAGAACCACGAAGGCCTGTCTATCAGACAGGGGGTAGTGCATGGATCATCCTTGATCAAAGGGTGGTACCGCCTTTTTCAGGCGGCGCCGATAGACTTTAGCAGGTAGCCTTCAGGGATTACGGACCTTGTCCTTGATCGCCATCTGACGACGGGCTTCCAACACGATGCCGTAGCTCATCTTGTCGTAGGCGCGGAATACCATCATCAAACCGGCATGCTCGTCAGGGAGGCTGACCTGTTCATTCTGAACTCGGTCACGCACCACTTCGCCGGTCTTGAAAATCGACAGCACACTACCTTCCTTGAGACCGTCACGGGCACCCTTATTGATCAGCACCACATCGTACTGGCCAATCTGCGTCACGCCGTTAGGCACATCCAGGATCAGACCATCGATCTGACTGGCTGGCTCACTGGGGAAAAAGGTCGATGCCACCGCACGCTCTTCCGTGGGCAGCAGACGATCATTGACGCGAATCTCCTGGCTACTACGAGTAATATCCAGCGTGGCGATGTCGCGCTCGGTCGCCGCTACTTCACCGTGGCCCAGCTCCTGCGCGTGGATACCTAAAAACTCACCGGTTTGCGGATCGGTATAGGCCTTTTCACGCCGGTATATGCCGTATCCCGGAACACTCGGATCAATATCGCCCCGGGCATAAACGCGGCTACCCGCGCCCGCGACGACACTTTCAGCCTGACCACCGATCACATAGGGAGCCGCTTCAAGTACCGCAGCGTCGTCGATGATACGTCCAGCCCGCAGAAACGCGTTGATCGCTTCCAGCGGAATGGTTGGTATCGCCTCGGCAATCGGCTGCGAGCGCACCGTTGGAGACAGCTTGATATTGCCGCCCTGACCACGATCCACCATCAGCCTGGGCTGACCATCGATATAGACCAATGAGATCATATCGCCGGGGTAAATCAGGTGAGGGTTATTGATCTGCGGGTTGGCATGCCATATTTCTGGCCATTTCCATGGCAGATTCAGGAAGCGTCCGGCGATGTCCCACAGTGTGTCGCCCTTCACAACCTGGTACCGTTCCGGGTGACCGTCCCTAAAAACGGGCTCCTGTGCCTGCGCCCAAAAACTAATTGAGAGCAACAGAAGGCCGAGTAATGTTTTCCTCATGACATGAATCCCTTTATTATAGAGGCCAGCAACCAGGTTTGACGGAGGCTGTAGTACGTCAAATCCGTTTTATTTCCAAGCTGCTCATCATCTTAGCAGCACAAATTAGATTTATTCCACAATTGCGTCACAAACAGACATGGCCATATTAAACATTTTAGAATTTCCTGACCCGCGCTTGCGCACCATTGCCAAGCCCGTGGTGACAGTAGATGCGCGTATTCGCCAGTTGGTCGACGATATGTTCGAGACCATGTACGACGCTCCCGGCATCGGCCTGGCAGCTAGCCAGGTAAATGTGCACGAACGGGTCGTCGTAATCGACATCTCCGAAGACAACAACGAGCCTCGGGTCTTTATCAACCCGGAGCTAGAGCCTCTGACCGAGGATCTGGAAGAAATGCAGGAAGGCTGCCTGTCGGTCCCGGGTTTCTATGAAACCGTTACTCGCCCGGAACGCGTGCGGGTCAAGGCGCTGAACCGCGACGGAGAAGCCTTTGAAGAGGTGTGCGAGGGCTTGCTCGCGGTCTGTATTCAACACGAATGCGATCACCTGAATGGCAAACTCTTTGTCGACTACTTATCTAGCCTGAAACGTGACCGTATTCGCAAAAAACTGGAAAAGTTACATAAACAGCAGGCCAGCGCCTGACACGGGGTTGGTGATCGCAAGGCTTGCTTCGGCAAGCCTTTTTATTTAGCCGTATCAGGTAAAGCATGGATTCTCGAGATCTTCGTATCATTTTTGCCGGCACACCGGAATTTGCCGCAGTGCATCTGCGGGCGCTGTTAGATGCTCAGCTGCAGATAGTGGGTGTCTACAGCCAGCCAGATCGCCCTGCGGGGCGCGGGCAGAAGCTCGCCATGAGCGCAGTCAAGCAACTGGCTCTGCAGCATCAGTTGCCGGTGTTTCAACCCGAGCGGTTGCGCAGCCCCGAGGCACAAGCAGAACTGGCAGCGTTACGGCCGGATCTGCTGGTGGTGGTGGCCTATGGTCTGATTCTGCCCCAGGCCGTTCTCGACATACCCAGGTTAGGTTGTATCAACAGCCATGCGTCATTGTTGCCGCGCTGGCGGGGCGCTGCTCCGATCCAACGCGCCATCGAAGCCGGCGACCCGGAGAGCGGTGTTACGGTCATGCGTATGGAAGCGGGGCTGGATACCGGCCCCATGCTGCTGAAAGTCCATACGGAGCTCAGTCCTGCGGAGACCGGCGGCAGTCTGCATGACCGCCTGGCTCTGCTCGGCTCGCGCGTACTGGTAGAGGCCATCAGCGGCATGGCCGCCGGCACGCTACAAGGTGAGGTGCAGAACGATAGCCTGGCGACCTACGCACATAAACTCGATAAACGCGCAGCGACCATCGATTGGCAGCGTCCGGCGAGCGAACTGGATCGGCTAATACGAGCATTCAACCCTTGGCCGTTGGCCCATGCGCGCTGGCAGAATCAGCCGCTGAAGATCTGGGCCGCCGAGCCGGTCAGCGCAGAAGGTAACCCCGGGCAGGTGCTTGAGTGCAGCAAAAACGGCCTGGTAGTGGCTTGCGGCCAAAAGGCGCTGCGCCTTACCCGGCTGCAGCTCCCGGGCGGCAAGCCGTTGGCCTTTAGCGACCTGTATAACGCGCGCCGCGATCAATTTGCCGTCGGCCTGATGCTCGGTAACGGTCAATGACCCCGCGCCTGGCCGCCAGCAATGCGCTCAGCGCCGTCATGGCCGGCAAGGCCTCCCTGGGCACCAGCCTGCCAGCGCAGCTGCAGCATGTGATACCCCGCGACCAGGCGCTGGCACGTGAGCTGGCATTCGGTACCGCCCGCTGGTTCCAACGGCTCGATGGGCTGGCTAACGCACTGCTGGAAAAACCCCTGAAAGCCGCCGACCGCGATCTGCACGCGTTATTGCTGGTGGGTCTGTACCAACTGCTCTACACCCGGATTCCCGCCCACGCCGCCATCGATGAAAGTGTCAATGCGGCCAACACGCTGAAAAAACCCTGGGCCAAAGGTCTGCTAAACGCGGTGCTACGCCGAGCGCAGCGTGAGTCCGAAGAATTGCTGAATTCACTGGAGCGTGACCCGACCATCCGCCTGTCCCACCCACGCTGGCTGCAGAAACAGCTGAAAGCCGACTGGCCGGAGCACTGGGAGGCTATCTGCAACGCCAATAACCAGCACCCGCCGATGACCTTGCGCATCAATCAGCAGAAAACCACCCGTCAAGCCTATCTCCAGCAGTTACAAGAGGCAGGCATGGCAGCCCAAGCCTGCCCGTTCAGCGCTGTCGGTATCACCCTGGTCAGCGCCTGCGATGTACAGCAATTGCCCGGTTTCGCGCTAGGGCTGGTCAGCGTCCAGGACGAGGCAGCGCAGTTGGCTGCGCCGTTGCTCGAGCTCAAGGCGGGGCAGCGGGTATTGGACGCTTGCTGCGCACCCGGCGGCAAGACCTGTCAGATATTGGAGTCCGAGGCACAGCTCGGCGCTGTGTTGGGGTTGGATCTGGAGCCTGCGCGGCTGCAACGCGTGCGCGACAAT
Source organism: Halopseudomonas pelagia CL-AP6 (assembly GCF_000410875.1). Classification (GTDB taxonomy): domain Bacteria; phylum Pseudomonadota; class Gammaproteobacteria; order Pseudomonadales; family Pseudomonadaceae; genus Halopseudomonas; species Halopseudomonas pelagia. The sequence continues at coordinate 55,757 of NZ_AROI01000002.1, forward strand.
CTCCAGCGCCTGGGCTTGCAGGCCGAACTGAAGGCCGCCGATGCACGGGACCTGCAGGCATGGTGGGACGGCCAGCCGTTTCAACGTATTCTGCTGGACGCACCCTGTTCGGCTACCGGCGTGATCCGCCGCCATCCCGATATAAAACTGACCCGCCAAGCCGCAGACATCGTCGCCCTGTCCAGCCTGCAAGGGCAGATCCTCGATGCCCTATGGCAAACCCTGGAGGTCGGCGGGATTCTGGTCTATGCCACCTGCTCAGTGCTGCCGGCAGAAAACACTCAGGTGATCGAAGCCTTTCTGGCACGTCAACCCGGGGCCCGCGAACTGGACATATGCGCCGCCTATGGCTTGCCCCAGGCCCACGGCCGACAACTAATGCCACAACCACAGGGCCATGATGGCTTTTATCTGGCAAAACTGATGAAAATAAGCGCCAGCAGCTCAGTGCAGGGCTACAATTCGGGGAATAAAGGGACCTCAGCAATATGAAGATCATTATTCTCGGCGCCGGCCAAGTGGGCGGCAGCTTGGCCGCCGAGCTGGCCAGCGAAGCCAACGACATTACCGTCATCGATACCGACGGCCCACGCCTGCGTGAACTCAGCGACCGCCTGGACATCCGTACCGTGGTCGGCAAAGGTTCGTTTCCGACCGTGTTACGCCAGGCCGGCGCCGATGACGCCGACATGCTGATCGCCGTCACCAGCAGTGACGAGACCAACATGATTGCCTGCCAGGTCGCTTACACGCTGTTTCGTACGCCGACCAAAATTGCGCGCATCCGTGAATCCGCTTACCTGACCCGCGGCGGACTCTTTCATAACGAAGCCGTGCCGATTGACGTATTGATCAGCCCCGAGCAGGCAGTGACCACTTACGTTAAACGCTTGATCGAGAATCCCGGCGCACTGCAGGTGCTGGATTTTGCTGAAGGTAAGGTGCAGTTGGTGGCCGTGCGGGCTTACTACGGCGGCCCGCTGGTCGGTCAGGAGCTGCGCTTTCTGCGTCAGCACATGCCCGGCGTCGATACCCGGGTGGCGGCCATTTTCCGCAAGAATCGGCCAATCATTCCCAAAGGCGATACCATCATCGAGGCCGACGATGAGGTGTTCTTCATTGCCGCTACCCACGATATCCGCGCGGTGATGAGTGAGTTGCGGCGCCTGGAGAAAAACTATAAGCGTGTTCTGATCGCCGGTGGCGGCAATATTGGCGAGCGCCTGGCAGAAGCGATCGAAAGCCGCTACAACGTGCGCATCATCGAGAAGAACAAAAGCCGGGCCGACTATCTGTCACAGAACCTGGATAAAACCATCGTGCTGCACGGCAGCGCCTCGGACAAAGAACTGTTGATCGAGGAGAATATCGAAGACGTAGATATTTTCTGCGCTCTGACCAATGATGACGAAGCCAATATCATGTCCTCAATGCTGGCCAAACGGCTCGGCGCGCGCAAGGTCATGGCACTGATCAATAACCCTGCGTATGTCGACCTGGTACAGGGCGGCGAAATCGATATTGCCATTTCACCATCCCAGGCCACCATTGGCACGCTGCTGACCCATGTGCGCCGCGGCGATATTGTTAACGTTTACTCACTCCGTCGCGGGGCAGCTGAGGCCATCGAAGCCGTCGCACACGGCGACTCGCGCTCCTCCAAGGTGGTGGGACGCAAGATTGGCGAGATCAACCTGCCGCCGGGCACCACCATCGGCGCCATCGTCCGCGGCGAGGACGTCTTGATCGCCCATGACTCGACGCTGATCGAGCCCGAAGATCACGTCATCCTGTTCGTGATCGACAAAAAACATATCCGCGACGTCGAGCGCCTATTCCAGGTCGGGCTGACGTTCTTCTAATGGCCACTCTCCCGATCAACAGCCACTAAGGACGCGCATGCAGTTCACCCAAATTCAGCGCATTCTCGGCATTTTGCTGATGCTGTTTTCCACCAGCATGCTACCGGCCGTTGCGGTTGGCTTTTTCTATGGAGAGCAGGCCCGCGAAGCCTTTATGGTGGCCTTTTTGATCACCATGGTCGCAGGCTTTCTGATCTGGTTTCCCGCCCGTCACCAGCGCAACGAGCTGCGCACCCGCGACGGTTATCTGATTGTGGTGCTGTTCTGGCTGGTCTTGGGGCTGTTCGGGGCGGTGCCTTTGTATCTGCTGGACATGCCAGATCTGAGTGTTGCCGATTCGGTGTTCGAGTCCTTTTCCGGGCTGACCACCACAGGCGCCACGGTGATCACCGGCCTGGATACCTTGCCTCGGACATTGTTGTACTACCGGCAGCAATTGCAGTGGTTCGGCGGTATGGGGATCATCGTGCTGGCGGTCGCTATCCTGCCCATGCTGGGCGTTGGCGGCATGCAGCTGTACCGCGCAGAGATGCCCGGGCCGCTCAAGGAAAACAAGCTGACACCGCGCATCGCGGAAACCGCCAAAGTACTCTGGTTTATTTACGCAGGGCTGACGGTAGCCTGCGCGCTGGCTTACTGGGCGGCTGGCATGGAGCTATTCGACGCCATAGGTCACAGCTTCTCCACCGTAGCGATTGGCGGTTTCTCCACCCATGACGCGAGTATCGGCCATTACAACAGTTCGCTGATCGAGCTGATCTGCATCCTTTTTATGCTGATTTCCGGCATCAATTTCGCCCTGCATTTTCTTGCCTGGCGCTTTCGTTCGCTGAAAAACTACTGGCAAGACCCAGAATGCCGTGCCTATATCCTGATCCTCGCCGCCTTGTTTTTAGTGTGTTGCGTGATCCTGATTCACTTCCAGTACTATGATGTCTGGACCTCCATCCGCTACGCCGCTTTCCAGACCGTTTCCATTGCCACCACCACCGGCTTTGGCGTAACCGACTTTGCTGCCTGGCCCACCGTATTGCCCTTCCTGTTGCTTTATGCGAGTTTTATTGGCGCCTGTGCCGGGTCAACCGGGGGCGGTATGAAGGTTATCCGAGTACTGTTGCTGTACAAGCAGGGCTCGCGCGAGACGAAGAAACTGCTGCATCCGCACGGTGTGTTCCCCGTGAAGCTGGGCAACAAGGCGGTGCCTGACCGGGTCGTGGAGGCGGTGTGGGGATTCTGTGCGGTGTATGTTTTTGCCTTCGCCGTACTGTTTTTGATATTGCTCGGCACCGGGCTGGATTTCGTCACGGCTTTTTCAGCGTTGGCCGCCTGTATCAATAACCTCGGGCCGGGTCTGGGCGAAGTGTCCGCGCACTACGGTGATCTTTCGTCCACAGTCAAATGGATCCTCAGCTTTGCCATGCTGCTGGGCCGGCTTGAGGTGTTCACGCTGTTGGTGCTCTTCACCCCGATGTTCTGGCGGCGCTAGCGATTAGCCGCCCGCTTCGGAGTCAGTATCCAGGAAGGCCAACCCGATGCCTTCGCCTTCGATGGCGCGCTGCACCACCATGGCCAGCACTGGTGCTTCAATAGGCATGTCCTGAACCTGGCCCTGCACTTCGGTGCCGGCTGGGAGCACCACCAGATCCGAATTTTCAACAAACACCCCGCCATCTGAAAGGTCGCGGGTGAAACCATACAAATCACCAATATCTGGATGGCTGATCTTGATACGGCAACGCATGGGTGTGCGCGGATGTTGTCGCTGATTGGACATGTTGTTTATCCCCCCTGACGCGTTCTATTGATGGCTCAATACCATTTCTTCTCGCCCGGCGGGCGCTTCTTGAAGCGTTTCATGCTCCACATATACTGACTGGGCCAGCGTCGTACGTAGCTCTCGATGGTCTTGCTCATACTGGCCACAGCAGCATCAGCGTCCTCACTGTAAAGCGACTCGGGCGCCGCTTCCACTATCACTTTGAATCCGCTGTTATCCGCCAGCCGCAGGCAGTGTAAATAGATCGCCTGGGCATCGTTGCCCTTGAGCAGATTGGGTACGAACTTACTGGTCAACGCCTGAACAGCAAAGAAGGGCACGAAGAGGCCACTTTTCAGCGCCGGCTCCGGGTCCGCCGGGATGCCCACGGCACCACCCTTGCGCACTTCGCGCATGACGCTGATGATGCCCTCGCGGGTCGAGGGGGCAACCTTATTGCCCAATTGCACCCGTTGCTTTTTAAGCAGGTCATCCACCGCTTTCTGTTTTGGTGGGCGGTAGAAAATGACCGGTGAGCACTGGGAGCAATACCAGTGATTCAACACCTCCCAGTTGCCCAGGTGGCTGGTGATGCCTACCACGCCCTTACCCTCGGCCAGCGCCGCCTGCAGGATATCCATACCCTCGACCTCTTTGATCAGCCCGACAGTCTTCTGCGGGGTCCACATCCAGGCGCAGGCGCTCTCGGCAAAGGCGCGGCCGGTATCCAGCAGTGTCTTGCCAACCAGCTCCTCGCGTTCCTGCTCGCTCAGCTCCGGCATACAGTGTGCAAGGTTGGTTCTGACCACCTCACGCGAACGGTTGGGCAGCTTCCACATCAACCAGCCCAGGGCGGCGCCACAGCGTTGTGCCACGCCGAAGGGCAGGCTGGAAAAGAGTTTTAGAAATCCGACAATGATGGCGCCCTTGAACCGCTCCACTCGCTAACTCCCTCGTATATTATTCAGCCATTGTAAAGGCAAGCACGCCGTGCGGCGAGAACGCCGCGCCGGTCCGGCGCCGTCCGGCTCATCCCGTGCTCAAACAGGGGTAGCGGAAACAGTCCGTGGTGTGATCCATGACCATGCCCGTGGCCTGCATAAAGGCATAACAGATAGTCGGGCCAACAAAGGTAAATCCGGCCTTTTTCAGCGCCTTGCTCATGGCTTCTGCTTCATCGGTCTTGGTGGGTATCTGGCTGATGCCGTTGAAGTGATTGATCAACGGCCGGCCGCCGACAAACTGCCACAGCCATTCGCCAGGATCAGTCTGCTCGCTCAGGCGCAGCCAGGCCTGGGCATTCTGCCGTGCGCCTTTGACCTTGAGCCGGTTGCGGATGATGCCGGTATCCTCCAGCAGGTCGAGCAGATCATTATCAGTCAGATTGGCCATAAACTGCGGATCAAAGCCGCGGTACACCTCGCGGTATCGATCACGCTTTTTCAGGATGGTGATCCACGACAATCCAGCCTGAAAGCCATCGAGTAACAGCTTTTCAAACAGCCGCTGGGCATCGTATTCGGGCACGCCCCACTCGGTATCGTGGTAAGCCTGATAGACCGGATCGGCGGAACACCACTGGCAACGCTGCAGGGGATAATCGGAACTGGACATTAACCCTCCGGAGACAGATCTATGTGCCATCGCATGCGCTCAGACCTGTTCAATTCGGTCTGGCTGGATGCGGATGCGACCAAGCTTCATCAGCCCGCCAATGGCTTTCTTGAAATTGCCTTTGCTGACACCAAACTCGCGGGCGATTAGTTCCGGCGGGCTCTTGTCGCTGATCATCAGCACCCCATCATGCTCCTCTAGCCGTTGCATGATCTGCTCCTGCAATACATCAGCGGCCTCGCTACCAACCGGCTGCAGACTCAGGCTGATCTTGCCATCCGGGCGGATTTCCTTGATGTAACCGACTTCCTGCATACCGCTGCGCAGAAATTTGAAGGCTTCGTTCTTGTGCACCAGGCCCCAATGTTGACCATTGATGATCGCCTTGAAGCCCAGGTCGGTCACACCCGCGATCAGCAGACTGACTTGCTCCCCGACCTTGTAACGCACTGGTAGCTTGTCCAGATGGCGATCCAGGTGCGCGGTCGCAGTGATACGTCGGGTGTGCTTATCCAGATACAGATAGACCACGCAGTAATCACCCACCTCTAGCGGACGCTTTTCCTCGGAGTGCGGCAGCAGCACATCCTTGGGTAGACCCCAGTCGAGAAACAATCCGACCCGGTTGATCTCTGCGACCTTGAGGCTGGCGAAGTCGCCGACCTGCGCTTTGGGCGTCTCGGTGGTGGCGATCAATTTATCTTCGCTGTCGAGGTAGATAAACACATTCAGCCAGTCCTCGACTTCAGTCGGCGTGTCCTTGGGAATATAGCGATTGGGTAGCAGAATCTCGCCGTCCGGTCCGCCGTCGAGGTAAAGGCCAAAGCCGGTATGCTTGACGATTTGTAGGGTGTTGTAACGCCCGATAGCGGCCATATGGGTATTCCCGAATGAAGGTAAGAGCATTGTAGCAGCCTGTCCAATGGGACAAACCAGGTAACTAGACGCAGAGCCCGATATTCATTACGTCTTCCTGTGCCTTTTGACAACTGGCAGGCCGAGATGGAGAGCAGGCGCGGGCGCCTGGCAAATTGCCCTGCCAAATCCACGCCATTCCTGTATGTCCGGGGCCGTCTGATTGTATACTGCGGCCTTTATTTTAAAGCCTAACCGGACAAATCACGTGACTCAGACCAATCCAGCCACGCAAAGCTTCCAAGGCCTGATCCTTGCCCTGCAGAGTTACTGGGCAGAGAAGGGCTGTGTGATCCTCCAGCCCTACGATATGGAAATGGGCGCTGGCACCTTTCACACGGCCACCTTCCTGCGCGCCATCGGCCCGGAAACCTGGCACGCCGCCTATGTGCAGCCTAGCCGCCGTCCCTCTGACGGCCGCTACGGCGACAACCCCAACCGCTTGCAGCACTACTACCAATTCCAAGTGGTGTTGAAACCCAATCCCGGCGATATGCAGGAGTTGTATCTGGATTCGTTGAAACATATTGGTGTGGACACCCAGGTGCATGACGTCCGCTTCGTCGAAGACAACTGGGAGTCGCCCACGCTGGGTGCCTGGGGCCTGGGCTGGGAAGTCTGGCTGAACGGTATGGAGGTCACCCAGTTCACCTACTTCCAGCAGGTCGGCGGTGTCGAGTGCTATCCGGTGACCGGCGAGATCACTTACGGGCTTGAGCGGTTGGCAATGTACCTGCAGGGCGTCGATTCGGTCTACGACCTGGTGTATTCCGACGGCCCGTTCGGCAAGGTGACCTACGGTGATGTGTTCCATCAGAACGAGGTTGAGCAATCAACCTACAACTTCGAACACGCCAACGTCGAGAAGCAACTGGAGCTGTTTGATTTCTACGAAAGCGAAGCCAACCGTCTGATGGCTGCCGAGCTGCCGCTGCCAGCCTACGAAATGGTGATCAAGGCCTCCCACGCCTTCAACCTGCTGGATGCACGCCGGGCCATTTCCGTGACTGCGCGTCAGCAATACATACTGCGTGTGCGCACCCTGTCACGCGCCATCGCCCAGAGTTATCTGCAAGCCCGCGCCAAGCTCGGTTTCCCGATGGCCACGCCCGAACTGCGTGACGAAGTACTGGCCAAACTCAAGGAGGCCGAATAATGCTGGCTCAGGATTTTCTGGTAGAACTGGGCACCGAAGAGCTGCCCCCCAAATCGCTGAAGACGCTGGCCGAAGCCTTTCTCGCCGGCGTTGAAAAAGGCCTGAATGAGGCCGGACTGGAGTTCCAGAGCGCACGCCATTACGCAGCGCCTCGGCGTCTGGCCATTCTGGTCGAGCAACTGTCGACCCAACAGCCTGACCGCACACAACAGATGGACGGCCCACCACTGCAGGCGGCCTTCGACAGCGAAGGCAAACCGACTAAGGCCGCTGAAGGCTTTGCCAAGAAGTGCGGCGTGTCAGTTGCCGAACTGGATCAGAGCGGCCCCAAGCTGCGCTATGTACAAAGCATCCCCGGACAACCTGCGGCAGATCTGCTACCGGGTATTGTCGATGCAGCGCTAGCTGCTCTGCCGATTCCCAAGCGCATGCGCTGGGCAGCGAGCAAGACCGAATTTGTGCGTCCAACCCAGTGGCTGGTGATGCTCCAGGGCGACTCGATCATCCCTGTCGAGATCCTCTCCCAGCACGCCGCGCGTACCTCTCGCGGGCACCGCTTCCATCACCCGGAAGAGATCCGCATCGGTATTCCCGCCAGCTACGCCGACGACCTGCGCAAGGGTCACGTGATTGCCGATTTCGCCGAGCGCCGCGAACTAATTCGCCAGCGCGTCGAACAGCTGGCCGCCGAGCAGCAGGGCACTGCGATCATGCCCGATGACCTGCTCGATGAAGTTACTGCACTGGTCGAGTGGCCGGTGCCGCTGGTGTGTAGCTTCGAAGAACGCTTCCTCGACGTGCCCCAGGAAGCCCTTATCTCGACCATGCAGGACAACCAGAAGTACTTCTGCCTGCTCGATGCCAATGGCAAGCTGCTGCCACGCTTTATTACCGTGGCCAATATCGAATCCAAGGACCCGGCGCAGATCATCTCCGGTAACGAGAAGGTCGTGCGCCCGCGCCTGACGGACGCCGAGTTTTTCTTCCTGCAGGACAAGAAAACCCCGCTGGAAAGCCGTAATCAGCGCCTGGCCAATGTGGTATTTCAAGCCCAACTGGGCACCGTGTTCGACAAGGCCCAACGCATTTCCAGCCTGGCCGCCTTTATCGCCGGGCAGATCGGCGGGGCACCGGACAAGGCCGCGCGTGCCGGTCTGTTGAGCAAGTGCGACCTGGCCACCGAGATGGTCGGCGAGTTTCCCGAGCTGCAAGGTATCGCCGGTTATTACTACGCCAAGCATGATGGCGAGGCCGAGGATGTCGCCCTGGCGTTAAACGAGCAATATATGCCTCGCGGTGCAGGCGCCGAACTGCCAAGCACCCTGACTGGCGCTGCGGTAGCGCTGGCGGACAAGTTGGACACTTTGGTCGGCATCTTCGGTATCGGCATGCTGCCCACCGGCAGCAAGGATCCCTACGCACTGCGCCGCGCCGCGCTCGGAGTCCTGCGGATTCTGATCGAGAAGGGCCTGGAACTGGACCTGCACGCGGCAATTCAGGTCGCAGTGCAACAGTACGGGGACCGTGTGAAGGTCGAGAATCTGGCCAATCAGGTACAGGACTTTATCTTCGACCGGCTGCGCGCCCGCTACGAGGACGAGGGTATCGACGTCGCGGTATACCAATCAGTGCGCGCCGTCTGCCCGGCCTCGCCGCTGGACTTCGACCAACGCGTACAGGCGGTGCAGCTATTCCGCCGTTTGCCTGAAGCCGAAGCCCTGGCGGCAGCAAACAAGCGGGTATCCAACATCCTGTCCAAGGCCGACAGTCCAGTCGCGGCAGAGATCACGCAGGAGCAACTGCAGGAGCCAGCCGAACAAGCGCTGGCCGACGCCATTGTCGAGGCCGAGATGGCCGTAACGCCGCTAGCTGCGCAGCGCCAGTACAGCGCCGCGCTGGAGCGATTGGCGAGCCTGCGCGAGCCGGTAGACGCATTCTTCGATCAGGTATTGGTCAACGCCGAAGATCCGGCGGTACGGGCCAATCGCTATGCGCTACTGGCGCGCCTGCGCGGGTTATTCCTGGGTGTCGCCGACATCTCGCTGTTGGGATAAAACCTTCTATTAGCTTATACGCGGAACCGGGGCCACACTGCCCGGTTCAACGCTTGCAGCTTGCAGCTGGGGTTCTATGAAACTGATCATTCTTGATCGCGATGGTGTTATCAACGAAGACTCGGATGCCTTCGTCAAAAGTCTGGAAGAATGGCTTCCGCTACCAGGCTCGATTGATGCCATCGCGCGCCTGAGCAAGGCTGGCTGGACAGTGGCGATAGCCACCAATCAGTCCGGGTTGGGGCGCGGGTATTTTACTGAAGAAACGTTGCAGACGATGCATCAGCGCTTGATCGACTTGGTCGCAGAGCAGGGCGGCAAGGTGGATCTGATCCGCTACTGCCCGCACGCACCGGACGCCGGCTGCGATTGCCGCAAACCTGCGTCCGGCTTGTTCAAGCAGATAGCCGAATACTTTGACCTATCCTTACAACAGGTCCCTACCGTTGGCGACAGCCTGCGTGACCTGGAGGCTGGGGTAGCCGTCGGCTGCCGACCCTTCCTGGTCCGCACCGGCAAGGGCGCACTAACCGAACACAAAACGCTGCCCGAGGGTACGCTGATTTTTGACAACCTGGCCGCTGTGGTCGATTACCTTCTGGAAACTGAGCCATGTCTGTGCTGATGCCCCTGCGCGTCATTCTTTTCTATCTGCTGCTGGCGGCCAGCGCTGGTATCTGGGGCTTGCTGATGCTGATCATCACGCCCTTTATACCCTCCGCTAAGCTGCGTTCAAAGTTGATTATCAGTTGCTGGAGCCGCATGGCCATATGGCTTACCAAGCACCTGGTGGGCATCGACTATGAAGTAATTGGCCGCGAGAATATTCCCGATCAGCCGGGCGTTATCCTCGCCAACCACCAGAGCACTTGGGAAACCTTTTTTCTGCAGCAGGTCTTTCAGCCGCAGACGCAATTAATCAAAAAGGAGCTGCTCTATGTGCCCTTCTTTGGCTGGGCTTTCGCGCTAGCTAAACCCATTGCCATTGATCGCAAAAATGGTCGGGACTCACTCAAGCAGTTAAGCCTGATCGGCGGCAAACGTCTGGCTGAGGGCTTCTGGATTTTGGTGTTCCCCGAGGGCACGCGCATGCTACCCGGCACCACCATCAAATTCTCCCGCGGCGGGGCTGCATTGGCCTGCGCCAACAATGCGCCGGTGGTGCCTGTGGCGCACAATGCCGGCGAGTTCTGGCCTAAGGTGGGCTGGGGCAAGCGCCCGGGCACCATCAAGGTCATGATTGGCCCGGCGCTGTACCCCAAGGGCAGCGATCCCCGTGCTATTGTAGAAATCAACAAGCAGACCGAAGCCTGGATCAATCAGGCACTGGCTTCCCAACGCGGGGAATAACCAGGCGGTTTTTTTGCATGAACCTGTGCAAAAGCCTTTTGCAGTGATAGGGAGCTGTGCCGTATGGAGGTCAACGACTACTTGCGACGCCTGGCCGAACTCAAGGGTTCGGACCTATTTCTTAGCGTAGGTGCGCCGGCGACCATCAAACGAGAAGGTGCCTTCGTTAAGCTTGGCGAAGAAAAGATGGCGAAGGGCTCAGTAAAATCAATGGCTTATGCATTGATGAGCGAGAAACAGATCGACGAATTCGAGCGCGATCTGGAAATGAACCTGGCCGTTGGGTTGCAGGGCGTGGGTCGCTTCCGCGCCAACATCTACGTGCAGCGCGGCGAAGTCGCCATGGTCATACGCTATATTAATCATCTGATTCCCAGCTTTAACGACCTCGGTCTACCCCCGGTGCTCGGCAAACTGGTGATGCTCGACCGCGGTTTGATTTTGGTCACCGGCTCCACCGGCTCGGGTAAGTCCACTACCTTGGCGTCCATGCTTGACTATCGCAACAGCAACCGCGCCGGACATATCATCTGTATTGAAGACCCGATTGAATTCCTCCATCAGCACAAGGAATCCATCATCGATCAGCGCGAAGTCGGGCTCGATACCCACAGCTTTGCCGACGCGCTGCATAACGTGTTGCGCGAGGCCCCCAACGTGATCATGATCGGTGAGATCCGCGACCGCGCCACCATGCAGCATGCGCTGCACTACAGTGAAACCGGTCATTTGGTGCTGGCCACCATGCACGCAACCAATACCGTGCAGGCGGTTGACCGCATGGCCAACATGTTTCCGGAAGAGGCGAGAGGTCAGGTTTTAGGGGATATAGCAGCTAATCTGGCAGCCATTATAGGTCAGCGCCTGGCCACAGGTATCAGCAAACCGCGCCTGCCCGTAGTCGAGGTAATGGTCCGCACGCCCTATATCGTCAACCTGATTGCGCGGGACGAGACCCAGGATATCCGTGCAGCAATGACCCGCGCGACCGATGACAATACGCTCCAGACCTTCGACCAACATCTATTCCAACTGCTGACCGAAAAAGCAATTACGCTCAAGGAAGCCATGCGTCTTGCCGACTCGCGCAATGATCTGATGCTACGGGCAAAGATGGAATCCACCTCGGCTCCGACCACCGCTGCCGCTCCGCGCCCGGCCGCACCACCTCCGCTTAGCGAAAAAGACGCCAGTTCCTTCGATGCGGATCTGACTGACGATTTCAAATAGATTGCGCGAACAAGCTCAGGCGGTTTTGATCCAGGCCAGATAATCCTGTTCAAGCTGGGCGTTCAGCTCTTCTTTGTTCAATCCTGCACCCTGCAGCGCTTGCCAACGTTGCACCAACCAGCCGATAAACATGGACCGCGAAAAAGGACAAGGCGCGAGCGCATTGAGGTGCTCGGTCAGCGTTTCCAGCTGTCCGACAACCGATGAGTGATCTTGCATAGGAGTTTCTCTAACGACATTGAGGGCCCGTACAGACCTGCGCGTCGTCTAAACGCGGCAGGTCGTGCAAAAGGAGAAAGAGGCGTTGTGTCGACGGGCGATAAAATCGACATTCGACGCCATATATAAATCAACGAGTTACGATTAGAATGGGCAATATTAATGTCACGGTTACGCCAGATAAATTGACATTTCTTGCGTAGTCACTGGCTCGGTCATTCACACCAGACAGCCCATATTTACACCCTGTCAATATGTTACAGCTATGCGTCGTTACAGGCACTGGAAAATGAATCGCCCCAGGTTTCGTAGCCACGTTAGAGCCTTGCAATTGAGATACCCAGGACGTGGCTACGATACTGATGGCGCTTCGATCCTCACGCTCACTGCTTTGATCTCTCACATCAATAGAAGACTAACCCCTGACTTGTTTCACACCTACCAGCAGGTGCGTAGCCTCCCGTTGCTCTCTTTTCAGCGTAAAGGGAGCATGCTCCATCGACCATCCGAACAAACGAATCGCCCCACAAGAGCATCCTGACCAGTGGCACCGTGTGCCTGCCTTAGCCAGTCAAAAAGCTGTTGATGCGTAGAATCGCTTACTTGATAGTCGATGTATGCTTTGTAATCACAGTTGTAACCAGACAAGCCTACAGCCTTTTCACAGGCAACTTTTGTAAAGTCCCCAATTCTTAAACTGCTAGAGGCAACTCCCAAATTGATGTCCTTGTTCCCTGCAGCCTCTACCGCCGAGCGCATTTCATTCTCGGTTGGCTCGCGGCTGGTCTTTGGACACTGACCTCCTTCCGCCACCGGTGAAGGCACATCGACACTGCGAGTAAACGCAAACTGACTGCAAGCACCAAGGCTAGTGCGATCGCGGACCTGAATACTATCGCCATTCTTGGACAGTAGACCATTGAAACTACCCCAGCTCTTGTGAGAGTCCTCTTCGTCTGCGAAATAAACCCACTCCCCCTCCCAGCCAGATGAAAATCTCAATTTTACGGGAAAAGATATTGGATCCTGTCTGTCCGGGCCATACCCGTGGTGCCGAAATTCGGCGCTTTTTCCTTTGATTTCTATTTCTAAATCGACAGCACCCAGCGGGCATGTTGTACGACCTGTCCAGAGGCCCGTTAAATCAGGTTCCGCCGCAAAAACAGGCTCCAAGCCAGACAACGAAAAAATACCGATGCACATCAACCCAAGAATAGCCAACCGATGTAATAGCGCTTTCCCCATGATAGATCTCCTATTGTTCAACGCTAGAATTAAACCTGCGCGTCACCGAAGATGCTTCCAGATGATAATGGCTAGGCCGATTACGCGTAGTGGGTCAAGCAGACTAAAACCAGGGAGGGACAGCTGCCCCTTGACCGTTCTAGAGAGTAAAGTAGAGAACCTACTGAAGCGCAATAACCACAAGTTAGAGAACCACGTCCCACCTGCGAGGTGGAGCGAGTTCAGGTCCGATGAGAGGGTCAGCATAACGAGCGACGACCTCTGGCTGAAACTGCGGAGCGTCACGAACCGGCCAAGGTAATTGTCGCTCTATACTCATGGTTGGCATCCCTGAAATAAAACAATAGCCAAAAGACCATTGCAAGATAACGGACCTGCTATTCCAGAGGCTAAACAATCACGGCAGGGGTGTGCTACAAGGGCAGCCGTGCCCGACTGCGTTGAACCAGCTATCCAGTTTCAATCTGAGTGGACTGCTTTAGTAAGACAACTCACCTTAATATTTTTAACAAGAATATATAAGCTATTGATTTAATTAAAAAACCCCGACATAAGTCAGGGTTTTTTAGCCGTCACATGACAAGAACTTGTACAAACATGACAATTAACCTGCCCCTCGACAACGTGATTACACGTCGAGGTTGGAGACCGCTAGCGCGTTGGTTTCAATAAACTCACGGCGTGGTTCTACGTGATCACCCATCAAGGTGTTGAAGATCTGATCCGCAGCAATCGCGTCTTCGATATTCACGCGCAACATACGACGGCTTTCCGGGTCCATGGTGGTTTCCCATAACTGATCCGGGTTCATCTCACCCAGCCCTTTGTAGCGCTGGATAGTATGCCGGCGGGCGGTTTCGCTCATCATCCACTCCAGGCCTTCCTTGAAATGAGTGATTGGTTTTTTCTTCTCGCCGCGCTGCATGTACGCGCCTTCTTCCAACAGGCTCTGCAGCTTTTCGCCCAACTCAGCCATGGTGCGGTAATCATTACTGCCAAAAAGGTCACGATTGAACGTACAGTAGCTTGAGAGGCCGTGAGAGATCGATTCCACCTCAGGGAGCCATAGGCGGCGCTCTTTGTCTTCACGCAGGCTCACAGCGTATTGCAGGCCTGATTTCTCGCCAGTTTTGACCATGGTTTCGAACTGCGCGACCCAGTTCTGCATAAACGCTTTGTCCGCCAGATTATCCAGCGTCAAGCGGGGCAGATAGATAAAGTGCTCCATCAACTCCAGCGGATACAGCCGCGACAAGCGTTTCAGGGTCTTCATTACCGAGCGGAACTCTTGGACGATGCGCTCCAGACCTTCACCGGTGATGCCGCGTGCATCTTCGTTCACAAACAGATAGGAGTCTTCGAGCGCCGACTGGGTCAGATATTCCTCCAACGCCTCGTCGTCCTTCAAATACTGTTCCTGCTTACCCTTTTTGATCTTGTACAACGGCGGCTGAGCAATGTAGATATAGCCACGTTCGATCAGCAAGGGCATCTGCCGGAAGAAGAACGTCAGCAGCAACGTACGAATGTGTGAGCCGTCGACGTCAGCATCGGTCATGATGATGATGTTGTGATAGCGTAGCTTGTCGACGTTGAACTCATCACGGCCGATACCACAACCCAGTGCGGTGATCAGGGTGCCAACTTCGGCAGAGGAAAGCATCTTGTCAAAGCGGGCTTTTTCCACGTTGAGGATCTTGCCCTTCAACGGCAGAATGGCCTGGGTCTTGCGGTTACGGCCCTGTTTCGCCGAGCCACCCGCAGAGTCACCCTCCACTATGTAAAGTTCGGAAAGAGCCGGATCTTTCTCCTGGCAGTCAGCCAATTTACCCGGCAAACCGGCGATATCCAGCGCACCCTTACGACGAGTCATTTCACGCGCCTTGCGGGCAGCTTCGCGCGCACGTGCGGCGTCGATCATCTTACCCACTACCGCTTTCGCTTCGCTCGGTTTTTCCAATAGATAGTCGGCAAAGGCTTTGTTCATCTCCTGCTCGACGGCGGTTTTCACCTCAGATGAGACCAATTTGTCTTTGGTCTGCGAGGAGAACTTGGGATCAGGCACCTTGACTGAAATAATCGCCGTCAGACCTTCACGAGCGTCATCGCCCGAGGTGCTGACCTTGAGTTTTTTCAGCAGACCTTCTTGCTCAATATAGCTATTCAACGTGCGCGTGAGTGCACTACGGAAACCAGCCAGGTGAGCACCACCATCGCGCTGCGGAATATTATTGGTAAAGCACAGAATGCTTTCATTAAAGCTGTCGTTCCACTGCATCGCCACTTCGACGGCAATGCCATCGTCGCGCTGCAAATCAAAATGAAACACCGAGTTGATGGTCGACTTGTTGACGTTGAGATAGTCAACAAAGGCGCGCAAGCCACCTTCATACTTGAATAGCTCTTTCTTGCCGGAGCGCTCATCAGAGAGATGGATACCTACGCCGGAATTCAGAAAGGACAATTCGCGTAAACGCTTGGCGAGAATATCCCAGCTGAAGCTGATGCTGGTGAAGGTTTCCGCAGACGGTTTGAAGTGAATCTGCGTGCCGCTGGTGTCAGTGTCACCCACCTCTCTCAGGGGCTGCTGGGGCACGCCGTGGCTATAGGTCTGCTCCCATACTTTACCGGCCCTGCGAATGGTCAAGATGAGCTCTTCAGACAGCGCGTTGACCACTGAAACACCCACACCGTGCAGACCACCCGACACCTTGTAGCTGTTATCGTCGAATTTGCCACCGGCATGCAGTACGGTCATGATGACCTCTGCCGCAGAAACACCTTCCTCGTGCATATCGACGGGGATGCCCCGGCCATTATCTCTAACAGTAATGGATTCATCGGTGTGCATGACAATGCTGATGTCGGTGCAGTGACCGGCGAGCGCCTCGTCGATTGAGTTATCAACTACCTCGAACACCATGTGGTGCAGACCGGTACCGTCGTCCGTGTCACCGATGTACATGCCGGGGCGTTTCCGCACGGCATCAAGGCCTTTAAGTACCTTGATACTGGATGAATCATAGGCTCTATTTTCGGTCATATTCTCGTCACTCCAGACAGCGTTCGGTCTGCACAATGTGCCCATGTTCCACGTGGAACATCGACAAGGATGTTTCGGTTTGCCAGCAATTCGCCAGCTGTTCTGCTTCTACACCCGTAATAAACACCTGACAATCGAGGGCTTCTAACAGCCGGCACAGGGCATTACGGTGCTGCTCGTCTAACTCGGAAGGCAAATCATCCACCAGGAAAATGCAGTCCTGCTGGCGACCACGCTCCTTTAATAGGTGCCCTTGGGCTATCTTCAGGGCACATACGACCAACTTCTGCTGCCCGCGGGATAACACTTCAGCAGCATTCATCCCCTTGATCCTTAACCTCAAATCAGCTCTTTGCGGGCCCGCCTGGGTATGACCCAACTGGCAGTCTCGCTCGAACTGCGAGTCGATCACGGCCTGCAGGCCACGATCTTTGTCCCACCCACGAAAATAACTGAGGGTGAGATCGTCAAGATCAATCAACTGCGCCAGTACTGACTCGAACACGGGCTTGAGCTTGAGCAGGTAGGCTCTGCGGTACTCGTCTATACGCTCGCTTGCATCTACTAGCTCGGCTTCCCACGGGGCTATTAGCGAACGTTCGATTCTACCACGTCGGAGCAGTGAATTCCGTTGCTTGAGGCTTTTTTGCAAACGCTGCCAGGTACTCAGGAACTGATGTTCCACGTGGAACACACCCCAATCGAGATATTGCCGCCGCTGTTTCGGCGCACCCTCCAGTAAGCGAAAGCTATCCGGATTGATCAATTGCAAGGGTAGCGTGTCAGCCAATTGAGCTGTACTGCGTATAGTCTGCCCATCAATTCGGATCTGGTAATCGGCTTGCTTACTACGAGTGATGCCCATTGAGGTATGCAGTCCGCTATCCAATTCAATCTCCGCGAACACAGTGCAAGACTGATGCTCATGTTGAATAACCGGGTGCAGTCGCGTGCTGCGAAAAGAGCGGGCCAACCCAAGGATATGAATAGCTTCCAACAGGCTGGTCTTGCCGCTGCCGTTATCGCCGTAAATGAGATTAATGCGGGGGGAGGGGAAGATAGTCACCGGGTGCAAATTGCGCACCGCGGTGACAGACAGCTTCTTAAGCGGCATTAACGAACAAACTTAGAGACGCATTGGCATGACAACATAGACGCTGTCATCAGAATCAGCTTCCTGTACCAGGGCGCTACTATTGGCATCGGATAAAATCAATTTAACCTGCTCACTGCCCAGTACGCTCATCACGTCCAGGAGATAGCTCACATTAAAGCCAATCTCAAGCTCACTGCCGCTGTATTCAACAGCAATGTCTTCTACAGCCTCTTCCTGCTCAGGATTATTGGCCTGAATTTTCAACAGGGCATCGCTGAGCATCAAGCGAATACCGCGATACTTTTCGTTCGACAGAATCGCTGTCCGACTGAATGCATTACGCAAAACCTGACGATCGGCAAGCACGATCTTATCGCCACCTCGCGGTAGCACGCGCTCATAGTCAGGAAACTTGCCATCGACCAACTTGGAAGTGAAGGTAAAATCGCCGGTAGTAGCGCGGATATGGTGAGTGCCTAGAACGATGTTAACCAGATCATCCGCCTCGCCTAGCAGGCGCGCTAACTCAAGAATGCCTTTGCGTGGCACAATCAGTTGATAACGCTCCTGATAATCGATGTTCGCATCCTGGGTACACATCGCCATACGGTGACCATCTGTAGCCACAGCGCGCAGCTGGCCTTTATTGATTTCCAACAGCATGCCATTAAGGTAGTAACGCACGTCCTGCTGCGCCATGGCGAAGCTGGTACGTTCAATCAATCTGCGTAGCTTATTCTGGTTAATAGCGAAACTGAGAGAGCCTGGGCCATCTTCCACATTGGGAAAGTCAGAGGCCGGCAGGGTAGCAAGCGTAAAGCGGCTGCGGCCTGCGCGAATAATAGCTTTGTTATCTTCAACCTTAAGACTGATGGTCACGTCATCGGCCAAAGACTTGCAGATATCCATCAGCTTGCGCGCCGGCACAGTGATTTCGCCGGCCTCCGCAGGCTCTTCCAGGTTAATGCGGCCAACCAGCTCGACCTCCAGGTCGGTCCCGGTCATCGACAGTGTATTACCATCAACTACCAACAGCACATTAGACAGCACGGGCAGGGTTTGCCGACGTTCAACTACCCCGGCTACCAGTTGCAGGGGCTTCAACAGGGCTTCACGCTGAATGGTAAATTGCATTGTCTTCCTTCGACCTCGTGCAGGTGATTTTGTGCTGAACACCCTACCTCATATCAGGTAGTCAGTGTCCTCAGCAGGTTTTTGTAATCTTCGCGGATATCCGCATCCATTTCACGCAACTCAGCAATCTTGCGCGTCGCATGCAATACAGTCGTATGGTCACGCCCACCAAAAGCATCGCCGATTTCAGGCAGGCTATGGTTGGTCAACTCCTTGGACAACGCCATAGCCACCTGCCGGGGACGGGCAACTGACCGTGAACGACGCTTGGACAGCACATCCGAGACCTTGATCTTGTAGTACTCGGCCACGGTCCTCTGAATATTATCAATACTGACCAGCTTGTCCTGTAACGCGAGCAGATCCTTGAGGGATTCGCGGATCAATTCGATGGTGATGTCGCGGCCCATAAAATGAGCGCTCGCAATAACCCGCTTGAGCGCGCCTTCCAATTCGCGCACGTTCGAACGGATGCGTTGGGCAATAAAAAACGCGGCGTCATGCGGTAGATCCACGCGTGACTGCTCGGCTTTTTTCATCAAGATAGCTACGCGGGTTTCCAATTCCGGAGGTTCCACCGCGACGGTCAGTCCCCAGCCAAAACGCGACTTCAGGCGCTCTTCCAGACCGTCAATTTCTTTTGGATATCGGTCGCTGGTCAGGATGACTTGCTGACCCCCTTCCAATAACGCATTAAAGGTATGGAAGAACTCTTCTTGCGAACGCTCTTTTTTGGCAAAAAATTGAATATCGTCGATCAGCAATGCATCTACAGATCGGTAATAGCGTTTGAAGTCGTTGATCGCATTCATCTGCAGCGCCTTGACCATATCGGCAACAAAGCGCTCCGAATGCAGATAGACAATTTTGGCTGCGGGATTCTTTTTCAACAGATGATTGCCCACCGCATGCATCAGGTGAGTCTTACCCAGGCCCACACCACCGTACAGAAACAGCGGGTTGTATCCATGCTTGGGGTTATCAGCGACCTGCCAGGCCGCTGCGCGAGCCAACTGGTTGGATTTGCCTTCAACAAAGTTTTCAAATGTGAAGCTGCGATTCAAGTAACTGGTGTGCTTGATTACCGGGGAGCTCGGGCCCGCCTGATCAGCTCGCTGAGGAGGTCGAGGATCCTCTTCATCAATACGCACACCTCGGGATTGTTCAGGCTGAAAGCCCTGGGCAATGACCTGGGTACGCGGCGTTACAGGGGCACTGGCTGTTTGTACGGTGGCAGCAGACGCGGCTACCGATTGGACAGGTGCAGCAGCACTAACACTGGATTTGACCGCAGAGGCAGCACGGCGGCTGCCAATCAATAGCGACACCAGTGGTGCTTGACCTTGAGAAAGATCGTCGAGTAATTCCTGGACCCGGTTGAGATATTTGTCGTTTACCCAGTCAAGGACAAAACGGTTCGGCGCATAAAGACGCAGTTCAGTCTGATCGCCATCCACTTGCAAAGGCCTGATCCAGGTATTGAACTCTTGGGATGGTAGCTCATCACGCAGAAAATCGATGCATTGCTGCCAGAGTACAACCGACACAAAATCCCCCGGTATATCGGCCGCAAAAAGGCCTTGTTGTTGAACGCAACCAAGCCAGTTTCAAAGCGGTTTGAAAGCGCATTTTCAGCCGCCATTCTAGCGCTTTTGCCGGCCACTTATCCACACTCTTGGTAGCTCAAAGCGCACTATCGCACCTTAGACTTAAGTTAAAAAATATCGGCAATATGGCAAAAGCCTTGCATATTGCGGCCTTGAGCTCTGTGTGCAAGCGGGCCTGGGCTCTGTGGGTAAACCACCGCCAAAGTGGTGGATAACCCTACCTGTGGATAACTGGTCGCTTTATCCACAGGTAGGCCACAGGAGATCAAGGGTCCCACCAACCGTTTGCCCACATCTTTTTGGCTCTGCGAAGCTGTTGATTTATGAAAGCTTTTTCAGGATATCCACAGTAAACTGGCTGACCATTAGTATTAACTTCATTTATCTCTTAAAAGAATTAATCTTATATTGTTTTTAATGAACCCCCAGGCGAAATCGAATTGACCTGCACGGGGTTATTCTCTAGAATTGCCGGTCCCTTGAAAGGGCTCTCTGGCTCTAACGCGAATTAATCAGGTAACTCAAGATGAAAAGAACATTTCAACCCAGCGTTTTGAAGCGTAAGCGTAACCACGGTTTCCGCGCTCGTATGGCTACTGCCAATGGTCGCAACGTACTGGCACGCCGTCGCGCCAAAGGCCGCAAGCGTCTGTCAGCTTAAGATCCGGTTTTGCAGGTGGATTTCGGGTTCAGTCCTGAGTGCAGGCTATTAACGCCAAGCCAATTCAAGAACGTATTCGATGGTGCCACCCGCAAGGCTTCCGGGCCTTACGTATTGTTGTTGGCTAAGGCAAACACCCTGGACCAGCCAAGATTGGGCCTGGTGATTGCCAAGAAAAGTGTCCGCCGTGCCGTTGATCGCAACCGAATCAAGCGCATTGCTCGTGATTCATTCCGGCTGAATAAGCCGGAACTGGGCAATCTGGACATCGTCGTCCTGGCTCGCAAGGGCTTGGGTGAGCTGGATAATGCTGCGCTACATGAGCTATTCAAAAGCATGTGGCGCAAGCTATCCCGGTCAGCGGACAAGCCTCCACGTTCACGCCATTCCGGACCCCCGTCATCCAATGCGTAACCTCGCGCTCGGAGTGATCAAGGTATATCGCTACGCTATCAGCCCGCTGATGGCCAGCCATTGCCGTTTCTACCCGTCCTGCTCCTGCTATGCCCAAGAAGCCATCGAGCAACATGGCTTGCTCAAGGGTACGTTGCTCGGTGCAAGGCGTTTGAGTCGTTGCCATCCCTGGAATCCCGGTGGATACGATCCGGTACCGCCTGCCTCTGACACACCTTCTTCTCAGATGACCAATAAACCATGAACATGCAACGAAATATCCTGATAGCTGCCTTGCTCGTGATTACCTATCTCATGGTTTTGCAGTGGAATACTGATTACGGGCAGGAAGAACTGCCGCCGGTTGTCACCGAATCCAATCAGCCGAGTAATGCTGATATTCCAGCGTTACCCGATGGGCAAGGCGTGGCCGAAACCGCGAGAACCGATGACGTCCCTCCTGCGGTAGAGCCTGGTGGTGAAGCAGAAGTACCCCAGACCGCCGCCACGCCAGCAGAAACCAGTAATAATCTGATCAGAATCGAAACTGATACGCTGCGTGCAGAAATCGACCCGCGCGGTGGCGATCTGGTGACTTTGTCTCTGCCGAAGTATCCGGTACGCAAGGACCGACCTGACCTGCCATTTCCGATTCTGGAAAACTCCAGCGCCATGACCTACGTGGCGCAGAGCGGTCTCACCGGGAAAAACGGTCCTGATGCACGCGCCGCCGGCCGTCCTCTATACCGGGCAGAAAACCAGAGCTACAGCCTTGGAGATGATCAGCAACTGGTCGTTGACCTGCGTTTCGAAGAAAACAGCGTCAGCTACATCAAGCGTTTCACTTTCACCCGGGGTGAATATCTGGTGGACGTCGATTACATCGTCGATAACCAGAGTGATGAGACCTGGACCGGTAACCTGTTCGGCCAGATCAAACGCGATAAGAGCAACGATCCCTCCAGTTCGAGTGCTACCGGGATGGCTACCTACCTCGGGGCTGCCTACTGGAGTGCGGATGCGTCCTACACCAAAGTGTCGTTTTCCGATATGGACAAGGCACGCCTGAGCGAAACCGTCAGCGGAGGTTGGGTAGCCTGGTTGCAACACTACTTCGTCAGCGCCTGGATTCCTTCAGCCGATCAACAACATGTGTATCAAACACGCAAGGACAGCGCTGGCAATTACATTGTCGGTTTCACCAGTCCAGCGAGCATCGTCGAGCCAGGCCAACAGGCCAGCATCAGTGCTGGCTTTTATGCGGGTCCGAAAATTCAGGATAGCCTGAAAGAAATTTCCCCCGGCCTGGAATTGACCGTCGATTACGGTTTCCTTTGGTGGATTGCACAGCCGCTTTTCTGGGTGCTGAGCTTTATTCACAGCTTTGTCGGTAACTGGGGCTGGAGCATTATTCTGCTCACCGTGCTGATCAAGCTGGTGTTCTTCCCGCTGTCGGCCACCAGCTATCGCTCGATGGCCAACATGCGCCGGGTTGCTCCCAAGCTGCAGGCGCTGCGTGAGCTGCACGGCGATGACCGTCAGAAAATGTCCCAGGGCATGATGGAGCTATATAAGAAAGAAAAGATCAACCCATTGGGCGGCTGTCTGCCGATCCTGGTGCAGATGCCGGTGTTTATCGCGCTGTACTGGACCCTGATGGAAAGTGTGGAGATGCGTCAGGCCGAATGGCTGGGCTGGATCACTGACCTATCGCTCAAGGATCCTTTCTTCATTCTGCCGATCCTGATGGGCGCAACCATGTTCATTCAGCAGCAGTTGAACCCGGCACCACCGGATCCGATGCAGGCTAAGGTGATGAAGATGCTGCCCATCATCTTTACCTTCTTCTTCCTCTGGTTCCCGGCCGGACTAGTACTGTACTGGGTGGTCAACAACATGCTGTCGATCGCGCAACAGTGGTACATTACCCGTCAGATCGAAAAAGGCGCTGCAGCCAAAGGCGAGTAATCACGGCCTGAGCAGAGCTAACCAAGCGCCCCGATATCGGGGCGTTTTGCTATCTGTTTATCCACTTTTCAGAGAGTCGCCATGCCCAGTTATCACGTCGATACCATTGCCGCCATCGCGACACCGCCAGGTCAAGGTGGAGTAGGCATAATCCGCGTGTCCGGACCGGCGGCGCTGTCCATTGCAGAACAGATAGCGCGTATCCAGCCCAGACCCCGGCACGCCCATTACGGTACCTTCTGGCAACAGCAAGTAGCGCTTGATCAGGGCCTGACATTGTATTTTCCAGGGCCACATTCCTTCACTGGCGAAGATGTACTGGAGCTGCAAGGCCATGGTGGTCCCGTGGTGATGGATCTGCTGCTAAAAGCCTGCCTGCAGGCCGGTGCACGGCTGGCCAAACCGGGGGAATTCAGCGAACGAGCCTTCCTCAATGACAAACTCGACCTGGCTCAGGCCGAGGCTATCGCCGACTTGATCGAGGCCAGCTCGGAGCAGGCTGCACGCAATGCATTGCACTCATTACAGGGCGCGTTTTCCACGCGGGTCAATGCACTGACCGAAGCCCTTATTTCGCTCCGCATCTATGTTGAGGCTGCGATTGACTTCCCCGAAGAAGAGATTGATTTTCTCGCTGACGGCCACGTACTTGCCCAACTCCAGACAGTCCGTGAGCAGCTAGGACAAGTCCAGCGCGAGGCGGGCCAGGGGGCGTTATTACGTGACGGAATGACCGTAGTGATCGCGGGTCGGCCGAACGCCGGCAAATCCAGCTTGCTCAATGCGCTGGCCGGCAAAGACAGCGCCATCGTCACGGATATCGCCGGCACTACCCGGGATATCCTGCGCGAACATATTCACATCGACAGCATGCCGTTGCATATCATCGATACCGCAGGCTTGCGTGACACTGAAGACCAGGTCGAAAAGATCGGCGTCGAGCGTGCCATGGCCGCTATCGCCGAAGCTGACCGTATCCTGTTGATGGTCGATGCGTCGCAACCCGAAGCGCATCATCCTGACAACCTGTGGCCGGAGTTTCTATTGCAACGGCCTGACCCAGCCAAGGTCACCTTGATTCACAACAAGATCGACCTGATAGGGGAACAGGCAGGCCAGCAACAGGCAGCCGATGGCAGCGTCACCCTGAAGCTCTGCGCACGCACGGGCGAAGGCGTGGAGCTGCTACGCGAGCATCTGAAAACCTGTATGGGCTACGAGCAAACCGCCGAAAGCCTGTTCAGTGCGCGCCGTCGCCACCTGCAAGCGCTGGAGCAAGCCAGCGAGCACCTGTCTCATGGTCACGATCAATTAACTCTGATGGGCGCTGGAGAGCTGTTAGCAGAGGATTTGCGCATGGCTCAGCAAGCCCTGGGCAGCATCACCGGTGAATTTAGCGCCGACGATCTACTGGGTCGGATCTTCTCCAGTTTCTGCATCGGCAAATAAATGCAGCTTGATTCTTGATTCTTGATTCTTGATTCTTGAAATAGTGCCCTCCTAGGGGCACTCCTCGTTTTTTTTAAACCTTTTCACTTTATTTTTCCTTCCTTTGACCTGGTTAAGCCCTGTGTACAACTATGCCTAAGACTGGGGTAAAAGACTGTGCACAACCCTAGGGTAAAACCACCTGTGGATAAGTGCCCAAGTTACCCACAAGTAACACACCGCTTCAGGACCCATTCAAGCTCAGGCTAATCACAACCTTTCTTTCTTTTCAATCTACTGATTTAAAAAGGTTTTAATGACTTATTCACAGAAAACCGCTTACTCATTAACATTAACTATATAAAGCTTTTTAAATCTTTCTTTAATTTATTCTACTAATGAGCTGTGTTCCCTCAGAGCCGGGCCACGCTCCCAAGCTACTGTTCAAAAAACATCCAACTCAAGGCTGCAATTTTTTCTGCCAAAGCCTATAATCAGCGCCCTTTCCCGAAGCCAGCCGTTGTCTGGTAACGAGGTATACCGTGCAATTTCCAAGTCGTTTTGACGTTATCGTTGTAGGCGGAGGCCATGCTGGCACCGAAGCCGCGTTGGCTGCTGCCCGTATGGGTGTAAAAACCTTGCTGCTGAGCCACAACGTCGAAACACTCGGGCAGATGAGCTGTAACCCTGCCATCGGCGGGATTGGCAAGAGCCATCTGGTCAAGGAAATCGACGCCCTCGGTGGTGCCATGGCCCGAGCAACGGACCAGGCCGGTATCCAGTTTCGCGTGCTCAATAGCCGCAAAGGCCCTGCAGTACGTGCCACTCGTGCGCAGGCTGACCGTATTCTGTACAAAGCGGCAATTCGCGAGATATTGGAAAATCAACCTAACCTGTGGATATTCCAGCAGGCCTGTGATGACCTGATTGTCGAAAATGATCAGGTCTGTGGTGTTATCACCCAGATGGGGCTGCGTTTTCACGCGGCCAACGTGGTACTGACCACAGGCACCTTTCTCGGCGGTTTGATTCACATTGGTCTGGATAACTACGCGGGTGGTCGTGCCGGTGATCCGCCTGCGATCACGCTGGCCAATCGTCTACGTGAACTGCCTTTGCGCGTTGATCGACTGAAAACCGGTACGCCGCCGCGCATCGACGGACGCAGCGTGGATTTTAGCAAAATGACCGTGCAACCGGGTGACACTCCCTTGCCGGTGATGTCCTTCTTGGGCAATGTCAGCGAGCACCCGAAGCAGGTCAACTGTTGGATTACCTATACCAACGAGCGTACCCACGAGATTATCCGCAACAATTTGGATCGCTCACCCATGTACACCGGCGTGATCGAAGGGGTAGGGCCGCGCTATTGTCCGTCGATCGAAGACAAGATCCATCGCTTTGCCGACAAGAACCAGCATCAGGTGTTTATCGAACCTGAAGGTTTGACCACCCACGAACTGTATCCCAACGGCATTTCCACTTCGTTGCCGTTCGATGTGCAGCTGCAAATCGTGCAGTCAATTGAGGGCATGGAGAATGCGCACATTCTGCGTCCGGGTTATGCGATCGAATACGATTACTTCAATCCGCAGGATCTGAAGTACTCGCTGGAGACCAAAGTTATTGACGGGCTGTTCTTTGCCGGTCAGATCAATGGCACTACCGGTTACGAGGAAGCAGCCGCACAGGGACTATTGGCTGGCATGAACGCCGCGCGCCGTTCCCAGGATCAGGAAGCCTGGTGCCCGCGTCGTGACGAAGCCTACATTGGCGTGCTGGTCGACGATCTGATCACCATGGGGACCCGTGAGCCCTATCGGATGTTTACCTCCCGTGCCGAATATCGGCTAGTACTACGTGAAGACAATGCCGATCTGCGGCTGACCGAAAAGGGCCGGGAACTCGGACTGGTCGACGATCATCGCTGGGCGGTTTTCTGTGCCAAGCGCGAAGCGATCGACGCTGAGCGCAAGCGCTTGAGCAGCACCTGGGTGCAACCGAGTAGTGAGATAGGAAAGGCGTTTGCAGAGCGCTATGCCACCCCGTTGAACCACGAATACAGTTTGCTCGATCTGCTGCGGCGGCCGGAAGTGGACTACCAGGCGCTATGCGAGCTAAGTGGCAAGGTCGATATTCCAGCGGATGCCGCCGAGCAGGTCGAAATCCATACCAAGTACGCGGGTTATATCGAACGTCAGCAGGAAGAAATACTGCGTCTGCGGCAGCATGAACAAACCTTGTTGCCCGAGAGCTTTGATTACCTGACGCTGAATGGCTTATCCAATGAAATTCGCCATAAACTGGCCGATGTACGGCCGCAAACACTCGGACAAGCTTCGCGGATACCGGGTGTGACACCCGCTGCGATCAGCCTGTTACTGGTGCATTTGAAAAAACGCAACGCCGGCAGTAGCCTGGCAAAAGAGGCATGATCCGGATGGCCGACCACGCCCGTGAACTGACCGAGGGCGCCGCCCAGCTGGGTATTGATCTGAACCCTGAGCAGCGTGATCAATTGCTAGCGTACTTGCGCTTGCTGCACAAATGGAACAAAGCCTACAACCTGACCGCAGTGCGTGATCCGGATGAAATGGTCAGCCGCCATTTACTCGATAGCCTGAGTGTTCTGCCCTACGTGCACGGCGATCGCTGGCTGGATGTGGGGAGCGGCGGCGGGATGCCGGGCATCATTTTGGCGATTATGTTGCCGCAAGCGCGCTTCACGCTGTTGGACAGTAATGGCAAGAAGACGCGATTTCTTACCCAGGTGAAACTGGAGCTGGGATTGGCCAATCTGACCGTGGTGCAAAACCGGGTAGAAGCCTTCCACGCAGAGCTAGCGTTTCACGGTATCGTATCTCGAGCGTTCAGTTCCCTCGCGGATTTCACCGATCTGACGCGGCACCTCAGTGATGCGGATACACATTGGTTAGCGATGAAAGGCCAGTATCCGGAGGAAGAAATGGCTGCATTGCCGGTCGACTTCCAGGTTGCTGACAGCGCACAATTGGCGGTACCCGGTTGCCAAGGCAGTCGACATCTGCTGATACTGCGACGGCGGGTCCAGGTGGATAACGGATAGGAGGTCATAGTGGGCAAGGTATTGGCAATAGCCAACCAGAAAGGCGGCGTCGGCAAAACGACCACCTGCATCAACCTGGCCGCCTCACTGGCTGCGACCAAGCGCAAAGTGCTCCTGGTGGATCTGGATCCCCAGGGTAATGCGACCATGGGCAGCGGCATCGACAAGTCCGACCTGGAGTTTTCTGTTTACGAATTGCTCACCGGACGCTGTGAACTCAATCAGGCACTACAGCATTCCGAGAATGGCGGTTACGACATACTTCCGGCTAACGGTGATCTAACCGCCGCCGAGGTCGAGCTGCTGGATGTAAAAATGAAGGAAAGCCGCCTGCGCTACGCGCTGTCATCGTTGCGCAGTCAGTACGACTTCATTTTGATTGATTGCCCACCGTCGCTGAACATGCTGACGGTCAATGGGTTGGTGGCCGCTGACGGGGTGATCATTCCCATGCAGTGCGAGTATTACGCCTTGGAAGGTCTGTCGGCGCTGGTCAATACCATCCAGCGCATCAGCGCGGTACTCAATCCGTCGCTGCAGATCGAAGGTTTACTGCGTACCATGTACGACCCGCGCAACAGCTTGACACTGGATGTGTCGGCGCAACTGACCAGCCACTTTGGCGACCAACTGTATCAGACCGTGATTCCCCGGAATGTGCGCTTGGCCGAGGCCCCGAGTTTCGGTATGCCGGCACTGACGTATGATAAACAGTCCCGAGGCGCGGTGGCGTATCTGGCGTTGGCTGGAGAAGTGGTGAGACGCTCGAAACAGGCTGCCAAGGCGAGTGCCCTGGCAAGCGCGAACGAATAATCAAACAAGGACAATACCGGCATGGCGGTCAAGAAACGCGGCTTGGGACGGGGACTGGATGCGCTGCTTGGGCAATCCAACAGTGCCGGTCAGGCGAATAATAATCAGGATCAGCAGCTCAAGGAGCTGCCAGTGGATCTGATTCAACGGGGCAAATATCAGCCCCGCCGCGACATGGATCCCCAGGCTCTGGAAGAGCTGACCAATTCGATTCGCGTTCAGGGCGTCATGCAACCGATTGTGGTACGCCCAATTGCCGAAGGCCGCTATGAAATCATCGCCGGTGAGCGGCGCTGGCGCGCTACCCAGCAAGCCGGCCTGGATTCGATTCCTGCGGTCATCCGTGATGTGCCTGACGAAGCCGCTATCGCCATGGCGTTGATCGAGAACATTCAGCGCGAAGATCTCAACCCGATTGAAGAAGCCATTGCCCTGCAACGTTTGCAGATGGAGTTTGAGCTCACCCAGCAACAGGTTGCCGACGCGGTGGGCAAATCACGGGTCAGTATTACCAATCTGCTGCGTTTGATGGCGTTACCCGATGATGTCAAATTGTTGCTGGAACGGGGTGATCTAGAAATGGGCCATGCGCGGGCTTTACTCGGTCTGCCCAATGAAGATCAGACTGCCGCCGCGCGTCAGGTGGTAGCCAAAGGACTCACCGTACGCCAGACCGAAGCGTTGGTACGGCAGTGGCTGAACCCGCGCCGCGAAGCCGGTGAAACCCGCACCAACCCGGATATAGAGCGTTTACAGCAAGACCTTGCGGAGCGTATAGGTGCGGAAGTTCAAATTCAACATGGCGCAAAAGGCAAAGGCAAACTGGTCATCAGCTACAGTTCGCTGGATGAACTCGACGGCGTGCTGATGCACATCAAGTGAATAAGCCGAGGTTGGCACTGGCGAATGCCATACTTGCCAAACAGGCGGTTGAATGCCTCCTACCGATTGAAAATACGGGGGATTTGCCCGGTTGCTGTTGAATCGGAGGATTATTCAACCTATACTCCTCGCGCTATTTTAGCTGGTGAAATGCACCAGTTTGTTGCGGGGAAAGCCCCGGAAAAGAACCTGAAGCATCGGTCGCGAGGCGGGTAAATGGACGCAAGAACGCCCAATAAAACCCCCTTCCACCGATTACCCTCTTTTCCGGTGTTAGTGGTTCAGGCTTGCGTAGCCTTGTTGGTAGCGCTGATTCTGTGGCTGATCCAGAATCCTGTGGCCGGGTATTCCGGTCTTTTGGGTGGACTTGTTGCCTTGGTCCCCAATGCCTATTTTGCTTATCGGGTGTACCGCTACAGCGGAGCCCGATCGGCCCAGGCTATCGTCCGTGAATTCTATTCCGGCGAGGCTGGTAAAATAATATTGACCGCCGCACTCTTTGTGCTGGTGTGGGTAGGTGTAAAGCCGCTGGAGGCAACCGCAGTATTTGCCGGTTACCTCGCGGTACTGGCTGTTGGCGCCAGTGGCCTGCTCATAGTCAAACGTTTTCAAAAGCATTAGTCAGAGGCAAATATGGCAGGCACTTCAGCTGAATATATCCAGCACCATTTGCAGAACCTCACTTACGGCAAATTGCCCGCAGGTTACGAGCGTTATGATGGCACAGTTGTTCAGGAAACTACCTGGACACTAGCCAAATCAGGCGCTGAAGCAACCGATATGGGTTTTATGGCGTTCCACGTAGATACCCTGGGCTGGTCGGTCTTTATGGGGCTGATCTTCCTGTTCCTGTTTCGCACTGTGGCCAAGCGCGCTACCGTCGGGGTGCCCGGCAAGCTGCAGAACGTAGTCGAGATGACCGTGGAGTTCATCCAGGGCATCGTCAAGGACACCTTCCATGGCCGTAACGCCCTGGTCGCTCCGCTGGCACTGACCATCTTCGTCTGGGTGTTCCTGATGAACTCCCTGAAATGGATACCGGTGGATTACATCCCTGGTCTGGCGACGGCTCTGGGTCTGGACTACTTCAAGATTGTGCCGACCGCCGATCCGAACGGTACTTTCGGTATTTCCCTGGGTGTGTTCATCCTGATTATTTTCTACAGTTTCAAGGTCAAGGGCTTCGGCGGCTTTATCAAGGAGCTGTCCTTTACCCCCTTCAAGCACTGGGCGTTGATTCCCTTCAACCTGTTCCTCGAACTGCTCGGCCTGCTGACCAAACCACTGAGTCTGGCGCTGCGACTATTCGGTAACATGTACGCCGGTGAAGTGGTCTTTATTCTGATCGCGTTGCTGCCGTTCTACCTCCAATGGGGTTTGAACGTGCCGTGGGCTATCTTCCATATTCTTGTCATTCCGCTACAGGCCTTCATCTTCATGGTGCTGACTGTGGTGTATTTAAGTGCGGCTCATGAGGATGCTCACTGACGCACTCGAACCCTGTTCAATCAACCAACCTTGAACTGCAACCTTGAACTTTAGGAGTAATTATGGAACTCGTAATCATTGCTGCCTCCATCATGATCGGTCTGGGCGCCCTGGGTACCGGTATTGGCTTCGCCCTGTTGGGCGGCAAGCTGCTGGAATCCACTGCACGCCAGCCTGAACTGGGCCCGCAGCTGCAAACCAAAACCTTCCTGATGGCCGGTCTGCTCGACGCCGTGCCGATGATTGGTGTTGGTATCGCGATGTACCTGATCTTCGTTGTTGCCCCTGGCGTCGCCGCTTAATTCAGATGACTGATCTCCGGTAAACCTTGGTTTGCCGGACCTATCATCTGGATCAAGAGATCCGGGACTCAACGAATAGCACGAGGTAAATCGCTGTGAATATTAATCTGACGCTGTTTGGTCAAACGATTGCCTTCGCTATTTTTGTCTGGTTTTGCATGAAGTTTGTCTGGCCGCCGATCACGGCAGCCATGGCAGAGCGCCAGAAAAAAATCGCTGAAGGTCTGGACGCGGCTGGCCGCGCCCAGCGTGACCTTGACCTGGCCCAAGAGAAAGCTTCCCAGACCCTGCGTGAAACCAAGGAACAGGCTACTCAGATCATCGAGCAAGCCAACAAGGGTGCCAACCTCATTGTTGAGGAAGCTAAAGAGCTGGCCCGTTCTGAAGGTGAACGTCTGATCACCGCCGCCAAGGCTGAGATCGAACAGGAAGTGAATCGCGCCAAGGATGACCTTCGGGCCCAGGTGGCCGTATTGGCCGTTCGGGGCGCTGAGCAAATTCTGGGGTCGGAAATCGACGCCAAGGCGCACAGTGAGCTGGTCAATAAATTGGCCTCACAACTCTAAGCGAGGCGAGCTATGGCTACTATCAATACGCTAGCTCGGCCTTACGCAAAAGCAGCTTTTGAACACGCTTCTGCTGCCGGTGGTCTGGATGCCTGGTCTGGCATGCTGGCCCTGGCAGCAGCGGCCGTTCAGGATGAGGCTTTTGCCGCGAGGATGCGTAATCCCGGTTTGACCGAGGAACGCAAGGCCGACGACCTGCTCATGGTGTGCGAAGGTCATGTGGACGACGCTTTCGGCAATTTTGTCCGGACGCTGTCAGAGCATGACCGTTTGCCCTTGATCCCGGTTATTGCCGAGCTCTATGAGCAACACAAGGCAGAACATGATCGTAGCGTGGCAGTCGAGGTGGAATCCGCCTTTGAGCTGAGCGACGATCAACAGAAAACGCTGGCAACCGCTCTTTCCAAGCGGTTAGACCGGACAGTAACTCCTCATGTGACCATCAACCCGGCCTTGATCGGCGGTGTGTTGATTCGTGCGGGTGACTTGGTCATCGACGGTTCGGTCCGCGGCAAGCTGGATAAGCTGGCCGAGGCGTTGAAATCCTGATTTGAGGGACATGGCATGCAGCAATTGAATCCTTCCGAAATTAGCGAAATTATTAAGCAGCGCATCGAGAAACTCGATGTGTCTTCGCAGGCTCGCAATGTAGGCACCATCGTCAGCGTTTCCGACGGTATCGTGCGCATTCACGGCCTTGCTGATGTGATGTACGGGGAAATGATCGAATTCCCCGGTGGTGTATACGGTATGGCACTGAACCTGGAGCAGGACTCCGTGGGTTCTGTTGTATTGGGTGATTACCTGGGTCTGACCGAAGGCATGACTGCCAAATGTACCGGTCGTATTCTGGAAGTCCCGGTTGGTCCGGAATTGCTTGGTCGCGTCGTTGACGCACTGGGTAACCCGATCGACGGCAAGGGCGTAATCGATGCCAAGCTGACTGACGCGGTTGAAAAGGTTGCGCCTGGCGTAATCTGGCGTAAGTCGGTAGACCAGCCGGTGCAGACCGGCTACAAGTCCATCGATGCGATGATCCCGATCGGCCGTGGCCAGCGTGAGCTGATCATTGGTGACCGTCAGACAGGTAAGACGGCCATCGCGATCGACGCGATCATCAACCAGAAAGATTCCGGCATCAAGTGTGTGTACGTGGCTATTGGTCAGAAGCAGTCGACCATCGCCAACGTCGTGCGCAAGCTGGAAGAGCACGGCGCGATGAGCAACACCATCGTTGTGGCGGCTTCCGCTTCCGATCCGGCTGCCCTGCAGTTTCTGGCGCCTTACGCCGGTTGCACCATGGGTGAGTACTTCCGTGACCGCGGTGAAGACGCACTGATCATTTATGATGATCTGTCCAAGCAGGCTGTGGCTTATCGCCAGATCTCCCTGCTGCTGCGTCGTCCTCCGGGTCGTGAAGCCTACCCTGGCGACGTTTTCTATCTCCACAGCCGTCTGCTGGAACGCGCCTCGCGCATTTCCGCTGAATATGTGGAAAAGCTCACCAACGGTGAAGTGACAGGCAAAACCGGTTCTCTGACCGCACTGCCGATCATTGAAACGCTGGCGGGTGACGTATCTGCTTTCGTACCGACCAACGTGATCTCGATCACCGACGGCCAGATCTTCCTGGAATCCAACCTGTTCAACGCGGGTATCCGCCCGGCCGTTAACGCCGGTGTCTCGGTATCCCGTGTTGGTGGTGCAGCCCAGACCAAGATTATCAAGAAGCTGTCCGGTGGTATTCGTACCGCGCTGGCTCAGTATCGTGAACTGGCGGCCTTCGCCCAGTTTGCTTCGGACCTCGATGAGGCTACCCGCAAGCAGCTGGAGCACGGTCAGCGCGTTACTGAACTGATGAAGCAGCACCAGTATGCGCCTATGTCGATCGCTGACATGGCCATCAGTCTGTACGCTGCCGAGAAGGGCTTCCTGGTCGATGTCGAGCTGAACAAAGTTGGCTCGTTCGAGAAGACTCTGCTCGCCTACTTCAAACGTGAGAAGGCCGATCTGTTGGCCAAGATCAACGAGAAGGGCGACTACAACGACGAGATCGAAGCCGGTATCAAGTCTGGCATCGAGAACTTCAAGGCAACCCAGAGCTGGTAAGCCGAGCGCGGGGCATGATTCGATCATGTCCCGCATCGTGCGATCTGGCCTCGGGCTAACCTGAAAGGTGAGACATGGCAGGCGCAAAAGAGATACGCGGTAAAATTTCGAGTATCAAAAGTACTCAGAAGATCACCAGCGCCATGGAGAAAGTGGCGGTCAGCAAGATGCGCAGAGCACAACAGCGCATGGCCTCCAGCCGTCCCTACGCTGAACGTATCCGTCAGGTCATTGGCCATTTGGCCAATGCCAACCCCGAATATCGTCACCCGTTCATGCAAGAGCGTGAAGTCAAACGGGTCGGCTATATCGTGGTCAGTACGGATCGGGGTCTTTGCGGTGGTTTGAACACTAACCTGTTCAAGGCGCTGGTACAAAACATGAAAGAGTGGCGTGACCGTAACGTCGAGACCGAGCTGTGCGTGATTGGCAGCAAGGGCGCCGCGTTTTTTCGCAGTTATGGCGGTAACGTTGTCGCAGCGATCAGTCACCTGGGCGAGCAGCCCTCGTTGAATGATCTGATCGGTAGCGTCAAGGTCATGCTCGATGGTTATCAGGAAGGTCGTATTGACCGTTTGTACCTGGTGTCCAATGCCTTTGTGAACACCATGGTGCAAACGCCCAAGGTTGAACAATTGATCCCGCTGGTTCCGGCTGACAGAGCGGAACTCAAGGGGCATTGGGACTATGTGTATGAGCCTGACGCCAACGAGCTGCTCGATGGCTTGTTGACCCGTTATATCGAGTCGCAAGTGTATCAGGCAGTGATCGAAAACAACGCCAGCGAACAGGCGGCACGGATGATCGCAATGAAAAGCGCGACCGACAATGCAGGGGACATCATCGATAGCCTGCAGCTTATTTACAACAAAGCTCGTCAGTCTGCGATCACCCAGGAAATTTCGGAAATCGTCGGCGGCGCCGCCGCAGTCTCGTGAGACTTCGGACAGACGATAACGGTTTCATACCACTTAGAGGAACCAAACATGAGTAGCGGACGTATCGTTCAAATCATCGGCGCCGTCATTGACGTGGAATTCCCACGCGACAGCGTGCCGAAGGTGTATGACGCGCTGCATGTCGACGAAAAGGGTCTGACCCTGGAAGTCCAGCAGCAATTGGGTGATGGCATTGTACGAACCATCGCCATGGGTACTACCGAAGGTGTCAAGCGCGGCCTGGCCGTGACTACCACTGGTGCAGCCATTTCCGTACCCGTGGGTATCAAGACCCTGGGCCGGATCATGGATGTACTCGGCAATCCTATCGACGAAGCCGGCCCGATTGGCGAAGAAGAACGCTGGGGCATTCACCGCCCGGCGCCTTCTTACGCGGAACAGGCCAGCTCCAACGAGCTGCTGGAAACCGGCATCAAGGTTATCGACCTGATCTGCCCGTTTGCCAAGGGCGGTAAAGTGGGTCTGTTCGGTGGTGCCGGTGTTGGTAAAACCGTCAACATGATGGAGCTGATTCGTAACATCGCCATCGAGCACAGCGGTTATTCCGTATTTGCCGGTGTGGGTGAGCGGACTCGTGAAGGTAACGACTTCTATCACGAGATGAAGGACTCCAACGTACTGGACAAGGTAGCGCTGGTTTACGGTCAGATGAACGAGCCGCCGGGTAACCGTCTGCGCGTAGCACTGACCGGCCTGACCATGGCCGAGAAGTTCCGGGACGAAGGTCGTGACGTACTGTTGTTTATTGACAACATCTACCGTTACACCCTGGCCGGTACCGAAGTATCCGCACTGCTCGGGCGTATGCCTTCAGCGGTAGGTTACCAGCCGACGCTGGCCGAGGAGATGGGTGTTCTGCAGGAGCGTATTACCTCCACCAAGCAGGGCTCCATTACGTCGATTCAGGCGGTATACGTACCAGCCGATGACTTGACCGACCCCTCGCCGGCTACCACCTTCGCCCACTTGGATGCGACCGTGGTATTGTCCCGTGATATCGCCTCGCTGGGTATCTACCCTGCGGTAGATCCGTTGGACTCCACCTCCCGTCAACTGGACCCCCAGGTGATTGGTCAGGAGCACTACGATACGGCCCGTGGCGTACAGTATGTTCTGCAGCGCTACAAAGAGCTGAAAGACATCATCGCGATTCTGGGTATGGACGAACTGTCCGAGGAAGACAAGCAACTGGTAGCCCGCGCTCGTAAGATCCAGCGTTACCTGTCGCAGCCGTTCTTCGTGGCCGAGGTCTTCACCGGTTCTCCAGGCAAGTACGTTTCTCTGAAGGACACTATCCGTGCCTTCAAAGGCATTCTGGATGGCGAGTTCGACCACCTGCCCGAGCAGGCGTTTTACATGGTCGGCACCATCGATGAAGCCATCGAGAAAGCCAAGAAAATGTAATGCTAGCGCCCGCGCAAGCGGGCGCAGAATCGAGGCAATGACATGGCTATGACAGTGCACTGCGATATCGTCAGCGCGGAAGAAGAGCTGTTTTCGGGTCTGGCTACGATGGTCGTCGCACACGGCAACATGGGTGATCTGGGTATTCTGCCCGGTCACACGCCGTTGCTCACCGACCTCAAGCCTGGCCCGGTTCGGGTGATCAAGCAGGATGGCAGTGAGGAAGTGTTCTACATTTCCGGCGGCTTCCTGGAGATCCAGCCGAGCATGGTCAAGGTGCTTGCCGACACGGCTATCCGTGCTGGTGACATCGACGAAGCGTCTGCAATTGAAGCGAAAAAGGCCGCTGAAAAGGCCTTGAGCGAGAAGGGATCCGAGTTTGATTACGGTTCCGCTTCTGCGCGTCTTGCTGAAGCTGCGGCACAGCTGCGTACCGTGCAGGAACTGCGCAAGAAATACGGCGGACCGGCGTTCAACAATCGCTGAGTTCGTTTGCAATAAAAAAGGCAGCCTTGGCTGCCTTTTTTATTGCTTCCAGCTTCCAGCTTCCCGTTTCCAGCTTTGCTATCATCTACCCACTCTTAAGCAACCACGGTTCACACTATGATATTGGATATCGTCATCCTCGCCGCCGGTCAGGGCACTCGTATGCGCTCAGCACTGCCCAAAGTGCTTCACCCGGTAGCAGGCAAACCTATGCTTGGGCATGTGATTGACTGCGCAAGGGCACTGGCACCTCGGCGGATCCACGTGGTCATTGGCCACGGTGCGGACAAGGTGCGCGAGACCTTGGCGGCGGACGATATCAACTGGGTGGTGCAGAGCGAACAGCTCGGTACCGGGCATGCGGTCGCACAGGCGTTACCTGACATCACCGATGCCGACCAGATACTGGTGCTGTACGGCGACGTTCCGCTGCTGCGCGCTGAGACCCTTCAGCGATTGAGTACCCAGGCTGGCGTCCAGGCGTTGGGCTTGCTGACGGTCACCATGGCCGATCCTACCGGTTATGGGCGCATCGTCCGTAGCCCTGGCGGGGCGGTAGAAGCCATTGTCGAGCAAAAAGATGCCAGCGCAGAACATCTGCTGATCACCGAAGGCAATACCGGCATTATGGCGTTGCCGGGCAACCAAGCGGCCCAATGGCTGTCCAGCTTGTCCAACGACAATGCCCAGGGCGAATATTATCTGACCGATGTCGTGGCGCTGGCAGTCAGTCACAAGGTACCGGTCGAGGTGGCACAGCCGTTGGATGAACTCGAGGTGATGGGTGCGAATAACCGTCAGCAGCTGTCGGTGCTTGAGCGTGCCTGGCAACAACGCGAAGGCCTGCGCTTGATGAGCGAAGGCGTGACCCTAGCGGATCCGGCGCGCGTTGACGTGCGCGGCAATGTCACCGTCGGGCGGGATATCTTTATGGATATCAATGTTGTGCTTGAAGGCGACGTCAACATTGGTGACAACGTCGAAATTGGCCCGCATTGCGTCATACGTAACAGTAGTATCGCCGCAGGCACGGTAATCAAGGCCTTCAGCCATATTGATGGTGCGCAAGTGGGCGAGGATTGCGATATTGGTCCTTATGCGCGGCTGCGTCCCGGCACTCGTATGCAAACAGGCGCGAAGATCGGTAATTTTGTCGAAACCAAAAAGGCCGATATCGGCGCGGGTTCGAAGATCAATCACTTGTCCTACGTCGGAGACGCGGTAGTAGGTGCGCAGGTCAATATTGGTGCAGGCACTATTACCTGTAACTATGACGGTGTTAACAAATTCGTCACACGTATTGGCGACGGTGTTTTTGTTGGCTCGAACACTGCGTTGGTGGCGCCTGTCAGCATTGGTGCCGGTGCAACCACAGCGGCGGGCTCGACGCTGACCCAGGATGTCCCGGCGCAGGCACTGGCGGTGGGCCGTGCGAGACAGAAGAATATTGAAGGCTGGAAGCGTCCGAGCAAAAAGAGCTGATATAAGGTGTTTCCAGCTCCAGCCGGACCTACCCGGCTGGACCGTGACACCCGAGGAAATTGGTCTATATTAAGGAGGGGAACGCGGGGCGCGAAATCTGGACTATTTGGAGGGTGGGTATGCTAAGGCAACTTTACGAGACCTTGAGCAAGCTGAAACTACCTTTGCGGATTATGCTTTCCGGAGGGCCCACCCTGGATCTGGGGCCAGAGCCGAAAGTGACCTTGGAAATTATTGACCCCCTTCTGCTCAATGACCTGCGTCAACCCAGCCTGGATAAGCTGGGCGAAGCCTATATCGATAAGCGCATGGAGGTGCGCGGCCCGATCATGCAAGTGGTCGAGATAGCCGATCGTCTGAGTAAGGGATTGCTGGGTGATCGCAGCGACCCAGTCAAACCGCGCACTGCACATGATAAAGCCATGGACGCAGAGGCCATTGCCTACCATTATGATCTCTCTAATGACTTCTACGCACTTTGGCTTGATCCTGAGATGCTTTACTCCTGCGCGTACTTTCGAGATTCTGAGCACGACAGCCTGGCCCAGGCGCAGATCAACAAGCTGGATCATATATGCCGCAAGCTACGGCTCCAGCCCGGAGAGCGGCTGCTGGACGTAGGCTGTGGTTGGGGAGGCTTAGCGCGTCATGCGGCCCAGCATTACGGCGTCAGCGTCTACGGCATCACTTTGAGCAAAGAGCAACTGGTTCTGGCGCGGGAGAAAAATGCCGCCGCCGGGCTTGGCGAGGCGATCGAGTTGCAGTTGCAAGATTACCGGGATCTACCGGGCCGCGAGAATTTCGATAAAGTGGTCAGTGTTGGCATGTTTGAGCATGTTGGACAGGCCAATCTGGATACCTATTTCAAAGTGCTGCACGATCAGGTCAAACCGGGTGGACTGGTGATGAACCACGGCATTACCGCCAAGCACGTGGATGGCCGACCGGTGAGCCGGGGTGCGGGTACTTTTATCGGGCGTTACGTCTTTCCGCATGGCGAGTTGCCGCATTTATCCACCGCGATTGCCAGTATGAGTGAGCAGGGCCTGGAGGTGGTCGATGTGGAAAGCCTGCGTTTGCATTATGCCCGGACTCTTGAGCACTGGAGCGACAACCTCGAAGCTCGGCTTGAGGAGGCGAGGGCATTGGTGCCCGATAAAACGTTACGAATCTGGAGAGTCTATCTGGC
This sequence comes from Halopseudomonas pelagia CL-AP6, assembly GCF_000410875.1. Classification (GTDB taxonomy): domain Bacteria; phylum Pseudomonadota; class Gammaproteobacteria; order Pseudomonadales; family Pseudomonadaceae; genus Halopseudomonas; species Halopseudomonas pelagia. Next base: position 95,253 of record NZ_AROI01000002.1, read on the forward strand.
TGGCTGTGCTTACGGCTTTCGCAAGAACTGGATCAATATTCACCAAATTCTTGCCGTTAAGCCATTTCCTGACGGGCACCACAATATGCCGTGGACGCGTGAAGATATCTATTTTTCGGGGTGAATGCTGGGCTTGCGAATCAATTGCTAAGTAGGCAGATTGATATCACAGCGCTGCAGGTGGCTGTGATACATTTGTTGCGCTTTCACCTGATTTGCACTGGAGACCAGGCGTGACCTTGATACCCCTTACAGAACAAGAAGTCAGCGTGGGTAAACCGTTGCAGTGGGACCTTCTTGACGCTAAGGGCAGTGTTCTGATGGAGCAGTCGCGCATTATCGATAGTGAGCCGCTGTTGGCTCAGTTATTGAAGATGGGTCTCTATCGAGCAGCACCCGAGCGCAACGCCGCAGAAGAAAAGCTCGACGTGGCTGGCAATGGTGCGGCTTCAGAAGTCCAGATCTCCAGCTTGTCACAAATCCAACTGGCGCCCGGCGATTTGGTGCAGCTACAGACGCTCCACCCGACTCACGCAGAGCGGTATCAGGTCCGGATGATCGGATTTTATGCACCCGTCAGCCTGATGGTGACCTCTCCGACGGTCCAGGGTCGCCTGGTGTTTGTTAAGGAAGGGCAGCAGTTTCTGGTCCGCGGATTTGTTGGCAAGGATGCGGTCGCTTACAAAACGCGGGTGATCAAATCGAATCTGGCGCCATTCCCCTATCTGCATCTGGCCTATCCGGAAACCGTGCAGTCCATGCGCATCCGCGGCTCGTCGCGAGTGTCCGTGGAGCTGGTCACGGCAGTGAGTGGCCCCGCCGGTCAGGCATCAGCCAAGATAGTCGACCTTAGCTGCGGTGGTGCACGAATGATGTCACCCAGGCCGGTCGCCGAGAAGGGTGATGATGTGAAGCTCTCATTCCGTATTAACCCTTCGGGCCTGGATGTGTACCTGACCATTAATGCCAAGGTTCGCGCGGTGAGCTGTGATGAAACGGCCAATAGTCAGGTGGCCACTGGCGTCGAGTTTGTTGATCTGAATGAACAGGACAGGCTGTACCTGACCAATATGGTTTACCAGAATTTGTTGAAGGATAACTTATGATCCGAGCGGCATGGAAGCGCGGGTTTGCGGCCTTGCTATTGGCGACCATGCTGGTAACCACCGCATTTGCTCAGACGTCGACCATGACCGAGGGGGAATGGTGGGATATACAGCTAGCGCAAGAGACGTTTCGCCTGCAGCGTGTAGCTGACCCGGACAGCCGCCGCCAAGGGCTGATGGGGCGTGAGTTGGCGGCGGACGAAGGGATGCTGTTTGATTTCCCAGCGGGCACAGTGCCTGCTATCTGGATGCGCAATATGCGTATCAGCCTTGATCTGGTGTATGTCGATGACGATGGCCACATCGCCAATATTTTCTCCGCCGTACCCCCTTGCCACAGCATGCCCTGTGCTATTTATCGTGCAGACAGGGCACTACGCTTTGTGCTCGAACTGCCAGCCGGTACGGCTGGTCGGCTGAGATTGATGGGCGGACAGAAATTGCAGATGGATGAGCTACTGGCCCTGCCAGTGCCCTCGGAGTAACGATTGCTCAGGGTGTCTCCCAACGCCCGTTGCTAATATTTTCGCAATAGGCCTTGAGCACCGGTGCATCATCTGCGTCGCTGTAATAGTGAATTGCCTGTTCATAGGCCACGCCCAGAGATTTGGCCCCCCTGCAAATACCGTATGCGCCCGCTGGGCATGCTTCGGTGAAGGCGATCTCAAAGCTGCGATCAGGGATCTGCGGTTGGCAAAAACTCTGATTGAACAGCGACGGCGGTATGCTGATATTTTGCTGACACATGCGAATAGGCAGTTGGTCATCGTTAGAGGTGATTACGCAGGCCGAGGCCAACGCCTGAGTGCTGAACAGAGCGATGACCGACAGGCTGAGGTATTTTAGGCTCATGGTGTGCGCCAAGTAGAAGAAAGTAAGCCATTGGTAGCCCGTTACCTTAATCGCTGTTTATGACCGCTCGCAAGCCCTGCTCCAGAACAAGCCGGTCTGGACGCTGGGCAGTAATCAGCTCAATGCGGTTGTCCTGTTGCCAATCGCTGCGCTGCCAGCGAATAGGCTCCGCTGGCAAAGCATTGAAAGATCGCCAACCCTCCGCGCTACGTACTACTCCTTTCGCACGCAGCCAAGGGTGCGTAAGCAGCCACGTCTGCAATGCCGCCAGGTCAAATACCTGATCAGGGTGTATTTGCCAACCAATACTGTGATGCTCACCGGCTGCCTGGCTATGACAATGCCAGTCTGCAGTACTGCGCCATAGCGGGGGGAGCGTCGGCACGGAAGAGGCTGGAGGCATCGCGGTATGCGTGTGAGTCACTTGGGCTTGTCGAAGAGGCAGGCTGTCGAGTCGGATATCGGCTTGTTCACACCACAATTTGTCGCACGTAGGCAGTCGCGCCTCCAGCGTCTGCTTGGCGGTGCTATCCAGGCGTGCGGACTTGTTCAGCAGCAGTAAACCGGCCTGGGGCAAAGCCAACTGCTGGGCCTCAGGTAGCGGCGTGCCCTGGGCCATCTTGTTGGCGTCGAGCACCATCACCAAGGGTTGCAGGTTCAGTATGCCCAACCAGGGCGGCGCGCTCAGTTGCTGCAGCAACTGGAGCGGATGGCCGAGGCCCGATGTCTCGATAAATAGCCTGGTGGGGCGTCCTTTACGCAGGAGCCGGTTCAGTCCTACCTGAAAGGGCACACCATTGACGCAACAAAGGCAGCCACCTGGTACCTCGGCCAGCGCCACCCCTTCGGCATCCTGTTGCAGTAGCGCCGCATCAATGCCGATCTGGCCAAATTCGTTGATTAATATCGCCCAACGCTCATGCGGCGGCCGCTGGCGCATCAACTGCTTCAGCAGCGTGGTTTTACCCGCACCCAGAGGGCCGGCGATAAGGTGGGTAGGGATATCTTGAATCATGCCGCCCAGCATAAAGGTTGCTGCTGGTTGTCACCAGAGGTTCCACGTGGAACCTGCCAGTACGGGGTTGGAGGCGGCATCAGCGCAGTCTCAGGGTTGGATCAGTCCTGACTGCAAGCGCTTGGGCAGTTTGGTCACGACTAATTGATGTGATCGACGAAGCAGCTGGCGCAGCTCTGCGTCCTCCAGCCTATAGGGGTAATCCAGGCTGACCCAATGGGCTCGGGCCAGATAAGGCGCGGGATGAAAACCAGGTCTATCACAAAATCCGAGGAAAACGTCATCATCTACTTTGAACGCGCAGCTATTGTTGCTTAAGTCGATGAGAGCGAACATTTTGGTAGCAGCCACGGAAAAAACGCGATTCTGGCCCCATTTGAGGTCCTCCCGCACAGCTGGCAGGCTGAGGCAAAAATGCGTGAGTTGCGCGGCGTTCATAGCAGTCTATTGCTAGGGCAGTCTTGATGAACTGGCCCTGATCCGGGGAAGGGATGGGGTGCCAGATCAATTCCCAGTAGGTGGCTGCCGTGCAATTGAATGGAGCCGCTGTAGCGGCGCTCACCGGTAACGGTGAATTCAAAGCCATAGCGGCGCACTACACCAAAACGTCCGGCCTGGTTGCGGGCCAGCCGAATTCGGCTGAGTACTATGCTTTCGTCCAGCAACTGCACGTCGACCTGTTTGCAGTGCTGCCGCACCAGCATTAGGGCGCGGTCGCGCAAGCCCAGGCCGCGCCATATCCAAGCGCCCACCATGGCTGCCAGCATGAGTAAAGCCACATGGCCCAGATCAAACATCAGCCAATCTCGCGTGTACATCATCTGTCCAGCTTATGACGCGGTTGCGACCGCTGGATTTAGCTGCATATAGGGCCTGATCGGCACGTTTGAACAAGCTATCCAGCTGGTCCCCGGCTTGCCAGGTGGCCAAGCCAACGCTGACCCGCAACCCGAATGATTCTGCACCCTGTTGCAGAGCGAGTTTACTGACTTCCTGGCGTAGTCGTTCGAGTAACGCCATCGCTGCGGCGTCATCGGTCTGTGTAAGAAGCACCACAAACTCCTCGCCCCCGAAACGGGAAAAGATATCGCTCTCGCGTAACAGTCTCCGGCAAAGGCCGGCGAACTGTTGCAGGGCATGATCCCCCGCGAGGTGGCCGTAACTGTCATTGATACTCTTGAAATGATCCAGATCGAGTATGGCGAGGCTCAGGGGCTGCTGATAACGAGCCGCTCGCTTGAACTCTTGCTGTGCCCGCTCATTGAATGCGCGGCGGTTCAGTGCCCCGGTCAGCGAGTCTTGCGTTGCCAACAACTGCAGCTGTTGCTCCAGTGCCTTACGATGACTGACATCGCGAATTTCCAGCAGCAGATCATTGCTGTCTGCGCTGAGTGGGGCGATGCTGATCTCGGCAGGGAAGCTCTTGCCGCTGGTATGTAGAGCGTCCACATCCAACTGGCTGGCATGGGCGCGTGACAGGTGTTGCTCAATCAGATTACGGCTTTGGCTGGGAAACAAAGTGATAACCGGTTGCTGAAGTAGGCTCTGTCGCGACAGGCCGGTAAGTTGTTCCAGCCGGCGATTGGCATCCTGGATAAGCCCAGTTTTCACGATCATGACGGCAGAAGTAGTGGCGCCGAGCAGGCGCTCGAAACGTAGGGCATTGTGGCGTGCCTGTTCAGCATGTATTTCACTGTTGGCGAGAATTCGCTGCATGGTCATTAGCGTAACCCCAATAAAGCCCATGACTAAAGCGGGGATCGCAAAATTGTAAGGCAGCAGGTAGCTGAATGATTCATATGGGTTGATATAGGGCGCGTCCAGCCACCAGTCGCGATAGCCCAGATAGCCACGCAGTAGCGTAACTGCGGAGTAAATCAGCAGACTGATACCGACCAGAAGGCGTGCGGGACGCGTAGCGGGATCGGACTTTTCCCGCAGTAACAACCAGACCGCCTGAGCCGGCAGTAGGCCGGCGATCGTCGAATAGATACCCATGAGAAAATCTGAATGGCCGTCGAACATCCAGTAGTGAATATTGAACAGAACCATAAGACTGACACTTAGAGGCACAATCCACCACGGCAGTTGGCGCCCCATGAAGCGGAATATACCCAAGAGGAACAGCGCTTCTCCTGCCAGTTGTGCAGCGTTGCCAAGCACATTCAGAGTTGGGCTGCCGGTCAATATGAAAGCGATAAACAAGCCAATCCCGCCGATCAGCGACCAACTGCCGGCCATCCAGAATCCGGGTCCAGAATAGGGTCGTGATATTTGCCATAGCGCCGTTGCCGCGATGGCGACTGCCAGCAGTAAGCATAATCCGAGCAACATGGGTGAGTAATACAACAAGTGTGTTTACCTGCGAGCCATCTGGGCCATCTGTATGGCGAGTATAGCCGTTGATGTTGGCTCAAGTCGCGCCTTGGTTAGTGCTGGCATTACGCGCTTGAGCCGGTGATTCAGTGCGTCGCTGGGGGTTGCTCTTCGACGGATATTACACAGATGCGATCGGGTTGCGGGTAATGCCAGCACACATTTAAATCCCAGAAACGTACCCCATAGCGGCGTTCCTCTGTGGGTCGTTGATAGGCAGGCTTGGGGTCTTGAGCCAGGCACTGTTCAATCAACTCGACCACCGGTTGGCGCAGCCTGACTGCCTGGTCCCGGGCCTGTTGTAACGATTCCGGCAGCCAATCGACCCTAAGCAGTGTTGGTGCGGCGTCAGCCAGACTATTGCGCGCCAACGGCAGGCTGTCGGCATAGGGTACGTAAGGCTTTATGTCGAGAATCGGCGTGCCGTCGAGCAGGTCAATCGACGAGATGAGTAAACGACCTGGCTCCATCCCATCAAGCCTGACCACCGACTGACCAATGGGATTGGGCCGGTGGGTCGAGCGGCTGGCGAATACGCCAATGCGTTGATTACCGCCCAGTCGTGGCGGCCTTACGCGCAGATGTGCCGGGCCCGACGTTGCGGCATGAAACACGAACAGTAGCCAGAGATGAGACACGCCCTCAAGTCCGGCTACTGCTTCGGGCCGATTGTAGGGCGCGATCAGTTCGACAACGCCCTTGGCCGCTGGCGCGAGACTGGGCTGCCGGGGTATAGCAAATTTTTCGCTGAAGCAGGATCGTACGATGCCTATGGTCTCGAACTGGTAAGTCACGCTTAGCTCTGCTGCAACGGAGGGATGCTTTCGGGGTGGTCAGGCAGAACAAAATGGCTGCCCCCATCGATCTCGATGATCTGCAGGTTTTCTGCCTGCCGAGCACTGGCCAGCATCGCCGCGCTTTGTAGTACGCGATCATTGCCAGGCACCAGGATCGCGCCGCGTTTGACGTATTGGTAAATATCCGTGCTGGTGTCTGGCATCCAGTCAGCCATGTCCTTGAGGTTGGCCAACATGATGGCGGCGCGCTTGGGATTGAATGGCACGCCCATGATCAGTTCGCGTTTGCGCGGGTTATCCAGGGGGCCCCAAATGCTTCGGTTTCGATCGTTGATCGGTTGTTGCTGCCAGAAGGGTAGGAAAAATGGCAAACACCAGCGGACTATGCCTGGCAGGGGTGCATAAGGCAGACCCTGTGGCAGCACCGGTGCCTCCAGCACAACCTCCACCTGCTCAAACAAAGCGGGTTGTTGGCGTGCGGCTTCCAACGCCACGGCTCCGCCGCGCGAGTGGCCATGCACGCGCACGTTTTGCGTCGTTACCAGGTGGGTTAAAGCCAGGTTCAGTACCGCCGCGTCATAGGCGATGCTGCCTGGGCGAGCTTTAGGGGGCTTGGCCCATTGCGCGGTACTGAAGCGCGGTCTAGTCACGGGCACATGGTAATCAGCGCTGGTCAGCAGGATCAGTTCAATGGTCGGGTCAGCATAGTACTCGGTGAAGTAAAGGAAGTTTTCCACAAAGCCGGGGATGACTATTACGGTGGAGGTGGCGCCGCTATGCGCCCGCTTGGCGATACACGCCAGACCGACCTGGAACAGTTCACCATCGAATGGCAGCGCCTGCTGTTGCGGAGATTCCTTTCTTAGCAGGTACTTGCGCAGGTAAAAAATCACCAGTAACGCGAGTCCCGTAATTCCGATCAAAGATTCCATTTGAACTCCTGGCTAACTGGTAAGGCAGAGTGCCAAGCATACCGGAAATAGTGACGGGATTACCCACCCGGACGGGGGAGACGCGAGGATTCACTCGCCGTCGTAAACCCAGACCTTGTCGGCGTCGAAGCGATAGCTGGCGTCGGCCAACTCGTTGCTGGTCTGGTCGATATGCAGCGTGCCGGACATCCAGAATGCCTCATAGATATCATCGATGCGAATACCCTGTGGATAGTCGACCAGGATAATCTGGTTGGGTGGTGGCGGCGGGACGTGAATACAGGCACCGGCGTAGGGCACCAGGAAGAAGGAGGTATAAGCGCCGCGCTCGTTGGTTTCCAGCGGCACCGGGAAGCCGGCAATTTTCAGCTCCTGTGCGTCCATGCTGTCGACCACGCGGGTGGAATACATCACCTCGGGCAGGTCGTCGCGCTGGCGCAGGCTCTGAGTGAAATCACCGGGCGCTTCCTCCCCACCATCATGGCCGATTTCAGGCATCTCAAGCATGGCCTGGTAGTCCTCTTCGGGTAACAGGTCCAACCAGTCAACGGTGCGAGGGGCGGCATGGGCGGCGGCCGTTAGGCCAAGGCAAAATGCTATTAGGAAAAGCCGGCGCATAACAATACTCAAGAAGAAGAGGGCACAGCCTCTGACAGGTGTCCTGCTGAGGAGTTTCCCGTAGTGCGCGGGCTTTGCCAAGAACGGATTTTTCTCAGTTCCAGCCAGGCCTAAGGATAGCGCTGCCGATGGTTGCCGAGGGTAATAACTCAGCTTTGTTCGTCCTGCAAGAAGCGGCCAAGGCGTTGTTTCAGATAAGCATTTTCCGCTTTGAGTTGCTCTACCTCCTCAAGCAAGCCAAGCACCAAGGGAATATCGGCCCATTCGACCGTCAGGTCGCGGTGGAGTCGTTCAGCCTTGTGCACCAGGCTGACGCTGGTGCTGGCAAACCTCCACTCCTCGGGCAGTGTACCGGCCTCAGGGGTGAGGATCCCTTCGGCAACCAGCTCCAGCAATTGCTCTTCGCTGATGCTTACGCACTGGCGTAGCTCGGCAAAATTGATAGTGACCTGCGTGACGGTGCTCATGATGTTTGGCTCCACTCTGCTCGCGGATCGAATCCGGCTGCGTTGGCCAGCTGTGTCCATAGTGCTCGGGTTGCCTCGTCAGCTTGCTGGGGCATAACCACCTTCAGTACTGCGAACAGGTCGCCCGATCCCTCTTTGCCGATCAGCCCCTTACCTTTGATACGCAGCCTTTGTCCTGATTGACTGTTGGGGCGAATGGTCAATTGAATTTTGCCGACCAGGGTCGGGATCGTCACCTTGGTGCCCAGCGCCGCCTCCCAGGGAGCCAGCGGTACGGTAATGACCAGGTTATGACCCTCTACATCGAATAGCGGATGAGGTACCAGGCGGATATGCAGGTACAGGTCGCCGTTCGCAGCATTGCCGCTGCCGGGTGCGCCCTGGCCCTTTAAGCGAATGCGCTCGCCATCGCGTACCCCCGCCGGAACCTTCACCTTGAGTGATTTTTTCAGTTCCTGCATGCGGCCGCGTTCATCGCGGTAGGGCAGCATGAACTCGATGGGTTTGGTGGTGTTTTCGAGGGTTTCTTCCAGAAACACCGGCATTTCTATTTCCACATCACGCCCTTTCTGAGCAAAGCGGTTGTCGTCAAAGGGCGATTGGCGAGCGCCTGCGGAGCCAAACATGGACTCGAAGAAGTCGGCAAAATCCTGATTCGTTTCGGCTGAGCCCGCTTGACCACCACGGGACCCGCCGCTGAAGCGTTGCCGCTGCTGTCGCGCCTGACGCAGTTCATCGTATTCGGCGCGCTTCTCTACGTTGTGCAACACGTCGTAGGCTTCGGCGACTTCCTTGAACTTCTCTTCAGCGCCGGCAAGGCTGCTGACATCGGGGTGGTATTGGCGTGCCAGTTTGCGATAAGCGGTTTTGATCGTCTTGTCGTCTGCGTCCGGTTCCACGCCGAGCGTAGCGTAATAGTCCTTGAATTCCATAGGTGCGGCCCGTTGTCTTTGATGAGGTAGGCGAGCGGCCTGCCTCCATCCTGCATATCATTGCCCTGAGCATAGAGCATGTTGATCTACAACGGGAAATAGTTGTCAGCTCGCCTGACGAGCAGACCACCCACACAGGGACTCAACTGGGTTTGAATGTGGGGTGACTCTAGTGGTCACCCTGGTTGTCACTAAGCTTGTAATTAAGGCTGTATCAGTCGCTGGACGTCATCGATGCGCGCTTTCAACGTCATGCTATCGGCGCAGCGCAGCGTTGCATGTCCGACCTTGCGGCCGCTCTTGAAGGCTTTACCGTAGTGATGCAGATGGCAATTGCTGATCGCTGTGACCTTCTCTACTGCGGGCACTTCGCCGATAAAGTTGAGCATCGCGCTTTCGCCGACCTTGGCGGTGGAGCCCAGGGGCAGGCCGGCGATCGCGCGCAAGTGGTTTTCAAACTGGCTGCACTCGGCGCCTTCAATGGTCCAGTGGCCGGAATTGTGGACGCGGGGCGCGATTTCGTTGGCTTTCAAGCCGCCGTCGATTTCGAAGAACTCGAAGGCGAGTACGCCGACGTAATCCAGTTGCTGCAGAACCCGGTGGGCATAATCCTCGGCCAGGCCCTGCAACGGATGCTCGGTACTGGCTACTGAAAGGCGCAAAATGCCCTGTTCGTGCGTGTTATGCACCAAGGGGTAAAACGCGATTTCGCCGTTTCGGCCGCGCACGGCGATCAGCGACACTTCGCCGGTAAAGGGCACAAAGCCCTCGAGGATACAGGGTACGCTGCCCAGCTCGGCAAAGGCGTCTTGCACATCCTCAGGATGACGCAGCACCTTCTGGCCCTTGCCATCGTAGCCGAGCGTGCGGGTTTTCATCACTGCGGGCAGGCCGATGCGCTTGACTGCTGCATCGAGATTATCCTGAGACTGGATATCGGCAAATTCAGGCGTGGGGATGTCCAGATCCTGGAACATGGATTTCTCAAACCAGCGATCCCGGGCGATGCGCAGGGACTCGGCATTGGGGAAAACCGGGACGAACTGCGAGAGAAAGGCCACGGTTTCTGCTGGCACGCTTTCAAATTCGAAGGTCACCACATCCGCTTCATCAGCCAGCTGGCGCAGGTGATCACGGTCGCTGTAATCGGCGCGGATATGCTCACCAAGGGCCTGGGCGCAGGCATCAGGCGCCGGGTCGAGAAAGGCGAATTGCTGGCCTAGCGGCGTACCGGCCAGGGCCAGCATGCGTCCGAGTTGTCCACCACCAATCACACCGATCTTCATTGCATTATCCTCAGGCCTGACGTGGGTCAGGATTATTCAGCACGGTATCCGTCTGCTGGGTACGGAAGGCTTCCAGCGCCCGATGGTATTCAGGGTATTTGCCGCCGAGGATGCTGGCAGAGAGTAAGGCGGCATTGATGGCGCCGGCCTTGCCGATGGCCAGGGTCGCGACCGGCACACCGGCGGGCATCTGCACGATCGACAACAGCGAGTCCACACCCGAGAGCATGGATGATTGCACCGGCACGCCGAGCACCGGGAGGTGCGTCTTGGCCGCGCACATACCGGGCAGGTGGGCGGCACCGCCAGCACCGGCGATGATGACTTCTATGCCTCTGCCAGCGGCCTCTTCGGCGTACTGAAACAGCAGGTCCGGTGTGCGATGGGCAGAGACCACTTTCACCTCGTAGGGAATGCCCAGTTGCTCAAGCATATCCGCCGTATGGCTCAAAGTGGACCAGTCTGACTTGGAGCCCATGATCACGCCAACCAATGCGGTCATCGTTCGCTGCCTCGCTTATTGTCCGCGCTGGGGCGGACTGAAAGGAAAAGCGGGACATTATGAAGCTACAAGCTGGAAGCTACAAGCCACACCGCTTTCGCCGCGAGGCCGCGGCTCCTACAGTGGCTCGACCAGCTCCTGCTGGAGCGAGCGCTGGCCAGGCCATGGAGTAGGCCTCCGTTATCAGCGGGCGAGACCATAGCGCCTATTGGTGGGAGCGCCGGCCTCGTTATCGCCGCGGGGCCGCAGCGGCTACCGCGAGAACTTCTCCGGTCTGAGTACTTCTACTTCACTCAGATAGCAGACCATCGCATAGTTGGCGTAATAACGTTCCTGCAGGTGTCGGGCGATACGCTCGGCCAGCTCGCGGGCACAGATAATCTCCAGGCGAATATTGCCGTCGTTGTCCCAGCCGGCACTGCGCACCCCTCGGCTGCCGCTGCCGCGCGCATCGGACAGCGTCCAACCAGGTGCGCCGAGTTGCTCCAGGTCCTTGATCAAGCGGGCTTCCAGCGCGGTTTCGCAGATCAAGGTGAGCAGGGTGCGGGTAGGCATACTCATGGTGTGCTCCTCAGGCGGCCAGCCATTCGGCCAACGACAGATACAGTGGGATGCCCACCAGTATATTGAATGGGAAGGTGATGCCCAACGACGCGGTCAGCGACAGTGCCGGATTGGCTTCAGGCAGCGCCAGGCGCATGGCTGCGGGTACCGCTATATAAGAGCCACTGGCACCCAGTGTGGCCAATACGGTCATGCCGCCCACCGAGAGGCCGATAAGCTGGCCGAGCAGGGCACCGATGGTGGCACCGATCAGCGGAAAGACAAGCGCAAAGGCGACCAAACGCACGCCCGTTGTACGCAGACTGCCCAGATGCCGCGAGGCGATAAGGCCCATCTCCAGCAAGAAGAACGCCAGTACCGGCTTGAACATGCTGGTGTACAGGGGCTCCAGCGGCGCAATGGCTTCCTTGCCGGCCAGCACGCCAATCATCAGTCCGCCAAGCAACAGCATGATGCTCTTGCCGAGAAACACCTCATGGCCCAGCGCCTTCCAGTCGGTATCGCGACGGATACCTTTGGCCAGCAGAATGCCGACGATAATCGCCGGTACTTCGAGTACCGCGACGAATAGCGGCATATAGCTTTCAAACACGATATCGCGGGCCAGCAGATAGGCGATCACCACGGCAAAGGTACCGGCGCTGACCGAGCCGTAATGCGCAGCGATACTGGCTGCATCGACGCGCGGAAAGCGCAGCCCGCGCAGCAGCGGAAAGGCCAGCAGTGGCAGCGCGACACCCATTGCCAGCACCGCCAGAGTCTGCCCCAGCAGTGCCGCGCTGGCCTGCTCTGCCAGCTCGACGCCGCCATGCAAGCCGATGGCCAGCAGCAACACGATGGACAGCGTGTCATACAACGCTGGCGGCAGTTTTAACTCGCTCTTGACTAACCCGGCGATCAGGCCGAAAACAAAAAACAGCACTACGGGATCGAGACCCATACTTTCCCCCCGGGAAAGCAGCCTCAAGCGGCAAGTTATAAGAGACTTGCCGCTTGAGGCTGCGTTTATTCGATTTCTATCAGAATCTCACCCGGATTGACCCGGTCACCCTTAGTGACGTTCACGGCCTTGACCGTGCCGCTGATCGCCGCCTGGATTTCGCTTTCCATCTTCATCGCTTCGCTGACCAGCACGCCCTGGCCGGCCTTGACCACATCGCCCACCGCCACCAGCACATCGACCACGTTACCGGGCATGCTGGTGGTCACGTGGCCGGGTTGGCTGGCCTGCTTGCGTTGGCTGCCGCCGTTGCCGCTGAAGGAACTCAGCGGCTCGAACACGGCCTCTTCGGGCATGCCGTCCAGGCTCAGGTAAAAATGCCGCTTGCCGTCACCCTTGACGCTCACGCCAGTGATGTCTACCCGGTAGCTCTCGCCATGCACGTCGATAATGAACTCGGTCGGCGCGCCGTCTTTGGCCATCGGCTTGCCCGGCGCGCCGGGCGCGGGCAGCAGTGCCTCGGGTTTGAGTGTACCGGCAGCACGCTCTTCGAGGAACTTGCGGCCAATGTCCGGGAACATGGCGTAGGTCAGCACATCTTCGTCAGATTCTGCAAGGCTACCCACTTCGGCCTTGAGTTTGTTCATCTCCGGTTTGATTAAGTCGGCCGGACGCACATCAATAACGGACTCGTTGCCGATGGCGCGGCGTTGCAGCTCGGCATTGACCTCGCCCGGGGCTTGGCCGTAACGGCCTTGCAAGTAAAGTTTTACCTCGTTAGTGATGGTCTTGTAGCGCTCGCCAGCCAGCACGTTGAACACCGCCTGGGTGCCGACAATCTGCGATGTGGGCGTTACCAGCGGCGGGAAGCCCAGGTCTGCACGCACGCGCGGAATCTCGTCAAAGACTTCCTGAATGCGGTCGAGGGCATTCTGCTCTTTCAACTGGTTGGCCAGGTTGGACATCATGCCGCCGGGTACCTGATTGACTTGTACGCGGGTGTCCACGCCAGTGAAGTCACTTTCGAACTGGTGGTACTTTTTGCGCACGGCATGGAAATACATGCCGATTTCCTGCAACAGCGCCAGATCCAGGCCAGTATCGAATGGCGTGCCGCGCAACGCGGCGACCATGGATTCGGTACCCGGATGGCTGGTGCCCCAGGCCATGCTGGAAATGGCCGTGTCGATATGATCCGCGCCGTTCTCGATCGCCTTGAGCTGGCACATGGCAGCGAGGCCGGCGGTGTCGTGTGAATGCACAAAGACCGGCAGCGATTGCTCAGCCTTCAACGCCTTGACCAGTTCGCCGGTGGCATAGGGTGTGAGCAGGCCAGCCATATCCTTGATCGCCAGCGAGTCGCAGCCCAGCGCTTCCATGGCCTGGGCCTGCTTCACAAAGGCCTCGACCGTATGTACCGGGCTGGTGGTATAGGCAATGGTGCCCTGGGCATGCTTGCCGGCATCCTTGACCGCCTTGATCGAGGTCTCAAGATTACGCACATCGTTCATGGCGTCGAAGATGCGGAACACGTCGATGCCGTTGGCTGCGGCCTTGGCCACGAAGGCACGCACAACGTCATCGCTGTAATGCCGATAGCCGAGCAGATTCTGCCCGCGCAAAAGCATCTGCAAGCGCGTGTTGGGCAGCGCTTCACGCAGTTGGCGCAGGCGCTCCCAGGGGTCTTCCTTGAGAAAGCGAATGCAGGCATCGAAAGTCGCGCCGCCCCAGACTTCCAGCGACCAGTAGCCGACCTGGTCGAGCTTGGCGCAGATCGGCAGCATGTCCTCGGTGCGCATGCGTGTGGCCAGCAATGACTGGTGGGCATCGCGCAGGACGGTGTCGGTGACGGTAATTTTGCGTGTGGTGCTCATCATCTGTTCCTCGTTAGCTGCAAGCTGATCGTTATGCTCTTGCAGCTTGCCGCTGTGTTTATAGTCCCGCATGCGCTGCGATGGCGGTGGCGATGGCCAGAGCGAGCTCTTCGGGTTTGCGTTTTACCGAGTAGCGCGTCAGTTCGGGGTGTGCTTCAACGAAGCTGGTGTCGAATACGCCCGAGCGAAATTCGTTATTCCGCAAAATCTCCTGGTAGTAGGCGGTCGTGGTTTTCACCCCCTGCAGGCGCATGTCGTCCAGCGCGCGCAGGCCGCGATCCAGCGCTTCTTCCCAGGTCAGCGCCCAGACAATCAGCTTCAGGCACATGGAGTCGTAATAGGGTGGGATGCTGTAGCCGGTGTAGATCGCCGTGTCCACCCGTACGCCAGGGCCGCCGGGTGCGTAATAGCGGGTGATCTTGCCGAACGAGGGCAAGAAATCGTTCTTCGGATCTTCGGCATTGATGCGGAACTGGATGGCGAAGCCGCGATGCTGAATGTCCTCCTGCTTGACCGACAGCGGTAACCCCGAGGCAATGCGGATTTGCTCACGGACGATATCAATACCGGTGATCTGCTCGGTGATGGTGTGTTCGACCTGAACGCGGGTATTCATTTCCATGAAATACACCTCGCCCTCGGCGAGCAGAAATTCCACCGTACCGGCATTCTCGTAGCCGACGGCCTGAGCAGCCTTGACTGACAGATTACCAATGTAGGCGCGTTGTTCCGGGGTCAGCTGCGGGCTGGGGGCGATTTCAATCAGCTTCTGGTTGCGGCGTTGGATCGAGCAGTCGCGCTCGAACAGGTGCACGGTATTGCCCTGGCTATCGGCGAGGATCTGCGCTTCGATATGCTTGGGATTAACGATGCATTTTTCCAGAAACACGTCGGCCGAGCCGAATGCCTTGGTCGCTTCGGAGATCACCCGTGGCCAGGCCTGCTCCAGCTCAGAGGGGCTGTTGCAACGGCGAATGCCGCGGCCGCCGCCACCCGAGGTGGCCTTGAGCATGATCGGGTAGCCGACACGCTCGGCTTCGCTCAGGGCGTCGGCAAGATCCGCCAGATTGCCCTCGGTGCCGGGTGTCACGGGCACGCCGGCTTTGATCATGCTGCGCCGGGCTTCGGTCTTGTCGCCCATGCGGCGAATGACCTCACCGCTGGGGCCGATAAACTTGATGCCGCGTTCCGCGCAGATATCCGCCAGCTCGGCGTTTTCGGAGAGAAAACCATAACCTGGGTGCAGGGCATCGCAGCCGGTCTGCACCGCCAGATTGACCAGCTGACGGGCATTCAGATAGCCAGCCAGAGGGTCGCTACCCAGGTTGTAGGACTCGTCGGCGCGTTTGACATGCAGTGCATAACGGTCAGCTTCGGAGTAGATGGCCACCGAACGAATGCCCATTTCCGCGCAAGCGCGAACGATACGTACGGCAATTTCCCCGCGGTTGGCGATAAGAATTTTCTTGATCACGGCCGCTGTCCTCTTGGTGGTGATCGGATAGCTTTACGCTACGCCTCCATTGCGCCGAAGAAAAATGAATAATAATGACCTTGAGTATAAGTAATAACTTATACATGCTGGCGCAAACTCGATTCCTTCTCGTTCAGGGTAGTCCAGCATGCGCAAATCTCTCTATCGCCTGACCTTGCGTCAGATGCAGGTTTTTCAGGCGGTGTGCCGTAGCCTCTCGTATAGCCGGGCAGCGGAGGAAATGTCGTTGACCCAATCGGCGGTGAGCCAGCAGATTCGCCAACTGGAAGAGTTGGTCGGGCAAGGGCTGTTTGAGTACGTCGGCAAAAAGCTCTATATGACCGAGGCCGCCGACAGCCTGCTACAGGCCAGTGGCGATATTTTTGCCCGCCTGGACAGCCTGGACATGAGTTTGACGACCCTGCAAGGCAGTCTGCAGGGTGAGTTGCGCCTGGCGGTGGTCAGCAGCATTCAGTATCTGACTCCGCATCTTTTAGCCGCTTTTCGGCAATGTTACCCCCAGGTCAGCTTTCGGCTGGAGGTTACACGACGTTCACAGGTGATACAGCGGTTACAGGATAACCAGGACGATGTCGTGCTGATGGGCCTGGTGCCAGAGGATCGGGCGCTGGAGTTTTTCCCGTTCTTGGACAACGCGATTATTGCGGTGGCTGCACCTAGTCATGCTCTGGCAGATCGAGGCTCGCTCGCGCTGGCCGAACTCGAAACCCAGTGCGTATTGCAGCGTGAGCCGGGCTCGGGTACGCGCAAGGCCTGTGACGATTTCTTCGTGCAGCGCCGGGTCCATCCGCAGCACGCCATGCAAATGGGCTCAGGCGAAAGTATGATACAGGGCGCGGCGGCTGGGTTGGGCATAGCGCTGGTGTCCGAGCATTCTGCAGCAGCTTTTTTGCGCAACGGCGATCTGGTACGCCTGAATTTCACCGATCTGCCGCTGTATCGCAGCTGGTGCGCGGTGCATGCTCGCGGTAAAAGGATGAGCCCGGTGGCCGATGCCTTTCTGCGTTTTCTGCGCGAGGAGCGAGCGGGCATTAAAAAGATCGCCGCCCGCTTTACGGTGAAAGGCTAGTTGAGCCGCTGCGGGTGGCGGGGAAGATCTCATTAACAATATTGCGAATCATTATCGTTATCAGTAGTATCTGAAGGCTCAGCCATTCAATGTGAGCCACGTCCATGCTGTCAGCGGCACAACCTACTCTCGATCGACTTTATACCAGCCACAGCCATTGGTTGAAGGCGGTGGTCTACCGCCGAGTGGGTTGTGCAGAAATCTCTGCAGATCTGGTGCAGGATGTGTTTATGCGCCTACTCGGAAAGGCCAGCATCCCAGTCATGGACGAGCCCCGCGCCTATCTGGCACGCATTGCCCACGGGCTATTGGTCGATTACCGGCGACGGCAGGCGCTGGAGCGGGCCTGGCTGGAGAGTCTGGCGTCGTTGCCAGAAGCCGATATGCCCTCGCCTGAAGAACACCTGCAGATTGTCGAGGCGCTGGCGCGCATCGACGCATTGCTCGACGGCCTCAACCCCCGGGTACGCAGAGTGTTTTTGCTCTCCCGGCTGGAAGGTAGAAGTTACCCGCTGATAGCCGAGCAGCTAAGCGTATCCCTGAGTACGGTGGAAAAGGACATGGCTCAAGCCCTGCGCCACTGTTATCAGGTTCTGATGGGCTAACCTCATGAGCGCTGGGCACGAGAATCACGACATTCCCGAGCAGGTGTTGGAGCAGGCGATTACCTGGGCGGTCGCTCTGGGCGCTGATGGCGTGGAAGCCGCCAAGCGCCATGCGTTTGAGCAGTGGCTGCAGGCGCATTCGTTACATCGCACCGCCTGGCAACGGTTGCAACTGATCGAAAGCGAGTTTGCCGGGGTGCGCAGATGTCAGTCTGAAGGAAAGCGAGTCTTGCTGGATGTGGTGCAGCACCGCAAGCGCCGGCCAGGCTTGGGGGTTAGTACGGCGGGCCTGTTGATACTGGTCCTGTTGCTGGCCATTCCCTATGCCAGCCGCCCACAGACAAGCGCTGGTACGCCAGAAAGCGGCCAACTGAGCCAGACACCAGCGGCGTGGTCCTGCGCAATCTTGCGTGGCATGGCTAGCCTTCGGCCGTCCGTAGACGGCATCTGTCAATACCCTCGCGCCTGCAGGGGTTGAGAGGGCGGCTGACGTCGGAACAGCGGCTGGCCTCTGCAAAAGCTTTACGGGTTTGCGCTGCTCGCTCGGCAAAGGGGTAATCATTTCTATGCCGAGGGTTAAATCCATGTCACATCCGCCGCGTCGCGCTCACGTCCTTGCCCGCTATTCTCTGTTGTCCCTGAGCGTCAGTCTGGCTGCTGCTGGTGTCGCGCCAGCCTGGGCCCAGGGTCAGGCTGGGCAGAGCATGCAGCATGATGAATCCATTACGCTCGAACCGGTCACCGTGACCGCTGAAGCGGGAAAGACCCCTATCACCGAAGGCACCGAGTCCTACACCACCGATTCGATGAACACCGCCACCCGGCTTTCCCTGCCGATCCGTCACACCCCGCAGTCCGTCTCGGTGGTCACTCGCCAGATGATCGATGATATGGCGCTGGAGTCCATCACCGATGTGGTCAACGTCACCACCGGTGTAACCTCCAAGGCGCTCGACAGTTCGCGCAGCGGCTTCGCGGCACGGGGGTTCGATATCACCAATCTGCAGATCGACGGCGTACCGACCACCTGGAGCAGTGGCTGGGCCGCAGGCGAGACCGACATGGATACGCTGATCTATGATCGGGTCGAGATCGTACGGGGTGCCACCGGTCTGGTCACTGGTGCAGGCAATCCTTCGGCCGCGATCAATCTGGTCAGAAAACGCGCCGACAGCAAAGTTTTCACTGGCTCGGTCAGTGGTCAGGTGGGCTCCTGGGATCGCTATCAGGGGACGATGGATGTATCCGCTGCACTGAATGAAAGCGGTAGCGTAAGAGGCCGGGTAGTCGGCAGTTACCTGGAGGAAGATTCCTTCGTGGATCTGGCTGCGAACGAAAAATCGGTTCTGTTCGGCACGCTGGGTATCGACCTGACAGACAACACCCAGCTCAATCTGGGTGCCAGCTATCAGGAGAATAGCCCGACGGGGTCGATGTGGGGCGGCTTGCCGACCTGGTTCAGTGATGGCACGCGGACTGACTGGAGTCGCTCCAAGACCACCGCCGCCGACTGGACGGAGTGGGCCTCCAAGCACAGTACCTATTACGCCAATATCGAGCATTCGTTTGATTCAGGTACCAAGCTCTATGCGGCCTACAGCAGAAGCGTCAATGAAGGTGACCTGCGTTTATTGTATCTGTCTGGTGCTCCCGACAAGACTACCGGGCTGGGCATGAGCGCCAGCCCGACCTGGTATGACGTCAAGCGCGAGCAGGACAATCTGGACCTGTACGCTACCACGCCTTTCCAATTTGGCGGCCGGTCCCACGAGGTGACGGTGGGCCTTATGCATAGCAAACAGGAGCTGATTACGGACAACCGCGCGCGTCTGAGCGTCCCGGCAGTGGGTAACTATTACCAATGGGATGGTTCCTATGCCGAGCCTCAATGGGGCCCTTCACGCACCTACACGACGCAGGATACCGAACAACTGGGCGCTTACGCTGTCGCTCGCCTCAGGCTGGCCGATCCGCTGCAATTGATTATCGGCAGCCGGATAAGCAACTGGGAAACCAGCGGCACGAAATGGGATGGCACAGGTTACGAGTTCGAGCATGATAAGGAGCTGACACCCTATGCTGGGTTGATCTATGACATCAACGACCAGTATTCCGCCTACGTTAGCTACTCGGAAATCTTCAACCCGCAAGATTACCAGGATCGCAATGGCGACTACCTCGATCCGCTGGAAGGCCAGAACTACGAAGCAGGGCTCAAGGCCGAGTATTTCGGCGGGCGCCTGAACGCCGCGCTCGCGCTGTTCCGTATTGAACAGGACAACCTGGCTCAGCCGGATGTTGGTCAGGTAGTTCCAGGTGGTATCGCTCAGGCTTACTACCCCGCACAGGGCACCACCAGCAACGGCTATGAGATCGAGCTGTCAGGGGCCTTATCCGACAACTGGAATCTGCTGGTCGGCTGGGCCCAGTTCAGCGCCAAGGATGCCGACGGTGAATACGTCAACACCCGCTTCCCACGGCGCACTGCCAACCTGTTCAGCACCTATCGCATCAATCGGTTGACGCTCGGTGCCGGGTTGAACTGGGAGGATAGCAATTACACCCGTGCCAACAACCCCCTCGGGCAATCGGAAAAACTCGAGCAGGATGCCTACGCCCTGGTCAACGTCATGGCCCGCTATCAGATCAGTGACGAGCTCAGCGCCCAGTTGAATATCGACAATCTACTGGATGAGAAGTACTACAGCCAGATCGGCTTCTACAGCCAGTACGCCTTTGGCGCCCCTAGACACAGCAAACTCACAGTCAAATACAGCTTCTGATAAACGCGGACTTTTCAGCGTCAGCGTGACCCGGCATCGAGACTTTTGGAAAACGGAGATCCATCATGTGGCAGCGGAAGAAATTGGCCCTGACAGTCAGTCTGGCCATCGTTAGCATGACGGCGGCGGCAGTACAAGCTGATGAGGCAACCGAGGAACAGCGCCAGCATGACGTGAAAGCCCTGGCACCCATGACCATCACTGGAGCCAGTCACCGCGCGGATGACGGCGTAACCGAGGGCACTGGTGCCTACACCAGCTCCAGCATGAGTTCGGCCACCGGCCTGAGACTTGCGCCCAAGGAGACACCTCAGTCGGTGGCGGTGATTACCCGCCAGCAGATGGATGACTTTGCCTTGGGGGATGTTTCCGCAGCCCTGAGCCACACCACCGGTATCAGCGTCAATAAAGCAGAAACTGACCGGGTGTTCCCCACGGCGCGGGGATTCGATATCACCCATGTGCAGATCGACGGCACGCCAATCGAAGCCCAGTTCAGTGTCGAGGGCGATTTTCTCGCCGACACAGCCATTTATGACCGGGTGGAGATCGTGCGCGGCGCTGCCGGCTTGCTGAGCGGCGCAGGTAATCCGTCGGCGGCGATCAATCTGGTGCGCAAGCGACCCACACGTGCTTTTCAGGGTACTACCGCACTGAGTACCGGAAGCTGGGACAAGTACCGCGCCGAAACGGATGTATCTGGCCCGTTGACAGAAAATGGTCGGTTGCGCGGCCGCCTGGTCGCCGCTTACCAGGACAACAAGTCCTACATCGATTTTCTCGACCAGCAACGCAAGGTGCTCTATGGCGTTGGCGAGCTGGACCTGACCGATAACACCACGCTGTCCGTGGGGCTCGATTACCAGCATCAGATATCCGACGGCAGCACCTATGGCGAGCCGGTACCCTTGTTCTTCTCCAATGGCCAGCGCACGGACTTTTCCCGCTCTACTACCACCGGGACTGATTGGACGGTCTGGGACAAGGAGCGGAGCATCTATTTCGCCGATCTTGTGCATCAGTTTGATAATGGCTGGACCGCCAAACTGTCGGCTAGTCACCTGGAGGGCGATTATTTCGGCCGCATGCAGTATCTCTCGGGGTACATGGACGAGGACACCGGCACCGGCTTCAATACGTTTCTCAACAGCTTCAGCATCGATCGCAGCCAAACCGGGGTGAACCTGTTTGCCAGCGGGCCTTTCGAGATGCTCGGGCGTGAGCATGAACTTATCGTCGGCTGGAACCGCGCCCGGGAAACCAATGACCGGAAGTGGTATGACCCGCTGACCAATCCCGATCCGGGCAGCTTCTACGACTGGAATTACCCACGCCCGGTGTTCAATGAGCAGGCCTCGCGCTTCCGTAAAGCCGTCACCGATCAGTCCGGTTATTACAGCGCCACGCGGCTGAGCATCACCGATGCGCTGTCAGTGATTGCCGGGGTTCGGGTGAGCAACTGGGAGCGGGAAGAGTGGGTTAACAAGCAGAAGACCGACGAGTACCGGCACACGGATGAAATCACGCCCTATGGCGGACTGATTCTGGATATCAACGAAACTTACTCGCTTTACGCCGGGTATAGCCAGATTTTCAATCCGCAGTCCAATCGCGACGTTAGCAATCAGGTGCTTGCGCCGGTTGAAGGCACCAGTTACGACGTCGGTATCAAGGCGTCATTTCTGGACGACCGCCTGAACGCATCGCTGTCGGTATTTCGCATCGAACAGGACAATGTCGCTGAGCCGGATCGCGTGGTCGATGGCGAGCAGCGCTATCGGGCTCGGGAAGGCGTGGTCTCCGAGGGCTTCGAGGCAGAGGTTTCCGGCGAGGTAGCGCCTGGTGCGCGGCTGTATGCCGGGTACACCCATCGCAAGGCCGAAGATACTCAGGGTCAGGCCGCTATGACCTACGAGCCCGAAGACATGTTCCGGCTGTCGGGCACCTACGATCTGACCGGCGGCCCGCACAATATTGTGGTCGGTGGCGCAGCCCGCTGGCAGGGCGATATTTACAAGGAAAACTCGGGGCCCAACGGCGAAACCGCCAGGCAAGGCAGCTATGTGGTGCTGGACTTGATGGCGCGGCAGCAGTTGATGCCGGCGCTCACCGCCAGTGTGAATATCAACAATCTGCTCGACCGCACTTATTACACCACCTTTATCTACAACGGCGGTTTTTACGGCGCACCGAGGAATGCCGAGCTGAAGCTGCAATATGCCTTCTGAGCACAAAGTGCCGCCACTTTTTACGGGGTGGCGGCTGCTGGCTCGGCATTGAGTTAACCCCTCGCTGTTTTGGGTCGCCGACATAGGCTCACTGCCAGCACGATATGGCGTGTTGAACCTCCCATACCGTACAGGAGCACTGACATGATGCGGCTGTGCATGGACCTTTTACTTCGGGTGCTGGTGGCAGTGCTGGGCGGCTATGCGCTGGTCAATCTCGGCGCGGTGGCGTTCGCAACATTGTTGCCGCTGACCAGGGTGGACGCAGCGTTGATATCGATACAGATCAGCTTTGCGCTATATGCCTGTGCGGTGGTCTGGGTATTCAGCGCACGCAGCGCGTGGCGGGCGATTGCCGGTCTGCTTGTGGTCGCAACGGCGTGCATGCCGGTAGTCCTGTTTCAGATTGATGGTCTGAGCGGATGAAAGACGGTTTCGTCAGTCTATGGCTGGCTTGGGCTCTGAAGCGGGCTTGGCCGCCGTAACGAGCTGTCATACATAATGGCAGAGCCTGTTTCGGGACCATTTCAGGCCCGCAGGTAGCACTATCCACCCATGAAAGGAGAACTATTAATGCAAACACCCATTCGTTTATTCGCCGGTGCGCTCATCGTGAGCCTGAGCACTATAAGCTGGGCTGATGAAAGCTCGCGCATAGATCACTACAAGCCCAAGGCCTCGGAGACCCTTGAGCAGGCAGTAGAGAATCTGAGTGAGTACAACAGCAAGCTGGCAGATATTCTGGCCAAGGATGAGCTAAGCGCGGACGACATGCATAATGTCCACGAGCTGAGCTATACGCTGGAAGAGGCTTTGAAAAAGATCCACACGGACCTGGCTGAGGTCGCGGATGTGCTCGAAGAGGTACACCTTGCCTCCGAACAATCCGACGCTGAGACCGTCAAAAAGCGCGGTCAAGCCTACCTGGAAGTGACGCGCACGGTTGTGAAATAAGCGCGGTGGAATAAGCGCTGTGAAATACCGGCGCATGATCCAGGCGCGACTGATTGTCAGGAGCTGACTAGAGTAGCTCGGGGTCAATCGCGCCTTTTATCAACCAGAGCTCAGTGAGCCGACTGGTGACTCTGCGGGGTGCCGATCAAATCGGGAAAGTCACACACCATTGCATGCAGTGCCTTGCTCTCCTGGTAGTCCTCGATTGCGCGCCGATAGGCCATGCGCTTCTTATCTTCCTGTTGGCGCCGTTGTTTGCGCACGTTGCCGATAGTGTCGTCCAGATTGTCTTGGTCAAAAGCCATGCTGCATCCTCCTGGGTGGGGGCGGGAGACTCGGTAAGGTCTGATCGAGAAGCTTCAGCTTGTCCCGGCGGCATGACAGGTGAATGACAGGGGTGTTGCGTGGCTATGAATCTTGCTTTACCGCTCAGTGGTTCAAACGCAGCATCGACAACCGCGCCTGCCAGTTGCCACCATTATGCCGTTGGCAGGCTTCTTCAGTGTCAAAACTGACATGTGCTTCTGCTGCACCCACGGCAATAGCTGCTTCGGTAAAGGCCTGGGCGGTCAGCTCATACATACGCTTACCCTGTCCGGTTTCCAGTGCCTGCGCCAGACTGGCCTGGGTGTCAAATACCCATACTACGTGCAGGTTGCCGGGTGACAGGTTGCGGTCACCCTCATGCGTCAGCCAGAGAAATCCGGGGATTTCCAGCTTGGCTGCCTCGCAGGCATGGGTCAGACTGCTGATCAGGCGTTTTTCCGCCTGACTGCTCGGATCGGTATTTCTATTCAAAGGGCTCACTTTCAATATCGGTTGAGGTATTTATCAGACCACTATCTAGTAAAAAAGTTTTTCGACCATTGTTATGCTCTGAAAGCTGAGCGGAGAGCATTGATGATTGAATTGGACACCAGCCTGGCGCAGTACATCGTTGATCGTGCAATGGCCATCCTGCCGCATAACCTGAATGTCATGGATACGCAGGGCATGATCATTGGTAGCGGCGACCCGGCGCGGTTGCATACGCGGCATGAAGGGGCGCAATTGGTGCTGGCGAATCAGCGTGTGGTGGAGATCGATGCCCAGGCTGCGGGGTGTTTGCAGGGGGTGCGTGCAGGAGTAAATCTACCGCTGATGCATGAGGGACGGTTGATCGGTGTGCTGGGCATCACTGGTGATCCGGAACAGGTCCGGCCGTTGGCCGAGCTGCTGAGGATGACCGCGGAAATGCTGGTGGAGCAACGTGTTTCGCATGCCGAGCGGCAGTGGCACAACCAGCAGCAGGAGACCTGGCTCACGCACTTGCTGGACGACGGCTATTCTCTGGGTCGGTTACAGACTGATACCGAGCATCTGCGACTGGCGCTAACCTGGCCTCGGCAGGCCAGTTTGCTGAGCATCACCCAGGCTGCCGCCGACAGCCCGGCGGCTCAGGCGCAGCTGACCATGCAGATGCGCGAGCGGCACCCCCAACATGCGGTGCTGCCCCTTGGAACCAACGCCGTGCTTTGGTTGCGCTCGCCGATGAGTGCGACGGCTGATCATACCTGGCTTGAGCAGGCCGACCGACGCAAGTGGCCAGTGCAGCGCCTCCATACCGCAGAACCCGTCTCCTCATTGTCCGACCTGCGTGAAGCCTGCCAGGCGCTGCTGGTCCTGCGCGACTTTGCGGATGATCTGGCTCTACCCCAGCGTTGCTTGGCGCTTGAGGATTATCGGCTTGCCGCGTTGCTGCATCGCCAACGCGAATCGTGGACGGTGCGGCAACTGCTGGAGCCGCTCGAACGGCTACGGCGGGCGGATTCTCAAAGCGTACTGCTGGATACGCTAGGAGTATGGCTGGCTCACGGCGGCTCGACGCAATTAAGTGCGTCGCAACTCGGCATTCATCGCAATACGCTACGTTACCGATTGGAGCGTATCGCGCGACTCAGCGGGCTTGATCTGAACAGAGCGGATCATAGGACGCAACTCACTCTCAGCATGATGTTGCAAGCTGAGCTCCCATCAAGGTAATCGTGCGTGCGCACAGTTTTTTATCGATCAGGCCGCTATTTTATGGTGCTGATGCATAAGGATTTTGCGTAATTGCTGGGCGACAATGTGGGGCCGCATCCCACCCCTCAGACAATAATAAGGAGTACGGTCATGGGTCTGGTCCTGATTCTGGTCGCACTGGTCGTCTTTATCGTGCTGGCGACCACTCGCCTCAAGCTGCATCCGTTCCTGGCCCTGCTTGCCGCCGCCTTGCTCGCTGGCTTTGCCTACCAGGTGCCGGCGCTGGAGATCGCCAAGCACATCACTACCGGGTTCGGCGGTATTCTTGGATATATCGGTATTGTCATAGCATTTGGCACCATTATTGGCGTGATTCTCGAGCGTAGCGGTGCGGCGATCACCATGGCGGAAACTGTCATCCGGGTGCTCGGGGAGCGCTTTCCCACTCTGACCATGTCGATCATCGGCTATCTAGTGTCCATTCCGGTGTTCTGCGACTCCGGTTACGTGATCCTCAATTCGCTGAAAAATGCTTTGGCGGCGCGGATGAAAATTTCCGTTATTGCCATGAGCGTAGCTTTGGCTACTGGTTTGTACGCCTCACATACCTTCGTTCCGCCCACGCCGGGCCCGATCGCCGCCGCTGGCAACTTGGGTCTGGAGTCCAGCCTGGGCCTGGTGATTCTGGTGGGTTTGTTCGTGTCGGCTATCACTGCGTTGGCTGGCATGTGGTGGGCGAATCGCTTTATCGGCAAGGATATTCCGCTGGAAGAGCACGGCGCGCCGATCATGGCGAGCGAAGACTACCAACAAATGCGCGACAGCTACGGTGTCCTGCCCAGCACGACCAAAGCTTTCGCGCCGATCTTCGTCCCCATTGGTCTAATCTGCCTCGGCACCCTGGCCAACCTGCCGGCCAGACCGTTCGGTGAAGGTTTTATTTATACCGTCATGGCCTTTCTGGGTCAGCCGGTGATCGCGCTGGCCGTCGGCTTGGGCCTGGCCTGCACGCTGTTGAAATCGAATAACAAGCGCCAGGAATTCCATGACCGGGTTGTCGAGGGAATTGTTGCCGCAGCGCCCATCCTGCTGATTACCGGTGCCGGAGGTGCGTTCGGCGCGGTCCTCAAAGTAACCCCGTTGGGCGATTATCTGGGTGAAACCTTGTCTGCATTGGGTATAGGGTTGTTTATGCCGTTCCTGGTCGCCGCCGCGCTGAAGTCGGCGCAGGGTTCGACCACCGTGGCGCTGGTGGCGACCTCGGCTCTAGTGGCACCGATGCTGGGTCAGTTGGGTTTGGACAGCGAAATGGGTCGGGTGCTAACCGTGATGGCTATCGGTGCGGGGTCGATGACCGTATCGCATGCCAATGACAGCTTCTTCTGGGTCGTCACCCAGTTCAGCCGCATGAGCGTCGCCACTGCTTACAAGGCGCAGACCATGGCTACCTTGATTCAGGGGTTAACCGGCATGCTGACCGTCTGGCTACTCAGCCTGATACTGTTGTGATCAAGGCAATGAAGGTCATCATTGCCCCGGATTCGTTCAAGGAAAGCCTCAGCGCTAATGCAGTCGCTGAGGCCATCGCTGCAGGTTGGGCCAGCGTCTATCCGGATGCGGAGATCGGGCTGTACCCGATGGCCGATGGCGGCGAGGGTACCGTGGACGCGGTTTTGGCTGCGGCCGGAGGGGAACGGCGTGAGATGGTGGTGAGCGGCCCCATGGGTGAACCGGTCACCGCGTATTGGGGCTGGTTGGGCGACGGCCAGGCGGTGATCGAGATGGCCGCTGCCAGTGGTCTGCATTGTGTTCCCAGCGACCAGCGCGATGTTCTCAAAGCCAGCAGCTTCGGTACCGGCGAGTTAATTGCAGCTGCGCTGGATGCCGGTGCTACCCGCATCATTCTGGGGCTGGGCGGTAGCGCGACCAACGATGCTGGCGTCGGCCTGCTGATGGCTCTGGGAGCACGTTTTCTGAATAACCAGGATCAGCTGTTACCTCCAGGTGGTGGCGCATTGCAGGCGTTGCATCACATCGATCTGGATGGGCTCGATTCGAGATTGAATCGGGTGGAGTTCATGGTTGCGGCCGATGTCGATAACCCGCTGTGTGGTCCGCGGGGGGCTTCCCATATATTTGGTCCGCAAAAGGGCGCCAGTATGGAACAGGTGGAGCAACTGGACCGGGCCTTGGGACATTTCGCCGACGTGTTAGCGAGTACCATCGGTGTCGATCTGCGCAATGAACCGGGCGTTGGCGCTGCCGGTGGGCTGGGATTTGCCGCGTTGGCCCTATTGCACGCGGGTTTTCGTCCGGGCATAGAGTTGGTGGCGGAGCTATCCGGCCTGGCGCAGGCAGTTCAGGGCGCGGATCTGGTCATTACCGGCGAAGGCCGGCTGGATGGCCAGAGTCTGCACGGCAAAACGCCGGTAGGGGTGGCGCGCATCGCTCAGGCGGCCGGGGTGCCCGTGATCGCGCTGGCCGGTAGTCTCGGGGAAGGATATCAGCGGCTTTATGAAGCGGGCATTGATGCCGCTTTCAGTCTGACGCCCGGACCCATGGAGTTGAATGAAGCAATGGAACATGCAGCGCTGCAGCTGCAAGCCCGGGCCGGCGATATTGCTCGATTATGGCGGCTTGCAGGGGGCAATTTTTCACAGGACTGACAAGCTGCTTGCACTAACGCGGCCGGCCATCGGCGGGGTGCGAATCCCCCCGATGGCGGATTTGAATTAGTCGTTGTTCATCTTGCCTGTCCGTCCAGCATCAGTGCTCGCTCAGATGCTTCTCGCGCTGTTCCTGGCGCTCCTTGGCTTCAACACACAGGGTCGCCGTTGGGCGCAGTAATAAACGCTTCAGACCAATAGGCTCGCCGGTTTCATCGCACCAGCCATAGTCGCCCTTGGCCAGCCGTTCGAGAGCCTGGTCGATCTTATCCAGCAACTTTTTCTCCCGCTCCAGCATCCGCAGCTGCCACTGGCGTTGCTCTTCGTTACTGCCGGTGTCAACCGGATCGCTCTCCGGCTGGAATTCGCGCAGTGCCTGAAACTCCAGTTCGATGCGCTCCTGCAACTCGCGTCTCTGCTCCAGCAGCAGGTCACGGAAGAAGCTTTGCTGCCCATCATTCATATAATTCGCTGCCGGTTCCTTTAGAAGCTGGTCGGCTGTGAGTGGTTGGTTATTCATTTCTGCTCTCTAACTATGAGTGTATTAGGGATCGCAATAGGGTTCAGCTTTCTGGCACGTAGATCATGCGACCATCGTCCAGACGATAAGTTACGCCGGCCCGCGCACCTTGCCCTTGTCCCACTGCGCCGCTGGATTCATAACGGGTCAGTTCCTGGCCTTCCTTGATGGTGATGCGCATGTCCTCCTCACCAGGGTTTTCTATTACCACCACTCGATCCTGGGAAAACGGATTGAGTGGATTCTGGGCAATCACCACCATGAGTATGCCGATGATGACGAGGAACAGGTCGACCAGATTAACCACAGACAGCATGGGATCGTCGGCGTCATCGTTATCCAGAAAACGCATCAGCTACACTCCTTGGCTGTGCGCTGACGTTCTAGCTGGCGCAGATCCTGTAGCAGCCAGCGTCGGCGGACGGTCAGAATGAAAAAGCAGATGCTGGCCGCCAGCAGCGCCAGAATCACCGCCGAGAATGCCGCCACCATATTTCGACCCACCTCACCAGCATCGTTGTTGCCTAGCGCCAGCAGTGCAGGCCCCATCGGGATCATGGTGGCAATCAAGCCGAGCATGGGGGCAGTGCGTGAGACGATGCGCAGCCATTCTAACCGCTGCATGATCCACAGTTCCAGATCATCGCTGGCCAGCAGCTCGCCGCCGTTCTGCCGGGCATGAGCGCCTAACGCATCAGGGTGTGAACTCCGGCGGCGTTGCCAGGCTTCGACGGTGAAGGCGCCCAGTACCACCAGCGCATAGGCTAGCGCCAGAGCAATCAACAGCATTACCGGGGCGAGGAACAGACGTGATACGGCGTACAGCAAGGTTTCAATATCGGTAAATAGGGTCATGGGTTTCTCGAATCTTTCAATCGGTTGTCATTGGCTACGGCATTTGAGCCGGGCCTGCTGCAGTCCGCCGCTGCACATCAGCAGCAGCATCAGCGCCAGAACCCAGAGCCGTTGGCGGTCGTCCTCAGGCGGCGGGTTGACTGGCTCAAGCATCTGGCCTGCTACCTGGTGCATGGGTTGTTCGCTGGCTGGCGGGGGATCTGTCATGGCGGTATTCGCTGAGGTTGTGCTGGCAGGCTCGGCAGCCGCGTCATTCAAACCGAAGCCTTGCGCCATCTCGGCGATAAATTCGCGGGTAATCTGGCTGCCGGTGTCGACTGCAAACTGGTCCTGCAACTGCTGCCAGCGCTCGGCCAGTTCGCGGCGGGTCTGCTCGGTGGCATCCCAGTAGCCCTTGCGCATGGCTTCGGCCATTCGCTCAAGTATCTGCGCCTGTGCAGTGGGATTGTGTTGCTCGAACCATTCGCGGGTTCCGAGATCGCGGGTATCGTTGACATAGGTGTCGAATAGCGCCTGCCATTGGTCATCGCGTACGGTGGAAGCATCCATGGCCTGCCAGCCAAACAGGTTGTTGGTGGCATTGAGTACTTGCAGAGTGCCGGCGTAACCTTCCTGGTGCATGGCCTTGATCCATTGCGGGTTCAGATAGCGGGTGCGTAATTCATCGGCCAGAAACCGGGCCAGGCCGGTGGTTTGTACTTCGCTGCTGCGCAGATCGGAGATCAGCAACTGCGGCGCCTGGCCATCCAGATGACGGATGGCAGCGGACAGGCCGCCGAGAAACTCGAACGGATGATCGGTGGACAGCACACCATGCAGATTGGAAGAGCGCGACATAATGGCTGCCTGGGTACCGCGCAACTGTTCAGCGAGTAGGTTGGCCTTGCCCGAGCTCTCGTTCCAGCTTTGCCCCCAGTGCTCCCCTCCGTAAGCCTGACCATTGCTGACCAGAAACTGCTGGGCCAGTTCGGCCGGGTCTTCCCATTCGGTTGAATTCAACGCAAGGTCGGGCACGCCGGTGCCATATTCGCCGGGCGCGCTGCTGAAAATCCGGTAGCGCGCGGCCGCAGCGGCCTCTGCGGCGGTCAGGCCGCTTTGCTGCAGCGCGGCGGCAATCCGGCGATTATTGTCGGCGATGGGGTTACCCGGCTCATCTAGTTCAGCCAGACGCTGCAAGGCATCGTCCAGTAGACGCATGAAGCTGTCGAACTGATCGCGATACACACCGGTTACCTGCACCACTACGTCACTTCGCGGGCGGCCCAGCTCGGCGGCAGGGATGATTTCCAACGCCGTGACGCGCCCGCCCGTATCCCAGACCGGCTGCAAGCCCAACGCATGCAGTACCTGAGCCTCGGTCACGCCAAGGTGGCGTATGGCCTCCGATGACCAGAGGCTGAAGGCGAGCTTTTCCGGCCACTGGCCGGGGTGCTCGGCGCGGAAAGCCTCGAGTAACTGCTGGAAGGCGGTCGCGGCTGATTCATAGGCGGCCCGGGCCGGGATCTTGTCCGCCTCGAAGGCATACAGGTTGCGGCCGCTAAGTACTTCAGGATTGCGGATCGGGTCGCCACCGGCGCCGGGTGCGATGAAGCGCCCGGCCAGGCCGGCCAACAGCGCTTCGTTCTCTTGCGTGTCCTGCAGTCGTTTGTCCAGCTCGCGGGCGCGTTCAATGTATTGCGTGAGGGGGGCGGGTAGAGCCTGCGCTGCCTTGGGGTCGAGCATCTGCTGCACTGCGCGGTAAGCGGGGCTGGTGGGCAGCGTGTTCTGATCGCTGGCGAACAGCTCTTCTTCATCGACATCCAGCGCCGCATAAAAGGGCTGCCCGAGCTGCTGCATGATGGTGCTGATGCGGTGTTCAGCCGTGGGGGGCTGCCCGAAGGTATGCAGCCCCAATGGCATCGCGGTGCGCGACAGCTCGTGCAACTGGTCGTGCAGCTGTTGCAGGAATTCATCGAAGTTCGCCGCAGCCTGCTCGGCCGTCCAGCCCAAATCCTCATGCAAGTGCGCATCAATGGCGGCGCTGCGGATCTGTGCACTGACCTGCTCGCGCACCATACCCTTATCCAGCTGTTGGTACTCGTGGATCAGGTGATGCAGATCGCGCATCTGGTCATACAGACCCGCTGGTGCGAAGGGCGGGGTCTGATGGCTGATGGTGACGGCTCGACCGCGGCGCTTGGCCTGAATGGCTTCGCCGACGTTGTCCTGTATGTAGGGATAGAAGATCGGCAGTGGGCCAGCGGTCAGCCAAGGGTAGTCATCGGCGGCCAGACCGCGATCCTTGCCGGGCAGCCACTCCTGACTGCCATGGGTGCCCAAGTGAATCAGCGCGTGAGTGGCACGATATTCCTGCAAATAGCGGTAGGAGGCCATGTACAGGTGGTCGGGTACGCTGGCGGTATCATGATAATGCCCGGGCTCACCGTGGCGCGGCATCTGCGGCATCACCAGCAGTTCGCCCAGTTGCCAGCGCGGGATGATGAAATACCGCTCACCGTCCGTTTCGCGTACAGACTTATGCTGGCCCGGTTCGCCGGCCTGTCGCAATGCCTCCTGGCGGCGCGGCGGCAGGCTGGCCAGCCACTGCTCATAGTCGGCCACTGGGTAGCATACTGCCAAATCTTCTGCTAGCAGCGATTCTAGAGAAACGCTGCCGTAGAGAGCGCCGAGCATACGCTGAGCGTGGTCGATAACCTCCTGTTCTGTCACAGCTTCACCCACGACGTAGCCTTCGGCGTGTAGTGCCTGCTGGATGGAGACGATACTGCGCGGCACGTTCAGGTTGGAGGCACCGAGGTTCTTTTCGC
Organism: Halopseudomonas pelagia CL-AP6; assembly: GCF_000410875.1. Lineage (GTDB taxonomy): Bacteria > Pseudomonadota > Gammaproteobacteria > Pseudomonadales > Pseudomonadaceae > Halopseudomonas > Halopseudomonas pelagia. The sequence goes on from NZ_AROI01000002.1 coordinate 127,500, forward strand.
CAGCCGGGTAGTTCCAGAACAGCAACGCCAGTTTCTTGTGCGAAGGCGGCGTGTGGCGCAGTTCTACCAGAGCCCGCAATTTGGCGATCAGCGCGTCGGCCTGGGCCGGCAGCAAGTCATCAATGCCTCCGCTGCTCGCCGACAGCACTAGCGGATCGCTGATGCCCCAGCCCTCGGGGCCGGCTAAAAACACCGCCGTAGTGCTGGCGGCGACGCCACTGGTAGCCTGCGGCCAGTCGCTGGCTTCGCCCTCGCGAAAACGCAGGGTCTGGATCACCGGAATATCCAGCGCCAGAAAGTCCTGGCTGCGCGCCGAGCCATTGTGCATGTGCGTCAGATTCACCAGGACGTCGATCGCGTGGTCGGCAAAAACGCCAGGCAGGCCATCCGCAGCGCTCGCATCGAACCAGAAAGCCAGCGCTTGCAGGCCTGCGTCTTCGCTACGGCCAATCAGCTCGTCCACTTCGCGGGTGAGCATGTCGCCGACTACGCCGGAGTGAATCAGGTAAGCGACTGTGCCGCGAGTCTGCTGCGCGCGCGCAGCATCCCAGGCCAGGTAATCATCCAGGCTACTGAACAGGTGCGGTGCCTGCGGATGATAGAAACCTGTGGTTGGCATGCGCTCGGGCGCAGCGAGCAAATGCTCTGGCACCTCTGCGTTCTGCGATATCAACTGTACCAGCATAAAGAAGCGCCGGAAGTTGGCTTCACCACCGGCGGCGTAGAGTGCGCTGAGTACGCCAGCATATTGCGGTGGCAGGTTGTCCCAGGCCGGACGGCCACCGCCCACGGTCAGCTGCGGTAGTTGACCGATAAGCGCTGCAACCTGTTCAGTTACCTGGGCGCGGTCATTCGGCCGGGGTACGTCCAGCAGCACCAGCGAGCTGCGGTCGAGGTTACTGTGCAGGTCGGTCGCCGAGCCCGCTTCGACATTTACATGTTGCAGCTGCACGCCAGCCTGTAAGGCATAACCCTGCAGGCGTTGGAATTTTTCGGCAGACACGAAACTGTTATGCAGCACCAGCAAGGTGGGATTTTCGCTGTGGTCTGCCAGTGCCGCGGACAGCCCTGGCAGCAGCATCAGTACGCAGGCAACGCGGCCCATGAGGCGATAGATCGACATCAGAATCGCGCCGTCAGTCCGGCGAAGTAGCGCCGTCCCTCGTCAGCGCGGCCGTAGACGCTGGCATCGTCGTTGCCCAGACGCTTGTCGGTGAAGTTCTCTATCCCGGCGTGCAGGCTCAGGTTGCGGCTCAGATCATAGTCGACATACCAGCTCAGCAAGGTATAGCCGGGGCGGTCGCTTTCGGTTGCCGAGCGATACTGCGAGCCGTGATATTCGGCTTGCAGACGGCTGGCCAATTGGCTGGACAGGGCCCAGTTGAGCGTGGCATTGGCGCGGTGGCGCGAGCGGTCGGAAAGACGCTCGTCGGTGACGCGGTTCTGCGCATCCAGATAAGTGTAATTGGCGTCCAGCCTTAGAGGTTCAAGCAAGGTGACGCCGCCGCTCAGCTCCAGACCTTGCAGGCGCGCCTCGGCGATGTTGTCGTATTCCAGACAGACGCGGCCTGGCACGAAGCAGGTTGGCTGGCGCACTGTTTCGATCAGGTTCTCCACATCGTTATGGAACAGCGTAGCGCCGGCTGTCCAGCGACCGCGATCCAGCTGCGCGCCCAGTTCGAAGGACTGGTTGGTTTCTGGCTGCAGATCCGGGTTGCCACGGATGATGCCGCGCCCGCCCATGGCGGCCCGCGACTCGTATTCCGGTGACAGCTGCTTCAACGTGGGCGCCTTGAAGCCGCGACCGGCACCGGCGCGGAAGGCCAGCTCATCGGTGGCGTGAAACATCAAATAGGCACGCGGGCTGGTCTCCCAGCCGAAGTCTTCGTGGTGGTCGAAACGTGTACCCAGCACCAGCTCCCAACGCTCACCCAGCCACATTTCGTCTTGCGCAAAAGCGGCGTAGTGATCCTGGGATTTTTTGCCCTGCAGATTGACCGTGGGATCTTCCAGCGTTTCGCGCCGGGTTTCAGCCCCCAGTGTCAGCTTGTGGTGGCGGCCGGCCATGAAGCCGGCACGGCCATCCAGGACGGTATCGGTAAACTGGTTTGGCCCACTGGCGTCGCCGCCATCACTGCGGTAGGCCTTACGTTCCAGCTCTGAGCGGTACAGGCGCACCCGAGTGTCGCCCCAGCCCCAGTCGGCGGCATGTGAGAGCGAGTAGCGACGGCGCTCTACCTCATTCTCCGCCTGGTAGATCGCCCCGGCGCTGCCGCGATAGCCTTCATGATCCTCGTTACCTGCATCCATCGAGAGATCAATGCGCTGGTTGTCCAACGGCGTCCAGCTCAGTCCGACATGGCCGTTCACTGCGCGTTGATCGTCAAGCGCGGTCAACGCCGGATTGTGGGCATCACGCAGGCCATCGCGCTCGCGCAACTCGCCCCACAGATTGAGGCCCAGCTTAGCCTCGACCAGTGGCCCGCCCAGATAAAAGCCGGTCTTGCGATGATCTCCCTTCTGACCATGGTCGTTGAAGGTGGCATAACTGCTGAGCGAGCCCTGCCACTGATCAGTGGCCGAGCGCGTAATGACGTTGACCACACCGCCCAAGGCTTCGGAACCATACAGCGATGACATTGGTCCGCGCACCACCTCGACCCGCTCAATGGCCTCGCTGGGAACCCAGCCAAGCTCGAAATCCGAGTGAGCGATAGCCGACGCCGATGCATTGATGCGCTGACCGTCAACCAGCATCAATGTATGCTCGGCACTCATGCCGCGGATCGAGATGCCGCGGCGGCCCAGGCCCATATCCTCCAGATCCAGACCCACGGTATTGCGCACCGCGTCGGCCAGATCGGACATCGGCTGGCGCCGCAGATCACGCCCTTCAACAACGCTCACGCTGGCCGGTGCATGGATGGCATTGCGCGCGGATGTGGTGGCGGTCACCACAATGGAGGGCAATCTGGTGGCCCCGCTACTAAGCACCTCAGGGTCTACATTGAGCTCATCGGCCCAGGCGCTGCTCCCCAGCAGCGCTATTGCGATCAGGCTGCTTGCGGCGGCCTTACGTCTGGCGTTCATGGTTCAAATCCTTAGCTTGATTGTAATGGACCAACCTGCGCGGAGCGGCGGGCTGGCGGCTTATGCCTTTGGCTTGAGGTGTATGCGGTGGCCATAGGCGCGGGGTTCTGGAGCGAACACGCGGCGGCTCGGCTGATTATTATTGGAATGGCGTGAGTAGTTATAACATAACATTTAAAATGCGTTAATCGCTGCACTGAATTATTTCGCGGGCTGGGTGGCCGTTGAAGGCGTGAGGCGGTAGCCGCTTGGCGATCCGGCTGGCGCAACTGAAATGGGCGCGGGCGATATTATTTTGCGAATCGCCCGTATCCTGCCGCTCGCAGGTGAAAGACAATAGTCGAGCAAATTTCTGATATTCGAGGCCGCTTGATGGAACAACGGGGCGTATTACTGAGCTGGAATGACGGCAAGGGATTTGGCTTTATTCAGCCGGAAAAGGGCGGAGCCAAGCTGTTTGTGCATATTTCGGCGATGCGCGGTGACGCTCGGCCGAATCAAGGGGATGCGGTTTTTTACCTGGCGGGTGCGGATGAGAAGGGCCGATTACGGGCCACGCATATGCGCGGGGAAGGGTTGAGTATCGACCGACCGTCCATTCGTCAGAAGCCCAGGGAGCCATCAGGGCGTCAACCCGCTCGTAAGGCCATCAAGTCAGCCGGGAAAGGCCGCTCGGGCCGGGAGCCCAGAGCTGCAGCGCGGCGCTCCTCTGCGGTACCGTATCAGGCGCTCAAGCTGATGGTCTGGTTGGCACTGTGCGCTCTGCCGCTTATCGGCTCATTGCAGGTACTCAACGCGCAGGGCTGGGTGCTGCCACTCGGTGCTTACGCTGGCGTCAGTCTGGTGAGCTTTTTTCTGTATTGGTCAGACAAGCGCGCAGCCGAACAGTCGTCGCAGCGAACGCCGGAAAAGGTCCTGCATCTGTCGGAGCTGTTGGGTGGTTGGCCGGGGGCGCTGGTGGCGCAGCAGTTACTGCGCCACAAGACCCGTAAGGCCAGCTATCAGCAGCTATGCTGGCTGATCATTGTCGTCCACCAGCTATTCTGGGTGGACTGGGTGCTGCTCGATAGCCGCTATTTGCGGCAACTGCTGGGGAGCTGACGCTCAGACGGCGACGCCCAGGTCACGCAGATAATCGTCGTAACTGCCGTTGAAATCGGTCACGCCGTTTTCCGACAGTTCGATGATGCGCGTGGCCAGCGAGCTGACGAATTCGCGGTCGTGGCTGACGAAGATCAGGGTGCCGGGGTAGTTCTCCAGCGCCAGGTTCAACGCTTCGATGGATTCCATATCCAGGTGGTTGGTCGGCTCGTCCATGATCATCACGTTGGCTTTCTGCAGGATCAGCTTGCCGAACAGCATGCGACCTTGCTCACCACCGGAAATGACTTTCACCGATTTGAGAATGTCATCGTTGGAAAACAGCATGCGCCCCAGGGTGCCGCGCACCAGCTGTTCGCCGCCAGTGGTCCACTGGGTCATCCAGTCGAACAGGGTCCAGTCGTTTTTGAAGTCATCGGCATGTTCCTGGGCAAAATAGCCCAGGTCTGCGCTCTCGGCCCATTTCACCGAGCCACTGAGCGGCTGCATTTCACCTACCAGCGTGCGTAGCAGCGTGGTTTTACCGATGCCGTTGGGGCCGATAATGGCCACGCGTTCACCGGCTTCAATCTGCAGGCTCAGGTTCTTGAACAGCGTCTCGCCATCAAAACCCTGGCTGACCTTGTCCAGGATCACGGCCTGACGGTGCAATTTCTTGGTTTGGTCGAAGCGGATAAACGGGCTGATGCGGCTCGAGGGTTTGACCTCGTCGAGCTGGATCTTATCGATCTGCTTGGCGCGGCTGGTGGCCTGCTTGGCTTTCGACGCGTTGGCGGAAAAGCGGCTGACGAAGGTCTGCAATTCGGCGATCTGCGCCTTCTTCTTGGCGTTGTCTGAGAGCAGGCGCTCGCGGGCCTGAGTTGCCGCCATCATGTACTCATCGTAGTTGCCGGGGAACAGCCGCAGTTCGCAGTAATCCAGGTCAGCCATGTGCGTGCACACGCTGTTGAGAAAGTGCCGGTCGTGAGAAATGATGATCATGGTGCTGTTGCGCAGTGTCAGTATGCTTTCCAGCCAGCGGATGGTGTTGATGTCCAAATGGTTGGTAGGCTCGTCCAGCAGCAGCACTTCCGGATTGGAAAACAGCGCCTGGGCCAGCAACACGCGCAGCTTCCAGCCGGGCGCGACTTCGCTCATCGGGCCGCTGTGCTGCTCGAGCGGAATACCCAGGCCCAACAATAATTCGCCAGCGCGCGATTCGGCGGTGTAACCGTCCATTTCGGCGAATTCGGTTTCCAGGTCGGCCACCTTCATGCCGTCCTCTTCACTCATTTCTGGTAGGGAATAGATGCGGTCGCGCTCGGCATGCACTTTCCACAGTTCTTCATGGCCCATGATCACGGTGTTCAGCACTGTGTGATCTTCGTAGGCAAACTGATCCTGGCGCAGCTTACCCAGGCGCACGTTGGGCTCAAGCATGACTTGGCCACCGGATGGTTCAAGATCACCACCAAGAATTTTCATGAACGTCGTCTTGCCGCAGCCATTGGCGCCGATCAGACCATAACGGTTACCCCCGCCAAATTTGACAGATACGTTCTCGAACAGCGGCTTGGCGCCGAATTGCATGGTGATATTGGCGGTGGAGATCACAATAGAGTCCTGCGAAGAGCAAATGGAGTGGCCGCAGACGGGGCGCTAATCGAGCGCAGCAGTAAAGCGGGCCGCATATTGTACTGGCTATACCGCATAAGTGACAGAGCTGGCCGTCGGACGACGGCCAGGCAGGGAAAGAGGCAGTAGGCTGCTGCTCAGTCTCGCAGTTTGCCCACCATGCGGGGTAGAACGTCCTCTTGCGTGGCGCTACGACGATGGTAAAACGTCATTGCCACATGCCCGACGATCATCGCCAGCAGGATCCAGCCAAGCCAGCCGTGAAGCAGATTGGCTGGTGTCATCATCCATTCGAGCTTGCCATCGAATCCGGGCATCAGTTGCCAACCCAATACCGTCAACTCACGGCCTGAGCCATATTGGCGCAGCAGCGCGAACGTGGGCACCACCAGCATCAGCGCATACAGGGCCATATGCCCCAGCAGCGCCATCCGGTTCAGCGAAGGCGGCCGCTCAAGCCGATTCGCCAGGGCCCAGAGCAGGCGCAAGACAATCAGCGCCATCAGCAGCGTACCAACGGTTTTGTGCGTGCCCCAGGCAAATTCGTCGAGTGCAGAATCTTCCAATAGCACACGCACCACCGTGGTAAAAAACTGCCATGCCAATAATGCTGCCATGCCCCAGTGCAGTGCTCGGCTGACTAACCCGTAACGCTGCTGCGAATCTTTTACGACTGAAGACATTGGCGCTGATTCTCCCTAGTAACTGTGAGGTCAATAAGCGCCACAAATTAACATCGAACCGACAAAGCGTCTACGGGGAGGGTGGCTGGCAAGGCCGGTGCAGAAGGCTCCACGGCGGTTCAGAGCTGAGCTAGGTGGCTGAGTAGCCACCTAGCGAGCGTTGCTCAGTAGCGCTCAAGCCAGTGCGCGTAGGGTGCGGGCAAGGTCCAGGACGCTTTATCGATACCCAGCTCGCGTGCGGCCAGATAGGCCCAGTGCGGGTTAGCCAGATGTGCCTTGCCGACCATCACTACGTCGAGCTGGTTGTCCTTGACGGCCTTTTCAGCAATATGCGGTTCACCGAAGCCCCAGGCTGAAGACACCGGTATGCCCACTTCGCGGCGCACACGCTCGGCAATCGGGCCCATAAAACCGGGTGCCCAGGGGATTTTGCTATCGGGAATGCTGAAACCGATGCTGACGCTGATCATGTCCAGGCCGTCGGTTTTCAGCTGTTTGGTCAGATCGATCGACTCGATCAGCGTTTGTTCGTCGCGATCATCGAATTCCAGTACGCCAAAGCGGATAGTCAGTGGCAGATGCGCAGGCCATACCTCCCGCACGGCAGCAAAAGTTTCGCGCAGGAAGCGACCGCGATTCTCGGCGTTGCCACCATAGGCGTCTGTGCGCTGATTGCTGTGCTCGGAGAAGAAACTCTGAGCCAGATAGCCATGGGCAAAATGCAGTTCCAGCCACTCGAAACCGACTTCCAGAGCGCGGCGGGCAGCGGCGACAAAGTCATCACGCACCCGGGCGATATCATCTAGCGTCATGGCCTCAGGTGTTTTTGGCAAATGCGCGCCGAACGGGATGGCCGAAGGCGCGATGGTTTGCCAGCCTCGGGCGTCGTCCTCGGCAATATGATCATCGCCTTCCCATGGGCGGTTGGCGCTGGCCTTGCGCCCGGCGTGTGCAATCTGGATGCCGGGCACCGAGCCGGCCGCCTTGATCGCCTGTACCGCCGGGGCGAAGGCTTGTGCCAGATGGTCGTTCCAGATGCCGGCGCAGCCAGGGGTGATGCGGCCCTCTGGGGCCACTGCTGTGGCCTCGACGATGACCAGGCCAGCGCCACCGCGTGCCAGCGCGGCCAAGTGGACCTGATGCCAATCGTTGATCAGGCCATCGGTCGCGGAGTATTGGCACATCGGTGGTACAGCGATGCGATTGCGTAGGGTGACATCCTTCAGAGTGAAGGGCTGGAAGAGTGCGGACATGATATCTCCAATGGACGTAAGCGCTTGTTCAGTTGTTCGATAATATTGGAACTATGGATGAATGGCAAATCGGCGTGTATTATTCCGCCATGCGACCTTTCAAACATCCCGCTGTGAATGATTTTGTACTTGAGCGCGTGCTCTACGCATTGAGTGATCCTGTCCGCCTGGAGATCGTTCGCCACTTGGCGGGGGTGCCTGAAGCGAGCTGTGGCGAACTGGATGGAGGGCGACCGAAATCGAGCATGTCCCACCATTTTCGCGTGTTGCGTGACGCCGGGCTGGTGATGACTCAAGGTGTGGGTACCACCCACATGAACTCCCTGCGCCGGGCTGATCTGGATGCGCGCTTCCCAGGGCTGCTGGATGCCATTCTTTCGCACCCTGCCTAGCCCGCTTGAAGTGCCTCGACCTGCTCGTGGGTCAGTCGCGAAAAAACACCTGTACCAAGTGATAGCCGAACTGGGTTTTTACCGGGCCGTGAATCTGTTTTAGCGGTTTTTTGAAGATGATCTGGTCGATGGCCCGGACCATCTGCCCAGGTTTGACCTCGCCGAGATCCCCGCCGCGCTTTTTCGATGGGCAGGTTGAATGCTTTTTGGCCAGCAGATCGAAGGGTTCGCCAGCGGCCAGACGTTTTTTCAGCTGAATGGCTTCCGCTTCAGTTTTGACCAGAATATGGCGGGCCATGGCGATGGGCATCGTTCTTGTCTCCGGGCTGATTTAACGTTGGTTCAAGCGTCAGTCGTGGCTGTCGGCGACACGCTGTCCGGCTTTGTGCGTCAAGCGCAGGCCTCGCAGGCTGCGTTTGACGCTTTTCAGATGGTTGACCAGCTCCGGTCCTCGGCGCATAGCCATGCCCATGGCCAGCACATCGATCACCACCAGATGCGCGATGCGTGACGATAGGGGCGTATAGATGTCGGTGTCTTCAGTCACATCAATGGCAATATGAATGCTGCCCAGCTCGGCCAGGGGCGTCTGGCTCGGGCACAGGCAGATAAGGGTGGCGCCAGTTTCTGCCACCAGCGCGGCGGAATGCAGTAGATCCTTGGTGCGTCCGGTCTGTGAAATGGCTACTGCCACGTCCTGCGGGCCGAGGGTTACCGCAGACATCGCCTGCATATGCGGATCGGAGTAGGCGGCAGTGGACACCTGCAAGCGAAAGAACTTGTGCTGCGCGTCGCTGGCCACCGCGCCTGACGCGCCAAAACCATAGAACTCCACGCGGCGGGCTACGCTCAATGCGGCAATCGCCTGCTCCAGCCGCAGCGGGTCGAGGCTCTCACGCACATCCATCAAGGTTGCCAAGGTCGTGTCGAAAATCTTGTGTGAGAGCTGATCGGTGTTGTCGTCTTCACTGATGGAAAATTGGCCGAAGCTCGCGCCAGCCGCCAAACTCTGCGCCAGACGCAGTTTCAGATCCTGAAAACCGGTACAGCCTATGGCGCGGCAGAAGCGCACGATAGTCGGCTCGCTCACGCCGACCTCGCGGGCGAGATCGGCCATGGACGAGTGCATGACCAGTGCAGCCTGGGCAAGGACATGATCGGCGACCTTCAACTCGGACTTGCGGAGCAGGGGGCGGCTGGCGGCAATATGCTGGAGCAAATTCACGTTGGCTTCATGTTAGTCTGAGGGTCTGGAAGACCGGTTCTTGTAGTTATACTACAAAAACCCGGTGTCCGCCTTGATCGGGAGAGAGCTTGTGCCTTCGCAACACAGCATGGCCTGTGACATTGTAGTGTTTGGCGGGACCGGTGATCTGGCCCTGCGCAAGCTGCTGCCAGCGCTTTATTATCTGCATCGAGATAACCACCTGCATCCGCAAACGCGCATTCTGGCACTGGCTCGTGCACGCCATGAGACGACTGCCTATGTTCAGTTGGTACAGCGGCACGTCAGTCAATATGTTGCCCAGGGGGATTTTGATCAGAACAGTTGGGAGGGTTTCGCCCAGCGTCTCGACTACATGAGTCTGGATGTCAGCCAGCGGGTGGAATTTCCGCGGCTGGCCAAAGCCCTGGGGGGGCAATCTGATCGCGCTAGAGTGTTCTATCTGGCCACCGTCCCCAGCTTGTTTGCCGCCACGGCCAAGCACCTGGCCTCGGTTGGCCTGACGGATGGCCGCTCACGCATCGTGCTGGAAAAGCCGCTTGGCGAAAGCCTGAAAACCGCCAACCAGATCAACGACGGTATTGGCGCCGTGTTCGACGAGGCGCGGGTATTCCGTATCGATCACTATCTGGGCAAGGAGGCGGTGCAAAATTTGCTGGCGCTACGCTTTGGCAATGCCTTGTTCGAGCCGCTCTGGCGCAACGCGCATATCGATCATGTGCAGATCAGCGTAATGGAAACGGTCGGGGTCGAGAACCGTGGTGACTATTACGACCATGCCGGTGCGATGCGCGACATGGTCCAGAACCATCTGTTGCAGCTGCTGTGCCTGGTGGCGATGGAGGCGCCGGTACATTTCGAGCCCGAGGCTGTGCGTAATGAAAAGCTGAAGATACTGGAGGCGCTGCGCCCCATCACGGGCATGGATGTGCAGGACAGCACCGTGCGCGGTCAGTACTCCAATGGCGAGCGAGCGGGTGAAAAACTGCCCGCCTATTACTTCGAGAAAAGTGTTGATCACGACAGCAACACCGAAACCTACGTGGCACTCAAGGTCGAGGTGGACAACTGGCGCTGGGCCGGTGTGCCCTTTTATCTGCGTACCGGCAAGGCGCTGGCGCAGCGTAAGTCGGAAATTGTCATCCAGTTCAAATCGGTTCCCTACCGCCTGTTCGGCGGCATTGACCAGCCAGCCTGCAATCGGCTGGTGATCCGCCTGCAACCCGACGAGAGCATCAGCCTGTCGCTGATGGCCAAGACTCCCGGACGCGGGATGGCCTTGCAGAAAGTCGAGTTGGACCTGAATTTTGCCGAGGCCTTCAAACGCCGCCGTTGGGATGCTTACGAGCGGTTGCTGCTGGATGTGATTGAAGGGGACGCTACGCTGTTTATGCGTCGCGATGAGATAGAAGCCGCCTGGCGCTGGGTTGATCCTGTCATTCAGGGCTGGCAGGACTGTTATCGCTCACCCAAGCGTTATGCCGCAGGCAGTTGGGGCCCGGAGGCCGCTGACAGTTTGCTCGATCGGCTCGGCCACGCCTGGCTGGATGAGCGCTGAGTTAGCCAGTCATACCTGAGGCGTGGGCTGGGTTTCGCTGTTTTCCAGCAGCAGGCCAGTTAAGCCGGCCCCTGTGAGCGGGCGGCTGATTAGATAACCTTGCACTTCATCACAGCCGTGTTGCTTGAGGAAGCTCAATTGTCCGGCCTCTTCTACGCCCTCGGCCACCACGTTCAAGCTCAGGCTATGGGCCATGGCGATGATCGCGCGAACGATCGCTGCATCATGAGAAGTATTGTCTTCACTGTGTTCATCCTGTTCGCTGCGCTCATCCAGCTCACTGATAAAGGCGCGATCAATCTTCAAGGTCGTGATCGGGAAGCGTTTCAGGTAAGCCAGCGATGAATAGCCGGTGCCGAAGTCGTCAATCGCCAGCTTGATGCCCATCTTCTGCAACGCAGCGATATTTTCTGCGACCGCGTCCACGTGTTCCAACAGCATGCTTTCGGTCAGCTCCAGCTCGAGCATTTTCGCCGGCAGGTCAGCCGCTTCAAGAATCTGCGCAACCCGCGCAGCGAAGTGATTTTGGCGTAACTGTTGTACCGACAGGTTGACCGCCACGGTTATCGGTTTAGGACCCTCGTGGTACCACAGAGCGGCTTGTTGACAGGCTTTGATCAGAACAGCGTCGCCCAATGCGATGATCATGCCGGTTTCTTCGGCTATTTCAATGAAATGCCCCGGCATGATCAGCCCGCGCTCGGGGTGCTGCCAGCGGACCAGTGCTTCAGCGCCGCGGATCTGGTCAGTCGCCAGATGCAGTTTGGGTTGGTAATGGACCACTAGTTGATCTTCCTCCAAGGCCTTGCGCAGCTGATTTTCCAGTTGCAGTCGGTCGAGGCTGTAGGCTTGTAAATTGTCGGTGAAGAACTGGAAGCTGTTGCCACCTAAATGCTTGGCATGCTGCATCGCCTGGTTGGCCTGGGTGATCAGCAGCAGGTTGTCGCGGGCATTGGTCGGGAATTGACTCAGGCCAACGGAGGCGGTAACGATCAGTTCGTGTTCGGCGATCGTGATCGGCTGACGCAGTACCTCCAGCACCTGGTTGGCGCGGTGCTCAAGCTGCTCGCGCTGGCAACCCTGGTCGATGATGATGACGAACTCGTCTGCTGATAGACGCGCCAGAGAGTCGCTTTCAGGGGTCAAGTCGCGCAGGCGCATCGCGACCTGCTGCAGCAGCTCATCGGCGACTTTATGGCCCAGCGTATCGTTGATGTACTTGAAGCGGTCCAGGTCCACGTGCATCAGCGCTAGTGTGCTGCCATTCTGGCGCGCCCTGGAGGTGGCTTCCTGCAACTGTTGGGTAAACATGTTGCGATTGGCCAGTTGGGTAAGGGCGTCATGGGTGGTCAGGTAATGCAACTGCTCTTCGGTCTGCCGGTGCACGCTAAGATCGGCAAAGAAACCCACATAATGGGTAATGGTTCCACTGCTGTCGCGCACTACGGCTAGCTGCATCCACTGTGGGTATAGCTCACCGCTGCGCCGCTGCCCAATCCGCTCGCCCTCCCAGCGATCGGTGGTCTGCAGCGAATTTTTCAGGTCTTCCAGCGATTGCTGATTCTTGCTCTGCACCACCGGATCGTAGATTGGATGGCCGACGGCTTCTTCGAGCGCGTAACCGGTAATGACGCTGAAGGCGTGATTGACCGAGAGAATATTCAGGTCCGGATCAAGAATGAATATACCTTCGGCGGTGGCCTGGAACACGGTGGAAGCTAACTGAGCCTGCTCATGTTGCTGCTTACGGGCGCTGATGTCGCGGCGGGTGCCGATCATGCGTAACACCCGGCCCTGCTCATCGCGCGCTACGGCACGGCCGCTGTCCTCGACCCAGATCCAGCTACCGTCGGCATGTTTGACCCGATATTCGATGCGGTATGACGGAATCTGCTTTTTCATATGCTTGAGCAAGGTGTCACGCACCAGGGGCGCGTCATCGGGGTGCAGGCGGGGCTTGAGATGGTCCAACATCGAGGTAACTGCGTCTTCCTCAAGTCCGAAGATTTCATGCACATGGGAATGGTAGACCCGGTCCGTGGTCAGATCCCAATCCCACAAGCCCAGCTGACTGGCGTCTAGCGCCAGGCTTAGTTGGGCTTCGCTGGCCTGCAGCGCTTCGCCAGCTTGTTGCAGCTCCACTGTGCGCTGGGAGACGCGTTGTTCTAGCTCGGTGTGACTCTCGCGCAGACGTTGCTCGGCCTGGCGGCGCTGCTGTATCTCGCGGGTCAGTTGCTGGTTGAGCGCCTCCGCCTGCTGGCGTGAGTCGTCCAGGCCGGCAACCAAGGCTTCACTGCGCGCATTGGCACGCATTGCCATGCTGCCTGAGCGATTGATGAAAGCGGCGCCCAGCAGCAGGCAGCCGAACAGCGTCACGCCCATCATGCCCCAATAGATGCTGGTCGGATCACTCTGGGTCAACAGATAGAGGATCGGCGGTATCCAGGCGGGCAGCGCAAAAGTGGCAAAAGCCATAAATCGGCTGGCGTAAATGATGCTCACGCACAAGCCCACGCCGGTGCTCAAACCGTAGGCCGGTGCCTGGATAGTGAAGTTGTCCAGGGGTACCAGGCTCAGCTGGACCCACGCCAGGCAAAAGCCCGAGGCCAGGTTGCCGAGGTAAAACAGCAGCGTCCAGCGCAAACGCAGGCGAGACAAAGGCGCTGCTTGGCGATAATGGCGCACCAACAGGCTGCGCAACAGGATCAGAACTGCAACTACACCGAGCCAGCTGAGTAATGTGCTGCGCGGGGTGATATCCCACACCAGGCTGGAAATAACCAGGGCGCTGAGCATGATCAGCCATTGCGGGAGACGGGAGTATTCATACAGCATATCCAATTCTCGGATACGCCGGTCCTGCCGGTTTACGACTGGTTTTGGTAATGGGGGAAACGTCATGTGACGCAGTTCCTCTGGAACGCTGGGCGTTTCTTGTTATCGATTTAGGGCCGCATTCAGTCGACAATGCGACATACCTGAAACATCACCTTACACCAGAGCGGACGCCTGTCACAGCCCCCAACTCCTTAAAAAACAACAAAAGAATGGCTCTGGGCAGGGCTTTTCCGTCAATCCTTCCGGCTTTGCCGCCGTGGCTGGTAGAATGCGCCGATGGATATCTCGCATCTGCTCAATTCCCTGAATGACGCTCAACGCCAAGCCGTGACCGCAACGCCTGGCCAACAGCTTGTACTGGCTGGTGCCGGCTCTGGTAAAACCCGCGTGCTGGTGCATCGCATTGCCTGGTTGGTCGAGGTCGAGAAGGCGTCGCCCTGGAGCATCCTGTCGGTGACCTTTACCAACAAGGCCGCCCATGAGATGCGTCATCGCATCGAACAACTGTTGGGTATTTCCCCGCAGGGTATGTGGGTGGGCACCTTTCATGGGCTGGCGCACCGGCTGTTGCGCGCGCACTGGAAGGAAGCCGGCCTGGTCGAGCAGTTCCAGATTCTCGATAGCGACGATCAGCTGCGGCTGGTCAAGCGGGTCATCCGCGAGCTGGCGCTGGACGAGAACCAGTGGGCGCCGCGCCAGGCGCAATGGTGGATCAACGGCCAAAAGGACGAGGGCCTGCGTCCGCAACACATCCAACCTGCCGGTGATCTGTTTCTAACCACCATGCTGCGCATCTACCAGGCCTATGAGCAGGCCTGTAACAGGGCCGGCGTGGTCGACTTTGCCGAATTGCTGCTGCGCTCACTGGAACTGTGGCGCGACAACAATGCGCTGCGGGAGCAGTATCAGGCGCGCTTCAAACATATGCTGGTGGACGAATTTCAGGACACCAACGCCGTACAGTATGCCTGGCTGCGCCTGATCGCTGGCAAAACGCCGAGCCTGATGGTAGTGGGGGATGACGACCAGTCAATCTACGGCTGGCGCGGTGCCAAGATCGAAAATATTCATCAATTCCAGCGTGATTACCCGAATTCCGAACTGATCCGCCTGGAGCAGAACTACCGCTCCACCGCTTGTATCCTCAACGCCGCCAATGCGCTGATCACCCAGAATGCCGGGCGCATGGGCAAGGAACTCTGGACCGACGGCGAAGAGGGTGAGCCGATCGCACTCTATGCCGGGTTCAACGAGCAGGATGAAGCGCGGTTTATTGTCGAGCGTATCGATCAGGCAGTACGCGACGGCATGAACCGCAGCGAGATTGCCATTCTGTATCGCTCCAACGCCCAGTCACGGGTGCTGGAGGAGGCGCTGTTACGTGCTGCCGTGCCTTATCGGATTTATGGCGGCCAGCGCTTTTTCGAGCGTGCGGAAATCAAGAACGCCATGGCTTATATGCGCCTGGTCGCCAATCGCGGCGACGATGGCGCGCTGGAGCGCATCATCAACCTGCCGACCCGCGGCATCGGTGACAAGACCATCGAAAGCCTGCGCCAGCATGCCCGCCAGCAGGATGTGTCGATGTGGCAAGCGGCCTGTGATCTGCTCGACAACAAGGGCTTGCCTGGTCGTGCGGCGAATGCGGTTCAGGCTTTCTGCTTGCTGATCGAAGACATTACCGTACGCGTGGAAGGGGTGCCGCTTTACAGCATGGCCCAGCAGGTCATCGAACACAGCGGGCTGCTGCGTTTTCACGAAAACGAAAAAGGCGAGAAGGCCCAGGCACGGATTGAGAACCTTGAGGAATTAGTATCCGCTGCGCGGACGTTCGAGAACGACCAGGCTGATGAGCAAGCGGAAGGCGATACGCTGTTGGCGTTTCTCGCCCATGCGTCGCTGGAAGCCGGGGAAACCCAGGCCGACCGCTTTGAAGACAGCGTGCAACTGATGACGCTACACAGCGCCAAGGGTCTGGAGTTTCCGCTGGTATTTCTCGCCGGTGTCGAAGAGGGTCTGTTTCCGCACAAGATGAGCCTGGAAGAGCCGGGCCGGCTGGAAGAGGAGCGGCGTCTGGCCTACGTGGGTATTACCCGGGCGATGCAGCAGTTGGTGATTACCTGGGCCGAAACGCGGCGATTGTATGGCAGCGAGACCTTCAACAAGGTCTCGCGATTCGTTCGTGAAATTCCCTCCGAGCTGATTCGCGAAGTGCGTATGGGCAACCAGGTCAGCCGCCCCTTCGGTCCTGGCAACGCAAGCAAGAGTAGCCTGTTCCAGAGCGACGCCACCGAAAGCACCGGTTTCGCGCTGGGCCAGCGGGTTATGCACGCGCTGTTTGGCGAAGGGGTGGTCCTCAACTATGAAGGGCAGGGCGCACAGGCACGTATACAGGTCAATTTCGACGATGAAGGCAGCAAATGGTTGATGGTGTCCTATGCCAAGCTGCAGCCGCTATAGTCCTCAAGGCGATATGCACGATGTAGCGACCAGCATGTTGCTTCACCCAGACCGCCATTCCCGCGCACAATCTCGCCATTCCCGCGAACGCGGGAAACCTTTTTGACCTTGACCCAGTCACACCCGACTCACATTACTATTACCAGAGAACCATAATGAAACGCCGCCAACTCCTTACCGCCGCCGGTCTCGGCCTGGGTGCTGTTGCCCTTAGCGCTTGCTCCGACCAAACCGCCACGACCGCCGAGCACCCGGCCCAACCAGAACAGCGTTTGCGCTGGAAAATGGTCACCTCCTGGCCGCAGAACTTCCCGGGTCTGGGCACCACCGCGCAGCGGTTCGCCGAAACCGTGAATACGCTATCCAACGGCCGGCTGAGTGTGCAGGTATTTGCTGCCGGGGAGTTGGTGCCGGCGTTGGAAGTGTTCGATGCGGTGTCCAGCGGCACCGCCGAGCTGGGCCACAGCGCTGCTTATTACTGGAAGGGCAAAAGCCCAGCTGCGCCGTTCTTCACTGCTGTGCCCTTCGGCATGAACGCCCAGGAAATGAACGCTTGGCTGTATGAAGGTGGTGGGCTGGAGTTGTGGCAGCAGGCTTATGCCAACATGGGTGTATTGCCTTTACCTTGTGGCAACACGGGCGTGCAGATGGCCGGCTGGTTCAACAAGGAGATCAACAGCCTGGATGATCTGCGCGGTCTGAAAATTCGTATGCCCGGTTTTGGCGGAGAAGTGTTGGCGCGGGCTGGCGCTACCACGGTCAATCTGCCCGGCAGTGAGATTTTCAGTTCCTTGCAGAATGGTGTGATCGATGCAACAGATTGGGTCAGCCCATACAACGACCTGGCCTTCGGTCTGCACCAGGCCGCCAAATATTATTACTATCCCGGCTGGCAAGAACCCTGTGCCGTACTGGAGCTAAGCATCAATCAGCAGGCCTTTGAACAGTTGCCCAAGGACTTGCAAGGCATCGTCCGCGAAGCTGCGCGCTCGACCAATCAGTACATGCTGGACGAATATACTCGGCGCAATGCCGAGGCGTTGGATACGCTGGTCAACGAGCACAAGGTCCAGTTGCGACGCTTGCCAGACGAGGTGCTTGATCGTCTACGAGAGTTGTCCAAGGAGGTGCTTGAGGATACGGCCAACGCCGACGCGCTGAATCGGCAGGTCTGGGATTCGATGGAAGCGTTTCGGGAAAAGGTCTGGGCCTATCACGCGCTCAGTGAGAAGAGCATGTACGATTTGCGTGGTTGATGGCAGGCAAAATTAGCATGTTCCCGCACTGCGGGCTTACAGATCATGTGGAGTATTTCTTGAAGACGTTTTTCGCTGTTATCGGCTTTGCCATAGTGCTGACCGGTTGTGCTGCTTTTGAGCGGCTGCAGCCCCAGGAGCGCGAATCCACCGCGATGCGCGTGATGCTGGCCGCCGGGCAGGTAGAAGGTCTGCATGATCTGCGGGTGCCGGCGGCGGCGGTTGACGATAGAGCTGCGCTGGTGGTGGCGGCTGAAGCGGCCTTGGTGCAGGAGCTTGCACCGCTGAACGTGGGCCGAGCGGAGCCAGTAAGCTATCCGGTGCAAGCAGCTTTTATGAGCGTCAGCGGTCGCACTGACCCCACGCTGTACAGTCGAGCCGGCATCGGCTTGATCGCCTGGTTGCCGGCCAGCCATGCCGAGCATGAGCTCGCCGCGCAGCTTGCCTGGTCGGAGATTGTCGAGCAAGCTGCCACCCGGGCCTTGCCGCAGGGCTATGAGACCGAGCCTTTCGAGTGGATCGACAAGTCCGCAGAGGGCATAGAGAGTACCCATCGGGTGCTACGCGTGCAGGGGCCGTTATGTCTGGACTGGTCGTGTATTCTGGACGGAGCCTTTACCAGCCGGGAAGATCCAACGCTTAGTCTAGGTGGCCAAATGCAGCGCGTGCAGACGCCTGAGGTAGCTGGTCATGGCGAAGCGGAGTCCTTCACGCCGCTTATTAAGGCTCATCATCTGACGCTACGTCGGCTGACGGCGCAGTATCTGGAGGTCGGCGATGGGCAGGGGCAGTGGTACCGCATGGATACACAGCCGCTGGCCGAGTTTGACCTTAACGCCTTCTATCAACGATTGAGTGCCGAACTGCCGGAGTGGGCTTATATTTTTGTCGGATCGGAAAATCCGCTTTACCCACCCGTGGTGCCGGTCGTACTGCATCAGGGCGAGGAACTGTTTTTTGCCGTCCCTTGAGCGGGCCGGCGCTAGGAACATTGGTTGGGTTAGCCCATTTGCTTGAGAGTGCAACAACTGCATAAATAGCCGGTCTAAACCCGGACGTTAACCGAGGTGAGACCTTGACCCAACTTGTTCCTATCGCTGAAACCAGGCCCGCTGCCGCCTGGACCCCACGGGTTTGGGTTGCGCTCGTGCTGGGTGTGGTGCTGCAACCTTTTGTATTCCTCTATATCAATCGGCCGCGGCTTTTTGTCGTCTATCTGCTGGTGGCGATTGGCGCGCTGGCGGCGGATTTCTACTGGGCGGTCGGCTATTTCAATCTGCTGTTGAGCGTGTTCTGTCCGCTGCATGCCTGGTGGCTGATCCGCCGCTATGACCGGCAGCAGGCGCGGGGCTGGTATGCGCGCTGGTGGATATCTCTAGCGCTGTACCTGTGCGTGGTCATGGGCATCTTTGCGCTGCGCAGCTTTCTTTACGAGCCTTTTACCGTCCCATCGGCGTCGATGAATCCGACCCTGAAAGCGGGCGACCGCATTGTGGTGCGCAAGCTTGGCTTTGGCCATTACGGTAGTCTGGGGATCAATCTGCTGACACCGGGTGTGAGCGACCCGCGACAGATGCGCCGCGGCGAAATGTATGTGTTCCTGCATCCAGAATTGAACGTGCCCTATGTGAAACGGCTGCTCGGTTTGCCCGGGGACCGGCTGGAATTTACCGAACAGGCGGTGTTGGTCAACGGGCAAGCGCTGGCGGTGCAACTGGAGTCGACGGATGAACAGCAGCAATTACTTACCGAAACGTTAGGCGCGCTAACCTATCGCATCCGCCACCTGCGCCAGCCGGTGTCACCGGTGACCGGCACTTTTAGCGTGCCTGACAATCACTACTTCTTTGTCGGCGATAACCGTGACGACTCATCCGACAGTCGCCATTGGGGCTCGGTCAGTAGTGCCAGTATTATCGGCGAGGTGGTGTTGGTGATCGACTGAGCCGAAGCACTCCCCGGTAGAGCTTCGAGGCTGGTACTGCGCAAAAGTGGACCTCGTTATTCGCATGCGGTTGATAATCATTGCTATATGAGTATAATTCCCGGCACGGGTTGCTGAGCTCAAGGCTGCGTTCCAGAGCTCGTTGGTTTGCCTATCCTGCCGATGGAGTTCCCTGTGCCAAGTCGAAATTCACGTGTTATTGCTGCGTGTCCTATTGTTGTCTCCCTCTTTTGTCTATCACCCCATTCCGTGGCGGACCAGCCCGAACAGCAGGCTGAAAAGCAGCAGTCGGATGTTACACACACTGCATCGGCTTTGAAGCTCGGGGATTTGTTGGTAAAGGGCAAGCGCAAGGATTATGAAGGCGCACGCAGTATCGAGCGGGATCAGATCGAGGGTATGCCGGCCGGCAACGGCGATATCACCAGTCTGCTGCGTACCAATCCGGCGGTGCAGTTTGACAACAGCCAGCTCAGCAGCAAGACCCCGGGGGAAATCTCGCCAGCCAATATCAGTATTAACGGCCAGCCGCACTGGCAGAACCTGTTCACCCTTGACGGCATGGGCATGAACAATGATCTTGACCCTGGTAACACGGCAAACACTACCAACGCGCTGCCCGGGCGCAGCCAGGGTTTGGCGATCGATACTGACCTGCTGGAAAAAATCACTGTCTACGACAGCAACGTGCCGGCCTCCTTCGGTGGCTTCAATGGCGGGGTGGTGGATGCAAAAACCCGCGATCCGAAGCGGGAGTTTTCCGGCAAGCTATCAGTGCAGATGTCCCGCTCAGAGTGGACCGAGTATCACCTGGATGAGAACGATCCGGATCTGGATGAGTTCGAGGCAGCCGTTGGCAGCGGCAACCAACCCGAGTTCGACAAGCTCATTACCCGTGCCACCCTGGAAGGTTACTTGACCGATAACTTCGGTCTGCTCGGTAGCTTTTCACGCAAGACCTCGACCATCCCCACCCGGGTGTTCGGTCTGACGCATGACACCCCGGTGGCTAATCAGCAACCGGATCGGGAAATCGAGATCGACAACTACTTTCTCAAGGGCGTCTGGGATATCAGCCCAGACCTGCGCCTGCGCGCCTCGGTCACTCAAGCTCCGGAGGAGGATCGCGGCTATGGCAGCAACGCGCTGAACTCTTACCGCGTGACGCGGGCTGGCGGTGAAAGCATCAATCTGTCTCTGGATTGGAAAGCGCCGGTGGGCCTGATCAGCCAGAAGCTGGGTTGGAGCGACCTGGAAAACTCCCGTGACTCGGCGGCGAATTACATGCGCGTCTGGCGTCGGTCCGATTCGAATGACTGGAGCAGTACTGTGGTTGCCTCCGAAGGTGGGTTTGGCGACATTGAGCAGGGCCAGAAGAGCATCAGCTACCAGGGTGATATCCACTGGAATGCGCTCCAGACAGGCCCAGTGAGTCATCATTTGCAGACGGGCGTCGCACTCGAAAAGAGTAGCGTGCACTTCAAGCGGCTGCAGCCCTATTACAGTAATTCCTTGCAGAACCTTGCGTCCACCGACTGGTGCGCCCCAGGTGATCCCTGGTGCTCCATCGGGAACACCAGCAACGGCTGGCCGGGACAGTACGTGTCTAGCTACAACCTGCTGGAAGCCGGCGGCGTGGATTTCTCCACTACCCAATGGGCGTTCTATTTGCAGGACGAGATGCAGTACAAGCGCTTGAGCCTGCGCCCCGGTGTACGCATCGACAGCGATAATTACATGGACCAGACCACGGTCTCCCCACGCCTGGCCGCTGTGCTGGATGTGCTGGGGGACGGCGAGACACTGGTTACTGCAGGGGCGAATCGGTATTACGGCCGAAATCTGTATACCTACCGTCTGCGCGAATCCCTGGAGCAAATGGAGGTCAGCTATAGCCGCGAAGATCAGAGCTCACCCTGGGTTGCCGGTGCGCGGTCACCGGCTGGCAGCAATTTCAGCCAGTTGGATATACCCTACAATGACGAACTGTCGCTGGCGCTCAGCCATCTGCGTTGGGACACCCTCTTCACATTGAAATATGTTGAGCGCAAGGCGCGGGACCAGGTCTCCCGTGCCTGGGGTTCGCAGATTGGCCAACCTTCCGAGGACACCGATACGCTCAAGTCCAACTACTACACCTATTATAATGGCGGCCAGAGTGACAGCCAGATATGGTCATTAAGCGTCGCACCGCAGTTCCCGTTCCAAACGCTCAGTAGCTGGACCACCGCCGAGCTGGTCTTTGACTGGAGCGATATCAACAGCTCGGGACTCAATGATTACACCAGTAGTATCGGACTGCTCTGGGTCGATGACCCGCTGATCATGTATGATGGCAGCGTCATGCGCTATTCCGATCGCCCGGCGGAGAATTACAACCGTCCCTGGACCGCGCGCCTGATCACGACCACCGTCATTCCGAAATGGAACCTGACCTGGACCAACTTCCTTCGGCATCGCGCCGGCTACCGGCGTGTTGCCAGCACCGGCAAGCGGATTGAATATCAGGGCGAGCTGTTGCGCGAGTGGATGGAACAGGACTACGGCTCGGCTTTGACCTGGGACGCGCGCATCGGTTGGGAGCAGCCGTTCAGCGGCAACCAGGCATTATTCGTCAACCTGGACGTGAGCAACGTTCTGAACAAGCGCATTACCAGCAGTGCCAGCAACACCAGCTCCGGATATGAGGTGGGGCGGCAATTCATGGCGGAAGTCGGATACCGCTTTTGATGTGCCGGTCACGCCTGCTGCGCTGCGGTGTGGCCGTTATGCTGCTGAACCTGCCGCTAACTGCCAGCGCCGAGCCCTGCGCCGAATTGCGCGACCAGCAATTCGCCCAATGTTTGCGCACGCTTTATGAGCAGGACATCAAGCAATGGCCGCAGCCGATCATCATGGGCGGAGGTCCGTGGCAGGAGCTGGCGCCACTGCCCACCCGGGCCGAGTGGCTGGCCCAGGGGCAATACGATCCGCAGCGGGCGCGTCTCGGGGAACAGCTGTTCATGGACCCGCAGCTGTCTCGTTCCGGGCAGATCGCCTGCGCCTCATGTCATGAGCCGTCAGAGAGCTTCGCCGACGGCCGGCGCTTTTCCTTCGGCCATGATCGACTGATTGGGCGCCGTAACTCCCCGGCGATAACCACCAGCGCTCTACTCGGGCCTTTCTTCTGGGATGGTCGCAGCAAAACGCTGGAAGAACAAAGCATGCACCCGATTGAGGACCCAATAGAAATGGCGTTCTCGGTGTCTGAAGCGCTGGCGCGTTTGAACGCCGACGGCCAGTATCCCGCAGCTTTTGCCGCTGTGTATGGCCCCGGCCCCATCACCCAGGCGCAGCTCGCCCTCGCGCTGGCTGATTTTCAGCGCAGTCTGTTGCCCCAGCGCAGCGGTCTCGACAGTTTTATGCGCGGCAACAAGCAGGCTCTGAACGACCAGCAGATTCATGGCTTGCACCTGTTTCGCACCAAAGGCCATTGCATGACCTGCCACCACGGCGCAGCGCTCAGTGACCGCCAGTTTCACAATTTGGGGATGACCTATTATGGTCGGAACAAATACGAGGATTGGGGCCGCCATGAAGTGACCGGCAACCCCGTGGACATCGGCAAGTTCCGCACGCCCAGCCTGCGGCAGGTGGCACGCACCGGTCCCTGGATGCATAACGGGTTATTCCCGCTACGCGGAGTGCTTAACATGTACAACGCTGGTATGCCCCGCCCGAAACCAGGGCCGGATCAGGACAACGATCCCAATTTCCCGCAGACATCAGAACTGCTGGTGCCGCTGGAGTTGAACCGTCTCGAGATTGCGGCTTTGCTGGCGTTTTTGGATGCGTTATAGCGGCCAATAATTAACGCGCCAACAGCCCCGGCAACCAGGTAACCAGCCCCGGCCACAGCGCGACTATGATCAGCATCAGAATCTGTATGGCAATGAACGGCAAAACCCCGCGGTAGATCGCTGCGGTGGGTACGCTGGGTGGCGTGACGCCGCGCAGGTAGAACAGCGCAAAGCCGAACGGCGGCGTCAGGAATGAGGTTTGCAAATTCAGCGCGATCATTACGCCGAGCCAGATCGGGTCCAGGCCCATCATTAGCAACACCGGGCCGACAATCGGCACCACAACAAAGGTGATCTCGATGAAATCGAGAATAAAGCCGAGCAGGAAGATCACCAGCATGACCAGCAATGTCGCGGTAAACAGACCACCGGGGAGTTGCTTGAACAGGCCGTGGATCATGTCCTCGCCACCAAAACCGCGGAACACCAGCGAGAAAATCGAGGCACCGATCAGGATCATGAAGACCATGGCGCTGATATCGGTGGTCGCTGTTGTCACTTCACGCAAGCGCTTGAGCGTCAATTGCTGTTTGGCAATGGCCAGCAAGGTCGCCCCCACAGCGCCAACGGCGGCGGCCTCGGTGGGCGTGGCGATACCCCAGAGAATCGAGCCCAACACGGCGAGTATCAACAACAGCGGCGGAAACAGTGCCGCAATCAGCTGACCAATGTGTAATTCTCCGCGTTCTTCCTTGCTCATGGCCGGCAGTTTGCTCGGCTGGCGCCAGGCGACCAGCGCCAGATAGACCAGGTACAGCGTAACCAGTAATAGGCCGGGCAGCAGCGAGCCCATAAACAGATCGCCAACGGTGACCGTCTTCGGTGAGAAGATGCCCATACGTAGCTGCGCCTGCTGATAGGCGTTGGACAGCACATCGCCGAGCAGCACCAGCACGATGGACGGCGGAATGATTTGCCCCAGGGTACCGGTAGCGGCGAGCGTGCCGGTTGCTAGCGCCGGATCATAGCCGCGCTTGAGCATGGTCGGCAGCGCCAGCAGCCCCAGCGTCACCACGGTGGCGCCAACGATGCCGGTACTGGCGGCGAGCAGTGCGCCGACCAGACAGACCGAAAAAGCCAAGCCACCGCGCAACCCGCCGAACAGGCGCGACATGGATTCGAGCAGGTCTTCGGCAACCCGGGATTTTTCTAGCATCACGCCCATAAAAACGAACAGCGGTACCGCGAGCAGCGTCTGATTGTTCATGGTACCGAACAGCCGGCTGGGCAGGGCGCCGAAGAAGCTCGGATCGAAAACGCCGAGCAGCACGCCAGCGCCAGCGAACAACAGCGACAGACCGCCGAGGGTAAAGGCCACGGGGTAGCCCAGCATCAATGTCAGGCACAGGCAGATAAACAGCCCGATGGCCATGAATTCCGGCAGGCTCACAGATGCTCTCCTGCTTGTTCAGTCACAGGGATGCTGGGCAGATGAGTGGGCAGCACCCCGGCAATGACGCAGGCGGTTTTGATGATCTGTGACAGCGCTTGCAGTAGCAGACTGCCGACCAGCAGCAGGATGATGCTCTTTTGCCAATACACCCAGGGCAGGCCACCGGCATCGGCTGAGCGTTCATTGCGTGCCCAGGAGACCGCCACATAATCCCAGCAATTCCAGGCCAGGAAGAGGCACATGGGCAGCAGGAAGATCAGGCTGCCGGTCAGGTCGACCAACGCCTGCCGACGGGGCGGCATGCTGCGGAAAAAGATATCTACCCGCACATGGGCGTCGCGCTGTAGGGCCCAGGCGGCGGCGCCCATGAACACCAGAGCGTGACAATACATCACTAACTCCTGGGTGGCGGTAGCACCCTGGTCAAAGCCGTAGCGCATCGCCACTACGAACACCGTCAGCAGCACCATAGCCAGGGTCAGCCAACTCAGCACTCGGCCTATTAGGCTGTTGAGCGTATCGATCAGACGGGCAATGATCAGGCAGCTGGAGGCAAATCGAGCGGGCATGGCAGGGGTGTTCCAAATAGAAGTGCCCCGGCAATCAGAGCCAGGGCAGGGTAACTACACCGGGTAAACGCGGTGCGTCTCAGGACGGAATAATGCGCGTGCGACCACGATCATCAATGGCGACGAACACGAATATCGCTTCGGTCACCTTGCGGCTTTCGTCGTGGGCCAGATCTTCGCTCCAGACCTCGACGAGCATCTTCACCGAGCTGCGACCGATGTCCAGCACATGGGCATGGAAGGCCAGCTGCGCACCGACGGGCACCGGTACCATAAAGCCCATGCGGTCGATGGCGACCGTCGCGACTCGGCCACGAGCTATACGCGCCGCGCTGCTGGAGCCGGCGATGTCCATCTGCGATACCAGCCAGCCGCCGTAAATATCACCAAAACTATTGCCGTCGCGGGGCAGGGCGGTGATCTTCAGCGCCAGCTCGCCCTTGGGCAGCGGATCCTTGTCTGATTCGTGCATGGATTACTCGAATAATGGTCTGTTGTATTTGTTGTCTTCACTCATGCGGTGAATGATTGTTGACATTCGCAAAGCAGCGCTATGGTAAGGGATTGCGGGCTGCGTCTCAATCTTTGTCTGCCGCGCAGTGCCCCGCCGTATAGGCACCGCATCAGGTTGCAGCCACGCGCTAAAGGGTTCAGGGCGCGTTGCGCTGGGTCGGGCTTTTGTTGAACGCGGGAATTCGCTGCTGCGGGTCATCTTCGGCCCGTTGGTGCTGGGTGGCACTGGCCCACCAATCGAGTTGCTCGAATGTGCGTGCCAGGTAACCGTCCCAGCGTGTCGAGTCGGTTTCAGCCGACCAACTGCCGTCTTCATTCAGCACGTTTTGTGCCTCAGGCACATGAATCATCGCCGACACCGGCAGGCAGCCCATTTCCGACAGGAAGCTGCGCATTCCCACTGCAGCACGCACGCCGCCCCATTGGCCGGCCGAGTAGGTAACAATGGCGCTGGGTTTGTAGGAAAACAGCGAGCTGCCGAAATGATTCAGCAGGTGTGCCAATGCCGGACTCATCGAATGATTGTATTCCGGGCTGACCATCACGTAGCCGTCGGCGGCCTGGATTTTCTCGGCCAGGCTGTCCAGGGCTGCGGGCGCCTTGCCTGCGGCATAGGCAAAATGCGGTTTGAATACCGTGCCCAGGTCGTAGTCCAAGGGGTCAATCAGCTCTGCTGAATTGTCTGTCGCCTCTATGTACGCCAGACAGGCACGGGCTACGCGCAGACCCAGGTGTGCGGGCCGCGGCGGCGTGCTGTCCCGGGTTGTGCCGAGAAAGATCAGGAAGTGGTTAGGCATTATCTTCTCCATCAGGGGCATGTTCCGCCAATATACTGGGCGTTTGCTCGGCGTCATTAGCCGGAAACCAGTGTTGCGTGCGGTTGGCAAACGCCACCAGCGACAGCATCACCGGCACCTCCACCAACACGCCCACCACGGTCACCAGTGCCGCTCCAGAATTGAGACCGAACATGCCGATGGCCACGGCAACGGCTAGTTCGAAGAAGTTCGAGGTGCCGATCATTGCGCAGGGCGCGGCGACGTTGAACGGCACCTTCCATACTTTGGCTGCCGCATAGCCAAGTGCGAAGATGCCATAAGACTGGATCAGCAGCGGTATCGCGATCAGACCGATCAGTAGTGGTTGTTCCAGAATGACATTGCCCTGGAAACCAAACAGTAGCACCACCGTGGCCAGCAGCCCGAGCACCGAAAAAGGCTTCACTCTGGACGTGAAG
The DNA here is from genome assembly GCF_000410875.1 of Halopseudomonas pelagia CL-AP6. Lineage (GTDB taxonomy): Bacteria > Pseudomonadota > Gammaproteobacteria > Pseudomonadales > Pseudomonadaceae > Halopseudomonas > Halopseudomonas pelagia. The sequence continues at coordinate 154,466 of NZ_AROI01000002.1, forward strand.
CGCTTTACCGCTTGCTCCGCCGCGGGCTTGGAACTGGCGCCCGCGCTAATCTTCCAGCGGGTCAGCACCCCGGCGATCAACGGGATCAGTACATACAGACCCACCGACAGAATCAGCGTAGCCCAGGGCACTTCGATATCCGTGACGCCCAGCAACAGCGCCACAATGGGGGCGAAGGCGAAAATCATGATGACGTCGTTAAGAGCGACCTGGGCCAAGGTGTAATTGGGGTCGCCCTTGGTCAGTTGCGACCAGACGAAGACCATTGCGGTGCAAGGTGCAGCGCCGAGCAGGATCAGGCCGGCAATGTATTGACTGGCGTTGGCTGGATCGATCAGGTCAATAAAGAAGTAGTGAAAAAACAGCACACCCAAGCCGGCCATGGTGAAGGGCTTGATCAGCCAGTTCACCACCAGGGTAATGATCAGGCCTTTGGGCCGCTCGTGGATACGCTTGAGGCTGCTGAAATCCACCGAAACCATCATCGGGTAGACCATAAACCAGATCAGCACCGCGACGACAAAGTTGACTGAGCCGTATTCCATTGATGCCAGCCATTGGAAGCCGCCGGGCAACAGGTTGCCCAGAGCAATGCCCGCAGCGATGGCCAGTGCCACCCAGACGGACAGGTAGCGCTCGAAAGCCGAGATGGAGGTGCTGTTACTCATGGCTACTACTCCGGTCGGGAATGCTGCAGTCCTGGTTCTGAGTGGCCGCTTGGCCGATGGCGTTACCTAGCCAATCTGCCAGCGTGCACAGGATTGCTGGATTGAGCGAATAACAGATGCGCGGGTGCTCTATTTCACCGGTTATTACCCTGGACTCCTTGAGGATGCGCAGGTGTTCGGACACAGTAGATTGGGCCAGACCAATTTCGTCGACAATGTCTCCGCCGATACAACTGTGGCGATCAGCCAGCAGCTGTACGATGCGAATTCGTGCGGGATGGCCCAGCGCTTTGGCTATATTGGCTAGAACAAAGGCGTCAGTTTCAGGCATAAGCAAGCTTTTATCGTTGATCGTCGTTTAACGATACTACTATTTTCCGATAATGCCAATTGTCTGTGGTTAGTCTTTGAGCGGGATCGGATGGGTTGCCGGCGTTCACACAACTGTCATAAACAACGCATAGAGTTGTCACACAGCTTCCAGATAATCGGTCGCGTGATGCCAATACATCCGTTCTAGGAGAACACTATGAAATTGAAGCAACTGTGTGCCGCTGTCGCCTTCGCTACCGCTGGGTTCAGCATGACTGCCATGGCTGAAATCGATTCCGCCCTGCCTGATTACGAGCGCGTTGGCGGTGTGTCCGGCAACCTGTCGAGCATCGGTTCAGACACGCTGAACAACCTGATGACCCTGTGGGCTGAAGAATTCAACAAGTTCTACCCTAACGTCAATGTCCAGATCCAGGGTGCTGGTTCCTCTACTGCGCCGCCAGCGATCACCGAAGGTACCGCCAACCTGGCCCCGATGAGCCGCGCGATGCGTGATTCGGAGATCAAGACTTTCGAAGAGCGTCATGGTTATGCACCTTACGCGCTTCCTGTAGCAGTCGACATGTTGGCGGTGTACGTCAACAAGGACAACCCAATTGAAGGTCTGTCCATACCTCAGGTTGACGCCATCTTCTCTGCTACTCGCCGTTGCGGTGGAAGTGAAGATATCACTCGCTGGGGTCAGCTGGGCATGAGCGGCGCGTGGGATAACCGCGATTTCGCTATCTACGGTCGTAACGCCGTATCCGGCACCTATGGTTACTTCAAGGACAACGCCCTGTGTGGTGGTGACTTCAAGTCCAGTGTTAATGAGCAGCCTGGTTCTTCTTCCGTAGTACAGGGCGTGACCGAGTCCATCAATGGTATCGGTTACTCCGGTATTGGCTACCGCACTTCGGGCGTCCGTATCGTACCGCTGTCAGCCGAGGAAGGTGGTGAGTTCGTCGAGGCGAGTGCTGAAAACGCAGAAGCTGGTACTTATCCGCTGGCGCGTTACCTCTATGTTTATATCAACAAGAACCCTAGCCAGGATCTGGACCCGCTGACGCGTGAATTCGTCAAGATGCTGTACTCGAAGACGGGTCAGGCGACTGTTGATCGTGACGGTTACGTGCCCCTGCCGAACTCGGTAGGCGAGAAGGTCAAGAGCGAGCTGGGTATCAACTGATACGCTTTTGCTCCGCTGCCAAGGACGGCAGGCAGAAAAAGAGGCCCAATGGGCCTCTTTTTTTATCAAAAATCGCATGTGCTCTGCCATCGTCAGATGACGATCAGCTGGAAATGGCGGTTTCTTGGTGACCGATGATGGATGCCTGTCTTCGCGGGCTTCAATCTGCCGGCTCAGCGTTTTCGGGCTTGCCCCGACCTAGCCAATTTGTTCCTTTAAGTTTGGCATGCCGAGCTTGATGGCCTGTAGCGGCCTGGGAACGAAATATGAAGCTGACACCGTTCTGTAACATGAATGTCACATTGCCCATTTAGCCTTGACTGGCCGTGATGGCATGATCGGAAAGAGTGGCCAGAAATGACTGATATAACCTCGACGATGACTAAAGACACGCCCAAGCGCTCGCTGTTGCCCAGCGCAGAAGCTCGACGCTCCTTGCGCAAGCGGCGCATGTTCAAAGATGGCGCTTCGCGTTGGGGTATTACCATTGCCGGTTTCGGCGTGGTTGCCGCCTTGGCGATGATCTTCGTCTACCTGTTCTATGAAGTGGCACCCATCCTTAAAGGCGCCGCCGTTACCCCGCTGGCCAATTACGAGATTCCTGTCTCCGGGGCGGATACCAATAGTATCTTGATCGAGCGGTATGAAGAGCTGGGCGTGGAATACAGTAATGATGGCCAAGTCACCTTCTTTGAGCTGGATGATGGCGAAATTCGCTCGCAGATCTCCCTGAACCTGCCTGAAGGCGCTGAGATAACCAGTTACGCCAACGGCGAGTTCGTTAATGATTATACCGCCCACGGCCTGAGCAATGGCCAGGTCAAGGTGGTGCGCCACTCCTATGATCTGACCTTCCCCAACGGGCAGCGCTATATCACCCCGAAACTTGAATATCCGATGGGGGAGGCGCCGTTGGTGCTGGATGAGCAAGGGCAAGCGATCGAATTACTGGCGATCGAAAGCGTCGTGCGCGGACGCACGGGTACCATGATCGCTGGCGTGACCGCAGACGACCGCTTGCTACTGAGCAGCTTCACCAGCCGGGAAAATCTGATGACCGGTGAAGTGACCGTCAGCAGTGATACCTATGAGCTGCCGCCGATCCCCGGTGAGCCGGTCAAGCTGCTGTTGGATAAAACGCTGCGCAGCCTGTTTATCGCCGACAGTGTCGGCAATATCCATTATTACGACGTCAGTCAGCCAAAAAATGCGCGTCTGGTTGCCAGCGTCAGTGTCGGTAGTCCGATTACGGCAATGGAGTTTCTGGTTGGCACCGTGTCGCTGGTGGTGGGTACTGAGTCCGGCGAGTTGAGCCAGTGGTTTCTGGTGCGTGATGAGCAGAATCAGTACGACCTGACGCGCGTACGCGATTTTGACTCCCATGGTGCGGCAATCAGCGCGATAGCGCCGGAATACAACCGTAAGGGATTTATTGCTGCGGATGTTGAGGGGCAGATCGGCGTGCACTACGGTACGTCATCGCGCACCCTCTATCTTGATTCCTATGTCGACAAACCCATCAGCAAGGTCGCTGTCTCGCCTTTTAATGGTCGGATTGCAGCGCTGGACGTGGACGGCCGGGTACATGTGGCGGAGTTGTGGAACGAGCATCCCCAGCTGTCCTTTAAAGCCATGTGGAACAAGGTCTGGTATGAAGGGCGCGCTGATCCAGCGTATATCTGGCAGTCGTCTTCCGCCTCGGATGAATTCGAGTCCAAGTTCAGTCTGGTACCGCTCTCGGTGGGTACGCTGAAAGCGGCGTTTTACGCCATGTTGTTTGCCATGCCACTGGCCATTGCCGGTGCTATTTACACCGCCTATTTCATGACGCCCAAGCTGCGTGGCCTGGTCAAGCCTACTATTGAAATCATGGAGGCGCTGCCGACCGTTATTCTCGGTTTTTTGGCTGGGCTCTGGTTGGCCCCGTTCACTGAGGATCACCTGCCGGCGATCTTCAGTATCCTGTTTCTGCTACCCATCCTGATGCTGTGTTTTGGCTTCTTCTGGTCCAGGCTTTTGCCGGAGGGCATTCGCAAGCTGGTACCGGAAGGTTGGGAAGCGGTGCTGCTGGTGCCTTTGATCATCGGTTTCGTCTGGTTCAGCGTCGTCATCAGCCCCTTTATCGAGATCTGGTTCTTTAACGGCAGCGCCCGCCAGTGGATGACCGATGTCGGCATCAACTACGAGCAACGCAATGCTTTGATTGTAGGTATCGCCATGGGCTTTGCGGTTATTCCGACCATCTTTTCGATTGCAGAAGACGCTGTATTCACGGTGCCGCGACACTTGACCCAAGGCTCGTTGGCACTCGGTGCTACGCGTTGGCAAACCGTTGTCGGCGTGGTCTTGCCGACCGCCAGCCCAGGGATCTTTTCGGCAGTCATGATGGGTTTTGGCCGTGCGGTAGGCGAGACCATGATTGTGTTGATGGCCACCGGTAATACGCCGGTGATCAATTTCAATATCTTCGAGGGCATGCGTACCTTGTCCGCAAACATCGCCGTGGAGTTGCCGGAAACTGCGGTGGGCTCCTCGCACTTCCGCGTGCTGTTTCTCGCGGCCTTGGTACTGCTGGCGCTGACCTTTGTGGTCAACACCATTGCTGAAATTGTGCGTCAGCGGTTGCGTACCCGCTACAGCAACCTGTGATCACCGGATAGGGGAAAGAAGATGAAATCGTGGTTCAAGAGTGGTGCTCCCTGGATCTGGTTGAACGGTGGAGCAGTGGCCATCTGTATGTTGATGGTGATCGGTCTGCTGGGTCTGATCGCGGTACGGGGCTTCGGGCATTTCTGGCCGACGGCTGTGGCGGAAGTAGTGGTCACCGAGCAGGACGGCTCGCGCCGGGTCATACTCGGGGAGCGTGTTCGGTCGCAAACAATCCCGGCTGCGGTTGCTAAGGATGCAGGTTACTTTGTGCCCGAAGGCACCGAGCTGATGACCCGCTGGCTGTTCAAGCAGGGCAATCGTGACCAAACCGGGCGAGATTTTATCTGGGAAACGGAAGTCGGCATGGCCGCAGTCGAATACCCGGATAACGCCTTTACCGTCGAGCGCCGCGAGTGGGGTAACTTCTACGGCTATCCGGTGCGCCTGACGCTGGACGGTCAGATTATCGACGCCGAAGCACCTGAGTTCCAGCAGGCGTTGAAGACGTCCGTCGAGCGCAGCATTACCCTGCACGACGACATCAAGGCGATCGAACGCCGCCGCATCGGTCGCATTAATACCGATATTGAAGCGCTGCGTCTGGATCAGCGGCGCCTCGACCTGGCCGACCCCTCGGCCGACGTCCGCGAAGCCGAAGAGGCGCGCATCCTGCTCCGTAGTACCGAGCTGAACGCCGAATATGGCGAGCTGCGCGATGAACTCGATCAGCTCTATGCCAGCACCACTCGCGACATTCTGACCATGCGCATGGCCAGCGGTGACGACGTAGATCTTTCGTTGGCGACCGTAGTGCGGGTAACGGCGCCCAACGCGATGTCGCTGCCCACCAAGATGGTTCAGTACATGGTGCGGCTGGGTGAGTTTCTCTCCGAGGACCCACGCGAGGCGAATACGGAAGGCGGTATTTTCCCGGCCATTTTCGGCACCATTACCATGGTGTTCGTGATGACCATTATCGTGACCCCCTTTGGCATCTTCGCGGCGATTTATCTGCGCGAATACGCCAGGCAGGGCACCATGACCCGGATCATCCGCATCTCGGTATACAACCTGGCCGGCGTGCCATCTATCGTCTACGGCGTGTTTGGTTTGGGCTTTTTCGTCTACTTTCTCGGCGGTAATATTGACCGGATGTTCTACGAAGCATCGCTGCCGGCACCGACCTTCGGCACGCCAGGCCTGTTCTGGGCGTCACTGACGCTGGCGTTGCTGACTCTCCCGATCGTGATCGTATCGACCGAAGAGGGTCTGGCGCGGATTCCGAGTACCATTCGCCAGGGTAGTCTGGCCCTGGGAGCGACCAAAGCCGAAACCCTGTGGAAAGTGATCGTACCTTTGGCTACCCCGGCAATGATGACCGGGATGATTCTGGCCATTGCCCGGGCTGCGGGAGAAGTGGCCCCGCTGATGCTGGTAGGTGTGGTCAAGCTGGCGCCGACCTTGCCTATCGATGGCATTGCGCCCTTTATCCACCTGGAGCGCAAGATCATGCACCTGGGTTTCCACATCTATGATGTCGGCTTCCAGAGTCCCAATGTCGAGGCGGCCCGGCCGCTGGTATACGCGACCGCATTGATTCTGGTCCTGTTGATCGTGATCCTCAACCTGACCGCCATTTCCATCCGTAACCACCTGCGCGAGCGCTATCGCAGCGCTTCTGACTGATTGCACTCAAAACAGGTAGAACGATATGACCAACGAGTCTCAAGACATGAATACACAGGCAACAACGCAAACGGCAAAAGTGGGTATATCCGCCAGCAGTGCACTGACCGATCGCAAGGGTGCGGTGCTGTCGATGGCCGATGAAAAAACCAAAATCCAGGTGAACAACCTGGAGCTGTTCTACGCTAATGATCAGGCGCTTAATGGCATTGATTTGACCATTCCAGACAAAAAGGTCACCGCCTTTATCGGACCGTCCGGGTGTGGCAAGTCGACCCTGCTACGCTGCTTCAACCGAATGAACGATCTGGTGGATATTTGCCGTATTACGGGCGAGATCATGATGGACGGCAAGAACATCTATGATCGTGACGTGGACGTGGCCGAGCTGCGTCGCAACGTTGGCATGGTGTTCCAGAAGCCCAACCCGTTCCCCAAATCGATCTATGAGAACGTCGCCTACGGTCTGCGTTTGCAGGGCGTTAGCTCCAAACGTGATCTGGATGAAGTGGTCGAGCGATCGCTGCGTTCTGCGGCGCTCTGGGACGAGGTCAAGGATCGTCTGAACGACAACGCCTTCGGCATGTCTGGCGGCCAGCAGCAGCGTCTGGTGATTGCCCGGGCTATCGCCATCGAGCCAGAAGTGATTTTGCTGGATGAGCCTGCGTCGGCCCTGGATCCGATTTCGACGCTGAAGATTGAAGAGCTGATCAACGAGCTGAAAAAGGACTACACCATCCTTATCGTGACCCATAACATGCAGCAGGCGGCGCGCGTCTCCGACTACACTGCGTTTATGTATATGGGCGACATGGTGGAATTTGGTGATACCAACACTCTGTTTACCAACCCGGCCAAGAAACAGACCGAAGACTACATCACCGGCCGCTACGGCTAATCAGCGGGGAGATATCTACCATGACAGAAGATAAAGAAGCTTTTAGCCACCATATTTCCAAACAGTTCAATGAAGAGCTGGAAGATATCCGTACCCAGATGCTGGAAATGGGGGGCCTGGTGGAAAAGCAGGTCAATGACTCTATTACTGCGCTGATCGAAGGTGATGAGAAGCTGGCCGAGCAGGTGCGCCTCAATGACAATCTGATCAATCAGATGGAGCGCCAGATTGACGAAGAGTGCATGCGCATTCTCGCCCGCCGGCAGCCAGCGGCCAGCGATCTGCGTTTGATCATGTGTATCACCAAGATCATTGTCGATCTCGAGCGTATTGGTGACGAGGCCTCGAAGATTGCCAAGCGGGCGTTGCAGCTAGTGGAAGAGGGCCAGTCACCGCGTGGCTATGTTGAATGCCGTCATATTGGCCACCACGTGCGCAAGATGGTGCAGGATGCGCTGGACGCTTTCGCGCGGCTTGACAGTGATCAGGCATTACTGGTTGCGCGTGAAGACAAGATCGTGGATCAGGAATACAAAAGCGCGATGCGTGAGATGGTTACTTATATGATGGAAGACCCGCGCTCCATCAGCCGGGTACTGAGCATTCTTTGGGTACTTCGTTCGCTGGAGCGGGTTGGCGACCATGCGCGTAACGTAGCCGAGCAGGTGATTTATCTGGTCAAGGGAACGGATGTGCGGTACATGGGCCTGACGAACGCTGAAGTCGAAGTAAAAAAGAGCTGACTGCGCATGGCTGTCAGAGCTACAGACAAAAAAACCCGCCTAGGCGGGTTTTTTGTGCTGGCCTGACTTACTTCAGGCTCAGCACCCATTCCGCCAACTGGGTGGCTTCGTCGTCGGTGACCTGGTTGGCGGGCATGGGGATCGGCCCCCATAAACCTGAGATACCGTTCTTGATGTGACCGGCCACGGTTGCCACGGCGCCTTCCTCACCGTCATATTTGGCCGCCACTTCTTTCAGCGATGGGCCTACCAGCTTGTTGTCGACAGCATGGCACGCCACGCAAGGTTTGCTGTTGAACAGTGCTTCGCCATCGGCAAGGGCGACAGGGGCAGCCAGCATGGCTCCAAAGGTCATCAGGGGTAACAGTAAGCGTCTCATGGTTAATCCTCACAGGGCTATCAGGTGCGCGTTGCCAACCTATACTGATGGCTTTTACGCAGGATGCGATCACGTTGCCGCTTTACTATGGACAATACAAGAGGCTATTTGTCGCAGATTACCTTCTTGGCGCAGATTAATTTCGCGCAGGCCTGGGTGCTTGCCGACAGGCGTGGACGCGGACGCCATGTTTGGGTATGTTTCGGGACACAAAATAGTTATGTGTCTATTTCGCGCATTAAGGCGTTTCGGCGCAGCGCGACACCTTCGGCATCAATCGTATTGGAGATCCCATGGAAATCACATCCTACAGCATGAACTGGCACTACCCCACTGCGATGCGGGTGGGTGCCGGGCGCCTTCGCGAGCTGGGTAAATGTTGCAGCCAGCTGGGCATGCAAGCGCCTTTGTTAGTCACCGATCCCGGGCTCGCGAGTTTTCCCATGGTCGAACAGGCGCTGCAGTATTGCCGCGATGCTGGCCTGCGGGTGGGTCTGTTCAGCGCTATAAAGGGTAATCCCACTGGTGCTAACGTCGCCGATGGCGTCGCGGTACTCAAGGCTGGCGAGCATGACGGTGTGATTGCTTTCGGCGGCGGTTCGGCGATTGATGCGGCCAAGGCCATTGCGCTGATTGCGCACCAGAGCTGTACGCTCTTCGAGGCAAATCCAGGCAGCATAGATGCCAGCAAGATGCTGCCGGTCGTGGCCGTACCAACGACGGCAGGAACCGGCTCGGAAGTGGGTCAGGCGGTGGTTATTACTGACGAAACCAAGCACATCAAGCGGCCTATCTTCCATTTGAAGATGGTTCCGGGCATTGTGATTCTGGACCCGGAGCTGACCCTGGGCTTGCCGCCCAAGCTCACCGCTGCCACGGGTATGGATGCCTTGGCGCATAACCTGGAAGCCTACTGCACGCCCCTCTATCACCCCATGGCTGAAGCCATCGCGCTGGAGGGCATGCGCTTGGTCAAGGAATACCTGCCCCGCGCCACCGCCAACGGGCAGGATCTGCAGGCACGCCAGCAGATGTTAGTTGCATCGAGCATGGGGGCTGTCGCATTCCAGCGCGGCCTAGGGGCGATCCACGCCGTTTCGCATACCCTGGGGGCGCTCTACGACAGCCACCATGGTTTATTGAATGCGATCATGATGCCCTATGTCCTTCAGGCCAACCGCGCGGCAATTGAACCGGAGATGTTGCGTCTGTCGCGCTATCTGGACTTGCCGACTGCGGGTTTCGAAGGCGTGCTGGCGTGGATTCTGCAATTGCGCGCTGAGCTGGGCATTGCCCATACCCTGGCGGACATCGGCATGGACGCTAGCCAGGCAGAGTTAATCGGCAGCATGTCAGCCAGAGACGTCACCGCACGTACCAACGCAGTGCAGATGGACGCCGCGCAATACCAGCAGCTGTTTCTTAACGCATTGGGCGGCACTCTTTGACCCGCTAGCCATGTCGGCTTAGACCGCAGGCGCCGGTTCATGCCGCGTGCGTGCGGTATTTGCTACTTTCCCGGATAGGATTGCCCCGTATGTCTGTGGTTTGCCGGCGGTCTGCGCTAAGCTTGGGCTGACATTCAGATCAAGAGACATGAGATGGCGAAAGTATCAGCCCTGATAGTGGATGACGCTCCCTTTATCCGTGACCTGATAAAGAAGGCGCTACGCGGGCAATTTCCAGGTTTGCAGATTGAAGAGGCAGTGAACGGACGCAAAGCCCAGCAATTGCTTAGTCGCCAGGGTTTTGATCTTATCCTCTGCGATTGGGAGATGCCGGAAATGAGTGGCCTGGAGCTGTTGCAGTGGTTCCGTGGTCAGCCGGGGTCGGAAAAGACCCCGTTCATCATGGTCACTAGCCGTGGCGACAAGGAAAATGTCATCGAGGCCATTCAGTCCGGGGTCAGCGATTATATTGGTAAACCGTTTACCAGCGATCAACTCAGTGCCAAGGTAAAAAAGGCGCTGCATCGCAGTGGCAAGCTGGAGGCGCTGAGCGGACGCCAACCGCAGACAAGCACCGCAGCGGCACATGACTCGGTCAGCCACCTGATGGGCGGCAAGTTGGCCGTTGCCGATGGCGCCAAGCCAACGGCTAAAGCACCCGTGGTGAACCCTTTCGAACAAGCTGCCCAAGCTGCTAACACGACTGCCAAGTCGGCGCCCGAGCCAGAAGAACGGTCGGTCAAAGGCCAGGCGCAGCTGCGCCTGGCGGGTGAGCAGTTTGCTTGCGTGGTCAAGGCCTTGAGCTTGCGTGACGCCCTGGTTGTCGTGCGTCGTGCAGAGCGGCTGCCACAGGTGTTTGAAAGTGGCGTGCTGGATCTGGAGCAGGATGCCGACCAGTCCATTGCCCGGATGAATGTCTACGTGCATAGCGTTGCGGCGATGGAGGTAAGTGTTGACTGTGAATGGTTGAAAGTGACGCTCAAGTTTGTCGATCAAGATCCGCAGAAGCTGGAGTACCTGTCACGCCTGATCGCCTCCGGCAGTGCGCAACGGCATTATTCCCCCAGCGCCTGAGGCGACGCGCCCGGAGCTGCCGGCCCAGAACTGTCAATCAAGACGGGTCGTAGGAAAGTGGCAGGTAAAGGTGCTGCCATGGCCCGGGGTGCTGATGATGTCCAGTTTGCCCTGGTGGCGTAGCAATACGTGCTTGACGATCGCCAGGCCCAGGCCGGTGCCGCCGGTATGCGTGCTGCGACTGGAGTCGACCCGGTAAAAGCGCTCGGTCAGACGGTGAATATGCTGCGGGGCTATGCCTGCGCCGTTGTCGCTGACGCTGAGATGCGCGCCCATGTCGTCCTGCCACCAGCGAATATGTATCTCGCCCTGGTCTGGGGTGTATTTCACGGCATTGAAGACCAAATTGGAAAAGGCGCTGCGCAGTTCGACTTCACTGCCCTTGAGGCGCGTGTTACTGGCCACCTCCAGGGTGATCAGGTGGCCTCGCTCAGCTGATAGTGCCTGGGCGTCCTTGCGAATACCCTGCAGCATCAGGCCGATATCGACCGGCTTTTCTTCAATTACCTGGTCAGCCGTTTCCAGGCGCGCCAGCATCAGCAGGTCGTTGAGCAGGCTTTGCATGCGCGCCGCCTGTTGCTGCATTTGGTGCAGCGCCCGCTTCCAGCGCGGGTTGAGGGGCTCGTCACTGTCTTGCAAGGTCTCCAGGTAGCCGACGACCACCGTCAACGGTGTGCGCAACTCATGGGAGACGTTGGCGACGAAATCTTTGCGCATCTGTTCCAGGTTATGTAGCCGCGTCACGTCGCGCACCACCATCAAACGGTCACCGTCACCGTAGTGGGTAATGGTGTACTGCAGCCACGCGCTGACATCGATGGGTGAGGGGATATCCAGGGGGTCCTGGTAATGGTTCTGCTCAAAGAATTCAACGAAACGGGGGTCGCGGATCAGGTTGGTGACGTACTGACCGCTATCATCCGGCGAACGCAGCCCGAGCATTCGCTCAGCGGCATGATTCCACCATTCCAGTTGGCCGTTGAGATCAATCATCACCACCGCATCGCTAAGTGCCGCAGTCGAGGCCTGAATACGGTCTATAACCATCTGCAGGCGCTCGCGCATCCGCTTATCGCGTCGTTGCATATGGTAAATGCTGTCGAAGATGTCGCCCCAAACCCCTTTGGTTTCAGGTGGGGCTTCGTTGGGGCGATGGATCAGCCAGTGGTGGAAGCGCAGCATCTGGCGCAGGTTCCAGGCCAGATAGGCACTCAGCCCGACTACCAGCGCCCAAGCAACCTGGCCGAATACCAGGCCCAGCACCAGACATGGCAACAGGATCCAGAACAGGCGATAGGTCACGCCGCCCAGCCAGTTTGTTCTCACGCTTGCTCCCATAAGCCGCAATCCTCATACACTACTTCACTGGCGTACTTGCGTCATGCGCCAGATCAGGGTCAGAGATCAGTGTCAGCTTTTGGTTGAAAAGCGGTAACCGGTTCCACGTACTGTTTGCACCAGATGTTCATACTGAGTGCCTAGGGCTTTGCGCAGGCGCCGGATATGAACATCGACGGTGCGCTCCTCAACATAGACGTTGCCACCCCACACCTGGTCAAGCAACTGACCACGGGTGTAGGCGCGCTCCTGATGGGTCATGAAAAATTGCAGCAGGCGGTATTCGGTGGGGCCCATGTCAGCCGGCTTGTCATCGATGGTGACCCGGTGGCTGGCTGGATCCAGATGCAAACCGTTGATTTCGATCGGCGCGTCGTTGTCCGCAGGGCCGGCTCGGCGCAGCACCGCCTTGAGACGGGCGACCAATTCGCGGGGCGAGAAGGGTTTGGTAATGTAATCATCGGCACCGACTTCAAGGCCTTGGATCTTGTTGTCTTCTTCGCCCTTGGCCGTGAGCATGATGATCGGAATTTCCGAGGTCATTTCGTTGCGCTTGAGGCGTCTGGCCAACTCGATACCTGTGGTGCCAGGCAACATCCAGTCAAGCAGGATCAGATCAGGTTGCTTGTCGATAATACAGGCGTGGGCCTGCTGGGTATTTTCCGCTTCGACACAGTCGTAGCCGGCCATTTCCAGTGCTACAGCGATCATTTCCCGGATCGGGGCCTCGTCATCGACGATCAGTATGGTCTTGCCTGCCATGGTATTGCCATCCCGTTGCATTGTGCTCACATGCGCCGATTAGATAACATTTTTGTTGCAGTTGTGTGACGGCCTGATGGCATGCCGGTTAAATTAACTGACCGGGTGTTTCAAACCGCTGCACTGGGCCAGCCATAATTGAGTGCCAGGCCAATGAACACCAGCATGCCTGCCCAGTGGTTCGAGAGGAAAGCGCGCAGGCAGGCTTGGGGGTCACGATCGCGAATCAGCCACTGTTGCCAGACAAAGCCAAGCAGCATGCCGAGCAAGCCCACATAGTAAAACCAGCCGAGACCGAAACGACTGCCGACGATCAGCAGACACAGCAGCGTCAGCCCCTGTAGCAGGCCGATGACCGCGCGGTCGGCTTCTCCGAACAGAATTGCGGTCGATTTAACGCCGATTTGCAGGTCGTCGTCACGGTCACACATGGCATATTGCGTGTCGTAAGCGACGGTCCATAGCAGGTTTGCGGTATACACCAGCCAGAGCAGGATCGGCAGGCTGTTGGTTTGCGCGGCAAAGGCCATAGGGATAGCCCAGGAGAATGCCGCACCCAGCACCAGCTGCGGGTAGAAGGTAAAGCGTTTACAGAACGGATAGATCGCCGCCAGCGCAAGGCCGCCAAACGACAAGGCTATGGTCAGGCCGTTGGTCGCCAGCACCAGTACCGCGCTGATGCCAATCAGGATACCAAAGGTCACCAACGCCTCCTGGGCAGTGATGCGTCCGGTCGCTAGTGGCCGTTCACGGGTACGGCTGACATGCCCATCGATCTTGCGGTCGGCGTAATCATTGATAACGCAGCCGGCGGCACGCATGACGATCACACCCAGTACAAACACCACCAGCACGCGCAGGTTCGGCACGCCTTCGGCCGCCAACCACAGCGCCCAGAGGGTAGGCCAGAGCAGCAGATAAGTGCCGATGGGTCGATCCAGGCGCATCAGCTGGAAGAAATCAGCTGCCCGGGGATGCAGGCGTGCTAGCGCATTGTTGATAAAACCGGGCACAGACGAACTCCTGTTGTTGAGCGATTCAGGCCTGCGGCCAGCCGGGTAAAAAGACTTCGCATACCAGCAACTGCAGCTGGCCGTCACTGAAATGTGAGCGGCGTGCCCAGCATTTCGCAGCCTGTTCACGCCAGGGCGATGGCAACCAGGCACTGGGATAACGGCTGATCTGCAGTGGCCCGCGGCTAACATCGGGATTGCTGAATAGTAACAGGCCGAGACTATTGCTACCCAAACTCTGCAGATCGATATTCGATGCGCTGATGGCGGCCAGCGGTGCCACACTGCGGGCAAACACGCGCGGCGCACCGCCGGTATGCAGCAATACCTCGCGGACCCACACCGGCTCGCCGGGTGGCAGGCCCAGGGCCCGCGCTTCGTCTTCACGTGCGGGCTGGCTGGATTGGGCCAGCAGCTCGACGCGAAAGTCGTTCGCTCCAGCGTCAGTCAGGCGCAAGGTCAGCGAGCCCTGGTCGCACAGCCAATCGATCAGCCCGCTTTCGGGGGGCTGCGGATGCTGGTCGGCGGGGTACCAGTGCGGCGGCTGGCCCATAGCGGGCGTTGGGGGTATCGGTGGCAAAGTCACGAGGTGAACCGGGTCTCTAGCTAGTGGGTCAGGCGCTCAAGATTAGCATGAATACAGGGTGTTACGTGGCTCCTGCATGGTCTTGGCGTTGCTGGCCAATTCCGGTACTGTCAGCTGCAGTTTCCGTTAATCACTGCAGGGCATAAGCATGAAAAAGTGGCAATGTGTAGTCTGTGGTTTTATTTACGATGAAGCCGAGGGGTGGCCGGACGACGGCATCGCCGCAGGCACCGCCTGGCAAGATGTGCCCGCTGACTGGCAGTGCCCGGACTGCGGCGTCGGCAAGGAAGACTTCGAGATGATCGAGATAGGCTGAATAGCCCCAAGCCCCCCAAGCTTCAGGAGACGCTGACGTGTCTGACGATGCCCCCCTTAATGCACCACTGATTATTCTGGGAACCGGTCTGGCCGGCTACAATCTGGCCCGCGAATTTCGCAAGCTGGATAGCCAGCGCGAGCTGGTGCTGGTGACGGCTGATGATGGTCGTTTCTACTCCAAGCCATTGCTCTCGACCGGTTTTGCCAACGGCAAAGAGGCCGATGAGTTGGGCATGCAGGATGCGCCCACCATGGCCGCGCAGCTGAATGCGAGCGTTATGACCGGTATTCGAGTGACCGGTATCGATCGCATCAACCGGACATTACAGTACGCTGGCGGCCAGCTGAGCTATAGCGAGTTGGTGTTGGCATGCGGAGCCCAGGCCAGACAATTGCCGGATGTGACCGCCATGGGCGAGCGATTATTGTCGATTAACGATTTGCAAGACTATGCGCGTTTTCGCACCGCGCTGGCCGGCAAGCAACGGGTGGTGATCATCGGGGCCGGGCTTATTGGTAGTGAATTTGCCAATGATTTGGCCAGCGCCGGGCTGCAGGTGCAGGTGGTCGCGCCGGACACTCAGTTGATGCCCGGTCTTATTCCGGCGCAGGTGGCGGCTCCGGTTCAGGCCGGATTGGAAGCGCTGGGCGTTCAGTTCCACTTGGGCCGCTCGGTAGTGGCAATGCAGCGCACCGACCAGGGCTTAAGGCTGACGCTGGACGATGGCAGTCAGCTGGAAGCGCAGCAGGGCTTGTCCGCGATTGGCCTGATTGCCAATACCGAACTGGCCAGTGCCGCCGGCATTGAATGTGGTCGGGGTGTGAAGGTTGACCGGCAGTTGCGCACGAGTGATCCGACTATTTACGCACTGGGTGACTGCGCTGAAGTGCAGGGCTTGAACCTGATGTACGTGATGCCGTTGATGACCGCCGCACGATCGCTGGCTCAGACGTTGGCGGGCCAGGCTGCACAGATTACCTACGGGCCCATGCCGGTCATGGTCAAGACGCCTGCCTGCCCGCTGGTGGTGGCACCGCCGGTGACGTCCGCCAATGGCAACTGGACCATCAGCGGCAGCGGCGCGGATATTGCCGCGCTATTTCATGACGCCCAGGGCGTGCTGCATGGTTATGCCCTTACCGGCAGTGCCGTGGCACAAAAGTCGGAGCTGAACCGGCAACTACCGGCCTGGCTGGTCTGACATATTCCGACAGAATCACAGGACCTTTCTGCCTTTTGTCGGGAAAACAGTGAATCACAGCACAGCCAACGGCTTTTTCGGCTGGCGTGCGGGGCAGAGTCGTGCCATTCTGATTGGGCTGTGAAGGCCAGTCCAGGCAGCTCTGCCCGGCCTGACAAGCCGCTGCGAGGATGCAGCGGCAGTAAAAACAAAAACAACATGAACGAGGCTTCTATGCGTAAACCGGATCTCGCTGCGGCTATTGCCGACAAGGCTGACCTGACCAAAGACCAGGCAAACCGCGTGCTTAACGCTATTCTTGATGAAATTACCCAGGCCCTTAGCCGCAAAGACACCGTGACACTGGTCGGGTTTGGTACCTTCCTTCAGCGTCATCGTGGCGCCCGTACCGGCAAAAACCCGCAAACAGGTGAGCCTGTGGCCATCAAGGCCAGTAATACCGTGTCCTTTAAACCAGGTAAAAGCCTGAAAGAATCGGTCAACTGAGTTCACCGGCCGGGAGCCGGATCAGGCCAACGTGCCCTGGTCCAGGCTCTCGATAACAAGTGTGTGTAGCGGGGGAACGCCGGCAACGGCGGTCGATCTGCTCGCTCAGTCGTGTTGATAACTGCTGACCAGTACTTTCAGCGCGTCTCGCGCCTCCAGCACCTTGTGCATCACTGCGTTGGCGTCATCGCGCGTCAGGTCCAGGCGCTCCAGCAACGTGTCTGGAATATCGATTTGCGGGCCACCACCAATACCTTCCTGACGCAGTAGTGCTAGCGCCAGAAAGACCAGGTTGGCGTAGACGCTGTCCGGTCCCTGGTAGTTGCCGTCATGTTGGTAGCGAATGGCTGTAGAGACTTCTGCGGGCATATCCCAAAAGCGCATCAACCAACTGCCAATCTGATCGCGGCTGACCCCGAGCAGGTGCTGGTCAATCAGCTCGACGGACACATGCGGGTTGGCCTCCTGATGCCGGCAAATGGTCTTGAAGTAGGGCGGAAAGATGAACGCCAGAACCAGATAGCCAAAATTGTGCAGCAGCCCTGCAAGGTAGTTAAGCCCCAATTCCGGCCGCTTGCCACGCGGCATGGCTTTGGCCAGCCCCTCAATGACGGCTGCGGTATAAATTGCCTGCTCGCGGTAGTTGGTGTTCCCCTCGGGTGCATCCTTGGGCAGCTTGAAGGTTTTACCCAGCGACAGGCCTACTGCCAGATTGATCACCAGGTCAAAGCCCAGCACACGGCCGATAGCATCTTCCACCGAACGGATCTTTCCCGGTGCGGCGTAAAACGGCGACGATGCCCAGCTGACCACCTGCGCGGCCAGACTCGGATCGGTTTCTACAACGTCGGCGAGGTCGTCAATGCTGGCTTCGGGGTTGACCCGTAGCTTCATGACCTTCTGCGCGGTGATGGGCATGGGCGGTATTTCAATGGTTTCTTCAAGCCGTTGACGCATGCGCAGGGCGGTGAAGTTACTCACTGCGCGGGACAGGTCCTGACTGTCCTGCGCCGGGTCGGCAGGCAGGCTGGGCAAGCTATCCAAACGCACGGAGAAATGCGCCGCGCTGGCCTTGGCCACCAGCGTGCGCGCCGCCTGCTGGTCTATTTCCAGGCTCCAGCCCTGCAGGCCGCTATCGAGCCACAGGCTGGGCTGTTCAAGCAGCTTCTGCTCGAATACGCAGGGTGAGTTGAAGAGCACTGGCAGGCCAGGCAGATGGTTCAGCTGATGCTTGGCCAGGATGCGCTGCAACTGTGTCGCGCGCACGGGCTCCAGTTCGCGGCCGAGCAAGACGCCGATTTTTTTCAGGTCCAGCAGGTGATCCTTGGGGAATAACGCCAGGACGGTACCCAGGCTGTCGCACAACAGCGATGCCTGTACTTGCTGTGCCAGTGGGCCGGCATGCCGAGACGGCCGCAGCTGATAACTCAGACCCTGCTGTTGCAGCAGCTTCTCGATCAGTAGGGGCAGGCTGACATTGTTCTCCTCGGAGGCGGCAAGGGTATTCATCGACATTGTCCTTGTTCTGGGAGTCAGGATGAGTGGACGTCAGTGCTGAAACGGGGTGACGGACGCACCAGTTCTGTCTGATCTTAGCATGCACTCTGGTCTAGTGCCGTAGTGGCAGATTAACCCAGTGCACCGGGGTTTTTCCGCTGCCGCAGCACCTCTTATACCTGGGCAAACTGCTGTCCGTGGGCCAGCCAGCGGTCGATCAGGGCCGGGCAGCGCTGCGGATAACGCTGCTGCATCAGGCTGGCAGCTTCCTGCACTCTGGGCAATAAATCGGCATCACGGACCAGATCGGCAACGCGGAACTGAATCAACCCGGTCTGCCGCGTGCCCAGCACTTCACCAGGGCCGCGCAGTTGCAGGTCCTTTTCTGCGATGACAAAACCGTCAGTGCTTTCGCGCATGATGCCAAGCCGCTCGCGACCCAGCTGGGACAGCGGGGCGTGGTACAGGAGCACGCAATGGCTGGCTGTACTGCCACGGCCCACTCGGCCACGCAACTGATGCAGTTGCGCCAGGCCCAGGCGTTCCGGGTTTTCGATGATCATCAGGCTGGCATTGGGCACGTCCACGCCCACCTCGATCACCGTGGTAGCGACCAGCAGATGCAGGTCGCCGCCTTTAAAAGCGGCCATGATCTCGGCCTTTTCGCTGGGCTTCATGCGGCCGTGGATCAGGCCGATGGACAGCTCGGGCAGCGTCTCGCACAGCGACGCCCAGGTGACCTCTGCGGCCTGTGCCTGTAGCTGCTCGGATTCCTCAATCAGCGTACATACCCAGTAGGCTTGGCGCCCCTCGGCGCAGCCCGCGCGTACGCGCTCAACGACTTCTTCGCGGCGGCTGTCGGCAATCAGTACAGTATTGACCGGGGTACGCCCAGGCGGCAGTTCATCCAGCACCGAGGTGTCCAGGTCGGCATAGGCGCTCATCGCCAGGGTGCGCGGAATCGGCGTCGCGGTCATGATCAACTGGTGCGGTGAAAATTGCCCGGCGGCGCCCTTGTCGCGCAGGGCCAGGCGCTGCTGTACGCCGAAACGATGCTGCTCATCGATGATCGCCAGGCCGAGATTGTGAAACTGCACCTCGCCCTGAAATAAGGCGTGGGTGCCGACCACCATAGCCGCGTCGCCGGTGGCGATCATCTGCAGCTGGTTCTGCCGGGCCTTGCCCTTGAGTTTGCCGGCAAGCCAGGCGACCGAGATACCCAGGGGGGCGAACCAGGCGCTGAAGTTGGCATGATGCTGTTCGGCCAGAATTTCTGTCGGGGCCATCAATGCCACCTGCCAGCCGGCCTCCAACGCCTGCAATGCCGCCATAGCGGCGACCACCGTCTTGCCCGCGCCCACATCCCCTTGTACCAGACGCAGCATGGGCTGGCGCTGTTGCAGATCAGCGCTGATTTCCACGCCGACACGCTGCTGCGCCCCGGTTAAGGGAAACGGCAGGCGCTGGAGAAACTGGGCCGCCAGCTCTTGGCTGGGCGGCATTGCTGGCGCCTGATGCGCGCGAAACTCGGCGCGCAGGCGCAGCATGGTTAACTGGTGGGCCAGCAGCTCCTCAAAGGCCAGCCGGTGCTGCGCCCAATGCCGTCCTTCTTCCAGTGCCTGAAGATCCACCGAGGGCGGCGGGCGGTGCAGGGTGCGGATTGCATCGTGCAGCGAGCCCAACTGGTACTCGCTGGTCAGCTCTTCTGGAAGCAAATCGACCAGGCTGTTGCCCTGGGCCAGCCAGGTTAGCGCCGCGTCAGACAAGCTGCGCAGGCGCTGTTGGGACAGGCCTTCGGTGCTGGGATAGATAGGCGTTAGCGTCTCGGCGACAGGCAGTGGCTCGTCGCTATCCAGATTCTGCAGCTCGGGATGATAAATTTCCAGCCCGGAAGCGCCCGGTCTGACCTCGCCGTAACAGCGCCAGTGGCTACCGCGCTGCAGGTTGGATTTCAGTGCCCCGGAAAAATAGTAAAAGCGTAAGCTCAGGGTGCCGCTGCCGTCCTGAATGCGGCACAGCAGGCTTTTACGCCGGCCCATGACCACATCGGCGCCTTGCACCACACCCTCAACAACCGCGTCCATGCCGGGCCGTAAGGCGCCTATCGGCATGACGCGCGTGCGGTCCTGATAGCGCAGCGGCAGATGGAACAGAATGTCTTGTACTGAACTCAGGCCCAGCTTGGTGAGCTTTTCCGCCAGGGCCGGGCCGATGCCCTTGAGCGCCGTCAGTGACGTGATGTGCTGCACGGCGGGCATGGGCTTATTTACGGCCCTTGGGTTGGCCGACCGAACACAGCCGGATCGAGTCACTGAGGATCTCGATGGCCTTGGGCCGAGGGAAGCTGGCGCGCCAGGCGATGGCGACGGTGCGGTAGGGGGCCGGGGTTTTGAACTGCTTGGTGACCAGCAGTTCAGAGCTGTAATAGCGGTCATCGGCCGCCGACATCGGCAGCACCGTCATACCGATACCAGAGGCGACCATGTGGCGGATGGTTTCCAGCGAACTGGACTCGATGGTAGTTTGCCGTGACTGTTCGTCTTTCTTGCGCAGGCTGGGGCAAGCTTCCAGCACCTGATCGCGGAAACAGTGCCCTTCGCCGAGCAATAACAGTTTGTTGTCGTCGAGCTCCTCAAGACTGATATTGTCTCTGACCGCCCAAGGATGGTCGGCCGGGATCAGCAGGCTGAAGGGTTCGTCGTACAGGGTCTTGGTCAATACATCCGGCTCATTGAAGGGCAGAGCGATGATGATCGCGTCCAGATCGCCGTTGCGCAGTTTGTCGCGCAGTACGTGAGTAAAGTTCTCTTCGATATACAGCGGCATTTCCGGTGCCACGTTGTGCAGCTGTGGCACCAGGTGCGGGAACATATACGGACCAATGGTATAAATGGCACCGACTTTGAGCGGTGCAGACAGCTGGTTTTTGCCAGCGCTGGCCAGCTCGCGAATGGTCATCGACTCCTCAAGCACCTTCTGCGCCTGGGCGACAATGCGCTCGCCGATTGGCGTAACCCTGACCGCGCTCTTGCTGCGTTCAAAAATCATCACGCCCAGCTCGTCCTCAAGCTTCTTGACCCCGACGCTCAGGGTGGGCTGCGACACGTGGCAGCGTTCTGCCGCGTGGCCGAAATGTTGCTCCTGGGCGAGGGTCACTATGTAACGCAGTTCGGTCAGAGTCATGGCGTATACTGCTCTCATATTCAATGACCCTAAGCATAGCGGGTTGATCGATAGAGGAAAACAATGAAACAAGTACTTATTGCGGGTTGCGGTGATCTAGGAACGGCCTTGGGTTTGCGCCTGGCTCAACGGGGTTGGCAGGTTACCGGCTTGCGTCGCGACCCTTCGGCATTGCCCGCAGGCATTACGCCGTTGGCAGCGGACCTGTTAAAGGATGAGAAACCGGCTGACTGGCCAGCGCGGGTCGATTACCTGATTTATTGCCCGGCCGCCGGTAATCGCGACGCGGGGCTTTATCAACAGCTGTATGTCGAGGGCTTGCAACGGGTATTGGGCTGGTTGGGTGATGGGCGCAAGCAGCTCGGCTACCTGCTGCAGGTGTCCAGCACTGGCGTCTATGCCCAAAGCCAGGGCGAGTGGGTTACGGAAAATAGCCCGGCCCTGGCGGACAGCGACACTGCACAGGCGCTGATTCGTGCGGAAGACGTAGCGCTGCGCAGCGGCGTACCGGCCAGCGTGGTGCGTCTTGCGGGTATCTATGGGCCGGGTCGTACGCGGCTGATCGAGCAGGTCCGCAGTGGGCTGTGTATGCCGGAGGAGCCGGTGCAGTACAGCAATCGTATCCACCGCGACGACGCGGCGGCGCTGCTTGAACATCTGCTGTTGCAGGTGGAAGAGGACGAACTGCTGGCGCCCTGTTATCTGGGTGTCGACGATGAGCCAGCGAGCATGTACGAGGTGGCTAGTTGGCTGGCCGCTCAGTTGGGCGTAAGTTTGTTGGCCGAGGGCGCGACGAGTGGCCGGGTTGGCAGTAAACGCTGCAGCAACGCGCTAGCGAGGGAGTCTGGGTGGGAGCCGCAATACCCGAGCTTCCGCGAGGGCTACGCGGCGATGCTGAAGGCTGAATGACGGCTGACGCAGATGTTGTGTAGTGCGATGCCAGGCAGATGGACCGAACGCGGTTTTATGTTGTCCCAACAAGACTGGGAAGCCGGCCATCAGGCCGGCTTCCATCTGGCAACCTGAACAGAGGACACGTCATGAAGAAGACTGCATCAGCCCATTGGCAAGGCGATCTTAAGAACGGCAAAGGCACAGTGTCGACTCAGAGCGGCGCTCTGAAAGACAATCCGTACGGCTTCAACACGCGTTTCGAGGATGCTCCCGGTACCAATCCGGAAGAGCTGATCGGCGCGGCTCATGCAGGCTGCTTCTCGATGGCGTTTTCTATGCTGCTGGGCGAGGAGAGCTTCACCCCGGACAGTATCGACACCAAAGCCACGGTGACGCTAGAGAAGCAGAGTGATGGTTTTGCCGTCACTGCGGTGCATCTGCAGATGCGCGCACGCATTCCAGGCATCGATCAGGCCAAGTTCGAAGAGATAGCGGGTAAGGCCAAGAGCGGTTGTCCGATATCCAAGCTGCTCAAGGCAGACATCACGCTGGACGCCACGCTAGAAGGCTGAAGCGTTTAGAGGCCCCGGTTAACCGGGGCCTCAACTTAGCAATTGCTCACCAACTGCTTAGCCGACCACCATCACCGCATCCATCTCTACCGGCACGCCTTTGGGCAATGCCGCCACGCCGATGGCTGCGCGAGCGGGGTAGGGCTGCTGGAAATAACGCGTCATGACGTCGTTGACCAGCGCAAAGTGACCCAGATCCGTCAGGAAGATATTCAGCTTGACGATGTCTTGCAGCGTGCCGCCGGCGGCTTCTGCGACGGCGCTCAGGTTGTCGAAAACCTGGCAAATCTGCTTTTCCATGCCTTCGACGACTTCCATGCTGGCCGGATCGAGCGGAATCTGCCCGGACAGGTACACGGTATTGCCAACTTTGATGGCCTGGGAATAGGGTCCGATGGCGGCCGGTGCCCGGTCGCTGGTGATCACTTGCTTGTTCATTGAAACTCCAGGTGTAGTCAGTTTTTCAGGCGGGTAATGCGCATCACGCCTTTCAAGGCACGGATACGCTTGATCAGTTGGGATAGATGCAGACGGTCGCGGACACGCACTACCAGTTGCACCACGCTGATACGGCCATCGCGTTCATCGACGCTGATCTTGTCGATGCTGGCGTCGGCCATGGTGATGCCGGCAGCCAGTTGAGCAATAATACCGCGCTCATTTTCCAGCTCAACCTGCAGTTCGACGGTAAATTCGCCGCTAACATTCTTGTCCCAGGTCAGATGCAGGGTCTTTTCATTGCTGTGGCGGTTATCGGCCAGTTTGTTGCAGTTCTCCTGGTGGATAACCATACCCTTGCCGGAGGATAGATAGCCAATAATCGGATCTCCCGGGATTGGGTTGCAGCAGCGCGCAAAACTGACCACCAGACCTTCGGTGCCGCGGATTGCCAGGGGCAGTTCACGCATATCGGCGTCGATAGGTGTGTTGACGGTGGAGGTCTCGGGGTCTGATTCGATCATGCTGGAGTTGGCCAGCAGGCGGCGTGCTACTACATAGGCCATACGGTTCCCCAGGCCGATATCCGCCAATAGATCTTCCATCAACTCCAAGTCGCAGTCTTTGAGCACTTGCTGGATATTATCTGCCGGCACATCGGCCAGGGTAGTATCAAAGCTGGCCAGCACCTTGTCGAGCAGCCGCTCACCCAGGGCGATGGATTCGGAATGCCGCTGATGCTTGAGGAAATGGCGAATATTGCTGCGCGCCTTGCCAGTGATCACGAAGCTTAACCAGGCTGGGTTCGGACGGGCACCGGGAGCGGTGATGACTTCAACCGTCTGACCGCTCTGCAACGGCTCCGAGAGCGGCGCCAGGCGGCGGTTCACGCGGCAGGCAATGCAGCTGTTGCCCACATCAGTATGCACCGCATAGGCAAAGTCGACTGGCGTTGAGCCCTTGGGCAGCTCCATGATGCGGCCTTTCGGAGTGAAGATGTAGACCTCGTCGGGGAACAGGTCGATCTTCACATTCTCGATAAATTCCAGCGAGTTGCCGGCATTTTGCTGCAGTTCCATCACGCCCTTGAGCCACTGGCGGGTGCGTGCATGGTGGCCGTTGATTACATCGTCTTTGGATTTGTAGACCCAGTGCGCGGCGATGCCGTTGTTGGCCATGTCTTCCATTTCTTCGGTACGGATCTGGATTTCGATGGGCACGCCGTGCAGGCCGAACAGGGTGGTATGCAAAGACTGGTAACCGTTGGCCTTGGGGATTGCGATGTAATCCTTGAAGCGGCCAGGGAAAGGTTTGTACAGACTGTGAACTGCGCCTAGCACGCGGTAGCAAGTATCTGGCTTGTCGACGATAATCCGGAAGGCATACACATCCATGATCTCGTTGAACGCTTTTCGCTTGCCGCGCATCTTCTGATAAATACCGAACAGATGCTTCTCGCGGCCCATCACCTTGCCCGGCATGCCTTCGCGCTCGAGGCAGCTCTGCAGTGACTCGAGAATCTTGTTTAGTAGCTCCTTGCGGTTGCCTCGGGCTCTGCGTACGGCGCGGTCGATCATATTCGAGCGCATCGGATACATGGCCTTGAAGCCCAGGTCCTCAAACTCGGTACTCAGGCTGTGCATACCCAGACGGTTGGCGATCGGCGCGTAGATCTCCAGAGTTTCCTTGGCAATGCGCCGGCGTTTTTCCGGTGCCAGTGCGCCCAGAGTGCGCATGTTGTGCAGGCGGTCAGCCAGCTTGACCAGAATCACGCGAATATCGCGCGCCATGGCCAGGGCCATTTTCTGGAAATTTTCGGCCTGCGCCTCGGCCTTGGTCTCGAAGGTCATCTGCGTCAGCTTGCTGACGCCATCGACCAGCTCGGCCACGATGTCACCAAACTGCGTGACCAGCGCATCCTTGGGGATGCCGGTATCTTCAATCACATCATGCAGCATGGCGGCCATCAGGCTTTGATGGTCCATATGCATATCAGCAAGAATATGGGCTACTGCGAGGGGGTGAGTGACATAGGGTTCGCCACTGCGCCGGGTCTGGCCATCATGGGCTTGCTCGGCATAGAAGTACGCACGCCGGACCAGGTTGACCTGGTCCGGCTCAAGATAACGGTCGAGCCGTTCGGCGAAAGCTTCTATACCGGACGTCTGCCCGGCCACGCATGCGTAGGCTTCGGCGCCAGTGCTTGGCACCCGTGGGTGGCCTGTCACCGACCTGCGCAAGGCGATTACTCGTCCAGATCTGATTCCATCGAGTACAGCGGTTCCTGCTGATCCTGAATGGCTTCCTGTGCCAAAATCTCGTTGGAAATCAAGCCGCCAGCGATTTCACGCAGGGCGACTACGGTGGGCTTGTCATTTTCCCAGGCGACCTTCGGCTCTTTGCCGCCGGTGGCCAACTGACGCGAGCGTTTGGTGGCCAGCATAACCAGCTCAAAACGGTTTTCTACATTTTCCAGGCAGTCTTCAACGGTAACGCGGGCCATGGGTGTACTCCGGAACGGCTTTAAAATCGTAACTCGACGCGCCCAGAACGGGTCGCCGGACCGTGTAGTGTACTGAATCGCGCCCTAGTCTGACAAGAGCGCGGCCAACATGCCTTGATAGCGCTCCTGCTGGCAGCTCTGGCTGAGCCGGTGACTGCGCAAAATGGCCTTGAGATCATCCAGTGCGGTAGTGAAATCGTCATTGATGACCAGGAAGTCATACTCCACGTAGTGGCTGATCTCGTCCCGGGCCAGCGACATACGCTTGTCGATCACGCCGTCATCGTCGGTACCGCGGTTGGTCAGGCGGTCACGCAGTGCTTCTCGTGACGGCGGCAGAATGAAAATCGAGCGTGCCTGAGGCAGCGCGTGGCGTACTTGTTGCGCGCCTTGCCAGTCGATCTCCAGAATCAGGTCGTGGCCTTGCGCAAGGGTTCGTTCCACAGCGCTCTGCGAAGTGCCATAGAGGTTGCCAAAGACTTCGGCATGCTCGAGAAAGTCGCCCTGTTGTACTTGATCGAGGAATGCTTGGCGGCTGACAAAATGGTAGTTAACGCCATCCAGTTCGCCGGGACGCATCGCTCTGGTGGTGTGCGAGACGGATACCCTTAGACTGTCGAGCTGATCGATCAGCGCCTTTACCAGGCTGGTTTTGCCTGCGCCCGAGGGCGCAGAAACGATATACAGGGTGCCAGTGGCTTGGGTCATCAGAGGGGTGTCCTGCGAGTCGAGGGCATGAATAATCCGGTCGATTATAGGGGGATTGCGCCCTCGCGTCATGACTCAGCACTGTACGTAGGCTTACTTGCCGCTATTCTAGCGAGGCAAGGCGCTTGCGCCGTCCTTTTTTCGGAGTAATGCATGATATCGAAATGGCAATGGGTGCTGGCACAACTGACGCGAATGCTTTGGGTACGCGCCTCGCTGTTCGCGTTATTGGCGATGGTCGCTGCGTTGCTGGCGGCCGCCGCTGAAAGGGTCATGCCCGAAGGCTTGCCGGTGAGTATCGGGGCGGATTCAGTAGAAACCATCCTCAATATACTGGCGTCCAGTATGCTCACGGTGACGACCTTCTCGCTAACCGTGATGGTGTCTGCCTATGCGGCGGCTACGACCAGTGTGACGCCGCGCGCCATTCGCCTGCTGATGCAGGACACTACCACGCAGAACGTATTGGCCACCTTTCTCGGCTCTTTTCTGTTCAGTCTGGTCGGCATTATTGCCCTCAGCACGGAGATTTACGGCGAACGCGGTCGCATCGTGCTGTTCGCTTTCACGCTATTGGTGATTGTGATCATCGTGATTACCATGTTGCGCTGGATCGACCATCTGTCACTCTTTGGTCGGGTTGGCGATACTACCGACCGGGTCGAACAGGCGACGACCAAGGCTTTGAACGACCGCGTCGAGAGTCCCTGCATTGGCGCTCATCCTTGGCTGGATGGCCAGCTCCCAGAGGGCTTTACCCCGCTCTACGCCGATAGCATCGGCTACGTACAGCATCTGGATGTGGAAGAACTCTCGGAATACGCTCAGGAACATGGTCTGCAAGTGTATGTGAGCAGTTTGCCGGGCAGCTTTGTGCATGGCGCACGCCCGCTGGCCTGGTTTTCATGCAGCGCTGCGGGCGGCGCTGATGAGGTTCCGCAGGCAAGCCTGCGTGCGGCCTTTACCGTGGGCAAGGAGCGCTCGTTCGATCAGGACCCGCGATTTGGGCTGGCGGTGCTGGCCGAGATCGCTTCCCGCGCCCTGTCACCATCTATGAATGACCCTGGCACGGCCATCGATGTGATCGGCCGGGCGGTGCGTATTCTGTCCGGTTGGCCAGCGGATGCGCAGATTCTTCAGGGTAAGGAAGCCAGTTGTCCGCACGTGTGGGTTCCGGCGCTGCGCCTCGAAGAGCTGTTCGAAGACATATTCACGCCCATCGCCCGCGATGGTGCCGCTCTGATCGAGGTGCAGATACGCCTGCAAAAAGCGTTTCAGGCGCTGGCGGAGCGCGGCGGCCAGTTCCGCCCAGTGGCTGAGCGGCATGCCCGGGTGGCTTTCCAGCGTGCTGAGGCGGTCATGGTGCTGGATGACGATGTCGCATTGTTGCGCGATTTAATCGGCCAGCCCCACGGCTGAGCCGGGTTCCCGGCTCGGCTTGGCGGTAAAGCTCAGGCGAACAGGGAGCCGGATTATTCGATGTTCTGCACCTGAATGTTGATCGACAATAAAATATAGTTAAAAATCATACACTTGTGTTTCGTACGTGCATTTATTTATTAATGTACCCACCACTTTACTCGCCGCTTGGCTTTGAGGGTTCAATTTGACCTTTGGCTAGCGGAGGCCTGGTGTAAAAGGTGACGACTATCTTGCAAGCCTCGCATGGGCTTAGAGTGAAGCGGTGTCACATTGTTGTTTGGGCTGTTCTCCGAGTGCGCTCCATGCTACCTCGGTACGCTGGGCGGGCGGGCGATCTCAATAGGTTACTTTCGGTTGTTTGGTTTTACCCTTGTTTGGGTGCTCATGTATCCCATAATCGTATCGCTAATACCAATTTTGACTACTGCTCCGCTCTCAGCACTAGTTTGATCACTGCTATCTTCCTGCTCATTACGCTGACCCCCACGGTCATTGTGATCATCAGTTGTGGGTGAATCATTAGGCAGTTCTAAAGACCCTGATTCCTCTTGTGCTGTCGTTTCACTGTTATCGTTGTAAAAGTTTTTGGTGTTTTCTGTTTTGAGCAAGAGGGTTGTTTGGCTGTCGACTCTTCGATAATGGTTTATGGCTGGGATTTTCCCTGTTTTTATTTTTAAATCAGAGATGCTTGTGGCCGGGTCTTCAGGGTTTAAGAAATTATAAACTTCAAACAGCCCTGGCCGCTTTTCTAGATCAGGCTTCAGCGGTGAGGCATCAGTATCTTTCGAAGTTCTGCGCTGCATTGCAGTGTAAGATCGTTCAATTATTTCATCCAGAAAGTCTCCTTCGCTGATTCCTTTTTTCTGAGCGAGTTCAGCTAATAGCTCTTTTGTCGTTGTCCGGATTTTGAACTTGCAGATCTGTCGCCCATCCGTTCTGTTGTGGTAGCGCCGCTGCCTCCATGCGTCTCGCATGTCTCGCAATATCAGTTTGTAGCGTGCGCCCTTATCGGTTCGCGCCTGAATTTCTCGTTCGAATTCATAGCCGATCTCAAGCATGTCTTGGTGGGTGTTTTCTTCTGGTCGGGTTCTATTCGTTCTGATTCCCTTCGCGATTAAGTGATGCACTGCCCAGATACGTTGAGACCTGTCGTTTTCGTCCAACCATTCCAGCCCCGGGGTTCGTCTTCGTGCCATCGCCCACCGCTCCTTCTATCAATGCTGCCAAGCCGCTCCGTAAGTCTAACCTACAACCTAGCCAAACTCGTCACTCATAGCGCCATCGATAGCGTTATGCCTGATGATTATTATATAAAATCATAAAAGACAGGTGTTAATATAGAATTTTAAGGGGGAAGGGTTGCCATGCTGTGTACGCTATTGCGTAAGAATTTCCCTCAGCTAGGGCCGGATGAGAAGTATCTTATCGCCTCATTCGCAGCCTGCTATGGCCACGCTTCAGCTGAGCTAACGGTTAAGGAAATGGCGAAAGCACTGCATATTTCGCCCAGGGTTGTGGCAAAGAACTTGACTGCACTGATCGACAAACATGAGCTTTTGAGGGCTGAGTTTCCGGCGCGATGGGAGGGAAAAGGTAAGCCCGCGCGTCGATACGCCATTGCCTCGGAGCTACTTGATGAACTCGGATCCAGGCAAAATTCCGAGTATTGGCCAGGTCAGGCTGATCTGGCCAAGCGTGTGCTCACAGGGGAGGTGGAGCTTTTCAGAAAGACCGTTAGCGATGACGAAGCAATGGACTCAGCTGGGGTTGGTTATAAAAGTCCTCCCAGGCGAGTTAAAGGGGATGGAGGCAGTATACGGTTGCGCCTCTTCACTGCTGTTCTCGTGTGCCACTCGGACGAACTAGGTGTTGTACGAGGGCTGAGAGGGGAAAAGCTGTACGATCTTACTGGTATAGGAGCTGCGCAGGTCAGACTCAATGCCAAGCAACTAGTTAGTTCTGGAGTCCTCTTGGGGCATGTGCCGGGCACATCAAGTAAGTGGTTTGCAGAGTCCAAAGCCGCTTCGACTTACTACCTTGATATGCCCACCTCGCTTGATGTGATGCGAAGAAATTTGTTGCGCCTGGAGTTTTATTCCGACTTCGATGTGTGGGGGCGAGTACTTGAGCCAATCGCAAGACAGAAGTGGCCATGGATGCCTGTCATACGGCGTGGTGAGGTTCGCGCAGTTTTGGTATCGGAACTGATGGGCGAGGTGTCATACATCCTCAGCACTTATTGGGAGGACCTAGATGGTGCGCAGAGCTTTTATGACAAGCATGCCGAAAAATGCGGGCTGGAGCGCAGGGTTCGGGGCATTCTTCGAGTTCCTGATGAGGTGCTGCAGGCAAAGAATGCTCCATTGAATCTAGAGAAGATCATCTACGAGGGGCTCGTATTTAGCTGCATAGAACAGGCTTGTCTGGTGAAGCGTTGGTTACAGGAACCGACATTATCGGATCTGAGCGTTGGCAAGGTGCAATTGCTGCCAGTATCAACGCTTCCGGATGGACAGTTGTGTATGCCTGTTGTGGTGGCGGGCGGTTTGGGCGAAGCGAGGTGTATTCGTTTGAATGTTCCGGGCGAGTAGGTGCGTAGTGGTCGAGATCAGTGATTTTTTACCGCTCCCGCCAATCCTCTGAGCCAACAGAGGAGACAGCTCATGAGGATCATCCGCCTGAAAGAAGTCATGAATTCAACTGGCCTGGCACGGTCAACCATCTATAAGTACATCGGGGAGCGCGCGTTTCCGAAACCCGTCTCGCTGGGAGGCCAGTGTGTCGGCTGGGTAGAAAGTGAGATCCACGATTGGATTCTGGCAAGAATCGAGGAGCGCGATCTCGCTTAGTGCGTTCCATCCCGACAGGCCGCCACGGGCTAACCATCCAGAACCAGCTATCAATGCCATGATCAGTTGTGGCTGGTCATGGCATTTATGCCGGATTAACGGCAGTGTTTTTTTTCCAGAGTTATGCGCAGAGTAAATATGCAGGCGTGGCTGGAGAATCCGAGTTGATTTTCGTGTGCTCCGGGGGAACTCGTTTTCGGTGCGGGTATTATGCCTTAGGGTTATCACCCGTAGGGTTAGGAACCAGGTACATGAAGCATGTATCACAATGCAGGGATACAGCCAGCAAGGAGTCAATAAGCTACAAGTACACATGAACCCATAAGGCTAGAGACCAAGCTATCTCATCAAGCCTGAATAGCAAGATAGACAGACCACTACGAGGTAATGGTTAAAAAATACTCATTGGACACAGGTTATGAACCTAGCCAAGGAGTAGTAACCATGATACGACATCCCCATAACACCAATCTCCGTTTGCATTACGACAACAGCTTTGAAGGCCTATCAGTGATGGTTGATAAAGGTCCTTTCATCGAACAATATCTCTCACGCCTGAAACGTACCATCGAGCTGGCTCTGGATGAGTACCCGCGACTATTGGCTTTCAGAGTCGACCTACGCTTACCAGCAGGTGCCGACCTACCTGTGCATACTGACAGCAACGTGGTCATCAGCAGGTTCATTGATTCCTTCAAGGCGAAAATCCGACAAAACCGGCTCAAGGCTTTTGAGCACAACGAGAAAGGTGCACATGACAGTCGGGTACGTTACGTCTGGGCACGAGAGGTAGGGCAAAGGGAGCGACCGCACTACCACTTGCTCATCCTGCTCAACCGGGATGCTTTCTACACGCTGGGGAAGCTGGACTCGACTGCCGACAACATGATCAGTCGTATGCAAGAGGCGTGGGCCAGTGCGCTGGGTTTGCCCGTGGAGCATGTACGATATCTGGTACATATTCCGGATAACCCTATGTATCGGGTTGATCTGAAGGTGAAGGCCGGTAAGCCAGATCGGTTGCCTGAGTTGTTTTACCGTACCAGTTACCTGTGCAAAGCAGCGACCAAGTCTTACGGGAGCGGGCATTGGGGGTTCGGTACCAGCAGAGGTTAGCGGCTTGGTGAGCTCGCCTGGTTACACGTAAGCCGTATTCGACTTACGGATTAGGCTGTTAGACATTAGAATGATTTGCGACTAGAATTAGTTGCATTGAGGGGCGCCATGTCGCGACAAGAGAAATTACTGGCCAAGCTGTTGAGCAGGCAGTCCGGGTTCACGTGGCAAGAGCTGACGACGCTACTGAATGGCATGGGGTATCGGCAGTTGGAAGGGCAGGGCAGTCGCGTAAAGTTTGACAATGGAAATCCGCACGCGATGATCAACCTGCACCGACCGCACCTCGGCAATGAACTGAAAGCTTACGTCAAGCGCCAAGTGATAGAGCACCTGAAGGCGGGAGGGTTGATCTGATGAGCACGCTACTGAAACACCAAGGCTATTACGGCTCCATAGAGGCCAGTCCTGAGGACAACTGCCTGTATGGGAAGCTTCAATTCATCCGTGCACTGGTGAGCTATGAAGGGGAGACGGTTGCTGAACTGGAACAGGCATTTCGGGATGCAGTCGATGATTACCTGGCTACCTGTGCAGAGCAGGAGCAGGCACCTGAGACTCCTTGCAAAGGCTCGTTCAATGTCCGGGTGGGCCATGATCTACACCTGGCGGCCAGCGTGGCAGCCACTCAGCAAAGCATCACATTGAATGACCTGACACGCCGTGCGCTCAGTGAGTATCTGGAGCATCGTGCCTAACGATCCCGGTTCTGTATCAGGATGGGACGCAAGCTGATTTAAGAGCGCCCGTGCGGTCTCTACGACTGGTTGCTTTGTGCCGTTGAGTTGGTTTCACAGGTGAGTAAACCGTGATATTCAAGGCAGGCTACGCAATAATGGAAGTCAAGTCGTAGATAGGGACGCCGTAGAATGGAACTGATCGACAACATCAACACCCTGCTTGGTGAGAACCTCAAAGGAACGCTCAAGCCGGGCTCGAAGCTGAAGATCGCCGCTTCGTGCTTTTCGATCTACGCCTACGTGGCATTGAAGAAGGAACTGGAGAGTATCGACTCTCTGGAATTTATCTTCACCTCTCCGACCTTCGTGCCTAACGAAGCCAGCGACAAGATCAAGAAAGAGCAGCGCGAGTTCCATATTCCCAAGGCTGAGCGCGAGCGGAGCCTGACCGGTAGTGAATTTGAGATCCAGCTGAAGAATCAGCTCACGCAGAAGGCCATCGCCAGAGAATGCGCTGACTGGATACGCCGCAAAGCCACCT
Source organism: Halopseudomonas pelagia CL-AP6 (assembly GCF_000410875.1). Classification (GTDB taxonomy): domain Bacteria; phylum Pseudomonadota; class Gammaproteobacteria; order Pseudomonadales; family Pseudomonadaceae; genus Halopseudomonas; species Halopseudomonas pelagia. The sequence goes on from NZ_AROI01000002.1 coordinate 187,620, forward strand.
TCCGTTCCAATCGTGGGCAGGCTCCGATGCAGCCCTTTATCGGTACGCGCGCGACGGCGGGTGACGCTGTCTTTATGCCCGTCCAGGGGTTTACCGCTGTCGACCTTGGTTACCAGAAAGGCAACGCGCTCTCGAACATCGTGACCCGTTTCGATGAGCCCGCCCATACCGGCATGTTCCTTAATCTGTTCGATCAGATCTGGAGCGACCCGGAGAAGCTAGAAGATGTGACCGACAGGCTCTGCGAGCACATTGCCTCGGTCTATCGGGAGAATGCCCCGGAGCGAATCTACTTTCTGATGCTCTACAACATCTTCCGCGAGTTCTTGGAAGATGTGAACGAGGACGTGCTGCCCAATGACCGCACCGGCTACCAGGACAGCCTAATCTGGCAGAAGCTGTTCAACTTCCAGCGTGACGCGGCCACCGGCCTGATCAACAAACTTGAGACCTACAACGGCTGCATTCTCGCTGATAGCGTGGGGCTAGGGAAAACCTTCACCGCGCTGGCGGTGGTCAAGTATTACGAGCTGCGCAACAAATCCGTCTTGGTGCTCTGCCCTAAGAAGCTCGCCGACAACTGGCTGAACTACAACCGCAACCTCAAGACCAACATTTTCGCGAAGGATCGCTTCAATTACGATGTGCTCTGCCATACCGACCTGAGCCGCACCCGGGGCGAGTCGCTGGGCATTCCGCTGGATCGGGTCAACTGGGGCAACTACGACCTGGTGGTTATCGACGAGTCGCATAACTTCCGTAACAACGACGTGTACAAAGACAAGGAGACTCGCTACCAGCGGCTGATGAATCAGGTGATTCGTCAGGGGGTGAAGACAAAAGTGTTGATGCTTTCAGCAACCCCGGTCAACAACCGCTTCAGCGATTTGCGTAACCAGCTGGCCTTGGCTTACGAAGGCGACAGCGACAACCTCAACGACAAGCTGCGCACTGAAAAAGACATCGACGGCATATTTCGCCGCGCTCAGGCGGCGTTCAATGCGTGGTCAAATTTACCGCCAGAAAAACGTACCGCTGCAGCAATCCTCAACACCTTGGACTTTGACTTCTTCGAGCTGCTCGACAGCGTGACCATTGCCCGCTCACGCCGGCATATCGAGACCTTTTACGACACTGCAGATATTGGCAGCTTTCCGGAGCGCCGTAAGCCGCTGTCCTTTCATAGCCCGTTGACCCATCGTGATGATGTCATCGGTTTTAACGATATCTTCAACCAGCTCTCGTTACTCAAGCTTGCCGTGTATGCCCCGGTCAGCTACATCCTGCCCAGCCGGATGAAGAAGTACGAGGAAATGTACGACACCGAAGTAGAGGGCGGCAAAGGCAAGCTCAAACAGGTCGACCGCGAAAGAAGCCTGCAAGCGCTGATGACCACCAACCTGCTCAAACGCTTGGAAAGTTCGGTCGAATCCTTCCGTCTGACCCTTAAAAACCTGCAGGCGACTCACCGCAATGCGCTAGACAAAATTGCGACCTTCAAAAAAACAGGCGGAGCCAGCGGCTTTGCTGACGTCACTGCGGCGTTCGAGGATGTGGATTTTGACGATGACAACCTGCCCCAGCCGGATGACATAAGCATCGGCAAGAAAATCCAGATCAGCCTGGAAGACATGGACGTGCCGTCCTGGGAGCAAGACTTGCAGGGTGACCTGGTCTTCATCGAAGAGTTGTTGGCCGAAATGGCCAAGGTCACGCCGGCCGATGATGCCAAGCTGCAACACCTTAAAACCCAGATCACCAGTAAGTTGAGCTCGCCGATTAACCCCGGCAATCGCAAGGTGCTGATCTTCACGGCCTACTCTGATACCGCCAATTACCTCTATGACAACCTGGCCGAGTATTTGCTACGCACTCATCAGGTACATTCCGGCAAGGTCACTGGGAGTGATGCGCCCAAATCCACTTTGGGCAATATGCAGGGCAGCCGGCAGACCTATGACTTTCAGGGGCTACTCACGCTGTTTTCACCACGCTCCAAAGAGAAGGCGGCCATCTACCCGGATGAGCCACGCGAGATCGACATTCTGATCGGCACCGATTGCATCTCCGAAGGCCAGAACCTGCAGGATTGTGACTACCTGATCAACTACGACATCCATTGGAACCCGGTGCGCATCATCCAGCGTTTTGGACGGGTGGATCGAATTGGCTCGCAGAATGCCAGCATTCAGCTGGTCAACTACTGGCCGGACATCAGCCTCGATGAGTACATCAATCTCAAGGAGCGGGTTGAGAACCGCATGATGATCGCCGACGTCACAGCCACTGGCGATGACAACGTGCTCAATGCCCAGGCCAATGACGTGGCCTACCGCAAAGAGCAATTACGGCGCCTACAAGATGACGTGATCGAAATGGAAGACATCAAGACCGGCGTCTCCATCACCGATCTTGGCCTCAACGACTTCCGTATGGATTTGCTCAACCACATCAAAACCAATGGCAGCCTTGAGCATGTTCCCAACGGTATGCACGCCGTTGTGCCCGCACGGCAAGAGCTTGGCCTGCTGCCTGGGGTGATTTTCACCCTGCGTAATCGCAATAAGGGCTCCAGCTTCAATAAACAGAATCGCCTGCATCCCTTCTACCTGATCTACATCAGCCTGGAAGGGCAGATCATCAGCGATCAAACCGAAGCCAAGCGTCTGCTGGATCTAACCCGTAGCGCTTGCAAGGGCCATAGCCAGCCGATACCTGAGGCCTACCAGCGGTTCAATCAAGCCACCGACGACGGGCGCAATATGCGCGTCTACTCCGACCTCCTTGATAAGGCCATTCGCTCGATGATCGAGGTCAAAGAAGAGAAAGACATCGACAGTCTGTTCAGCGGTGGTAGCACTACGGCTTTGGTTGATACCATCTCTGGGCTCGACGACTTCGAGCTGATTGCCTTTGTCGTTATTCAGGGTGTGACATGAGTTCTGGGGATAATGTGCCTGCGCTGTTCAGCTTTCCTGCGCAGGCTCGTGTTGCTCGTGTGGTGCCCAAAAGCAAAATCTACGAGCACGGCCCAGTGAATTCAGCGTTGCGCGATAAGTTCGTCGGCCAGGTCGAGCAGATAACTTGGGCATTCAAGCTGGGACCGGAAACCATCAACCTGCCAGCACGCGGCGGCGTAGCGGAAATCCAGGTGTTCGACGTCACGCTTAAAGCCGCCGAGCTGGATGAGGACGTGTTGCGTGCAATCGATCGCGCCATCCCGCATCCGATCATCTTTCAATTGCATCACCAGCAGCGCACCCGCATGGTGGCGGCCTTTAAGCGCCCAAGTGAAGCTGATGCCAGCAAGTGGGTGATCGATGGCTACTTTGCCGGCAACTGGTTGCCAGCCGACATCCCGCGCCAGCCGCTGCCGGTGGCGCTGGATCTGCAGGGGCTCTACGAACAACTGCTGCGCAGCTTGTTACCCAGTCCGGCTAGGCCGGGCGAGAGCCTGCCCGAGCAACTGGAGCGGCTAAACCGTTTGCGTAGCCTGCACAGTGAGCACGCCAAGCTGGATGCGCGCCTGCACAAAGAAAAACAATTCAACCGCAAGGTGGCGCTCAACGCCCAGCTGCGGGAAATCCAAAATGAAATCGCCGACCTGAGCGCCTAAACCTCGGTTCGCGCCAAACAGTTAAGAGATACAGGAAGTCCCATGGACAAGCTGAAAATGCACTCCCCCAACCTGACCGAGGCCAATATCGCCAAGCTGGCCAAACTGTTCCCCAATTGCATTACCGAAGCGCGGGATGCCCAAGGCGAACTGAAAAAGGCTGTCGACTTCGATCTGCTACGACAGGAGCTGTCTTCGTCCATTGTTGAGGGGCCGCAAGAGCGTTATCAGCTTAATTGGCCGGGAAAACGTGAAGCATTGCTGGCTGCCAATGCGCCGATTGCAAAGACACTAAGGCCTTACATAAATGAAAGTGTTGATTTTTGGACGGCGGGAAATATTTTTGTTGAGGGCGATAATCTTGAGGCTCTTAAGCTTCTTCAAGAGTCCTACTTAGCCTCAATTAAACTGATATATATCGATCCGCCGTATAATACAAAAAGCGATTTCATATACGCCGATAATTTTTCTGAGAATATTCAGGAATATCTTGAGAGGTCTAATCAGAAGGATTCATCCGGAAGACTTGTAGCTAACCCTGAGGCAAATGGACGGAGACATTCTGACTGGCTTACAATGATGTACTCAAGGCTTAAGCTGGCTAGAAATCTGCTGAGAGATGATGGTGTAATATTCGTTTCGATTGATGATAATGAGGTTGACAGCCTCCAGAAAATCTGTGAGGAAATATTTGGCGAGGCCAATATTCTTGGAAGGATTGTTTGGAAGAATGCAACAGACAATAATCCAACCACTATTGCGATTGAGCATGAGTATGTTCTTGTTTGCTGTAAGGATAAACTAAAGGTTTCGCCCGTATGGAAATCTAGTATTTCTGATGTTAAAGATTTGATTGTAAGAAAAGGGCTTGAGTTAATCGAAATGCATGATGACGATGAAGATCTTAAGGCAGCGTATTCATCGTGGTTTAAGGTTAACAAGTCGCAGCTTTCTCCGTTAGATGGCTACAAGTATATCGACCGAGGCGGGGTTTTTGCTGGTATCCGTGGTGTGCATAACCCCGGTAAAGAGGGGTATCGATATGACATTATTCACCCTGAAACAGGGAAGCCCTGTACTGAGCCTCTAATGGGCTATCGATTTCCACTAGAAACGATGAAGGGTCTTCTTGCGGAAGGAAAAATAATATTTGGCGAAGATCATACTAAGCTTATCGAGCTGAAGGTTTACGCTCATGAATATCAAGAAAAGCTTTCGAGTGTGATCGAAATCGATGGAAGGTCTGGAGCCTACGACCTCAGAGCGCTTTTCCCTGAATATAAAACTGTATTTGAAAATCCAAAGCCAGTTAAGTTCTTACAAAGATTTATTCCTCTTGTGCTAACTGATGAGGGCGATGTATTTCTCGATTTTTTTGCCGGTTCATCTTCCTCTATTCATGCACTTTTAGAACTAAACCTCAAGGAAGGGAAAAATCGAAAATTTATTGCGGTTCAAATTCCAGAGAAATGCAATGAAAAATCTGAGCCGTATCGGGATGGTGTGCAGTTAATTTCTGAGATTAGTAAAGAGAGAATACGGCGTGTAGGGAAATTGCTAAAAGGGCTAGAGGCAGAGCGGGACGGGATAGATAGGCTGGATGTAGGCTTTCGGGTCTTTAAAATAGACTCTTCCAATATGAAGGAGGTCTACTACAGCCCGGATACTGTCAGCCAAGATCTGCTTTTTGATCAAGTAGAGAATATCCGCGAAGACCGTACCCCCGAAGACCTGCTGTTCCAGGTTCTATTGGACTGGGGCGTGGATCTGGCCCTGCCGATCAGCAAGCAAAGCATCGCCGGCAAGACCGTTTTCTTTGTCGACGGTGACGCCTTGGCTGCCTGCTTCGATACCGGCATTGATGAAGACTTCGTCAAGCGGCTCGCCGGACACAAGCCGCTGCGTGTGGTATTCCGTGACGCCGGCTTTGCCAGCGATAGCGTGAAGATCAACGTCGAGCAGGTGTTCAAGCTGCTGTCGCCAGCTACCGAAATCAAGACGCTTTGACTGACAGGGAGCCGTCGCCATGGACAATCAATCATTGACCCAATTGCAGCAGCGTCTGGATGCGCTGGTGCAGCGAGTACCGGATGAGAATATCGAGTTCTGGTTCGCTCGCGATCTGCTGGAGCCTTTGGGGTATGCCCGCTGGGAGAATTTTCTCACTGCCATCCAGCGAGCCATGGCCTCATGTGAGGCAACAGGGCAAGACGTACCAGACCATTTTCGTGGCGTCACGAAAATGGTCACCTTGGGCAGTGGAGCGAAGCGTGAAATCGATGATTTTATGCTCACCCGTTATGCCTGCTACTTGACCGCGCAGAACGGCGACCCGCGTAAGCAGCCCATCGCCTTCGCCCAGAGCTACTTTGCACTGCAAACCCGCAAACAGGAGCTCGTTGAAGACCGGATGCGTCTGCAGGCCCGGTTCGAAGCGCGGGATCGTCTGCGTGAGTCGGAAAAAGAGCTGTCGCAGAACATCTATGAACGCGGCGTAGATGACGAAGGTTTTGCCCGCATTCGTTCAAGGGGCGATGCCGCCCTGTTTGGTGGCAAAAGCACCCAGGCTATGAAAGACCGCTTTGGCATCGTCAAGTCTCGCCCGCTGGCGGACTTTCTGCCGACGCTGACTATTGCGGCGAAGAACTTGGCCACCGAAATGACCAATCACAACGTGCAGCAGGCTGACCTGCAGGGCGAGACAGCGATCAGCAAAGAGCATGTGCAGAACAACCTGAGTGTGCGCGGTATGCTGGATCAGCGCGGTATCAAACCCGAAGAGCTGCCCGCTGAAGAAGACATTCGCAAGCTGGAGCGTCGCGTGAAGTCGGAAGAAAAGAAGATCGCCAAGCAGGCTTCCAAACTGCCTGCGGACGATACGAGTACTGACGCATGAAACTGAAATTTAAACAGCAGCCGTACCAAACCCATGCCGTCGAGGCTTTTGTAGACTGTTTTGCTGGCCAGCCAAAAGCCTCAGGAGTCAGCTATCGTATTGACCCTGGCGCAAATCCAGTACAGACCGTCACGCCGCAGCAGGCCGATCTCTATGGCGCGCCGCGCCCTGTTGAACCAACCGAAGCTGGCTTCAAGAATGCAGAACTGGCACTTAGCCCAACCCAGCTGCTTGAGAATATTCAGGCTGTGCAGCGCCGGCAGAACCTGCCAATTTCTCCTGCACTGGCAAAGGACAACAAAACCGGCTGCCCGGTCAACCTCGATATCGAGATGGAAACGGGCACCGGTAAGACCTATTGCTACATCAAGAGCATGTTTGAACTGAACAAGCGCTATGGCTGGGGCAAGTTCATCGTCGTCGTGCCGAGCATCGCCATCCGTGAGGGCGTATACAAGTCCCTGCAGATTACTGCCGAGCACTTCCTGGAAAGCTACGGCAAGAAGGCACGCTTCTTCGTCTACAACTCCAAACAGCTGCATAACCTGGAAAGCTTTTCCTCGGATGCGGGCATCAACGTAATGGTGATCAATACCCAGGCGTTCAACGCTACGGGGAAGGACAATCGCCGAATTTACGAAGAGCTGGACGATTTCCAGTCACGCCGCCCAATCGACGTAATCAAAGCCAATCGACCGATCTTGTTTCTCGATGAGCCGCAGAAGATGGAGGGGGCTAAGACGCTGGCTTCCTTCAGCGAGTTCAACCCGCTGATGATCGTGCGCTACTCGGCAACCCACAAAACTGAGTACAACAAGATTCACCGCCTCGATGCGCTGGATGCGTACAACCAGAAGCTGGTGAAGAAGATCAACGTGCGCGGGATCACGATCAAGAACCTGACCGGCACCAACGCCTACCTGTTTCTGCAGGATATTGAGGTCTCCACCAACAAGCCGCCCATGGCGCGGGTTGAGATTGAGGTCAAGCTGAACAACGGCATCAAGCGTGTACTGCGTAAGCTCGGCCGCAACGACAATCTGTACGACCTGTCCGGTGGGCTGGATCAGTACAAGGGCTATGTCGTTGCTGACATCGACGCGCGCATCGATACCCTGAGTTTCACCAATGGCGTAGAGCTGGTCGCTGGCGATGCCGTCGGTAATGTGGATGAGGCCGCTATGCGCCGCATTCAGATCCGCGAGGCCGTCAAAGCGCACTTCCAGAAAGAAATGATGCTGTTCAGTCGCGGCATCAAGGTGCTGTCGCTGTTCTTCATTGATGAAGTGGCCAAGTATCGCCAGTACGACGATACCGGCGAGGTACAGGGCGAATACGCGCAGATTTTCGAGGAGGAATACAACACCTACCTCAGCGAAGTGCTGTCGCTGGAGGACACGCCCTATAACCGCTACCTCAAGGGTATTCAGACGCGCCAGACGCACAACGGTTACTTCTCCATCGATAAGAAGAGCAAACGCCTGGTTGATCCCAAGGTGGGCAAAAAGGCAACCGAGACCGATGATGTCGATGCCTACGACCTGATTCTCAAGGATAAGGAGCGTCTGTTGTCCTTCGATGAGCCGGTGCGGTTTATCTTCTCTCACTCAGCATTGCGTGAAGGCTGGGACAACCCCAACGTGTTCGTCATCTGCGCCCTGAAACACAGCGATAACATCGTCTCCCGCCGCCAGGAAGTAGGCCGAGGCATGCGCTTGTCGGTGAACCAGCTGGGCGAGCGTATGGACAACCCGGCCACAGTACACGAAATCAATGAGCTGACCGTGGTGGCAAGCGAAAGCTATAAGGATTTTGTCAGTGCGCTGCAGAAAGACATCAGTGAATCGCTCTCGGCGCGACCACGAGTGGCTGACGAGAAATACTTCACTGGCAAGGTTCTGCAGACCTCTGGTGGCGATATTGAAGTCACGCCGCAGCTGGCCAAGCAAATCTACAAATACCTGCTGAAGAACGACTACACAGACGATAACGATCAGATCACCCAGGATTACCACGAGGCCAAGCGCGAAGAGCAGCTAGCCGAGCTGCCTGCCGAGCTGCAGCCTTACGCTGAGCAAGTGTTCCAGCTGATCGATAGCGTATTCAGTACTGCACAATTGCCGGAGATTGGTAACCACCGCAATGCCAAGCTGAACCCGCTGAACTCGAATTTCGAGAAGAAAGAATTCCAAGCGCTGTGGAACAAGATCAATCGCAAGGCGGCTTACACCGTTCACTTTGAAACCGATGAGCTGCTGGACAAGTGTGTGACTGCATTGGATGCCGAGCTACGCGTCAAACCGATGCAGTACATCATCGAACGTGGCGCTCAGCTGGAGAATGCCAGTTTCGATGATATGAAGAGCGGTACAGCCTTCAAAGTAACTGAAAGCTCAACGGAGAAATACACACACTCCGTTCACTCTGCCGTTAAGTACGATCTGATTGGCAACCTGGCAGAGCTCACCCAACTGACGCGCAGCACCATTGCCGCCATCCTCCAGCGCGTGAATGTGGCCGTGTTCAGTCAGTACAAGACCAACCCGGAAGACTTCATCGCCAAGGCGGGCACACTGATCAACGAGCAGAAGGCTACGGTCATCGTTGAACACATCGCTTACGATCCGGTAGATGATTCTCACAGCTCCGCTATCTTCACTGCCGAGAAACCGCGTGACGATTTCAGCAAGGCGTTCGAAGCCAAGCACCATGTTTACGACTACGTATTCACAGATTCCAACATCGAGCGCAAATTCGTTGAGGAGCTGGATGCCAGCACCGAGGTAGCGGTGTATGCCAAGCTGCCCAAGAGCTTCTTCATCCCGACCCCTGTTGGCAACTACAACCCCGACTGGGCCATCGCCTTCCAGGAAGGCAAGGTGAAGCACGTTTACTTCGTCGCCGAAACCAAAGGCTCGATGTCCTCGCTTGAGCTACGTGACATCGAAAAATCCAAAATCGCCTGCGCTCGGAAATTCTTCGCCAACATTACCTCGGATCAGGTAAAGTACCAGGTAGTGGATGGGTACGGGGCTTTGATGGATTTGGTGAAGTAAGGAGATGCAGCCGCATAAACAGAACTTGGGCCGTACCTTTTCATCTACGGCCCATTACAGCGATTTCTCTCAGCGGAACTACAAGTCGCCGTCCGGTGATTAATTGATGTTTTCTATTAACTGAGTGACAGGCATTTAAGATGGCGGGTATGGGCGGGCATGAGGGTTTATCCTGTACAGGCTAAGGCTGTGTCACAACAAGCCCCTCTCTTCAAAACTCACTGACTCTCCGCCACCCATCACCAAGTGATCTAGCAGTTGCACATGGACGGCCTCCAAGGCGGTTTTAAGGCCTTTAATCAGCGCTTTATCTGTACCACCGGGTTCGAGGTCACTGTTAGAAAGATAATGTGTTGTGATGACAGCCGAGGCATTGGCATTTAGCACTGCCTTGACAACTTCTCGACGGTAGAAGCTTGCAGACAGTATGTTTCCGTCGAACAGCCGCTTGAATCCTAAAACGCCATGCTGGCTATCGAGCAATATAACGCCAAGCGTTACATGCTCTGATTGTATCTTAAAGGTGGAGTCATAACTTGGTATCATTGCTAATTGTGTCTTTTCTTTTTTTCTATTGCGTTCCTTTTCCCACTGGCTTCTTGTGATAACAGCGGTGACATAGTCGTCGGCATTTGGGCCGTCACTTTGATAGTAAGGGGAAGAGCAAACTCTCAGTCCCGAAGCGCTCCAGTAGGTTCCTAGGCCGTCATTAGTGGCGATGGGTAAAGATTCCGAGAACCAGACCTCACCATCAACATCTTGTGTAGCGTAGGGCAGATCGCCGTACGGCCATAGATCTAGCCCGTTCGTAAGCATCTCAAGCAGATTCATGAGATATCCTTCTTCGTGATGTGGCGAACCATTTGCGCTTGGAAGTTGCGGCTAGTGCCATACAACGTCACCGCCTTGAAAGCCCCGAACTCGACATCTACCAATTGGTTTTCAAGGATTAAAAACTCTTGGTCAGTTTCTATGGTTAATTGTTGAAGCGCATTGATGCTTTTGGCTTTTACTCTGGCCCCATTCAGCCATAGTTGGTCGGCTATTTCGGCGGCTCGCAATAAGGTTGTTTGAAATCTCATTTTTCTTCCTCACCGTGAAACTTCAGTGCCACCTGTTCTAATTGCGGTGTTGTTCAGGTCACGATGACAACACACTGTCGACTCAATTTGGGCGTCCAAGTCCAGGCAAATTCGGCTGGGCAGCTATATAAGGTTAACTCCGCCGGATACGGGATTTGCGAAACCCGCCGTGGCTGGAAAAAAAGCCGGTGTCGCCCCATAAACTGAAGCGGACCGCTCGGTAGCACGCTTGTATTGATGAGACGTGATAGCTGCGCGCCTTGCGGTAAGCCCAGAGCCAGTTGTGCTGCGGATTAAAGTCTTTTCTGTGCACAGTGACCTCCCTGTTCGGTAGTGGCCTAATGTAATCGGGAATTATTAGCAATAATTACCTCTCTAAATCCTTAGAGGGGTTGACTTGCTGCCACCGTAGCGATGCGGATTGCCTGAGCGGGTAACTGGCATGAGGTGAAGGCGAGCCCGTCATGCCGCTCCGGTCGCAGCGAGGTGATCTTAAATTAATGCCATTCAACCTTTAAGGGTGGATTTCAACTCATTGAGTCCTTCATGTCAACCGGTTGATGCCCAACTATTCAGGGTGAATAGGAGGGCTATATGTCCACTGCAACAGAAAAGACTCTAGCGGCAAGCATCGGGCGGGCGATTGCTCTACAACGCACTCGCGCGAGCCTGACTCAGGAGCACGTGGCGGCCAAGCTAGGGATTGGTAATGAGGCGGTCTCGCGTATTGAGCGTGGGGTGGCAATGCCGTCGCTCCAGCGCCTGTACGACTTGGCAAAGTTGTTTGGCTGTGAAGCGGTGGATCTGTTGACCGAAGGGAGCCCGCACGTTGATGACCAAGTGCGTCATCTGCGGCAGTTGTTAGAGCCCTTGAATGTGGAGGATCGTGATCTGGTTCTGCGGTTAGTCGAGCAATTGAGCAGCCGACTGTCCCGGTAACCCAAGAGCTATGTCGGCTGCTCGTCAGCGTGGGGTGTCGTCTTCCATCAACATGAATCCGCAGCTCAGACACAGGCTTTCAAATTCACCCAGCCAGTTCCGCTCGACATTAGCAGCCAATGTCACGCCTTGTGCCAGCCCTTCAAGCTGTATGGCACGGGCGTCTTTCAATGCTCCTAATAAATCACCCAGGTGCATCCAGGGAGTGCGGTCAGGTGGCTGCTCTCGCTGCCGAACGCTGTACTGACGCAGTAGCACATCCAGCGTGCCAGCCAGGGCGGCCAGCGTATGCAGGTTCTGTCGGTTGATCAAAGTGGCTGATTGGCAGATGCAACAGGTGGGGGTGGGCATGATAGTGCCTCCGGTTCAGTTAGAAGGTGGGGCTTACAGCAGAGCCCGTTCCGCAAAGCTCACGGTGTCGGTTCCGCCGATCACCAGGTGATCCAGTATGCGGACATCAATCGTCTGTAGGGAGGCAGCCAGGCGTTTGGTAAGATGAATGTCCGCCTGGCTGGGCTCAGGATTACCACTGGGGTGGTTGTGCGCGATGATGACTGCAGCGGCATTAGCATTGAGAACAGTCTTGACCACCTCCCGGGGATATACACTGGCGCTGTCGATGGTGCCGTAGAACAGCTTCTCAAAACTCAATACCCCATGCTGGCTATCCAGCAGGATGAGGGCGAAGACCTCGCGTTCTTCCGTTGCCAGCTGGGCTTTGAGATATCCCCTGACCAACGAGGGGTTGGTCAGGTAATTGCTGCGTTTGAAGCGTGCTTCTAGGATGGACTGGGCCCATTCCAGGACGTCCAGTTCAGACAGGTTGGGCACCGCCAGATACTCCTTAACCTTGTTCATTGGGTCGCTCCTGATGATATGTCTGCGTTGGCGGCAGCATCGTGCTGCTGCATGTGGTGGCTGCGTTCCAGAATCAGCTCATGCAGGGTCGGTGTGTTTTGCGGTGAGCGTGGTCTGTCGCTGGAAGGGCTGGCGACGCCGGACTCCGGATAGAACTCCTCCAGTACCTGGTGGGCCTCGTCTTCACTGTCCTCGAAGGCCCCGTTAGTCAGCCCTAGCTGTGCCGCTGCATCCAGCGCCTGTTGATCGAACCCGGATGCTTGCCTTGTTTGTTCGAGTTGCCGGGCTTGTTGCAGGGCTTCCTCCATCCCGATCCCCGAGCGCAGGATCAGATCGACGTAGAAGATCGGTGTGCCATGGCTCTGGCGGGTGGATTTTCCTCGCAGCCGCAGTTCCAGCGGCAGACAGGCCAGTCGGTCACCGGATAACGCCTGCAGGTAGCTGAGCCGTGCGGTGAGGGTGCGGATGCTGTTGTAACCCGTGGTTCTGAACACGAAGCTGCCAAGCGGATCGTCCTCGCTAAGCCCCACATTCAGTCGTCCGTAGGGCTTGCAGTGACCGCCTTGCGCCAGCGGACAGCCATCCGGTGAAGGGCAGGGGAAAGACTGAATTCCTTCGTTGGTAGACCGCTTGCACGTTTCGCCATTGCCCACGCATAGAGGGCGTCCACTATTACGATCAAACAAGGTGTATTCGGCCCGGAAGTTCAATGCTGGATCGTTGAACAGCAGGCGTACTGGGATGCTGCGTATCTTGCCGCCTTGCTCTTGGCGTAGCTGTTCATCCAGAGGGTGGGGCAGCCAGCCCTCACGGGTTTGGACTTGGGAAGTGATGGTGAACTGGTCGTCCTTTTCTGGCAGTCGCTTGCGGTTCTTCTCGACGACTCTGCCAATGGATATACGCCCCAGCGCAGGTGGGGTTATGACTAGACCTTTGATCATGGGACTACTCCTGATTTATGGGCACAAAAAAGCCGACGGCGGTTGCGGTCGGCTTGAACGGTTGGGTTGGCGATAGCGTGATTTTGTAATGGTCAGTTGATAAGAAAGCGTCGGCTCCCGGGCTTGCTGACCTGGTAAAGGAGTTTCAAGTCAGGGTGGTCATTGAACAGAGCAGCGGTATCGACGCCCACTGAGTCTTTGGATTTTTTCCAGCTGATACTACCGTCAGCAAATACGGCCTTGCTGGCACTGCCGATGGCTTGCTGCAAGGCCTGCTTGAGCTCGCTTTCGCGCTGATTGAGTTCTGCCAGGGTATGGCGTATCTGCTTCAGGGTGAAGAAGGTCTCGTTCAACGTTGGATCCTGACTAAAGTCCAGCGCCTCGCCATCATCCTCGGGGTACAGCAGGCGTAAGGCCCGTTCGGCTGAATCGGAGCCATCTGCTGGTGGTGGTGTATCGGTTTCAACGTAATGCCAGAATTGGCGCTCCAGCTCAATCAGGTGCTTGATCAGTAGCTCATCCCGCTCGATGCGGTACACCTCAAGCTGCTGCCCACCCAGCAGAACGGCCACATCGGCTGCCTGCTTACCGGTCACCGCCAGTTGATGCATTACCTGCACCTCAACGTATTTGGGTACGCCCTCACGCCAGAGCTTGGCCCCGTTGAGCCCAGCCGTTTTGCATTCGAGGATCTGCACATCAGGACTACCTATGACCTCCCGGTCGATGTTGGCTAGCATCCAAGGGTTCTCAGCATGCTGAAGCACGGCGTTAATCTTGCGTACCTTGTTGCCGGAACGCCGTTGGTATTGAGAGGCAACGATCGGCTCCAGTACCACGCCCCAGAACACGGGAGCGGTGTCATCTTCAGGGTTCGGCTTAGCCAGGTGCTGGTCACGGTTGGTCTTCTCCAGCCATAGCTCCAGCGGCGACTTGTAAGGATTAAGACCGATCGCAGCCGACGAGTCGGAACTGCCAATGCCCCGCTTGCGCACATCCAGCCAGTCCTCCCGGCTGAGATCCTTGGTACTGACCAGACGCAATACGCCACGGCTGTTCTTGCGGTTGGTGGAGGCGGGAGAGGTGGACGATTGAGTTTTCATGGTATGACTCCATAACGCATAAAGCCCGATCAGCGGTGTGCTGATCGGGCTTTATGCCGTTGGTAAGGGGTGAGATGAATGGCTGAGGCGGCGGGTGCTCACGCCACCAATGTCAAAGCATGATCCAACGCTTTCTGCTTCAGTGTGGCTCCCTGGCCAAACCAGGCTGAGTCCAGGCGGTTATCATTGCTACGCGCTTGCTTCTCATGGTCAACGTATTCAGTCACCGCGCAGAGCAATCCCCAGGCAGTATCCTGAGCTGATTCCAGCTGGGAGCCACGACCTCCACCGTGATACAGGTCCTGCACCTTCTCCAGCGCTCGGTGCTGGGTCAGCTGCCGCCTATCCTCGACATCCTCCTCAGCATCACAGATGACCTTGAGGAAGTACTTCAGGGAGTCGGGGTAACTGATCTTGCGTTGTGACAACATTTTCATGCGATACATAAAGTCATCCCACTGGGATACCGAAATGCCCAGTTGGCGCTTTACATCCTGGGGCTTGAACTCGGTGCTGTGAGGCACCCGGATCGACTGGGGCGCGCCGTTGAGCGCGATGGCCAAGGTGTTATTGCACACCACCCGTACCGTCGTCGGTGTGGCCACCGTTGCCAAGGTTCCATCACAGGAGGTAGCCAGCAGCACATAACCATTGACCTGATCGTTACCCTTGAGCACAGACGCGTGCCCGGTACGAGCGAGTGCCCAGAACTTGCGACCGCCCTTGAGCACGCCAGCGGTTTCCAGCTCAAAGCCAGCGTGCTCAGTAAGATCCCGGTAGAACTCCAAGACATCCCATGGCTGTACCACCTTGTATCGTTGGGAGACCACCGAGAGCGGTGCCTTGGTGTCAGAGCGGTACAGCACTTTCTGTTCCGGGAAGGCATGGATGCTGCCAAGGTGTGATCCCGAGTTCGCCACAAAGCGCACCGGAGACTCTTCGATATGCCAGTTCATTCCGGCTTCGTGCTGCCAGACCTCCAGTGGTTGATGACGGGATAACTGGCTACCAAGGCCGTGCCAGGGCGGGGTCGCAACGTAGGCCATTTTTTCAATTTCGTGTGCCATGGTTTTCTCCAGACGGCATAAACCGCCCCAGCCGTGCAGAGGCCAGGGCAATGAATAAGTAAATGGATTGGGGGAGATGAAACGTCAGAAATGAGCGCGACAATCGGTGCAGCGGTGGTGACAGAACAGGTGCTGATCAACCACTTTGCCCAGTCGTAGACCGGCCAAGCAGCCAGCAAAGGCCCCGGCAATCGCACCGAGCACAGCACCCGCACCAACACCGGCAGGCCCAGCGATGACACCGACCTGCATGCCAATGCGGCTACCGATCAAAGCGCCGGTAGGGCCGGACGTAACAGCACCACTGACAGCGCCGGCAACGGTACCGACAGTGCCACCTACACGCTGGCCGTAATTGGTGTGCACCACCCGCAGTGAACCGCAGCGGGGACAGAGTTTGGTCATACGGGATTCCTCATGAGACAGGCCAGTTGAGCGGACTGGCTGTGGTAGGCTCATGGGGGTTATGTAGGGTTGAAGAAAGTTTGAGTTGAGAGTTTGGGACATTGGAGCTCGTGCCCAATACTGCAGATGTAGCCGCTTCCGGCCAGTCTCTCGTCTCTGCTGTAGTGTCGACCTAGGGCCAAATAATTAAGACATCAACGAAGGTAAGTCGATGAGCGAAAAAAGCGAGCCCCTGAAAGAGTTGCGTGCAGTAATTCAAGGGCAGTTGGATCTCTTGAACTTAACGCTCTTCGTAATGACGGAAGGTCCAGTACTCCGCGAAGGACAATGGCTTGCTTGTAGCCTTGAGCTAGAGCAAACGCGCGCGACGGCAGCAACTGCCATGGGCGCTGGCCAATCCCTCAATACCATCCTGAAGAATTCGACCGAGCGCGGCCTTGCAGTTCGCGATCTCTATCCGATTGCTCGGTCCGTCGTTGAGGGATTCATCAACGCAGCATTTTTCACCACGCAGTCCGTTGACGTCTCACAACGTGCTTTAAAGCATCGACACTACGCTGCTTGGAAGCATAACAATCGAGTGATTGGCTCTGGCAAATTCATGATGAAATTGGGGGGGGCAAATCCTAAGGCGACTGCAGCGAGGCTCTTCCCAGAATTCACCGGCCCTGGGAAGGATTCGTGGTGCTCCCTCGACGCGCCATCCAAGATTAGCCGTATAGGCAAAGTCGTGCAGGCGTCCGGGGGTGCCCTTTTGGGAGCGTATGCAGGTATCTATGCTGTGTCCTCGGAAATCATTCATGGCTCCGTTTATGGCATGAGTTACTTCATGAGCGCACACAGGGGCCGGGAGCAGACCGTCGAGGCGCTCCAGTCAGGGATCGAGGAACAAATGGTCGATATCTTGTCTGCAGTTAGCCATGCCGCCAGCGGTTTTATTGCCGCTTTTGCAAATGTTCACCAGTTCGGGCCGCTGGTTTTGGAGGAGCATGAGCTTTTCAAGCAGTTATTCAAAGCTACAACTGGGGACGACTGGGTTGGTGGGGGACCACCAGACGAGTAGTTTTCAATCCATCTATCGTTCCTGCCTCGTTGGCCGCTCTTGGCCGTTTCTGTCTGTCGCGAGCATCAGCTACCGGCCAGGAGGGTCGTTGCGGGTAACATCCTTCCTCGCCAGCCAGCCTCAATATCGTGGCCTTCTCCCGCCTAATGCAGCAGTATTAAGGGTGCTTGCTGTTATTAGAAAACCAAGGCATGCCTGCATCAGCTTGCCTCTATACGAAGGGAAGGGACTCGCATGTTTCTGCGCGCGCTAGAGATTAATGGCTTCAAATGCTTCAACGCTGGCTTCTCTATCGAGTTTCACAAGGGACTGAACGTTTTAGTCGGAGAGAACGGCTCCGGCAAGACAGGCGTCGTAAGTGCAATTCGGCAGCTCTTCAATGACTCGGAGTCAGGCAAGCGTTCAATCCACGAACGCGACTTTTATCGCGGCTTTGAAGTTGCCTCAGTGCCTGCCGAGACTATTCGCATTGAGGCAACCTTGCTATATTCTAGCAATGCCACATTATTGGGGGCGGCGAGTGGCGGCCGTCATTCTATAAAGACACCAAATTGAGGAGCAACTGATGGAACTTGTGAAGTGGATATTCTGGTGGATGGTAGCGGCTGCTTCGGGCGGGTTACTTTTAGCCCTGCTGACGGCTATAAAGGTGCGTTACCCTTCGTGGTTGAGGTTGGCGCACGGTGGGCTCGCCTTCGCGGGACTCGTGACGCTGGTCTATGCGTTGTTTAGCGGCGGGCCCGATGCTTCGATTCCGCAGGCCGCTTTCTGGGCGCTGGGCCTGCTGGTAGCAGCCTTTCTGGGAGGGGCGTTGTTTTTTGGGGTGCTGTTCCGTAACGCCAAGCCTTGGTGGGCGATCATCGGGCACGGCGGCTTGGCGTTGGCGGGCGTTGTCGTGCTATTTATGGCCGCCTATTAAGGCGCGAGGGTGCCTTGCACCTACACCGTCTGTTTGGTGGCGCGGATTATAGCTGCACAACAGTTCCGATAGTGTGGACGTGGGCGCATCAGTTTTTTTGGGGGTATAAAGAGCCGACTCAGGTGGGGGACCAGTAAGCGCACCTCATGAATTAACCCGGCTTATTCATGAGGCCGACCTGAAAACGAAGATAGCGGATGGTATTCTCTCGGAAATTCAGTGTGTTCCGCCAAGAACATGAACCAAGACAGCCATCCGCTATGGGGGAAAGCTTTCCGCCTGGACGCCCTCCTGAAACGGCGCTGTTCGTGTCGAGCTGAGCGGCCAGCGCACCACCAGCGACAGCGGTGCTCTGTTGTTGCGTGAAACCCTCGAACAGCGGCGTGATCGAGGCGCTGGAGGACAATCTGATCGACCTCCGCAACCCGCTGCGCATCCGTCATTCGCTGGCCAGCCAGCTTCGCACTCTGGTGCTGCAGCGCGCGATGGGCTGGATCGATCTCAGCGATACCGGCACGCTGCGCCGTGACCCGCTCTGGCAGTTGGCCTGCAGCGGTGCGCGTGGCATGAAGCCCCTAGCTCAGGGTCGGCTGTCTCAAGCCACGCTGTCGCGGCTGCTGACCTGCATGGGGCGAAATGACAACATCGATGCTGTGCATGAAGACCTGCTGCTGTTGGTGGTCTGGCGTCTGACCTCGCTGAAGCATGGCCAACGCCCCGAGCAGCTGACGCTGGACATCGACGGCGTGCCGATCGATGTCCACGGCCACTAGGGTGGCTCGGCGTTTCATGGGCTTTACAGCGCACGGATTTACTCACCGCTGGTGGCTTCGCTGGCCGAAACGGGCGACATGGTGGGTGGCCTGCTGCGCAGCCACATCGGCCTGCAGAAGCTGGCGGCACCGCACCTGAAGCGGCCACCGGGCCGTCAACCCGAGCAGCCTCGGGAGTGGTGCCACGACCTTGAGTACCAGGCTGGTTCCTGGCCGACGCCACGGCGCGTGGTGCTGGTGGTGCTGGTGCTGGTGGTGCAGGAACGCCCCGATGACCTGTTGGTGCATGCCTTCTTCCTGGTCACCAACCTCGGCAAGTTCGACTGGCCATCGGAGAAGATCCTGGCGCTCTCCGCAAGCGAGGCAGCGCCGAGGCGTACATGGGCAAGGTCAAGTCGGCGCTCGCCGCACACCTCTCATCGACTGATCGCGGCGCCTCCACTGTCTAGGACGCGATGGCCCGCAACGAGGTGAGCCTGCTGCTCAGCCTCTACGCCGGAGCTGTGGCGTAAGCGTCCGGCCATCACAGGTTGATCGCCGGCTTCCAGTTATGAGGCAGTAACTCGTCGATGGCGCTGTTCTTCTGCGTCGGCAGTCGACTCAGCACATCTTTCAGATAGGCATAGGGATCATGCCCGTTCAGTTTTGGGACTGAATCAGGGTCATGATGGCGGCAGCGCGCTGGCCACTGCGTAGCGAGCCGGCGAACAACCAGTTGTTGCGGCCGAGCGCCCAGGGTCGTATCTGGTTTTCGACCCAGTTGTTGTCGATTGGCACAGCACCGTCATCCAGATAACGCGTCAGCGCCGTCCAGCGTTTCAGACTGTAATCCAGAGCCCTGGCTGTTCCTGATCCATCCGGCACTTTTTCCCGTTGGGTCAGCATCCATTTATGCAGCGCCTCGGCAATGGGTTTGGCTTGTGTGGCCCTCATGATCTGGCGCTGCTGGGGTGTCAGCTCCTTGGCTTCAGCCTCGACCTGGTACAACAGCTTGATGTACTCCAGAGCCTGCTCGGCCAGCGTACTCTGGTTGGCAACGTGCAGGTCGTAGAACTTGCGACGGGCATGCGCCATGCAGCCGATCTCAATGATGCCTTCGCCGAACCCGGCCTTGTAGCCGGCGTAATCGTCACACACCAGCTTGCCTTTCCAGTCGCCTAAGAAGACGCGGGCATGCTCACCCGCGCGGCTGGGGGCGAAGTCGTATACGACGGCTTTCAGGTCAGAGAACGGGGTGGTGCTGTAGGCCCAGACGTAGGCTTTGTGGGTTTTCTTCTTGCCAGGTGCCAACATGCTGACGGGTGTTTCATCCGCGTGCAGGACGCCATGCTCCAGCACCGCCATTCTCAATGTGTCGACCAACGGTTGCAGCTGGACGCCGCAAGCGCCGATCCATTAGGCCAGGGTGGAGCGCGCAATGGTGAGGCCAGCGCGGCCGAAGATGCGTTCCTGACGGTACAGCGGCAGATGATCAGCGTATTTGGCGACCAGCACCTGGGCCAGCAGGCCGGAGGTCGGAATACCCTTGTCGATGACCTGTGCCGGAACCGGCGCCTGGGTCAGGGTACCGCACTGGTTGCAGGCCCACTTGCCACGGATATGGCGTTCAACGGTGAACACACCGGGTACGTAATCCAGCTTTTCGCTGACGTCTTCGCCGATACGTTTGAGCTGACACCCGCAGCGGCACTGCGTGGTCTCGGGTTCGTGATGGATCGGCGTCCGGGGCAGTTCGGACGGCAGCGGCGCTCGTTTGGGCTGCTGCTTGGGCTTAGTGTCAGAAGGCAGGGTCTCTGCAAGCTCGGCCAGTTCAGCTTCGATGGCTGCGATGTCGCTATCGATCAGCTCTTCGAGCAGCAGCCCTTGATGCCCATCCAGCTGTTCGCTGCGACGGGCGAATTTGTGGCGTTTAAGTATGGCTATTTCGTGGGTCAGCTTCTCGATCACCGCATCGCGGTGGGCCAGAACCCGGTCCTTGCTCTCCACGCGATCAAGCAGCTCCATCGCAAGGGCGCGGAGCTGGTCAGTAGAGAGTTGATCGAGGTCGGGTCGCTGAGTCATGGCCGACAGTATGCCAAGCCCCAGGCCTCGTCGCGATTCCCTTATTTGGTGATGGCTCTGCTGACCAGGTTGTGGTTACAGCACCGAGATGACGCCGGCTTCACCCAGACGCTGCCAGGGCAGCCCCTGAACCAGCGCCATGACCTGCTCATCGGTCAGCTGAAGACGCTCACCACACCAAGGTTCGCCCCAGTGGAACTTGCCTCGGTTCAGTCGGCGGGCACACAACCAGATACCCAGACCGTCATGGATCAGCACCTTCATCCGGTTGGCCCGTTTGTTGGCAAACAGGTAGGCACAGTGGGGGCGGGCCGAGCCAAACACCTGAACCACCCGCGCCAGTGCCGTGTCGACACCGGCGCGCATATCCAGCGGTTCGGTCGCCAGCCAGATCTCATCAATGCGGATCATCCCAGCAAATCCCGCAACAGCGTGGCACACTGATGGGCTTGCTCAACGGGCCATTCCACGACAACCGCACCACCGGCGCGGGGTATTTCCATGCGGATGGTATTAGCTGTATGCGCGGTCGCTTTGCTGGCCGGCGGCGAAGCGATGGGGGCCAGACTGATTGGCATAAACCCGGGTGTTGCCACGACTTCCCGTGCCTCGCTTATCCAGCGCCTGACCAGGTTGGCATTGAGATCATTATCCAGAGCAATACGGGCCACAGAGACGCCCGGCTGTCGGCACTGAGCAACGATGCCGGCTTTGAATTCAGGAGAAAAACGGCGGCGTGTGCGCTTAGGAGTGATTACGCTTAAGGAGTCCATCGATAGTGTCCACTAGAAAATAAGTGGACACTATCCTGACGGTATCAGCGGGACGCTCAAGATGGGATTGCCGGACGGTTACAGGGGAGTTACGCTGCAGCTTAAGGATGGAAGGAGGCTCGCGGGATACCCAAGAGCTTGGCCGACTGATCCCACAACTGGTCACTATTTGATTATTCAGCCGACGTGGATTGTTGATGGTCGCTACGAACCGGCTGACAGGATTACTTCTATGCTAATTTCCGTAACCGATGTGGCTTGGACTGAGTTTCTAGATCAGCCGGAGGAAGAAGATGAGTCGTGATAGAGAGAGCATCGATGAGGTGCTAAGAAAAAGTATTAATGAGGGGTTAAACGTTAATCCGCTCATGCCGAGGAACGTTTTGCCGAAAACACCGCCCAAGGATCCGCCAGCTCCCCCGACGAGAGGTCCGACCAAAGAAGGAGACTGAGCGTGAGCCGCGACGATAAAAAATCGACAAAGCCTATTGGTGAACCTGTCTTTGGCACTATCAATGGGGCTGCCTCCCGGAATATGCTTCCACAAACGCCTCCAAAGGCCCCGCCGAAGTTTCCTACGAAACCTAGCGAGTCGTGAGGTTAGAATAAGGGCAGAACAACGCACAAAATTCGCGTGGAGAAACCAACCTGCAGATTAGAGCAACCTGCCTTTTACAGGCTAGTTGCTCAATCGAACCGTGACGTTTAAGGGCATCAAGCTTCTGTCAGGTGATCGGCTGCTTTTGGCCGATAGTGGTCATGCGCCGGTCGTTTCCAAAGTGGAACGGCTGCTTTCGCCCAGACCTGCTTCAATCAGTTTATATAAGTGGAGCTAGTTTTTGAGACAGCTGGTTCAGCGCTTCTCTTCTCTCATCAAAGTAGTCGTGGCGGTTATAAATGCCCTCTACTCCTTTCAATTTGTGATTCAGGCAGCGTTCAGCTACATGGCCTGGTATGCCTATCGATGCTAAGAGGCTTCTACAGGTGCGTCTTAAATCATGAACAGTAAAGTGTTCAAGATCGCCCATTCTGTTTTCAGGCTGCACAGCCCTGCCGGGTTCTCTACCAAACAGGCTTGATATAGCTCGATTCAAAGTATCCTTGCCCATGTGCGGTGTTTTGCTTGCTCTTCTGTTTGGAAAGACGTAGTCAGAGTCGCAGGCGCGAACTTTTAGTTCGTTTAACCACTCTACGGATAAATCCGGTAATGGGATATCAATGGCCACGCCTGATTTGCTGCGATCATTGGGTAAGTACCACGCCTTACTATTGAGATCGAACTCGCTCCATTTTGCTTCAGTTAACTCACTTTTTCTAACGCCTAGCAATACTAAAAGTGCGCATGCCAAATAGTTGTCGCGTGTAAAGCTGTCTGACTCTTCTCTAAATCTATTAAAGGTAAAACGGAGCTCTTTTATTGTTAAAGCTCTATCTCGGCTTTTCTCAATGCCGCCAGCATCACTCACTGTAAAGGCACTGGCTGGATTGCTGGAGACGATGTCCAGCTTTATGCCGTGGTTAAACAGCTGCTTGCAATACAGCAAGGCGTCATTGGCGATAGTTGGGCGATTGCTTTCGGTGATGTTCCGCAGGATCTGTCGTATATCACGAGCCGTTACGGCCTCTGGTTGCATCTGCCCGATAACCGGTGCGATGTCCTTGGAGTAAATGCGGAAGGGTATCAGGTGGTGTTTCAAGCGCTTGATATTGCCTTCATGCCAGTCTGCAAACAGGGCATCCACGCTGCGGATGGAGTCGTGCTTGGCTCGTTGTTTTGCGACAAGAGGGTCGAGGCCTTCACGGTGTTGCTTCATCTTGAGCGCAGCTTCCGTTCTTGCGTCAGCAAGGGACAGGTCGTCAACCCTGGCCAGGGTCATTTCCTTGCGCTTTTTATTGGATGTGAAGCGCAGCATCCAATAAGCCCGACCGGCTTTCGGCACTACCAGATAAAGACCACCACCGTCTGAAAAGCTCCCAGGTGCGCCCTTGGTTTTTGCGCTCACGCTCTTGGTTGTCAATTTGCCCATTTCTCACTCCAAAGTACCCACCACTCAGGTTCTTGGAGATACTAGCATACCCACCATTTCACCCACCAGATTTTCAAGGATGGTGGTGGGTGTCTGTGGACTTGTGTGGATATGGGAAGTTCTGTATTCCTTGATTTTGCTAGGGTTATAGATGGATGTGGGCGAGTGTGGACATCACTCAATATTCTGGACCTGCTCGCGCATTTGCTCGATATACACCTTCAGGTCTACCGCAGCCTGGGTGCTGCGGCTATCTATCGCTTTTGAGCCCAGGGTATTGGCTTCACGGTTGAATTCCTGCATCAGGAAATCAAGGCGTCGACCCATGGCGACATTGCCGCCGAGCACGTGACGGGTCTCGGTAACATGCGTGGCGAGTCTGTCCAGCTCTTCTGCGACGTCGATTTTTTGCGCTAGCAGCACCAGCTCCTGCTCTACCCGGGTGCCATCCAGCTCAAGGCGTGCTTCATTGAAGCGGTCAATGAGTTTTTGCCGGTGAGCGTCGAGCAGGCTGGGCATCATTTGTCGCAGGGTGGCGACACGTTCGGAAATGGCCTCCAGACGCTCTTCGAGCAGCTTCTTGAGCTCGGCGCCTTCGCGAGCGCGCTGGATTTTCAGTTCGCTGACCGCTTGGCCAAACAACTGACTTGCTTGTGCTGTCAGTGCTGCCTGATCGTCCTGCGCGCCGCCGAGAACGCCGGGCCAGGTCAATACCTCGAGCGGGTTGATCGGTGCCGGGTTGTCCAGCTGTTGAGCGACCTGGTGCGCAGCAGCGAGCAATTGGCTAACCAGCGGTTGATTCAGTTGCAGGCTGTCGGCGCTCTGCTGCGCCGGGTTGAAGCGCAGCGTACATTCCAGCTTGCCGCGGGCAAACTCCTTGCGCAGGCGTTCGCGCAGTGGGCCCTCCAGTTCGCGGAACGCCTCCGGCAGGCGCAGGGTCGGTTCCAGGTAGCGATGGTTGACCGAGCGAATTTCCCAGGCAAGGTTGCCCTGCTCTGTGCTTAATTCGCAGCGCGAAAAGGCGGTCATGCTGTACACCATCGGTGGGCCTCATAATGCGTAAAGAGTGCGGAAACAGAAACGCATTGTACCCCTGCGCACTCTCAGGTGTCGCCCTGCCTGCTTGGGCCGTATAATCCCAGCCACACATACTTGCAGTACAAGGATTCAATAGATGAAACGTCCCAGTGGCCGCGAAGCCGATCAGATGCGTCAGGTAACCCTGACCCGACATTACACCAAGCATGCCGAAGGCTCCGTGCTGGTGGAGTTTGGTGACACCAAGGTGATCTGTACTGTCAGCGTCGAGGCTGGCGTGCCGCGCTTCCTGCGCGGCTCTGGTCAGGGCTGGATCACCGCCGAGTACGGCATGCTGCCACGTTCGACCGGCGGGCGCATGCAACGCGAAGCCAGCCGCGGCAAGCAGGGTGGGCGCACGCTGGAGATTCAGCGCCTGATCGGCCGTTCGCTGCGTGCAGCGGTTGACCTGAAAAGCCTCGGGGAAAATACCCTGTACATCGACTGCGACGTGATCCAGGCCGATGGTGGCACCCGTACCGCCTCCATCACTGGGGCGTGCGTGGCATTGGTCGACGCGTTGCGGGTCATGAAGCAGCGCGGCGCGCTGAAGAAGATCCCCACCGTACAGATGATCGCTGCGGTTTCTGTGGGTATTTATCAGGGCGAGCCGGTGCTGGACCTGGACTACCTGGAAGATTCCGCCGCCGACACGGATCTTAACGTGGTGGTGACTGACAAGGGCGGCTTTATTGAAGTGCAGGGTACTGCTGAAGCCGCGCCGTTCAGCGCCGAAGAGCTGAATGCTATGCTGGCCTTAGCCAAGCAGGGTGTTGATCAGTTGTTTGGCTTGCAGCTTGCCGCACTGGAAGCCGAGTAATCGGTATTTATTGTGTTGGTGTTCACCTCAGCTAAGGAGTTCAGGCAATGATTGACGAAGCGCAAACAGTGGTGGATACCGACCTGCCCGGTCCGGAAGCACGCAAGTGGGCCATGTTCGCCCATCTCTCGGGCTTTCTTGGCTGCCTGATTCCTTTCGGCAGCCTGATCGGGCCGCTGCTGGTCTGGCAGCTAAAGAAGGATCAGGATCCCTTTATCGATGATCAGGGCAAGGAAGCACTCAACTTCCAGATCAGCGTAGCGCTGGCGGGGCTGTTGTGCGTGCTACTGATGGTCGTGTTTATCGGTATTTTGCTGATCTGGGTTGTGATCATCGGCGCAGTGATACTGATGATCATCGCGGCGATCAAAGCCAACGAAGGCAAGGCCTATCGTTATCCGTTCTGCTGGCGGATCATTAAGTAGCGTTTAGCAACACCGTTTCGCTGCCGGGCTGCGGCTCCCGCCCGGCCAGTTCAGCCCCGGCGCGAAGG
This sequence comes from Halopseudomonas pelagia CL-AP6, assembly GCF_000410875.1. Taxonomy (GTDB): domain Bacteria; phylum Pseudomonadota; class Gammaproteobacteria; order Pseudomonadales; family Pseudomonadaceae; genus Halopseudomonas; species Halopseudomonas pelagia. The sequence continues at coordinate 213,589 of NZ_AROI01000002.1, forward strand.
GCTCAACTAGAAGGGTTCGGCTAATAGCCGCCAATGGCTTGGGGCCTAGATGCTCAAGGTCCAGTCATAATCGATGATCACCGGCGCGTGCTGTGAAAAACGTGCGTTGCGGGGGATCTGGGCGTTGGTGACGAAGCGCCGCAGACCCGGGGTCAGAATCTGGTAATCGAAGCGCAGACCCAGATTCAGATTCTCGGCCTGTTCGCTGTCCGGCCACCAGCTGTAGAGCTCGGCTTCGCGGGTGACTTCACGCAGCGCATCGACGTAGCCCAGATTACCAAAAATTTCATCCATCCAGGCCCGTTCCGGGGCCATGAAGCCGGGCTCGTTCTGGCAGTCGCGCCAGTTTTTTACATCCAGCTTCAGATGCGCACTGTAAAGCGAGCCGCAATAGATGAATTCGCGGCGCTTGCGCCGCTGTTTGTTCAAGTAACCGGTGAAATCGTTCATGAACTTGAATTTCTGATTCAGGTCAGCGTCGCCATTGCGTCCGGAAGGTAGCAGCAGGCAGCCGATACTGACCTTGTCGAAATCAGCCTGAATATAACGGCCATAGCGGTCGGCCAGTTCGAAATCCAGCCCCATGATGATCGCTTTGGGTGTGGTCTTGGTGTAGATCGCAACGCCGCCTTGGCTGGGCACTTCGGCCTCGAAACAGTACTGCCAGTAACCATCAATCCAATAGGGATCCTGTTCCAGCTCGGGGGCGGTAACGCGAATGTCCTGTAGGCAAATTACATCGGCATCCTGTGTGCGCAGCCAGTCAAACAGGCCTCGGGCGGCCGCCGCCTCGACGCCGTTGACATTCAGACTGATAATTCGCATACATGGCTCCCCCAAAATCGAAAGTGTATGATAACCGAGCCTGAGGGGATTTTGTTAAGAAGAGGGTGGGAATGCACGAATATCAGCGGGAATTCATACGTTTTGCTTTGGATAGACAGGTATTGCGTTTTGGCGAATTTACGCTGAAATCCGGACGCAAGAGCCCTTACTTCTTTAATGCTGGCCTGTTCAATACCGGTTCTGCGTTGGGTCGTCTAGGTCGTTTCTACGCGCAAGCCTTTGTGCATAGCGGGCTGGAGGACATCGACGTGATCTTTGGTCCGGCCTACAAGGGCATTCCGCTGGCGGCAGTCACCGCGGTTTCTCTGGCTGAAAGTTTTGATCGCGATGTGCCATACTGTTTCAACAGAAAAGAAACCAAGGACCATGGCGAGGGCGGTACGCTGGTAGGCGCGCCATTGGTGGGCCGGGTGCTGATCATCGACGATGTGATTACTGCGGGTACCGCCGTGCGAGAGGTGATGGAGATTATCAAGGCGGAAGGCGCTGAGCCGGCAGCCGTGATGATTGCACTCAATCGCGAGGAACGCGGGCAGGGCGAGCTGTCGGCGATTCAGGAAGTCGAGCGCGATTTCGGTATTCCGGTCGTCAGTATCGTCTCCCTGACCCAGGTCCTGGCTTTTCTAGAAGAGGACGCCGATTTGCGGCATCACCTGCCGGCTGTGCAGGCTTACCGCGAAGAGTTCGGTATATAGGTTCGGCCGGATAGGTTCGGCCGAATAGGTTCAGCCGGATAGGCTGGGCAGCACTGTCTTAGGCTGTCTGGTTATGCGCGGGGAGCTGCGGCTCCAAGGACAGGGGTGTTGATTTATGCTGAGGTCGTTTTCCGGTGTGATTGCCGGGCTGCTGATCAGTGTCGCTGCTTTTGGTCAGCAGGCGCAGCTCTATCGCTACGTCGATGACAAAGGTGTCACGGTATTAGGCAACCGCGTGCCACCGGAGTTCGTTAGCCGTGGCTATGAGGTGTTAGACAGCAACGGGCGAGTACGCGAGGTAATACCCGCCGCTCCCACTCGGGAAGAGCTTAAAGCCAACCGTGAAGCCAGAGAAGCCCAGGCGCGCCAGCGTCAATCTGACACCACCTTGTTGCGGCTCTACAGCAGCCAGGCGGACCTGGACCGCGCGCATGCCCGGCAATTGGCTCAGATAGACAGCCTCATCCAGTCGGCGCGCGGTGAAATGGACGGCGTGCAGGACCAGCGCGAAGCGTTACAGCAGCGCGCCGCCGTTCAGGAACGTGCTGGCCGCGAAGTAGACCCACAGATTCTGCAAGATCTGGCACACGCCGATGATGAAACGCTGCGTCTGGAGCGGCTGATCGAAGCCAAGCAGTTGGAGATCAAGGAGGTGCGCGCCAACTTTATTCATCAGCGCGCGCGCTTGGGTTACTTGCTGGGTGCGAGTGACAGCGGGAGTTAGATCTCCGATGGACGGCGCCCATCAAGCACCGTCGGGCATGACCTTTTCAAATCCGGTTACTGCCGCGCGAAAGCTGGCCGGAATCGGGCTGGGTCGGCGGCTACTTTGATCGGCATGCACATAGACGATCTCGCCGTTAACCAGCAACTCTGCGCCGCGATAAATCCCAATCAGAAACTGCATGCTCGAGTTGCCCAGCCGGGCAATTCGCACATGCACATCAAGCAGATCATCAAAGCGCGCCGGTGAGCGATATTCCAGCAAGGTCCTGACGGCGAAGAAATCACTGCCGTTAACCCCGGTTTCGCCGCTGTAGGCCTGACCCATGGCGCGGAAATACTCGGTAATGCCCACATCGGCGTAGGTCAGGTAATGGCCATTGAACACGATGCCCTGCATATCGGCCTCAGCCCAACGCACGCGCAAGCCGTGCTTGAAGCGGAAATCGTCCAGTTGCATGCGTTAGTCCTGTTGCTGATTGGTGATCAAGGTCCCGACGCCCGTATCGGTGAAGATTTCCAGTAACACCGCATTGGGCACCCGGCCGTCGACGATGATGGCACTGCTGACGCCGCCCTGGACGGCATCCAGCGCGCAGCGAATCTTCGGCAACATGCCGCCATAGATGGTGCCGTCGGCGATCAATGCGTCGACCTGTGAGGTGTTCAGGCCGGTCAGTACCTTGCCGGACTTGTCCATCAGCCCGGCGATGTTGGTTAGCAGCATCAACTTTTCCGCTTTCAGCGCTTCTGCAACCTTGCCGGCCACCAGGTCGGCATTGATATTGTACGAAGCGCCATCGCTGCCGACGCCAATCGGCGCAATGACCGGAATATAGTCGTCGGACACCAGCCGATTGATCAGCTTGGTATTGATCTCCACTACCTCGCCAACATGGCCGATATCGATGATCTCCGGTTTATCCATGCCGGGGGTGTTGCGTGTGACTTTCAACTGGCGTGCTTTTATCAGGCCTGCATCCTTGCCGGTCAGGCCGATTGCGCTGCCGCCATGCTGGTTGATCAGGTTGACGATATCCTTGTTGACCTGCCCACCGAGGACCATTTCCACGACATCCATGGTCTGGGTGTCGGTCACGCGCATGCCTTCGATGAACTGGCTCTCAATGTTCAGACGCTTAAGCAGGTCGCCGATCTGCGGACCACCGCCGTGTACGACCACCGGGTTGATGCCGACGGTCTTCATCAGCACGATGTCGCGGGCGAAGCTGTTTTTCAGCTCTTCGCTTTCCATGGCGTTTCCACCGTACTTGATAACGATGGTCTTGCCGGTAAATCGCTGAATGTAGGGCAATGCTTCGGTTAAAACCCGGGATACCTGTGTGGCGGCGTCACGACTCAGCATGGTGTTTTTATTACTCCTGTCGGTATGGCAGTCAATGCCCGGCTGCGCAGCAGTCCGGTAGCAAATTAAAAGGCCCGTCCCGGTCTGACAGGAGGGCCCGGTCTTTGTTCAGAACGTCAGTTGTAGATCGCTGGCGACCTTCGCCAGTTGCTCGCGGAACAATTGCTGAATACGCTCCAGCTCTTCGGGCTGGTCAGCCTCAAAACGCAACACCAGAACCGGCGTAGTATTGGAGGCGCGTACCAGGCCCCAGCCCGCAGGATAATCGACGCGGATGCCGTCCAGTGTGGACACTTTGCCGGCGCCCCAGTCAGCCTGCTTGCGCAATGCTTCGATTATTTCAAACTTGCGGGCTTCGCCTGCGGTCACGTTGATTTCAGGGGTGACCAGGCCGACGGGGTATTGGTTGAAAATATCGGCGCTCTCCGCCGTGCTCTGCGTCAGGATCGATATCAGCTCCAGCAGCCGGCAAGCGCTGTACAGGCCATCATCAAAGCCGAACCAGCGCTCCTTGAAAAAGATATGCCCGCTCATCTCGCCGCCCAACAGCGCGCCGGTTTCGAGCATTTTTGCCTTGATCAGCGAGTGGCCGGACTTCCACATCACCGGTCTGCCGCCCATGCGGCTGATCAGTGTCGGCAGACGCCGCGAGCATTTGATGTCAAAAACGATGTCGGCACCGGGGTGGCGGGTGACGATGTCCTCGGCGAACAGCATCATCAGCCGGTCGGCATAGATCATCTCGCCCTTGGCCGTCACTACACCGAGACGATCAGCGTCGCCGTCCAGCGCAATACCTACGTCGGCACCCTGGCGCGCGACTTCGGCGATCAGATCCTGGAGGTTTTCCAGCTTGCCGGGATCAGGGTGGTGGTTGGGGAAGTTGCCGTCCACTTCGCAGTACAGCGGAGTTACCTCGCAACCCAGGCTTTCAATCAATTGCTGGGCGATCACGCCGCCCACGCCATTGCCGCAATCGACCACCACTTTTAGCGGCCGAACCAGTACCACGTCCTCGGTGATCTGCCGGCGATAGGCGTCGAGCAGATCCAGTTGCTGGCGGCTGCCGGCGCCTTCGTGCAGATCATTTTCGCGTAGGCGCCGGTGCAGGTCGCTAATCCGCTGTTCAGACAGTGTCTCGCCTGCGATCACGATTTTCAGGCCGTTATAGTTCGCGGGGTTATGGCTGCCGGTAAGCATCACCCCAGAGGTCGCTTCGCTGGTATGCGTGGCGTAATAGAGCACCGGGGTGGGCACCATCCCCAGGTCGGTCACATGGCAACCGCTGTCTATCAGGCCGCGAATCAGCTGTTCGCTGAGTGCCGGCCCGGAAAGCCGGCCGTCGCGGGCGACTGCGATCTTGCTTTCATCGGCGGCGATCGATTCGCTACCAATGGCGCGGCCCAGCCAGTACACGGTGTCTTCGGTGAGCGTTTTACCGACCACCCCGCGTATGTCATAGGCGCGGAAAATCTCGGCGGGTATCTCCGGAATGAGCGGCCCGGCGGGCGGCTCGCCAGACATGCCAAAAGCGTCATCGTCACTGTCGATGATGTCGATATCCAAAATGTCTGTGTGCGGAAATGGCGTGTTGTCCTGTGGCGCGTCAAACACGGGTTTGGATGGCTTTCTGCCGGGACTTTCGCGCTCCGGGCTGGGACCCAGGGTACGGCCGCTACCGCTGGCAAGTTGCATGATGCTCTGGCCGACCGGCACCAGGGGGCCAAGCTGCACGCCGGCGGCCTTGTGGCCGTGCGTCAGTTGTATCAGTACCTCGGCGTCAGCCTTCAGACGCGAGGTCCAGCTGCGCTGCAGCTGCCACAGACCGAGCATCAAGCCAAACAGGGCCAGGAGCACTGCGCCGAGCAGTAGCAGGGGGTTGACCATACCGCTACTGAGCGCTGGGCCGGCCAGAAACTGGATGCTCCACAGTGGGTTGACGCTGGTGATCGAGAGCGGTTGGCCGAAACCGCTGCCGGCCTGGTACAGCGTCTGCGTCGATGCCCCGGGAAAGGCCTGCGTCAGCGTAATCTGGCCAGCATTCTCGGGCAGAGGGGGCAGTGTCGCGGTCAGTCGCTGGAGCTCGAAAATGGCAATCAGCGTGCCGCCTATGGGGGCGTTCTCCGAGGCGCGCAGTGGTTTGACGGCGTAGAGCCGCCATTGCCCGTCTACCGGATGCACTTCCATCGGGACCGGCATATTGCGCTCAGCGCGGCGGATCATATCCAGCGCGGCGAAGCTAAGCGGCGCGTCCTGCGCATCGGTTACTTCAGCGCGGCCGACAGCATGGGTATAGATCGCCAGATTGCCGGCCAGATTGTAGCGTAGCAAGCGCTGCATGCTGGCACTGCCGCCCTGCTGCAATGCGACTTGCAGTTGTGGGTTGGCGGCCAGGCGGCTCAAGTCGGCATCCAGTTGGCGAATGCCTTGATTTAAAGCGCCGGTCTGCTGGCTCGCATAAACGTTGGTCATATCTGTTCGGTAGCGTTCGCTGCCCATACCAAACAGCGCAATCCAGATGGGAATGGCTGCCAGTGCCAGGCCGGCCAGCGCCAGTAGCAGAGGAATCAGAGTGCTCGGCAAGCTTGAGTCTGCTTTGGCCGTTTGTTGTTTTTTTAGCTTGATCACTGCGTACTGCCTCCCTGCTCACTTCATTGTGAATGGTTAGTGGCTACCAGTATGGCCGAATCCACCGGCTCCACGCTGACTGTCATCGAAGCTCTCGACTATGTCGAGTTCTGCTTGCAGAACGGGTACCAGAATCAGCTGAGCAATGCGCTCGCCGGGCTCTATGGTGAAAGGGCTCTGGCTGCGGTTCCAGCAGGATACCATCAGTTCTCCCTGATAATCGGAATCGATCAGGCCGACCAGATTGCCCAGCACTATGCCGTGCTTATGGCCCATGCCCGAGCGCGGAAGAATCATCGCCGCCAGGCCGGGATCGGCAATATGGATTGCCAGGCCGGTGGGCAGCAATTGGGTCTGGCCTGGCTCAAGCACCAGCGGCTCCTGCAGCATGGCGCGCAGATCCAGTCCGGCGGAGCCTGCAGTGGCGTAATGGGGCAGGGGCCACTGCTGGCCCAGTCGCGGGTCCATTACCTTGGCTTGAAGTTTGTGCATATGTTGTCCTTGTAGGTCTGGATCAGGGCGTCTGAGGCGAAGTGGGCTGCCGGGCAAGCTGCTCGGCTATAAAAGCAATGATCTGCCGGGCCAGTTGCTGTTTGCTCGCGTGGGGCAGGCTACGCTGTTGCAGAGACCGGTCAATCAGCGTGACTGCGTTGTCATCGCTGTTGAAGCCGATACCCGGCTGGCTGACATCATTGGCGATGATCAGGTCCAGGTTCTTGCGCTGGAGTTTGTCCTGGGCGTAGCCAAGCAGATCATTGGTTTCGGCGGCAAAGCCTACGCACCAGGGGCGCAGTTGCCCAGTGGGCGGCGAAGCGAGGGTAGCGAGAATATCCGGATTGCGCACCAGGCTCAGGGTCATGCCGTCGCCGGAATGCGGATCTTTCTTCAGCTTGGAGTCGGCGCAGTGCGCTGGACGGTAGTCTGCCACTGCAGCAGAGGCAATAAATATATCGGCGGGCAGCGCGCTCTGACAGGCGCTGAGCATGTCCTGAGCACTGATCACATCTACCCGCTGGACCCGCGCCGGGGTGGGTAGATTGACCGGGCCAGCCACCAGGGTCACGCGCGCGCCGGCTTCGGCGGCAGCTTCAGCCAGTGCAAAGCCCATTTTCCCCGAACTGTGATTGGATATATAGCGCACCGGGTCAATCGCCTCGCGCGTGGGGCCCGCGTTGATCAGCAGGTGCAGGCCGGCAAGGCTGCCGCGCTCGAAGCAGTCAGCGACCTTCATGGCGATATCGGTGGGCTCAAGCATGCGCCCAGGGCCGATGTCACCACAGGCTTGCTCGCCAGCGCCGGGGCCAAAGATGCTGACGCCGCGTTGCAGCAGGGTATCGAGGTTGGCCTGGGTCGCGGCGTCGCGCCACATTGCCTGATTCATCGCCGGGGCCAGGGCAATAGGTGCGTCGGTAGCCAGCACCAGGGTGGTCAGTAGATCATCGCCGCGCCCATGGGCCAGGCGTGCCATCAGATCGGCGGTGGCAGGGGCGATCAGCACCACATCGGCCCAACGCGCCAGGTCGATATGTCCCATCGCCGCCTCAGCGGCCGGGTCCAGCAGATCACCGTGCACCGGGTGACCCGACAACGCCTGCAGCGTCAGCGGGGTGATGAATTCCCGCGCGGCCTGGGTCATCACCACCCGCACTTCGGCACCGGCATCGCGCAGCCGGCGTATCAGTTCCGCACTCTTGTAGGCGGCGATACCGCCGCTGACGCCAAGAAGAACCCGTTTATTAACCAACCGCTGCATGCTTGACTCCTGACCTGCGGCGAACACATTCCAGCCCAGCGATACTAGCATAGGGCCGCTATTTTGCTGCGCAAACAGGTATCGACCCGCTTGCCGTCAGCTTTTATACTGCGCTCATATTACACCGCACGAACAGGAAGTACGTGCCTGACTAGCAGGGAAATGCTTATGCCTATTACCGATTGGCCGCTGGCCGAACGGCCGCGCGAAAAACTCATCAATCAGGGCGCTGCGGCGCTGTCGGATGCCGAATTGCTGGCCATTTTTCTGCGCACCGGCATGCCTGGGCGCAGCGCGGTGGATCTAGCCCGTGATCTGCTCAATGGATTCGGCAGTTTGCGTGATCTGGTGCAGGCGGATATGCCGACCTTCTGCCGGCATCCCGGGCTCGGGCCGGCCAAGTATGTGCAGCTGCAGGCGGTGATGGAAATGGCCCGCCGGCATTTGTTTGAAGAGCTCAAGCGTGGCACAGCGCTGACCTCGCCTGGGGCAGTGCGCCAGTATCTGCGCAGCCGGCTGGCGCATCTGCCGCACGAAGTCTTTGCTTGTCTGTTTCTGGATAACCAGCATCGGGTCATCGCCTTCGAAGAACTCTTTCAGGGCACGCTGGACAGCGCCAGCGTTTATCCGCGCGAGGTGGTCAAGCGCGCGCTGTCGCTGAACGCCGCTGCGGTGATTCTCACGCACAACCACCCGTCGGGTGTGGCCGAGCCGAGCCAAGCTGATCAGATGCTCACCCGGCGCCTTAAAGAAGCCCTGGCGCTGGTGGATATACGCGTACTTGACCATCTTGTGGTTGGTGATGGGGAGCCGGTTTCGTTCGCCGAACGGGGCCTGCTATGAAGCAGAAATAATCAAAAGTCGTTGCTTGCGGGGGCTGCTTTTGATATAAAGCTCCGCTCTTCTCGGGGCTGCGCCTGCACAGATGCATTTGCAGGTCGGCATAAAGGTTTGCCCCGGCTGGAAAATACATTTTTTATGGCTTCCAACCAGTTCGGGTTGGGCAAGTGGTTGGAGAGGGTTAACCATGTCTCGAGTATGTCAGGTGACCGGTAAAGGTCCAGTGACTGGGAACAATGTTTCCCACGCTAATAACAGAACCAAGCGTCGTTTTCTGCCTAACCTGCAGCACCATCGTTTTTGGGTAGAGTCAGAGAAGCGTTTTGTGCGTCTGCGCACGTCCACCAAGGGTATGCGTATTATTGACAAGCGCGGCATTGATGTCGTCCTGTCGGAAATGCGCGCCCGTGGCGAAAAAGTTTAAGGAGCAGTCCCATGCGTGAATTGATTCGTTTGATTTCTTCTGCCGGTACTGGTCACTTTTACACTACCGACAAGAACAAGCGTACTACGCCCGATAAGATCGAAATCAAGAAGTTCGATCCCGTCGTTCGCAAGCACGTGATGTACAAGGAAGGCAAGATCAAATAAGGTCTGCCTCCCACAACAAAAAACCCGCTTCGGCGGGTTTTTTGTTGTCTGGATTTTAGTTTGGTTGGCGTTCAGCTCGTGCGCTCAGGGCTCGCCACCCACCGCGAAGTTAGGCAGCCGACCGACCGCCTGGGTAAAGGTAAACGGAATGGAAATGGTATCCAGGCCGACGTTCTTCTGCACCACAAAATGCAGATGCGGCCCGGTGCTGTTACCCGTGTTGCCAGACTTGCCGAGCATAGTGCCCGTGCTGACACGCTGGCCCTCATGGACCACCACCGAGCGGTGCTTGAGGTGCAGGTATACGCTCATGGTGCCGTCATCATGCAGCAGGCGGACAAAATTACCTGAAGGGTTGGTGCCGCGCCCTGATTGATTGTTTTCGGTTTTTACCACCACACCCGGGCGTGCCGCCACTATAGGCGTGCCTTCTGGCATGGCGATATCGATAGCGTAGCGGCCTTTAGGCCCGGTGTGGCTGTAGCCACCGCCTGGCCCTTGGGTAACGCGGAAGGGGCCGCCTTGCCAGGGTAGAGGGTAATCCTTCAGCACATGTTGCGCCCGTGGGTCACCAACAGCGTGGCGAAGTTTGTAGTTGTAACTGGGCGGGCCGGCACCTGGCTTGGGGGCCAGGGTTACCAGGCGCATCTGCTGGCGCGGCTGCAGAATCCAACGCACCGGCTTGTCGGGCACACCGATCAGGTTCTTTGCCGCGTGGATGCTCAGCTCTACTTCAACGGGGGCAAACAGATCATTATGGACGATCAGAGTTTCGCCACCGGGATGTTTGTTAGTGGTGACGTAAACATCCTTTTCAAAGGTTTCGACCATGGCATCGCGGAACACGAATACCTGAGCGCCTTCGGTTTTTTTATCGGTATAGGTGACCACGCCATTGCTATCGACAAACTTGTAAATCGTCGATGCCAGCAGCGCAGGGCTTACCAGCAGCAGTGCCAGGCCGGTTAAAAAGGTCCGCATCCTTTGCAACCTCATATAATGCGTGGTGGCGAAAAGCCTGAGTCTACCCCTTTGCACGAGCCAAGGCGACTCGCACAAAGAGCTAACTATAGTTCAGCGAGCCATGTTCGGTGAGGGCTGCAGCGAATAGGTGCGCAAGGTAGTGGAAAAGTCCTGCAGCGCCTTGATACCACTGGTTTCTGCCTGGTGACACCATTCGCGCAGCGCCTGCAGCATATCGTGGCCATTGGCACTGGTCCGGCCCCAGATTTGTTGCAGTGCCAGGCGTTTTTCGTAAATTACTTTAAGCGCCTGGCTCTCGGCCAATACCCGCTGTAGCCGTTCTTCGTTTTGACTGTCCAGCAGACTGCTTTCGCGGCTCAGCAAGCGCTTGGCACGGCGAAACTGGTGGCGAACAGACTCGTCAACCCGGTGCATTTCCTGCTGCACCAGCGGCTTGATGACCAGCTTGCGGTATTGCGCCATGATTTGAAAACGGTTGTTCAGAATTGCCATGGCGGTGTCCATATCCAGCGTTTGCTTGCCTTCCACCCGGTGGGCGATGGGCGCGGTGCGACGTACCTTGGCCAGCCCAAGCACGCTGAACAGCCGGATCCACATCCAGCCTATATCGAACTCCCAGTTCTTCACTGACAATTTGGCTGAATTAGGGTAGGTGTGGTGATTGTTATGCAGCTCTTCACCGCCGATCAGAATGCCCCAGGGCATGATATTGGTGGCGGCATCCTTGCATTCGAAATTGCGATAACCCCAGGCGTGGCCCAGGCCGTTGATCACGCCTGCGGCCATCAGCGGAATCCACATCATCTGTACCGCCCATACGGTCATGCCGAGCACGCCAAACAACGCCAGATCAATAATCGCCAGCAGCGTGACGCCGGCAATCGGGAAGCGGCTGTACAGATTGCGCTCGATCCAGTCATCCGGGCAGTTCTTGCCATAGATGCGCAGGGTCTCCTGATTCTTGGCCTCTTCCATATACAGCTCGGCGCCTTTGCGCAGGACTGTGCTCAGGCCCTTGTGTACCGGGCTGTGAGGGTCTTCAGGCGTTTCGCATTTGGCGTGGTGCTTACGGTGGATGGCGGTCCACTCGCGGGTGTTCATGCTGGTGGTGAGCCACAACCAGAAGCGGAAAAAGTGCTGCAGCGCAGGGTGTAACTCGAGCGCTCGATGGGCCGAGTAGCGATGCAGATAAACAGTGACGCTGACGATGGTGATGTGTGTCAGAACCAGAGTCACGGCCAGAATTTGCCAGCCGCTGAGTTGCAGTAAACCTTGATACCACATAGTGCTTCTATACCTCTTTCAGCATTTCCGGAAAAACACCGGATTTTCGATTATGGACCAGCACACAGTGAAATGACACGCTCGTCAGACAATCGGCGAGTGCTATATTGCGTAAAAAGCCTGATCTAACTCAATGAGTAAAGCATGACGTCTAGTCGCAGCGCCTGGCACATCAGCCTTATATACATGGTAGTAGCTACCCTGTGGATATTGTTCAGTGACAATATGTTGCTATGGATGGGTGTGGAAATCCTCACCCAACAGCGCCTGCAGACGCTCAAAGGGCTGTTTTTTGTGGTCGTTACCGGCGTGCTGCTGTTCTATTCAACGCGTCACCATCTGCGCCGCAGGCAGCAGAAGGAACAAGCGTTACGTCACAGCGAAGAACGTTTTGACCTGGCTCTGCTGGGCTCCAATGATGGGGTCTGGGATTGGGATATCGTCTCGGATGAGCTGTACTTTTCCGATCGCTGCAAAGTGATTCTCGGGTACCTGCCCGAATTCAACATGAGTCGGCAGGACACCTGGCTGAAACATCTGCATCCCGAAGATCGGCTATCACTGACGGCTGAGCTGCGCAGGCACCTTCGGGGTGATACCGAGCGCCTGGAGCATGTGCATAGGGTGCGCCGGCGCGATGGTTTTTATGCTTGGGTACAGGCGCGCGGCCAAGTAGTCCGCAACACCCAGGGCAGGGCAATACGGATGGTTGGCATCCTTTGTGATGTAACCCAGCAGAAGGCCGACAACGAACGACTGCAGCAGGCTGCGGTGGTATTCGACAGCACCAATGAAGGCGTGGTGGTCAGCGATAGCCGCAATCGTATTATCAACGTCAACAACGCGTTCTGCCGTATTACCGGCTATGAGCATGACGAGGTAGTGGGGCAAAAACCATCCGTACTGAAGTCCGGCTGGCATGACGAACTCTTCTATCGGGATATGTGGGAAGCGCTGTCGCGCTGCGGCAGTTGGCAGGGTGAAGTCTGGAACCGGCGCAAGAATGGCGAGATTTACCCGCAGTGGCAATCCATTAATACGGTGAAGGACCGTACCGGCAAGCTGACGCATTACGTAGCGGTATTCTCGGATATATCGGTGCTTAAACAGTCGCGCCAGGAGATTGACTTTCTCGCCCATCACGATCCGCTTACCCGCCTGCCCAATAGGCTATTGCTGACCGAGCGGCTTACCAATGCGCTAGTGCGCGCCAAGCGCCGGGAGCAACGGCTGGGTCTCATCTTTATTGATCTGGACCGCTTCAAGACCGTCAATGACAGCTTGGGACATGCTGCAGGCGATGAACTACTGCGTATTGCGGGTGAGCGGATGTTGGGACTGTGCCGCGAGGAAGACACCCTGGCTCGCCTCGGTGGAGACGAATTTGTGATGTTGGTGGAAAACCTCGCAGAAACCGACGACATCACTCCTATTGCGCAGAGACTGCAGCGCGGCTTCGCGCGGCCGTTCGATATCAACGGGCAGCGCATCCATCTGAGTGTCAGCCTGGGCATGAGCATCTTCCCCGAGGATGGTCAGGAAAGTGCAGAGCTGCTGACCAACGCTGATGCCGCCGTCTCCCAAGCCAAATCCAACGGCCGCAATACCTATGCCTTTTACACCCAGGCGCTGACGGAAAAAGCCCGGCGGCAGATGTCCTTGCAATCAGACCTGCACCAGGCCATCAGACAGAAACAATTGCAGGTGTTCTACCAACCTCAAGTGAACATGCTCAGTGGTCAGGTCGTCGCACTGGAAGCGCTGGTGCGGTGGCAGCATCCGCTACGCGGGTTGATCAGCCCCGGAGAGTTTCTGCCAGTCGCCCAGCACGTGGGCTTGTTGATCCCGATAGATGAATATGTTCTCAATCAGGCCTGTCGGAAGATGCGCCAGTGGCTGGATGCGGGCTATCCGCTGAGCTGTGTTGCGGTGAACATGTCAGGGTCCTCGCTGGAGCGCGGGGACGTGCTGAATAAGGTCAAAAAGGCCCTGCTTGAAACTGGATTGCCAGCAGCCTATTTAGAGCTGGAGCTGACCGAAAGCGAAATCATGCAACAAGGCGACCGCTGCATAGAAACGCTAGATGCTCTGCGCGAGTTGGGCGTCAAACTTTCCATTGATGATTTCGGCACCGGTTATTCATCGCTGCTGCGGTTAAAACGGCTGCCGGTCAATACGCTGAAGATCGATCGCGGGTTTATTGTCGACCTGCCTGCCTCAGGTAACGACAGCGCCATCTCCAGAGCCATCATTGCACTGGGTCAAAGCCTGCAGCTGTCCATCGTCGCCGAGGGAATCGAGACTCAGGCGCAGCATGAACTGCTTCGGGATATGAAGTGCGATATAGGTCAGGGCTTTCTGTACAGCCGCCCGCTAGATGCGGCGGCGATTACAGCCTATCTGGATGAGCACTTCAGTCGGTAGGAGTGTAACAGGGATTGTACATCGAGGAATTAATTGTACATAAGCTGTACAAAGGTAATGCAATCCACATAACAGCCTCCTTGGAGAACACTATGTTTGCAATTACTCAAAACCTCACTCAGCGCGTGCGTTACACCTTATTGGCCATGTTCAGCGCCAGCATGCTGGCAGCCGCGCCTGCTTATGCTGACCATCATGGCGACAAAAAAGCCGCAGCAGATATCGTCGATACCGCAGTAGCCGCTGGCAGCTTTGAAACCCTGGTCACTGCCGTACAGGCCGCGGGTCTGGTAGAGACGTTGAAAGGCGAAGGTCCGTTCACCGTCTTTGCGCCCACGGATGAAGCCTTCGCTAAAATCCCCCAGGCGGACCTCGAAGCCTTGTTGGCTGACAGGGAAAAACTGACGCAAGTACTGACCTACCACGTAGTTTCAGGCAAGGTTATGGCCGCTGATGTCATCAGCATGACCAGTGCTGAAACCGTGCAAGGCGGTACGCTGACGATTGATGCTTCGGATGGCGTAAAGGTGAACGACGCTAACGTGACGGCCACTGATATTAAAGTCAGCAATGGCGTGATTCATGTGATCGATACGGTGTTGATGCCGGGTATGTAGCAGCCGGTGCGGTAAATGGGGCAGGCTTCGGCCTGCCTTTTTTATTGGTTTATCTCGTAGTTCCAGTTTCTGGATCAGTTACGCCTACGCTGGACTGGCTTTATCAGGCATCAGTATCACTTCAACAAATTCTCCTCATCCGACGTGCGCAACTCCTCTGCTACTTGCTTATCTATGCTCGTATCGGCCGCAGTATCTACGCTGCTGGCCACCGGTGCGGGGTCGGGTGCGGTGACCGGTGGTGGGGGCGGTGCAGCCTGTTTGTTGTCCAGCAATACGCGGTAGGTGGCTTCAGGCGTGACTATGGCTGCTTGGTCGAAGGCGGCTTTGACGACACGAATTGCTTCGCTGCGGGATTTGGGGAAATCGCTCTTGCGTTGATCGATCCAGGCCAGGAAGCGTAGTTGTACGGTGGTGTCGCCCAATTCCATGATCAGACCCTGGGGTTCCGGGTCATGCAGTATGCCAGGGATGCCGCGTAATGCGTCGATACCCAGTTGGCGGGTCTTGGCAAGGTCGTGATGGGCGAAGATGCTGACATTGAACTCAAACCGTCGTAGCGGATTGCGACTGAAATTGGTCATGGCCGAGGTGATGATTACGCTGTTGGGGATGCGCAGGTGATTGCCGTCACGGGTCATCAGTACCGTATCTCGGGAGGTTAAGCGCATGACCTTGCCGTTGAATGCACCGACTTCGACCTGGTCACCAATCCCGAACGGATTGCGGGCGCTGAGCAGGACTCCGGCGAGATAGTTTTCAACAATATTGCGAAACGCAAAGCCTACGGCAATGCCGGCGATCCCGGCGATACCCAGAATGGCGCCGACCAATGCGGTGGCATCCATCACTTCCAGGGCGATGAGTACGCCGATGCCGGTTAATAGTAACCGCACAATCCGTTTGCCGAGATTGGACGCCAGTTCGGATAGGCCGATGCGTCGCAGCCATGTATCGCGGTTGCCGGCCCATCGTCCTGCAAGGGCGAAACCGATAACGATGGCCAGCGACACCAGGGCAACCGGCAGGGTTTGCAGCGCGCTGGCGCCCATTTCTTTGAATCGGCGCGTCAGCGGTTGAACGCGAGCGGTGATATTCATCTCGTCGTCGAGTCGGTTTTGCACGTACACAACCCCTTCAACGCGGCTGGCAATCTCGCGGATATCCCGTGCTGCACGCGCGTTGCTGACGTCGCCGCTCAGCGTTACCACGCCGGCCTTGACCTGAATGTCCACCGCATCCAGCCCTTCAATCGCTCCGAGCACCTGTGACAGGCGTTGCTGTATGGCTTTGTCCTGGGGTGCGTCGGTCACCCGTATTTCTGCGTCGACGCTGTTGGCTTCCTGACTCTGAGCCAGAGGTATCCAGCTCAGTAAAAGCATAAGGGTGACGAGTAGCTGTTTGATCATCGTCTGGCTCTGTGAGGGTAAGGGTGGCTGCTGCTAACACTATGGTCAGCAGTTTAGAGCAAGACGGCAGGTGAACCTATCGGAACAAAATCGGGCTGACCCCGGTCACACATAGCGAATTGTTATTAAAGAGGTTAAGAATGCGGCTAAAAATACTAACATTGTGCTCCGCCCTGATGTTCGTTTCCGGTGGCGTGCTAGCCAATCAACCCAATGTTTATGGGGTCAGTGAGAAAGCGCTGTTGCCTGAATTGGATATTGAACTGCCGGCGAAATTGGATACCGGTGCGGTCACCGCCTCTTTGAGTGCGCAGAATATCCAGCTATTCAAGCGCGACGGGGAAGACTGGGTGCGTTTCGAGCTGGGGGTTGAAGGTGAAGAGCAGGGCAAGGAGCTGGAATTGCCCGTGGTGCGCATTAGCCAGATCAAGCGTCGCGCCGCTGATATTCCCGAGGGGGAAACCAAGGATTACACCTCTCGCCCGGTGATCGAAATGAAGGTATGCATGGGCGATGTGGAGCAGGATATCGAGGTCAATCTGACTGACCGTACTTCATTCTCCTATCCTTTCCTGATTGGTTCTACCGCGTTGCAGCAGTTTGACGCGATGGTCGATCCCAGCCTCAAGTACTCCGCCGGCAGCCCGGCCTGTAGTTCTTGAGCTGAAGCTGAACGAACTGATCTGACACAGCCGGAGCCTTTGCTCCGGCTGTGTCGTTTCTGGTCACTCAGTTAGCGTTGCCCAGTTTGTAGGCCAGGACATAATCACCGATTGTTGTGCCGACCGAGCCATGCCCACCCGCTACCAACACCACCATCTGCTCGCCCTGGCTATTGAGATAGGTCATGGGCGTGGCTTGGCCACCAGCCGGTATACGTTGCTCCCACAATTGCTCACCATCAGTCACCCGGTAGGCGCGGAAGTAGTCATCAACGGTGGCGGCCAGGAAGGCGACGCCGCCCCGGGTGATGATGGGCCCACCGATACCGGGCACGCCCATCTTGATCTTCAGCGGCAGCGGGGTCATATCGCGGACCGTGCCGTTTTTGTGTTTCCAGTGAATCTCACCGGTACGCAGATCAGCTCCGGCCACATAGCCCCAGGGCGGCTGTTGGCATGGGATGCCCAGTGGCGACAGGAACGGGCCAAGCTCGACTGCATAATCGGCGCCGGCGTTCTCGTTCAGGCCCTGTTCGCCCTGATTGGTGGCGCCGCCCGGGGTATTGCCATTTTCTTTGGCAACCAGGGTAGAGGTAAAGGCCAGGTACAGTGGCATGCCGAACATGATCTGGCGTTCGGGGTCCACGGCTACGCCGCCCCAGTTGAAGACGCCGAAGTTG
This sequence comes from Halopseudomonas pelagia CL-AP6, assembly GCF_000410875.1. GTDB lineage: Bacteria > Pseudomonadota > Gammaproteobacteria > Pseudomonadales > Pseudomonadaceae > Halopseudomonas > Halopseudomonas pelagia. The sequence continues at coordinate 231,091 of NZ_AROI01000002.1, forward strand.
CCTGGGTACACCAGCGTGCCCTGTTCCGAAGGCGGGGTGTAACGCCCCTCGTACCGCAGTGACTGGAACTGGATACGGCAGACCATTTGATCCACCAGGCTGGCGCCCCACATATCCGCAGCGCGCAGGGGGGCGGGCGCAAAGCTCAGCGCAGACACCGGTTGCGTAGGCGCGGTCCAGTCGCCTGCGACGGTGCCCTGGGGCGCGGGCTCCTCGCCGATGGGTAGCAATGGCTCACCGGTTTCCCGGTTGAGTACATAGACGTCGCCTTGTTTAGTCGGTACTACCAGGCCCGGTTGCAGGCCCTGGGCGGTCTGAATATTCACCAGGCTGGGTTGCGCCGGGGTGTCCATGTCCCACAGGTCGTGGTGCACGAACTGCTGTACCCATTGCGCCTGACCAGTTTCCAGGCTCAGAGCGACGACCGAGCTGGCGTAGCGCTCTTCATCGGGGGTGCGATACATACCCAACTGATCCGGGGTGCGGTTGCCCATCGGGAAATAGATCAGCCCCAGCTCTTCGTCGGCGCTGGCGACCGCCCAGCTGTTCGGTGAGCTGGTGGCGTAGGTATCGCCTTCGGCAATCGGCGCAGTGTCTTGCGGGTTACCTGAATCCCAGTTCCAGCGCAGCTCGCCGGTGCGCGCATCGTAGGCGCGGATCACCCCGGAAGGGGAATTGATATCGTAGTTGTCGTTCACTGCGCCGGCAACAATGATCAGGCCCGCAGCCACCACGGGGGGCGACGTGGAATAGTAATAACCGGCCTGGGTATAGGGCATGTTATGCATCAGATCGAGCACACCGTCTTCGGCGAAATTACTGCAACGTGCGCCAGTGGCAGGATCCATGGCAATCAGCCGTGCGTCCGAGGTGGGCATATACAGCTGCGCGTCACAGGTCATGCTGGCGTGCTATTCTGCAGGCCCGCTGGATGGCGAATCAGCAGATTCCAGAGCGCCGCCCGCCGCTGGCGGCAGGTAGGATACGCCGCGGCAGGTTTGATGCTGGCGCTGGCTTTCGGCAGGCACCCGGGCATCGTAAACCCATTGTTCCTGACCGCTATCGGCATCCAGCGCGATCAGCCAGTTATGCGGCGTGCACAGGTACAGGCTGCCGCCGATCTTCAATGGCGTGGCCTGGTAAGTGGTTTCGGTCACATCTTCTGGCCGCTTTAGGTCGCCGGTCTGATACTGCCAAGCCAGCGTCAGCTCGCCGACGTTGTCGGGCGTGATCTGCTCCAGGGGTGAATAACGTTGGCCGAAATGGCTGCGGCCGTAGCTGGTCCAGTCGCTCTCTGCGACCGGATTGCCCAGATCGGGGTTGGCCACGATAGTGTCGGTATTCAGCTGACCTTCAATACGGTGTGCGTCGTAGGCGAGGCTGGAGACCAGCATCACACCAGTGACAGCCCATACGGCGAACAGGGCCAGTGCGGGGCCGCGCCCCTGTCTGGCAGGCCAGAGCAGCGGGATAGCCAGTAACAGCAGCAAGCCCAGTCGCGTCGCCAGTGGCCACCAGTCATAACCTGATTCCCATAACGCCCAGATGGCAGTGCAGGCCAAGAGCAGGGCATAGAGTAACTGCGCGGCACTTCGGCGCCCGCGCACCAGCATGGCGATGATCACCAGGATGGCGCCTGCCAGACCGTAATACAGGCTGCCACCCAAAATAGCGAGCCAGACGCCCCCCACCAGCAATGCCAACCCAAGCAGTAGCAACAGTAATGATAAAACAATCATGCAGAGCGCCTTATTCCAGGGGGAGCGGACCAAAGCCACACCACGCCGGAAAGTAACCGGCATGACGGTTCGCCCGCTGTCATTGAAGATCAGACGTAAAACAAGGTGTCTGGTTCAACTCAGCTTAGTCGGTATGGCGCCAGCCTGCTGCGCCCATTCTAGAGTGTCGGGTAGGCAGGGTGGCAACGGCCTTGGTTCTTGGGCTGGCAATAGGCTGGTTTTGCCTATACTGGCAATAAGGGCTGGCGCGCCTTAGCGCGTTCGCCGGCATGATGAACTCCGCACAATCTAGCGGGGCGTCAACAGCACGGTCACAAGCCGGCTGAACAACAGGTCGGCTTACAGGCCAGACCGGCACTCACTATCGGCTGCCCACAGGCGCGCCGGTTGAGGAGATAAACCATGTCCGTATCGGTGCAGCTTCCCTATACCCGTTTGATAGATGATCAGGGTCAGCCCCTTGGCGAATTGCCGGGTTGGACCTCAGATACCGATTTGCTCCTGGCCCTGTACAAGAACATGCAGCGCGTGCGCAGTTTCGATCAGAAGTGCGTGGCGCTGCAGCGCACTGGTCAGCTTGGCACCTACGCTTCTACCCTGGGCCAGGAAGCCATTGGCTCGGCGGTAGGCAAAGCAATGAACGCCGAGGATGTGCTCATACCCTATTACCGGGATACCGCTACGCAGCTGCAGCGGGGCGTGGCCATGCACGAAATTCTGCTGTACTGGGGCGGTGACGAGCGCGGTAGTGCCTGGGAAAGCCCGGCTGTGGCCCAGGACTTTCCCATCTGTGTGCCTATTGCTACCCAGGCTTGCCATGCCTGCGGGATTGCCGCCGCCTTTCGGATTCGTCAGCAGCCCCGGGTGGCGGTGACGACCTGCGGCGATGGCGCTACTAGCAAGGGCGACTTTCTCGAAAGCTTGAATCTGGCTGGCGTCTGGCAGTTACCCGTGGTGTTTGTCATCAATAACAACCAGTGGGCGATCTCAGTGCCGCGGAGCCTGCAGTGCGCGGCCCCGACCTTGGCGCACAAGGCGCTAGGCGCCGGTGTACCGGGCGAGCAGGTGGATGGTAATGACGTGCTGGCGGTTTACGATCGGGTCCAGCATGCGATTGAGCGTGCCAGGGCCGGCAAGGGCCCGAGCTTGATTGAATGTGTGAGTTATCGGCTGGGGGATCACACCACCGCTGACGACGCCAGCCGTTACCGCTCTGATGAGGAGCTGAATGCCGCCTGGAAACATGAACCCATTGGGCGTATGCAGCGGTTTTTGCATGCCCGGCAATATTGGGATGAAACGCGGGAGAAGGCCTTGCAGGCCGAGCTGGCCGCCAGCATTAACAAGGCGGTTGAGCGTTATCGGGGTATGCCACCGGCGCAGCCCACGGCTGCATTCGACTATCTGTTTGCGAACCTGCCAGAGCAATATCGGCAGCAACGCGAGCAATTAGGCCGGCGCGTGGCGGCGTTGGCAGGAGACGATCATGAGTGAAGTGAAGAGCTTGTGTATGGTCGAGGCCATCAACCTGGCGCTGCATCGGGCCATGCAGGATGACTCGGAGGTGGTGGTGCTGGGCGAGGATGTGGCGGGCAACGGCGGCGTGTTTCGGGCGACTGTCGGGTTGTATGAGCGCTTTGGCTTTCGCCGGGTGATGGACACGCCGCTGGCGGAAACCCTGATTGCTGGCATCAGCGTCGGTATGGCCGCGCAGGGGCTGAAGCCGGTGGCGGAAATCCAGTTTATGGGCTTTATTTACGCCGGGATGGAACAACTGATTTCCCACGCAGGGCGCTTGCGCAGCCGCACCCGTGGTCGCTTGGCCTGCCCGATGGTGGTGCGCACGCCGCACGGTGCCGGTATTCATGCACCGGAGCATCACGGCGAAACCACCGAGGCGCTGTTTGCCCACATCCCGGGTCTGCGCGTGGTGATCCCGTCTTCGCCACGGCGTGCCTACGGCCTGCTGCTGGCCGCGATTGCCGATCCGGATCCGGTGATTTTCCTGGAGCCAGCGCGTTTGTATCGGTCGGTGCAACAGCCCGTACCCGATGATGGCCAGGCACTGCCGCTGGATACCTGCTTTACCCTGCGCGAAGGCCAGGACCTGACGCTGATCAGTTGGGGCGCGGCGCTGAAGGAAACGCTGGATGCCGCCGTGCTGCTGGCCGATGAGGGTGTGGATGCAGAAGTGATCGATGTCGCCACACTCAAACCACTGGACACCGAGACCTTGATTGCGTCGGTGCGCAAAACCGGCCGCTGCGTCATCGTCCACGAGGCCGCGCGCAGTTTCGGGGTGGGCGCCGAGATTGCGGCGTTGCTGCATGAACAGGCCTGGCAGGCTTTGCGTGCGCCGGTCGGGCGGGTCACTGGATTCGATTGCGTCATTCCCTATGCGCGACAGGAGCTGGCCTATCTGCCGGATGTGCAAAGCATTTGCCAAGCAGCGCGGGCAACCTTGAAGGGGGAGGCCGCATGAAAACCTTCAAACTGCCCGACCTGGGCGAAGGCTTGCAGGAGGCCGAAATCGTCGAGTGGTACGTAAAAGCAGGCGATCAGGTTGAAGTGGACCAATTACTGGTCTCGGTGGAAACCGCCAAGGCCATAGTCGAGGTGCCCTCACCCCAGGCCGGTGTGCTGGCGCGTTGTTTCGGCCAGCCGGGTGATCCCGTGCATGTCGGCGAGCCGCTGGTGACCTTTGACGGCGAGGCCGATGACAGCGGCACTGTGGTTGGCAATTTAGCTCGTGCTGATGCCGGGGCGGGCCTGGCAGCGGAAGAATTTCATATCGGCATGTCGCCGTCCACGCGCGATTTCCAGCCTGCCAGGGCGACGCCCTCGTTACGTCGCCTGGCCCAGCAACTGGATGTGGATCTGTCGCGCCTGCATGCCACGACCCCCTCGGGTCTGATCCGCGAGGAAGATGTGCGCCGCGCTGCAGATCCGGTCATGCCAGGGGCGGGCGAAGCACTGCGCAGCGTGCGTCGGACCATGGCCAAGAATATGGCCCGCGCGCATGCTGAGGTGGTGCCGGTGATGCTGGTGGAGGATGCCGATCTGCATGCCTGGACCGCGCCAGTGCGTGACCCAATGATCCGGCTGGTGCGTGCCATTGGCATTGCCTGCGCTGCGCAACCGGCTTTGAATGCCGGGTTTGATGGCAGGCGGCTGACGCTGCAACGCCAGGACAAGATTGACCTGGGCGTGGCTGTGGATACGCCGGATGGTTTGTTTGTGCCGGTGCTGCGCGATATCGCCGGGCGTGATCCCGCGGATCTGCGCGCAGGCCTGGCGCAACTGCGCGCGGATGTGGCCAAACGCTCAATACCGCCCAGGGAACTGATGGGCGCGACTATCACTCTGTCCAACTTCGGCACCTTGTTCGGGCGTTACGCCAACCCGATCGTGATGCCACCGCAAGTGGCGATTATCGGTGCCGGCACGCTGCGCGAGGAGCCAGTGGCGTGGGAAGGTCAGGTAGTCATTCATCCGATTTTGCCCCTCTCATTGACCTTTGATCACCGTGCGGTAACCGGGGGCGAAGCGGCGCGTTTTCTCAAGGCGCTGGTGTCGGATTTGCAGTTGGCGGAGTGAAATACCTGTTGCTGGGACAAGCTTGCTCGCCGCCGGAACTGAGTAGCAGACCAAGCGATTTGATTCCGGGCGGCTGTCGATAGGTTGGTCTCAAAGGGTTTTTCTACCAGCTGTCATACGGAATGTCGTGGCTATCAACGTAAGCTTTCGCTTCAGGTGAAAGAGGTCGATGTTTGCCATTGGATGTGCCGTTGTATGGGCCCTCTGGATGAATCTTGCCAACAAAGCGTCCAATCTCGATAGGCTCAAGGCAACCGCCGGTTAACCAGGCTTTGGCGATACCTCCAGGAGCGAGGCCTAGGGTAATGGCGTCGCGGTATTTGATGTCATCCGCTCCGCGCCAAGCGCAGAATACTTCTCTCGGTTTAAGCATTTCTTCACGCACCCAAGCAGGAATGTTTATCCGGACATGGTAGGTCTGTGGCTCCACCAGGGACTGCCAGCGTACAAAAACTATTTCTGGCAGATCGACATTGGTTATCGGCATGATTTTTCCTGAGCCTGGGCGTTCTGGCCAACCCCTGGGATCGCCCGCGTTGTTCGGTGGATTCTGAATCGATGTTATGCCGCCATGGACGTTGTAATAAGCTAGGCCGCGCTGGTCCAACACATCGACACTTTCTACCCACACTTCCATATAGTTCGGCGCCAGCATGCCAATGCTCCAGCGGTCATAGGGCAGCTTGGGTGGGGGCGGATTCAGCAGGTCGCGGGCGCAGGCACTGAGGCTGAGCAGCAGCCCGAGCAGCAGACAAAGCGACTTCATTCTGGGTAACCTTTTTGTGGCTG
>NZ_AROI01000003.1 GCF_000410875.1 Halopseudomonas pelagia CL-AP6
AGCGGTCCAGGGCAACCCGCCTCCCCGCACAGAACCCATGCCAAGTGCACACCCCCCAGAAAGCAAAAAGCCCGCAGCAACAACACTGCGGGCTTTCATTTCAGCTCAGGGACTAAATCGCTACTCGGCCTCGGTACCCCGAACAATATCGGACTGCCGCTTGTTCAGATTCTCCACCTGCCCAATGCCCAGCTGAAAGGCCCAGCGCTTATCGGCGTTCACGCCCAGATTGCTCTCTTCGGACTGCTCGAACCGATCCACCAGCAACCAGTAGCGCCCGTCGACGTCGTACAGACTGGCCTCCAGTTCCGCGCCACTCCAGGTAGCCACCTGCATCTGCAGCATCGGCTCGTCCAGCTCCAGCTCGGAACGCAATTTCACATCCTGGGCACGCAGGTCAATCAGCGCCAACACCATACTATTGATCCAACGCTCGTTACCCTGCTGCTGGGCGCCCTTCAGCCCGGCCAGACGGAAGTTGTAATCTCCCTCGCCGGTTTTTTCCAGCTCAAGCATCTCGCCATCTGCGTGAATCCAGCGTGCCGAAGCAGCCTGCGTCATGGGGATCTGCGTCACCTGCAGATCCAACCACTCCACATCATTCACGGTCATACTGAAAGGACGGTTGATCAGCCAGACCTGATCCTCATGGGCGAAGCGCGCCACCTGCCCACCGCCGACCTGATTGCCGAAGATAATACCGACCGAACCCTCAGCCGAATTCAACGTCACCTGTAGGGTCGAATCCCCCGGTGCGTTCAGATCCAGGCCCAGACGAGCGTGATACTCAGGGTTATCCGTCTGCGCCTCGGTCACCCGCGCACCGCGCACCGCATGCAGCAGCGCGGCAACGCGCTCCGGCTGGGCCGGGAACAGGTCCTTGCTGACCACGCCCCAGCGGCCGTTGTCCCGCACCACCTCGACCTCAACATCCGCCTTGGCCAACACCAGGCTGTCCAACTGATTGACCAGCGCCAGTTGCTCCTCTGATAGCAACTGACGGCTTTGCAGATCATCTACCCGATCACTACCCTGGCGCTGCAATGCCATCGCAATCAACAGTATGGAAATTACCGCCAAAACGGCAACCAATTTCACTTTCATCACAACGACTCCCTATACCGAACGGCGACGTATCCGGCCTACCAGCCACCAGATCAGAATGCCCAGAGTCAGTAACGCCGGCACCAGGGCAATATTGATGATCTTCAACCAGGTGCCCAGACGCTCGATATCCGCATTCAACTGGAAGCGTACATCGCGCAGTTGTTTGCGAATCTGCAGCTTCTCATCCAAAAAGCGCTGTATAGCCTGCTCCTGCTCAGCAGTCATCTCCAGCATCTGGGCTGGATCCTGACCCTGCTGCAACTGCACTAGCTGTTGCTCAGTCTCCGCCAGTTGACGCTGCAAGCGTTGCTCGCTGGCACGATAGCGGCGCTCAGCAGCGCGCTGCAGACCTTCCACCACGGTAAAGGGCCGGCTGAAATTGCCACGTGAGCGAACACTGATCAGCGCTTCAGAGCCAGACAAATTGTCCAGTGCATTGATCAGAAATCCACCGTTATCAGCCCAGGGCTGCGGTACCCGCTGACCGAAGAAATCCTGTACCTGCACCCACATGCGGTCAGTCAACATATCGGTATCGGCCACGATCATCACATTGATATTGTCCGCCGTCTGAACCCCTTGCTCTATACCCTCCAGGCCTTCTGGATAAGCCGACGTAGCCGGACCCTGAATGCGCGCGGCAAAGTGATAGATCTGCTCATCCGCTTCAAAGCCGTCCAGCAACACCTCTGGGTCTTCCATACCGGTAAAACGGCTGCTCGGTACCAGTGCACTGTTGGCCGTGCTCGACATCAGCGGCGTGAAGCGTGTTTGCGCTCCCTCTGCATGCGTCAATGCACCCGCTGTCGCTACGGTGATCAGGTTCAGCGGTGCGGTAACGGTGTCATCACGATCCAGTTGCTCCGGCTCGACTTCCAGCCAGCCAATGTGCCGGGCCGGCAGTTGGCCCTGCCCGCGGCCGACCGACATCCCCAAACGCGCATCCAGCACCACTTGCTCTGGATTGAATTCCACACCCCAGTTTTTCAGCAGTGGGGCCAAATCCGACGACTTGCCGTCAGCCATCACATCAATCATCGCCTCCTGACTCTGGTCTGATTCAGCCAACGGATCGATGAAGGCCAGCAGCCGGCCGCCGCGCAGCACAAACTGATCCACCGCATTCAAGGCGGTCTCCGTCAGCGCCTTGGGATGCACCAGCAACAGTACTTCGACATCGTCCGGTACCTGATCGATATCGTGTTCCAGGTTCTGAATGCTGAACATCTGACGAATCTGCTCTAGCGCCACCCAGGGAGAAGACGGCTGGCCAGTCATGGGGTTCATGCCCCCACTCATCGGCAGGCCACTGATCAGACCTATCTGCGGCTTCTGCTCCTGCGCCAGGCTGTTGATCAGGCGGCTCAGCTCGTACTCCAGCAAGCCTTCCTGCTCCAGCGAGAAGAACGGAATCACCTCACGTTCGGCCAGCGTATTGCTGCCAGCCAGACCGAAATACAGCTTCTCGCCGCTCTGCGGTAACGGAATAGCCTGCAAACCGAACTCGGCTGCCCGATCTTCTGCCTCCGAGAAGGGTTGCGGGTCGATGATCTGCAATGTGATCTTGCCGTCGGCTACTCGCTCGTATTCCTTGAGCAGCTCTTCCACGCGCCGTGCGTAGTTGCGCAGAATGACCATATCCTTGCTGGCCCGATCAGAGAAGAAGAAGTACAGGGTAATAGGTTCGTCCAGCTCGCTGAGAATCTCCCTCGTACCATCGGAAATGGTGAACAACTTCTGCTCGGTCAGATCCAGGCGTGCGCCAGGCAGCAATACGTTGGAAGCCATATTGAAGGCAACAAAGGCCAGCAGTAGTACCAGCAGACCGGTACCTGAATACATTAAACGTTTCATTATTATGTCCCCTTCGCCTCAATCGGCCTTTTTCAGGTCGATGACAATCGCCGTAGCCAGCAACCACACAGCCATGAGCGATACGAAATACAGCAGGTCACGCAGATCCAGAACGCCCTTGCTGATGGCATCGAAACGAATCAGGAAGCTGAGTGAGGCAATGGCGTCGAGCAACCACTGGGGCGCCCAACCGGTAAACAGATCCAGCCACAGCGAAAAGCCGCTGACGATAAAAATAAAGCAGGCCACTACGCTGACGATAAAGGCAATGACCTGGTTCTTGGTCAGCGCCGACATGCACGAGCCTATCGCCAGATAACCACCAGCCAGCAACCAGCTGCCCAAATAGCCGGTAAAGATCGCGCCATTGTCCGGTGCGCCCAGATAGTTGACCGTAATAATGATCGGGAAGGTCAGCAATAAGGCGATGCCAATAAATACCCAGGCGGCAAGAAACTTGCCCAGCACCATATCGGAACGCGATACCGGCAACGTCATCAACAGCTCGATGGTGCCTGACTTGCGCTCCTCGGCCCATAGGCGCATGGCTACAGCGGGTACCAGGAACAGGTACAACCAGGGATGGAAATTGAAGAACGCATTCAGGTCAGCCTGACCGCTTTCGTAGAATCCACCCAGGTAAAAGGTGAAAACCGCCGACAGGACTAGAAAGATCACAATAAAGATATACGCCAGCGGGGTAGAAAAATAGCTACCCAGCTCACGTTTGAAAATCACACCGAGATTTTTCATGCCGCATCCTCCGCAGTCAGACGGCGGAAGACTTCGTCCAGGCGACCACGCTCGACAGACAATTCCTTGACCGGCCAATTATGTTCACGGGCATATTGCCCCACCGCCGGGAAAATGACCTCGCCCGGCTTTGCCAGCACGGTCAGCAGTTGCCCGTCCCGTTGACTTTCCACCTCCAGCACCCCTGGCAAAGCCAGCAATGGTTGGCTATCAACCGGCTGAGCAAGATCCACAGTGACCGCCTGGTGGTAGCGCGAACGGGCTTCCAGCTCATCTGGGGTGCCATCGGCGAGCAGGCGCCCGTGGGCAATCACCACCGCACGAGTGCACACCGCACTGACCTCTTCGAGAATATGCGTGGAGATCACCACAATTTTGTTGCTGCCTTCAGCCAGTTGCTGAATCAACTTGCGTACCTGGAACTTCTGATTGGGGTCGAGACCATCGGTTGGCTCATCCAGAATCAACACCTTGGGATCATGCAGAATCGCCTGGGCCAAACCAACCCGGCGTTTGAAACCCTTGGACAGCGTCTCGATGCTTTGCCCCATGACGGCCTGCAGCTCCAGCTGCTCAGCCGCCCAATCGACCCGCTGGTGTTTTTCCGCGCCACTGTAACCACGGACTTCAGCGATAAATTCGAGGAAGCGCTTGACGCGCATGTCGCCGTAGCAGGGAGCGCCTTCAGGCAGATAGCCCATCTGTTGCTGCGCCTGCAAGGTCTGCGCCTGAATATCAAAGCCACATACCGAAGCCGAGCCACCGTCTGGCGTAAGAAAGCCGGTAAGCATCTTCATGGTAGTGGACTTGCCAGCACCATTAGGTCCGAGAAACCCGAGCACTTCCCCCGGACTGACAGTAAAGGACAGATTATCCACGGCGATGTGCTCGCCAAAACGTTTGGTCAGGCTATTTATGTTTATCATTGGCCTCTTCCGATTCCCCCGAATAGTCGATTGCACCGCCTATGGCTGGGCAACGTAACGCGCAAGGATACATTGATTGCTGCAACGTGGGGGATAGATATGATCGGGACGCGGACGCTCAAACACCCTAAGGGGTCGGATCGCCGAGGCAGCGTCCTCGGCCTGTCCCACAGTGACAGCAAGGCATGGATCAGCGCTCAAGGCAGTGACTATATGAACCCATCCTCGGGATTTCAAGCCTTGTAGCAGGCGATAACCAAGCATGATGATGGCATGAGCTGTAACCGGATGTTAAAAACGCTAGAATCCCCCCATTACATAGGTCTGGTTGCACCAGCCACGCAACAGCACATCGTTCAGAGAGCCCCATGCCCGCAGTCTATTCCTCATTTTTTGGCCGTTTACGCTTCGGTTTCCTGCGCCGCCTTCTTTACCTATGGGCGCGATCGAACAGCATCGGCAACGCCGCTTTCGATCTGCATTTGGATCGGGACAGGCCGATCATATACGTGCTGCCCTACCGCTCCCTCTCCGATCTGCTGGTGCTGGATCGCGAGTGCCACAAAGCCGGCCTGCCGCGTCCGGTCAGAGCGCCCTTCGGTGGTTTGAATGAAAAGGAGTCCTACGCTTTTCTCAGCAGAGAGCAGGCCTGGGTCGGCCGCCCCGATCCACGCGGCCAGTCTCCGCGTTTGTTGCGCGCCATCCGCGCGGTAGAAGAGCGGCATTGCGATGAAGTTCAACTAGTGCCCGTTAGCGTGTTCTGGGGCCAGTCGCCAGATGTGGAGTCCTCGCCGATCAAGCTGTTGTTTGCCTACAACTGGGCGGTCGGCGGACGCATGCGCAAGTTACTGGCCATATTGCTGCATGGTCGCAAGATTCGACTGCGTTTTGGCGAGCCTCTGTCGCTCAAGCTTCTGGTCAGCGAAGAGCTGGGCCACGAGCGTCACGTGCGCCGCACCGGTCGTCTGCTGCGGGTGTATTTCCGTCAGCAACGTGGCGCAGTCGTTGGACCTGACCTGTCGCATCGCCGCACGCTGCTAAAAGGGCTGCTGCAGTCGCCTATGGTGCGGGCGGCCATCGAACAAGAGGCCCTGGAGAAAGGCATTGAACCCGGTAAGGCGCGCAAGAATGCAGCGCGCTATGCCAACGAGATCGCCTCGGACTTCACCTATAGCATCATTCGCTTTCTCGAGGTGGTGTTGTCCTGGTTCTGGAACAAACTCTACGACGGCATCCGCATCAACCACATTGAGCGCGTGCAGCATATCGCCCGCGGCAACGAAATCATTTACGTCCCCTGTCACCGCAGCCATATCGACTATCTGCTGCTGTCCTACATCCTGTTTCAGAATAGCCTGACGCCGCCGCATATCGCCGCCGGCATCAATCTGAACATGCCGGTAGTCGGGGGCATATTGCGGCGAGGTGGTGCTTTTTTCATGCGCCGTACCTTCAAGGGTAACCAGCTGTATTCTGCCGTGTTCAATGAATACCTGCATACGCTATTCAGCCGCGGTTTTCCGGTCGAGTACTTTATCGAAGGCGGACGCTCGCGCACCGGCCGCACCCTCAACCCGAAAACCGGCATGCTGGCCATCACCCTGCGTAGCTACCTGCGTTCCTCACGCCGGCCGATTGTATTCGTCCCAGTCTATATCGGCTATGAGCGAGTATTGGAGGGCCGCACCTACCTCGGTGAGCTGCGCGGCCAGGAGAAAAAGAAGGAATCCTTCTTCGATATCTTCCGGGTGTTGTCCGCGCTGAAGCTGCGGTTTGGCAAGGTCGCAGTCAACTTTGGCGAACCGGTCTCCCTGAACGGCTTTCTCGATCAGCAACAACCCGGTTGGCGGCAACGCAACTATTCCCCTGACTATCGCCCGGAGTGGCTGTCGGCAACCACCAACCAGTTGGCGCGCAGTCTGGCGAATGCCATCAACGCCGCTGCCGATGCCAACCCAGTCAACATGGTCGCACTGGCCATGCTCTCCACCAGCCGCTTGGCACTGGACGAACCGACCTTGAGGCGGGTCCTCAATACCTACAAGTCGCTATTGACTCGGGTTCCCTACAGCCCGGGCATGACCCTGCCCGACATGGACGGCCAGGCGATGATTGAATATGTCGAAGCCATGCAGTTCATGGGCCGCCAATCCGATGCCCTGGGCGAAATCCTGTTCCTGGATGAGCCGCAGGCGGTGCTGATGACTTACTACCGCAACAATGTGCTGCATCTGGTCGCGCTGCCTGCGTTGATCGCCTGTCTGTTTCTGAATAATCCGCGTATGAGTCGCGAGCAGATCGAAAAGCTGGTCAGTGCCATCTATCCCTACCTGCAGGGCGAACTCTTTCTGCAGTGGCAGGACGCCGAGCTGCCCTTAATGATCAGCACCTGGATAGACGGGCTGGTCGCGGAAGGGCTGTTGCGCGAAGAGGCGGGCCAGATCAAGCGCCCAGATCCCAGCTCCAGCGAATTCGTACTGCTGAGTCTACTGGCGCGCAGCATCCTGCAGATGCTGGAGCGTTTCTATATGGCCGCCGCATTGCTACTGAACAACCCCAATGGCAGTCTTACCGCTGAACAGCTGGAAGCATTGTGCACCGTCATGGCCCAGCGTCTGTCGATTTTGCACGGGCTGAACGCGCCGGAGTTTTTTGACAAGACACTGTTCCGGCAGTTTATCCAGAGGCTCAATGATCTGCAGGTAATCAGAACCGACAGCGAAGGTCGCCTGCAATATCTGCCCGGCCTGGAAGATATTGCCGAAAATACCGCCAAAAGGGTATTGAGCGCGGAGATTCGGCTGTCAATACGGCAGGTAGCGCGCTCGTCCAATGACGCGCCGAAACAACCCGAAATCCAGGCCGAGATCAAAACCGAGATCAAACCATAGCCTTCAGGCTTCGAGCTTCTTCTTGCCGTAGATGTCGTAGCGGCTGGACTGGCCATTAAGCTGGGCGCTGGGCGACGCACCTGCGATGGCCGGTGCCTTGCGCGGGCGTTTGACCGCCACGCGATGGCTGGCTAACTGCAGCGCTGCAGCCAGTAGCGCTGGCGCATCCAGATCGTCACCCGCCAGTGGTCTGAACAGGCGCATTTCCTTTTTTACCAGCGCGGATTTATCCCGGTGTGGGAACATCGGGTCCAGGTGAATCACTTGGGGCGCCGGCCCTTGCCAGTTTTGCATGGCATCTATGGCGTCGGCGTGTATCAACTGCATCCGCGTGGCAATCTCCGCCACTTCTCCGCCAGCTGCCCGGGCGCGTTGCAGACCATCGTCCAGCAGTGCCGCAATCACCGGCTGCCGCTCGATCAATGTCACCTCACAGCCTAGCGCCGCCAACACAAAAGCATCGCGACCCAGCCCCGCCGTGGCATCCAGTACCCTAGGCCGAATCGCCCCGCGCAGACCCACCGCTTTGGCCACCATCTGCCCGGCCCCCCCGCCAAATTGCCGGCGATGCGCCATCGCGCCTTCGACGAAATCCACCCGCACCGCACCCGGCGCGTCAGGGCCGCTGGCCTGGAGACTCAGGCCCTGCTCACCTATTTGCAGCCAAAGGGAAAAGAGCGCCGCGTCTGCGCCGCAACAGGGTAAACCCAATTGCGCCGCTAAGGCTGCGGCCGCCGGAGCATAAGCGTCTTGCAGCCAGGTCACGGCAATCGCGTTAGCGGATAAGGGATCAGACATCAGCTAGTGTCGGCCAAGAGAAGAGGATCAAGCAAACAGATCAATACCAAAGATGCCTTCGGATTCCTCGTTGACCGGAAGATTGGCGGTGAACTGATAACTGGACAGCGCCTGATTGGTCCGGCCATAGACCGGCTCCTGGCTTTCCCGGCGCGCGGGGATATATTCGGCATTGGCGCTGGTGGCACTGACTGCCCGCGGCACCAACGAACGAACCGGCTCAACCGGCGCTGCCTGCGCAGTCTGCCCCGCGCGCACAGGCTCGCTGTTGGCCGCAGGGACAACAGGGCGAGTACTGCGCTCGGGAAGCGCAGTGAATGGAATATAACCATCCAGACGCATCGATAGACTCCAAGGAATCGAGCCTGCAGATTAGCCTGAGGCGCATAAAAAGGCAAAATCAACTGACGAGCTGAACTAGCTAAGATTGTTGCTTGGAGGCTGCTGCTTGGGGGTTGCGACCTTGTCGCGCAGATATACCGGCTGGGCATCGGCCGCATCCAGTACCTCGCCGGCCTGCCAGCGCGGCAATGCCAGGTTCAACAGATCCCTGGCATCGGGCAGCATCTCAGGCCAGGCCGCATCGACCTTGACCGCCAGACGATCGGCATACTGCCAACCGGTGCCGGCACCCTGGGCCGAGCTCATGCCCGCAGGCAACACCACAGCTTCCGGCACACAGACTCTTTCCTCGCCTACAAGCCGCATCACGCCCTGCTCCAGACGATAGCAACCCCAGTAGACCTCGTCCATTCGCGCGTCGATGGCGGCGCACACGGCCTCGGCCTGATGCTCGCGCCAGGCCCGCTGGGCGAGTGCGGCCAGATTGGAAACCGGAATCACTGGTTTGCCAGTGGCGAACGCCAGCCCCTGGACCATGCCAGTGGCAATGCGCACGCCGGTAAAGGCGCCGGGGCCGCGACCAAACACCAGTGCATCGACCTGGCTCAGCTTGAGCCCGGCCTCGGCCAGCACCTCATCCAGCATGGGTAACAAACGCTGGGCATGCAGGCGTGGGATCACCTCGAATCGGCTGATCACTTGGCCGTCATGCAGCAGCGCGATCGAACAGGCTTCGGTCGCAGTATCCAGAGCAAGTAGCGTGGTCATGGTCAACTCGTGGCCGTACTCGAAAAAGGGTCTGCATTGTAGCCAATGCAAAAGGCCCGTGCGACTAATGTCGGCACGGGCCTTTTCATTTACAGCTGAATATTCAGCACTGGGGTGCTGAGCGCTTAACTCAGCGCCTGCATGACCTTGCTGGTGATCTGGTCAACAGTACCGACACCCTCGACCTTGCTGCACTTGGGTGTACCGTGCTCGTCGGAGAGCTGCTGATAGAAGGCTACCAACGGCTTGGTCTGCTGATGATAGATGTTCAGACGGTTGCGCACGGTCGCTTCAACATCATCATCACGCTGCACCAGGTCTTCCCCAGTCTGGTCATCCTTGCCGGCCACCTTGGGCGGCTGATGGCTGATGTGATAAATCCGCCCGGAGCCCGGATGCACACGGCGACCCGACAAGCGCTCAACGATCTCTTCGTCATCTACGGCAATTTCGAGCACGTGGTCGATCTTGACGCCCGAGTCCTTTAGCGCTTCAGCCTGAGGAATAGTGCGTGGGAAGCCATCGAACAGGAAGCCGTTCTTGCAATCATCCTCAGCGATGCGCTCCTTGATCAGACCTATGATCAGGTCATCGGACACCAGGCTGCCAGTGTCCATCACTTGCTTGACCTGCTGACCCAGTTCGGTGCCGGCCTTGACCGCTGCACGCAGCATGTCGCCGGTAGAAATCTGGGGGATTCCGAAGTGTTTGCAGATGAACTGGGACTGTGTGCCCTTGCCTGCGCCAGGCGCGCCCAACAGGATAACTCGCATAGATAGACTCCTAAAATAATACCGAAACCGGGCCGCCTGGCGAATGGCTGCGCCGGCTGGCAGAGCCAACTGTGACGTCGGCGCAAAAAAACTGTCGCATTCTTGGGTATGCGAAAAGGGCGTTCAACATACACTCCCCAACCCGGACACACAAGTCGGACCAAAGTAGAAGCCCGGCTGGCGCGGCTTGAACAGCTTAGCCGGTATTGCGCATACCGGCGGCGATACCCGCTACGGTGACCAACAACGCGCGCTCCAGATCCGGATCGATATGTTCGCCCTGCGCGCGCGTGCGCCCCAGCAACTCGGCCTGGAGCAGGTGCAGCGGGTCAGTATAGGGATTACGGACGGCAACAGACTCGCCCAGCGCCAGATTATGCGCCAGCAACCGATCGGTCTGGCGCAGAGCCAGTATCGCGTCCATCGCCTGCTGCAGCGAATCCCTAAGCCGGGCGCCCAGCGGCCATAGCGCCGGATCCGCCAAGCGCTCCTCGTAGAAGCGAGCGATGCCTCCGTCGGCCTTGGCCAGGACCATTTCGAGCATTTCAATACGAGCAAGAAAAAACGGCCATTGACGCATCATGTCCCGAAGTTGGTCCTGCTCTCCTGCCTGCATAGACTCGTGCAGGGCCTGCCCGGCGCCTAGCCAGGCTGGCAACATCAGGCGGGTTTGCGTCCAGGCGAAGATCCAAGGAATCGCACGCAATGTTTCAATGCCACCCTGGCTACGACGCTTCGCCGGCCGACTGCCTAACGGCAAGCGCGCCAACTCCTGTTCCGGAGTCGCCTGGCGGAAGTACTCGACAAATTGCGGCTCGTGACGGACCACGCCCCGATAGACATCTACCGAGCGCGCCGCCAGACGCTCCATCAAATCGCGCCAGGCCGGCTCTGGTGCGGGCGGCGGCAACAAGGTGGCTTCCAGCACTGCACTGACATACAGCTGCAAGCTTTGCACCGCGATATCCGGCAAGCCATATTTGAAGCGGATCATTTCGCCTTGCTCGGTCACGCGAAACTGACCCTGAACCGAGCCCGGCGGCTGCGAGAGGATGGCCATATGCGCTGGCGCCCCACCGCGACCCACAGTGCCCCCACGGCCATGAAATAGCCGCAAACGTACCCCACGCTCCCGGCATACTGCGACCAAGGCCTCCTGCGCCCGGTACTGCGCCCAGCCGGCAGCCAATGTGCCGGCATCCTTGGCCGAATCGGAATAGCCAATCATAACTTCCTGCTCATCACCGACCAGATCACGATAGGCCTGCAACGCCAACAACGCATCAATAGCTGGTGCCGCATTATTCAGGTCATCCAAGGTTTCAAACAGCGGGGCTACGCGCATCGGCCAGGCTACACCGACCTCCTTGAGCAGTAGCTTGACCGCCAGAACGTCCGAGGGGCTCGAGGCCATGGAGATCACGTAAGAGCCGAGCAATTCCTGCGGCTGGGCAGCCACTACCCGGCAGGTATCAAGCACCTCTGCCGCTTCTGCGCCTGGCTGCCAGCCTGGGGGTAACAGCGGTCTGCGATTGTGCAACTCTGCCAGTAGAAAAGCGCAGCGTTGCTGTTCGTCCCAATCGGCATAATTACCCAATTGCAGGTATTCGGTCAGTTCAGCCAGCACGTCAGTATGCCGTTGCGCGTCCTGGCGAATATCCAAACGTACCAGCCCCAGACCGAAGGCATTGACCCGGCGCAGGGTGTCAAGCAAGGGGCCATTGGCAATCAGAGTCATACCCTGTTGAAGAAGAGAGTCGCGGCACAATTCCAATGGCTGACGCAGTTCATCAAGGTGCTGCAGCACCGCCGGGCTTGCTTGTACCGCGCCCTTGACCGCTGCCGCAGCCCACTCTCGGGTGGCCTGCAGGCGCTCGCGCAGCTGCTTGAGCAAGGCGCGATAGGGCTCATCAACCGAGCCGGTCAACTCCATGATCGCGGCACTGGCCTGTTGCATGGACAACTCGTTGGCCAAGCCTTCAACATCGCGCAGATACAGGTCGGCGGCCATCCAACGCCCCAGCAATAACACTTCACGGGTCACCGCGTGGGTCACATTCGGATTGCCATCCCGGTCGCCACCCATCCATGAGGCGATACTGACCGGCACCGCGCGACTGTCCAGCCGCTGCCCGGTTGCGCTCAACAGATCCTCATCCAGACGCCGCAAAAAGCGCGGCAAGGCGTGCCAGAGCGAGTGTTCAATGACCGCAAAACCCCACTTAGCTTCATCTACCGGAGTCGGCCGGGTACGACGTATTTCATCGGTATACCAGGCTTCACTGATCAGCCGTGCCAGATCATCCCGGACCTGATCCTGCTCCCGCTGGCTGAGATCGTCATGGTCACGCTTGGCCAGCGCCAACGCGATCGCATCGTATTTTTGAATTAGCGTGCGGCGCGTCACCTCGGTGGGGTGCGCAGTCAAGACCAACTCGATATCCAGCCCGGCTACCTGATCGGCCATGCTCTGAGCGCTATGGCCAGCTTCCTTGAGACGCTGCAGCAACTCGCCGATACAGCGCTCTTCAAAGGACAAAGGCTCATCTTCGCGGCGCCGACGGATACGATGATACTGCTCGGCAATATTGGCCAGATTGAGAAACTGGTTGAAGGCCCGGCAGACCGGCAACAATTGGTCGTCCGGCAAGTCGTGCAAGGCCGAGAGCAATGCCTCGTGGGCGGCCTGATCAGTTTTACGGCCCTGCTTGGCGCCCAGGCGAATACGCTCGATACGTTGTAGGAAGGCGTCTCCGAGATGCATGCGAATAGTCTCGCCCAACAGCTCGCCCAGCTCATGCACATCTTCGCGCAAGCGCGCATCGATCTCAGTCATGCTTCTCTCCTTCGTCAATAAACCAGCCTGCTCACCCATAGACCCATATGACCGGTAGCCTGAACACAACAGAATGCGGTGCCCGCGACTGCCTGACAACCCCTGTGGGTGAGCAACCGGAACCGACTCCTGGGTTGACCGGTCGAATTAGTACAGGTGGCTCGAATCAGGACTAGAATTCAGATAGGGCCACACGCGATTCCAGGATAGGCAAGGGGGCAGTATGAAAATACGTGAATTGACTCAGGAGTGGGAACATAGCGCCAAGGGGCGAGTGACGCAAAACAGCTATCAGGTCAAACTTCCATTGGAGGACGCTGCGCGCCTCGCAGCACTGCACGAGATGTATCCAAAACGGAGTGTCGAAGACCTGCTCACCGATCTGCTCAGCGCCGCGCTAGAGGAGTTCGAGGCCAGCCTGCCCTATCAAGCCGGAGAAGAGATCATTGCCGTAGATGAGCTGGGTGACCCGCTTTACGGCGATGCCGGCCCGACCCCAAGATACCTGGCGCTCAGCCGCCTGCACCTGAAAGCGCTGATCGAGCAGCAAAAGGAGCAGCAACACTAAGCGTCTGAATCTGCACAGTATCCAGCGCAGAGTTTCTGCGCTGGATACTGTTTCACAAACCCTGCGCTTTATTTACAAACCATGAGCCTTGGCCCGCTCCCAGAGCTGGTCGAGACGCTCCAGACTTGCTGCTGGTACAGACTCACCGCCTTCGGCAAGACTCTGTTCGATAAAGCGGAAGCGCCGTTCGAATTTTTCGTTGCCCTGGCGTAGGGCCGTTTCGGCATCCACGTGCAGATGGCGGGCCAGGTTCACCAGCGCGAACAGCAGATCGCCCATTTCTTCGGCCACGGCTCTGGTGTCCCCCGCTGCGATGGCCTCACGGACCTCCGCCAGCTCTTCGGCGATCTTGTCGATTACCGGCGCCGCCTCGCTCCAATCGAAGCCGGCCTGCGACGCGCGCTTCTGTAATTTCTGCGCGCGACTGAGCGCGGGCAACGCCCGTGGCACATCATCCAGCAACGATAGCTGCTGCGGTCGTTCGGCTTTCTCCGCCCGCTCCTCTGCCTTGATCGCCTCCCAGCGCTGCTTGACCTGAGCGGATGCCAACTTAATGCTCCCGGCAGGCGTGCGCAAATTGCCGTCAGGAAATACATGAGGGTGTCTGCGAACCAGCTTGCGGGTGATGCCATCAACCACATCAACCCAAGCAAAATGCCCGGCCTCTTGGCCCAACTGAGCATAATAGACCACCTGAAACAGCAGATCGCCCAGTTCACCAGTGAGCTGCGGAAAATCCTTCTCGGCGATCGCATCGGCGACCTCATAAGCCTCTTCCAGCGTATGTGGCACGATACTATCGAATGATTGTTCCAGATCCCACGGACAGCCATGCTCAGGGTCACGCAAGCGCCGCATTAAATACAGCAGGTCATCAAGCTGATAACTCATGTGCTGGCCTCCTTCCGATTACGCCGCGCCTCCATCACATTGGGAAGCTGGCTGATACGCGCGAGCAATCGGCCGAGCATGTTGATATTCGGCACTTCAACGGTCAGCAGCATCACCGCGTAGTTATCATCCTTGTTGGTTCGGGTACTGACCTCCAACACATTGATTTTGTCATTGGCCAGCATCTGGGACACGTCTCGCAATAGCCCGGAACGGTCGTAGGCTTTGATATAGATTTCCACCGGATAAGTCTGAATCGGCTCTCCACCCCAGCTGACTTCAATCAACCGGTCAGAGTCGCGATCCTGCAGTTGCATGGCAGTGGCGCAATCCGCCCGGTGCACGGTAACGCCGCGGCCGAGGGTGATATAGCCGATAATCGAATCACCCGGAACCGGCTGACAGCAGCCTGCCAGCTGTGTCAGCAGATTGCCGACACCCTGGATAAACACGTCCCCACGCCGCGCGGGCTTGGTCGCCCGGCGCGGAATAAGTTCGAGCTGTTCGCTATGCCTGTCGGGCTCAATCAATTGCTGGGCGACATTGACCACATGCATCAGCCGCACATCACCAGAACCGACTGCAGCAAACAGATCTTCTTGGCTTCTGATCCCGAGCTTGTCGATCAAGTGCGCATAGTCGGCACCGTTAAGTGCCAGCCGGGTCAGCTCGCGATCGAGCATCAGCTTGCCGGCTTGCACGTTTTGTTCGCGCGCCTGCTGCTTGAACCAATGCTGCACCTTGGCCCGCGCCCGCGACGTATTGACGTAGCCCAGATTAGCGTTCAGCCAATCCCGGCTGGGGCTGCTGTGCTTGCCGGTAATGATTTCAACCTGCTCACCGGTTTGCAAAATGTAGTTCAGTGGCACTATCCGGCCATTGACTTTCGCCCCACGGCAGCTGTGACCAATCTCGGTATGAATACGGTAAGCAAAATCCAGCGGCGTGGCGCCTTTGGGCACGTCCAGCACATGACCATCGGGCGTAAACAAATAAATGCGGTCCGGCTCGAAATCGACCCGCAGCTGATCGGCCAGCCCGCCGATATCGCCCATTTCCTCGTGCCATTCCAGCACCTGTCGCAGCCAGGCGATCTTGTCTTCATAGGCGTTTGAAGAGACGCTACTGGCATCAGTGCCCTTGTAACGCCAGTGCGCACAGACGCCCAGCTCAGCTTCCTCGTGCATGGCCTGGGTACGAATCTGCACCTCCAGCACCTTGCCGCTCGGGCCTACTACCGCCGTATGCAGTGAGCGATAACCGTTTTCCTTGGGATTGGCTATATAGTCGTCAAACTCATTGGGTATATGCCGCCAGAGACTATGCACTATACCCAGCGAGGTGTAGCAGTCACGCACCTGGGGCACCAGCACGCGCACGGCGCGCACGTCGTAGACCTGACTGAAGTCGATGCCCTTGCGCCGCATCTTGCGCCAGATTGAATAGATATGTTTTGCCCGGCCGGTGATCTCAGCGTGTATGCCCGCCTCCTCCAGCTCGCGACGCAACTGGGTCATGACGTCATCAATATATTCCTGCCGATCCAGCCGGCGCTCGTCCAGCAGCTTGGCAATTTGCTTGTATTGCGCAGGCTCGAGATAGCGGAAAGACAGATCCTCCAATTCCCACTTGATATGCCCGATGCCCAGTCGGTGCGCGAGCGGCGCATAGATATCAAAGACCTCGCGGGCGACTCGATAGCGCTTCTCTTCAGGCGCATCCTTGACTGCACGAATGGCGCAGGTGCGCTCTGCTAGCTTGATCAGCGCAACGCGCACGTCATCGACCATGGTCACGAGCATCTTGCGCAGATTTTCCACTTGGGTCTGCGCACAGAAGGCGCTGGCTTTGCCCGGATTCTGCGAAACGCTGATTGCTGCCATGCGCTGCACGCCATCCACCAGGCCCGCCACCGTGGCGCCAAAACGGCGCTCTACTTCAGCGAGATCGGTCTTGCGTTCGCGTACCGCGCGATAGACCACCGCCGCCACCAGTGAGTCCTGGTCGAGTTTCAACTCAGCCAGGATTTCGGCCATTTCCAGGCCGGTAAGATAACTGCTGGCACCGTCGGCCCAGATATTCTCCGCAGCTATGGCGGCCTGCTCCAGCTCCAACGCCCACTCACAGGCTTCCTGAAGGACCGCAGGCGAAGTCAAAGGCACCCGCTGCTGCATCCGCGCTATCCAGGCATCTATATTGACGCTGCCATCGTGATTGGTCGGATGCAGTGCTCTGACCTGTACCATTAGTAAAGAGCCTGACTGTGCTGCAATGTACTGGACACGAAATTCTTCCTTTACTGAAACCGGCTATAACGATGCTGCCATTCGGAAACCGCTATACCGGTTTGACCTTGCTCCCGGCAACGAACAACGCCATGGCTTCCACGTGCGCGGTCTGCGGAAACATATCCATAATGCCTACCTGCACCAAGCGATACCCTCGGCCGGCAAGCAACCCTGCATCCCGCGCCAACGTAGCCGGGTTGCATGAAACATATAGAATTCTACCTACGGCCTTGTCAGCCAGTTGCTGCACCAATTGCTCTGCGCCATCGCGAGGGGGGTCCAGCAATACCGCATCGCAAGGCTGAGCGAGCCACTTCGCATACTGGGGTTTGGACAGATCCGCAGATAAAAAGTGCAGCGATTCCAACTGATTATTCTGCGCATTATCGCGCGCCCGCTGAACCATCTCGCTACTCCCCTCCACCGCCGTCACCTGCGCGCCCGCTCGCGCCAGTGGCAAAGCAAAGTTGCCCACACCACAGAACAGATCCAGCACCTGCTCGCCAGGCTGTATCGCCAACCATTCCAACGCCTGATTGACCATCATCTGGTTGACCTGCGCATTCACTTGAATGAAATCCCCAGGCATAAATTCAAATCGCAGATCCTGATCCGCTAACCTATAAGCGGGCAGACTCTGGTGCAGGTCCTGATGAGAGCCATTGAGCCGGTGCATAGTGTCCGGCTCACCGGGCTGCAGCCAGCAACTTGCACCATGCTGATCAGCCAGCGCTTGCAATGCCTGACTATCCGCTGCAGACAAGGCTTGCATATGACGCACCAGTATCACTGGTGCGTCACCACCAGTCAGTTCGACATGACCCAGCCCGGCGCGACCATCCAGCGACTTGAGTAGCGGCACCAATGCCTGCACCAAAGACTCCAGGGCGGGCACCAGTACGGGGCATTCATGCACTTCAACCAGATCGTTACTGCTACGCTGCCGATAACCCACTTCCAGCACGCCAAGACGCTTGTCCCAGCGCATCGCCAAGCGCGTACGCTGACGGTAACCATAGGCCGGACCCAGTAATGCCGGCATCCAGCGCTCGGGCTCGAGGCCAGCAAAATGCTGCAATTGCTGGGCCAGAGCTTGTTGTTTGACTTGTAACTGAGAGGCCTCCGGCATGTGCTGCAGACTACAGCCACCACAAAGATCGATGTGCGCACAGCGGGGTGTTTGCCGCTCGGGGCTGGCCACCAACAGCGTGTCCAGTCGGGTCTCAATCAGTTTGCTACGAGCCTTGAGCACCCGCGCCTTAACCCGCTCGCCAGGCAGCCCGCCGTCGACAAAAACGATGCGGCCCTGCCAGCGCCCAATGCCGCGTCCATCATGGGCCAGCCGTTCCAGTTGCAACTCTATGCGCTGCCCAATAGCCGCAGGTGCATCCGGGGTATGACGTGCACGTCCACGGAAACCCTTCATGGCTGTACGTCGTAAACACCAGTGGACAGATAGCGGTCACCGCGGTCACAGATGATCGCCACTATCACCGCATTCTCAACCTCAGCGGACAAACGCAACGCGGCCGCCACCGAACCTCCGGAGGAGACCCCGCAGAAAATACCCTCCTCGGTCGCCAGACGGCGCATGGTAATTTCCGCTTCCTGCTGACCCATATCGACTATTCGGTCTACCCGCTCCGGTTGAAAAATGCCGGGCAAATAAGCCTGTGGCCAGCGCCTGATACCCGGGATCGATGCTCCCTCCGTCGGTTGCAAACCAATGATCTGGATCTGCGGGTTCTGTTCCTTCAGGTAACGCGAAGTGCCCATGATGGTTCCGGTTGTACCCATTGAGCTGATGAAATGCGTTATGCCGCCCCTGGTATCGCGCCAGATTTCCGGCCCGGTGGTCTGATAGTGCGCTTCGGCGTTATCGAAGTTGCCGAATTGATCCAAAACCTTGCCCTTGCCCTCGCTTTGCATCTTCGCCGCCAGATCCCGCGCGCCCTCCATGCTGTCTTCGCGGCTGACCAGAATCAGCTCGGCACCATAGGCACTCATCGCCGCCTTGCGCTCGGAGCTCATATTATCTGGCATGATCAGAATCATGCGATAACCCTTGATGGCTGCGACCATCGCCAAGGCGATACCGGTATTACCCGAGGTTGCCTCAATCAGTGTATCCCCTGGCTTGATCTCGCCGCGCTGCTCGGCACGTTCAATCATCGACAGCGCCGGCCGGTCCTTGACTGAGCCAGCCGGATTATTACCCTCCAACTTGGCCAACAGAATGTTGCTGGTTTCTCCCGGCAAGCGTTGCAGGCGAACCAGGGGGGTGTTACCGACAAAGTCGGCAATGGTCGGAAAATCGTTATTCATCATTCACTCAAGGGGCTCGGGCCCAGATCAATAGGGCGTTGAATGCTGTGCTTTTGCTTTAGTCAGCCTATGATACCGACAACAGAGTTAGGGATACATACAATGAGCGAGATTGGTCTGAAGGCGCGCATTCTGCTGATGACACTGGCACCGACCGGACTGTTGGCCATAGCATTGGGCAGCTACTTCATCTGGCACGCCTCCCAGGATCTACAACAACAACTCTTAGAACGCGGATTCCTGACCGTTGAGCACTTGCAAATGCCTGCGGCGCAGGCGCTGCTCAATGGCCAGCCACAACAGCTCAGGAACACCCTGACCGACACGCTGAATCGCCGCGATGTGCGCGCTGTCACGCTCTATGACAGCAACCGCCAACAGCTCGAACATAGTGGTCCGAACATGCTCGCCACGCAGCGCACGCTGGGGGTTGATTCCCTCGGCGCAGGCAGCGGTCTCCAGGTCGGCGAGACAGTCGGCAGCAGCCGCTTTTTACTACCCCTGTTAGCCAGCCCCGAGTTGATTGAAGGCCCCCTGCAAGATCAGATTGAAGCGGATGCCTTGCTTGGCTGGCTGGAGGTTGAACTAAGCCATACCAATACCCAGTTGCGGCGCTATCAAATGCTCCTGACCACCCTGGTAATGGTGCTCCTCGGCCTGCTGTTAACGACCTTTACTGTAAGCCAGATGGGCAGACGAATCACCGATCCAATCAGCTTCGCCAACCGCGCCATCACTCAAATCAGCAAAGGCCAGCTTGATGTAAGGCTGCCCGAGCAGGGCAGTCGTGAGTTGGATGACCTGGCTCAGGGTATCAATACCATGGCCGGCACCCTGCAAAGTGCGCAGGGTGAACTGCAGCAAAATATCGATCAGGCCACAGAAGACTTGCGTCAGACGCTGGAAACTATCGAGATTCAGAACATCGAGTTGGACATGGCACGCAAGAGCGCGCAAGAGGCCAGCCGGATCAAATCCGAGTTTCTTGCCAATATGAGCCACGAGCTGCGCACCCCGCTGAACGGCATCATTGGCTTCAGCAACCTGTTGCAGCGAACCGAGCTGAGCAATCGACAACAGGAGTATCTCGGTACCATTGAGAAATCCGCAGATAACCTGTTGGCCATCATCAACGAGATTCTCGATTTTTCCAAAATTGAGGCGGGCAAACTGATCCTCGACAATCAACCGTTCAACCTGCGCGATCTGATTCAGGACACCCTGACCATGCTTGCCCCAGCCGCGCATCAGAAGCATCTTGAGCTGGTCAGCATCATTTACCGCGACACACCCATCGGCTTGAGCGGCGATGCCCTGCGCCTGAAGCAGATCCTCGCGAACCTGGTCAGTAACGCGATCAAGTTTACCCAGGAAGGCTCGGTTAGCATCCGTACCATGCTTGAGCAGGAAGACGAGACCCATGCGCTACTGCGTATCAGCGTTACCGACACCGGCATCGGCTTGACCGCAACGCAGCAGAAATCGCTATTTCAAGCATTTACCCAAGCAGACAACTCGATGTCGCGCCAGGCCGGTGGCACCGGACTGGGCCTGGTCATCGCCAAGCGTCTGGTCGAGCAAATGCAGGGCGAAATAGGTCTGGATAGCCGGCCAGGCGAGGGCTCCGAGTTCTGGCTCACCGCGCGCCTGGAAAAATCCAGCCAAGCGGGCGACGATCTACCTGCCACACCCCTGCGCGGGATACGCGCGGCGGTCGTGGAGCCTTTAGCCCTCAGCCGCCAGGCATTACTGCACAATCTTGAGGACCTGGGGGTTGAGGCTAGCGTGCACGAAAACCTTCAGTCGCTGGAGAACGCCTTCCGCGAACAACCTGCCGACAGACCTATACAATTAGTGCTGGCGAGTACGCGCTCGCCGAGCCTGCGAGCCGATACGATGTTCGACCTACTGAATCGCTGGATAAGCGAAGACAGATGCAAAGCGGTAGTATTGACCGACACCACCGAACATTATCCGGCGCTTGATCAGTTACCCCGCTCGCAATGTCAGGTACTGTCTCGCCCCCTGTGCACGCGTAAACTCTATCGCGCGGTCAACCAGTTATTCCGCCCGGAGCCCAGTGCCCCCGCCGTTGTACGCCGTGAAGTATCAAAGCCGCTGATTAGCGTACTCTGCGTAGACGACAACGAGGCCAATTTGCGCTTGGTCGCGACCTTCCTCACCGAGATGGGTGCCCGGGTACTCACCGCCACCAGCGGCGAACAGGCCCTGCAGATTGTCGACCGAGAGCCAGTAGAACTGGTATTCATGGATGTACAGATGCCCGGCATGGATGGCCGCGCCACCACCACCGAGCTACGCCTGCGGGAGGAGCTAGCCGACTGTGAGCCCCGACCTATTATTGCCTTGACCGCCCACGCCCTGGCGGAAGAACGGCGTCGGCTGATTCAATGCGGCATGAATGACTACCTGACCAAGCCTATCAGCCCGGAGCAATTGAGCCACTGCATCTTCCGCTGGACCGGTGTCAATCTGGCCATGCCGGAAATGGGCGCGGCGCCAATCCCTCAGCTAGTAACCGAGCAACACAACCGGACAGACCCGCCTGTATTAGACCAGCAAGAGGGCCTGCGGCTGGCCGCCGGCAAGGCCGATCTGGCCGAGGATCTGCTGGCCATGCTGATTAAAGGCTTGCCCGGTGAGCGGGTGTTGATCGAACAACACATGAGCACGGGTGACAACGAAGCCCTGCTTAGCGTGGTCCACCGGTTGCACGGAGCAACCCGTTACTGCGGTGTCCCACAGTTACGCGAATGCTGCCTGCAAGCAGAAACCGTGTTGAAGAAAGGGGATAACAGTCAGATGGCGATCAGTCAGCTGATTGAGGCCGTCGAGCAGCTGCGGCAAGCCTATCAAGCGGCCCAGGAGCTGCCTTCAGGCCATTGACCAGATAGCAAAGGCTAGCGCCTGCTCGCGTTCATCGCTCAGGCTCAACAGCATCTCCCCTCCACCACCCTGCTTTAGCCGCAAGGCGGCAACGCCACTGAGCCGCACCAGCGGTGCGCCCAGGCTGTCGTTGTCGATCTGGATATGTTGCCACGACATGCCCTGCGCCAGCCCGGTACCTAGCGCCTTGAGAACGGCCTCTTTCGCCGCATAGCGCTTGGCCAGGTAGCGCGCAGGCTGTTTGTGCGCCGCGAAGCGTTGCCATTCAGCCTCGGTCAGGATGCGCCGGGCGAACCGCTCGCCCTGGCGCCCCAATGCCGCTTCGATGCGGCTGACCAGCACCATGTCGGTGCCGATACCGCGAATCATCGACTAGCCGATGCACTAAGGATCAAAGCGCGCATATCCTTGACTGCTTGGGCCAGACCGGAAAAAAGTGCGCGGGCGATGATCGCATGACCGATGTTCAACTCGTTCATACCATTGATGGCGGCAATCGGCTCGACGTTGTGATAGTGCAGACCATGTCCGGCGTTGACTACCAGGCCCAGCTTACGCGCATAGATACAGCCTTCACGCAGGCGCGCCAATGCGTCCGCCTGCTCGGCACCCTGGGTATCCGCGTAGTGGCCGGTGTGCAGCTCAATCACAGGCGCACCAGCGCGTTTGGCCGCTTCAATCTGGCGTGGATCCGGATCGATAAATAGCGACACCTCACTGCCGATCGCCACCATACGCTCAACCGCTTCCTGCACCCGAGCGCTATTACCGGCAACATCCAGCCCGCCCTCGGTGGTCAGCTCTTCACGACGCTCGGGCACCAGACAGATATTCGCCGGACGTATTTCCTCGGCAAAATCCAGCATCGCATCAGTGACGGCCATCTCCAGATTCATCCGCGTCTGTAGCACCTCGACCATCAGGCGAACGTCACGCTCCTGAATATGCCGGCGATCCTCGCGCAGGTGCAAGGTAATGCCATCTGCACCCGCCTGCTCAGCTTCGATGGCGGCCTGGACCGGATCTGGATAACGCGTACCCCGAGCCTGACGCAGGGTCGCCACATGATCGATATTCACACCTAACAGCACGCGTTGCGGGTGGGTCAAAGTTTGTCTCCTATGGAAGCCGTGCCAGGGATAGAAAAAAGTTGCCGACTGACCAGCGGCCGGTCGCCAAGATGCACCGCCAAGGCCTGGCGCATCAGCAGTTTGGCCGTACGCAGCGCCTGGGGCTGAGCCCAATCTGCAGCGGCCATTGCCAGCAGACCAGCGCCCGGCAACCCGGTCGCAGCGGATGTCAGCTGCGCGATCGGCAGCAAGCCCCGTTCGGCATGCCAGACGTACTGTTGGTCGGCGCTTACCGGCTGGCCCAAAGCGTCTTCAGTCAAGCTAAAACCATAGCCCATAACCTCCAACAGTTGCCACTCGAATTGCCGCAAGACCGGCTCCAGCAGCGCCGGGCCGGCCAATTGTTCAAGTGCATGCTGGTAAGCAGCAAAGATTAGCGCACTGGGATCACCGGGCGGCATCAGGCGGATCAACAACTCGTTGAGATACAGACCACTGAACAGGGCCTGACCCTGTAACGGCCGGTAAGCGCCCGCCACTTCTGCCTGGGTCAAGGTCTTCAGCTCTGCGCGCCCGGCCAAGCCCACCAGCAGCGGGATAAAGGCTTGCGGCGCGAGCCCCTTGCGCTGCCCTCTGGCGCCGCGCCAGACAACCCGCTGAACACCGTGATGCAGACTGAGCAGATCGACCAGTGCGCTGCTGTCCCGGTAGGGGCGGCTATGCAACACATAGGCCGGGCTCAGGGCTGCTTGCACGCCGGGTCTCCACCGAAAAGGGGATAAAACAGCTTAGCTGTCGAAATGGTACCCAAGAGAGCTGAGAGCGCGCTCGTCATCCGACCAGCCGCGCTTCACCTTGACCCACAGGTTCAGCATGATCTTGCTGCCGAAGAGTTTCTGCATGTCCAACCGGGCTTCCTGGCCAATCTTTTTCAGGCGCTCACCACCGTCACCGATGATGATTTTTTTCTGGCCATCGCGCTCAACCAGAATCAATGCGTGAATATGCAGGATCTTGCCTTCCTGTTTGAACTGCTCGATCTCAACCGTCACCTGGTACGGGATCTCGGCGCCCAACTGACGCATGACTTTTTCGCGAACCAGTTCCGCCGCAAGAAAGCGTGAACTGCGATCGGTAATTTGGTCATCCGGATAGAAATGCTCACCCTCAGGCAAGCGCTCGGCAATCAATTGCTCAAGCTGATCGATATTGCGGCCGTGCAGAGCGGATACCGGCACGATCTCGGCATCGGGCAACTGCGTTGCCAGCCATTCCAGATGCGGCAACATTTCTTTCTTATCGTCCATCCGGTCCAGCTTGTTGACCACCAGCAATACCGGACAGGTGACAAAGCGAATCTTCTCCAAGACCATCTGGTCTTCGTCGGTCCAGCGCAGCCGGTCCACGACGAAGAGCACCACGTCCACGTCCCGCAGGGCCTGGCTGGCACTCTTGTTCATAAAGCGGTTGAGCGCTTTATCGTTGTCCTTGTGCAGGCCAGGGGTATCGACATAGATCGCTTGCACAGCCCCTTCGGTCTTGATGCCCAGCATGGTATGCCGGGTGGTCTGCGGCTTGCGCGACGTAATGGCCAGTTTCTGGCCGAGAATATGGTTGAGCAGAGTCGACTTGCCCACATTGGGACGGCCTACAATGGCCACATAGCCACAACGGGGGGTACTGCTGTCACTCATCTGCTTTCTCCACACCCAGATCAATCAGGGCTTTTTGTGCTGCTACTTGTTCCGCCAGACGCCGGCTATTGCCCACGCCAAAAGTCGGCTCTGACAGCGGACTGACATGACACTCAACCCGGAAGGTCCGGCAGTGCGCTTCGCCACTGCTTTCGGTCACTTCATATCGGGGTAATTCACACTGCCGCGATTGCAGGTACTCCTGCAGCCGGGTCTTGGGATCTTTGTTGTTGTCTACCAGGGTCAAAGTCGCAATATGCTCGCGTAGCCAGTAGAGCACGCGCTCACGGGCGACCTCCAGCCCACTTTCCAGGTAGATAGCGCCAATGATAGCTTCGGTCGCGTCGGCAAGAATCGATTCGCGGCGAAACCCGCCGCTTTTCAACTCCCCCGAGCCCAGGCGCAGGTACTCGCCCAACTCGAAGCCCTTGGCCAGCTCCGCCA
The DNA here is from genome assembly GCF_000410875.1 of Halopseudomonas pelagia CL-AP6. Taxonomy (GTDB): domain Bacteria; phylum Pseudomonadota; class Gammaproteobacteria; order Pseudomonadales; family Pseudomonadaceae; genus Halopseudomonas; species Halopseudomonas pelagia. The sequence goes on from NZ_AROI01000003.1 coordinate 25,236, forward strand.
GCGTGACCCCCTTAACCAGGCGCGCGCGTAAACGCGATAGCTGGCCTTCGCGCGCCTGAGGGAAACGCTGGAACAGCGCCTCCGCAGCGACGAAGTTCAGTATTGAATCGCCGAGAAACTCCAAGCGCTCATTATTGCGCCCACCCAGGCTTCTATGGCTCAAGGCCAGGATCAGCAGATCCGGGTCCTTGAAGCTGTAGCCGATGTTGCGTTCGAGCCGGTCTAACTTGTTTATCACTTAAGTGGTCTGATTATGTGGGTTTCATCGAAGTGAACAAGCGCGTCCACGTTTTGAATTATCGGCGTGCGAACTTCATATTTGATTACCACCGTATACGCATCGGTACCACTGGCGGTAATGGTAATCGCATCGCTGGCCTTGATATCGCGGATACTGTTGATCTGCATACCCTTTTGAATATGACTGTGAAAATCACGAAGCGAGGCAATCTTGATGGTCGGATCCTCGTTAACCTCGGTGACGATCTTGCGCAGGGTAAAATGCTCCATATAGATAGGAGCGAGCTTCATAACGATCACCAGCCCAAAAATGATCAGGGCGATAACTGCCAACCAGCCGAAAAACGACATGCCTTTCTGGGAATGGCGCATGGATAACCTCGTGACGTCCGTTGTAAGTGTTATTGGTATCCGCCCTTTCCCTCAGTGGATAAGGGCTACCCTGGAAAAATTCGGCAGGTTGCTCAGCTTCGGCTCCGGCCAGTGCATCCATACCGCGAATGCCTTACCTACAATATAGTTGTCAGGGACCATGCCCCACAACTCCCTTGGCATATCATCGGCATTCCAGTAACGGCTGTCATTGGAATTATCACGGTTATCGCCCACCATAAAGTAATGCCCTTCGGGCACCTGCCACTCTTTCGCCGCAGGCGCGCCTGAAAGACTCTTCTGCCTAACCAGGTGCTCGACATTGCCGAGTCTCTCTTCGAAAATTTCCGCTTCTGCGCGGGCATACAACGGGTGACCGGTCGGCACCTCGTCGTCTTTTTCCAGGCGCACTGGCGCCAACGGCACCCTTTCGCCATTGATAATCAACTGCTTACCGGCGTAGCGCACGGTATCACCCGGCAATCCGACTACCCGCTTGATATAGTTGATACGCGGGTCATTCGGGTAACGGAACACCATTACATCGCCACGCTGTGGGTCATTAACCGGGATCACCTTCAGGTCCAGCACCGGCAGGCGGATTCCGTAGGCAAACTTATTGACCAGAATGAAGTCGCCCACTTCCAGCGTTGGCTTCATGGATCCGGAAGGAATTTGAAAGGGCTCGACCAGGAAGGAGCGCAATACCAAAACGACCAGCAGCACAGGAAAAAACGATTTGCCATATTCGATCAGCAAAGGCTCTTTTTCCAGACGCTCAACCGTGGTCGGATCGGGGATATCCACCGCAGCATCATAGGCGGCCACAGCACGCCGACGGCGAGGGCCAAACCAGAGCAAATCGAGAAGGGCCAGTAAACCCGAAACAGCAACTGCCAATACCAACAGCAGCGGAAAATTGATATGCATAATCGAGCCCGTTTAACCGTCCCTAGTTGTCTACTTTCAATACCGCCAGGAAGGCTTCCTGCGGAATTTCAACGTTACCTACCTGCTTCATGCGCTTCTTGCCGGCTTTTTGCTTTTCCAACAGTTTCTTCTTCCGGCTCGCATCGCCACCATAACACTTGGCGATAACGTTCTTGCGCAGTGCCTTGACGGTTGAGCGCGCAACGATCTGCCCACCGACTGCCGCCTGTATCGCCACATCGAACATCTGCCGCGGAATCAACTCCTGCATCTTGCTGACCAATTGCCGACCCTTGTAGGCGGCGTTGTCACGGTGCACGATCAGCGCCAGGGCGTCGACCTTTTCCGCATTGATCAACACATCCAGACGCACTAATCGCGCAGTCTGAAACCGCTCAAAAGCATAATCCAGGGACGCATAACCACGGCTTACCGACTTCAGACGATCAAAGAAGTCGAGCACTACCTCGTTCATCGGCAGATCATAAATAACCTGAACCTGCGTTCCAAGAAACAGCATGTCGTGCTGCACGCCGCGTTTCTCAACGCACAAGGTGATCACCGCGCCCAAGTGATCCTGGGGCACAAGAATGTTGGCCCGCACAATCGGCTCGCGCATTTCCTCGACCATTGACGGGTCAGGCAGACGCGAGGGATTGTCGACATAGAGGATGCTGCCATCCTTTTTCACTACCTCAAACACCACCGTCGGCGCGGTAGTGATCAGGTCCAGGTTGTATTCGCGCTCCAGCCGTTCCTGAATGATTTCCATGTGCAGCATACCGAGAAAGCCACAGCGGAAGCCAAATCCCAGCGCTTCGGAACTTTCAGGCTCATAGTGCAAGGACGCATCGTTCAGGGTCAGCTTGGACAGCGCTTCACGAAAATCTTCGAAATCTTCCGAGCTGACCGGGAACAAACCGGCAAATACCTGAGGTTTGACTTTCTTGAAGCCCGGGAGCATATCCACATCGGGGGTATTGGACAGGGTCAGGGTGTCGCCGACCGGCGCGCCGTGAATATCCTTGATGCCGGCAATAATGAAGCCCACTTCTCCGGCTTTTAGATCCGCCGTTTCGCTATGCTTGGGGTTGAATACACCAACACTGTCGACCTGGTGAATCTTGCCGGTGGATTTCACCAGAACCTTGTCACCCTTTTTGATCCGCCCGTGCTTGACTCGCACCAGCGATACCACACCCAGATAGTTGTCGAACCAGGAATCAATAATCAGCGCCTGCAGCGGTGCGTCCAGTTCACCCACTGGCGCCGGGATAACCTGAATAAGGCGCTCCAGAACATCTTCAACACCCAAACCGCTCTTGGCGCTACAGACCACGGCGTCTGTAGCGTCGATGCCGATGACGCTCTCGATCTCCGCCATGACGCGCTCAGGTTCAGCCTGCGGCAGGTCGATCTTATTCAGCACGGGCATGACTTCCAGGCCCTGCTCGATAGCAGTGTAACAGTTGGCTACCGACTGCGCCTCTACACCCTGCGCGGCGTCGACTACCAACAAAGCGCCCTCACAGGCGGCCAGCGAACGGCTAACTTCATAATGGAAATCGACGTGGCCGGGGGTATCAATGAAATTCAGCTGGTAGGTTTTACCATCCAATTTCGAGGTGTAGTACAGCGTCACGCTGTGGGCCTTGATGGTGATCCCGCGCTCGCGCTCAAGATCCATGGAGTCGAGCACCTGTTCGGCCATCTCACGATCCGCCAAGCCACCGCATATTTGAATAAAACGATCAGCCAACGTCGACTTACCATGATCAATATGCGCAATGATCGAGAAATTACGGATTAGGCTAAGGTCACTCACTACAGGGATCATCCAGACTTGATTGCAAGATCGCCAGCCACGCAGGCTGTCGCAATGAAAGAGGGGGAATAGCTTCCCCCGAAAACAGCCCGCGAGTGTACCCGAATATGCACTAGTGTGCTATCGCAAGCCCGGCCACCAGCAGCGCCTTAGCATTCAAGGGTGCTTGGAGTACCGGGCATAGAACTGGCTGGTTAGTTAGCCAGCCGGAAGGTGATATAACTGGCTCGGCCCTGGCGAATCACGCGCATCGACACGGATCGATTAGTGGGCAAATCGGCAGTGATCTTTTCGAACGCAGCGACTGACTCCACCGCCTGATTGTCTAGATTGGTAATGACGTCGCCGCTGCGCAGGCCGACCATTGCACCGGGCCCCTGGCGGACTTCGCGAATGACCACGCCAGAGCGAACATCCAGAGCTGCTTTTTGTTCCGCGGTCAGTTCGGTCACCACGACGCCGAGACGATTAGTCACTTTGTCTGCCGGGCTACTGGACGGCACTATCACAGCAACACTGTCATCCTCTGGCAACGCGCCGATTTCCATTTTCAGCGTCTTGCGCTTCTTCTCGCGCATCACTATTAATGTCGCTTCTTTACCAGGCCGCACTCGGCCCACTGCGTGCGGAAGATCGGATGACATAATGATTTCTTCGCCGTTGAAGGAGAGAATTACATCACCGACCTGCAGGCCACCCTTTTCAGCCGGACCCTCGGGCTGAATCTGGGCTACCAGCGCTCCCGCTGGCTTAGGCAGACCAAAAGACTCAGCCAGATCCTTGTTAACCTCCTGAATCACTACGCCCAACCAGCCGCGCTGTACGCTGCCGTTTTCCTTGATCTGCTCAACGACGTCCATCGCCACATCAACCGGAATGGCGAAAGACAAGCCCATGAAACCTCCAGAGCGGGTAAAGATCTGCGAATTAATACCGATCACTTCACCATCCAGATTCAGTAGCGGACCACCTGAATTACCCGGATTGATGGCCACATCAGTCTGAATAAAAGGCACGTAGCTCTCATTGGGTAAGCTACGCCCTTTGGCACTGATGATACCGGCCGTCACAGAATAGTCGAAACCGAACGGAGAGCCGATCGCCAGTACCCATTCGCCAGCTTTAAGCTCAGACGACTTGCCCATGCGCACCACCGGAAGGTCATCCCCAGCCTCAATCTTCAACAAGGCCAGGTCCGATCGCGGATCAGCCCCAACCAGTTCAGCCTGCAGCTCACGCCGGTCAGCCAGCCTGACAAAAATGCTATCAGCGCCCGCGATCACGTGATTATTGGTCAGTACATAACCATCTTTAGACAAGATGAAACCCGAACCCAGAGACTGGGGCGCCTGACGCTCACGCGGAGTTTGCGGGCCTTGTTGCGGAAAGCCACGCTCAAAAAATTCACGGAATATGGGAGGAATCCCTTCTAGATCTGGCACGCCTGGAACGACGCTAGCTTGACGAGAGACGGGTTTCTGACTGGTACTAATGTTAACAACCGCGGGAGAAACATCCTCGACCAACTGGGTAAAATCAGGCAAGCCCTGCGCCATGCCTAACGAGCTCCACCCCAGCAAAAGCGAGCCGACTGCGGCTACCATCCAGCGTTGCATTGACTGCATATGCACTTGATCTCCTAGGTAAAGTAAAGGCCTCAGCGCATCGCTAGCGGAGTATCACTGCTTGCGATGCCGTTAGGGGGCATTATACGCAAAATACGCGGTTGCATATCCGGGTTGCTACGCTGGCGCCAAGCGTACCAGCGAACGCCAAAAAAGCCTGAAACCAAGCCGGTTAGCGCCGCAAGAATAACCCAGGGCTCCGCCAAACCTAAGCCCTCAGCCAAAAACGCAGCACCGAAAAGACCAATCAGAGGCACCAGATACATGCATAGAGACGCGTGGACGATGGCGTTTTCGGGCAAACCAATCACCACCTGATCGCCTACCTGCAAAGATCGATCACGCAACACGCGGATGTATCCCTGACGGGCACCAGCACCGAGTCGCTGCAACAATGCCTGACCACAGCCAGCGCGGGCCTGACAACTGCCGCAGGTGTTACGCCGGATCGTCTCCACCCACGCCGCATCGGGCTCAAGACTGAGTACCCTGCCCTGTTCCTCGATCACTGCCGAATACCATCAAAGTCAGGCGCAAGCGAGTCGGCGACTCGCTCGGCAGCGGCGGCGGGCACCTCCCCGACCACCGTCGCCAAGTAATCGCCCTCGGCTCGCACCAGCTTGCGGCTAATTGCTGCCGTAGGCCCAAGCTGGGCATGCAGATCATTCACAGGGGTGTCCGCGCCCAATGGCTCGATAAATAAGGTCATACGAGCAAGACCGTCGGTAAACACCTGGGTGATGACCTCCCCACCTGTGTCATCCAGCGCACGCACCTCACTGTGCCCCAGAACGAATCCCGGTGGCAGCCAATTCGGGACCCAGTCCTTGCCGACATCAGTTTGAACGTCCTTACCAGCCCGCATCGGCAAACAGACGCTAGTGGGCTGCAGCGCCTCATCCGCTACTTGGCCAAGCTGCAAAAACGTGAACTGAAAGCGTTCGAGCAAAACGCTGCGCTCGTTTACCAGCAATGATTTGAGCAGCAGACCCGTTTCCTGATCCAGATACATTTCATAAGCATAACGAAAGCCATCGCGAGGCTTTACCGCGAGAACGAACACGGGGCGGTCTGCAACACGAGTTGAACCGAGCATTTGCAACGAATACCAATTAGGCAAGGCTTCAAGCTGTTCAGAAAGCTGGGTGGTCCCCTTCCAGATTGAGGCGAGCGCAATTGAACTGGTACACACCAATTCACCATTGCGCTTCAGCCACTCTTGCGGCTGACCATCGGTTTGCAGCACCCGCTCGGTAGTTTGTTCACCTTCACGTTGGCGCCAGACCTGATGAGTACTGAAGCTACCTGTGCGCTCGTAGACGAAAGCACCCTGGTAGCTCTGCTCGCGAGCGGCATCAAACATCCGCTTGAGCATTTCGCTAGGCTCTTCAGCCAGCGCAGACGTCGTCAGGAACAGGGCCGCTACAGAAGCCCCCCATAGCGTCAATTGCCGTGTTGCTGACATCCATCGCACCTATTCTATTGGTTTTCCAGGCTCGCTGCCCGCGCGTAAGGGAGCAATTGCGGTGCCTCAAATCGCGAACTGTGCTCTGCATGCTGGCGCAGATAAGTACCAATGCGTTGTTCCTGCCACGCTGAAGGTGCCTTCTGCTCGGCGGAGGCGTCAGCATTCAGTTGCGACTGGGAGGAAAACCCGGCCAGAACCGCGCCGCCCTGAGTGGATTGCACCGGAGTCGGTTGCACCGGGGCAGAAGGCGCCACAGCAGCTGGAGCAACAGCCGCAGCGGGAAGCTCGGCGAGCATCGCCGGATCCCCAGGCGAACCGTCTTGATTAAACATATTCACCCCGACCAGCACCGCCAAGGTAACCGACGCTGCCACAGCGAGACGACTTAAGTTCTGCCACACGCGTGGCGACTTACGCTCAACCATGACGGGCGCCTCATCGGCAATGAGGGCGGCAATTCCGGCGGACAGATCGATTTTCGGCTGCCAGGGCTCTTTATGCATTATGGCTCGCGCCATCTGATAGCGATCCCAGGTGCTGCGCATTGCCGGATCGCTTTCACTGGCCTGAAGTACGCGGCGGATTTCAAGTTCATCCGCCTCGTTGTCCATTAGCGCAGAGAGTGACTCCTGCAAGGATTGATTGCTCATCGCTTTACCTCAGCTAGTGGCCCAAAAGGGGCTTGCATTAAACACCCATCGGCCAAGATTCAATCTTCGATCAATGGCTTAAGTGCTTTATCGATTGCCTCACGAGCTCTGAAAATACGTGATCTCACCGTACCAACAGGACAACTCATCACCGCGGCAATATCTTCATAGCTCAGACCTTCAAATTCGCGCAAAGTTAGAGCCGTTCTTAAATCATCGGGCAATTGCTGCAAGGTGCGATTGATCATCTGCTCAATCTCGTTGCGTAGCATATCCCGTTCCGGTGAGTGAATATCCTTGAGGGCACTATCGCCATCATGATACTCAGCCTCATCGGCCGCTATGTCTGAATCTGGAGGGCGTCTGCCTCGAGCCACCAGATAATTTTTCGCCGTGTTGATCGCTATGCGATACAACCAGGTGTAAAAGGCACTGTCACCACGAAAATTGGCCAATGCACGGTAAGCTTTAATAAAAGCCTCCTGCGCTACGTCCTGAGCCTCGTGGCTGTCGTGCACAAAACGGGTAACCAAAGCGAGAATCTTGTGCTGGTACTTAAGCACCAAAAGATCAAAAGCTCGCTTGTCACCACGCTGAACCCGTTCGACCAACTGCTGATCGGTCTGCTCAGTCATTGAGCAGCTCCGCAGCGCCAGCGCGAGGGCTTTAGCCCCGCCTTGTTGTGATAGACCCGCAATATAAGCAAAAGTTCTCCCCTCGTCAGGCTCAGCAATATGAGCGGGCGGCCAAGCAAAAGTTCCGCGCTCTGATCTGATATAAGCGTAAATCATAGCAAGTATCGAGCCTGTTGCGGAAACCCCTTGTAAAGCTGACAGTATTGCCTGAGAGGTAGCTTCTATATACTACTGAGCCGACCCTACGAATACGCCCTGCGAGAGCCAACCGGAGTGCCATGACACACGCACAGCAATATGACGTACTGGTAATCGGCAGCGGCGCTGCCGGCCTTACCCTGGCGCTGAACCTGGCCGATCATCTGCGCGTGGGTGTCATCAGCAAAGGGCAGCTATCTGAAGGTTCAACCTATTGGGCTCAGGGCGGCGTTGCAGCGGTGTTAGATGATACCGATACGGTGGACGCGCACGTGCAGGACACGTTGGAAGCAGGTGGTGGGCTTTGTCACGAGGATGCCGTACGGCAGATTGTCGGCAGCAGCCGCGAAGCCATCGGCTGGCTGATCGAACAGGGTGTCCCTTTTACTCGGGAAATCCGCGAAGACGGCAGTGAAAGCGACGACTTTCATCTCACCATGGAAGGCGGCCATAGCCACCGGCGGATTATCCATGCCGCCGATGCAACCGGTGCGGCTATTTTCAATACCCTGCTACTCAAAGCTCAGGAGCATGACAACATCGTGTTGCTGGAGAACCGCGTTGCCGTCGACCTGATTACCAGCGGCAAACTCGGTCTGCCGGGAGACCGCTGCCTGGGCGCATACATCCTTAACCGCAGCACCGGGCATGTAGAGACCTACGCCGCGCGTTTTACCGTGCTCGCCACCGGCGGTGCCAGCAAAGTTTATTTGTACACCAGCAACCCCGACAGCGCATCGGGCGATGGCATTGCCATGGCTTGGCGAGCGGGCTGCCGCGTCGCCAACTTGGAGTTCAATCAATTCCATCCCACCTGCCTCTACCATCCCAAGGCCAAAAGCTTCTTGGTCACAGAGGCCCTGCGTGGGGAAGGTGCACTGCTCAAGCTACCTGATGGCCAGCGCTTTATGCCGCGCTTTGATCACCGCGCCGAACTCGCGCCCCGAGATATCGTCGCACGGGCTATCGATCATGAAATGAAACGCCTGGGCCTGGATTGCGTATTTCTTGATATTAGTCACAAGCCAGCCGAGTTTATCCGCAGCCACTTTCCCACGGTGTACGAACGTTGCCTGACCTTTGGCATCGACATTACCCGCGAACCCATACCGGTTGTGCCTGCAGCCCATTACACCTGTGGCGGCGTTATGGTTGACCCTAATGGGCGTACCGATCTGAGTGCGCTGTACGCCATCGGGGAGACCAGCTTCACTGGTCTGCACGGCGCCAATCGCATGGCCAGTAACTCGCTGCTCGAATGCATTGTCTATGGCCGATCAGCAAGCCAGGATATTCTCCAGCGAGTCGACGCCAACCCCATGCCTGCAGACCTGCCCCATTGGGATGAAAGCCAGGTAACGGACTCCGATGAAGATGTGATCATCTCGCACAACTGGGATGAGCTTCGGCGCTTCATGTGGGACTACGTGGGGATCGTGCGCACTACCAAACGCCTGCAGCGCGCGAAACATCGGGTGGATATGCTGCGCGCTGAAATCCATGAATTCTACAGTAATTACACAGTCACCCGTGACCTGCTGGAGCTGCGCAATCTAGCCCTGGTAGCCGACTTGATCATCCAGTCTGCAATGCTGCGCCAGGAGAGCCGGGGGCTGCATTACACGCTAGACTACCCCGACCTGCTAGCAGAGGCCAAAGACACTATTCTGCTGCCACCCAGCGCTGCCGACTGAAGCGCAGACGCAAACGCAGGCGGCGCAGCGCCTCTTCCGCCGCCGCATCGGCGGGCAACACCACTGATACCGGCCACCAGCGGCCCGGTTCACGCAGCCGCACCACTGTAAGAAAGGCACTGACAAAAGTATCAGCCAGTAGCCGTGCACCAGCTTCAGAGCCGTCACGGCGCAACACATGCCAACCTTGACTATCAAATCGCAGACCCGTGACCGAGCTAGCATGACGCAAGCTGACCTGCCGCGGCCAGACCCACAGACAATACCCCGCTACCACCAGCATCATTGCGCCAGCCCACAGGCCGGGAATGGCGCTACGGTACAACGCCAATGCCGCAAGCAATGAGAAGAACACCAGTGCCCCGCCAAGAAAACGCGAGGGCTGACGTTGCAAAAGCAGATAATCAGTTTGGCTGAACACGGTCCAGTATCATCCTTACCATTCGTTTGAGGTCGGGGTCGTCCGGCTCACTACGCTGCATGAACCAGCCGAACATATCCTGGTCTTCACAGGCCAGCAACTTGCTGAAACGCTCTTTGTCAGTCGGATCAAGATCACTGTAAGCTTCTTGCAGAAACGGCAACAGGAGTACATCCAGCTCCAGCATGCCGCGACGGCTCTGCCAAAACAAACGCTTCATTTCTATATCGGCCGACATCAAAACCTCTCCACAACAAGTTGAAAGCGCCCATGGGCGCACACGTTTCATTATAGGCGCAAGCCAACACTGACAAGCATGCACCATAGTCCTATGATGTAACAGCTGACTACACCAGACAATTTGAGGCCCATGAGCACAATCACAGCACCAGAACAAATCCTACAGGACCGCTTTGCTGCTAGCGCGCAGAACCAGGGCGAAATGCCTGTCACCGGAATGACCTGGCTCGGCCACGAGCGCATTCTCTGCGTGGATGGCATCGATGCAAAGCGCTTCTTACAAGGCCAGCTCACCTGCGATGTCAATCTGCTGGCCAATCCGGGCAGTACCTTGGGCGCACGCTGTAACCCCAAAGGCCGCATACAGTCCAGCTTCCGACTGCTACACCACGCCGAGAATACCTACCTTCTGGCATTGCACAAGGATGTCCTGGAGAGCCAGAGCAGCGATCTAGGTAAATACGCGGTATTTTTCAAGGCCAGCATCAGTGATGCCAGCCCTGACTGGGTTCGCATCGGGCTCTGGGGGCCCCAAGCTGCACAGGCACTACAACACACCGGCTTTACTCCACCGGAGCATACCGACCAGGTCACCACCTCCCCCCGCGGCGCAGTCATCCGCGTACCCGGCATTGACCGCTTTGAAGTCTGGCTGGCCGAGGAAACCGCGCTGCCTACGCTGGATCTGATGCAGACCATTGCTACGCCCACAGCATTGAATGCATGGCTATTGCTACAGATACGTAATGGTCTGGGCGAGATTGATGCCGCTACCCGCGAGAGCTTCATTCCGCAGATGCTGAATATGCAGTTATTCGGCGCCGTCAGTTTCAGAAAAGGCTGCTATACCGGGCAGGAAATCGTTGCCCGAATGCAGTACCTGGGTAAACTCAAGCGGCGGATGTTCAGATTGTTGATGACTGGCGACCAGCCTTTGCCGGCGGGAACTCCTATTGTCAATCACGCCAGCGGCCAGACGCTTGGCGAGGTGGTCTTGAGTGCTTGCGCGGGAACTCAAGTAGAAATATTAGCGGTCTTGCAAAAAGATGCGGCACAATTGGTACAATTATCGGCAATTGATAGCGAAGGGCCATTACTGACCATCGCTGACCTACCTTATGATATTGAACTAGCCGCCAGCGAAGCCGCGCCGGCCAACTGAACAAGGAAACAGCCTATGACTGATCTGGCCCAGCGCGTACAGGATGAGTTGATCCAAGCCATTGAAAAGGACCAACTGGTCCTGCCAACCCTGCCAGAAGTGGCGCTACGGGTTCGCGAGGCTGCCGAGGATCCTGACGTCAACATCGCCCACCTGGTGCGCGAGATCAGCAATGATGCCGCGCTCAGCGCACGCTTAATCAAGGTGGTCAACAGTCCGCTGCTACGTACCCGGCAGGAAATTACCGATCTGAGCATGGCGGTCAATCGGATGGGCATTACCTACACCGCGAATCTGGCTATCGGCCTGGCCATGGCGCAAATGTTTCAGGCGACCTCGGACATCATTGATCGCAAGATGCGTGAAGTCTGGACGCGCAGTACCGAGGTAGCAGGCATCAGCCATGTATTGTGCCGGCACTACACCAAACTCAAACCCGACCAGGCTACGCTGGCTGGCCTGGTGCACCAGATCGGTGTGCTACCAATCCTTAGCTATGCCGAAGACCATGACCAACTGCTGGCCGATCCGTCCAGCCTGGATCTGGTTATCGAGCGCATCCATCCAATGATCGGCGATCGCATTCTCGAAGCCTGGGATTTCCCCGTACCGCTACGCCATGTACCGACTCAACACCTGGATTTCAAGCGCAATTCGCCCAGCGTCGATTACGCCGACATCGTTCAGGTGGCTATGCTGCAAAGCCTGAGCAGCGACCACCCTCTCGCGCAGATGGACTGGAATAGCATTCCAGCCTTTGCCAAATTGGGCATTAGCCAAGATGGCGAAGGCGAGGAAGAAGATCTATCGGCCGAGATGGAAGCGGCGATGGCGTTGCTCGGCTAAGCAACTGGCAGCTAATTGCAGATTAACGATTACGCCACTGGGGTGGGCGCTTTTCAAAAAAGGCGTTGACCCCCTCCAGGGTATCGTCGTGATCGAAAAGATCGACGAAGCGTTCACGCTCCTGCGCCAGCAGACCGTTTAACGGTTGCTCGCGCGCGCCCTGAATCAGAACCTTGCAAGCCTTGACCGCCAGCGGACTCTGCCGCCCAACCTGAGCTGCCAGCCGCAGTGCGGTAGTCAGCGCTTGGCCCTCTTCGACCACTTCCTCTACCAGACCGATGCGCTCGGCCTTCACCCCATCAACGCGCTCACCACACAGAATCATGCGTTTGGCCCAGCCCTCTCCAACCAACCAGGAAAGCGCTTGAGTACCGCCAGCGCAGGGCAGCAAACCAACGCTGGCCTCGGGCAAAGCGAGCTGCACCTGACGCTCGGCAATACGGATGTCGCAGGCCAGAGCACACTCAAGACCACCGCCCATGGCATAGCCATTCAGTGCAGCAATGGACACCCCGGAAAAATCCCTCAAAGCTTCAAACGCCTGACCAAACAACCGAGCCATCAGCCGTGCGCGGGCCTTGTCGCCATCGGCGAACAGCTTGAGGTCGGCGCCGGCAGAGAAGAAGCGCTCACCACGGCCGGTAATGACCAATGCATAGATCTCCGGATCAGCACTCAAATGTGCCACCAGTTCGACCAGACCATGTAAGGTGTCGGTATCCCAGGTATTGGCGGGGGCGTTATCAATGGTCACCAGCGCGGTATGCCCGACCTTCTGCACCACCAGTTTATCAGTGCGTGGTACCAGAGCGGTGTAGGGTTGCAATGCATGATCCATAAAGCACTCCAGAACAGTAGAACAAAGGATATTTTCTAGACTGCGCCATCCGGCAGGCGCCAGTCAATCGGTTGTCGCCCCTGCGCCTGCAGGTACGCATTGACAGCTGAAAAATGGCCGTTGCCAATAAATCCACGGTGTGCAGAGAGCGGCGAGGGATGCACAGAGGTCAGCACTTTGTGCGCGGACAGGTCGACCTGCGCGGCTTTCTTCTGTGCGTAGCTACCCCAAAGCAAAAAGACCAGATGCTCGTGCTTTCTGGCCGCAACCTCGATCACCTTGGTGGTAAACGTCTCCCAGCCCCGACCGGCATGCGCACCTGCACTGGCCTGTTCGACAGTCAATACGGCATTGAGCAATAACACGCCCTGCTCCGCCCAACTTTGCAAACAACCATGCGCCGGAATCGGTAGTCCCAGATCCCGCTGTAATTCCTTGAAAATATTCTGTAGCGACGGCGGCGGGCGTATCCCCGGTGGAACAGAAAAGCTAAGCCCATGAGCTTGGCCCGGACCGTGATACGGGTCCTGACCAATAATGACCACCCTGACCTGGTCCAGCGGTGTCGTATTCAGCGCATTGAATATCTGCGGACCGGGCGGAAAAATTACTTTGCCAGCGCGTTTCTCTGCCAACAGAAAAGCCCGCAGCTGCTGCATATAAGGCTTCTGGAGTTCATCATCCAGAGCCGCCTTCCAGCCCGGCTCCAGCGCCACATTGCGCTCAGCCACATTACCCTCAGCCATAGTCACTGCGCTACCGGTACCGACTGGGCATTGCAACGCACCACACGCTGACGATTATCCACCAGCAAGCCAGACAATCCGTTGTGCCGGTTGTCATGTAACACCAGTATGCCGTCAACGCATTCAGCGACCTGATTGGCTGAGCGGCTGCGCATTTGCCCAGCCTCGGCCGACCCCACGGTGACCAAACTGAATTCCGCCACCAACATGCCCTGCTCCTCTCGGCTAAAATTCAGATAACCATAGAAATACAGAACCATGACTGTGGCCAATACGGTGGCAAAAAAAGTCAGGATCATCGGCAACTTGTTCAGCTCTTTGGTCTCACTCACAGATCATTTCCTCAGAGAATATTCGCATAGTCAGCCTCGATGCGATCAAGGCTCAGGTTGTTCAGAAAACCGGAAAAACACATCCACGCACTCAGCGCGTTCAGGTCAGCAAAAGGTTCCGGCAGGTAACGCGGCGGCGCCACTAGCCCCTCCTCCACCAGTTGACCAAGCGTACGCATGTCTTCCAGCGTGGTTTTGCCACAGAACAATAACGGGATCTGCTGCAACTTGCCTTTGCGTACCGCCAACTGAATATAGTTGTAGGTCAGGATAAACCCCTTGAGATAAGCCAGATCCTTGGTAAACGGCAAGCCATTGCTACTGGAGCCACGGAATACACGACTGGCGTTGGTATAGCTGTTTTCCTTGGAATAGTCCTGCTCCCGATAGAACTGGAATACATCAAGGAAATCACCGCCCGATTCGGCCAATTGAATGGCGCGCGTACGATCTGTCAGCTTGCGCAGGCGGGCCGGGTAGGAGGCAAAGGTGATCACTTCCATCAAGATCGCCAGCCCCTCCTGGGTCACCGTCGAGGACGGTGGGCCCTTGGCCAGAAACGTACAGATAGGCTGATGCTGCCCGTTCAGACTGGTCGCCACGTGCACCATGCCTTCATGCACGGCGAGAATTTTCAGATCGCGCTCATTGAACATCGCGTCACTGCGGATTTTGATGTAATCGGCGCCAGCTGCGGCATCGGCGACAATGCCGTCCGACTCGAACACACGCACCGCCTGATCATCAGGAAAGGCCAGATTCATGCGCTCCTGCAATATGGCGACCGCTTCGGGTGCAGCGATAATCTTGGGTTCGCGGCCCAGATCTGACCCAATATTGGTCAGCGATTCGCTGAGCATGATGCTCAAATCAGTCAGGGTCGGGTCGCCGGCGTGAAAGGCGTCGGACGCAGAGCCGTAAAGCTCCTGCGAAATAAAGCCAAGATCCGGCGTACCACGTGCTTCAAGCATGCGGATGACCATCCGGTACTCCTTGCACATGCGCCGCATGATCTGCCCAACCGGATTAAAGGTGCCCAGCTGGCGGGTTATATCCCGTTCAATTTCCTGGAATACCTGGCGCATTACGCCCGGGTCGAACCCTAGCGGTCGCTGAGCATAGTAGTCGGGACCCACGTCGGGAAGGCTCTTGCAGCGCTTGCGGAAGAACTCTTCACGCAGGCTGTCGTCCCACTTGATCGCATCCAGAATACGTATCGGCGATTGCGCCTCGACAATGCGGTCAGACAGGCTGCGGATGACCAATTGGTACTGTTCGCTCTGTTTTACCGTCATAGTGTTCCTGCTGCTGGTGACGTCATCAAGGCATAGCGCCTCGCTTCGACATTATGGTGATATTTGGCGTTGTGCAACGCTTTGACGTCTGCACCGTTTTACAGCGCCGATCATCCTGAAACGCAGTGCAACGCTCGGCCGGGCAACTCCCAGGCTGGACACGCCGCAAGTACATCCCTGTAGGCTCGTCGATGGCCAGGGATGGCCATCGACGAGCCCCATGGGCGGCTTGCAGCGTGTCCGTCACCGGGGCTGGCCAACCTCGCACTCACCCCAAAACAACCCGATCAGGTTTCCCTGCACATACCTAAAAACTAACCCTGAGCCTCAGGCCGCATATGCGGAAACAGGATCACATCGCGAATCGAAGGCGCATCCGTCAGCAACATCACCAGGCGATCGATGCCGATACCCTCACCCGCCGTCGGCGGCATGCCGTATTCCAGCGCGCGAACGAAATCGGCGTCATAGTGCATCGCCTCGTCATCACCAGCGTCCTTGTCCGCCACTTGGGCATGAAAACGCTCGGCCTGATCTTCGGCATCGTTCAGCTCTGAATAGGCATTGGCAATCTCGCGTCCGCCAATAAACAGCTCAAAGCGGTCGGTCACGCTCGGATCATCATCGCTACGACGCGCCAGCGGCGAGACCTCGAACGGATAACGGGTGATAAAGGTCGGCTGTTCCAGAAGATGCTCGACCAATTCCTCGAAGATCATGACCTGCAGCTTACCCAGCCCCTCGAAGCCCTTCACATCCGCACCCGCTTTCTTGGCAATAGCGCGGGCCGTGTCCAGATTCTGCAAATCAGCAGCGCTGATCTCGGGGCAGAACTTGAGGATTGAATCAAACACCGACAGGCGCGCAAAGGGCTCACCGAAGTGGAACACCTTGCCCTGATAGGGCACATCGGTGCTGCCCAGCACATCCAGGGCCAGCTCGCGGAACAGCTCCTCGGTCAGATCCATGTTGTCTTCGTAGTCGGCATAGGCCTGGTAGAACTCAAGCATGGTGAACTCGGGATTGTGCCGGGTTGAAACGCCCTCATTACGGAAGTTGCGGTTGATTTCGAACACCCGCTCGAAACCACCAACCACCAGGCGTTTGAGGTAAAGCTCCGGCGCGATACGCAGGAACATCGGCAAGTCCAGCGCGTTGTGATGCGTCTCGAACGGCTTGGCCGCCGCGCCACCGGGGATGGTCTGCAGCATCGGCGTTTCTACCTCGAGGAAGTTGCGCTCGGCCAGAAACTTGCGGATATGCGCAATCACTCGCGAACGCACCAGAAAGGTATTGCGCGTGTCTTCGTTGACGATCAGATCCACATAACGCTGACGGTACCGCTGTTCGGTATCGGTCAGACCATGGTGCTTGTCCGGTAACGGACGCAGGGATTTGGTCAGCAACTGAACCGAGGTCATGCTGACATACAAATCACCCTTGCCCGAACGCGCCATAACGCCCTCGGCCGCAATAATATCGCCCATGTCCCAGTGCTTGATCGCCTCCAGCGTTTCGGCCGGCAGCGTCTTGCGATCAACATAGACCTGAATACGCCCGCTCATATCCTGGATCACCATAAAGGCGCCGCGGTTGAGCATGATGCGTCCGGCGACCTTGACCGGAATCTGCGCCTCGGCCAACTCTTCCTTGATCTTGTCGGCGTAGGTCTTCTGCAGATCACCGGCATAACTGTCGCGACGAAAGCGGTTGGGGAAGGCGTTGCCCTTGGCACGCTCGGCCGCCAGCTTTTCCTTGCGCAGGGAAATCAGGCGGTTTTCTTCCTCGGGGAGGGCTTGCTGGTCATTCTGCTGATCGGTCATATCGGGAATTCCAGGAGGTTGCTATTCATTCAAAGGTCGTTGATGCAATACGAACGGCTGGCCGCTGAAACAGGGTTTAAAGACCCTGTTTCAGACTCGCCTCAATAAACTCGTCCAGATCGCCATCCAGCACCGCGTTGCAGTTGCTGTTCTCGATATTGGTCCGCAGGTCCTTGATCCGTGACTGGTCGAGCACATAGGAGCGGATCTGATGGCCCCAGCCAATATCGGACTTGGTATCTTCCAGCGCCTGCGCGGCGGCATTGCGCTTCATCATTTCCTGCTCGTAGAGCTTGGCGCGCAGCATCTTCATCGCGGTGTCGCGGTTGCCATGCTGAGAACGCTGGCTCTGACAGCTAACCACGGTATTGGTCGGTACGTGGGTGATACGCACGGCCGAGTCGGTGGTGTTAACGTGCTGACCACCGGCACCCTGGGAGCGGTAGGTATCCACTCGCAGATCGGCCGGATTGATATCGATTTCGATATCGTCGTCAATCTCTGGCGAAACGAATACAGCGGAGAACGAGGTATGCCGGCGATTGCCGGAATCGTAGGGGCTCTTGCGCACCAGGCGGTGCACGCCGATTTCCGTGCGCAGCCAGCCAAAGGCGTACTCGCCTTTGATAAAGACGGTCGCGCTCTTGATGCCCGCGACTTCACCGGCGGAGAGTTCGACAATTTCGGTTTCGAAGCCGCGCTGATCACACCAGCGCAAATACATGCGCAGCAGCATATTGGCCCAATCCTGGGCTTCTGTGCCGCCGGAACCGGCCTGAATATCCAGATAGCAGTTGTTCGGGTCCATCTCGCCACTGAACATACGGCGAAACTCGAGCTTTTCCAGGCTGGCTTGCAGGCGGGCGAGCTCAGTAACGATGTCTGCGACCGCAGATTCATCTTCCTCTTCGGCAGCCATTTCCAGCAATTCGGAGGCATCGGCCAGGCCCGAACTCATTTCATCCAGGGTTTCAACAATCTGCGCCAGCTGTGCGCGCTCCTTGCCAAGCGCCTGTGCACGCTCGGGATCGTTCCACACGGAGGGGTCTTCCAGCTCGCGCTCAACTTCGGTCAGACGATCATGTTTGTGATCGTAGTCAAAGATACCCCCGAATGGTCTCGGAGCGGCCACGCAGGTCTTTGATGGTGTTCAGAATCGGATTGATTTCCATGGTGACAAATCCCGTCAGGAAAAAGCCGCCATTGTAGCGGATTTACTGCCTTCGGTGCAGTACTACTGCACCGAAGGCAGTGACCCCAGCGCGCAGCCTAACGTGGCAACACGCGGATAAATACGATGGTGCCAATACCCCAGAGCGCATTGAGAATAAAACCGATGATAAAACGGCCCGGCAACTGCACCATGTCAAAGCCCACCCCCTTGAGCGGAAACACCACCAAAAGGGCCACCAGGGTCAGTACGACCCCGCCAAACAGCGCTGCCTTGAACCATATCAGGCTTGCGCCCAGGCGATCCAGCACCGCGATCATGACCAGCGCCCATAGCCCGCCAAAAAACGCACTGGATATCACTGAGGGCACCCCCAATGGCACTGTCGGGGCCAGATTGAAAGGGGCGAAAGGTACCACTCCTGCGGCGTGCAGCAGGCCCAGCGCAACCTGATGAAAACAGAAAACCGCCAAACAACCTGCCACAAAAACCCATATCCAACGCTGCATGTTCACACCCCGTTATTGTTATTCATTAGACAAGTGTTCACTCTGGTTGATAGCAAGGGCCGCTTCGCGGATTACCCAAGCGCAGAACATTGAATATAGCAGCATCCGCCTGCCAACAACGGCCTAGCGATAAAAGCCTTGATACAGATCAGAGCACCATAACCCCAGGCTTCTATACTGTGGTCGGACCCGTTAACTACGCCGTCACCCACGCCGATACCGGAGCTTCAACGTGAGCCAGCTACTTCCCGACCAGAGCACCCTCGACGATCACGCTAAACAGTGTCCAGCCTTTGCCCGCTGGAGCAGCGGCCAGGGCGTCATCAGCCACGCACCGGCTACCCAGGCAGCCGTCTACCGCCTTGCCCATCAGTTGGTGCAGCGCGAACAGCAGCCGAATGTGGAAACTGTTTATCAATTGATGACCGCGCTGGACCAGGTCACCAGCGCTGGCCTGTGGCTGGTGGTGCACATGACCTATGCCAAGCGCTGCCATCCAGACGGCACTGCACTGGCAGCAGAGGATTTCAAATCCCGTCCCGAAGGTCATACCGGCGGCGCACTGAATATGGTGCCCGCCTATGCCGCCTATTTGGCCTTGAACAGTCTTACCGGCCATACTCGCAGCTGGTTGATGGGGCAAGGGCACTGCGTGGCCGCCATTGACGCGCTCAACGTGCTGATCAGCAATCTGCACCCGGAGCAAGCCCAGCGCTATGCTAGCGACGCTGGACTGGATCAGTTGTTGAAGGATTTCTACAGCTATGCACAGTTACCCGATGGCCGCCCCGCGGCGCCCCTGGGCAGTCATGTAAACCCTTACACGGCGGGGGGTATTATCGAAGGCGGCTACCTTGGCTTTGCCGAGCTGCAATATGCACACATGCCACTGCCAGGCGAAACCTTGGTGGCCTTTCTGTCTGACGGCGCGGCAGAAGAGCAGCGCGGTAGCGACTGGATACCCCGCTGGTGGCGCGCGGAAGACTGTGGAGCGGCTTTACCGGTGATGATCGCCAACGGCCGACGCATCGAACAACGTACCGAACTGGGCACGCAAAAAGGGTTGGACGGCTTTGCCGAGCACCTCAAGGGCTGCGGGTTTGATCCCATCCGCTTTGACGGCCGCGATCCAGCGGCTTTTGTCTGTACCTTACTGGAAATGGAACAACGCCTTGAGCGCCGGGTCCAGGAGTATCGAAATGGCATTCTCCAGTACCCGCTGCCGATTCCCTATGCCATCGCCGAAACCACCAAAGGATTTGGTTTTTACGGTGCGGGGCAAAATGCGGCGCATAACTTGCCGCTGCCTGGCAACCCGCGCCATCACGCTGGCGCCCGCGAGCTGTTCAATCAGCATGCGGCCCAGCTGTGGATTGATCCGCAGAGCCTCAGCCGCGCTCGCGAGCAATTGCAAAATCATGCTCGGAGTGGCCGTCCGCTGGAGCGCGACCACGCTCTGGCCACACGCAATCCGGCACAGCCGGTTATTCCGCTGGTTGACTGGAGCAACCAGACGATTTCACCAATGCAGGCGGTGGACCGTTTCTTCGTTGCCTTGGTGGAGGCTAATCCAGCCTTGCGTGCACGGGTCGGCAACCCCGACGAGCTGGCCAGTAATCGCCTCGGCGGCGTGCTGGAGGCCCTGAAACATCGGGTGTGTGATCCTGAAAGTGCACTGGAGGCCGTGGATGGCCGGATCATCACGGCGCTCAACGAAGAGGCGGTAGTATCGGCCTGCCTGGGTAACAAGGGCGGATTGAATCTGGTCGCCAGCTATGAAGCTTTCTGCGTCAAGATGCTCGGGGCGATACGTCAAGAGCTGATTTTTGCACGCCATCAAGCTGTTGTGCAGCGCCCGGCCAAATGGCTGGGATTCCCTGTGATTGCGACGTCGCATACCTGGGAAAATGGCAAGAACGAGCAATCCCACCAGGACACCACCTTCTGCGAAGCGCTGCTGGGCGAAATGCATGACGGCATGCGGGTTCTGTTTCCCGCCGACTACAACAGTACACTGGCGCTCCTGCCGAGCGTGTACCAGGCGCGAGGGCAAATTAGCTGTATGGTCATTGCCAAGCGCGATTGCCCCAGCAGGATGGATGCCACCCAGGCCCGCCTACTGGCTGACCAGGGCGCAATTGTTTTAGCAGAACATCACGGGCCGACCGAGCCACTACTGCTAATCGCCAATGGCGGCTACCAACTGGGCGAAATGCTGCGCGCCGCCCAGCGATTGACAGCCCATGATCAAAGCTGGCGGTTGGTCTACCTGCAAGAGCCGGGTCGTTTCAGCGTACCCCGAGACAGCCTTGAGGCGCAGTGCACAGCCCCCGCAGCACTGACCCAGCAGCTGTTCCCCACCGAACTGAAGCGCCGCGTCGTACTCACGCATATGCGTCCGGAAATAATCCGCGGGCATTTGCATAACCTCTTGCCGTCACCCCGCCACAGCCGGGTTCTGGGCTACATCAATCAGGGCGGCACACTGGACGAAGCTGGGATGCTGTTTGCCAATCGCTGCAGTTGGGCCCACGTGTTGGTCGCCGCTGCCGAAGTGCTGGACGTCGACCCGCAAGCCTGGATGGATGAGAATGAGTGGTCTGCGGTGGATGGTCAGGGAAATCCGGCGCTGCTGCGCTAGACTTTAATGCAGCAACGCTGGTGCCGCGCCGTGACGGTCGAAATCCGGATCGAGCATGCTATCGAGCAGCGGTTTGACCACCGCTGCTGGCTGTGGCCGGCCGAACCAGTAACCCTGGACAAACTGACAACCCTCGGCATGCAGAAACTCCATCTGCTCGGGGGTTTCTATCCCTTCGGCAATGATATCCATGCACAACCCGCGACCCAGGCCGATGATCGCCCTAACAATCGCCTTGAGCCGTTCATCCCCGGTCGCTTTGGTGATGAAGCTCTTGTCAATCTTGATGATATGCAGCGGGTACCGGTGCAGGTAACCCAGGGAGGAAAATCCGGTACCGAAGTCGTCCAGCGCGATGCGCACACCGCTGCTTTCCAGCTCACGTAGCGTCGCCAAGGTCTCGGGGCCTTCCTGCATCAGCAGGCTTTCGGTGATTTCCAGTACCAGGCTGGTCGCCGGAAAGCCTGTTTCACGCAGAACCCGGGCAACCACCTCGGCAAAGCCGCTTTGCTGCAACTGGCGGCTGGACAGATTCACCGAACAACGCAGCTCCTGATGACCATGGGCGTGCCAATGTAATACCTGGCGGCACGCTTCACGCAGCACCCATTCGCCCACTTCAACAATGGCCCCGGTCTCTTCCAGCACAGAAATGAATTCATCCGGCGGCACCAACCTGTCGCCGCGACGCCAGCGCAGCAGGGCTTCAACGCCCACTACTCTTGAGCGAGTGGCCGCGATCTCGACAATGGGTTGGTAATGAATCTCAAATTGATCGCGGCGCAGCGCGTCATTCAGCGCGCTTTCCATCTCCAGCCGATGATGCGCGTCCTGTTGCAGCACATCACTGTATAACGCCATTTGCGCTTTACCTGACGCTTTCGCCAGATCCAACGCCAGATCCGCCTCACGTAGCGCATCCTGCTCCCCATCATGGCCATTGAGCGCGGCGACGCCGATACTGGCACTTAGCGTCAACCGCCGGTTAATGACCACAATGGGCTGATGCAGCGCATCCATGATGTGCCTGGCAACCAACTCCGCATCACTGACCGCTGCCATATCATCCAGCAGCACGACAAATTCATCACCGCCAAAACGGCACAGGTGATCACCCGGTCGCAGACAATGCTCGATCCGGTTAGCGACCTGAATCAACACCAGATCGCCAGCGTGATGCCCAAGACTGTCATTGATCAGCTTGAAACGATCCAGGTCGATAAAGAGTACCGCTGCGTGCCTGGCTCCGGGCCTGGACTGTCGCTGGGATGCCTGGAGCAACAGCTCGTTCATGCTCTGGCGGTTGGGCAGTCCGGTGAGCGGATCATGCAGAGACGAATGGGCCAGTTCACGTTCGGCAGCCTTGCGCTGACTGATATCGGTCTGTGAACCGGTCAACAAACGCTGGCCATGCGCATCCACGCACACTAGCCCGCGAATCAACACCCATACCAGTTCGCCGTCTCGCTTGCGCAACTGGCATTCCAGATGCACCTGCTGCTCGTCACCTGCCAAGTGCCGTTGCACTACATCGTTAAATGCATGGCGATGGCTCGGCGGCATCCTGGACAGCCAATCATCTAAGGTACGCGGTGCCGTAACGGCGTCCAGCTCCAGTATGGATAACCAGCGCTCCGATACCTGCATGCGATCGTTATCGACCTGCCACTCCCAAAGCCCATCATTGGCGCACAACACCGTCCGGGCATAGCGGGCGTCACTATCATCGAGCGCCATCTGGCTTGCCGCAGCATGGGTATCCACTGCCAGACCCATATCGAAAAACACCGCCCTGAGCAGGCACCCGTATAGCCGCTGGGCAATCTCCGGCCGTTCGGACCAGCGCTCGCTGAGCCCGGCGTGCATGTATTGGAGATAGAAGTGATAAGCCGCAAGACAACTTTTGGATGCCAACCGGCCACGCTCCTGACCCAGATTGGATAACACGCGCATACGCACGTGCTGCATATCATAAGGCCCCTGCAGCAGCTGCTGACAATAGCGCAGCCGCTGATAAGGCAAGCGGGCAAACAGGCCAGGATACTCGGAATCTAGAGTCAGCTCGGGGAGGTGGCAAAAGTGCTGATGCAGCGCTTCTGCGCAGGCTAAATGCAGCTCTTCGATCTCTGCGGCATGGCCGGACAGCTGCGCCAGGTGATCGTCTTCAAGGGCGAGAATCGTCATCCGCTGCCGTATTCCGACAGGGTTGAGTCCCAGATGCGTCTGCATCTCCTGCAGCTTCTTTTTAAGATCCAGCAATACCCTGACTCTCCACAGTCAAGCACCGAATCGGCTTTGTCCTGGGCAACATTTCACCCAAGACTCGACGCGCCAAAACATCAGATGTCGAACAGACCCTTTGCAAACACACACCTATTTCATACCTATAATGTGACAACGTTAACGTTTTTCATCTGCCCAATATAGAACGCTATTTCAGCAAATGGCGTCAATCCCTCCTATGCGCGGCGCACGCGTTTTTCCAGCTCCAGAATCAGCAGCACCACCACACCTGCCAACGGCGCCAGCAACAACGCTGACCAACTTAGCGATGCAGTCATAAACGTCGCTTGCATGAACGGACTATAAGTAAACAACCACTGCAACAGTACTATCAGTCCGATCACGATCCATACCGCGGGCGTACCCAGCACGCCGCGCAAGGTCAAGGAAGCGCTATCCAGGTAACGTACGGAGAACAGATAGAACACCTCCATGGCCACCAGCGTGTTGACCGCCAGCGTGCGCGCTGCGGCTTCGCCCAGGCCCGCCTGCATGGCCCACTGAAAGCTGGCAAAGATGCCGCCAAGAAACAGCAGCGAAACCAGCACTATGCGCCAGACCAGAAAGGCATCAAGCAGACTCTCGCCGCCGCGCCTGGGTGGCTTGCGCATAACGTCCGGCTCCGCCGGTTCAAACGCCAACCCCATGGCCAAGACCACGGAACTAACTAAATTAACCCAGAGGATTTGCAGTGCCGTAATAGGTAACGCGAGACCCAGCAACAACGCCACAACCAAGCTCGCAGCCTCTCCTCCGTTGATAGGCAGTAAAAAGCTGATGGCCTTCTTAAGGTTGGTGTAGACAGTGCGACCTTCGCGAACCGCAGCCGCCAGGGTGGCGAAATTATCGTCCAGCAAAACAATGTCCGACGCTTCCCGAGCAGCAGCTGAGCCCTTCTGGCCCATAGCAATACCAACATCTGCGCGCTTTAGCGCTGGGGCATCATTGACCCCATCGCCGGTCATCGCCACCACACCGTGCGCTGATTGCAACGCTCGTACCAACCGTAGCTTGTGTTCAGGACTGGTTCGCGCAAATACATCCACGCGCTGGGCCAACGTTAGCAGCTCGTCGTCGTCCAGCGCGTCGATGTCCTGCCCGGTCGCCACTTCGTCGGTATTACGCAGACCCAGCCGCTCGGCAATCGCCCGGGCCGTCAGCGCATGATCACCGGTAATCATCTTGACCTGAATACCCGCCTGATGGCATTCAGCAATGGCTTCCATCGCTTCCTGCCGGGGCGGATCCAACAGGCCCACTACGCCGATCAACTGCAGCCGCTCCCCCAACTGCTCCACATTCAATACGTTACCCGTCTCCGCCGTGCTGGCGCCGGCCAGCGCCAGCACGCGCAGCCCCTGTGCAGCCAACTGATCAATAGCTCGTTGCCAGTGATCGCGATCCAGCGGCACGGCCGCACCTTCGCTATCGAGCACCGACCCGCACAAAGCCATTACCTGCTCAGGCGCGCCCTTGAGCAGAATGCGCGCGTGCCCGTGATGGTCGTGATTGAGGGTAGCCATATAGCGCAAAGCAGCATCAAAGGGTACTTCATCCTGCCTCGGCCATTGCGTCAGGTAACTACCGACATCCAGCCCCGCCTTGGTGGCCAGCACCAGCAATGCACCCTCCATCGGATCACCCAACACCTTGGCATGCTCGCCGGTATGATCCAGCCGCGCATCGTTGCACAGCAGCGCGGCCTGCGCGAGGTCCTCCAGCAGCGCCGCGGGCGGAGCACCTGACGCGCTATCGCCAATTTGTCCTCCAGCGGCATAACCTTCACCACTGACCGGATAGACCTGACCATCCAGCACCACTGCGGCCACCATCATTTCGTTGCGTGTCAACGTACCGGTCTTGTCCGAGCAGATAACCGATACCGCACCGAGGGTTTCAATCACCGGCATACGCCTGACCACCGCCTTGCGGTTGGCCATACGCTGTACGCCAATGGCCAGGGTGATGGTCAGAATCGCCGGCAACCCCTCGGGAATGGCCGATACTGTCAGCGCCACTACTGCCATGAACAGCTCTGGGATCGGGCGCTCGCCAAATTGCCAGCCAGCGAAAAATACCAATGCACCGGCCAGCACGATGACCAGTGACAGATAGCGGGCAAACCGATTCATCTGCAGGGTCAACGGCGTTTGCAATACGGTGACGGTTTCCAACAGCCCGGATATACGACCGATCTCACTATGTTCGCCGGTAGCCACCACCACGCCCCTGCCGGTGCCCGCGCTAACCAGGGTGCCCGAATAGCCTAGACAAAATCGGTCACCCAGTGCCGCATCTGCGGCCTGCGTATCCAGCCCTTTCTCCACCGGCACCGATTCGCCGGTGAGCATGGACTCATCGACCATCAGACCATGCACTTGATCCAGCCGAACATCCGCCGCGATGCGGTCACCCGCCTCCAGCAGCAGGAGATCCCCTGGCACCAGCTCGCTGGCATCGATTTGCCGACGCTCACCATTGCGCAGCACCATTGCCCGAGGAGCCAGCATATGTCGTATAGCTGCCAGGGCTTGCTCCGCTCTGCCCTCCTGAATAAAACCGACGACACCCTGAAGCAGCACCACAGCGAAAATCACTGAGGTGTCCAGCCAATGCCCCAGCAGGGCAGTGACCAGCACTGCGGCCATCAACACATAAATCAGCACGTTATTGAACTGTGCCAGCAGCCTCAACCACATGGGACGCGGTTTGCTGCCCGAAAGCAGATTAGGTCCGTATTCCTCCAGCCGCCGGTCTATCTGCTCAGCACTCAGCCCTTCCGCCGGCACCCCAAGAGCTAGGCGCACCTGCTCGGCAGTCTGCTCATGCCAATGGGTAGGCTGCGTCCGTTGCTCAGTCATGGGCTATTCCTGTATTCGTAAGTGATGCATTCAAAGGGGAGGTTGGTCAGTCCATGGTAATGCGGGTACCAGCTGTCTCCTCAAGCATAGCCAGTGCATCCTGCAAACGGCCAATCGCGCTTACACCTCCTGACTGGGCAAAGTCGCAAGCCGCTTTCACCTTTGGCCCCATGGAGCCAGCAGGCATGACCAGCTGCCGCGCTTGAGCCACGCTCAAATGCGCCAGCGACCTAGCGGCCGGGGTGCCAAAGTCCTGATAGACCGCTTCCACATCGGTCAGCATCAGCAGGGCATCCGCCCCCAATTGAGCGGCCAACAAGGCACTCGAGGCGTCCTTGTCGATCACTGCCTCTACGCCCATTAAACTACCATCTTCCAGGCGTACCACGGGTATGCCGCCGCCGCCGGCGCAAATTACCACTACACCGCGATCCAGCAACAATTTGAGCACGCGCAGGTCGGGAATTTCGACCGGCCGCGGTGAAGGCACCACGCGGCGCCAGTGCGGGCCATCGGCGGCGATATGCCAACCCGCTGCCGCGGCCCGGGTTTCAGCCTCAGCCTGGGTATACACTGGCCCGACAAATTTGTCCGGCTTGAGAAAAGCCGGATCCGCCAGGTCTACCAGCACCTGAGTCAGCAAGGTAGCGACCGGGCGATCATGCTCCAGCGCATTCTCCAGCTCCTGCTCAATGATATAACCGATCATCCCTTCAGTCTGCGCGCCCAGCACATCCAGCGGAAAAGCCTCGTCGGGGCTGTATGCCGCACCCTGCAATGCCAGCAAACCCACCTGGGGGCCATTACCGTGGGTCACTACCAGGCTGTGCCCTGCACGCACCACGGCGGCGAGAGACTGCGCTGCGATCTGTACATTCTTGCGTTGTGCCTCGGCCGTTAAAGGCTGACCGCGCATCAACAGGGCGTTACCACCTAATGCGGCTACGACCAACATCTCAAGCCCCCAGAGTGGCGACCAGCACCGCCTTGATAGTGTGCAAGCGATTTTCTGCCTGATCGAAAACAATGGAGGCAGGGCTTTCGAACACCTCGTCGGTCACTTCCATCGCATCAATACCAAACTGCGCCTGGATATCCTTGCCGACAGTCGTCTCGGTATTATGAAACGCGGGCAGGCAATGCATGAACCGCACGCGCGGATTGGCGGATTTTTCCATCACCGCGCTATTGACCTGGTAGGGCATCAACAGCTTGATGCGCTCTGCCCACTTCTCTTTCGGTTCGCCCATCGACACCCATACGTCGGTGTAGATGAAATCGACGCCCTTGACCGCCTCGTCGACCTGCTCGGTGATCAAAATCCGCGCCCCAGTCTCCTGTGCAATAACTCGAGCCTCATCTTGAATCGCCTGGGTCGGCCAGCAGGCACGGGGCGCGCAAAGGCGCACATCCATGCCCATTTTTGCTCCGCCAATCAGCAGGCTGTCGCCCATATTGTTGGCCGCATCGCCAATAAATACGAAGGCTACCTCATGCAACGGCTTTTCCACATGCTCCTGCATGGTCAGAAAATCCGCGAGTATCTGTGTCGGGTGAAACTCGTTGGTCAGACCGTTGTACACTGGCACACCGGCATACTCTGCCAGCTCCTCGACAATGCTCTGGCCAAAGCCACGATACTCGATAGCGTCATAGACTCTGCCTAAAACCCGCGCCGTATCCTTTACTGACTCTTTATGACCGATATGCGTGCCGGTCGGCCCGAGATAGGTCACCCTGGCGCCCTGATCGTAGGCCGCTACTTCAAAGCCGACGCGAGTACGGGTCGAATCCTTTTCAAAGATCAGGGCAATATCTTTGCCGCGTAATTGCGGTACTTCCGTACCGGCATATTTGGCCGTTTTCAGATCAGCAGACAGCTTGAGCAGAAAACTGATTTCCTGCGGGGAGAAATCCCGCAGGGTGAGAAAATGCCGATTTTTCAGATTGAAAGCCATGGTCGTTGTCCTGTCAGATTAAACCGCGTCACGGATGGTCGGGCAGCTCATGCAGTGTCCGCCACCGCGGCCACGCCCCAGCTCGGCACCGGGTATCGCCAGCACTTCGATACCGGCTGCCCGCAGCGCCGCGTTGGTATCATCATTACGGTCATAGCCGATCACCACGCCGGGGCTCAGCGCCAGTACGTTGTTGCCATCATTCCACTGTTCGCGCTCCCGCTCAGCCGGGTTATCGCCACCAGTGGGCACCAACTCCAACGATGGAAAGCCCAGCACTTCCGCCACCACATCGAACAGCGGACGCGGATCCTGACGAAAGCTCAGATGCTTGCCGCCCTCGCCTGGGCGCAGGTCGTAGCAGATCACCTCATCGGCGACTTCCTTGAAGGTCGTGACAATATTGCCGCCGCACAGGGTGAACACCGTATCCAAGTGCATAGCTGCACGGGACTTGGGCAACTGACAGGCAATCACCCGCTCGGCTGCGCCCTGTTTGAATAGTGCATCAGCCAGTTGGCCGATGGCCTGGGGTGAAGAACGCTCGCCCATGCCGACCAGCACCGTGGCGTTACCCACCGGCATGATGTCGCCGCCTTCCAGCGTCGCCAGGCCGTGGTCCTTGCTCGGGTCACCCCAGAGCACCGGTACCTTGCCAGCGAAGATCGGGTGGAATTGATATACCGCGGCCATCAGCAGTGTTTCTGGCCGACGCGCAGCCCAGTACATGGGATTCAGCGTGACCCCGCCGTAGATCCAGGCACTGTTGTCGCGGGTAAACAACATATTCGGCAGGGGCGGCAGGATAAAACCAAAGCGCCCCAGGTGACTGCCAAATAACCCCACAGGATCAAAGGGCAAATCACCCACCTCAAGGCCACCAATCAGATATTGCGCCAAGGTCGCGCCCGGCAACTCGTCCATCCACTCGCGTAGATCGGACAGCATGCCCAGGCCAATATCGTTGCGGGTGATGCGCAGATCCAGTAGCCACTGGCGGGCAGCAGGAATATCCATGGTCTCGGCCAGCAGATCATTGACGTCCAGTACCTCAACACCCCGAGCACGCATCAAACGGGTGAAAACATCGTGATCCTTCTGCGCCTGCTTGACCCAGAACACGTCGTCAAACAGCAAGGCATCACAGTTGGAGGGGGTCAGGCGCCGGTGGGCCAGGCCAGGTCGGCAAACAATGACCTGACGCAGTACGCCAGTTTCGGAGTGAACACCCAAGGTAGCAGCAGACATAAGTGGTTCCTTCTACGTTTGGTATACAACGGCCTATTAAAGAAACACGCCGATACTGAGAATCAGGGAAACAAACAGGGTGAGGATCAGCAACAGAGGCCAAATGAACACCAGCCAGCGATCATAGGACACCCGCCCTATCGCCAGGCCGCCAATCACCACTGCAAAGGTAGGGTTGATCAGATTGACCAGACCATTGGCAGATTGGTAGGCGGTCACCACCAGATCACGCCCAACACTGGCAAAATCCCCCAGAGGCGCAAGGATCGGCATGGACAGCACAGCCAGGCCGGAGGATGAAGGCACGAAGAAGCTCATACCCGCCTCAATCCAGAACATCACGTGAATAAACGCCAATTGCGGTAGTCCGCCGAGGGAACTTTCAGCGCTGTGCAAAATGGTATCGGCAATCATGCCTTGCTCCATAATCACTACAATGCCACGCGCCAACCCGACTACCAGTGCCACCCCAAGCAGATCGCGGGCGCCGTCCACAAAGCTGCCGGTCAGCTGCTTTTCACCCAGCCGGGCCAGGATGCCGATGACGATAGCCGAGCCGAGAAACAGTGCGCCCATGCTGGCCATCCACCAACCCTGGGAAGACACACCCCAGATCATCACCACGAAGGTCAAAGCGAATATGACCAGCACCAACATCTGAGTGCGGGTCAAGCGGGTATCCTTGAAGTCGTCCTCATGGCCCTGCAAAAACACTTGTCGATGCGCCTCGCGCTGCTTCGCCACGACCGAACGACTGGGGTCAGCCTGTACGCGTTTGGCGTAGCGCATAACATAGAGTACGCAGATGATCAGCCCACCCACCAGAATCACCATGCGCAGCATCAGCCCATCGGTAAAGGGAATGTCCGCCGCGTTGGCGGCGATCACTGTGGCAAAGGGATTGATGGTCGAGCCGATCACGCCGATACCGGCGCCAATCAGGATAATCGCCACGCCGGTAATAGCGTCGTAGCCGGCCGCGATCATTACCGGGATCAAAATCGCGTAAAAGGCCAAGGTTTCTTCGGCCATGCCGTAGGTGGTGCCTCCCAGCGCGAACAGCGTCATCAGAATGGGGATCATCCAGATCTCATGGCCCTTGAGGTGGCGCATGGCGCTGCGAATGCCGGTATCGATAGCACCGGTCGCATTCATGACACCCAGAAAACCACCGAGAAAGAGCACAAACAAGGCCACATCAATGGCGTTGGCGGCATAACTGTCAGGATCGTAGAAGCCAGCGGTGGGGGCCAGCATAATGTCAACAAAGCCCTGCGGGTTTGCCTCCACCTGTTGGTAAGTACCGGGCACCGCCACTTCACGCCCGACGCTTTCATTCATAACCCGGTCATACTGGCCCGCAGGCACGATCCAGGTCAGCGCAGCAACGAAAATAATCAATAAAAACAATATGGTGTAAGCCGTCGGAAAGCGGCTAGCCAAATCCTTGTGCTGACTATTCAGCGAGTTTTCCTGTCCACCCATCACACGTCTCCTTGTAGTTGCATGTGCCCGGCGATTGCGGCAATGGATCCATACAGAACCCATTCTCAGCGTAGCAGCTTGCACCATCCGAAGCGGACAGAAGATGACTTAGGTCACAATTTATTCAGTCGATGCGCGTGTAAAGGCTCTAAAACAGGGGCTTCAGCTGTTCAACAGGCTGGCGAGCTTTTCGGCAATCATCAGTGTTGGCGAACAGGTATTACCCGAAGTGATAGTCGGCATGATAGACGCGTCAGCCACGCGGATACCGCCCAGGCCTCGCACGCGCAACTGCTCATCGACTACCGCCTCTGGCCCCTGCCCCATGGCGCAGGTGCCGACCGGATGAAAGATGGTAGTGCCAATCTGCGCAGCAGCTTGAGCCAGCTCAGCTTCACTACAGAGCGCAGCACCGGGCAGATACTCCTCGGGCTGATATTGCGCCAACGCCGGTGAGGCAGCTATGCGCCGGGTCAGTCGAATGGCATCCGCTGCTACCACCAGGTCATCAGGATGGCTCAGGTAATTGGGCTGGATCAGTGGTGCTTGCCGGGGGTCATCGCTAGCAATCTGCACCCGTCCGCGGCTCTTCGGTCGCAAGTTGCATACCGAAGCGGTAAACGCCGGGAACGCGTGCAAGGGCTCGCCGAAGCGCTCCAGCGACAAAGGCTGCACGTGATACTGCAAGTTGGCCGACGGCTGACTCGAATCAGACTTGGCAAAGGCGCCCAGTTGACTCGGCGCCATGGCCAGCGGCCCCGACCTGTCCCGCGCATAGCGCCAGGCCATACGCGCCTTGCCCAATAGCGTCGAGGCCATCTGATTCAGGGTCTCAACCCCGCTGACCCGATAAATCAGCCGCAATTGCAGATGATCCTGCAGATTCTCGCCTACACCTGGCAGCTCATGGCGGACCGGCACGCCGTGGGATTCCAGCAGTTCACGCGGCCCGATGCCGGAGCGCTGCAGCAGTGCCGGCGAGCCTATGGCCCCGGCGCAGAGGATCACTTCCCGGCGCGCGGCGATATCCATCACCTCGCCGTGGTAACGCAGGCACACGCCGGTAACCTGATGCTTATGCAGATTCAGCGTCTGCGCCTCAGCACCGGTCAGAACGGTAAGATTGCTGCGCTTACGTATCGGCGCCAGAAAGGCCTTGGAGGCGCTCCAACGCACGCCGCGCTTCTGATTGACCTGAAAGTAGCTGCAGCCTTCGTTGTCGCCGGTGTTGAAGTCATCTACGGGCGGGATACCTGCTTGCGCAGCCGCCTGACGAAAATCGTCCAGCAGTGGCCAGTGCAGTCGCTGGGTTTCCACCCGCCACTCGCCCTGATGGCCGTGATAGTCACTGGCGCCAGCATGATGATTTTCCGATTTGATAAACAGCGGCAGCACGTCCTTCCAGGCCCAACCCACATTGCCCGCTGCGGCCCAGGCATCATAATCGCTGGCCTGGCCGCGCATATAGATCATGCCATTGATCGAAGAACTGCCGCCCAGCACCCTACCCCGCGGGTAACCCAGCGAGCGCCCATTCAGACCTGGCTCAGGCTCGGTTTTGTAACACCAGTCCGTGCGTGGATTGCCGATGCAATACAGATAGCCGACCGGGATATGAATCCATAGATGATTGTCACGCCCGCCGGCCTCCAGCAGCAGCACGCTAACTCCCGGGTCTGCCGATAACCGGTTAGCCAGCAGGCAACCGGCGGGACCAGCACCCACAATGATGTAATCATATTCGGATAACGGCACGGGCATTCATCATCACTCTTGTTGTTTGATTTGATGGTGCCATATCAATCGTCAAGGTGACAGGTCGAGATCGACTCCCGATACCCGCAGAGGGGTCTATAGCGCCTGCAAATGTTTAACCATCAGCTGCAGCGTCTGCCGGCCGCGAAACTCGTTGATGTCCAGTGTGTAAGCGAGCAATACCCGCTGAACAGTAGGATTGGGCCAGACCTTGGGATCGACATTGAAAGCGATGGCATCCAGCAGATCGGCGCTGCCGGGTAATTGCAATACCATTTTCAGGTGCCGCTCGCCGACCAGGCGCTGCTGGATCAGCCGAAATTCGCCATGAAATCCCGGTTCAGGAAAGTGCTGGCCCCAGGGCCCGGCCTCACGCAGTTGGCCAGCCAGCTCCAGATTGAATTCCGACTGGACCAACTCGCCGTCCGAGAGCAGCCTGCCAGTCAAATCCTCGGCACTTAACTGGCGTCGCACTTCGGCATCGAAAGCCGTTTGAAAAGCCTCAAAATGGGCGGCAGGCAAGGACAGTCCAGCAGCCATCGCATGGCCACCAAATTTGCTGATCAAGCCCGGCTGATGTGCCGCCACCGCGTCCAGCGCATCGCGTATATGCAGGCCGGGTACCGAGCGTGCCGAGCCTTTCATGTCGCCATTACCTGCCTCCGCGAAGGCGATCACCGGACGGTGGTATTTATCTTTCAGGCGTGAAGCGAGAATACCGATCACACCCTGATGCCATTCGGCGTCGAACAGACAAAGGCCGAACGGCAGATCTTTTTCCTCAAGCGTCATGGCAGCGAGAGTGGCCAGAGCCTGCTGCTGCATATCCCGCTCGATGGTTTTGCGGTCGCGATTCAGGCTGTCCAGCTCGCGTGCTATATCGCGCGCCAGATCCTCATTGTCAGTCAGCAAGCATTCGATACCCAGACTCATATCATCCAGCCGCCCCGCCGCATTCAGACGCGGCCCGACAATAAAGCCCAGGTCAGTGGACACCAAGCGCTGGGCCGGGCGGGCGGCCACTTCCAGCAAAGCGCGAATGCCCGGACGGCAGCGGCCAGCACGAATACGCGCCAAGCCCTGATGGACAAAAATGCGGTTATTGGCATCCAGCGGAACGACGTCTGCGACTGTGCCCAACGCGACCAGATCCAACAATTCGCCGAGATTAGGCTCTGGCCGCTGCTCGGTAAACCAGCCGTTCTCCCGCAACGCAGCACGCAGCGCCAGCATCACGTAAAAGATGACGCCTACGCCTGCTACCGCCTTGCTCGGGAACTCACACCCGGGCTGGCTGGGGTTGACGATGGCATCGGCTGCTGGCAACTGCTCGGCCGGTAGATGGTGATCCGTCACCACCACCTTGAGACCCGCTGCCTTGGCGGCAGCCACACCCTCGATACTGGAAATACCGTTATCTACAGTGACCAGCACCTGTGGTGAGCGGGTCAGTGCCACCTCGACAATTTCCGGGGTCAGACCGTAGCCATATTCAAAACGGTTGGGTACCAGATAATCAACTTCGGCGGCGCCCAGCGCTCGCAGAGCCAGCACCGCCACACTACTGGCAGTAGCGCCATCGCAATCGAAATCGCCCACCACCAGAATGGATTGGCGCTTTTCGAGTGCTTCTATTAACACCGCGACGGCTTCCGGCATACCCTTGAAAAGCTCAAAGGGCAGCAGCGCTTGCAAGCGCTTATCCAGCTCTGCAGCAGAACTGACACCACGAGCGGCATAGAGACGGGTCAGCAGGGGCGGCACATCACCCAAGGCGGGTAGTGAGGACGGAACGGGGCGGGACTCGATACGCATCAGAATTTCAACGCTCGCCCATCAGCCATTCCAACGGCAACTCTTGCTGTACGTCCGCGTCGCTGACATAGAGCACGCCATCGGTGATCATCAAGCCCCAATCGATACTGCGCGGCAACGCCTCGGCCAACGCATCTAGCGGCTCCTGCGGCAGCGCTGCTATGTTGAGATTTTTCAACCCGGCGACCGCCGGTAAAACCCGGCTGGCCCAGACTCGGGTATTACCGTAAGCCAGCAAGGAAACGCGCTCGGCCCGGCGCGAACACCAGATCAACCTGTCTGCATCCGGCTGACCAACCTCGATCCAATGCTCGATGCGGCCGTCCAGACTCTTGTGCCAGAGTGCAGGCTCATCCACGTCCGACAGGCCACGGCCAAACGCCAGGCGCTCCTGATACCACAAGGCATAGGCCAGCACGCGGCTAATCATGCGTTGCCCGGTTTCCGAGGGGTGACGCGCAACCGTCATACGCAGGCTCTCGTAGACGCCACGATCGGTGTCGGTAAGGTTGAGATGGACCTTATAGGGCGTTGCTTGCTGGGCCATAAGTATTGTCGTCCA
This sequence comes from Halopseudomonas pelagia CL-AP6, assembly GCF_000410875.1. GTDB lineage: Bacteria > Pseudomonadota > Gammaproteobacteria > Pseudomonadales > Pseudomonadaceae > Halopseudomonas > Halopseudomonas pelagia. The sequence goes on from NZ_AROI01000003.1 coordinate 60,864, forward strand.
GAGTCGGAATGGCCGGCAGTGTAACGCAATTTGCGCCCTGCCCGAGATTAACCCTCGTCGGCTTTGCTGTCCTTTTTATCGTCTTTTCCAAGTATCAGGGGTAGTAAATGAAGGATAAACAGAGCCAATATGGTCGCCAATAAAGCGGTCGCCTCGTGGCCAAGACCAATAGCCACACCGATCGCGGCGGTCAACCATATTCCCGCTGCGGTAGTCAGCCCCCTAACCTCTGCAAGACTGCCACTCTTGATGATGGTGCCGGCGCAGAGAAAACCAACGCCTGCCACCACGCCTTGAATGACGCGGCTCATGGCATCATCCATAGCGCCACCCTGATCCGGCGCAAGAACAAACAGAGCCGCCCCTAAGCAGACCAGCATGTGCGTGCGAACACCCGCAGCCTTACCCTGGTGTTCGCGTTCGTAACCCAAAATTCCGCCCAGAAAGGCCGCCAGAACCAGCCTTAGGGTAACCCGCGTGGCTTGCTCGATATCAGACAAATCGGAAAATTCGCTGGTCAGGGTAGCCAGTATCACTTCCCATGCGGACATGCTCTAGCTCCAGGTCGATTATTGTTCTGCTTCGATCCACGGGAGCATAAAAGGTTTTACTTACAGGTCAATGCCAAACAAAAAAACCCATTGATCTATTGAGCAATGGGTGGAAGGCGGATCTTGAAAATGCGTGATTTTTTCGCGCATGATGGAATCTTCCAATAACGGTGTGCCACGCTCGCCGACTTTCTAGGTGTTCTGATTATCCGCAATGCGGGTGCCTGTATTGGTCGTCAGTGCCTCACCGGTCGCTTCCTCACAGGCAGCCTCAAGCGACTCGATCTCTCCGCTACTGTTCTGGCGATCTGGCGCGCCGGTATCCGCTCATCCGCTCTGCTTCTGCTTGCTGGACATTTTTCTATCTCCTCTAGGGGCGCAAATATGAGAGCCATGCCGAGAGCAGAGGCTCTCATATTTGTCGCTATCGCTACGCGCAACTATAAGGGACACCGTGGGCAGTCCAGTTGGATGAGCAGAGCATCCAAATAAAGCTGAACCAGGAGCCTCAGCGCCAGTCATAGATAGAAGCCAGTCTCAAGTAGAAACAATATGCGAAACGACATGCTGACAACGACAGGTAGATGCCTCATGCCACGTGGAAGCAAAGCAAAATATACCGAGAAGCAAAAAGACAAAGCCGAAAGCATTGAGCGAAGTTACGAGCGCAAAGGAATCCCCCAAAGCGAAGCCGAAGCACGCGCCTGGGCTACGGTGAACAAGCAATCCGGCGGCGGCAATCGCTCAGGTGGTTCCGGCCAGAAAAAATCGGAGCAGGCCAACGCGCAATCACGCAGCAGCTCAGCCAAGCGCGCTGCTGCGAGCAGGCAAGATGTGCCGCGAGCCGACTCATTAGAGCGCGACACCAAAGACGAGCTGATGAAAAAAGCCGTTCACGCAATATTCCCGGGCGTTCAACCATGCGCAAGCAGGAGTTAATCCAGGCTTTGAAATTTGAAAAAGGCCTCTTAAAACCCATTACAACCGAGGGGAAGTAATCATGTTGAAAGATCTAATGAATGTATCGAAAAACCAAAACTTGACCACCCGTGACCAGTTCATGTCATTGGGTGGCGGCCTGCTGCTGCTGCTGCGCAAGGGCATTACCCGGCCCGGCATTATCGGCGTAGTCAGCCTTGCGCTGGGCGCTGCGGCGATCTATCGCGGTGCCAAGGCCTATCGTGCGTATAAAGATGCACAACGCATCAACGAGCCACCCGTGCTGACGCAGCGCGCGGCACCTTCAGCGGCTCACACTGCAGTACCGGAAAACTCGGCAATTCTGGGCGAACCCCGGCCGGCCAAGGACTACGCCGAATAAGCACTGAATAGCAAGAGCAGCAGGTCTCTGCCGTCCGCTAGCAACCACAGTACTAACGGACGGCAGAGGCTATGGAATAAACTGAGTGCACCATTTACCTGATGGAGCACCCATGAGCGCCAAGCCCCTCGCTGGTCTTAAAGTTGTCGAGCTCGGTACGCTGATTGCTGGCCCATTCGCCGCGCGTATCTGCGCCGAGTTTGGCGCCGAGGTTATCAAGATCGAGTCCCCCGATGGCGGCGATCCTCTGCGGAAATGGCGCAAGCTCTATGAGGGTACTTCCCTCTGGTGGTTTGTTCAGGCCCGCAATAAGCGCTCGCTCACGCTTAATCTCAAGCATCCCGACGGCCTGCATATTCTCAAAGAGCTGCTGGCCGACGCTGACATCCTGATCGAAAATTTTCGACCCGGCACCCTGGAAAAACTCGGGCTTGGTTGGGACTGTCTGCACGAGCTCAATCCGAAATTGATCATGGTGCGATTGTCCGGCTTCGGCCAGACCGGACCGCTGAAAAACCGGCCTGGCTTTGGCGCAGTAGGCGAATCTGTGGGCGGGTTACGCTATATCACCGGCTTCGAAGACCGTCCACCGGTGCGTACGGGTATTTCCATTGGAGACTCCATCGCTGCTTTGTGGGGAGTTATTGGCGCCTTGATGGCATTGCGGCACCGGGAAGTTGGCAATGGCCAGGGGCAAGTTGTGGACGTGGCCCTCTATGAGGCAGTCTTCGCGATGATGGAGAGCATGGTGCCGGAGTTCGATGTCATGGGCTTCGTCCGCGAACGCAGTGGCAATATCATGCCGGGCATAACACCCTCCTCCATCCACACTTGCGCTGACGGTAAGGCGGTGCAAATTGGCGCCAACGGTGACGCTATCTTTCAGCGGCTAATGCGCGCCATGGGCCATGAACAGATGGCCATAGATCCGCAACTGGCCGATAACGCCGGGAGGGATGCCCGGCGGGATGAAATATACGCGTTGATCGATGCCTGGACCGGATCGTTAGCCCAGGAACAGGTGCTCGCCACGCTGAGCCAGGCAGAGGTTCCTGCCAGCCGAATCTATTCGGTCGCCGATATGTTCAGTGATCCGCAATTTCTTGCACGGGATATGCTTATCACTGGGCAGTTGCCCGATGGCAAAGATTTCAAGATGCCCGGTATTGTACCTAAACTATCCGCGTCACCCGGTTCAAGCGAGTGGACCGGACCTGCGTTAGGGGAACATACCGATGAACTGCTGACGCAACTGGGCTACAACGCGCACGATCTAGAACGCCTAAGAACAGAGGGTGTTATCTAGAAGAATGAGCAGGCTAATGCAGGCACTATTGATAGGAGTTGCCAGAAGGAAAGCCGACAACCATACAGAGCAAACTATTATGCAGAACAAGTACACAGAGCAAGCAGGTAACGCCGCGAAACCACGACGTACCGCCTGTCTTACCTGTCGTCAGGCGGGCAATGCCCGCCGCGACAATGGCTCAACGAAAGCCGATAAACGATAGTATGGCCAGCACGATAACGACGGCACCAACGATATAAACGATATTGTTCATCAAGTTTTCTCCTATAGATAAAATAACCGCACTCCTGTTACAAATTGCGGCCTCAAACATAGGACAACCCTTTGAGCAAAAGATTAGATTTTTTGTGCGGATTTATCAAAAAACCCGCACAAAAAAGTATATAGGCCGGCCATCATCCAAAGTCCTGTTTCTCCATCCAGGGAATAATCCGCTCGAACGCCCTTTCGATATTCCCCAGTGAGGTGGAATAGCTGAGGCGGATAGCGTTACTGCAACTATTGCCGAAAGTCTCACCCGGAATGGTGCATACACCGGTTTCCTTGAGCAGGCGCAACGCCACATTAGTGCCATTGACCCCTTCCGGCAGAGCGGGGAACAGATAGAACGCCCCTTCCGGTTTATAACCTGTTAAATGCGGTGTTTGCTCGACCAGTTCCACCAACCGGTCCCGGCGTTTGGTGTACTCCACCAGCATATTCTGAATAAAATCGTTGCTGCCGTGCAATGCGGCCACGCCTGCCCACTGGCACGGCGTATTGGCCACCGTGGTGGTGAACATGTGGTAACGCCGCAACCGCTTGATTGCGCCCTGACTGGCGATAATCCAACCAATGCGCATGCCCGCCATGCTGTAGGTCTTGGAAAAGCTGCTGACCACCATAAGGTTGTCCAGGTCAGTGCTGCACGACAGCGCAGAGGGATACTCCTTGCCATCGTAAATAAGATGATCATAAACCTCGTCACTGATCACCTGAATGCCGCGATAGGCAGCCTCCTGCAGGATCGCCTCAAGCGTTTCCTTGGGATAGACGGTGCCGGTCGGATTACTTGGCGAGTTGAGTACAATCGCATGGGTATTGGGCTGGATCGCATCGATCACTTCCTGTGGATCGAGCTGGTGGTTTTTCTCCGCGCGGGTGGTGATTTCGGTGATCTCGCCGCCGTTCATGCGGATCATCGGCGCATATAGCATAAAGGCCGGATCCGGTACAATAAAATGCCGCCCCGGGGCAGACACCGCGGTCAGCGCCAAGTAAATCGCTTCGGTCGCACCGGTAGTAATCATGATGTTGTCAGCGGTCAGCTTGCGCTGGGAGCGACTGCTGTAATACACCGCCAAGGATTCCAACAGCTCAGGCAAGCCGGCATCCATGGTGTAACCGGTTTGGCCAGCGCGCAGCGCTTCGATGGTAGCGTTCACCACATTCTCCGGCGCTGGCAGATCCGGCTGGCCGATGGACAGGTGAATCACATCCTCCATGCTCGCCGCCATATTGACCATCTTGCGGATGCCTGGCACCGGTATAGCCATCATTGCCGGGTTCCAGATCGGGTCTTCTGATTCGTAAAGATCGATATCCAGACTGCTCAGTGACATAAGGCACCCTCCTCAGGATGTAAACAACGGTGGGCGACGGTCTGTTAGCGGGGCGGCCTGCTGGTAGGCGTATCCAGCCTGCAGCACCAGCGCATCATTGAAGCGCGCGCCAACCAGTTGCAGGCTGATGGGCAGGCCGGCCTGGTCAAAGCCGCAGGGTACCGAGAGACCAGGCTGGCCGGTCATATTGAAGGGGTAGGTAAAGGGCGTCCAGGTCGGCCAGCGCGTGCTGGGCCAGTCTTCGGGCACCTCGCGTCCGGTCTTGAACGCGGTGATCGGGATGCTTGGCGTCAGCAGCAGATCGTATTTCTGGTGGAAGTTGGCCATGCGCTCGCGCAAGGCCGTGGATTCATTCACAGCGCCCATATACTCAAGCATGCTCAGGCGCGCAGCTTTCTCCGAGACCTTGACCAGCTCAGGGTCCATCATCGCGCGCTTTTTCGCGCCCAGATCGCGCATGGCATTCGCCGCCCCGCCATAGAACAGGTGGCCAAAAGCGGCCAGGGGATCGCTGAACCCGGGGTCCACGCGCACTACTTCTGCACCCAGACTTTCAAATACTCTTGCCGCCTCCGCCACCGCCGCGTCCACTTCCGGATTGACATCGACATAGCCCAAATTTGGGCTGTAGGCGATTTTCAGTCCCTTGACGCCCTTTTTCAGATCCGCCAGATAATCAATGCCGCGCCGGGGCACAGCATTGGTGTCGCGATGATCGGCTTCGGTCAGCACGTTCATCATCAGCGCCGCGTCTTCCACCGTCCAGGTCATAGGACCGGCGTGGGCAAGCGTGCCAAAGGGGCTGGCGGGCCAATGGGGAATTTCACCAAAGGACGGCTTGAGCCCGACGATGCCGCAGAAAGCAGCGGGAATGCGAATCGAACCGCCGGCGTCGGTGCCCAGCGCCAGCGGAGCCATGCCCAGCGCCACCGCCACCCCGCTGCCGCCACTGGAGCCACCGGCAGTCTTATCTGGATTCCAGGGATTATTGGTTACGCCATTCACCGGGTTATCGGTCACGCCCTTCCAGCCCAGCTCGGGGGTGGTGGTCTTGCCGATGGGCACATAACCGTGACGTGCCAGCGCAGCCGTGGCCGGCGCCGATTTATTCAATGTGCTGGCCGGGTCGACTGTATGCGAGCCGCGTAGTGTCGGCCACATGGGCGTGAGAAAAACATCCTTGACCGCCACCGGTACACCATCGACCCGCCCGTGGGCCTCGCCGCGCTGATAGCGTTGCTCAGATTCGGCTGCAAATCCCAGCGTGGTGTCACGATCGACCAGACAGAAGCCATTGGTGTGGCTGTCCAGGCGCTCGATCTGGTCGAGCATGGCACTGGCTACCTCCACCGGCGACAGACGCTTGTCACGATAATGCTCGAGCAGTTCAACAGCGGTCATCTTGAGGATGTCTTGGGACATGGCTTTCTCCTGTCTTGCTATTGATGCCGAGCGCAGGCTCGGCAATCGTGCAGGCCGCTACAACGGCCCGTTAGTGGCGCGGTGAGGAAGATTACTTCTTCACCTGGTTGAACAGAGCCTGGCCTTGTTGCCAGCCCTGAAAGTTGGCGACAAACTGCTCACCGAGCGCGGTTTGCCAACCAATGAAATCTCCCGCCATATGCGCGGAGATCATCACGTTGGCTTGATCCCATAAAGGATGACCTTCAGGCAGTGGCTCCTGCTCGAACACATCCAGCGCAGCACCAGCCAGATGCCCGCTTTGTAGCGCCGCCAACAATGCATCGGTCTTGACGATGGGCCCCCGGCCAACATTGATCAGCCGCGCGCCCGCTTTCATCGCGGCAAAGGCGCGCTGATCGAACAGGCCCTGAGTGTCCTCGGTCAGCGGCGCGGTAATCACCACGTAGTCCGCTACACCCAGGCACTCGTAAAGGCAGTCATTGCCCAGCACCGCATCAAAACGAATGTCCTCGCGGGCGCGCCGGGCAATGCCGGTCACCTGCATACCTACGGCCTTGAGCAGACAAGCCACTTCACCGCCAATTGATCCGGCGCCGACTATCAGCGCGCGGCGCTGACTGATCATTTCAGTATCCCGGTGCTGCCAGCGATGCTGACGCTGCAGGGCCAAGTTGCCTAGGCTGTCCTTGGCAAACAGCAATACCGCGCCGAGCACGTACTCGGCGATGCCGCGGTCGAAAATGCCCTTGGCATTGGTGATCGCAATAGCGCTCTCGGCCAGCGCCGGAAACAGCAACGCATCCACGCCAGCGCTGGTCGCATGCACCCATTTCAACTTGGGCTCGGCCGGCCAGCAGCGCTCCAGCAGCCCGGTTCGAAAGTCGGTCACCACCAACACATCGGCGTGCGGCAATGCTTCGCGCAGATCCGCCTCGGCGCTGACCGTCTGCACCACGACATCTTCAGGCAGCCCATCCAGGCCTGGCAGCTCGGTCTCGCCAGGCGCCACCAGCACCAATAGCCGGGTCATACCGCTACCCTCTGTAACGCTCGGCTTAGGCGAGCCATAGCATCGTTGATCTCAGCTTCGCTGACCACTAGCGGCGGGAGGAAGCGCACCGTTTGGCCATCGATACCGCAGCGCAGCAACAATAGGCCCTCAGCTTCACAGGCAGCGGTGATACTCGCCGCTATGTCCGGCAGTGGTCGGGTGGGTGATTCGGCGATTTCCATACCGAGCATCAGACCCATGCCGCGAATATCGGCAATCCAGGAGTAATCACTCTGCAGGGACTGAAGCTGCCCGAGCATCTGCTGACCACGGGCGGCAGCGTTCTCCACCAGCTGTTCCTGCTCGATCACATCCAGGGTGGCCAGCGCTGCAGCGCAGGCCACGGCATTGGCTCCGTAGGTCCCACCTTGGGAACCGGGCATGCCCTTGGCCATCAATTCAGCCGATGCGCCGATGGCCGACAAGGGAAAGCCGCTGGCCAGACCCTTGGCGGTCACCACAATATCCGGGAGCACACCAAAGTGATCCAGACTCCAGAACTTGCCGGTGCGTCCGTAGCCGGCCTGCACTTCATCGGCAATCAGCAGGATGCCGTGCTGCTGGCAACGCTCGGCCAGCCCGCGCATGAACGCCGCATTGGCCGGATAGTAGCCATACTCGCCCTGCACCGGTTCGATCAACAGTGCAGCGGTATCACTGGGCGCGGATTGGGTCTTGAGAATATGGTCGAGTTCATTGAGGCAGAACTCGGTAGTTTGTTCTTCGCTCCAGCCATAACGCCAGGCATGCGGGAAAGGTGCGACCACGACGCCAGCCATCAGTGGATGAAAGCCGGTGCGCACCTTGGTGCCCGAGGTCGTCAGCGAAGCCGCGCCTAGGGTCCGACCATGAAAGCCACCGTTGAAGACGATGATATTGGCCCGCTTGGTGGCATGCCGGGCCAGGCGCATGGCGGTCTCGACCGCCTCGGATCCAGAGTTGCTGAATGCCACCGAATCGATACCCTCGGGCATCCGCCCCGCTAGCCGATCGCTGAGCTGCAGCATTGGCTCATGGCTGACGGTGGTGTACTGGGCATGAATCACTTTGCCCGCCTGCTCCTGCGCCGCCGCGACCACATGCGGGTGGCAGTGGCCGGTGCTGGTCACGCCGATGCCTGAGGTAAAGTCCAGATAGGCCTTGCCCTCAACATCGAACAGCCAACTGCCTTTGCCATGATCCACACAAACATGACTGGCTTGCTTCAATAGCGGAGATAGATGGTGGCTCATACAAGCGACTCCCATACTGTTGGGCGGGCTCTGCGTCCCGCAGGTGACTCGGTTGGAGGCAAGCTCCAACGCGCTTAAGGGATATTCCAGCTGCGCCAGCCTAACAATCGGCCGGCGCGCCCGAACATGCAACGTTAGTCCACAGGACCTGTAAACAACGCCAGCGTAGCGGCCAAATAGCCGTTACGAGATCGACATCATTCAATCAAACCGCTACGCAGGATCATGCCTGTTCCTGCAACTGCTTCACTATGCCCGCTGTTACCGCTCGGCAACTTCGCACCTGCCCTTCACTTGCCAGCAAATCGGCAGCGACCGCGTTACGCAGACGCTCGGCGGAAGGCGAATGACCCAGGTAGCTCAGCATCATTGCCGTGGTCAATAGCATCGCCGCCGGGTTAGCCGTACCTTGGCCAGCGATATCCGGTGCACTGCCATGCGTTGGCTCGAACAAGGCTGGCGACTCACGACTGTCAGGATTGATATTGCACGAGGGCGCCAGACCCAAGCCACCCGACAACACCGCAGCCAGATCAGTCAGAATATCGCCATGCAAGTTGCTCGCCACCACCACATCGAACTCCCACGGGCATTGCACGAACTTCATGCAGGCGGCATCTACCAACTGGTGACTGACGCCGATCTCCGGGAACTCCCTGGCGACCTCAGCGAAGACTTCGGTGTAGAGCTCGCCCCAGGCCGGCTGGGCATTACGTTTGGTGATCAGGCACACCTGTGCCGGTGCCTGACCTTTCTCTGAGCAATAAAATGAGCGCTTGGAGCCATGCTCTTCAAGCCGCAGCCGCGCAGCACGAAAGGCATGGCGAATCAGCCGTTCGGTGCCTCGCCGGGTAAAGACTTCCAGCTGGGTTGCCACTTCATGGGGCGTTCCCTGACCCAGGCGACCACCCTGATTGACGTATTCCCCTTCACTGTTCTCGCGGATCACCAGCATGTCGACCTGTTCGGCGCGCGGGTCGGCCAGGTAGCGTGGCGCGCCCGGCAATAAACGCGCTGGTCGCTCGCAGGCCCACAAATCCAGACCCTTACGAAAACTCAGCAGCGGCGCCAACGAGATCCCATCGGGCAAACAGTAGCGTTCAGAATCACTCAGCGGGCCGGGGTCACCCAAAGCGCCTAGCAGCAGGGCATCGTACTGGCGCACTTGATCCATCGCGTCCTCGGGCATCATCTGCCCGTGCTGCTGGTGCCAGGCCGTGCTGGGCCAGTCCAGCACTTCCCAGCTCAGTGGCAGATCATCCTGTTCACGGAGGAAACTCAGCACCTGCTCAGCCTCTGCCATGACTTCACGCCCAATGCCGTCACCCGGCATCAGCGCTATTCTCGCCTGCTTGTTAGGCTCAGCCATGGGTTATTCCGCTCCCATGCACAGGTACTTCAACTCGGTATATTCGTCCAGACCATGACGCGAACCTTCCCGCCCCAAACCGGAGGCCTTCACCCCGCCAAAGGGCGCAGTGGGATTGGACACCGCGCCTTCATTCACCCCGATGATGCCCGCTTCCAATGCGTCGGCGACACGCCATACCCGGTGAATATCGCGGCTGTAGAAATACGCTGCCAGACCGTAGGGCGTATCGTTGGCGATCTTCAAGGCCTGCTCTTCAGTGTCGAACTTGATCACAGCGGCCAAGGGCCCAAAGGTTTCATCCGCACATACTTCCATATCCACAGTGACATCGGTAATCAGCACCGGCGTCACATAGTTCCCCTGCTTGCCATCTGGCGCCGGACCGGCCACGTGGCGCGCGCCCTTGTCGATGGCATCGTCATAGTGACGCTTGACCTTCTCTACCGCAGAGCGATTGATCAGCGCCGATTGGGTCACACCGTCATCAAAACCATCGCCAACCTTGAGCTTGGCCATCGCTTCGGCCAAGCGTGAAATGAATGCGTCATGGATGCCGGATTGGACCAAAAAGCGGTTGGCGCAAACACAGGTCTGACCGGTATTACGAAACTTGCAAATCATTGCGCCTTCGACCGCGCGCTCTACGTCGGCATCATCAAACACGATAAAGGGCGCATTGCCGCCCAGCTCCAGGGATACTTTTTGAATATGCTCGGCGCATTGGGCCATCAGCTTGCTACCGACCTCGGTCGAGCCGGTGAAACTCAGCTTGCGCACCACCGCGCTGCCGGTCAGGGTCTCGCCAATCATGCTTGATTTGCCGGTAACCACGTTGAACACGCCTGCCGGAATACCCGCCTCGTCTGCCAGTTCGGCCAGCGCCAGGGCGGTGAAGGGGGTCGCATTGGCCGGCTTGACGATCATCGAACAGCCGGCTGCCAGCGCCGCGCCGGCCTTGCGGGTAATCATCGCTGCAGGGAAATTCCAGGGGGTAATCGCGACGGTCACCCCAATCGGCTGCCGCGTCACCACGATATGCTGCCCCGGCTTGGCGCCCGGAATGGTTTCGCCGTACACCCGGCGCGCTTCTTCAGCGAACCAGCGAATGAACGAAGCGGCATAATCAACTTCGCCACGGGACTCCACTAACGGCTTGCCCTGCTCCAACGTCATCAGGGTGGCGATATCTTCCTTGTGCTCAAGCATCAGCTCATACCAGCGCATCAACAGATCGGCCCGCTCCTGCGCGGTCTTTTTGCGCCACAGTTGGAAGCCTTGCTCAGCGGCATCTATTGCGCTGAGGACTTCCTTCTCACTCAGGGAGGGCACAGTGCCAAATACTGTCCCGTCTGCAGGGTTGTCTACGTCCACGGTGTTACCGTTACTTGCGTCCAGCCACTGACCGTTGACATAACATTGCTGCCGAAACAGACGTGTGGTTTTCAATCGAGACAGGGACATTCGTCCTCCTATTCGTTTGCATGACCGGAAATTCCCGCCATTTTCAAGGTAGGCGCCTTTAGCGCCCGATGCAAACCAGACTGAAAAAGACGCCTTTGATTACAGGTATCACAGAAAAACTGACCCGGTTTTCACTGCTGAGTTCGTAATTCCACTACACTAACTGACATACCAGTTTGCACTCTGGTTCGCACAATCACCCCCTCCCCTGCCTCACACAGGAGCCTTTATGGCCAAACCCAATTACACCTTCGAGAAACGCCAGCGCGAGCTGAAGAAAAGCAAGCAGCAGGAAGAAAAGCGTCAGGAAAAACTGGCCCGTAAAGATACCAACGAGCCCACCCCACCGTCCGATCAGGAAACCACATCATGAGCAAGGGAATGGATAGCAAGAAAGCCGCGAAGAAAAAACCGGCACTCAGTCTGCTGGAAAAGCGTGCCGCCAAGGCTGAGAAGGCCAAGGCGAAGAAATAGAACGTGGCTCTGCCTCGTATCTGTGGGTAAAATCGGCCCTTTACGACAACCATCCTTTGACAATAAATGGGACAGCAACATGGGTCGCGCGTATCAAAACCGCAAAGAATCAATGGCCAAAACGGCTGACGCAAAAACCAAGATATATAGCAAATATGCCCGAGAAATCTTCGTCACCGCCAAGTCCGGTGGCGTTGACCCCTCTGGCAATCTGGCGTTGCGAGGCCTGATTGAACGGGCCAAGAAGGACCAAGTACCGGGCCATGTGATCGACAAGGCTATCGAAAAAGCCAAGGGCGGCGGTGGCGAAGACTTCTCAGTCGCCCGCTACGAAGGCTTCGGCCCCGGCAACTGTATCGTTATCGTCGACTGCCTGACCGACAACCCGAATCGCACCAGCTCTGACGTGCGCAATTGCTTTACCAAAACCAAATGCAAGATGGGCACGCCCGGCAGTGTTAGCCACATGTTTGACCATTGTGCGATTCTGGCCTTCAAGGCCGACGATGAAGAAGCCGTGCTTGAGGCCTTGATGATGGCCGATGTGGACGTGACCGATATCGAGAATGAAGACGGCCAGATCACCGTATTTACGCCCAACAATGAATACTTCAAAGCCAAGCAAGCTCTGACCGACAGTTTTGGCGACATCGACTTTAGCGTCGATGAAATTCAGTTTTTGCCGCAAACCAGCACGCCGATCGAGGGCGATGACGTTGCCCTATTCGAGAAGTTTGTCGACATGCTCAACGAGCTGGACGACGTGCAGAATATTTACCACAACGCCGAGCTGTAACACCAAAGCTTCAAGCTTCCGGAATGGGAGGCTTAGATTTGGCGGCCTAGAGGGAAAGGCATGATTTTTAGCTGGATTCTGCTTGGGCTTGGCTCGCTGCTGCTGGCTGCAACGGTACTGAGCAAAGTACCTTTGCACGACTGGTGGTTGAGAGCCTGCGAGTTTCCTCGAGTACAGATCCTAAGCCTGGCCTTTATCTGCGCACTGCTCAGCTTTTTCAGTGACCCTGCCTGGCAGGGGACCACGCTGGTCATCTGCCTGATTGTGGTCGTTGTGCAGGGCTGGCACATCCTGCCCTGGACCCCGCTATATCCAGTGCAAATGCAAAAAGCTGAACAGGGGGACGGGGATCAGTGCATTACCCTGCTGATCTCCAATGTACTGACACCCAACCACCAATCAGAGGCCCTGATCAGCCAGATCCAAGAACATCAGCCGGACGTGATACTCACCCTGGAGTCAGATGACTGGTGGGAAAAAAAGCTCGATGAGGCGTTGGCAGATGGCTGGCCGCATAGCGTCAAGATTCCGCAAGATAATCTGTACGGCATGCACCTGTACTCGCGTTTGACATTGCACGACATCAAGGTAGGCCGCCTGATACAGGAAGACATTCCGTCGATACACGGTTTATTCGAATTGGCTCACGGCCAGAAAATTCGATTCCATGCAGTGCACCCAAGGCCGCCAGCGCCCAATGAAAGTGAGTCTAGCCTGTGGCGCGATGCGGAACTACTGCTGGTATCCCGGCAGATCGCTGAAAATGACGGCCCCACATTGCTATTTGGCGACCTTAACGATGTTGCCTGGTCACGCACCACGCGTATGTTCTGCAGAGTCAGCGGCATGCTTGACCCGCGGCGCGGGCGCGGCATGTACAGCACATTCAATGCCGATTACCGCCTGTTGCGTTGGCCGCTGGATCATATTTTCACCAGCGAACACTTCACGCTTGGCCGCATGCAGCGGCTTAAGCATATTGGCTCGGATCACTTTCCCATTCTTGCCACGCTCTGTTACCGGCCCTCGCGCGCCGAACAAAATGACAAGCCCACACCGGAAACCGGCGACAAAGAGCAGGCTCGGGAAACCATTCAGGAAGCCAAGGCCAACCCCGAAGAGCGTAACGACTAGTAACGACGCGACGTCTCATAGCGCAAGCCCTGCTAGCGGCAAAAACCAAAGCCATTGGCGTCGAGGTGAAAGTGGTTTTCGTGCGGCTGATTGTAATCCGGCCCCAACACTGTGCCGAAATAGCCGCAGGCCGAATCATGTACGGCTTTAAGGAACGTACTTTTGGCTGGCGCTTGGGGATTGTTCCAGTCCCGCAGCACGCTGACCTGCTCGCCATCCTCCAATCGGAAGGCAGCTACATCAAAGGCATTGGCTGACGCGTGCTGGCTACGGCGAGCATTCTCACGGCTGTAGATGTTACGGCAGGCAAAACTGCCAAAATGATCAACTCTGCTCACTGCGCTACCCAGATGCGCCAACGCCAGTGGCTGTAATTGCTGCCGTTCAAACATCACCCAAGCCACCAGCATCGGGCAGGTTACGGTAAAGGGAGAGCTGAAGCCAAGCCCGCTGGCCCTTACCCGCACCACGTTGGTCAGCGGGCACCCTTGCACGGGGGTGTAATCCTCCAGATTAAGATAGTCCACCCACCCCTCTGGGGCCGCTTCCAACACCGCCAAACAATGATCGGGTGACTCCTGCAGCTGGGCGACCTTCCAACGCGTGACCTGAGTCATCTCGTGGCTAATCGACAGGGGGGCCCAAGGGCTCCACTCCGGTGGCAGATAGTCCCACGGCTTATGCACAACGGCCGCAATGACCAGCAGGATCAATAACACCCACTTCAAAAAGCGTACTCTGGAAAAATTCAATCAAACCTCTGCTCGAAGAATATAGCGAATGCTATTTGGAACCGGGAAGACAAGGACGGTTCAGAGGCTAACACCTGGGAAGTATTGCGAAATAATAATCAATCTATTTATCTGATATTAATATGCTCATTTTTGCTCTATTCAATTTAATTATCAGGACTATTATAGCTACATCAACGCGATTCACACCTTGGAGGCTTTACCATGAGCAGCAACATCATCACCCGCATTACTCAAACCAACGGCAGTTTCGCCACTCTCGCCCTGCGCATCCCCGTCGGTATCATTTTTATGGCCCACGGCGCCCAAAAGCTGTTCGGCTGGTTTGGTGGTTATGGCCTGGAAGGCACAGGCCAGTGGATGGCATCGATTGACCTGGCACCCGGCTATCTGATGGCACTGGGTGCCGGTGGTGCCGAGTTTCTCGGTGGGCTGGCTTTGCTGCTAGGCCTGCTAGTGCGGCCTGCCGCTGCAGTACTGGCGGTAACCATGCTGGTCGCGATTGTTACCGTGCACCTGGCCAACGGCCTGTTCATGAGCAATAACGGCTACGAGTTCGCGCTGGCACTACTGGCCATTTCGGTGTCGCTGCTGATTAGCGGCGCGGGTCGGCTGTCGTTGGACCGCGTCATCAGCCTGCGCTGACAAACCCGGCCCTGGGGCCGGGCTGAGCCTAGCCGGGCCTATCCCGGCTGGGCCTAACCTGGCTGGGCTCAAAGTGTCTCGAAAGTCTGCACTATATAACTGCGCAAAGCGTCAACCAGCGGCCCAGGGTTGCTGCCCTGCAAGAGCATTATCTGGTAGCTGCCAAGTGCCGGCAGCGCGGTTTCAGCTTCCACCACTTTCAAAGGTTTGTGCACCAATCCTCGAGGGAAAGGCGCGATCGCCAGATCCGCCAGCATGGCTGCTCGCTGGCCCGTGCAATGGTCGCTGACATAAGCAATGCGATAGGTAATGCCTGCGCGATCAAGGGCAGCCAAAGCGGATTCTCGCCACACGCAACCAGCCCCAGCCAGGGACAAGGGTAAAGGTCTGCGTGTCGAAGCCTGGCCGCCAGCACACTCTGCCCAGACCAATTGCTCGGTATACACTACCTCGCCATGCAGTGCATGGTTGCCAGAAGTGACCAACGCCAGATCCAGCTCAGCGCTGTCTACCTGAGCGGCCATATCGATACTGCGCCCTACCACCACATCTATCTGCACTCCAGGGTAAGCACGGGCAAAGCTGCTCAACACCGCTGGCAATATGCGTGTGCCCACATCGTCAGAGGTGCCCAGCCTGACGTAACCCGTCAGCGCAGGACTGTAGAAGCGGCTCAGCGCTTCTTCATTGAGCGCGAGCATTCGCCTCGCGAAGCCCAGCAGCACCTCTCCTTGGGCCGTCACGCTCGCGCGTTTAGGTTCCCGAAGCAACAGGCTGTATCCGAGCATTTCCTCCAGACGCTTGATCTGCATGCTGATGGCTGAAGGTGTGCGGTGAACCTGGGATGCTGCTCGGGTAAAACTGCCTGTTTCGGCAATGGCTATAAAGCTGCGCAACACGTCCAGCTCAAGCAGCGGCAGCGCCGCGATCGGGTTAGCAGAATCAATCATGGGCTTTTGCATTCAATAAAATTGAATGCCCATGTTATTTAAATTCGCTGGATTGAACAACAGCGCCGCGCGAATCTGGTCGCCTATTCACGCCAAGGAGACCGATAAGATGAAAACCCCACCGGAAAAAGAAACCGAGAAAGAAAAAATCCCTACTCAACCGCCCCTGCATGATTTCTATATGCCCGCGATGCCACCCACTGAGCTGATACAAGCTATAGCTAAATGGGTGCGCAAATATTATCGGCGTTTTCAGCAGCGGCGCTGAGCCCAGGCTCAATCTAGTAGCTGCTCACACGGCGTGGGTGTTTGTGCGACGGCCTCGGCATGCATTGCCGAGGCTGCACGCCAGTCATCTGCTGAAGGTTTCGTGGGTGATTTTCACCTTCGCGCATGACGACCTGCTTTCCAGCACGTCTCGCACAGGTGCCCCCCCGCGAATTCAAGCCATTGCGAAAATAACGGAATAACGGGTAAGCCCCCGATTCAGCCCTGCCCAATCAGCTCGCGAACCCGCTCATCGGCACCTGGCCCCGCTACCGGCACGACCTCCCAGGGTTTTAGCGGTAGGCCCGCAGCCGACAACACCTCGACCCCTTGCACGGGTAATCCTGTCGCTTTTTCGATCAATAGCAGGCGCTGGCCTTTATCGTTTGGCCGCCATTTCTCTCCCCACTGCATCAAGGCGACCAGCACCGGATAGAGATCATGCCCCGAGGGCGTCAGGCGGTACTCAAAAGAGCGCCCATCGCCAGTGGCAGGCACCTTTTTCAGCACACCGGCCTCGGTCATGTTTTTCAAACGGCTACTCAGTACGCTAGTGGAAATACCCAGCTGCTTCTGCAACGCATCGAAAGTACGCATACCGTGAAACGCATTGCGCAGGATCAGCAATGCCCACCAATCACCGATGATATCCAAGGCTTTGGTAACACTACAGTCATCGTGATGGGGTGTCGTACGGGGCATGGCAACCTCGAAGTAGCACGGCCTTCCCCCTTACAGAGGGAGGCCGGATTAATCACAACATGGCGTTGAGACGTTGACGAATCAGTTGGTCCGCCTCACGCATGATGCGCTCAATCAAATCCTGACAGGTGGGGATATCGTTGATCAGGCCCGCCACCATACCGCAAGACCAGGCACCAATTTCCATATCGCCTTCCTTCATGATGCGCGGGTAGACCCCTGCCACCTCATCGACGATATCGGAGAACTGCAGATCCTTGCCCAGGCGCTGCTCCTTCTCGATGATCCGCTCGACGGCCGAGTTGTTGAGTACCCGTTCGGTATTGCGCAGCGAACGCATGACCAGGCGTGTGTCGAGTTCGGAGGCGGCGACGATCGCCTGCTTGACGTTCTCGTGCACCGGCGCTTCCTGAGTGGCGATAAACCGCGTACCCATGTTCATGCCTTCAGCGCCCAATGCCATGGCGGCGACCAGAGAGCGGGCGTCGGCCATACCACCGGAAGCAACAAAGGGGATTTCCAGCTCATCGGCGGCACGCGGCAGCAGAATCATGTTGGGGATATCATCTTCACCCGGGTGACCCCCGCACTCAAAGCCATCGACCGAGACCGCGTCACAACCGATTGATTGCGCCTTCAGGGAGTGACGTACTGAGGTGCACTTGTGGATCACCTTAATGCCGGCATCCTTCAGGTACGGCATATATTGCTCGGGGCTGCGGCCAGCGGTTTCGACGATTTTCACACCGCCTTCAATGATAGCTTTGATGTAACCAGGGTAGTCAGGCGAACTGACGGTAGGCAGAAAAGTCAGATTGACCGCGAAAGGCTTGTCGGTCATATCCCGGCAACGGGCTATTTCATTGGCCAGATCGGCTGCGGTTTTCTGCGTCAGCCCAGTGATGGTGCCCAGCCCGCCCGCGTTGGATACTGCGGCTGCCAACTCGGCAAAGCCGACATAGTGCATACCGCCCTGGATAATCGGATGCTGGATGCCGAACAACTCTGTTATGCGCGTTTTCACAATCAATCGCCTCTTGGGGGTGTTGATACTCGGCCCTAGACCGGGCATTTAGCTTCTAAATAAGAAGCTAAATTTCTTCGACACAGATTGCAAGTATTTCCTGCGCCGCAAAAACAGGTGCGATGGTCGTTCAGCTAGTCAGAAATCGTAGCTCAAGGTCGCCATGACGTTACGCGCGTCACCGTAATAGCACTGATAGAGACTGTTGCACGCGGCCACATATTTCTCATTGGTCAGGTTATTCACATTCAGGCGTGCGCCCAGGCCATCCATACCCAGTCGACTCAAGTCATAGGCCAGCGATGCATCAAACAGGGTGAACGATGGCAGGCTAAGAGTGTTCTCCTGATCTGCCCAACTACTGCCAAAATAACGAGCGCCTGCGCCCAACTGTAACCCGCTCAGCGACCCTGCACTCAGACGATAGTCGGCCCACAGCGCCGCCATATTGCGCGCCACCACGTTCGGCGTATTGCCACGATTGTTGACTCCGGCACTACCGATGAAATCCTTGGAGTACTCGGCATCGATATAGGTGTAGCTGGCCAGTAGATTGAGGTTATCCGTCGGCTTAAGTCGCGCCTCCAGCTCCACACCCCGCGAGGTAATCTCGCCGACCGAGCGGAAAAACGTCTCGCCGGAATCCTTACTCGCCAGATTAGACTGGGTCAGATCAAAGTACGACAGCGTATAGAGATCGTCGCTGCCCGGCGGCTGGAACTTCAATCCGGCTTCATACTGCGTGCCCTTGGTCGCGTCCAGCAGGGTGATGTCGTAGCCGCCGGCGGCATTCTCGTTGTAGGCACTGGTAGTATTCGGGTTGAAGGATTCCGAATAGCTGACGTAGGGCGACAGACCCATGTCGAACGCATAGAGCACACCCACTCGGCCACTGACCTGTCGCTCCGTGCTGCTATCCTGCTGATCACCGTAGGCCGGGTCGTCGGTATGGTCGAAGGACACATCAACCCAATCCTGACGCAGACCTAACGACAGGCGCCAATTATCCAGGCTGATCAGATCCTGTAGATACAGGCCAGTCTGCTCCAGCCGCCGACCCTCGTCATATTGTTGGTAGAAGCTGTAAGTCGCATCAGGACGCACGCCGGCATAAGGGTTGATGCTGCTGGCCGTGCCGCCGGCGTAGCTCACCTGGGCCTTGCGACGCTGGTAGTCGAGCCCGGTGACCAGCGTGTGGCGCAAGGCGCCGGTGTCGAACTCGAACTGCAACTGGTTATCGACAGTCCAGGCGTGCAGGCTTTCTTCCGCGCCCGTATAGGCGCGGTACAGATCGCCCTCGGCACCGTAACCGTACTCGGTGGTGTAGCCGTACTGATAGACCTGCTCCGAGTCTACGCTGGAATCCAGATACTGGAAATTCTGACGGAAAGACAGCGCATCGCTAAAGCGGTGCTCGAATTGATAGCCGAGCATCTGTTGATTGCGCTCAAACTTTTCCCGCTCCGCTTCACCTTCGAAAAAGCTCGATGAAATCCGCTCGCCGTTCAACGGCAGCACCGTGCCCACGGCTGGCAAACCGCCGTGATAACCACTCTCTGGGTCGCGCTGCAGGATCGCTTGCAAGGTCAACCGGGTATCGGCGGAAAAATCGATACTCAATGATGGCATCAGCGCGTAGCGCTCTTCTTCGATGTAATCCACCTGACTTTGCGCCTTACGGGCGACACCGGTCAGGCGATAGGTGATCTTGCGCTGCTCGTCCAACGGGCCAGTCATATCCAACCCCAACTGGCGGTAATCATGGCTGCCCAACGATAACTGCAGCTGGCGGCGACTCTGATACTCGGGTTTCTTGCTGGTCAAGGCCACCAGTCCACCAGGCAGACTGCGGCCGTAGAGCACCGATGACGGCCCCTTGAGCACGTCGATACGCTCGAGGAAATACTGGTCGACCTGCAGGCTGCTGTAGGTACTGCTGTCGCCGAGCATCTTCTGCCCATCGAGATACAAGTTGTCTACTGAGCCATCGTTGATACCGCGCATAGCCACATAGTCATAACGTGTGGTCGCCCCATAAGGGCTACTCATCAGGCCGGGGGTGTAACGCAACGCCTGCGCCACGGTGCGCGCGCCCTGATCGTCCATCTGCTGGCGAGTCACTACCGACACGGTTTGCGAGGTTTCTAGCAGCGGCATGCTGGTCTTGGTCGCAACGCTGCTGTGGGTGGCGTTATAGCCGTCCATTTCACCCAGCGCATTACCCAACGCAAAGCCCTGTACCACCATCGGCTGCAACTCGGCCACGGCCGCCGAGGTGCGCACGGCCGCCGGTTGCAGGGCATAATTTCCAGCGCTATCGGCTACCGCTTGTAACCCACTGCCATTCAGCAATAAATCGAACCCCTGCTCAACAGAATAGCGGCCCTCAAGCCCAGGAGATTGCAGCCCGCGTACTAAGCGGCCATCGACGGACAGCAGGACACCGGCTTCGGCGGCAAATTGGCTTAGCCCAGTGGAGAGCGCTCCGGCAGGAACCACGTAGCTACGCAGGAGCTGCTCGGCGGCAGCGTGGTCTGCCGCATGCAGAGTGGCAGGCAATAGCGTGAGCAATGGCAGCACCAGCATCGCGCGGCGGACAGCCTGGCGCAGTGCCAGCGACGGGCGAATAACAGCGGAGGAAGAACGAGGTGACATGGGCGGTTCCTGTATCAACGGTTGAACAAACGCAATGGCGTTATCTGTACTGCCCGCCGAACAGGAAAAAAGGGAACTGAAAATACTAATTAATTTTTGTACTCAGACGGGCTCGACGCTGACCCACCAAGGCATGCGCCGCTGAATACGCACCGGCAGAGTCGTGGCCAACGCGCCAAGCACGCGGTCTACATCGTCCAGCGGGTAGGCTCCGACTACGCGCAGATGCCCGACCCGGGGATCACAGCCCAGGTAGCCGTGCCGGTAGCCTGCCAGCTCCTGGATAAATTCATCCAGCCGCAGATTGTCCGCAAGCAATACCCCACTTGACCAGGCCCGACGGCTGGCATGGACCTGCCCGCGGGGTAGTAACTGCCGCGCAGTAAGGCTGACCTGTTGACCCGCCTCTACCACTACTGACTGAAGGTGTTGCGCCGGGGTCGCCTGTACCTGGCCGGAGAAAAGATGCAGCTGCATTTCGCCCGGCCCTTCACGAACCGAGAGCTGCGAACCCGCAACCGCATGCAGCAAGCCATGCCCGGAACGCAGCGACAGGGGCTGGCGTCCGGATTCGAGCAGAATCTCACCACGGAAGATTTCGATCTGCGCGTGATTGCGCTGGGTAACGACCTCAGCCGCGCTATTGGTGTTGAGCCATAGCCGAGCCCCAGCCGCCAGTGCCACCTCTCGGATTTCACCGGTACGCGTGCGTTGGCTGGCATTCCATTCGCGCCAGGGCAGGCTGGCTGCGCCGGAAACGGTCAGCGCAGCGCCCACACCCACCAACCCCAGCAACCTCAAAGCCTGACGCCGGTCTAAGCCTGCACGGGGCAAGCGGGCGCTGCACTGCCGGGCCGCCGGATCATCGGCAAGACCTTGAAATCGCGCACTGATACGCTCGATCTCGCGCCAGGCGTGGATATGCTCGGGCTCCACCAACCAGGCCTGCCAGGCGCGCCGCTCCTGCAGCGTAACCCGCTCGGATTGCAGCACCGCATACCACTCAGCGGCCTGCTCAAGGACTACGTAACAGGGTCTCATTCCGCGTCTCGGCCGAGAACCAGACAGTGCAGCATGGCCTGGGCCATATACTTCTTGACCATTCGCTCCGAGACGCCTAACCGGGTAGCGATAACTGCGTAGCCAAGACCTTCAAGCTGCGACATAAGAAACGCCTGGCGCACCTTGCCGGGTAGCTGCCCAAGCAGCTGGTCAATCTGCATCAGGGTTTCAATGATCAGCGCGCGGGATTCCGGTGAAGGCTCGACAGCCGCGGGTTGCTGGGCCAGCGCTTCAAGGTAGGCGACCTCTATCTGCCGACGCCGCCAATGGTTATACAACAAGCCCTTGGCTACGGTACGCAGATAGGCTCGGGGTTGCTTGATCTCCGCCAGTTCTGCGTTGCCTTTGGAAAGCAGGCGCACAAAGGCGTCCTGCGCCAGATCGGCGGACTGTTGACGGCATTGCAATTGCCGACGTAACCATTCACGCAGCCAGCCGTGATGGCTGACATACAGATGCTGAATGTGCTGCCGCCTGAGAACGTCGTCGCAGTTCGCCATGAATCACCCATTTACCCTTAGCGGCAAGAGTATAATCATTCTCACTTGCGTTATCCATGCTAACGACAATCATTCTTATATGGGTAAAAGGAAATTATTGCCAGGCATCAAAAAACCTCCGACTTTTTCGCAAAAGGCGGAGGTTTCGCTGGTGCGGTGTTAGGAGTCAGTTTGGCGCCGCAGGATCCGGGCTACCCACTGCGTTATCCAGTTGCTCTTTGCAAGGCCGCACTCGGGCATCAGGCAGGCGCTCAAAGGATTCAAACCCCAGTTCCAGAGCCTTCTGGTAGTCCGCTTGCGGGATCACGAAAACGCCAATGCTGCCGTCCGGCACTCCGCATACAGCGGTGCGGGTCAGGCCATCATGGCCACATGAGGCCATTTCCACCGCCACTCCCTGGTCACGCATACGCTGCGCCGTATCCGGCACACTGGCCCCGCCACCTTCGCACTGCACCGCCCCGGTATGCGCGTAAACCTGTACATAGGTCTGCTGTGACGGACCGGTACCGGTGGTTTCGCAGGCAGCCAACAACAGCACCGCTGGCAACAAATATATCGTACGCAGTATCAATCTCATGACCATCCCTTGTTTAAAGTTGAATCGGCTGGCGCCCCAGCCGCTGCCTAGCAATTGCGGCAACAACCCGCCGGACGCTTGCCAGGGCGCCCCTGTCAAGCGACCGCACCTCACTCTTCGGCAGCTTAGTCATCAGCGGCATTGGCCATCTGTGCAACGCTATCACGCTGTGTTTGCACCTGAGGCAGCGTGCGCTCTGCATATTCGCTCAACACACCGAGGTCCGACGCGGCAGCGCTTTCAAACATGTCCACCAACTCGCGGGCGATACTCGCCGCGTTGTTGGCGTAAGCCTGATCAAAGGATTCACCATTGCGCAGTTGCATAACCAGGGTACGACCCTGATCCACTAGATTAGCATCGTCTGATACCTGCAGGTCATCAGCCTCAGCCAATGTGCGCAATTGCTGGATCATTTCACGCTGCTCATCGATAACCCGCCGGGCAAACTGCTGAACATCGGAAGAACCCTGCTCCAAAGCCGCCTGGCTCATCTCGATCAGCGCATGGCTCTTGGCCGTCGCCTCGTTAACAAAACGCTCAGCAGGAATGCCCGTCACGTGACTGGGATTCAAGTCCTCACCAGTCGGGTCGGCACTGCCACCTTGCCCAGAGGTTCCCGGCATGCCGGTAGGACCGGTAGTCTCGGTACGATCCTCGCCTATCACGCCCGCCTCCTGGGCCAGCAAAGAGGTGCTGCCGAGACTGACCGTCAAAGTCAGGCACGCGGCCAAGCACGCGGGAATCAAATGAGCTTTTTGCATGATATTTTCCTTTTTACTGAGTGGGATATCGACAGCCGTGCTGGCGATCCCCCTGCTGAATACACAGTAAAATGGAGTAATTCAACGCTCGATAGTTCCACACCAGACCGACTGCAATCAGACCTGGCGCAGTAGGTCAGCCCATACAGAGTGCGCGCAGGACTGCCAAACCTGCTGGTGTAACCAGGCCAGGGAGGGCCCGTCCCTGGCGAGCAGATTGCGATCCCCCGCGCTGAGGCTGTCAGGCCCCTCTGCCAGGCACTGCTGCCGCAGAAACTGTAATCTTTCAATACGGATCGCCCCCCCTAGGCGGCGGGCCTGAGCGACGTGCAGCGCATTCAGGCGCGGATCAATAACGGCCGCGCTAAAGGCTGAGAGCCGAGGATGGGGTTTGTGCTTGATCGGGTTATAGGTCAGATCATCTAACAGCTCAGAGCCATATGTCTCTTCCGGTATTTTCAACAATCCCCAGCGCTTGAGACTTTGACCCGCCTGAGTACGGCTTAGCAACACGAACACCGGCGCGGCAAAAATCAGCGGTATGGCGACCGGCAGCGACCAGATAAAGAACATCGGATCGACCCAGTAGGCAAATGCCGACCAACTCAGCGCCAGCAATGTTCCGAATGCTTGATTGACAATAGCTTCACCCCAGCCGCTTTCACCACTACGGTTTTGTCCGGCCCATTTCAATCTTAGATTGAACAAGGCTTCGAGCACGAATCGGGTATGTGAGAGCATTCTGATCGGCGCCAGCAAGGCAGAGATCAACATTTCCATTAGCACGCTAAGGTGCATTCGCGACAGGCCACCGAAGCTGCGCGCGCGGCCCTGCGAGATCGCGTCAAGCACGGCCAGGAACTTGGGAATGAACAGCAGCGCGAACGTTACCAGAATCAGGGCCAACGCGCGCAGCGGTTCCCATTCTGGCCAGACCGGATGCAGTTGATGAGGGTCAGGAAAATAGTCGATCGGCCAAATAACCATGCGTGCCGCAGCGATGGTCGCGAGCACCAGAAACGCCAGCCACAACGGCGAAGCGGCGTAAGACATAATGCCATTGAGAAACGCCATGCGGTGTGCCATGCGCAGGCGTCGGCTGCGCAGCATCAACCAGAGGTGTTGCAGGTTACCCTTGGCCCAACGCTTATCCCGGGTGAGTTCTTCCACCAACGTAGGCGGTGACTCTTCATAACTCTGTTCTAGCTCCGGCTCCAGCCGCACCTCGTGACCGGCGCGGCCGATGTAGGCAGCCTCGACAAAATCGTGACTGAGAATCGGCCCACGGAACAGCCCCCACCCAGGTAATTTGCGCAGGCCGCAATGCTGCATAAACGGCTGGGTTCGTAAAATCGCGTTATGCCCCCAGAAAGCCGCGTCACCCAACTGAAACGCCGCCAGCCCGGTAGTAAACAGCGGGCCATAGAGCTGGTTGGAGAACTGTTGCACGCGCGCAAAGACCGACTGGCCGTTCATCAAACTTGGGCTGCTCTGCAAAATACCCACGCGGGGGTGACGTTGCATCAGTTGCACCATTTTCACCAATGAACCGCCACTCATCAGACTGTCAGCATCCAGCACGACCATATAGGGATAGTCCCTCCCCCAGCGGCGCAAAAAATCACCCACGTTACCGCTCTTGTAGTTCTGGTTCAGCGGCCTACGGCGGTAATAGAGCCTGCCTTCGGCGTTCAGTTCGCGGGTCAGGGCTGCCCAGGCAGCCTGCTCGTCAAGCCACAGATTGGCGTCGCGGGTGTCGGACAGAATATAGAAATCGAAATGCTCAAGCTGCCCGCAACGCTGCAGACTCAAATACACCGCTTTCAGGCGCCCGAAGCACTCAGTAACCTGCTCGTTATAGATCGGCATGATAATCGCCGTGCACGCCAGTGGCGTCGCCGCCAGCGTTTCAGCATCCTGCTGATGTATCAGCGCATGCCGGTCGCCGCCAGTGTGTCGGATCAGGTAGCCAAATACACCTATCCAGAAGCCAACGGAAATCCAGCAAAACAGGATGGCGAACAAAGCGACCATACCTATTTCAACCCAGTTGCCGCCATTGTATGGCAACACCGACAGCATGAAATAGGAGCCCGTAGCCGTCTGCAGTAATACCGCAAACAACAACAGCGCCCGACGAGCATAAGCGGCGCGCTTCCACTGCGGTTCGCCCCTGTCCTCACCCATGTCTGTACCGAGGTCTGTACCCATGCCGACACCTTGACGGGACAGATCCGCATGAATCTGCGACGAAGGGGTAGCCATCAATAAGCACCGTAACCGAGGCTACCGCGATGAATAGCCGGGGTCTGGCACAGCCCAGGTTGTTCTGGTAGCTGGAAATACTCAGGGAGCAGACGCATGCTACCCGCCAAAGGATCCTCCGGCATGGACTCCAGCGCTTCCAAAACCAGCAGCAACGCGCGCTTTTGCATCTCCGGGTTAATCCGCACCCCGGCAAGACGCAAATAATCAAGCACCCTTTGCAATGCCAACTGGCTTAATGGCGTCGACACGATCAATCCTGCAATCCGCCAAGCACACCGGTATTGCTGGGCAACTGGTAAGTCCAGGTCTCAGTCAACGGCGTATCTTCATGCTGCAAATAGCCGCGCAATGCGAGCGGCTTACCGGCAGCAGGCCTGGCGAGAACCGACAAACGCCAGCGCTTTAGCGGCTCAATATATTCGACGAAATGGCCCAGCACCTCACCGCCCTCCAACCCGGTAACCGAACCGACCACCGGCGCATCAGGCGCCAAATCGTCAAGTTCACCGCCAGTAAAATCTACGATGACCCGGATTGCACCTTCCTCATAGCCCCCACCCACACGGTTACCATCACCCACATAGGTATCCACGCTGCGGCCCAACGGCTCGCCAGCAATATGCTGATCGCCAAAGATCGCGGTATAGGAAAAATACTGCGGTTCGCCCGGCGTTACAGCTCGATCCGGTCGCCAGAAAGCAACGATATTGTCGTTGGTTTCATCCGGTGTCGGCAGTTGTACCAGCACCACACTACCCTTACCCCAGTCGCCTTCCGGCTCGATCCAGGCGCTCGGACGCGTGTCGTAGCGCGCCTCTTTGTCCATATAATGGGTGAAATCGTCATCGCGCTGCATCAAACCGAAACCACGTACGTTCTCGGTAGCAAAATAATCCATGGTTAAGGATTTAGGGTTGAGTAGCGGGCGCCATAACCATTCCCCGGAACTGCCATTATGAATCAGCAGCCCATCAGAATCGTGCACTTCAGGCCGCCATTCGCCCTGTGGTTTGTAGGTATTCTGGCCGTAGTAAAACATGCTGGTCAGTGGCGCCACACCCATTTGCCGAACATCCTGACGGGGAAACAGCACCGACTCGACCTTGAGCTCGGTCTTGTCGCCTGGGGTAACGGTGAAGCGATAGGCCCCCGTCATACTGCGGGTATCTAAGAGCGCATGAAAGCTGAAACTGGTGTCTCCAGCCTGAGGCGTCTCCAACCAATACTCGGTAAAGGCAGGAAACTCCTCGCCACCTGACAGACCCGTATCCAACGCAAGGCCGCGCCCGGAAATACCAAAATTGGTATCACGACTGACTGCCCGATAATAACTGGCGCCAGCAAACACCAGGAACTGGTTCTGAATATCTTCGCCCTTCAGGGGGAAGGTCAGCTTAAAGCCGGCGTAACCCAGATCCGCAGGCACCTGCTGTTCCACTTCACTGGTCGGGTAGGTGAATTTCGACTTGTTGAATGCCAACGGTTCGATAGCGTCGTCTTCGACGATATTGATTGCAACCGGGTGCGTATAAAACAGCCCTGGCGGAACCAGCATGACCTTGAAATCCGACTCCGTATCCTGCCACAAACTGCTTTCAGGCTTGAAACGAATCCCCTGATATTGGTCGTAGCTCAATTCCCGCATAAAGCGCGGGATGGCAGGCGGTGCCTTGTACGGTTGAGCGGCCAAGGTCTCTGCTTTGGCTATAACCTTGTCACGCACAGACTCCTGCGCAGCAAGATTGAACGGCACTAATAACAGTAGGGCAACGCCTAACCCAGGCGTAGTAACAAGCTTCATTCAGCGTTTCCTTGCCGCGATGCGGAATACCAAAAAGATAGAATGTCCAGCGGGGGAGCCAGACCAGAACACATTGGCCGCGCACGCAAGCTAATGCTGTCTCTGCCGTTAGTCAGCGTAACTATCGGCCAGTTCCCCTCTGCTCTAGGCAGCAGCGCCAATAACTTTGAATAGTACCCCTGAGTCTCAGCCCTGCGCTGCAGTTCGGCACGGGACATTCCCAACCTGGAAGTCGCGCTCAGAATCAGTATGCCTGGGTTGAATCCGGGCATGCTGCAACAACTGATCGACAAGACCCATGGCGCCTGCTCCGACTCCAACGCAACGGGCGGGAAACATCGATATAAACCTGGCACGGCTATGACTTGACGCACCCCCTGCACGCCGTAATGTCACGATGACGGGATTGGGCTTTACTTTGTGCTCGAATCACTTTCATCATCACAGCTTTAGCCATCCTTAAAGCTAAACCCTATAAACCCATATGTTTCCGATTGCCCAGCCAATTAGCCGCAGGCCGTTTAGTCATGTATGATAGTTACATATCTAAGCGATCTAGCCCTTCAGGCCGTATCTGAAGGATCCTGGATCGTCCCTTCAATTATTGCCAGGAGCTTACGCATGAAGAAGGATCCCACTAAAGGTTTTATCGCATTACTCGGCTGGGCACCCAATGCCGTCGAAGCAGCAGCTACCTTCGATCGTCGTTATGTGGTCGTTGCCCCCGAATGGGCGGAAGACTATTGCAAGACTCATGATATCCCCTTCGTGCCGTGGAATTTTGAGCGGTTAAATGACCGCTCACTGGAAATCGCCCAAACCCTAAAGGATATGGGTGTGGATGTTGCTATCCCACTCTTCGAGGAAACGGTGGAGTGGGCAGGTGCGATCAATTCCGTACTGCTTGATAATCCGCGCCTGTTTGGCCAAGCCATGCTCATGCGTGACAAGTCGTTGATGAAACGCCGTGCACAGTTAGGCGGTATCCGCGTGGGTATTTTTGAAGAAGCGCATGACCGTGAAGATGTGATTCGCTTTCTCAAGCGGGTTAATCAGACGCTGCTCAAGCTCGATGGTGATCCGAACGATCCGATCCATTTCAAGGCGTTCGACAAGGCCGGCTGCCTGGGTCACCGGGTCATACGCACACCGGATGACGTGGATGCGATACCCGATGATGAATTTCCGTCTTTGATGGAATCGCATCTGGACGGCTGGGAATTCGCAGTTGAAGCCTGGATTCACAATGGCAAGATTCGCTTCCTGAACATTTCCGAATACGTGCGCCTGGGTTATTCGGTGCACGTACCGGCCTCACCTGAACTCGAAGCCTATCGGCCGCAGATCGTCCAGCAGATCGAAAAGCTGATCAAGACCTTCGACATCGAGTTTGGCATGATCCACCCCGAGTACTTTGTCACCAGCGACGGCGAGATGTACTTCGGCGAAGTGGCTTACCGGCCACCGGGTTTCAAGGTATTCGAGCTGCTGGAGCGTGTCTACAAAGGCTTTAACGCCTACCACGCCTCGATGCTGGTGTTCGATCCGAAGTCCACCGAAGAAGAAGTCAAAGCCTACTTCCCGCGGGAAGTCGAAGATGCCACTGGCTATGCCGGCTGCTTCGGCGTCTACCCGCGGCGCCGCGTAGTCAGCAAACTGGAAATGCCCGCAGAGACCGAAGACCATCCGTACTTCGAGTCCCACGAGCTGACCACTCCGGTTGAGGAAATGGTCACCAAGCGCACCGCATTTGGCACGCATTGGGGGCTGTTGTACTTTGTCGGCGAGGACTCTAAAGTTATGCACGACTTGCTCAAGCGGCAGGAAGAGCTCGACTTCTACGTGTAGCGCATCGCGTTCCTGACCCCTATCATGGGTCGCAATAGTTTGGGCAAGGGGAAGTGTGTGACGAGCAGCGATACCGTGAAACAGGCCGATGACAGCAAGTTGATACTGTTGCTGTCCAGATTCGATGACGCCGTTCAGGCGCTGAACAATGCGCCCGAGTTTGCCAAGGTCGGCAAGCTCGACCGGGTATTCGACACGGCTCGCCGCGTGCTGCTGCACGAGGGTGGCTGTGCTGAACTGACTGCCCGTGCGCAGGCCTTTGAGAG
Source organism: Halopseudomonas pelagia CL-AP6 (assembly GCF_000410875.1). Taxonomy (GTDB): domain Bacteria; phylum Pseudomonadota; class Gammaproteobacteria; order Pseudomonadales; family Pseudomonadaceae; genus Halopseudomonas; species Halopseudomonas pelagia. Next base: position 90,675 of record NZ_AROI01000003.1, read on the forward strand.
CGCTGGCCTGTTCATGGGCTCGGACTGGGACAGCCCACAAACACTGATCCCGGCCTTAACCGGCAATACCTTGCGCAGCCCGGATGCCAATACGCTGGTTATAGAAGCGTTAAGCCAGCTGCGGTTGCTGGCGGTATCGCGCGGCGATTACGTGCATCCATCAATCAGCGCCGAACAGGCGCATCATTTCCTTACCCAGGTATTGGCTAACAACCTGGTTCTGCTGTTCACCCCGCCAAGCGAGGCCGAGCGTGAAACCCAGGGTAAGTTGGCCATCCTGCCGCGCAACCTCCTTGAGCATCTGGCCAGCTGTATTGGCTACGAATTTATCATTGATCAACTGATCGATGAGATCTGGCGCATCCAGCAGCAGCGGCCGATTCAGGTCAGCTCAGTGCGCCGCATGATCACCCAGATAGCAATTTGCCAAGCCAATCCCGAGATCGATCTGGGCACCAGCGGTCAGGGTGCCGACCGATTGGTCAGTAGCCTGTTCGGGCCAACGCATGCCTGCCGTGAAGACCCTGGCATCGAGATCTATCAAGAGCGTCTCGAGTATATGGACAACACCGCCTTGCTCAGCGAGGCCAGCGGCTTTGCTCGGGCGATGCATGACACAGGCCTGGTTTCTGCTTACCACACGGTACTGGTACGGCATCTGCTCAATGAAGGCGAGCAATTGCTGCCAGAGGCCCTGGGATTGTCCTCGACGGGACGCGACTGCTTGATGTGCTACCGCGAGCTGGTGCTGAACCTGATCGATGCCAGCGTCTTTCCCGCCACGCCTCAGGCTATCTACGGCCTGTCGTTGATGCTCGAGCGCGGCATCCTCTATCAATTGCCTGTGGCCCCTGCGATGTGGCGCCAATTAGGCCTACCGCTGTGCACCAATACGCGCGAACGGCTGGCGATGGCCTTTGGCAGTCAGGCTACACCCGAGGCGTTTCTGCTTGAAGGTGTGCTGTGCATGCTAGGCCTGCCGCTGGGCGTCGGCCAGGGCAATAACCCGACCTGCCAGTCGGCCCGCGCCATGTCTATGTGGGCCTACAATGACCCGGACTATTTGCTGCAGATGGTGACCTGGGCGGCCCGCGATGACGAGATCATCATGCATTTCGAGGGTCAGGCGATTTCCTCTCAGGAAAGTCTGTCCGGTGTGGCTACCAGCCTGCCGATCGATCTGGATCCCGTGTCGCTGATTGTTGTGCCGCACCTTGACCGTATTTATGCGGAGATGGGCCGGCGCTGTATTGGCCGCGAAGGCGATCCGCACCGCTGGGTCAACCCGGAGTTTCATGGTTGGTGGGCCGGCCGCGGCTTCCGCCTCAATGTCGATGTGCCAACCGGCAAGCTGGTCGATCTGGATGATTTTCTGCGTCACTTCTACGCCGCTTATCATCCGTTTCACAACGGCAATCAGCCCTTGATTCACCCCCAGCCTGCAGGCATAGCCGTAACCGACAGTGCCGCGCGCTTCATTGGCTGGCATGCAATCACTATCCTGCGCGTCACGCTGGACCCCAAGGATGTGATGCGCGTGTACTTCTTCAACCCCAATAACGACAGCGGCCAGAATTGGGGTGATGGCGTGACCGTCGGCACCGCCGGTCATGGCGAGCGCTTTGGTGAAGCCTCATTGCCCTTCGAGCAGTTCCTCTCGCGCCTGTATATCTTTCATTACGACCCGCTCGAGCATGGCGAAATGGCTACCGTGACGCGCGGCGAACTGGATGAAGTCATTGGCTACATCCAGCGCAGCTGGGGTGCTGATCGCCTACCCGTAGCTGAACTACAGGGCGACACAGGGCCTTGAATAAACAGTGCCTTGAATAAACAGCGCCTTGAATAGACCAGACCCATAGGCAGCACCGCAAATAGACACCGCCATATATGGTCCGCCCTCAGGCGGATCTTATATGCACGGCGGCAATACCACGCTGGGCAATACCAGACCCACTGAAGCCAGCGCAGCGATAAGATAAACGGCGGCAGCAATCCGCGCCACAAACCGACCCGTAGCTGCCGCCTCATCAGCGCCTGGCGCCGCATACCAGCAACGCCGGGCAGACCAGAACAAGAAGCTGCCAACCAAAACGCCCAACATCAGCATAGAAGCGTTAACCCAGGTCAAGGCACCGCGCTGCTCATCCGGCGGCGCGAACTCGCAGGCGAGCGACAAGCCGCCATACAGAAAAACAAACCAGACGCTCCAGATCACCAGGCCGAGAAACAGCTGCAGGGGGTGTAACGGTGACCAGGGTGACATCAGACACCTCCCCAGGCCATCGGCAGCAAAATAAAGGCCGCGAAACTGATCCAGAACACGCCCAGCGTATACATCCAGAATGGCTGAACCACCACCGGCTCGTAGGGCAAACGCAGGGCCACGTAGCCCATGCGCACGCGAACTGCCTGCAGTACCGTCAAGACCGTCGCCAGACCACCATGGAACAACAGGTAATAGAGCATGACCGTCAGCACCGCGTCGTGCGCCAGCGCACTCGGCGTCAAGGGCGCTGCCACCAGCACCCAGACCAGAAGCAGGAAATGCGCCAAGCCCAATCCAGAAGCCAACCACAACAGACCCTGCAGCCGAGCATCGGTGCCCTGCCGCAGTTGACCAACAGCTCGACGGAACACCAGCACAGCCAGGCTCAGCAGTACACCGCTGAGCACCAATGGCAGCAAGGCAATCGGGCCGTCTTCGGGCACCTCCCATTGTGGCGCAGCGGTCCACAGATAAAACCAGCCGAACAGCAGTGACACATACAGCGTGCCGTTGGCCATCAGGCTGAGAACCATCCCCCACAAACCTGGACCATCAAAGGTGCGCGAATGCAGCGGCGGTTCGACCGGATCATTGTCACGCCACGGCGACGCTACTGGATGCGCTCCGTTGTGCCAGCTCCAGCGCAACGCAAAGAACAGCACGCCAAAGCAGGCCAGCAGCGCGACCGGATAGGCTTTGACCAAGAGACTGATACATACCACCGCAATCACCGCCGCGGTCTGCATCGGCAGCCAGGAGTTGGTCGGCAGATGAATAATCTCTCGCACTTTACCGCTGATGGCATCAGAGCCAAATATATCCCGGCGCTGATTCAGCACCTCCGGCAGCCCGTGTTTGCCTGCAGCAATGGTATCGGGCAGGTCCGGTTGATCCCACATGGGATGGCGGGTAGTGATGTCTGGCAGGCTGGCAAAGTTGTAGGCACTGACCGGCATCGGCGTAGCCCACTCCAGGGTATCGGCGTTCCACGGGTTACGCTCGGCCTTGCGACCAAAGCGGAAATGCAGCGCGATATCCAGAATGATTACCGCTACGCCGATCGCCATGACAAAGCCGCCGACCGACGAGAGCAGATTAAGCCAGCCCCAGCCCATTTCCGCATCGTAGGTGTAAACCCGACGCGGCATACCCAACAGGCCGGTCAGGTGCATCAACAGGAAGGTCATGTTGAAACCACCGAAAAACAGCCAGAAGCCCCAACGTCCCAACGTGTCCGACGGCATGCGCCCGGACACATGCGGCAACCAGTAATACAGGCCAGCCACCAGCGGAAACAGCATGCCGCCGACCAACACATAATGCATATGCGCAACGACGAAATGGGTGTCGTGCACCTGCCAGTTGAACGGCACCAGGGCCAGCATCACACCGGTCAGGCCGCCACAGACGAACACGATCAGAAAGCCGAGAATCCATAGCATGGGCAGACGGAACACGACCTTGCCGGTCCACAACGTAGCCAGCCAGGCAAATATCTGGATAGCGGTCGGGATGGCCACCAGCATGCTCGCCACCGAGAAGAACGCCAAGGCCAGCTGCGGTATGCCCACAGTGAACATATGGTGCACCCACAATCCGAAACTGATAAAGCCCATGACGATGATCGCCATGACGATCCAGCGATAGCCCACCAGCGGGCGCTGGGCAAATACCGGAATCAGCGTGGAGACAATCCCCGCCGCCGGCAGGAAGATGATGTACACCTCCGGGTGACCGAACAGCCAGAATAGATGCTGCCATAGCATCGGATCACCACCCCCGGCCACTTCGAAGAATACCCAACCTGCGGCGCGCTCCAACTCCAGCAGAATGCTACCGAGGATCAACGGCGGAAAACCGAAAATGATCATCAGTGCCATGGCCAGGATATACCAACAGAAAATCGGCATTTTGTTCAGGGCCATGCCATTGGCACGGGTGCGCAATATCGATACCACCAGCTCGACACCGGCAGAAATCGCCGAGATTTCGACGAAGGTGATACCCAGCAGCCAGAAATCCGATCCAGGTCCCGGCGAGAAGGTAGAGCTACTGAGCGGCGTATACATAAACCAGCCCGCGTCCGGGGCGATCTGCAGCACCAGACTGGACATGATAATCAGACCGCCGAACAGATAGCAGTAATAACCCAGTGCACTGAGCCGGGGGAAGACCAGATCGCGCGTACCGATCATCTTCGGGATCAGATACATGGCCGCGCCTTCCAACACCGGAATGGCGAACAGGAACATCATCACCGTGCCATGCATGGTAAAGATCTGGTTGTACAGATCAGGCCCTATGATGTCCTGCTCAGGCAAGGCCAGTTGCGTGCGTACCAGCATGGCCAACACACCGCCGACCAGGAAGAAGATCAAACCGGTAATCAGAAAACGCAGGCCTACCGTGGTGTGATTGACCGCCGAAGCCGAGCGCCAACCGGGTTCATTGCCCCATACTCTTTCGAGTTCCTCGTGGCGGGCCTGATCGGGTTGGTTCTTTTCCTCAGTCATCGGCTTGCATCTCCTCGAACCAGGCCTGGTACGCATCCGGCTCATGCGCCTCAACAGTGAATTGCATATGCGCATGACCACGGCCGCAGAACTCACTGCAACTACCGTGATAAATGCCTGGGTGATCGGCTTCCAGGCGCAAAACGTTGGTTCGACCCGGGAACATATCCATTTTGCCGCCCAGACGCGGCACCCAGAACGCATGAATAACATCGGAGCTGGTCAAATACAGATCCACCGGCACGCCAGCAGGAATATGCAGCGCATCCTGCAACACGATACCGGTGTCCGGGTAACTGACCTCCCACCACCATTGATGCGCAGTGACATCAATGCGCAGTGCTTCGCCCTCGGCGGGTGGCAACGGCAACATACGCTGACCAAGGGGTATGCCAACCGCCAGAATGACCGCTATGCTCAGTGTCGGCAGAATTAGCCCGCCACCCACTACCCAGCGGTTCTGCACACGCTGTGCCTCACGCTCGGTGACCTGCCCGGGATCACGCCGCATGGCGTGCAACCACAACAACACAACCGCGACCAACACCAAGGTAAAAAAGCTCGCCATGCCCCACCAGAGCCAGGCACCCACCTGCGCACTGGGGCCGGCAGGGTGTAACGAAGACATCGGCCCGGTACAACCACTCAGCAGCAAAGGCGTGCCAAGCAGCCCAGTGGCTGCTAACCTTCTGCTCACAACGGCGCCTTGCCCACGGGCAAGCAGGCTCCACCCACCTTGAGGTTCATGATGGCTTCCGCTTCCATTATCAGCAAAATGTCGATCCACGGTCATCCGCTGCACCCGATGGTGATTCACTTTCCGGTCGCCGCATTGCTTGGCCTGATCGGCACCGATATCGCCTATGTACTGACTGGTGATTTTTTCTGGGCCCGGGCAGGGCTCTGGCTGGCCGGTATTGGTGTGCTCGGCGGCTGGATCTCCGGCACCATCGGTCTGCTGGATTTGATCATTGTTAAGCAGATCCGTCGCCTGATCACCGCCTGGTGCCATGCCATCCTGGCGGTGATGTTGCTGTCGGTAGCGACCCTCAATTGGCTGAGCCGGCTGGGTAGTCCCGACGCGCTGATCTGGCCGTGGGGCTTGTATCTGTCGCTGCTGGGCGGGCTGTTGATCGCCCTTGCCAGCTTTCTGGGCGGGCAGTTGGTTTATGATCATGCGGTTGGTGTGGCGCCGGAAAAAACCGCCGAACGGGTGGCCCGTAACGTCAAAATTCAACAATACAAAGAGCCCTGATAGCCTCATGGCCAGACCTCCAACGGCGGTTTGGCCAGTACTATCCAGATAATCGCGCCCATCAGCGCACTGGCCAGCAGCCCCAGCACTAGACACCAGCTGCGTAGCGGCTTGCCATTGCCCGCCTCCAGACGCAGCACCAGCATACCTAACAGGCTGTGCACAAAGACCAACCCCACCACCAGCGTCAGCTTAGCTACCAGCCAGACCGTCACCGTATGATCCACCACAAACACCAGGCTGCCGGCGATGATCGCCAGCAAGGCAGCGGGCGTGGCAATGCGGGTAAACACAAAACGCGCGATGGAATCGAACGGGTCCGGCGGCTCCTGGATCGCAGAACGATCTCGGCTAGCACCAGCGATCAGCGCCGGAAGGTATAGCAGACAAGCGCCCCAGAACAACAGGGCGGCTATATGTAAAACTAGAAACCAGAGCATCGCTTCGGCAACTCCTTGTACGCATGGTCGAAGCCCAGCGGAGCAGGACTACAGCAGTTTGACGATCGCTAGGCTCCCGCCAGCCCCAATAACCGCCAGCGCGATCAGCACCAACAGGCCGTCACGCGCTACCAGCGAAAGCCCCAGTATGGCTAATGCCAGACCCACGATCGACGAGGAAAAGGGTACCAGTTCGAGAAATGGCAAGGCAGCGCCAATCAATACACAAAGTGCGGCTATCAGGTAAGTAGATGAAGGATGCAGCATAAAGTTCAGGCGCGGCTTGATCATGCGGTCAATCCGCCGGGCACCCGGCTTGAGCCAGCCAATCGCCTTGGTCAACTTGTCCTGTGCGATAGAACGATTGAGCATAAAGCCCGGCAACCAGAAGTACTTACGCCCCAGCAGCATCTGCAGGGCAATAAGCAATACGAACATGCCAGAAAAGATTGCCATCCCCGGCACGCCACTGAGCGGGGAAAACAGCGTCAAACCTATGATCAGCAGCAAGGGGCCAAACGAACGATCACCGACCGAGTCGACCACCTGAGCCAAGGATACCTGCTCTGCATCCTTGGCCAAGCCGGCGATGTGCTCGAGCATCTGTTCCAGGTTATGCAATGACGTTGGCAACGGCGCTACTCCTCGGAGGCCCCACGGGAAGTGCCGCCCCCCCCTAGCCGGGCGCCACTATAGATCAGAGAGGCTTGCCGCGGTTCCCATGTTCGGCAACAAAAGACTGCACCGCCTTGAGCTCATTGGCCAGCACGGTGAAGCGCTCCTGGCGTTCAAACAAATCACTCAGGTGCGCAGGCAAGTGCGGCGCCTCACCGACATTGGCCTTGAGTACCGCATCCGGAAACTTCACCGGGTGTGCGGTACCCAGCGTGATCATCGGCAATGACATAGAACGACGGCACTCGCGCGCCGCGCGCACACCGATGGCCGTGTGCGGGTCCAGTAGCTCGCCACAGTCACGGAACACTTCTGCGATAGTCGCGCAGGTCGCCTCGTCATCCACTGCCAGTGAATCGAACAGCTTGCGCGTCTCGGTCCAACGCTCCTGCTCGACCTTCAGCTTACCGGTTGCCTTGAACGTAGCCATCAACTCACCAATGCGCAGACCGTTGCGGCCGTGCATATCGAACAACAACCGCTCGAAATTGGACGACACCATGATATCCATCGACGGCGACAAAGACGCATGCAGCGTGTCCTTGTCATACTGATTGCCGCCCATAAAGCGGTGCAGGATGTCATTGCGGTTGGTCGCGACGATCAACTGGCTGATCGGCAAGCCCATGTTACGCGCCAGATAGCCGGCAAAAATATCACCAAAGTTACCGGTCGGCACCGAGAAGGCCATGGACCGTGCAGGCCCACCCAGCTGCAACGCCGCATGGAAGTAATAGACGATCTGCGCCATGATCCGCGCCCAGTTGATCGAGTTGACCGCGACCAGCCGGGTACCCTTGAGAAAGCTCTGATCGGCAAAGCTGTCCTTGACCATTTCCTGGCAGTCGTCGAAGTTGCCGTCGATGGCAATATTGTGAATATTGTCGCCCATGATGGTAGTCATCTGCCGGCGCTGCACTTCCGACACCCGGTTGTGCGGATGCAGAATAAAGATATCCACATTCTCGCAGTGCTTGCAGCCTTCGATCGCGGCTGAACCGGTATCACCCGAGGTCGCGCCCATGATTACCACGCGCTCGCCACGCTTGATCAGGAAGTGATCGAGCAAGCGACCCAGCAGCTGCAGGGCAAAGTCCTTGAACGCCAGCGTCGGGCCGTGAAACAGCTCCAGCACCCATTCGTTGGCACCCAGCTGCCGCAGCGGCGCTACCGCCTGATGCTGAAATACCGCATAGGTTTCTTCAAGAATCCGGCGAAAATCCGCATCGCTGATACTCCCCGCCACAAACGGCCGCATCACATTGAAAGCCAGCTCGTGGTAAGGCAGCCCGGCCCAGGAGGCAATTTCTTCCTGGGTAAAGCGCGGCAAATTTTCCGGCACATAGAGGCCGCCGTCGGTGGCCAGACCGGCCAGCAACACATCTTCAAAATCCAAGGCCGGTGCTTGGCCGCGGGTGCTTATATAGCGCATCTTTGCAAACCTTCGGTGTGAGCTGCAAACCACTAGCTTCGAGCAGCAAGCCACCGGTCATACTCCGGAGCGTTTGCCGCTTGCCGCTTGTTGCCTGCTGCTGTTAATTCAATTGTTCAACCCGGATCCGCATCAGCGGGCCGGCGATATCGTCCAGCGCTTCTAGCGCGTCGATGGCATCATTCATCTTCTGCTCGAGCACGCGATGGGTCATGATGATGATCGGTACCAGACCGTCCTGCTCTTCCGCTTCCTTTTGCAGGATCGATTCGATATTGATCCCACGCTCAGAGAGAATGCTCGCGACCTTGGCCAGCACGCCTGGGCGATCCTTGGCCTGAATCCGCAAATAATAGGCAGTTTCCACTTCACCCATCGGCAGTACCGGCAGATCGGACAGCGAATGCGCCTGGAAGGCCAAATGCGGCACGCGATTGTTCGGATCAGTGGTCAGGGTACGTACCACGTCGATAATGTCAGCGACGATCGATGAGGCCGTGGCCTCTGCGCCAGCACCGGCACCGTAATACAGCGTTGAGCCGACGGCGTCGCCGTTGACCATGACCGCATTCATCACGCCGTTAACGTTAGCAATCAGCTTGTCGGCCGGAATCAGCGTTGGGTGCACGCGCAGCTCGATACCGGCTGCGGTGCGCCGGGCGATGCCCAGGTGCTTGATCCGATAACCAAAGGCTTCGGCATAGTTGACGTCCGAGGTGGTCAGCTTGCTGATGCCCTCGGTATAGGCCTTGTCGAACTGCAACGGAATACCAAAGGCGATGGAAGCCAGAATCGTCAGCTTGTGCGCAGCATCGATACCTTCCACGTCAAAGGTTGGGTCAGCTTCGGCATAACCGAGCGCCTGAGCTTCGGCCAGCACGTCATCGAAGGTACGACCCTTGTCCCGCATTTCGGTCAGAATGAAGTTACCAGTGCCGTTGATAATCCCCGCGACCCAATCAATCTGGTTCGCCGCCAGGCCTTCACGCACCGCCTTGATAATCGGGATGCCGCCGGCCACCGAGGCCTCAAAGGCGACCATTACGCCTTTCTCGCTCGCCGCAGCGAAGATCTCGTTGCCGTGCACAGCAATCAACGCCTTGTTGGCGGTAACCACATGCTTGCCATTGGCAATAGCCTGCAAGACCACTTCCCGCGCAACACCGTAGCCACCGATCAGCTCGATGACGATATCGATCTCGGGATTATTTACGACCTCGAAGACATCCTTTGTCACTGGCGTGGCACCCAGATTGCAGGCCGGGTTCAAATGCCGGGCGGCTATCTGCGCCACCTCAATATCACGCCCGGCACGCCGGGCAATTTCCACGGCATTGCGCTGCAAGACATTGAATGTGCCGCCACCGACGGTGCCCAAACCACAGATTCCCACTTTGACCGGTTTCAAACTAAGGCCCCCATTTGGATCGCATGTTGGTTAAGAAATAGTGTGTTGTCTAACGCTTACTGATTCGCCAAGGCTTCGGCCGCCAACTGCGCGGCGGGCTTGTAACCTGGCACCAGTACGCCATTGGCCATAAAGATCGCCGGCGTGCCCTGCACACCGACTTGCTGACCCAGTGCAAACTGCTCATTGACCGGGTTATCACAGGTCAGGGTTTCAATCTTGTTGCCCAGCTTGGCTTCGGTCATCGCATTCTGAGGGTCTTCAGCACACCAGATTGACTCCATGATCTTGGCAGAAGCCTGGCCAGGGCCACTACGCGGAAATGCCGCATAACGCACCTCGATGCCCAGGCTGTTCAGCTCATCCACTTCGCTGTGCAGGAGCCTGCAATACCCACAATCCACATCGGTGAAAATGGTCACGTGGGTTTTCGGATTTTTCGGCGCAAACACCACCAGCTTTTCCTTCGGCAGGGCATTGATGACCTCACCGATACCCGCGGATTCAGCCGCAACCGTCAGGTTGCGCGGTTGCTCGGCACTCAGATCATAGAGTGCCCCCTGGATCAGAAACTGCCCATCAGCACTGGCATACAGAATACGACCGCTGTCGAGCTGCACCTGGTACACACCGCTCATCGGCGACTCGGAAATCGCCTTGATGGCTACCGGCAGGTCCAGCTTGCTCAGGCTGGCACGAATGGCATCTGCCGGCTCGGCGAGTACTGCCGTGGCGGTCAACGCAAACAACGAAGCTGCTATCAGTTTCAGTCGCATATCAGGTCCTCTTTACGGCCGACAAGCTTAGCATGAAAGATCCCGCTCACCCACGCGGATGATGGCTTGCGTGCAGATCACGCAGGCGTTGGCGGGCCACATGGGTATAGATCTGCGTGGTAGACAGATCGCTATGGCCAAGCAGCATCTGCACCACGCGCAGGTCCGCTCCATGATTGAGTAAATGCGTGGCGAAAGCATGCCGCAGGGTATGCGGGGATAACGGCGTGCGTATGCCGGCCTGACTCGCATGCAGCTTGATCCTATGCCAAAACGTCTGGCGGGTCATTTCCCGGCCCTGACGGCTGGGGAACAACACATCGCTAGGTTGCCCGCTCAACAACGGTGCACGCCCGGCCTGCAAATAGCGTTGCAACCAGACGATCGCCTCTTCACCCAGCGGCACCAGCCGCTCCTTGCTGCCCTTGCCGGTTACACGCACGACGCCCTGGCGCAGATTCAACTGATCCAACCGCAGCCCGGTCAGCTCGCTGACGCGCAAACCGCAGGCATAGAGCACTTCCAGCATGCAGCGATCACGCAAGCCAAGACTGTCTTCAGGGTCCGGCGCAGCAAGCAGCGCCTCTACATCCGCCTCGCTGAGCGACTTGGGCAACGGGCGGCCGAGCTTGGGCAGGGCTATATCCAGAGTCGGATCTTCGCTGATCAGGTTCTGGCGCAACGCATGCCGATAAAACCCGCGCACGCAAGACAATAACCGTGCAGTAGAGCGTGCCTGGTAACCCTGCCCGATGCGCCAGCCCAGATGCTCCATCAAATCGGCGCGGCTGGCACTAAGCAAGCCCCCGCCGCGCGCAGCCAGCCAACTGGCCAGATGCTCCAGATCAGTGCGGTAAGCTTCCAGTGTCGGCCGCGCCAGACCCCGCTCAAGCCACAAGCTATCAACATAGCCTGCGACGACGCGCTGCTCGGCGTCACTGATACTGGCTTTGGGCATGGGGTGCTGCATGGGTCAGAATCCTGCACTGCTGAGGGTCGGGCGCACTAGAGCTGGGCGGAACGTCGGACAATAAAAAAGCAGCCCGAAGGCTGCCTTTTCTTGTACCAGAAAGCGAGCTGATCAGCCCAGCTTTTCCTTGATACGTGCAGCGCGACCAGACAGGGCACGCAGATAGTAAAGCTTGGCTTTACGTACATCACCACGACGCTTGACGGTCAGGCTGTCGATTAGCGGCGAGTAGCTCTGGAAGGTACGCTCAACGCCTACACCGCTGGAGATCTTGCGTACGGTGAACGCGGAGTTCAGACCCCGGTTGCGCTTACCGATAACCACGCCTTCAAAGGCCTGCAGACGCGAACGATCGCCTTCCTTCACTTTAACCTGAACGATCACTGTGTCACCCGGAGCGAACTCGGGTAACTTCTTGCTCATCTGCTCAGCTTCGATCTGGGCAATAATGTTGGACATTTCAAACTCCTGCACAAGCCGTCGGACTTGACTCAATGGTTATCGGTTTCCTGTTCGCGGATGAATTCCGCCAACAGCTGCTGCTGTTCTTTGCTCAGCGTTAAATCCTTGAGCAATGCTGGCCGACGTTGCCAGGTTCTGCCCAGGGACTGCTTGAGTCGCCAGCGCCGGATCAATTCGTGATTACCACTGAGCAGCACCTCCGGTACGCACCGCTCTTCAAACTCTTCCGGCCGGGTGTAATGCGGACAATCCAGCCACCCTTCCGTAAATGAATCTTCTACCGCTGAATCCGCATGCCCGAGCACGCCGGGGATCAGCCGGGTTACCGCATCCAGGACGACCATGGCACCCAGCTCACCGCCAGACAGCACATAATCCCCGATGGAGATTTCTTCATCGACGCACATATCGATGATGCGTTCGTCAATGCCTTCATAGCGCCCACATAACAGCACCAGGCTGTCCATCTTGGCCAGCGCCTGCGCCCGTTGCTGGGTTAGCGGCTGGCCCTGGGGTGACAGGTAGATCACCCGTGGCGGCGAAGGTGCCTTCTGACGGATAGCCTCAATGGCTTCCAGCAGCGGCTCAACTTTCATCAGCATGCCCGGTCCGCCCCCAAAGGGACGATCGTCGACCGTTCGATGACGGTCATGGGCATGCTCACGCGGATTACTGAACTCGACGCTTAACTGCCCTCGCTTAACGGCGCGACCGGTAACACCGTACTCGGTCAACGCGGCAAACATCTCGGGGAACAGCGTCACTACTCCGGCCCACACCGGTCAGAATTCCGGGTCCCAATCCACCTGCATCACACCTGCCTGCAGATCGATGGACTTCACATACATATCCGGCAAATAGGGCAGCAAACGTTCACGCTGATCCAGACTGCCTTCACAGGGCTTGACCACCATCACATCATTGGAACCGGTTTCCAGCAGGTGGTCGATGCGACCGAGCAACTGTCCTTCGACGGTTACAACCTGCAAACCTTCCAACTGATGCCAGTAGAACTCACCCTGTTCAAGATCCGGCAAGGCGTCACGCACCACACAGATCTCGTAATCCACCAGCGCCAGCGCCTGGTCTCGGTCGTTGACCCCCTCAAGGGCAACCACTAACACCCGGTTCTGCACTCGACCTTCAAGCACGGTAACGGTGCGTTGCTCCACACCTCGTCTGAGTATCCATTTGGGATAGTTCAGAACGTTATCCAGCGGGTCAGTTTCGGAATACACCTTCACCGAGCCGCGAATGCCGTGAACCGATACAATTTTGCCGAGGACCACCAAGGGTGATCCGCTCGACTCCGGCAGACTGGTCATATCAGGCAGCGGCCTGATTTTCCTTCAGCAGAGCAGCAACACGCTCAGAGGGCTGCGCACCCTGGCTCAGCCAGTAGCTAACGCGCTCCTGGTTAACTGACAGGCGGATTTCAGCACCGTTGGCAACGGGGTTGAAAAAACCTACGCGCTCAACGAAACGGCCGTCACGGGCGTTACGGCTGTTGGCGACAGTCAGGTGATAGAAGGGGCGCTTCTTGGAGCCACCACGAGCTAGACGAATGGTTACCATGTGGACATCGTTTCCTGTATTTGAGTAACGCTCATTGATTCATTACGGGCGGTGAGACCATGCAGCGAAGACGCAGCAAAGACCCTTATACCCGAAAGGTCGCGTATTCTACGGAATATCGCGGCCATTGAAAACTGTTTTTTGCTCACGCGCTGTACAGCACGCTCTTAGAATTTGGGCATACCGCCGCCGGGAGGCAACATACCACCGCCTCCGCCACCGCCCATACCACCCATACCGCGCATCAGCTTGGCCATACCGCCCTTGCCGCTGACCTTCTTCATCATCTTCTGCATCTGCTTGTGCTGCTTGATGACGCGCCCGATATCCTGAATTTGCGTACCCGAGCCTACTGCAATGCGGCGCTTGCGCGAGCCGCTAATAATATCCGGGTTGCGGCGCTCGTTCGGCGTCATGGAATTGATGATCGCCTCCATAACCTTGAACTGCTTCTCGGCCTGGGTCTGGGCGTTCTCCATTTGCGCCGGATTGATCTTGCCCATCATCGGCAGTTTGTCCATCATCGATCCCAACCCGCCCATGCCGCGCATCTGCTGCAGCTGGTCACGGAAGTCCTCGAGATCGAAGCCCTTGCCCTTCTTGAGCTTCTTGGCCAGCTTCTCGGCCTTGTCCTTGTCGAGCTTGTGTTCGGCCTGCTCGATCAGGCTGAGCACGTCCCCCATGCCGAGGATGCGCGAGGCGATCCGGTCGGGATGGAAGGCTTCCAGCGCATCGGTCTTCTCACCCATGCCGAGGAATTTGATCGGCTTGCCGGTGATATGCCGCACCGACAGCGCCGCACCACCACGGGCGTCGCCGTCGACCTTGGTCAGAATCACACCCGTCAGCGGCAATGCCTCGTTAAAGGCCTGGGCGGTATTGGCCGCATCCTGACCGGTCATAGCATCGACCACGAACAGAGTTTCAGACGGCTTGGCAGCAGCATGCACCGCGCGAATCTCGTCCATCATGTCAGCATCGATAGCCAGACGACCGGCGGTATCGATAATCAGCACATCCATAAAGCGGCTGCGCGCTTCGCGCATCGCCGCCTCAACAATGGCTATCGGTTTCTGCCCGGCATCGGACGGGAAGAAAGTAACATCCACTTCCTTGGCCAGCGTTTCCAGCTGTTTGATGGCCGCCGGACGATAGACGTCGGCACTGACCACCATGACCTTCTTCTTCTGGCGTTCACGCAGGTGCTTTGCCAGCTTCGCTACAGAGGTGGTCTTACCCGCGCCTTGCAAACCCGCCATCAGAATCACCGCCGGCGGAGTAACCGCCAGATTAAGGCCGACAGCCTCACCCATGACGGCTTCCAACTCTGCCTTGATGATCTTAACGAACACCTGCCCCGGCGACAGACTGCGGGAGACTTCCTGGCCCACGGCACGGTCACGCACCTGGTCAACAAAAGCCTTGACCACGGGCAACGCAACATCGGCTTCAAGCAGAGCCATACGCACTTCGCGCAGGGTATCTTTAATGTTGTCTTCAGTAAGTTTGGCGCGACCCGTCACACCTTGCAGGCTGTGCGTGAGGCGTTCGGTAAGATTGTCGAACATCAGTCAGTCTCCTAGGCTTCCTGTAACCCCGAATCGACGGAGTGAAGCAATCAAGCGCAGGAGTATACCCTGCGCACCCAACGGATGACAGGGAAGCGCTTTAACCGCAGCGCAGCTTGTGCCACACTTCGGCTTTACTGATTCTCACCCGCAGGGACGTATGACAGCCCTTACCCCCAGTTTGCTGGCCGCCATCCTTTATCTGGGCGGCAGCTTTTATCAGTTGCGTTGCATGGGCAAGCGCCTGGCCGTCAATATCAATCTGCTGCGCGCCATCGGCATGGTTGCGCTACTGGCCCATGCAGGCAGCCTTTATGTGCAGCTATTCACGCCGGAAGGCTTGTCCCTCGGGCTGTTCAACACCGCGTCCCTGATAGCCTGGCTGGTCATCGCCATCACGCTGCTGTCGAGTTTTAAAGTGCCCGTCACCAGCCTACTGCTGGGCCTGTTCCCGCTTGCGCTGGTTACCGGGCTGCTGGCCTGGCTGTTTCCCAGTCACGGCACCACGCTAGTTCCCGCCGAAGGCGTTCTGGTCGTCCACGTGCTGCTGTCGATACTCGCTTACGGCATTTTGACCATCGCTGCCTTTCAGGCCAGCCTGTTGGCTATTCAGAATTACCAGCTCAAGCACAAACACCCGACCCGCTTCATCCGCACCTTCCCGCCACTGCAGACTATGGAACGCCTACTGTTCCAATTCCTGCTGTGCGGCGAAATTTTGCTGACACTGGCGCTGATCTCCGGCTTTCTTTTCCTGGACAATATGTTTGCCCAGGGCGTGGCGCACAAAACCTTCCTGTCCTGCGTAGCCTGGGTGGTCTTCGGCATCCTGCTGTGGGGCCGCCATTTCCGCGGCTGGCGGGGCAGCAACGCGATTCGCTGGACTCTGGCAGGCTTCCTGCTGCTAGCACTGGCTTACTTCGGCAGCAAGTTGGTTCGTGAATTCCTGCTGCCCTATTAATGAAATCCAGTGATGCAGCCCAACTGCGCACCCTTCCCCCAGCTATTGAGGTAGCCACTTGAACGACGCGCATACCAGTTTTCTGTTGATGATACTGGCCCTATTGATCGTGCTCTCGGCGTTCTTCTCCAGCTCCGAAACCAGCATGATGAGCCTCAACCGTTATCGGTTGAAGCACCTGACCAAAGAGGGTCATAAAGGGGCCCGGCGCGCCTCCAAATTGCTTGAGCGCCCGGATCGGCTGCTGGGCACCATTCTGGTCGGCAACAATATCGTCAATATTCTTGCCGCTTCCATTGCCACGGTGATCGCCACGCAGATCTGGGGCGAAGCCGGCATCGCCATTGCCACCATCAGCCTGACCATCGTCATTCTGATCTTCGGCGAAATCACACCCAAAACGCTGGCGGCGTTGCGCCCCGAGCTGATTGCCTTTCCCGTCAGCCTCGTACTAAAGGTCCTGCAAACGCTGCTTTATCCTGTGGTATGGATCTGCGGCGCCATCAGCAACATGCTGCTCAAATTGATCGGCGTGAACACCAGCGACACCAATGGCGACCAGTTGAGCACCGAGGAGCTGCGTACCGTGGTGCGTGAGGCGGGCCTGGGCATGACCCGCAGCCGCCAGAATATGCTGCTGGGTATCCTCGACCTGGAAAAAATGACCGTCAACGACATCATGGTTCCGCGCAACGAAGCAGTGGGTATTGACCTTGACGATAACCTCAACACCATCAACAACCAGTTGCGCACCTGCCATCACACCCGCCTGCCGGTGTTCCAGGGCGATATCAACAACGTCACCGGCATCGTTCATATGCGCTCCATCGCCCGCCTGCTGAGCCGCGGCGAGCTGACCAAGGACGCGCTGATCAACGCCTGCAAGGAACCCTACTTCGTACCGGAAAGCACCCCATTGCACACGCAGTTGTTCAATTTCCAGAAGCAGAAGCGGCGTATTGCCATTGTGGTCGACGAGTATGGCGACGTGATCGGCCTGGTCACCCTGGAAGATATTCTTGAAGAGATCGTTGGCGAGTTCACTACCGATATGCTGTTGCCCAGCCAGGACATTCACCCGCAGGACGACGGCACTGTAGTGATTGAAGGTGGGAGCGCCATCCGCGCTATCAACCGCCAGTTGAAATGGAAATTACCCGCAGACGGACCAAAAACACTGAACGGGCTGATTACCGAGCAACTGGAAAGCATCCCGGAGACCAGCGTCTGCCTGACTATTGGCCGCTATCGCATGGAAATCCTGCAGACCAAAGACAACATGGTCAAGAGCGTGCGCATCTGGGATAAAGCCCTGGACGGTCATGTAGAAGAACAAGACGACGCCTCATCCAAGGCAGACCATCCAGACTGAATCAGGCAGGCCAGAATTCCAGCCGCCCAGAGCTGATAGCCGGCGGCCGATGGGTGATAACCGTCTCGCGCCAGATAATGCGCTTCGAAAGTCAGCGCCATCGGTACATGTAGCGCCCCCCGGCGCGCACAGCATCGCTGCAGATCCCGATCAAGCAACCCCGCACGCAAACCGAACCAGCCACGCAAAGGCTGTGGCAACGCGCGGAACTGCCCGAGCGGCGGCACTGCCGTCAGCAATACCTGGCCTGCCTTGCCCACAAAATAATCAATCAACTGACGTAACGCTCGCCGCCAGCGCCAGCGTGGCGTCAGGTGCGTGGTATCGTTGACGCCCAACACAATCACCACCACATCCCAGCACTGATCTTCGAGCGTCGGCACCAACTCCTGACAACAATCCGCCGCAGTAGCACCGTTACGCCCACAGGCTTGCCAACTGACAGGCCGCGACCAGGTAGCCGCTAGCTGCTCGGCAAGCTGACCGCAAAGCGCCTGTTGCTGAGTATCAACACCGACGCCAGCCACGGTGGACTCACCGATCACCAGCAAGCGCAACGCAGCGTAAGAAGAGGACGAAGAGCAACCGGCGGGAGAGCAACTTCCGCGCCATGGAGCGGCGGCATCCGGCAGGCGTATCGCGGTCTTCTTGACCCAGAAGGCCTGCGGTAGGAGCAACGGCAGCGCAGGCGCCAGCAGATACCACCAACCACTCAGAGCGTGATCTCCACGCCATTAGCTACACGCAGGGCTTTCTCGCGCGCGGCTTCAATATTTTCATCCCGCGCCAGCGCTACACCCATGCGTCGCTGCCCTTCCACGTCCGGCTTGCCGAATAACCGCAGCTGCGTATCGGTTTCTGCCAGGCTCTTGTGCAGATTGCCATAGCTGACAGCGGCAGACTCGCCTTGCACCATGATCACCGCCGAAGCGGAGGGCCCCAACTGGCGAACGGCCGGAATCGGCAAGCCGAGAATCGCCCGCGCATGCAGGGCAAACTCAGACAGATCCTGTGAGATTAGCGTGACCATACCGGTATCATGCGGGCGGGGCGAGACTTCACTGAACCACACTTCATCACCCTTGATAAACAGCTCCACACCAAACAGACCACGACCGCCCAGGGCGTCGGTCACTGCCAGAGCGATGCGTTGCGCTTCTGCCAGCGCCGCCTCGCTCATGGCCTGCGGCTGCCAGGATTCCTGATAGTCACCGCCCTCCTGACGATGCCCGATAGGCTCACAAAAACTCGTGCCGTCAATATGCCGAACGGTGAGTAGCGTGATTTCATAATCAAAATCAACGAAGCCTTCAACAATAATGCGCCCTTCGCCGGCGCGGCCACCGGATTGCGCGTAATCCCAGGCCGCCTGCAATTCTTCCTGACGGCGCAGCAACGATTGGCCCTTGCCGGAAGAACTCATAACCGGCTTGATAACGCACGGCAAGCCGACTGTCACCACTGCGGCCGCGTACTCTTCATAGGTATCGGCAAAACGGAAGGCCGAGGTCGGCAGATTCAATTCTTCAGCAGCCAGCCGGCGAATGCCCTCGCGATCCATGGTCAGCCAGGCCGCCCGAGCGTTGGGGATCACCTTATAGCCTTCGCTCTCCATCTCGACCAGCGTCTGGGTGGCGATGGCTTCAATTTCCGGCACGATATAATCCGGCTGTTCGGCCTCGATCACCTCACGCAATTGCTTGCCGTCGAGCATATTAATCACATGCCGACGATGGGCAACCTGCATCGCTGGCGCGTTTTCGTAGCGATCCACGGCAATGGTTTCACAGCCCAATCGTTGCAGTTCAATCACCAGCTCCTTGCCCAGCTCACCGGCTCCCAGCAACATTACTCGGGTAGCATTCTCGGCGTTAGGTGTTCCAATTTTGGCCATGCGATACGTCCTTAGCTGATGGGTGCGCTGAACCACAGGCCCTGGGCTCTGGCTCGGGTCTCACAGAGTAACAGCACCTCACGGCGCTGGGCATCACTCATGCGCCCCCACAGTGTTATTTCCTCGCCGCTGCGCTGGCAACCTGTGCACAGGTTTTGCTCATCCAGCGCGCAGACGCCAACACAGGGCGACTTGACCGCAGCCTGCTGCATCAATCTTCCTGCACCTGCAGGTCACGGCGATAGCGCTGGGCGTTATGCACGTAATGCGCAGCACTGGCCTCAAGCATCTTCTTCTGCGGCTCGGTCAGTTCGCGCACCACCTTGCCCGGTGAGCCGACTACCAAAGAACCATCAGGGATTTCCTTGCCCTCGGGCACCAGCGCATTGGCGCCGATGATGCAGTGCTTGCCGATTTTCGCGCCATTGAGCACCACAGCGTTGATGCCGATAAGGCTGTAATCGCCCACGCTACAGCCGTGCAGCATGGCGTTGTGGCCTACCGTCACCCCTTTGCCCAGTGTCAGCGGAAAGCCGGCATCGGTATGCATCACCGCGCCGTCCTGCACGTTGCTGTGCTCGCCGATCAGGATCAGCTCCATATCGCCGCGCAGCACCGCGCCAAACCAGACATTCGCGCCCTGTTCCAGGCGCACCTTGCCAATCACGGCTGCCGTATCGGCAATCCAGGCGTCATCGGCCATTTCCACACGGTCATTACCCAGGCTGTACTTCATCTGCGCTCCTGTTTGCGATCTTCGTCATAGGGGGTGTGCAGGGGGATGTCGGCATCGAAGGCGACATTCATAAACTCAACCAGCATCAGGGCCGTCAGCCCCCAAATCTTATGGCCTTCATAACGGTAACTGGGGACGTACCAGCTGCGTCCTTCGTAATCGATCCGGTGGGTCATTTCACGCCGGTCTTCCATAAAAAACTGCACCGGCACACGAAATACCGCATCTATCTCGGCGCTGCTGGGGACAATCTCGAACACATCCGGAACGATGCCAACATAGGGGGTCACCTTGATGCCATAACGGGATACCAGCGAACCCATCGGACCAATTACATCGACCCGGTCCGGTTCCAGGCCGATTTCCTCATGCGTCTCGCGCAATGCGGTGTAACGCAAATCCACATCACCCGGGTCACGACGACCGCCCGGGAAGGCAACCTCGCCGGAGTGGGTAGACATGCGCTGCGAACGCAGGGTCAGAATGATCTCCGGGCGGTCATGCACGCAGGTCACCGGAATCAACACGCCCGCCTCTGGCATACCCAGCGTTTCGATCTGTCGCGGACTGTGTCCCCCAACCCGCATGCGCATTTTATCCAGCATGCAGAGTACCTCTGTGGTTTTTAAGCATAATGTCATGATCACTTGCCTAGAACCAGTTGCCCAGCCGGCAAATGCGCCGCAAGATAGGGCAAAACAGGTTTCCGAATGAGACGCTATAAATCATGAAGTTTTGCAGCCAGTGCGGCAACGCGGTGACCGAGCAGATTCCCAGCGGCGACAACCGCACGCGCTACGTCTGCAACCATTGCGACATCATCCACTATCAAAACCCGCGCATCGTTGCCGGTTGCCTGGTATTCCATGGCCAGCAGGTATTGCTCTGCCGCCGTGCAATCGAACCGCGCCGGGGCTTCTGGACGCTGCCCGCGGGCTACATGGAAAATGGCGAAACCACTGAGGAAGCGGCGCTACGCGAGACCTGGGAAGAGGCGCAAGCCAAGGTGCGCGACCAGGAGCTTTACATGCTGTTTAATCTGCCGCATATCAATCAAGTGTACATGTTCTTCCGTGGCGAGCTGGTCGACCAGGCCTATGGTGTCGGCGAAGAAAGCCTGGAGGTGCGCCTATTCAGCGAAACGGAAATCCCCTGGGACGAACTGGCCTTCCCCACCGTCGGCAAGACCCTGAAACAGTATTTCAGCGACCGCCGGGAACAGCACTTTCCGATTCGTGTACGGGATATTCGCTACAACCCGGCGCTGGCTCGCCAGCCTCGCTAATGCACTATCTATTGCGACAGGTGCTGTGGCTGGCGTTAATGTTGGCGGCGTTCCCCAGCCAGGCCGCGCCGGCCATCGATAAACTACTGATTCACAAGGCCGAGCGGCGGCTGGAGGTCATCAGTGCCGGCCAAGTGATCAAGCAGTATCGGATCTCCCTGGGGCGTCAGCCGCTCGGCCATAAACAGCAGCAAGGCGACCAGCGCACGCCCGAGGGCATCTACAGCATCGATTGGCGCCACGAGAGCCCACAGTTCAACCTCAGCCTGCACCTGGACTACCCCAACCTGAAAGACCTTGCCGCCGCCTATAAACGGGGCGTTGATCCCGGTGGCATGATCATGATCCACGGCACCCCTATTGATGAAGAGTATCCCGAGTGGTTTTTCAAAGGGTTGGATTGGACCAACGGCTGCATCGCGCTGAACAACGCCGATATGCGCGCCCTCTGGGACCTGGTGCCGGACGGCACGCTGGTCGAGATCATCCCTTGATCTGAGTCAACTGCCTCCTTGAGTCACTCCGGCACACTGCTGTTAAAACGAGTTTGCCCGGCAAGCCATGCATTGCCCACTCAGTGACCCAAGGAAATGATCATGAACAAGCGATTGCTATGCTTACTACTGGCTGGCGGCCTGTGCACCCCGCTGCAGGCCGAGCGTTTGACCAGCGAACCCATTCAACCGATTGAGCCCGCCAGCTTTGATGAGCCGGAAAAGATCGAACTGGGCAAGAAGCTCTTCTTCGACCCACGCCTGTCACGCTCCGGCTTTATCTCCTGTAACTCCTGCCACAACCTGAGCATGGGCGGTAGCGACAACCTGTCTACCTCGATCGGTCACAACTGGCAGGAAGGGCCGATCAACTCACCAACCGTACTCAACTCCAGCATGAACGTCGCCCAGTTCTGGGATGGCCGCGCAGCGACCCTCCAAGAGCAGGCAGCAGGGCCCATCAGCAACCCGATGGAAATGGCCTCGACCCACGTACTGGCGCTGGATGTTTTACGCTCCATACCGCAGTACCGGCAGGAGTTTGCTGACATCTACGGCAGTGACGAGATCGACCTTGACCGGGTGACCGACGCGATCGCCGCCTTTGAAGAGACCCTGGTCACCCCCAACTCGCGCTTCGACCAGTGGCTCAAGGGCGATGATGAAGCGCTGACCCAGGCCGAACTGGAAGGTTATCAGACCTTCAAGAATATAGGCTGCACCGCTTGCCACAATGGACCAGCTGTGGGCGGCACATCCTTCCAGCGCATGGGCGTAGTGGAGCCCTACATCACCGACAACCCCGCCGAAGGCCGCGTGGCCGTGACCGGCAAAGACGCCGACCGCTTTTCGTTCAAAGTGCCAACCCTGCGCAACGTTGAGCTGACCTACCCCTACTTCCACGATGGTGCGTACTGGAAACTGGAAGAGGCCGTGGACCTGATGGCGCGTCTGCAACTGGGCCGCGAGCTGGAAAAACAGGATATCGACAACATGACCGCCTTCCTCAAGACCCTGACTGGCGATCAGCCCGATTTCAGCATTCCGCAGTTGCCACCGTCGAACAACGACACACCCGTACCGGTGCCGTTTGCCAAGGAGTGATGTGCCCAACCCACTGCCAAACCGCCGGAACGCCTGCACCACCGCCCCATCGTTATTCCTGCGAACGCGGGGATCCATGGGGTGGTACTTTTAACTAACGCCGAGTGAACCCGAAAGACTACATGGATTCCCGCCTTCGCGAGAATGACGAGGTTAGAACGGGGTTCGGTCGAGGTTAGAACGGCGCTAGGTGAGGTCTGGACTAGGCTAGCGCGGGGTTAGGATGGGGAAAGTGACATGGGAGCGCTATGCCTACGCACCGATTATCAAAACTCCGCCAACAACCAGCAGTCAAAAGCCGGCTCCTCATAAGGGTGAGCGAGCCGCAGTGCCGCCACCGCCGCGCGGATCCGCTCGTCGGCACAGACCATCTCCACCCGATACTCCGCAACAGTCTCAAGCGCGCCCTGCCGGCCTATAAACGGCTGACTTCCTGGCAATGGCCGAAACTGCCCCTGCCCCTTTGTCTGCCAGCAACACTGGTCGTAGCCGCCGATGCACCCTGCACCCGTTTCAAATATCGACTGTTTCACCACTTCCAGATGCGATTCCGGCACATAAAAACACAGTTTGTACATACGCCCTCCTTTAGCGAGCATCTCAAGGCTATTCAAGCTACGCCCGAATCCTACAGACGGCTATCGTATAACGACAACAACGCATCCCGCTGAAGCGGAGGCCATACCAATGCCTGTTACACCCAATCGGCCAGTGTTCCATACTGCGGGCCTGACCAAAACCTACCGCCAGGGAGAGGTTGAGGTGTTTGCTTTGCGCGGTGTAGATCTGGACCTGTTTGATGGCGAACTGATCGTGATGCTCGGCGCATCCGGATCCGGCAAATCCACCCTGCTGAACATCCTTGGTGGGCTCGACGTGCCAACCAGTGGCGAAGTGCAATACCAGGATATCGACCTGACTCAGGCCGGGGACCGTGAGCTGACGCGTTACCGACGGGATTACGTCGGTTTCGTGTTCCAGTTCTATAACTTGATACCCAGCCTGACTGCGCGGGAAAACGTGATCGCCGTCACCGAAATCGCGCGCAACCCCATGCGTCCAGAAGCAGCGCTGGAGCTGGTAGGCTTGGCGCACAGAATGGACCACTTTCCAGCACAGCTTTCAGGCGGAGAACAACAGCGAGTGGCCATCGCCCGGGCCATTGCCAAACGCCCCCAGGTGCTGCTCTGCGACGAGCCCACAGGCGCTCTGGACTCTGCCACCGGCACCTTGGTACTGGCAGCCCTGGATGCCGCCAATAGAGAGACGGGAACAACTACCGTCATCATCACCCACAACGCATCCATTGCACAGATGGCAGACCGGGTAATCACCCTGTCTGACGGCATGATCAGTGGCGAATACCGTAATTCCACGCGGCAAGACCCACGCACCCTGAGCTGGTAACGCCATGTCTCTCCTGCATCCCAGCGCCCTGCATATCAAACTGCGCCGCGAACTCTGGCATATGCGCGGTCAGGTGCTGGCAATCGCATTGGTTATCGCAGGGGGCATTGCGGTGTGTCTGCTGTCGCTGGTGAACTATGCTTCGCTTACGACCACCCGCGATCAGTATTATCAGGATCACCAGTTCGCAGACGTGTTTGTCTCGATGACCCGGGCGCCGCGCCACCTGCTGCAAAGGGTGGCGAACATACCCGGCGTTATACGCCTGAGCGGGCGAGTGGAAGGAGTCGCCAAGCTAGAGGTGGCAGGCTTTAACGACCCAGTGTCAGCCCGCCTGGTGTCATTGCCGACCACCGGCCAGCCTGAGGTTAACCGTCTCTATCTACGTCAAGGGCGTTTACCAGCGCCCCCCCGCAGCGACGAAGTAGCCGTGATCGGCAGCTTTGCTGAAGCCCACAGCCTGCAACTAGGCGACCGGCTGGATGCTATTATCAATGGCCGACGCCAACCCCTAAGGGTAGTGGGTATCGTCGAATCGCCGGAATTCATCTATGTCATCCCGCCCGGTGGCATGCTGCCAGACTATGAACGCTATGGTGTGCTCTGGATGCCCCAAGAGGCTCTGGAATCGGCAATGGATATGCGCGGGGCGTTCAACAGCATGGTGTTGCGGGTGGACCCCTCCTTCCCCGTCGCTGGCGTGATCGATCTGCTCGACCGCCAACTGGCCCGTTATGGAAGTACCGGTGCCTACGCCCGCGAGGATCAGTTCTCCAATCGTTTCCTCAGCGACGAGCTCAACCAGCTGAAGACCATGGCATTGATATTTCCGGCGATATTCATGGGCGTAGCCATGTTTCTGGTCAATGTGGTGGTCACCCGCCTGATCAGTACCCAGCGCGATATTATTGCCGTGTTGAAAGCCTTTGGTTACAGCAACCAGCAGATTGGCTTGCACTATAGCCAGTTGGTGCTGGTTATCGCGATGATCGGCCTGTTGATTGGTACCCTTGCCGGCATGTGGCTAGGCCGGGCGCTGAGTGTGCTCTACATGGAGTTCTACCGGTTTCCGACCTTAGTGTTCAGCATCAGCCCCTGGTGGGTGGTGGTGTTGGGGCTGATAACCCTGATCGTCGTATTGTTAGGTAGTTGGCGCTCCATTCGCAGGGCCGCTTCCCTGCCTCCAGCGGAGGCTATGCGGCCAGAAGGCCCGGCCAGATATCAGGTAACCCTGATCGAGCGCTTGCTGTCACGGGTACGCTTCACCCAGCCGTCGCGCATGATCGTCCGGCACCTCACCCGACGCCCAGCACGCACAGCACTTTCCATTATGGGGGTGGCCATGGCCACCGCTATTGTAGTGGTGGGTAACTTCCAGCTCAGTTCCGTCTCCCTCATGGTGCATACCCAATTCTCCCGGGTCCAAAAGCAGGACCTGACCCTCAGCCTGACCGATCCAGTCAATCAGGCGGCCATGTACAGCATGGCGCGACAGCCCGGCGTGCGCTATGTCGAGGGCCGGCGCATGGTGGCTGTAGAACTGGTGAACGGTCACCGAAAGTGGCGCACTGCCCTATCCGGCATCCCAGCGGATAGCCAGTTGCAGTTCGTTGTGGATGAGCATCTCACCGACGTACCCATACCACCCGCCGGGCTATTACTGACCGATTTTCTCGCAGAGCGGCTAGCCGTCGCCCCAGGTGAACTACTACAAGTTCGGGTACTAGAGGGCCATCGTTCCACCCTGAATCTGCCTGTGGCAGGTGTTACCAGCGAGTTTCTCGGAGTCGGCGCCTATATGAACCTCCAGGCAATGAACCGAGCTCTGAAGGAAGGGCCACTGGTCAACCAAATCCTGATGAACCTAGAGCCTGATAGCGCAGAAAAAGTGTATCGGGATCTGCGTGACACCCCGCGGGTGATGGCAATCAATGTTCGCCTAGCGATGCTGGACAGCTTTTTTGAGACCTTGGCCAAGACCTTTCTCACCTATACCTTCATCATCAGTCTGTTGGGCGGCATCATCGCTTTTGGTGTGATTTACAACACGGTCCGGATTTCCCTTGCGGAGCGGGGTCGGGATCTGGCCAGCTTGCGGGTGCTGGGCTACACCCACAATGAGGTCTCTCATATTTTGCTCGGGGAGCTGGCAATCCTGCTGCTGCTTGGCATACCACTGGGCTGGGCCGTTGGCCACGGATTAGCCCACTTTATAGTGATGGCAATGCAAACTGAGCTATACCGGGTGCCCCTGGTCATCACGGGTAGAACACGGGCACTGGCGGCGAATGTGGTTATCGCCTCGGCCCTGATTTCCGGATTTATCACTTGGTCGCGTCTGCGTAGGCTAGACCTGGTGAGCGTGCTTAAAACACGCGAATAACCAGCGCAAAAGGAGGAATCGTTGATGACGATGGGCCGAGTTTGGAAGGGCAAATGGGTGTTCTGGGCTGTCTTCGCCTTGCTGGTGGCTGTCGTTATCGTTTATAGCCTGCGCCCGGAACCGGTATGGGTAAACCTTGCGACGGTGACACGGAGCCCCATGGAGATCACCATTCTGGAAGAAGGCAAGACGCGTGTGAAGGACCATTATGTGGTCTCCTCCCCCGTCACCGGCTACCTGAACCGGGTCGAATGGAAAGTAGGCGACCCGCTAACACGCGCTGAGTTGGTGGCTTATGTCGAGCCCATGCCAGCGAATGTACTGGACGCCCGTAGCCGAGCTGAGGCGCAAGCCAGGGTCGAGGCGGCCCGTTCAGCCTTGGCTGCCGTCAGGCAAAAGATCAGCGCCGCCAAAGCCGACGCCGAATACGCTGAAAGTCAGTATGGACGCCTGCGCGCGCTAGAAGCGTCCGGATCCATTGCCGCAGAACAGGTACAGCAGGCACAATCAACCGCCCTCAGGACCGCAGCAATTCTGCGCTCGGCGCAGTTTGAACAGGACGTGGCCACCCATGAACTGGCCGCCGCCAGAGCTTTCATAGAAGTGTCTGCGGCCCATGCCGAGAGCGCAACACCAGCCGAGCGTGTGGCCGTGCGATCACCGGTAAATGGCGTCGTGCTGGACATCCTGCGTGAAAGCGAGGGGGTAATCCAGGCCGGTGAGGCCATCGTCCGCGTTGGCGATCCAGGCACCCTCGAAATCGTCGTCGATGTGTTGAGTTTCGATGCGGTCAAATCGGAACCCGGAATACAGACGCGGCTCAATGGCTGGGGCGGCGCCACACTCCAGGCCGTCATACGCCGAGTAGAGCCGGTCGGATTCGAAGACGTCTCGGCTCTCGGCGTCGAGGAGCAGCGCGTGAAAGTGATCGTCGACATGCTCAGCCCCCGTGAGCAATGGAACATGCTCGGGGACGGTTATCGTGTCGATGCTGAATTTATCCTCTGGCAGTCACCTGACGTCCTCCAGGTGCCGGCATCCGCGCTCTTCCAGCACGACGGCCAGCCCACAGTCTTCCTCCTTGAAGGCCAGCGCGCCACGCTCCAAGCCGTGGAAACAGGCCAGAGCAACGGCCTAGCCACAGTCGTGATCTCCGGCCTCGAAGAGGGCCAAACGGTAGTCCGCCATCCAGGTCGAGAGCTGAGTGACGGCGACCGTATCCGGGTCCGCTAGCGCGGTCTCGGCGGTACACATGGGTGCGAGAAAACCCAGGTGCGGCAGTGAATAGGCAAAAGCTATCAGAGCGGTACACAAAACCCGTTAAATCATCAGGGTATTTTCATGTACTTTATCAACTGAACAACCCGTTCCATTCATCAACAACAAGTGGATACCGATATGGACGCACTAGACATCAATGACAGCGAAGCGACAGAGAACGCTGGCAAATGCCCCTTCATGCATGGAGCCGCCACGAGCAAGTTACGGGGTGGCACTACTACTCAAGATTGGTGGCCCAACCAGCTCAATCTAAAGATTTTGCACCAGAATGCTCCTATGTCCAGCCCTATGAGTGCCGGTTTCAAATACGCTGACGCGTTCAAACAGCTGGACTTGGCCGCAGTCAAACGCGACCTGACCGCGCTGATGACCGACTCGCAGGAGTGGTGGCCAGCCGATTACGGCCACTATGGCCCATTCATGATTCGCATGGCCTGGCACTCAGCAGGCACCTACCGCACCGCTGACGGTCGTGGCGGCGCCTCTACCGGCAACCAGCGCTTTGCCCCAATCAACAGCTGGCCCGATAACGGCAACCTCGACAAGGCCCGGCGTCTGCTGTGGCCGATCAAGAAAAAGTATGGCAATCGGCTGTCCTGGGCTGACCTGTACATCCTCGCCGGTAACGTCGCCATCGAATCCATGGGCCTCAAGCCCTTTGGTTATGGCGGTGGCCGGGAAGATATCTGGGGTCCAGAGGAAGATATCTATTGGGGCGCAGAAGATGAATGGCTGGCCACCAGTGACAAACCCAAGAGCCGCTACACCGGCGACCGCGAACTCGAAAATCCGCTGGCAGCCGTGCAGATGGGCCTGATTTACGTTAACCCGGAAGGTCCAGACGGTCACCCCGACCCGCTGGCATCAGCCCGGGATATTCGCGAAACCTTCGCGCGTATGGCCATGAACGACTACGAAACTGTCGCCCTCACAGCCGGCGGTCACACTTTTGGCAAGGCCCACGGCGCCGCTGACGCGGTACATGTGGGACCAGAGCCCGAAGGTGCTCCGATGGAAGAAATGGGCTTTGGCTGGATCAACAGCTACGGCAGCGGCAAGGGTAGCGACACCATCACCAGCGGTATCGAAGGCGCCTGGACGCCCAACCCGACCCAATGGGATATGGGTTACTTTGATGTGCTGCTCGGTTACGAGTGGGAGCTAACCAAGAGCCCAGCCGGCGCGCACCAGTGGCAGGCAGTAGGCCTGGCAGATAATGATCATGCGCCCGATGCGGAAAATGCCGCCAAGCGTGTGGGCATCATGATGACCACCGCCGACATGGCCATGCGTACAGACCCGGAATACCGCAAGATCGCCGAGCACTTCCACAAGAATCCGGAAGAGTTTGCCGATGCTTTCGCCCGCGCCTGGTTCAAACTGACGCATCGCGACATGGGCCCGAAAGTCCGCTACCTCGGCCCAGATGTACCCAGTGAAGATCTGATCTGGCAGGACCCTGTACCCGCTGTCGACCATGAGTTGGTCAACGCAGAGGATATCGCCGGTCTAAAAGCCAAGTTGCTGGCATCCGGTCTGTCGGTCTCTGAGCTGGTGTTTACCGCGTGGTCATCGGCCTCTACCTACCGTGATTCCGACAAACGAGGTGGCGCCAATGGCGCGCGCATTCGTTTGGCCCCGCAGAAGGATTGGGCCGCGAACCAGCCGGAGCAACTGGCCAAGGTACTACAGGTACTGGAGGGGATTCAGCGCGACTTTAATGCGGCGCAGTCAGGCAACAAGCGCGTGTCGCTAGCCGATCTGATCGTACTCGGTGGCACTGCCGCCGTAGAGAAAGCGGCGACGGATGCAGGTTCCGCGGCGGAAGTACCCTTCACACCCGGCCGTACCGACGCCAGCCAGGAGCAGACTGACGCAGAGTCCTTCGAGCCGATGGAACCGCTGGCTGATGGTTTCCGCAACTACCTCAAAACCCAATACACCGTATCGGCCGAAGAGATGTTGCTGGATCGAGCACAACTGCTGAAGTTGACCGCGCCAGAGATGACCGTGCTAGTCGGTGGTATGCGGGTACTGAACGCCAATACCGGGCAAACCCAGCATGGCGTGTTCACTCAGCGCCCCGGAGTGTTGACGAATGATTTCTTCGTTAACGTCACCGACATCAGCACAAAATGGGCGCCCGTTTCCCAGGTGCAAGATGTGTTCGAAGGGCGTGATCGCAGCACCGGGCAAGTGAAGTGGACCGGTACTCGCGTTGACCTGATCTTCGGTTCCAACTCGCAATTGCGCGCACTGGCCGAAGCCTACGCGTGTGATGATGCACAAGAAGCCTTTGTGCATGACTTCATCGCAGCCTGGACCAAAGTGATGAACGCAGACCGCTTTGACCTCGCGTAGACCGCAGTAAACAACCTTGGGCGCGGTCATTGCTGGCCGCGCCCAAGCGTTCAAATATCAACCCCTGCTAATATCGGCCTCGCGTGACCTCTGATCGCCCGCACCAGCGGCACAGCCAGGGCAAAGACACGCCTTATCTCCCACTTCTGCCGGCACCCGTGCCAGTGCTTCCTTGCTGATTGTCGTAGTTGTGCACCAACAGGGCACGTCAAAATGACCCGCTTGCGCCGGCTGGCATGTATTGGCCCCACCACAAAGGGGGCACAGCGTATTAGCTAAAGGTTTCATTGTCAGGGTTATTGCTTCCACTCGTCCGAGGAGCCACGGGCATCGGACTCCCCCGCCAACTCAGGCATATCGTTACGCATTCGAACAAAGCGCGCAAATCGCGGCAACCCGCTGGAGGTCAGCCCATTGTAGCGGTAGGTGACCCAACTGCCGAGCGGCGGTGGCGTTGCTCTTGCCTTATCACTCAAGCCGCTACCCAGGCGAAAGCGTCTACCATCCTCACGCTCTACGACTAACGCGCCCACCTGACGGGCGTATTTGCCTTTGCCTTCGGTATAACCCACTACTCGCGCTTCGGCGTCATCATAGAGTTTGTATTTCAGCAGATCCTGCGTGCGCCCAGAGCGGTACAGCGCATCCTGATGATGCAGCATCACACCTTCGCTGCCCGCCGCAACCAACGCTTCCAAGCGCACATCTAGCTCCGTAGCATCAGTCACGCGAAACTGGGGAATTGACTGCAGCCAAGGAATTCCATTGTCAGCCATGTTTGCCATCGCCCGTACTCGCTGATCGAAGGTACCGCCGTGATCGGGCAGATCGAACACCATAAATTTAACCCGCCGCCAATCCTTGTCATCAGCCTGGGAGCTACGAACAATGCCGCTGACGGTATCGAACAGTTCACGCGCTATCCACAGCTCACCATCCATAGCCATAGCTGGCCAGTCCTGGGTGAACCAGCCTGGCGCGGCAATTGGGTAGCCGCCACGGCTCCACAGCGCTTCCCCGTCCCAATGCCCGCGCACGCCGTCGAGCTTTTCACTGACCCAGTACTCGTGGACTGCCGTTTCACCCGAATAGACACTCGCCAGCATCGCCTGATGACTCGCACCCTGGGCAGAAACAAGCGGCGATGCAAACAGCAGCAGGACAGAAAAAAGAACAAGACATAGTTGACGCATGGCGACCTCCTTATCGCTTGTGATGTGCGCTCAAGTCCGTTACCGAAGCGCCTGCTTGGCACTCCACCCAAAGCAAATCGGACAGGGCGCTGCTACCCACCGCCGCAGATCATGGTTTTTTCGGGGGCGTGTAAGCCGCTGGACATTTCGGCAGATCATCATTGATCTGGAACCAGTTAGCCTTGGAGCCGAAATAAAAGTGCCCAACCGGCCTGGTCTTAAGGTCCCCATCAAGCGTGCCAGCCCTGAGACGCAAGACCTGCGGCAAATCAGCCCGTTTGCTATAGATCGGGGAGCCGCATACGTGGCAGAAAACTCGGTACTTGCCGGGTGACGATTCGAATGAGCCCAGCATCCCCTCCCCTTGCAGCAACCTGAAAGCCGAAGTCGAGACCGGTATATTGGTCACAAAAGCGCTGCCTTGAGCCTTACGACACTGGGAACAATGGCACACTTGAATCGGCTCAAGCTCACCATCAACCTCGTACATTACGCCACCACATAAGCAACTGCCGGTATACATGGTCCCTCCTGGGATGTGCTAGCGAATAACTTCAACTCTTACGTCAAGCAAACCTGCAGATGTATTGCCTATATCACTAAACGCAGACTTTGAAAGATCAATGATACGACCCTTCACGAACGGGCCCCTGTCATTAATCTTTACCACGACACTTCTCCCATTCTTAACATTTGTAACCTTAACGATTGCGCCAAACGGCAGCGTTTTATGCGCAGCTGTTTTTAACCCATGCCTGTAGAGCTCGCCGCTCGCCGTCTTGCGATTTTGGTGCCTGTCCGCATAAAACGACGCCTGACCCGATTCAGTGAATCCAACCCAGTTGCCACCTGCGCCTGGCTGTAGCGTAGAGCAGCCTACCAACAAACAGAACAGTGTAAAAACCAGTAATCTAGGGGAAGAGAATCTCATTCTGTGCTTTCTATATATTTTCACATAACCCTGCCAAAAGCCGCGCGATGCAGAGGATGTCGGACGATCGAAGAAAGAAAATATAACAGCTTTATTATGGGGCATCATCAGATGCCATCACTTGAGAGCTCCTTCAGGCCCGGCCACTGCAACGACTCGTTAAGCGTTTACGCCAGAACTGTTTCAATTGGGCGCCTCAAGGACCTGGGCATTTCTGGCCCGCGACCAAAGCGAATGACCAGATCAGGCCTGCCAACCGACATACCAATAGACTTGGCAAACTCCGGCCTGAGTGACGCGACTTCCACGGGTTGATTAAGGTGAGCGGTTCGAACATCGATCGCCGTTGCCTGCAACGCGAAACGTTGAAAGGCGCGACCCACCTCTATCCAGTGATGCTTGTCCTCTTGCTCTGAGACAAATACTGCGATGCCGGCTGAGCTTCGAACATGTCGCGCGTACTTGTCGTTTTCTGCCTTTTCGGTAAAGAACAAGTCAAACATCAGATCGCCAAGCCAACCTGGGGCAGTTGGGTTGCCTGACGCGCCGGAAAACAGACCGTCGCCATATCGCGCGGCCTCCCCTCCATTGAAACGTACCCAGTCTTTGAGTTCGCGCACAAACGCTGGATCGCGCATCTGTGCGGTATTACCTTGCACCACGAAATCAAGCACGCTCTCCATAGCCAGTTTATCCGTGAGCAGGTGCACCCGGACGCCATTCCCTGAGCCGGCTTTTTCCAACAGCTTCAATTCGCCGCTTGAAAGCGGCTTGGCATCAAACTCGCCCCTAGTGGACTGCCGACGCGGGATTGCCTCGAACAGCGGTGTTCGCACCGCTGTTGCAGGCTCAAGGGATATATCCAATGACTCAGTCGCGCCTGTCTTGAAAACAGTCTCGCCTCGAAAGCCCATTGCTGAAGCCGCCTGCACAAGGTTCTCAGCGGCGCAGCCGAGGCTGACAAAGAGGTGGTGGTCGTCGGGATCAACAATCGGGCACCTGCGTTGATAGTCAGGCAGAATTGAAATCGACTGGTCACCCGCCCTAAACTTCCAGCACTGCGTGTTGTGGCTGGACGGTGCGAGGGTTGCGTAGCGCACCAGCTCACGTAATGCGGCGGAGGCGGAAGTGTCACTCGAGCCAAGGTCACCGTGACGCCAAATCTGCTTTACTGCCTGCTCGTATTCGGAACCACCCCTGCTGAGGGAGTAGGAAGCAAGCAATCCTGTAGCGCCCAGTCCGGTAGCCACGGCAGATGCGATGAACTTTCTTCTGGTCAACATAGCACTACGCCCCCTCTTTGAACGCCTAACGCGTTGCGCAGCGGTACACCGCAAGCGCGTCCAACCCCAAAGGCGGGCAAATTACCGCTAATGGTTAGGTAAAAAATATAGCTTAAAAAGTGTGTGCGCAGCCCAATGATGTCATCGATTTGCCCCTGAGTTATGACGCACACTATCGGTGGCCGGGCCAACGGCCGACTCGACCCTGTTACGACCTCCGTTCTTGGCCCGGTAGAGCGCCTCATCGGCCCGCTTAACGAGTACGTCAAAGCCATCCTCCTGGCCGAGTAGGGTCACGCCAAAGCTGGCCGTGACCGATCCGACTGGGTCAAAACCCTGCCCCCCGATGGCTTGGCACAAGCGTTCAGCGATTACCAAAGCGGCAGCCAAGCTGGTTTCGGGCAGCAGTACCATGAATTCCTCCCCGCCCCAGCGGCCATGCGTGTCCACGCGGCGGAGGTGTTCATTGACCAGGTCGACAACCGTCTTCAGCACCTCATCTCCGGCATGATGGCCGAATGTGTCGTTGACGCGTTTAAAATGGTCGATGTCGTACATAATCAGCGCCAGCGGCCGGCCGTAACGCGTGGCACGGTCAATTTCTTCGCTGAGAATGCGGCTGAATTCGCCACGGCTCGCAATACCGGTAAGCGTGTCGGTAGTCGCCAGTTTGTGGATTTCTTGTTGGTCGCGCTTGCGCTCAGTGATGTCGCGATGATTGCAGAAGATCAGCTTCGTGCCGTTGTAGTAGGCGCCATTGCTGGTTACCTCAACGTCGATCACACGACCGTCCTTGCGTTGGTGGCGGGTGTCGAAATGATCGCCGGAGAAATCAACCGACTGCAGCATACCCACAATCGTATCGCGGTCGAACTGACTATCCCACTCCCATACATGCAGCTGGTGAGCTTCGTCCACGGTATAGCCGAGCATGTCGGCGAAACGTTTGTTGGCCCGGTACACACTGCCATCGGTGCGGAGCACCGAGATGCCGTCGCGGTTCTGCTCGAAGAAGATACTCCACAGCGCCACCTGATCCCGCAGGTGAGCCTGCATTTTGTGCCGCTCGTCGGCGTGGTATTGGAATTCCAGTGCCGCACTGAATGCTGATGCCAAGTGCACAGCGGTGTTGATTTCGTCTTGGTGAAAGTGCCGCTTGCCGCCGACATGCTCCAGGCACAGCACTCCGGCCAGGCGGGCACCCGCATGAATCGGCGCGACGAGCATGGCCCCGATGGCGTTCGGCCTCAGATAGCTATCGAAAAGCGCCCTTGTATGCGGGGCCGTGGGGGCATCGCTGACCTGCAAGATCTCCTCCCGCGCAAGAGCGTCAAAATAGATCGGATAGTCCTTGGCGGCGAGCCGACCTCCCCGTAAATGGCGCTTCATATCCGCCTGATAGAGGTCGAGGTTCTCAAGACTGCTTCGCAGAGAATCGAATGTCCAGATCCCGGCGCGCCCCACATCAAGGGCCAGCGCGGCGGCTTCCGTTACCACGCCGGCAGCATTGGTCAGCGCGCCTTCGTAGCGCCGCCACAGACTCCCAACCTTGATCAACGCCTGCTGCTGCCGGCATAGACGCTTTAGGAGTTCAGGGTCCCCGGTTTCGCTCTGCGGCTCAATCATGTTGCGAGTAACTCCATTCATGGTGCGGTCAGTCCAGCCCCGCACCAGCAACGAAGCATTGGCGTAGTTGCCTCGCAACGACCGATCGTTCATTTTTTTTGTGGTGTGGTCTCGCACGCCAGCATAGCAGGCAGAGCGAGGCTTACAGAGCTTTCAATCTTGATAAGATTGTATGATTTAAGCAGTCGAATGCAAAAAAGAACTGTTACTTAAACCCCGCAACGCACCTAAGACTCGTAGAAGACGGCAGTACCATCAGAGTTCAAAACATACTGCTGTGTTGGTTGCCGGGAGCCGCCACCAATGTCTATTGATGGACGCTAAACGCTTGGCGGGAGCTTGGAGGCCATCATCTTCCTGCGGTCAATCTTGCGCCCGTCGACGATGAACGTTCCGTCACCAACGGCGTGAACCGCGCGCTTCTCCTTGCGTGTGGTATCGATGTAGGCGGCAACCGCCTCTAACACAACAATGTTATGCCTTTGAACGATGTCGATGACCTTGCACTCAATATTGGCAAAGCACTCCTTGATCAAGGCCGGCCTGACGACCTTAGCCTGCACTGGTGTGAGATTGAATTTGGCAAACTTGTCTGTGTCTGCCCCAGAGCAAGTCCCTATGCCAACCACCTTATCCAATAGGTCGACGGTGGGAATGGCGATGACGCACTCCCGGTTCTCTCGCAACGCCGCGAAGGAGTGATTCCATTCACCCGTGGTGATTGCAAATACCGGAGTGAAATCCATCACCATGGTCCAGGAAATAGTCATGATGTTGTTTTTCTCTCCATCATGGGTTGTCACTAGGACCACAGGCCCTGATTCCATCAGGGTGAAAGCCTTGCTCAATTTCAATTCACGCATGGGAGCAGCTCCGATAGTCATGCCAAGCTTGCGCGCTAGATATTAAGACGCCCAACAACTGAGCTCAGCGGCGGTCTGTGCTGTACGGCCGGCTCAAGCCACAAACCGGGTGTACTGGAGCCACGAGTTATACGCGCTACGATCACATCCGACTGGTTTGTTTCGATGTTATTGACACAACAGTGTTATTCTCCACCGTGATTATGACCAAGTACTCGCCCCCAATAGAACCATCAAGCTTGTATGTTAAAACTTCTCGCTTTATAGGATGGCCTCCGCCCCCTTCATCGACACCGATAGTTTCAACATCTTGATATAACGGCACGCCCACAACGGCAATGATTTCTGACTTGCTTTGTCCGCTAGAAATCAGCTTGCCGCTCATCAGCCTAAAACTACCTGCCGCCTGGGCGACCAATGCGCACGACATGAGCGAAAGCAATAGGATGATTTTAAGTTTGTTCATAGTGTTAACTCCGGTATCTATTGGATATACGAGACTGTAGAAAACCACATTTGAGGTTCACCCAACGTAAGCGTCCGGCCATCACAGCTTGATAGCCGGCTTCCAGTTATGAGGCAGTAACTCGTCGATGGCGCTGTTCTTCTGCGTCGGCAGTCGACTCAGCACATCTTTCAGATAGGCGTAAGGATCATGTCCGTTCAGTTTGGCGGACTGGATCAGGGTCATGATGGCGGCGGCGCGCTGACCACTGCGTAGCGAACCGGCGAACAGCCAGTTATTGCGGCCCATTGCCCAAGGCCGGATCTGGTTTTCAACCCAGTTGTTGTCGATCGGCACGGCACCGTCATCCAGATAACGTGTCAGTGCTACCCAGCGCTTCAGGCTGTAATCCAGAGTTTTGGCTGTTCCTGATCCATCCGGCACTTTTTGCCGTTGGGTCAGCATCCATTTATGCAGCGCCTCGGCAATGGGTTTGGCTTGTGTGGCCCTCATGAACTTGCGCTGTTCCGGTGTCAGATCTTTGGCTTCCTGCTCGACCTGGTACAACAGCTTGATGTACTCCAAGGCCTGCTCGGCCAGCGTACTCTGATTGGCGACGTGCAGGTCGTAGAGCTTGCGCCGGGCATGGGCCATGCAGCCGATCTCGATGATGCCCTTGCCGAACCCAGCCTTGTAACCGGCGTAATCATCACACACCAGTTTGCCTTGCCAGTCACCCAGGAAGGTGCGGGCATGCTCACCCGCCCGGCTGGGGGCGAAGTCGTAAACAGTTGCTTTCAGATCAGAGAACGGGGTGGTGCTGTAGGCCCAGACGTAGGCTTTGTGGGTTTTCTTCTTGCCAGGTGCCAGCATGTTGACCGGTGTTTCATCTGCGTGTAAGACGCCATGTTCCAGCATGGCTATTCTCAGGGCGTCGGCCAGTGGTTGCAGTTGGACGCCGCAAGCGCCGACCCATTGGGCCAGTGTGGAGCGAGCGATGGTGAGTCCGGCACGGCCGAAGATGCGTTCCTGGCGATACAGCGGCAGATGATCAGCGTATTTGGCGACCAGTACCTGGGCCAGCAGGCCCGAGGTCGGGATGCCTTTGTCGATGACCTGTGCCGGAACCGGCGCCTGGGTCAGGGTGCCGCACTGGTTACAGGCCCACTTGCCACGGATATGGCGTTCAACGGTGAACACACCCGGTACATAATCCAGTTTTTCGCTGACGTCTTCGCCGATACGCTTGAGCTGACACCCGCAGCGACACTGGGTGTCATCGGGCTCGTGATGGATCAGTGTCCGGGGCAGTTCTGGCGGCAGCGGCGCACGTTTGGGCTGCTGCTTGGGTTTGGTGTCAGGAGGCAGGGTCTCTGCGAGCTCGGCCAGTTCGGCCTCGATGGCTGCAATGTCGCTGTCCACCAGCTCTTCCAGCAGCAACCCTTGATGACCATCCAGCTGCTCGCTGCGCCGGGCGAATTTGTGGCGTTTGAGTATGGCTATTTCGTGGGTCAGCTTCTCGATCACCGCATCGCGGTGGGCCAGAACCCGATCCTTGCTCTCCACGCGATCAAGCAGCTCCATCGCAAGGGCGCGGAGCTGGTCGGTAGAGAGCTGATTGAGATCGGGTCGCTGAGTCATGGCCGGCAGTATGCCAAGCCCCAGGCCTCGTCGCGATTCCCTTATTTGGTGATGGTTCTGCTGACCAGGTTGTGGTTACAGCACCGAGATGACGCCTGCTTCACCCAGGCGCTGCCAAGGCAGCCCCTGAACCAGCGCCATGACCTGCTCATCGGTCAGCTGCAGACGCTCGCCGCGCCAGGCTTCGCCCCAGTGGAATTTGCCCCGGTTCAGTCGGCGGGCACACAGCCAGATACCCAGGCCGTCATGGATGAGCACCTTCATCCGGTTGCCCCGTTTGTTGGCAAATAGGTAGGCGCAGTGAGGTCTGGCCGAGCCAAACACCTGAACCACCCGCGCCAGTGCCGTATCGGCACCGGCGCGCATATCCAGCGGTTCGGTCGCCAGCCAGGTCTCATCAATGCGGATCATCCCAACAGATCTCGCAACAGCGCGGCACACTGCTGGGCCTGTTCTGTGGGCCATTCCACGACAACCGTACCACCGGCACGGGGTATCTCGATACGAATGGTATTGCCAGCACTCGAGACCGACCGGCCGCCCGGAGACGGTGCGACGGCGGGCAAGTTGATTGGCATGAACCCGGGGGTTGCCAGCGGTGCTCCGCCTTCCCGTGCCTGACTGACCCAGCGTCTGACCAGGTTGGCATTGAGCTCATTGTCCAAGGCAATACGGGCCACGGAGACGTCCGGCTGTCGGCACTGAGCAACGATGCTGGCTTTGAATTCAGGAGAAAAACGGCGGCGTGTACGTTTAGGAGTGATTACGCTTAATGAGTTCATCGATAGTGTCCACTAGAAAATACGTGGACACTATCCTGACGGTGCCAGCGCTACGCTCAAGACGGGATCACCGGACGGTTACGCAGGAAATTCGAAAGCTGCGAGGCAAAATCAAGTGGGAAGGCAACTTGGATGAAATGCGGAACGCCCGATGATACTGGTGGATACCAGCGTATGGACCGACTATTTCAATGGCGTCACAAACCCACAAACTGACTTGCTGGACGCCTCAATAGTCCAAGGATCCGTCGCTATCGGCGACCTCATATTTCTAGAAATCCTGCAAGGCATCCGCAACGACAAACAATATCGTCAAACCAAACAAAGCCTGCTCGCGCTGGAACAGTATGAGATGTTTGGCACAGATATGGCGGTCAAGTGCGCCGACAATGATCGAGTGCTTCGAAAAAGGGGCATCACGATCAGAAAAACTGCCGACGTGATCATCGCAACGTTCTGCATAGAGAAGGCGTTACCCCTGCTGTTTTTGGATCGCGACTTTATCCCCTTTGTTGATCGCCTTGGACTTGAGCCTGCCCTGAGAGGAACATAACGATTAAGCTAAGGCGCGGGCTTTAGCCCGTCCCAGCGAACGAAGTGAGCTATTTGAGCGCATAATTAGGCCAGTTTAAGGCAGAGCCGCGGCATCAACGCAAATACTCCCCAGCCCAGATATTCGCGTGTGTAAGCAGCATGACGCTCAGGTTCCGAGGTCAATTTGGACCGCACCTCTTGGGCCAATTCATCATCGGGATTGGCTTCAAGCCATCTGCGCATAGTGAGCCATTTGGCCGCTTCGTACCTGTCCCAACCGTCTTGATTAGCCAGAACCATTTCAACAACATCGTAGCCCTGGTGGCCGAAGGACGCGACCAGTTCTGGTAGCAGAAGGAAGTCAGAGATTGCATTGGCCAAACACCCCTTGGCAATATCTTCCGTTGGTGGCAATTGCCTCCAGTAAGGTTCGCCTATGAGGATGATTCCTCCAGTG
This sequence comes from Halopseudomonas pelagia CL-AP6, assembly GCF_000410875.1. Lineage (GTDB taxonomy): Bacteria > Pseudomonadota > Gammaproteobacteria > Pseudomonadales > Pseudomonadaceae > Halopseudomonas > Halopseudomonas pelagia. Next base: position 131,051 of record NZ_AROI01000003.1, read on the forward strand.
CGCAGGCTCCGAGCCAGAAGCTCAATCGTTCCAGCGACTCCCCCGCCGATCCAAGTAGCACCCACACAGGCAGCCACATCGACCTTTTCGTCAGCGACATAGCCTGCCGCATCGTCATGGATGAACTTGACTTGATCAGCCACGCCCAGCTCTTCGGCACGAAGTCTAGCCTGCTCACTGAACAATTGACTCATGTCGACACCGATGCCAATAACACCGTGATCACGTGCCCATGTACATAGCATCTCTCCCGAACCGCTGCCAAGATCAAGTACTCGAGCCTCCGATTCCAGACGCAATGCTAAGCCAAGAGTGGCAAATTTTTCTGGTGTAAACGGATTATGGATGCGGTGCGCGCTTTCCATAATGTTGAATATGCGTGGAATGTCCATTGCGTAAATTTCCTCACAGGTGCTAATGAGCTCGGTAAAGGCCTAACGCTCCGCTTTGTGGCGGTTTTGTAGCCGCGAAGCGGCGGAAAAGCGGCCCCAGCCCCAAAGGGGCAACAACCGCCGTTTGTTATATGCTCACTGGTCTCCGGTGGGTCACTTTCAATCGATGGGAGCTAATTCCTCTTGGTACACTCTCATGCCTCGCGCTACGTAATTAGCCAGTGCGCTTGGATGGTCAAATGTACAAGTGTGGACCCATACTCTTTGTGTACCGGACCACCCCCAGGCAGACTTGATTGCATGGCTTAACAGCGCTCCACCGAACCCCTTGCCGATAGCTCCGGGGGCCAGCCCAAAGTATCGAATCTCGGTGTTATCTCCATCTGGCCTGTACAGCTCATAATATCCAGCGATGCTCCCAAGATGATATGCAACCCAAGTGCGGTGTTGATCGCTTTCTACCAGCGCTCGCCATTGATCGCTGCTCCAATGGTCTAAATCTCCCCATTCCCAATCAGTGCCAACAAGCTCATATAAAAATCGGTTGAATTGGTACTGTGGCTCCTCACACTCCACAACCGTCAATTGATCAGGAAGCGGCTTGAAGTTCAGTTCTTTGGGTGACTTCATCTCTAGAAAGAAAGTTGTGTAATGGCTTTCAGTCACTTTATAACCTCACTCGACTGCATATAATGCCCGGCTTACGCGCCGGTTTGAAGCCACGAAGCGGCGGAAAACTGGTCGCTGTGCAGCCGGTTGTTAAAGCCTGCCAAGCCAGTACTGAGGACGTCGCCGGTCATGGGCAACAGCCAGAACCTGACAACCATCAGGCTTCTCTCGGTAAACGATGGATAGCGGGAATCTGTGAAGGGGGGCTCTACGAAGATCTGGCGGCGACTCAACTTGCCAGGCTTTTGGTGACGCACCAAGTAAACTGGCTAGGGCTTCAAATTCTTCTATGAAGGCACCACCCAATCCCGGAACTTTTGACTCGTAATAGCCAACTGATTCCAGGAACTCGGCTTCCGCTGCCGGGTGAAAAGAATAGTTCATTTGATCAGGGCTTTAGCCTTCCTCATGACATCCTCACCGGACACAGCCTGAACTGAGCCATTGTCGAGCTCTTCACCTCTACGTCGGGCCTCAAGCAACCAATCGGACCTGAGCTCTTCTTGTGACGGAGATTCAAGACTCAAAACCAGTCGCTGGATCAACTGGGCTCGTTCCTCTCTCGGAAGGTGGAGCGCCTCGTCTTCAATTTTCTGGAGATTCATGGAAGAGACCTCTCGTTCGCGTATCACGCAATTTTGACACGGATGGGCGCCGCGTGCCACGGCTCGGTTTTTTCGCTTTAACGCCCGCCATCAGCCGCGCGAGGTACGAGCGTCGGCTGCATGGCATTGTTATAGCGCAACCGGCTCATCACGCATTTTTTCCCAGGTTTGCACCATAAGCTTCTTGGTTGGTCCCCAGCGGTAACCCCCCAGCGCGCCACTCTGCTGTATAACCCGGTGGCAGGGAATCAGTAAAGCAACTGGATTTGCTCCAATGGCGTTACCAACTGCCCTTGCAGACTTGGGGGCACCGAGTGATTTGGCTACTTCGGCATAGCTGGCCACAGCGCCCGTTGGTATTTTCAGCAGAGCTCGCCACACAGCGATTTGAAAATTGGTTCCTGCGACATGGAGCGATAGCGGACCATGCTTAGAAGCAGCATCACTGCTAAAAAATGCATCAATAACATAGCGCGTAGATAGGAGGCTTTCTCTGATCGAACTGAGCGGCCAAGCGTTATGCAAGCTATCTAGCAACTCTTCCATGCTGTTGAAGTCCATGAACTCTGCCCGGCAAACACCACGCCGGGTTACCGCAACAAACATAGGTCCCAGCGGGGTAGCGTGTACACCGTACTCGATATGAACCTGCTTACCTCGACTTTTATACTCGCCTGGTGTGACGGCTTCCAGCTGCACAAAGTGATCATGCAACCTTGAACTGCCGCTTAACCCAAGCTCATGTGAGACCTCGAGCAAGGAACGAGAATTCTCCAGCAACACTTTGCCTCGTTCCAATGTCAGGACCTGTAAAAAGCGCTTCGGCGTAGTACCCGCCCACCGACAAAACAGCCTTTGAAAGTGATACGGACTCAGATGCACATGGGCGGCCATCTCTTCAAGGCTGGGCTGATCAATTGCCCGATCAACCAAATAGGCCATAGCGCTTGCGATTCGGTCATAGTCTGACATGGCGCGGTCTCTCAGACACGATTTATGGATACACCGCCATCTACCAACATCGCAGAACCAGTTGTGAAACTGGAGGCATCGGATGCTAAGTACAATGCGGATTGAGCAATTTCATCTGGTGTCGCCATACGCTTGAGAGCATGCAGGTTATGCACAAACGCCAATGCTTCTGGCGTATTGGCAAATTCACGTCCCGCTGGTGTATCAGTACCACCGGGCAGAAGGGCATTGACCCGGATATTCTGAGGCCCATGTTCTGACGCCAGCACTTGAGTCAACCCAATAAGACCCGCCTTACTGGCTGCGTAGGCAGCCATACCGGGCATACCTGCGGTGTAACCAACGAAGGTAGAGGTGAAAATTAACGAACCTCCTTTTCGGGCAGCCATGGCGGGCAGTTGGTACTTTGCGCCCAAAAATGCGCTGGTTAAGTTGGTCGCAATAACCTGATTCCAGTCCGTTTGCGACATCTCCGGGACAGGGCCCATAGCACCTAGGATAGCCGCATTGTTGAAAGCGATGTCCAATCCGCCAAAGTGACTTACCGCCTTATCTACCAAAGCTTTGGCAAAAGCCTCATCACCAACGTCGCCCGCTAGTGCCAGTGCCTGCCCGCCTTCCGCGTTGATTGATTCCGCAAGGTCATCAAGCTCCTTTTGTCGCCTTGCAGCCACCACGACGGCAGCACCTTCTTTCGCAAAAAGCTTCGCAGTTGCGTAGCCAATACCGGTGCTGGCGCCAGTAACGATAGCAACTTTGTTTGCAAGTATAGTCATCAATCATTCCTCCTAGCTCTGCTCACTATAAAAGGGCACATGCCCGAACAGGGGCTATATTAGGAGGACAAACGACTACCGCCGACCCGAATCTTGCTGTACTTCAATTGCGCTATAACGCTAAAAATAAGCGGCGACCCGACAGGGGCGTCCGGTGAACGGCCGCCAGGCCGGGAACGAACTTGATTGATTTGTTAAATGTCGTCTCGCCATTCTCTATGCTTACATACCCTGTCGTACTCAAGCCATGGCACATCGTGCGACACCCAAATATGAGCCTCTGGTTTTAAACCGGGATCATCGTCCAGAGTGGCTACCCGAACAATTACGTGTGGCTGCGCAGGCCTCTCGGCTACCAAATGAGAACCACAGCGTTTGCAAAAATGGCGCAATTTTCCCGGGGAGGATTCGAACGTAGAAATAGAACTCACGCCGCTGAGCCAACGAAAATTCTCGCGCTTTACTCCTGCAGTGGAGGCAAACGGTGCCGCATGAGCTTTACGACAAGTCTGACAATGACAATGCACAATCGGCATATCCACTGAGTCAATTTCGTAACTTATCTCGCCACACAAACAGCTTCCCTTCAGCCCCATGGGGGATCTCCTTCTGTACATTTAACGCTCACAATAAACGGCGCGAGGAACGAGCGTCCGGCGACCGATTCAGGGACCGAGTTTGATGGCCTTGTTATGGGGTGTTACACCGAAAAGACCCATTACAGCCCTTCTTTTGCCCGAGAAATTGCGGCTTCAATGGCCGCCTTAGCTTGCGGGCTATTTTCCCAGCAAGTTGATCGCAGCATCGAGGCAACCATTTCAGCTATGTCATCCGCTTGATAATTAGCCAAATCAGAAAGCGTATCTATTCCGATTCCCTCAAACCTTTTCACGACGGTAGGCCCCCCACTCCCTTTACAGATAAAAGAGCTTCTCTTTCCGAGGCCGCAAATGCCACACAACCTCCTTGAAACCACATAACGAGGCTGTAGAAAAACCCATTTCGGGCTAAACCATCAGCCATTTTCCTGTTCATGTCTGGCCTCGAATCATCAGGGCAGTGTTTGCTCAATTACCAATCGGTAGATGCCATTATCGCTGTAATAGCGCGCCGACAGGCTAAGCACCGCCGTGCATCAGCCACATTGCCCATAATTCGCCAGCTTCTCTAGGTTATGCACCAGGCAATACAACTGCCATTGGCCCTGGACCTTTCTGCGGCCACGCAAGCTGAACCGATTCAGACGTTTGTTGGTGCCGATATTGCCAAACACAGGCTCCACCACCGACATCCTGTGGCTATAAATCGCTTTGCCTTCGGGGCTGTCCACGCGGTGCTTCATCCAGTCGGTGTAACTGGGTGGCCGCTTGGCTTCAAGCTGGAATGATACTTGTCGTCCGGCGCCCCTGCGGTGCTCTGCTGCCTGCGGGTTATGCATGCAGGCTTCGCGCTTGGGGCAGTTGCGGCATTGCAGCAGTCGCCCTTCGAAGTAACCGACTGGGATGCCGTTGTCATTTGCCCGTACGCCTCGGTAGCTGAGCTGGTGCCCAGCGGGGCAAATGCAGCTCATCTTTATTGGGTCAAACTCAAAAGCACTGGCTGGAAACGTTGTTTTGCGGGTCTGGCCTGCAGGCTTCTGGTGGAGCTTGCCGTACTTGTCTTTCTGCTCAGCAAAGCGCGGGTCGCGACTGCGGAAGCGGTTATCCGGGATGTAGCCGTTGATCTTCCGGTCGTGCAGGTACTGCATATTCGCTTCGTTGGCAAAACCCGTGTCAGCAGTAACGACGGTGCCTTGCTGGTAGATGCTTTCGGCGATGCCCAGCTTCTTATAGCGGGCTTCGACCGTTTCCAGTACCGGTTGTAGGGTGTGGTGCTCCTGGCCTTCGCCAAAGGCTTGGGCATCGATGATGACCTGGTGTTTCCTGTCCACTGTGACCACGCCGTTATAACCCTGGAGCGTGCCCTTGCTGGTGGTCATCTTGGCGCTTTCGTTATCGGTGATGTTGCTCTTCACTTCCTTGCGGCGTTTACCCTGGCCCATCCTTGGACTCTGGGTCTTTAAAAAGCGATCGACCTTTTCCATGGCCTGATCCAGCGAGAGGATCATCTTGCCGTGGCGGATAGCCCGTTCCATCTCGGCTTCGGTCTCGGCAACATCATGCTGGCGATGCTCGTTCAGGTGGTGGTGTATCAGCTTGCGTAGCTTGTCGCGCTTGGCCTTCAGTTCCTTGAAGGTGCCTGACCACTCCTTGGCGGCATTGGATGAGGTCTTGCAACCGTCGATGGCAAACAGCTCGTTACCCAACAAACCCTGCTGGTGACAGACCAGCAGCACCTGCTCAAACACGGCTTCTATGGCTTCTGCATTCTCGCTGACAAAGCTCGCCAGCGTGGTGACGTGCGGGACCGTATCGCAGGACAGTGCCTTGAACAGAATGTTGGTTTCGCAGCACCACTGGATCTGGCGGCTGGAGGTAATGCCCTTGGAGTAGGCGAACAGAATGATCTTCAGCAGGATGGCTGGATCGTAGGCCAGGCGGCCTGTGTCTTCATTACGATAGCGCGGATGAAATACCGACAGATCCAGCTTGTGTTCAATCAGATAATGAACGGCGTACTCGAACGTACCTGGCTGGAGCTGCTCCTGGTAGTTGATCACCACCATGCTGTGCTGGCTGTAGTCGTAGGGCTTGAAGCGTGGCATGCAACACTCCTTGTTGGGTCTGCCCAAATCCTAGCAAATCAGGGGTTTTTCTACAGCCTCAACGCCCGCATTTGCGGCTGGTTTGGAGCGCAGCGGAGAACCTGTCCGACAACATGCGCTTGTTAGTGTACGTTTACCTACATAGCTCTATCAGTAACTCAATGGAAGACCTCATCTCTGCTTCGGTAAATACGTTTCCAGAGTTTGGATGGTGTATTGCATTTCTAATATATGTTGGTAGTGTCTCGTATGTTGTACGTCCGAACATTGAGCTTTTGTAGTGCCTTGACGAGTCGTATAGTGAGTGAGCTTTAATATAGTCATCACAGGACTTAACACTATTTTTCGATTCTTTGTCCTGAAGCCAGCCATATAACTCGATATGATAGTCATTCGAAATAATATCAAATGCAAGATAGTTTGTTTCAGCGCTTGTAACTGATGGGAGGACTGTCGGAGAGTCTATTTTTTTCGCTCGAACAACTCCGTTTTCTTCTTCGAGAACGACAATTAAATTTTCATCGTTATTTGCAAGCGCCTCTTTCAGAACGTGGTCTGAATGAGTGGCGAAGAACATTTGAGCTTTAAGTTCATTATCTTTAGTGAATAAATCTTTGTAGTAACCAAGTATTCTCTGCTGCCATTTAGGATGCATGCTAAGCTCAGGCTCATCAACAAGAATGGCGGAGCCATTCAATATATTACTATTGCGCAACAAATATATACCACGGAATACTATTTGTTTTTCCCCTGTACTTAGCTTATCTACAGGTATAGAAGATCCGTTTTTCGAAAATGTAATAGTTTTCTCATCATTAATGTCAGTTACTTTTTCGTATGCTAACCTATCAAAGAAGTTGTCAAAAGCATTTTTGAATCTGTATAAGTTGGACTCCGGGTAAAATTCATCCCATGGTCTCGGCGAGCCACCTAAAGTTTTATTTATTTCAGCATACAAATTATTGTCTTGATTAACCACGTCAACCACTAGCTGCTTTAAAGAAGTGAAATCATCACTACCATCAACATCATATTTCTCTTTGTCTAGCGAGCTGGTAGTGGTAGTAGTAATTTTTTTTGTTTTGTAATCAGCTCTTGCCTTGGAGTAAACGCACCCGTAATATCTCAAATCGTTAATATTTGAGTCCATTTTTACTCTATTATTGTTCCTATCCTCACGAATTTTTATTATTGCTTGGCTTTCATCAATCAAATCAAAAAAGGTTTTATGAGTAGTTCCATCAGAGGGATGAACAGCCTTGAAAACTTTACCTTCATCAGTAACATAATTGATGAACTCGAAATACTCGAAAGAACCAGCATTTAAGAAATCACTCAGAACCTCTAATAATGTTGACTTTCCAGTACCATTCTCACCAGCAAACACAATTGTTTCGTAAGGTTTGTTCGTTGAATAATTGTTAAAATCCAACAGTAAATTCCCTAGGATGGGATGGTTTATCAATTTTAGTTGTAAGATTTTCATAGCGTTCGATTACTGCCTTATACACTAACGCCCGCCTCTGCGGCTGGGATGAACTGGCGGCTTTTTTGCCAGCGCAGCGCCGCAAAAAAGGTGACAGATCGGCACAGTCCGTAGCAGGCACTTGTTATGGCTCGAACTACTCATCACGCTCATAGTCCCACCTATTAACCTTACCCCAGCCTGTGAATACATACGATATTTTAGAGTTTGGACTCTTGTATAAGTAGCTGTATGAGCAATCTTCTTTCTCGAAGCTCGGGCTACTTAAGTACTTTGCATCTTGATCCTTAGATAAAGTCCGAACAACTCTCTCAGTAGCATACTCTTCACTGAATGAGCATTCTCCCCACCCTTGAACAAGAAGGGCGATTAGCAAGAGAATCGCCAAAGTTGCGCCGCCGACTACATATTTCATTCGGAACCTGTACTTGGCTCAGCCATAACGCCCGCAGCACGCGCGGCTTTGGAATGGAGGCGCAGCCGCAATGGAGAGACGTCGCTGTGACTGCGATTGTTAGCATCACTTGCAAACTGCCCTATCAGTGACAACACGCAGTGATTTGCATTCAGGACAAAAAAGACCAATCTTTATTTTTCTATGAAACCTGCGACCACATGCTTTGCATAAGAAAAAATATGGAGGCCCTGGATGAAACCTTGGCATCTTAAGCCCTCACTTTTTATTCATTTCCATTGAGGCCTCACCGTACCCTTCTGCTTTAACCGTGAATTTCCTATCATAACCATTAGTAATGCTTAGAATTAATGCCAAACCTAAAAAAGCAACGGCAGTTATCGCGGCGATACCCATACCAGTTGTTGCAGTTAGGCCAACGACTCCAACAGCACCACTTACCCCACCAGTGAAGGGCGTTGCAGCCAAAGCAGCTCCAAGGACAACCAAGGCAGGTTTAGAAACTTTCTTAATCGCCTCGGCTTTATGAATTTTCTCAGCCAGATCCCCTTTTACGATTATCTTCTCAACTTTGTTTTTAACCGCAGCCTCAAGCTCTTCTTTTGTTCTTACTTCAACTGAGTTACTCATATTTTGTACTCCTGACTTAGATTTAGAAATGCTAACGTAAAGCTTTGCGGCAATTTTGTAGCCGCGAAGCGGTGGAGAAATTGTCCGGCAAGAGCGCCTGGTTAGGGATTCTGACCCGAGCTCCGACTTGTTTTCAATGGGTCTTTTGTCGCCGCGCTAGTGACGCCCTGAAGAGCATAAAAAGGGCATATATCCCAATGGGCCATGCTAGAAGAACTTTTCCGATAGAGCCCCACCAAACTGCGCCCATTTGCCATGTTTGGTCAGACTTAGATCGAATTGATAAGCGCAAACGGGTTGCGACATGAGACAACTCAGTCACCGGGCGAAGCACCGCTGCACTAAACTCGTACTTGCCAGGAGGCAAATCCAAGCGTGTAATGTGACGGTGGATTTCGTTACTAGACCAGCCATTTGCATCAAAAGTGTCGGAGTTGCCTGAGGCTACTACTTGCAAGGTGTCAAACTCCCTAATTGCCCAAGCTAGTGGAACATTGACACCCTTTGTGCATGGGGTAGGAGGAACGCAGACGCCACCGTCTCCGATAAGACGCTTCAATTCTTCGAATGATTGTCCTTCACGGTCGAAAATGAATGTAAGTTCCAGGGGCTCGAGAGACCTAACTTCAATTACCTCTTTGATGCTGCCAGCTGTAGCCAATGAGATGGGTTCATTCAGTGGAGGCTTTAGAATCCAGTTACTCCATATTGGAAAAACACCAATCCAAAGTGCTGGGAAGGAAAGCAGCGCGAGCGCCTTCCATTGCTCGGTGAAGAAACTTTTCATAAAGCCCTAACGAAAAGCTAAGCGGCGCCCTGACAAGGGCGTCCGGTGGAGGCCCGAAGGGCCGGAACGTACTTGAGCGTATGGTTAGATGTCACTTCGTTTGGCCTCCCAGCAGTTGTAAAACTCCGTACACAGAGACTTCAGTGCTTCTAAAGTGTTATCGCTCCAATGCCATTCGAGTAAACCTTTGTAGCTCAAGCCATACTGCAACTCACTCAAAGCCGCGCGACGGTCTACCTTGAGCTTACATGTGGCGTTCCGCAAAATTCTTGCAGCCTCGGCACCCTACTTTCTCTCTGCACCTTCTAACGACTCAAGAAACGCAATTGCTGTTTCTGCGACATCTACTGGGTCCTTCATGGGCAGCCTTGTGACATTTAACGCCCGGCACACGTGCCGGTTTGTAGCCGCGGAGCGGCGGAGAAGCGGTCACTGTGCTGCCGCTGGTTATGCATTTTGAGAAACTCGGAAATACCGGTAGGCTTTGAATCCAAATAGGTAAGCGCAAAAAAAGAGCGCCCATAGACCTGCAAATAGTAGATTCATGTAAAGACTGTTTTGCGGCGGAATTCCATTCTCCAGATACAGAACCCCATACTGGATAAAAGGCAGAAAAATAATGACTGGGATGACCCAAGCCACCCGGCTGAAAATAGCCCATGCCACTGCCAAATGGATTAATCCCATCACCGCAGCCAAGCATGGAGGTGTGAGAGCGACACCATCTATGCCGGGCGAAACAACCGGATAAATCAACGCAACAATCTGCAACAGCCCTAAAGCCCCAGACGCCAAACATCCAACCTTTAAGACGACAGGCATGGAGCCAAACCGGCCTAGAATAAAGTCCGCACTCACAAAGCTAGACCTCTAACATGCATAACGCCCTGCACACGTGCCGATTTGTAGCTGCGGAGCGGCGGAGAAGCGGTCACCGTGCTGCCGCTTGTTATGCTTTTTCAATTTTTGCAGATTGATATTTAAGTAAAATGGCCGTCATTAAGAAAGGTGTTACTGCTAACCCGTAGCCCACAAAAATGACGATTCCTCCCTGTTGCAGTGCAGCTATAAAATTAACGTTTGTCTTTTCGATAAGCAAGTAAACAACACTAAAGCTGGCACCTGCGATAACGCTGCTAATCATCGTTGCAATGTAGCTAATTAAGGTGACAACTTGTATTGTGACTTTGTCTACCGGATTGATAAAGATAATGATAAGGAACAGCCATGAGGTTAGCGCGGCGCTTGAAAACAAGCCGAGGTTTAGCGCCCACTGCGTGAGCGTTCTGGTACCTACTGGCGAAGTGTAAATAGCTAGCGCCGTTGCAAATAAAGCAAATGAACCTATTATTACCATATTCATGATGCGCATGATTTACTCTTATGGATAACGTCGAAACTTTGCGGCAAATTTGGAGCCGCGAAGCGGTGGGAAAATTGTCCGGCAACAGTGCTTTGTTATGCGATATCTGCGGGAGCGCCGCACTTTGTACATTTTTCTGGGATCGATAAAACGCTGCTAAAACTAAAAGAAACGCCATAGTGACCACTGCATACCTTGCACTTCATTCCGGCAATATAGTGAATCCACGCTAAACCCAGACCTAAAACTATCAAAGGCCCTACAACAACCATGGGCCACACGACCTGAAAGTGCTGGCACAGTCCTATCAAAACCAACAGCGGCGCTATCGCTCCCGGAGCTAAACCGTAAGACTTCAAAAAACTTCTGAGTCGAATGTTCATAATTCCGCATAACGTAGAGCTTTGCGGCAATTTAAAAGCGACTGGTTAAAAGTTCGTGCCGGCTTGGACCTACTCTCCAAGCCCAGCCTCACATTCTTCAGCTTCATAGTCGTACCTCCCTCCGGCGTCCAGGCAGCGATCAATTGCGACTTGATGCGCTACCCAAAGCCCCGATGCGGTCGCAAGCAACGCAGCCGCGATAAAGAGCATGCAAAGTAGCAGCAGTTTGGTCTTCCGACTTGGATAGTGGAGTAGTACTGGCATGCCTTTCCGATACTTTTAACGCCCCTGTGCAGCGGCGAGCGTAGCGGGTCCGGCGCCGATAGGCGCGAACTGCCACGGCTTGTTATGTGACAGCTGTTCACTCTGGCAGCCCCTCGAATTCTGGCACATCACCTAAACCTTTATTCCAAACAGCTTTGCTAGATGTAAAGATGTGAGCTGTTGGTGACATAGAGACTTCCGTATCCAAACACCCGGCGGGAATGGCGAGCAGCCCCACCTCGTGAATGATTGGCAATGCGGAACCGCAGAACTTACAAAAACTTTTCTTGTGGCGAGTGCCTGGAAGCGTGAAGGTAGCCACAGAATCTGAGCCCGCCAACCAAGTCAACTTGGCTGAGCTCGAAAATAAATTTGCCGCATGAGAAGACCCGGTATCCTTTTGGCAATGCTGACAATGACATAGGTAAAAGCCATCGAACTTCCCTTGCACTTCAAATTTCGCATTGCCACACAGGCAAGAACCAGAATAATCAGTCATCAAGTTTCCCTCTATTGCCTGTAGAGCGCGCGCACATAACGCCGCGCTCTGCGGCAATTTTGGAGCGCAGCGGAAAAATTGTCCGCCAGCAGCGCCTGGTTATACGAATGTGGCCGCATAAAATCCAGCTAGCAGTGCACCAAAGATCGTAAACCCTGATCCAATATGGATGATGTATCTAGATATTCGAAATTTCAAAATCGCTGACCAAATATCGAACATACATTCATAAGCCATGTACTCGCCTGAAGGTGAGAGGCCTGTTTCTTCATTTTTCTCTTCTTTTTTCTTTCTCCCGAACACGGTGTGTGCAGAGCTTCGAAACCGGAATAATGGCCAGAAATTAGCGAACAATGGCAGGTCGAAGTAGTCTTCCATTACTGTAGGAAGATGAATTCGAATAACATGCGTTCCAACATCCAACGGAACTTCTGGATTGCTTAGCGTGAGCTGGTGCAAATCCCCATTTAAAAGACGCCTCTTAGCGGATCGGGGGAGAAACGGCCACCTTCTCCACGGACTCTCTTGCTCCAGAATGTCTCTATAAAGAATGTCAACATTTAGGCGGACTCGTTCGTGTAGGTCTGTCTGCCAAATCAAACCGATGGCTCCTATTGCGGAACCGAACGTCGCTAGAATTGCTCCCGATGACAGCAGGGTAACCAAGGTGGCTTGGCTTTCAGGTCGAGATAGAATCTCATACGCAATAGCGCCGCCGACGACATAGACAAGGGTGATAACAAGATAATGCAGCCTCAAGTGGTGATGGGTGCTTTCCTTTTCAGGCCGCTTTTGATTGTCTTCTTTTTCATCACTCACGTTTAACCACTGACCTCTTTAATTCGTATAACATTTATATATGAATCACACCGACCAATATGTCGGCGATCATTTTGTCTTTTTCAACCTTGCCCCACAATCCTCTACAACGCCTAAAATCCGGCCCTCTCCGCCTAGCTATCAATTTTCACCTCGCAGACAAAACGATCACCAAGCCTCATATCACCATTTTTCAGGTTTCAGCCAACCAACTGATTTTCAATCCAAACATCCATCATTTCTGGCTAGCGCCCAGATATCGGTCACTGCGATCATTTTTCCCGTAAACCGAGTAGGTCTGTGGCTCAGTCGAAGATAAAAGGCTTTTCCAGGCACGCTACCGCCCTATCCTCTTCACGGACAAGTCGGCGAAACGTTTTAACAGTATTGGGGAAGGAATGCAGGCTGTCCTTGCCTGGAGGCGGGATGTGGCAGGCATTCCTTTGCTGGATTCGAGAGTAATCCACTGCGGCGTGGATTGTCCAAGGCGTTGTGCAAAAAGATGAACTGCGGCCAGAACGTATAACCCCGGCGGGCGCCGGGGTTATGTTGGGGTTGAAGCTGGGCGGTTTAGCCGACCCAGACGCGGGCGTTGCGGAACATGCGCATCCAGGCGCCGTCTTCACTCCAGTCACGCGGGTGCCAGGAGTTTTGCGCGGCACGGAACACCCGTTCCGGGTGCGGCATCATGATAGTGACGCGTCCGTCGCGGGTGGTCAGACCGGTGATACCGCGCGGTGAGCCGTTGGGGTTGGCGGGGTAGCGTTCGGTCATGCGGCCACGGTTATCGACATAGCGCATGACCACACTGTTGCTGGCCTCGCAGGCATCCACCGATGCGCTGTCAGCGAACTCGGCATGACCTTCGCCGTGGGCGATGGCGATGGGCATACGTGAGCCGACCATGCCGTTGAGGAAGATCGAGGGCGAGGCCTGCACTTCGACCATCGCCACCCGCGCTTCAAACTGTTCGGACTTGTTGCGCACAAAGTGCGGCCAGTGCTCGCTGCCGGGAATCAGCTCGCGCAGATTGGAGAGCATCTGGCAGCCGTTGCACACGCCCAGGGTGAACGTATCCGGACGGGCAAAGAAGGCACTGAAGGCTTCGCGGGCTTCGGCATTGAACAGGATGGATTTGGCCCAACCCTCGCCTGCGCCCAGTACGTCGCCGTAGGAGAAACCACCACAGGCAACCAGCCCACGGAAGTCTTCCAGTTCGACCCGGCCGCTGAGAATATCGCTCATATGTACGTCAATCGGGTTAAAGCCGGCGCGGTTGAACGCGGCGGCCATCTCGACCTGACCGTTAACGCCCTGCTCACGCAAAATCGCCACTTGCGGGCGCTTGCCGGTGTTGATCAGCGACGCGGCAACATCTTCATTGATGTCGAAGCTGAGCATCGCTTCCAGGCCGGGGTTGGCGTCATCGGCCAGGGCCTCGAATTCCTGGTCGGCACATTCGACGTTGTCACGCAGGCGCTGAATCTGCCAGCTGGTTTCGCTCCAGGCTTGCTGCCAGGCAGCACGAGTGCCGCTGACCACGGTGTGCCCAGCAAAACTAAAGTGCAGATCCTGAATCTGGCTTGGCTGGCCGATCACGGCACTGCAGTCACCCAGCCCGGCTGCGGACAGCTGGCTGAGGACGGCTTCGGTATCGCTCTGGCGTACCTGAATAACTGCGCCGAGCTCTTCGTTAAACAGCGCGCCAGCCAGCTCGCTGGCTTCATCTGCAAGTACGTCCAGCTGAATCTGCAGACCGCAACGCCCGGCGAAAGCCATCTCGGCCAATGTGGTCAACAGGCCACCGTCGGAACGGTCGTGGTAAGCCAGCAGTTGCTCTTCCTGATTCAGGCCCTGGATCACGGCGAAAAAGGCCTTGAGGTCTTCGGCGTCGTCCAGATCAGGGGCAGTCTTGCCGATCTGGTTGTACACCTGCGCCAGTGCCGAGCCGCCCAAACGGTTCTGGCCACGACCCAGGTCGATCAGAATCAGGTCAGTATCGCCCTGATCCAATTGCAGCTGTGGCGTCAGTGTGCGGCGCACGTCTTGCACTGGCGCAAAACCGGTGACGATCAGTGACATCGGCGAGGTGACAGACTTATCTTCACCGGCGTCCGACCAGCGGGTCTTCATCGACATGGAGTCCTTGCCGACCGGAATGGTGATGCCCAGCTCGGGGCACAGCTCCATACCCACGGCACGCACGGTGTCGAACAGCCGCGCATCTTCACCGGGATGGCCGGCAGCGGCCATCCAGTTGGCAGACAGGCGAATATCGGAAATCGCGTTAATCCGTGCGGCGGCCAGGTTGGTCACCGACTCAGCAACGGCCATGCGACCAGAGGCCGGGGCATCGAGTAGCGCCAGCGGCGTGCGCTCACCCAGGGCCATGGCTTCACCAGTGTGCACGTCGAAACTGCTGTTGGTGACGGCGCAGTCAGCCACCGGTACCTGCCAGGGGCCGACCATCTGATCGCGGGCGACCAGACCGGTAATGCTGCGGTCACCAATGGTGATCAGGAAGTTCTTGCTGGCAACGGACGGCAGGCGCAGTACGCGCTGTACCGCGTCGGCCAGATTCAGGCCGCTGGCATCGAAATCATCCGAAGGCTCGGCTTCACGCTCGACGCTGCGATGCATGCGCGGCGCCTTGCCGAGCAGCACAGACAACGGCATATCCACCGGCTGATTGTCGAAATGGGTATCGTTGAGCACCAGCAACTGTTCTTCGGTGGCTTCGCCAACGACGGCGAAGGGGCAGCGCTCGCGTTCGCAGATCGCCTGAAAACGCTCGTAGTCGGCGTTATCTACCGCCATCACATAACGTTCCTGGGATTCGTTGGACCAGATTTCCAGCGGGCTCATGCCCGGCTCATCGTTGGGCGCCTTGCGCAGCTCAAAGCGGCCACCGCGGCCACCATCGTTGACCAGCTCGGGGAAGGCATTAGATAAACCGCCCGCGCCAACATCGTGAATAAAGCGGATGGGGTTCTTGTCACCCATCTGCCAGCAACGGTCGATGACTTCCTGGCAACGGCGTTCCATTTCCGGGTTTTCACGCTGAACAGAGGCAAAATCCAGGTCTTCGGCACTGCTGCCGGTGGCCATCGACGAGGCAGCGCCGCCGCCCAGGCCAATCAGCATCGCCGGGCCGCCGAGCACGATCAGCTTGGCGCCGACCGGAATTTCGGCTTTCTCTACGTGGCCTGCACGGATGTTGCCCATACCGCCGGCAATCATGATCGGCTTGTGATAACCGCGAATCTCCGGGCCGCGCGGCGAGCTGACGGTCTGCTCGAATGTGCGGAAATAACCGGTCAGGTTCGGGCGGCCGAATTCGTTGTTAAACGCAGCGCCGCCCAGCGGGCCTTCGATCATGATCTGCAAAGGCGTAACGATGCGCGAGGGCTTGCCGTTGTCTTCTTCCCAGGGCTGAACAAAGCCGGGAATACGCAGATTGGACACAGTAAAGCCGGCCAGGCCGGCCTTGGGCTTGCCGCCGCGGCCAGTGGCGCCTTCATCACGGATCTCGCCGCCGGAGCCGGTAGAAGCACCCGGGAACGGTGCTATCGCGGTCGGGTGGTTGTGGGTCTCCACCTTCATCAGGATATGCACAGGCTCTTCGTGGGTACGGTATTCACCAGTACCCGGCACCGGGAAGAAACGCCCGGCGACGAAGCCTTCGATAACCGCGGCGTTGTCCTTGTACGCAGACAGCACGCCTTCACTGCGCATCTGGTAGGTGTTTTTGATCATGCCGAACAGGCTCTTCTCTTGCGCCTGGCCGTCGATATCCCAGGTGGCATTGAAGATTTTGTGCCGGCAATGCTCGGAGTTGGCCTGGGCGAACATCATCAGCTCGACGTCGCTGGGATTGCGCTTGAGCTCTTTGAAACTGCTGACCAGGTAATCAATCTCGTCATCGGCCAGGGCCAGGCCCAGGGTGGTGTTGGCCCGCTCCAGGGCCTCGCGACCACCTTCGAGGATATCCACGCGCTGGAATGGCTGCGGCTCGGTATGGCGGAACAGATCGGCGGCGGCATTCAGACTCTCAAGCGCCAGCTCGGTCATGCGGTCGTGCAGCAAGGCGGCCAGTTGCGGCCGCTGCTCGGTACTGATGTCACCTGCCACATGGTAGGCAATGCCCCGTTCGATCCGGGCGACGGCCTGCAGGCCACAATTATGCGCTATATCTGTGGCTTTACTTGACCAGGGCGAGATGGTGCCAAAGCGCGGCACGATCAGAAACAGGCTGCCCTGTGGCTCTTCCACGGCGACCGAGGGGCCGTACTTGAGCAGACGCGCCAGCACTTCATTCTGCTGTTCATCCAGCTCGCTGTGCAACTCGGCGAAGTGCATGAACTCGGCATAAACGCCGGTGACAGCCGGCACGGCAGCTTGCAACCGGGCGAGCAGTTTTTGACGGCGAAATTCGGAAAGGGCTGGGGCGCCACGCAGGGTATGCATGCTGTATACGGCCTCGGGAAGCTGAAGTTGGGGAAATGAAAAAGAAGACCCATAGGATACCTCATGCCGCGCCTATGAGCCATGCCGAGCTGCCCCCCAGCCTGGCAAAGACATTCCTTAACAGCATGCGGCTATTGCCCTCTGCTGCTTTTGAATATACTGCCCGCATGAGCGAAAAATCATCCCGTTCGATCACGCTGTCGTTACTGTCCACGCTTCTCTGCGCGCTGCTGCTGAGCGCCTGTGAACAGCCGCAGCCGCCGCGCCTGCAGCAGATCAAGGAAGACGGTACGCTCAGGGTGGTAACACGTAATTCGCCAACCACTTATTACCAGGACCGTCACGGCAGCACCGGCCTGGAATACGAGCTTAGCCGGCGTTTCGCCGACAGTCTGGATCTTGAGCTGGAAGTCGAGACCATTGGCACGCTGGATGAACTCTACGCACAACTGGCCAGTGACGGCGGCCCGCATATTGGTGCCGCCGGCATTACGGTGAATCCGGCGCGCGAGGGTCAGGTGCGCTTCGCCGATTCCTATCTGGATGTCACCCCGCAGGTGGTCTACCGCCGCGGCGATCGTCAGCCAACCTCGCTGGAAGAGTTGTACGACAAACGCATCATGGTACTCAAGGGTAGCAGCCTGGCGGACCAGCTGCGGGATCTGCAAACAGAGCACCCGCAGTTAATTTTCGAGGAATCGGACCACGTCGAGGTGGTCGACCTGCTGCGCCTGGTTAACGATAACGAGATCGACTATGCGGTGGTCTACTCTAATGAGCTGATCGTTAATCAGGCGTTCTATCCTGCGGTGCGCGTGGGCTTTGATCTGTCTGATGAGCGGCCCATGGCGTGGGCACTACCCAACGACCCGGACGACACCCTGCTGGATGCGGTAAATAAATTCTTCACCGACATTCGCGCCGACGGCACCCTGGACCAGTTAATCGAACGCTTTTATGGCCACTCGGACGTACTCGACTACGTCGGTGCACGTGGCTTTGCCCGGCATATGCAGCAACGTCTGCCGCGTTACGAAACGCTGTTTCGCCAGGCCGGTGACCAGTACGGACTGGACTGGCGGTTGCTAGCCGCGATGGGTTATCAGGAATCCCTGTGGGATCCCGACGCCCGTTCCTTTACCGGGGTGCGCGGGCTGATGATGTTGACGCTGCCGACCGCCAAGTTCGTTGGCGTGACCAACCGGGTAGACCCCAAGCAGAGCATCTTTGGTGGCGCGCGCTACTTGATATGGGTACGCGATCAATTGTCGACCGATATTCCTGAGCCGGATCGCACCTGGTTCGCCATGGCTGCCTACAACGTCGGTATCGGCCATCTGGATGATGCGCGCAAGCTGACCAGCAGCAACGGCCGCGACCCGAATCGCTGGATCGACGTCAAGGATCACCTGCCGCTGCTGTCGAAAAAAGAGTGGTACAGCAAGACCCGCTACGGCTACGCCCGCGGCGCCGAACCGGTGCATTACGTACAGAACATCCGTCGCTACCACGAGATACTGCAGTGGGTGACCCAGCCGCAGGCGGAAATGGCCCCGGCGGCAGCGGAGAAATACCATACGCCGGGGATATTGGAGCAATTGCCGCAGGGGTTTTGAGCTGACCCGGCCCCATGTGCTTAGAGCACGAAGGTCAAAATGGATTCCCGCGTTCGCGGGAATGACGAGGGTGGAGGTGCGGGAACGACGGGGTGGGGTGCGGGAACGACGGGGTGGAACGGGCGTGGTGTAGTTATTGACTCTGCTCGCGTTTAGCCCGAAAAAACGCTTTGAGCACTGCGCCGCACTCCTCCGCCAGTACACCGCCCTCCACTTCCACATGATGATTCAGCCACGGCTGGGCGAGCACTTGCGCGCGACTGATAACCGCGCCGGAACGGGGTTCGGGGGCGCCGTAAACCAGGCGGGTGATGCGGCTGTGCACCAGCAGACCGGCACACATGGTGCAGGGTTCGAGGGTGACGTAGAGCGTGGTATCCGGCAGGCGATAGTTGCCTTGGCTGGTCGCGGCCTGGCGCAAAGCGACCATTTCCGCATGGGCGCTGGGGTCGTTGCTGCTGATCGGTTGGTTGAAGCCCCGACCAATCACCTGACCATTACGCACCAGCACTGCGCCCACGGGCACTTCGCCCAGAGCTGCCGCTTGCTGCGCCTCAGCCAGTGCCAGGCGCATAAAGTCGATATCGGCTGGTGTCATGGGCGCAGCGTCAGATCAGCTTGCGGGTTCTGAGTAGCTCTATCACCTGATTGACGCAGGTTTCCAGATTCTGCTCGGCGGTGTTGAGTACCAGATCCGCATCGGTAGGCGCCTCATAGGGATAGGACACACCCGGCACGGTGTTTTCCACATTGGCGGCATACAGGCCCGAGGGGTCACGCTCTTGGCAGACCGACAGCGGCGCATCCAGATGTACCAACAGGCAACGCTCGCCGAGGATGTAACGCGCCTTGGCGCGGCTTTCCTCGGTAGGTGCCATAAAGGCGCCAATGGCGATCAGGCCCGCTTCGTTCATCTGCCGGGCGATACGAGCACCCTTGTGCAGGTTTTCGCCCCGGCCCTGGGCGTCCTGCGGCAGGCCTTTGCTTAGATCCTGACGCAACGCTTTGCCGTCCAGCACGTAGCAGGCGCGACCGCTGTCGAACAACTTGCGCTCGACGGCGTAGGCGATGGTGCTCTTGCCCGCGCCGGACAGGCCAGTTAGCAACAGCGTCACCGGCTCCTGGCCGAAGCGCTGGGCGCGTTCGCTGGCGGTCACATGGGCAAAACCGCCATGGCGGCTGCCGCTGGTGTTCTGGCCGATCAACCCCTTGGCCACGATCATGCCAGCACCGACGGTGCCGTTGGTCATGCGGTCGATAACGATAAATGAGCCACTGGTGCGGTTGGCGCGGTAATCGTCATAGGCAATTGGCCGTTCGAGCGTCAGCTCCACCCGACCAATCTCGTTCAGCCCCAGCTGCGGCGCAGGCTGCTCGTCCAGGGTGTTGACGTCAATGCGGTGCAAAATTCGTGTGAAGGAGCCAGGGCTGTTGCTGGTTGCACGCTTGATGTCGTACTTGCGACCCGGCTGCATGGGCTGGTCGTCCATCCACACCAGGTTGGCTTCGAACTGATCTCCAATCAGCGGGCGGTTATCCACGTGGGCCAACATATCGCCACGGGAGATATCGATCTCGTCTTCCAGCGTCAGGGTCACGGCTTGGCCGGGGCCAGCGCTTTCGAGCTCGCCATCAAAGGTAACAATGGACTTGACCCGGCTGGTCTTGCCCGAGGGCAGCACCACCAGTTCATCGCCCTTGTGCACCACACCGGAGGCCAGGGTGCCGGCAAAGCCACGGAAGTTCAGGTTTGGGCGCGTGACTAACTGAACCGGGAAACGCAGGTCCTTGAGATTGCGGTCCGCTGCGACTTCCACGGTTTCAAGAATTTCCATCAGCGTCTGGCCACTGTACCAGGGGCTGCGTTCGCTGCGGTTAACCACGTTGTCGCCCTTCAGGGCTGACATCGGCACGAAATGCACGCTGTTGCCGTCGAGCATTTCCAGGCCTTTGGCAAACTCGCGGTAATCGGCACAGATTTGATTGAAGACGCCTTCGTCGAAGTCTTTCAGATCCATCTTGTTCACGGCCACGACGATATGCTTGATACCCAGCAAGGAGGCAATAAAGCTGTGACGCTTGGTCTGGGTCTGCACGCCGTAACGGGCGTCGATCAGAATGATCGCCAGATCACAGGTCGAAGCGCCGGTGGCCATATTACGGGTGTACTGCTCGTGGCCGGGGGTGTCGGCAATGATGAACTTGCGCTTGGCGGTGGAGAAATAACGGTAGGCCACATCAATGGTGATGCCCTGCTCGCGTTCGGCCTGCAGGCCATCAACCAGCAACGCCAGATCCACTTCTTCTCCGGTGGTGCCGGATTTCTTCGAATCCCGGGTAATGGCTTCCATATGATCTTCGTAGATCATTTTGGAGTCGTGCAGCAGACGTCCGATCAGCGTGCTTTTGCCATCATCGACGTTACCGCAGGTCAGAAAACGCAGTAGCTCCTTGCGCTCGTGCTGGCCAAGGTAGGCCAGAATATCTTCGCTGATCAAATCTGATTGGTGACTCATGGTTCTCTCCGGGCTAAGCGCCCCGCTTAGCTGAAGTTAGAAATAGCCCTGACGTTTTTTCTCTTCCATGGACCCGGCCTGATCGTGATCAATCACGCGGCCCTGGCGTTCGGAAGTACGGGTCAGCAGCATTTCCTGAATAATTTCCGGCAAAGTAGCGGCCGTGGATTCAACGGCGCCGGTCAGTGGGTAGCAACCAAGGGTGCGGAAACGAACCATTTTCATTTCCGGGGTCTCGCCTTCGCCTAGCGGCATGCGCTCGTCATCGACCATGATCAGCGAACCATTACGCTCTACCACCGGACGCTCGGCGGCGAAGTACAGCGGCACGATCGGGATGCTTTCCAGATAGATATATTGCCAGATGTCTAGCTCAGTCCAGTTCGATAGAGGGAACACGCGGATACTTTCGCCCTTGTGCACTTTGCCGTTATAAACGTTCCACAGCTCCGGGCGTTGATTCTTTGGGTCCCAGCGGTGGTGTTTGTCGCGGAACGAGTAAACACGCTCTTTGGCACGGGACTTTTCTTCGTCACGCCGGGCACCACCGAAGGCCGCATCGAAACCGTATTTGTTCAACGCCTGCTTCAGGCCCTGGGTTTTCATCACGTCGGTATGCACGGCGCTGCCGTGGGTAAAGGGGCCAACGCCCTGCGCGACACCGTCTGGATTCTTGTGCACCAGCAGATCGAGATCCATCTCTTCAACGATTTTCTCGCGGAAGCTGTACATCTCGCGGAATTTCCAGCCAGTGTCCACGTGCAGCACCGGGAACGGCAAACGGCCAGGATAGAAGGCCTTGCGCGCCAGGTGCAGCATTACGGCGGAGTCCTTGCCAATGGAGTACAGCATTACTGGGTTCTGAAACTCAGCCGCGACTTCACGAATGATGTGAATACTCTCGGCTTCCAGTTGCTTAAGGTGGGTCAATTTTTCCAGCATGGCGTACTCACGATAATGAGGGGGACGCCGGGCATCCCGAGGTCAGATGGCTGGCATTGTAACAAAGGCCAAGCAATCTAATAAGTCGCGCCATAATACCTTTAAGTTATATGGATATAGCTGTCGTTAAACCGGGTTATCCATATCAATAAACCGATGTTCAATCCCGAAATGGCTGGCCAGATGTTCACCCAACGCCCGCACGCCGTAGCGCTCCGTGGCGTGGTGCCCGGCGGAAAAAAAGTGAATGCCGTTTTCCCGGGCGGCGTGCACCGTGGGCTCGGAAATCTCACCGGTCACAAAGGCATCCGCGCCCAGCGCGATAGCCTTGTCGATATAGCCTTGGGCCGCGCCGGTACACCAGGCCACACGTTTGATCGGGCGGTCGCTGCCAGCAATATGCAGGGGTTCGCGTTGCAACACCCTGGCAAGATCCGCTGCCAGCTCGCTACCGCTCATGGACCGAGCCAGCTCGCCATACAACCCCACCGAGCGCGGGTTATCCGGTTCAAGACCGCCGCTGATCGACCAGCCCATTAGCTGCGCGAGCTGCGCGTTATTACCTAACGTGGCATGCACATCCAAGGGCAGGTGATAGGCCAGCAGATTAAGCTCGTTGCTGAGTAGCGTTTTCAAGCGCCGTTGTTTGATGCCGGTGATGACAGCCGGTTCGCCCTTCCAGAAATAACCGTGGTGTACCAGCAGCATATCGGCATCGGCGGCCACCGCAGCATCAAGCAGCGCCTGACTGGCGGTGACACCTGTGACCAGCAGACTGATAGATGCTCGCCCTTCGACCTGCAAACCGTTGGGGCAGTAGTCTTGAAAAGCCGCGCTGTCGAGCAGCGCGTTGCAATAATCGACCAAGGTGGCGCGATCTATCATGGGCAGAACTCCTTCAACTGAATATCACCATTGTCCTGTCTGCTGTGCCCTTTGGCCAGTCACGCTGATCATTCTCGTTCGCTGACTCGGCAGAATAGCCCCTATAGCCTTATACTATGACGCAATGCTTGTCTGCCGACAGCTGGGGAATCTGGGAATAAAGAATGAACGCACTATTGCGCAACTGGATCTGGCCTGCCCTGTGTGGGGTATTGCTGGCGCTGCTGATTCTGCAGTACTACCCGCACTGGCTCGGCATGCCCGATGACAATGGAGATAAAGCCCCTCTCATCTCGGAAGCCAATTCTGCTAATGGGCAGCCCTCCCCTCAGGGCCCCTACTCCTATAGTGATGCGGTGCAGCGTGCAGCCCCGGCCGTAGCCAATATCTATACCAGCAAAGTTGCCAACGGCGACACACCCCAGCCTTTTCCAAACCCACCTTTACGGGATTATTCGGAAACGCTGCCCGTACCCAGCCGCCAGCAGACCAGCCTGGGCTCGGCGGTCATTCTCAACTCAGAAGGGTATCTGCTGACCAATAATCACGTGGTTGCCGGTGCGGACGAGATTTTGGTCGCCCTACGCGACGGGCGCGAAGCCCTGGCCACGCTGATTGGCACCGATCCAGAGACAGATCTGGCGGTACTCAAGATTGATTTACCGGATCTGCCGGCGGTCATGATCAGCCCTAATCCGCAGCGCATTGGGGATGTGGTCATGGCCATCGGCAATCCTTTTGGTCTTGGACAGACGGTCACCATGGGTATTGTCAGTGCCACCGGCCGTAACCAACTCGGCTTGAATACCTATGAGGATTTCATTCAGACCGATGCTGCCATTAACCAGGGCAACTCCGGTGGCGCGCTGATTGACGCCAATGGCAACCTGATCGGTATCAACACCGCCATTTTTTCCCAATCGGGGGGCTCGCAGGGTATTGGTTTTGCCATTCCGGTTAATCTGGCGGTAGAAGTCATGCAGGCCATTATCGTTCAAGGCCGAGTTATCCGCGGCTGGCTCGGGGTGGAGGTGCAGCCACTGACCATCGAGCTGGCCGAGTCTTTCGGGCTGGATATCCGCGAAGGCATTGTGGTCTCAGGCCTTTACCGTGAAGGGCCGGCCTGGCAGGCCGGGCTGATGCCAGGCGATGTGATCTTGCGCATTGACCAGGAGCCGGTCAGTACCGGGCGCCAGGCAATGAATCAGGTCGCCCGAGCCAACCCAGGGCAGAAGGTCCGCCTGAGCATATTGCGCAACGGCGAAGCCATGCAGTTTGAAGCGGAAGTGGGCGTAAGGCCAAGCTTCCGCAGCTAGAACACTGGCCGTATGCCGCGGCTCAGACCAGCGTCTGCAGTGCTTCAATCAGTTTGGCATTCTGCTCTGGCGTGCCGATGGTGATACGCAGAAACTGCTCGATACGCGGCTTGGCAAAATGCCGCACAATCACCCGCTGCTCACGCAAACCCTGGGCCAACTGGGCCGCATCGCGCTGCGGATGTCTGACGAAGACAAAGTTGGCCGCCGATGGCAGTACGTCAAAGCCCATCTCAGCCAAGTTGCCTGCCATCTGCTCCCGGCTCTGGATCACCGCCCGCCGGGTATGATCGAAATACGCCTGATCACGGAATGCCGCTTCGGCACCAGCCAGAGCCAGGCGGTCCAGAGGATAGGAGTTAAAGCTGTTCTTGATTCGCTCCAACGCCTCAATCAGATCCGCATGCCCTACCGCCAGGCCGACTCGCAAGCCGGCTAGCGACCTTGATTTGGACAGGCTCTGGGTCACCAGCAGATTAGGGTACTGGTCTACCAGGCTGATTGCCGTTTGCGCACCAAAATCGACATAGGCCTCATCCACCACCACGACCGAATCGGGGCTGCTGCGCAGCACTTGCTCGATCTGCGCCAGAGTTAGCGCGATACCGGTAGGCGCGTTCGGGTTGGGGAAGATAATACCGCCGTTAGGCTGGGCATAATCCTCGATATTGATGGTGAAATCCGCCGCCAATGGCAGGGTCTTCTGTTCAATACCATAAAGCCCACAGTACACCGGGTAAAAACTGTAGCTGACATCCGGAAACAGCAACGGCTTGCCATGCTGGAACAGGCCATGAAAAACATGCGCCAATACCTCATCTGACCCGTTACCGACAAATACCTGGGTCGGCTGCACATGGTAATACTCAGCAATGGTGCTTTTAAGGCTGTCGGCATTAGGCGCGGGATAAAGGCGCAACGACGCATCGGTTACCGCCGCAATGGCTTCAAGCACCGCCGGCGAGGGACCGAATGGGTTCTCGTTGGTATTCAGTTTGACCAGATTATCCAGCTTCGGCTGTTCACCCGGCACATAGGGCACCAGGTCTTTGACGAAGGGGCTCCAGAATCGACTCACAGATTGATCCTCATTTGAGCTTCAAGCCTCAAGATCCAAGCGTCAAGCCGGCCGTGCAGACTGCACCGCTGAGCTTGACGCTTGCCGCTCGCAACTTGGCGCTAGGGTTTGATCCGGTATTCCGCACTGCGGGCGTGGGCGGTGAGGCTTTCGCCGCGGGCCAGGACGGAGGCGGTCTTGGCGAGCTCGGAGGCGCCTTCGGGCGAGCAGAAAATCACCGACGAACGCTTCTGAAAATCATAGACCCCCAGCGGCGAAGAAAAACGCGCAGTGCCGGAGGTGGGCAGTACGTGGTTGGGGCCGGCGCAGTAATCGCCCAGCGCTTCCGGGGTAAATCGGCCCATAAAGATCGCCCCGGCATGCCGAATGCTTGGCAGCAGCGCATCCGGGTCGGCCACTGACAGCTCCAAATGCTCGGGAGCTATGCGATTGGATATCTCACAGGCTTGTTCAAGACTCTCGACCTTGATCAGCGCGCCGCGGTTCTCCAATGAAACACGCACCATATCCGCACGCTCCAAGCTGCCAAGCAAGTTGTTCAGGCTGGCTTCCACGGCGTCCAGAAAGGCCGCATCCGGCGATAACAGTATCGACTGCGCATCTTCGTCGTGTTCGGCCTGGGAAAACAGGTCCATGGCAATCCAGTCGGGATCGGTCTGACCGTCACAGATCACCAGAATTTCCGAGGGGCCAGCAATCATGTCGATGCCCACCTGACCAAAGACCGCACGCTTGGCCGTGGCCACATAAATATTGCCGGGGCCAACAATCTTGTCGACCTGGGGTACACTTTCGGTGCCATAGGCCAGCGCCGCTATGGCCTGAGCGCCGCCAATGGTAAAGACCCGGTCAACGCCCGCCAGACAGGCAGCCGCCAATACCAGTTCATTGATTTCACCACGCGGCGTAGGCACAACCATGACCACTTCACGCACGCCAGCGACCTTGGCCGGTACGGCATTCATGATCACTGATGAGGGATAGGAGGCCTTGCCACCCGGTACATACAGACCGGCGCGATCCAGCGGCGTAATCTGCTGACCGAGCACGGTGCCGTCAGCCTCGGTATAGCGCCAGGACGGTTGCGACTGGCGTTCGTGGTAGATACGTACCCGCTCGGCAGCCACTTCCAGCGCGGTGCGTTGTTCGGGCGTGATGCGTTCCAGCGCCAGCTCCAAACGCGCGCGGTCGAGAATCAGGTCGGCCATGCTGGCGACCTGCAAGCCATCAAAACGCGCAGTGTATTCCACCAGCGCTGCATCGCCGCGCTCGCGGACTGCCGCGATGATTTCCTCCACCCGCTCATTCACACTTTTGTCCGACACGCCTTCCCATGCCAGCAATGCGTCGAGATGCTGCTTGAAATCAGCCTGATTGGCATCCAGACGAGCGATTTTAAGCGGTGTACTCATGGCAGTTACCTTTCTTGAGATAGGTGTGAGACAGCGTCAGGCTGCGCGCTGATCTACTGCTGCGGCAAGCAGATCAATCAGCGCCTTGATGCGCGCGTGCTTCATTTTCATCGCCGCTTTGTTGACGATTAGCCGCGAGCTGATGGTAGCAATCAATTCCTGCGGTTCTAAACCGTTGGCACGTAGCGTGTTGCCGGTATCGACCACATCGATAATCTTGTCGGCCAAGCCCACCAACGGTGCCAGCTCCATGGAGCCGTACAGTTTGATCACCTCAACCTGACGACCCTGCTCCGCGTAGTAGCGGCGCGCAACATTGACGAACTTGGTCGCCACGCGCAAACGACCGCGAGGCTCCGGCGTGTTGACCGGGCCGGCGGTCATCAGCCGGCAATTGGCGATTTTCAGGTCCAGCGGTTCATAGAGCCCCTGGCTACCGTACTCCATCAGCACATCTTTGCCCGCCACACCCAGATCGGCAGCGCCCAACTCTACGTATGTTGGCACGTCAGTGGCGCGCACGATCAGCAAGCGCACACTGGGATCGGTGGTATCGAAAATCAGCTTGCGGCTTTTCTCCAGATCTTCCAACGGCTCGATGCCAGCCTGCTTCAACAGCGGCAAGGTGTCATCCAGAATGCGGCCCTTGGACAGCGCGATGGTCAGTGTCTCGGTCATGCGGAGATCCTTGTCTGGTTCAGGCTGGTACACGGCGGATGATCGCGCCGAGCGCCTGCAGCTTTTCTTCGATACATTCGTAACCACGGTCGATGTGGTAGATGCGGTCTACCAAGGTATCGCCATCGGCCACCAGGCCGGCAATCACCAGGCTGGCCGACGCCCGCAGGTCAGTCGCCATAACCGGTGCGCCCTTGAGACGCTCGACACCCGTAACGATGGCCGTGTTGCCTTCCACCAAAATCTGCGCGCCCATGCGGTTCATTTCCTGCACGTGCATAAAGCGGTTTTCGAACACGGTCTCAATAACGGTACCCGTGCCTTCGGCCACCGCGTTCATGGCGATAAACTGCGCCTGCATATCGGTCGGGAATGCAGGATAAGGCGCGGTGCGCAGGTTAATCGCCTTAGGGCGGTTGCCTTTCATATCCAGACTGATCCAGTTCTTGCCGGTTTCGATGTGCGCGCCGGCTTCTTCCAGCTTGAGCAAAACCGCCTCGAGAATCGATGCGTCAGTGTCCTTGAGCTTGACCCGCCCGCGTGTTGCTGCGGCGGCTACCAGGTAGGTACCGGTTTCGATACGATCAGGCATTACCGAATAGCGCGCGGCGTGCAGACGCTCAACGCCGTCGATGGTAATGGTATCGGTCCCGTGCCCTTTGATATTGGCGCCCATGGCAATCAGGCATTCAGCCAGATCCACCACTTCAGGTTCGCGGGCAGCGTTTTCCAGCACGGTACGTCCCTTGGCCAACGTGGCAGCCATAAGGATGTTTTCGGTACCGGTCACCGTTACCGTATCAAAGAAGAAATGCGCGCCGCGCAGCCCGCCTTCAGGCGCGCGTGCCTTGATGTAACCCTCTTCCACAGTGATCTCTGCCCCCATGGCCTCCAGGCCGCGGATATGCAGATCCACCGGGCGCGAACCAATCGCGCAACCGCCGGGCAATGCGACTTCGGCATAGCCGAAATGCGCGACCATCGGGCCCAGCACCAGGATCGAGGCGCGCATGGTCTTGACCAGCTCATAGGGCGCGATCAGCGTGGTGATAGTAGTCGGATCAACCTCCACATTCATGCGCTCGTCCAGCACGGGTTCAATCCCCATGCGGCCAAACAACTCGATCATGGTAGTGATGTCGTGCAAGTGCGGCAGATTACACACGGTCACCGGTCCGTCAGCCAGGAGTGTCGCGGCCAGAATGGGCAGCGCGGAATTCTTGGCACCGGAAATGCGGATTTCGCCGTCCAGGCGGTTACCGCCGGTGATGATGAGTTTGTCCATGTGCAGATCGTCTCTCAGGGCTTGGGGCAAAAGGGCTTGGGCAAATTAGTGCAACAGCGCCGAGACGCTGCGCAGGTCTCAGGGGCGGTTGGCCCAGGCTTCGCGGGTGAAGAATTTCATCGTTACCGCATGAATGCTGCCGTCAGCAATCTGCTCGTTGAGCAGTGCATAAATCTGTTGCTGCCGCTTCACCGGTGACAATGCCGCAAGGCTATCGCTGATCACCAGCAATTGAAAATTGCAGCCTTCACCTTCTACTTCCAACTGGGTATCGGGCAGTTGCGCCTCAATCAGCTTCTTGACTTCTACCGCCTGCATAATAATTCCAATATTCCGATGTGGTAATGACGGATGTTTTAACGAGCCTTTCAGGCCGCTACGCTAGCCAGCCAGTCTTCCAGTTCACAGACCCGAGCTATGCTTTGCAGCCCTTCCGGCATGTTAACTACGCGTAATTGATCGCCGCGTGCGGTAACGATACGCGCGGCAAACAGAATCAACGAGAGCCCGACGCTGTTGGCGTGACTGACTCCAGACAAATCCAGAGTGACAGCGCCCTGCACCTGCTCCAGGCTTTGCTGCAGCTCCCGGCGCACGGCCATTGCATTGACAAAATCAAGCTGGCCTTCCAGCGTTATATGACCCGGCTCAACCAGCTTCAGTTGTGCGCTCAATTCTTCGCCTCTTTATCGACCTGTTCTTCAACCTGCTCGACGGACTGCGCAACTACGCCACCCCAGCCATCAATCACGGCATCCAGGTTATTGCGGTTGGCCTGCATGGCTTGCGCGAACTGGTCACGGAACAACAGGCCGATGTTGATGCCTTCAACGATCACATTACGGACTTTCCACTGACCGTCCAGATTCACCATAGTGTAGGTCACCGGGTACACATTACCGTTGGAGGAGCGGATTTCCATATCGACACTGGTACGTTCAGCCGACCGTTGACCACGGCCGTTACTGGGCAGCACCTTGATTTGCCCGCTATCAAAATCCAGTAGCGCATTGCCGTAAAATTCGACCATGCTGCGCTTGAAGGTGTTGATAAAGCGCTCCATCTGCTCATCGCTGGCTTGACGGCTATAGCGCACGGTCATGACGCTACGGGCGATACCGTGAAAATCCACAACCGGGTCCAGCACTTCATTGAGACCTTCAATGAAGGCGTCCGTGTCGTCCTTGTAAGTATCACGATTGGCGTCCAAGACGGTCATGACCCGGCTGGAGGTATCTTCCACAATTTCTTGCGGCGTAGCCGCATTTGCCTGAGCCAGCAGCGGAATGCTCAGGCTTACGGCCAGTAATAGGTTGGTCAGTAAACGCATGGTAAATCTCCGATTAATCTTCTTTGCTGACGGTATTGAGCAGGAAACGTCCAATCAGTTCCTCAAGTACCAGGGCTGACTGGGTATCATAAATTTGATCTCCCTCTGCCAACATGGTTTCTTCACCGCCTACGCTGATACCTACATATTTTTCACCGAGCAGACCGGCTGTTAAAATGGATGCCGTACTGTCCGATGGCAGGGTATTGATGTTGCCATTAATGGCCATCTCAACCTTGCCGGTGTAACGATTCTTGTCAAATTCGATGCCCGTGACCTGACCGATAGTGACCCCCGCCATAGTGACCTTGGCGCGGGGCGTCAGGCCCGCCACGTTGTCAAAATGAGCATAGACTTTGTAGCTGTCTGCCGACGCGCTCATGGTCAGTCCGCTGACGCGCAGCGCCAGCACCAGTAGCGCCAGGATGCCGATCAGAATGAACAGACCAACAGTTAATTCAAGAGTACGGGTACGCATGTTCGGTTTCCTTGGCTGATCAGAACATCAACGCTGTAAGAATGAAATCCAGGCCGAGAACAGCCAGTGACGCATAGACTACGGTGCGCGTTGTCGCACGACTGATACCCTCGGACGTCGGTTCACAGTCATAACCCTGGAATACCGCAATCCAGGTCACCACAAAGGCGAACACTACGGCCTTGATCAGGCCGTTGAGCACATCGTCAGAAAAGGTGACCGAGTTCTGCATGTTGGCCCAGTAGGAGCCGGAATACACTCCCAGCCAATCCACGGCAACCATCGCGCCACCCCAGATACCGACCACGCAGAAAATCATTGCCAGCAGCGGCATAGAGATAAACCCTGCCCACAAGCGCGGCGCAATCACGTACTTGAGCGGATCCACGCCAATCATTTCCAGACTCGATAGCTGCTCAGTCGCTTTCATCAAGCCGATTTCGGCAGTCAGTGCCGAGCCCGCACGGCCGGCAAACAGCAGTGCGGTGACCACCGGGCCGAGTTCACGCAGCAATGTCAGAGCGACCATCTGCCCGACCGCCTGTTCCGAGCCGTAGGTACTGAGAATATTGAAGCCCTGCAGGGCGAGCACCATACCAATAAACAGCCCGGACACAATAATAATCGCTAGTGACAGCACGCCAACCGCATATAACTGTTTGAGCAACAGCGCCCAACCACTGCCGAAATTCGAGCGGCCGCACAGCGCCTGGAACAGGAATACACCTGAGCGACCCAATGCCTCCAGCACGCCAAGTCCTGAGGCACCCATCATAGCCAATCTGTCAGTCAGGGCTTTCATAATTGTCCTTTCCCCCCGATCAGATCATCCATAAAGCCCGGTGCTGGGTAATGGAAAGGTACCGGGCCGTCGGGCTCGCCGAGCATGAACTGTCGGATACGCGGATTGTCCGAATGCATCAAGTCATCCGGCTTACCGTGGCCCAGCACTTGGCCATCGCCCACTACATATAAATAGTCGGCAATACTCGCGGTCTCGGCCAGATCATGTGACACCACAATACTGGTCAAGCCCAACGCATCGTTGAGCAAACGGATCAGCCGCACCAGCACGCCCATGGAAATAGGGTCCTGACCGACGAAAGGTTCGTCATACATCATCAGTTCGGGATCCAGCGCGATAGCTCGTGCTAGCGCCACCCGGCGCTTCATGCCGCCAGACAACTCGTCTGGCATAAGCGCATGGGCGCCCCGCAGACCTACCGCCTGCAGTTTGAGCAACACGATATCGCGGACCATGTCTTCACTCAGGTCGGTATGCACGCGCAATGGAAAGGCGACATTCTCGAATACCGATAGATCAGTGAACAACGCGCCACTCTGAAACAGCATACCCATATGCTGGCGCGCATCGAACAGCTCCTCACGCTTGAGCTGCGGAATATTTTGACCATTGACCAACACTTCACCGCTATCCGGGCGCAACTGAGCACCGATCAGCCGTAGCAGCGTGGTCTTGCCGCAGCCACTGGGACCCATGATGCCGGTCACTTTTCCGCGCGGGATGCGAATGTCGACCCCATCGAAAATGAGGCGTCCATCACGCCTGAACGTGACCTTTTTCAGGTCAACTATATAGTCTGAAGAGTCGGTCATAAATGCATCGGGCTTCTCGGAGCTGCCATAACGTGGCGGGCAATTTGGACGCGCTAATATACCAGTTTGCGCTTGGCAGCCCAAGTAACCGGAAAACAATTAGCGCTCTGAGCAATATCTACTCATCAAATTCCGGGGCCTGCGCTACTGCATTGGAACGCTCCGGCGCCGCCGGACTCCAAGCTGAACGCCGACCTGTCCACGGCAACTCACCCTCATTGGTGAGTTGGATGGCACAAGGCGCTATACTAAGCGGCCCGACCATTACCTCAAGATACTTCATGCCTGATTTCAACTACACAGCCTCTGCCCGGCGCACCATCGAAATGGAGCGCGACGCCGTCAACAGCTTGCTGGAGCGGCTTGACCAGGACTTCACCGCCGCCTGCAACGCGTTAATGGCCTGCACCGGACGGGTAGTGGTGACCGGGATGGGAAAATCGGGACATGTCGGCAAAAAAATCGCCGCTACGCTAGCGAGCACCGGTACACCGGCGTTTTTTGTCCATCCTGGCGAGGCGAGCCATGGCGATATGGGTATGATCACCCGTCAGGATGTCGTCATTGCCCTATCCAATTCTGGCAATACGGCTGAAGTAGTTACCCTGCTGCCCCTACTGAAGCGCCTGGGCATTCCGCTGATCAGTATTACCGGCAATCCTGAGTCCATCATGGCCCGCGCGGCGCTGGCCAACCTGCACACGGGTGTAGAGCAAGAAGCCTGCCCGCTGAATCTGGCGCCCACTTCCAGCACCACGACCGCCTTGGTCATGGGCGATGCCCTGGCGATTGCCCTGCTTGAAGCCCGCGGCTTCAGCGCCGAGGACTTTGCCTTTTCACATCCCGGCGGCACCCTGGGTAGACGCCTGCTGCTGCTGGTCGATGACATCATGCATGGCGGCGACAGCATGCCGCTGGTCACGCCAGACACTTCTCTGCGCGATGCGCTGCTGGAAATGACGCGCAAAGGTTTAGGCCTCACTGGCATCACCGATGACCAAGGTCTATTAGCCGGGATCTTTACCGACGGCGATTTGCGCCGCACACTAGACCAGAGCATCGACATCCGCAGCGCCGGCATTGCCGAGGTGATGACGCGCAACTGTAAGACGGTGCAACAGGGCATACTCGCCGCCGAAGCACTGAAAGTGATGGAAGACGCCAAGATCAGCGGTCTTTTCGTTGTCGACGCACAACACCGCCCGGTGGGCGCACTCAATATGCACGATCTTCTGCGCGCAGGGGTGGTATGAGCCAAATGGACCAGCAAATGCTTCGGCGTGCCAGCGTCATTCGCTTGGCGATATTCGACGTCGATGGCGTACTGACCGATGGTCGGCTGTATTTCATGCCGGACGGCACCGAATTCAAATCCTTCAATACCCTGGACGGGCATGGCATCAAGATGCTTATGGCCTCCGGCGTTGAAGTCGCCATTATCAGTGGCCGCTCGTCGCCCTTAGTGGAAAAACGCGCGGCCAATCTGGGTATCCGCCATCTTATCCAAGGCCGCGAAGACAAGCTCAATGCCCTGGCAGAACTGCGTAACATTCTGGATGTCGAGCTCGATCAAATCGCTTTTCTCGGCGATGACCTGCCCGATCTACCGGTCATGCGTCGCGTTGGCCTGGGGATAGCGGTGGCTAATGCTGACAGCTTTGTGCGTGAGCATGCCCACGGTATTACCCGGGCCTCTGGCGGAGCGGGTGCAGCACGCGAATTCTGCGAGCTGATCATGTTTGCCCAAGGCACTCTGGAAGCGGCCAGGGCGGCGTACCTGTAATGGCCGGCCTTCCAAACATCCCCCGCTATCTGCTCACTGCGCTACTGGTGGGTTTGACTGTGGTCATCGGCGTATCGGTCGGCTACTTCAATATTCGCCCCGCCAGCTTTGATGGAAATCTGCGCATCAGCGATCCAGACCAGCCTGATTTCTTCATGGAAAACAATCGCATACGCATGCTCAACGAACAAGGCACGCCAGCCTACGAGCTGACCAGCCTCAGGGCCACCCACCAAAGCAGTGATGACGCCACGGTGATGGAAAAGCCCCGCCTGATGTTTTACCGGGGAGAGGCGGCAGAGCCTTGGCTGCTCGAAGCAGATCATGGCGTCATCACTGAAAATGGTGACCGCGTCGAGCTGACCCAGAACGTTCTACTGCAAAGTCAGGATCCTGCCCAGCCCAGCCGGCGCATGACCACCGAAGCATTGACCCTTTTTCCTGCTCGGGATTATGCCGAAACCGCACAAAGCGTTAGAATTGAGGATGCCGACAACGTGACTACTGCCGTCGGCATGCAAGTTTATCTTAACGACGGCCGCCTCGAGCTGCTGTCCACCGTAAGGGGCCACCATGAGGTTCGTTAAATCCCTGGGCTTAGCTGCCCTGGTACTGGGGCTTGCTGTGTCTGCGACAGGTTTCGCTGCGGACCGCGACCAGCCCATCCGTATTCAGGCCAACAGCGCCACGCTGGATGACCGCAGCAACACCGCAGTCTATAACGGCGACGTGATCATTACCCAGGGCAGCATGCGCCTGACCGGCAACCGCGTAACGCTGAATACTGATGCTGAAGGGGCCGTCAGCAAAATTGTCAGCCAGGGCACACCCGCCACCTACAAGCAGACACCTGCGGACGGCTCTCCGGTCGACGCGCGCGGCCAGACGATCGAGTACCACGCTGATGAAGACCGCGTGGTATTGATCGAGAAGGCCTTTTTGGAACAGCAAGGCAACACCTTTCAGGGCGAGTACATCAGCTACGACATCAACCGCCAGGTAGTCGACGCGGGTCGCGCGGCCAGCGCCGGCGGGACCGGCGCGCAGCAAGACCGGATAGAAATCCTGATTCAACCACGCAAGCGCAGTGAACCGGCCACGCCATGACCACACTAGAAGCGCGCCACCTGGCCAAGGCCTACAAATCTCGCAAGGTCGTGCGCGATGTGTCGGTCTCTATCAACAGCGGCGAGATAGTCGGCCTGCTCGGCCCTAACGGCGCGGGCAAAACGACCTGTTTCTACATGATCGTCGGTCTGGTCAAAGCTGACGAGGGCACTATTCTGGTCAACGGCGTGGATGTCACCAAGCTGCCCATGCACGGCCGGGCACGCCAGGGTATCGGCTACCTGCCGCAGGAAGCCTCAATCTTCCGCAAGCTCAGTGTGGCTGACAACATCATGGCTATTCTGCAAACGCGCAAGGACCTGGATAAACAAGGCCGCGCCGAGGCGCTGGAGTCGCTGCTGCGCGAGTTTCATATCCATCATCTGGCCGGCAGCCTCGGCATGAGCCTCTCCGGCGGTGAGCGGCGCCGCGCCGAGATTGCCCGAGCACTGGCCACTGAGCCCAAATTCATTTTGCTTGATGAGCCCTTTGCCGGCGTGGATCCCATTTCCGTCAATGACATCAAGCAAATCATCAAGCATCTGAAAAGCAAGGGTATTGGTGTATTGATCACGGACCATAACGTGCGTGAAACATTGGATATCTGCGATAAGGCCTACATTGTCAATGACGGGCACATCATTGCCGAAGGTGATGCCGAAACCGTTCTGGCCAACCAGACAGTCAAGGACGTTTATCTTGGCCACGCCTTCCGCCTGTGAATCTGCCAGGAATTCAGGCATGCTAAAATCCTGCCAATCAGCGGCATCGAATCAACTTTGCGCATAAGGTAATACGCCCAGACATGAAACCCTCGCTCGTCCTCAAGATGGGTCAGCAACTGACGATGACGCCGCAGTTGCAGCAAGCCATCCGACTGTTGCAGCTATCCAGCCTGGACCTCCAACAAGAGGTGCAGGAAGCACTGGAAGCCAATCCCATGCTGGAAATGGCTGACGACGGTGACGATGACTATCCCCCAAACCAAGCAAATGGCGCGGACAAGGATGACGCCCCGGCGGTCACCCTGCCCGAGCCAGTGGCAATGGACGCCATCGAGCAACACAGTCAGGCGGAGGAAGAAGGCAATTGGAACGAACAAATTCCCAGCGAACTTCCGGTCGACACGCAATGGGACGACGTCTACCAGACGTCGGCCAGCTCGCTACCCAGCCAGGATGACGATGAATGGGACTTTACCGCGCGTACCGGCTCGGGAGAGACCTTGCAGAGCCACCTGGAATGGCAGCTCAACCTGATCCCATTGTCTGAAACTGACCAATTGATTGCCCTGTCACTGATCGATGCAATCAATGCTGACGGTTACCTGGATGAATCTCTGGAAGAGATCCTCGCCTCGCTTGATCCGGAGCTCGAAGTCGAGCTGGACGAAGTAGAAATGGTCTTGCACCGGATCCAGCAATTCGAGCCAGTAGGCGTAGGCGCACGCAACCTGAGTGAATGCCTCAGCCTGCAGCTGCGCCAACTGCCGAAAGACACGCCGATGCTTGAGCAGGCTCAGAAGATCGTCAAGGATCACCTGGAGCTACTGGGTAGCCGCGACTTTACGCAACTGATGCGTCGCACGCGCTTGAAAGAAGACCAGCTTAGCCGTGCGATCAGCCTTATCCAGACATTGAACCCTCGGCCAGGTTCGGAGATTGCCTCAGGCGAGCCTGAATACGTCATACCTGATGTTATTGTGCACCGTGATAACAAACGCTGGATTGTCGAACTGAATCAGGAATCAGTACCCAAGGTACGGGTCAATAATCATTATGCGTCCATGGTCCGCCGGGCGGATTCGAGCCAGGACAATACCTACCTGCGCAATCACCTGCAGGAAGCTCGCTGGTTTATCAAGAGCCTGCAGAGTCGTAACGAGACGCTGATGAAAGTGGCCACGCAGATCGTCGAGCACCAGCGCGGCTTTCTCGAACACGGCGAAGAGGCAATGAAGCCTCTGGTGCTGCACGATATCGCCGAAGCAGTAGGGATGCACGAGTCTACTATTTCGCGTGTGACAACCCAGAAATACATGCACACCCCGCGGGGAATCTTCGAGCTGAAGTACTTCTTCTCCAGCCATGTCGGCACCTCCGACGGCGGCGAGTTTTCCTCAACCGCCATTCGTGCGCTGATCAAAAAGCTGGTTGCTGCAGAAAACCCGAAGAAACCATTGAGCGACAGCAAGATCGCTGGTTTACTGGAAGAACAGGGCATTGATGTCGCCCGCAGAACCATTGCCAAATACCGCGAGTCGCTCAGCATAGCGCCTTCGAGCGAACGCAAACGGCTTATCTAGCCGGCCCGGGACTACGAATAGAGTAAAAGCAGGCGGCACACCATGGGGCGTCGACTTGGCACCCCGTTATTTGAAGCCAATCAGGAGAAGTCGTATGCAACTGAACCTCAGTGGTCATCAATTAGACATCACCGATGCAATGCGCGATTACGTTAACGAGAAAATGTCCCGTCTCGAACGGCACTTCGACAAGATAACCAACGTACAAGTAACGCTGGAAGTGGAAAAACTCCGACAGAAAGCCGAAGCAACCCTGCATGTTGCTGGCGGCGAAGTGGTTGCCAATGCCGAACATACTGACATGTACGCAGCTATCGACTTGCTGACCGACAAACTTGATCGACAACTGATCAAGTTCAAGGAAAAGACCCTTAATCGCCAACAGGGCGTCAACGACCGCTAAGGTAGACACTGCGCATCATTATGCAAATTGATCATATACTGACCCCCGAGCGCACCTTTGCTGGTGTGCAAGGGGTTTCAAAAAAGCGCGTCCTGGAGCTGATTGGCAAGCTGGTTGCCCAGCATAGCCATCTTGATCCAGACAGCATCTACGAAAGCCTGATTGCCAGAGAGAAACTGGGCTCCACTGGCTTCGGAAATGGTATTGCCATTCCCCATTGCCGGCTGGAGGGTTGCCACAAGGCCGTCGGCGCATTACTGCAACTAGACTCCAAGATCGACTATGACGCGCTCGATGGCGAGCCGGTTGACTTGATTTTCGTATTGCTGGTGCCCCAGGAAGCCACTGAACAACATCTGCAGATTCTCAAAATGCTGGCCAGCAAACTGGATCAAGCCAGTCTGCGCGAAGCCCTGCGCAATGCGCCAGACGCTGAGAGTCTTTACAAGATCATGACCGCTGACGATAGCGGGAGCTGACCTATGCGCCTGGTAGTCGTCAGCGGCCGTTCCGGCTCCGGCAAAAGTACCGCTCTGCATCTGCTGGAAGATAACGGCTATTACTGCATCGACAACCTGCCGGCGGGGCTGCTGCCGGAGCTTGCTCGCCAAGTCAACAACGCCGAAAACACCGGGCTTAACCTGCCCAAAGTAGCCATCAGCATTGATGCGCGCAATTTACCCAGCGATCTGGAACGCTTTCCGGAGTTACTTAAACAGGTACGTGAAGCCGGGGTGCATTGCGATATCCTGTTTCTCGCCGCGACTGATGAAGTATTGATCAAACGTTTCTCTGAAACCCGTCGCAAGCACCCGCTGACCAATGGTACCTATTCGCTGGGCGAGGCGATCGCCGCAGAGCTGCGCCTGCTAGAGCCGATTATCGATCTAGCCAGTCTGAAAATCGATACCAGCCACCTGAATCTGTACCAACTGCGCGACCTGCTCAAGCAACGCTTGCTCGGCAGCCAGTCCAGCAGCACCTCGGTGATGATCCAGTCTTTTGGATTCAAGCGCGGCGTGCCAGTGGACTCCGATCTGGTATTCGATGTGCGCTGCCTGCCAAACCCCTATTGGAAAGCCGAGCTGAGACCTTATTCGGGACGTGATCAGCAAATTAGTGAGTACCTCCAGGCCCAGCCCGAGGTACAGGAGATGTACGAGGATATCCACCAGTTCCTCAACAAGTGGCTGCCGCGCTACGCCGCCGGCGAACGCAGCTACATGACCATCTCCATCGGCTGCACTGGTGGCCATCACCGTTCGGTGTACCTCACTGAGCGGTTGGTAAAAGAGCTTTCCGCGAGCATTCCGAACCTGCTGATCCGCCACCGCGACCTGCCCTGACAATGCCTACTACCCGCGTACAAATCATCAACAAGCTCGGCCTGCACGCGCGCGCCGCCGCCAAATTCGTTGGGGTCGCCAACCGTTATGGTTGCCAAGTGAAGATTGGCGGCAGTGAAGCGGAGCTGGTCGACGGCAAAAGCATTATGCAAGTCATGATGCTGGCCGCGAGCAAAGACTCGGAAGTCTGCATCAGTTGCGAAGGCGACGAAGCCGACCAAGCCATGGAAGAACTACTAGCGCTGATCGGGGATTATTTTGGGGAGGGGGAATAGCCCAACGCCCTTCCACCCCACCCACCTCCCGTCATTCCCGGGCTCACACCCGTCATTCCCGCGCAGGCGGGAATCCAAGTGGACCTTGCCAACCAGATCTACAAATCCCAAACCCAGAGTTTTGCTTGCGACTTGCGGCTGGTTTTACTCGCCGCCCACCGTCATCCCGTCCACTAGCCAGCTCCCGGTCAAGTTGTTACCCCGACGCTCGATATCAGAGCCAACACAGCGCAAATTGGCGAACATGTCCTTCAGATTGCCGGCGATAGTCACTTCCTGAACCGGGAACTGGATTTCACCATTCTCCACCCAAAAGCCACCCGCTCCGCGGGAATAATCACCGGTAACCCCATTGATGCCCTGCCCCATCAGCTCGGTGACCAGTAAACCGGTGCCCATCTCCTTCAGCAGGGCCGGTAGATCGCCGGCGTTACTGGTCACATGCAAATTGTGCACACCGTCGGCATTGGCGGTGCTCGGCAGTTTCAGCTTGCGTGCGGAGTAAGTGCCCAGCACCCAACTGCGCAGCACACCGTTATCGATAAAGGCCTGCTCGCGCGTCGCCAGGCCGTCACCGTCAAACGCCGAGCTGCCTAGCGCACGTGGCATATAGGGACGTTCGTCGATGGTCACCCAGTCTGGAAAGACCGGCTTCCCCATGGCATCCAGCAGGAAGGTCGACTGGCGATAAACTGCGCCGCCTGCGATAGAACCGATCAAATGCCCAAGCAGACCGGCAGCCTGATCAGCAGCAAAGAGCACCGGTAGCTTAGCGGTCTTGATCGAGCGCGTGCCCAGCCGGGCCAGGGTGCGCTCTGCAGCTTTGCGCCCCAGGGCTTCCGGGCTCGGGAGTTGAGCGGCCATCCGGTCGACGCCATACCAGTAGTCGCGCTGCATACCCTGCTCTGAGGCGACGATCATGACCGCAGAAGCACTGTGCCGAGTACCCAACGCACTGCCGATAAAACCGTTACTGTTGCCATACACCCGGCAACCCTGCTGACTGCTGACATTAGCGCTGTCACTGGTTAACCGCGGGTCCATTTGCAGTGCCGCCGCTTCGCAAGTCAAAGCGCGCTCAATCGCTTGCTCGGCCGTCAGCGCCCAGGGGTGATACAAATCCAGATTCGGTAACTCGGTGGCCATTAATTCCGCCGCCGCCAATCCAGCAAAGCTGTCTTCGGAGGCGTGCCGGGCGATACCCATTGCCGCTTCGATAGCCGAACGAATGGCCTCATCGGAAGTGTCCGAGGTGCTTGCCGAGCCCTTGCGCTGCCCTGCGTACAGCGTGATCGCGAAACCCTGGTCACGATTGAACTCGACCGTTTCAACCTCACCCTGGCGCACCCCTACCGACAAGCCGGTATTCTGGCTGACACCCACCTCACAGGCGGTCGCGCCTAAACGGCGCGATTCGTCCAGAATAAAGGCGACCCGTTGCTCCAGTTCGGCGCGCAGGGCTTCGGGGTCTTCGTGTTGGGCGGGTTGGATCTGGATCATGTAATCTCCTCTCGGGCGGGCATTGTACCCCGGACAGCGCTGCTGTGAACGGGTATCATAGTGCATTAAACGTACCCGCAGCCGGGCCGCAACGAGGTGACCATGACAGAGTTTTACGACGACGAACAGTACGAAGAAGGCATCAGCAAAACTCAGGTCAAGCGTGAGCTTCAGGAGATGCGTGATCTTGGCCGCCGCCTGCTCGAGCTCAAACCGGCCCAGTTGCAGAAGCTCGAGCTAACCGAAGAGTTGCGTGTTGCTCTCGAGGAAGCTCCCAAGCACACCGCCCGTGGTGCGCTCAAGCGCCATATGAGCTTTGTCGGCAAGTTGATGAAAGATCAGGACATAGACGCCATCCGCGCCCATATCGATCGTCTGGACAGCAGCACTCAAGCTCACGCCCAGCACTTTCACCAGATGGAGCGCTGGCGTGACCGGCTACTGACCGGCAGTGCCGAAGAACAAGAAGCTTTTATGAGCGCCTACCCGCAAACCGAACGCCAGACGCTGCGTCAACTGGTACGTCAGGCCAGCAAGGAAGCCGCAGAAAACAAACCACCCGCCGCCGCGCGCAAGCTGTTCAAGTTGATTCGCGAGACCGTGGAAACCGACCTGTAATAGCAGTACCCGGACCGTTTCTGCGCAAAGCCCACTGTACGACCTGTCGTCCGACCGATTGGCGAAAGCCCGAACATACTGCTAGCTTTCAGATTCTGAGCCCACAACGCACAGGATCTGACCGTGACCCCAGCCCTCGCCGCGCCACGTCTGGAAAATACCCTGGTGGAAGATCACACCAGGGAGCATCACCTCCTCCGCCAACACCTTCTACACCCTGCCGCACGTATCGATTCAAAATACTTCTACGATGATGTTGGCTGCGAACTCTTCACCCATATCTGTGAACTCGACGAATATTATCCGACGCGTACCGAAGCCACGATTCTCAGCCACTGTGGCGCTGAAATAGCCGCAGTCTTGCCTAGCTGCGCGCAATGGATCGATCTGGGCTGCGGCGACTGCTCCAAGTCCAGAAAATGGCTGGACAAGGTGCAGCCCTCGCGGCTGGTCGGCGTCGATATTGCCGCCGATT
Source organism: Halopseudomonas pelagia CL-AP6 (assembly GCF_000410875.1). Classification (GTDB taxonomy): domain Bacteria; phylum Pseudomonadota; class Gammaproteobacteria; order Pseudomonadales; family Pseudomonadaceae; genus Halopseudomonas; species Halopseudomonas pelagia. The sequence continues at coordinate 173,247 of NZ_AROI01000003.1, forward strand.
TTCTCCAGCACTCACTGGCCAAGATAGCCATCAGCCACCCTGGCGTTGAATGTATTGGCGTGGTCAGCGACTTTACCCAGGCGCTGGAATTGCGCGATCTACTGTCTGAACAACCGCTGTCACCTCCGGTTTTTTTCTACCCCGGCTCCTCGATAGGTAACTTCGCCAGGGCGGAAGCGCTGCAGTTGCTGCGACGCATCCGCGAGCACTGTGGCGAGCATGGCAAACTACTGATCGGGGTTGATCTGATTAAGTCCCGAGACGTACTTGAAGCAGCCTATGACGACCGCGAGGGCGTGACGGCGGCCTTCAATCTGAATGTACTTAAAGTCGTCAACCGGGAACTGCATGCCAATTTCCTGCTCGAAAACTTCAGGCACGATGCGGTTTTCAATGAGTTCGACAGCCGTATCGAAATGCGCCTGGTATCGCAAAAGCACCACGACGTCAGCCTGGGTGCAGGCAGCGTGAGGCATTTTGATCAGGGGGAAAGCATCTTGACCGAGTATTCATACAAATACACCCCCGCGGATTTCGCCGCCATGTTAGCCGAAGCAGGCTTTAGCCGGCACCACTACTGGACCGATGCGCAGCACTGGTTCGGCGTCTTTCTGGCTGAAGCATGAGCCTGCATCAACCATTCCCCCGCGGGGCCACCCTAGCAGCCCGATTCAACGCGGTACGGGCCCACAGCATGGCCCTGGTGGACGGCTTGAGCGCTGAAGACTGCCAGTTGCAGTCCATGCCCGACGCCAGTCCAATAAAATGGCATCTGGCGCACACCAGTTGGTTCTTCGAGACCTTTTTGCTGGCGGAATCCAACCGCCCGCCGCCGCCCTTCGATCCAGCCTTCAAGGTGCTATTCAACTCCTACTACATTGGCGTTGGTGAGCGTCACTTGCGTGCCGAGCGCGGCCTGCTTTCACGCCCTGGATTAGAGCGGGTTCTCCAGTACCGTCAGCATGTGGACCAACATATGCTGGCCCTGCTTGCTGAACCCAACCTCGGCGACAGCGAGTTCGATCTGATTGAACTGGGCCTCCAGCATGAGCAGCAACATCAGGAACTGATACTCACTGACGTCAAACATCATTTCAGTTGCAACCCCCTAGCGCCCGCCTGGCGGGATCAGTCTGCTGACCAGTCGCCGCGGGCAGGCGATGACCACGGACCGGCTTTTCAGACCTATTCGGGCGGTTTGATCGAGATAGGTCATAAGGGCTCGGGCTTCAGCTTTGATAATGAGCGGCCCAGTCACCGGGTCTGGCTGGAACCCTTCGAGCTAGCCACGCGCAATGTCAGCAATGGTGAATATCTGGCGTTCATGCTCGATGGTGGCTATCGTCGGCCGGAGCTGTGGCTGGCCGAGGCCTGGGACCATATCCGCGTGCATGGCTGGCAGGCGCCGCTTTACTGGCAGCACGATGCACAAGGCTGGAGTGTGTTTACTCTGCATGGAAGAGTGCCGCTAAACCATCAGGCACCGGTCTGCCATATCAGTTTCTACGAAGCAGATGCTTATGCACGCTGGGCTGGAGCACGCCTGCCCACTGAAGCTGAGTGGGAGCTGGCCGCGCAATCGGACACCCTGCCGGGGCTGCATGCTGAAGTCTGGCAATGGACCAACAGCGCCTACCTCGCCTACCCCGGCTATCAACCGGCGGCTGGTGCGGTGGGCGAATACAACGGCAAGTTTATGCTAAGTCAGATGGTCCTGCGCGGCAGCTCGCTAGCCACACCGCCGGGGCATGCGCGGCATAGTTATCGCAATTTCTTTCCCGCCCAGGCCCGCTGGCAGTTCAGCGGAATGCGTTTGGCCCGCTAATAGCGCAAACAGTTGAAATTCACTCAATAAAAAAGGCCGCCCCTTATGGGAGCGGCCTTGATCAGTACAACAACCGAAGCGATCAGTAGCCCAGAGCGAAGTTCTCTTCCGGCATGTCCATCAGGTTGTCGGCGCCTGACAGCATCGCATCAACGTGCATGCGAGTGCGCGGCAGGATGCGCTGGAAGTAGAAGCGCGCGGTCTGCAGCTTGGCCTGGTAGAAAGCCTCGTCAGAGGTACCTTCCGCCAGCTTCTCGGCCGCTACGCGAGCGATGTCAGCCCAGAAGTAGGCCAGGCAGGCGTAACCGGAGTACATGCAGTAGTCCACGGACGCAGCACCGACCATTTCGCGGTCTTTCATGGCAGCCATACCGACCTTCATGGTCAGCTCGCCCCACTCTTTGTTCAACTGATTCAGCGGCGTGACGAATTCCTTGATGGCGTCGTTGCCTTCCTGATTCTGGCAGAACTTGTGCACGATCTTGGTGAAGCACTTCAGCGCCTCGCCTTGAGTCATCAGCACTTTGCGACCCAGCAAATCCAGCGCCTGGATACCGGTGGTGCCTTCATAAAGCATGGAGATACGTGCGTCACGGACGTTCTGCTCCATGCCCCATTCGGCGATAAAGCCATGGCCGCCGTAGATTTGCACGCCATGGTTGGCGGCTTCGAAGCCGACTTCGGTCATGAAGGCCTTGGCGATTGGCGTCAGGAAGGCCAGCAGCGCATCGGCCTGTTTCTTCTGCTCTTCATCTTGGCTGTTCTTGACGATGTCGACCTGCTTGGCCGTGAAATACACCATCGCCCGGTTGCCTTCAGCAAAGGCTTTCATGGTCAGCAGCATGCGGCGCACATCAGGGTGCACGATGATCGGATCAGCAGCCTTTTCCGGCGCCTTAGGACCGGTCAGCGAGCGCATCTGCAAACGATCACGGGCATACTGGATGCCGCCCTGGAAGCCCATCTCGGCATGCGCCAGCCCCTGCAGTGCGGTGCCCAGGCGGGCGGTATTCATAAAGGTGAACATCGCGTTCAGGCCCTTGTTCGGCGGCCCGATCAGGAAGCCGGTGGCGCCGTCGAAGTTCATTACGCAGGTGGCGTTGCCGTGAATACCCATCTTGTGTTCCAACGAACCGCAATTCACGCCGTTACGCTCACCGTTCTCGCCATTAGCATCCGGCAGGAACTTCGGCACGATAAATAAGGAGATACCCTTGGTACCCGCCGGTGCATCGGGCAGACGCGCCAGTACGATGTGGACGATGTTCTCGGCCATATCGTGCTCACCCGAGGAGATGAAGATCTTGGTGCCGCTCAGCTTGTAGCTGCCATCGGCCTGTGGCTCGGCCTTGGTGCGCAGCATGCCCAGATCAGTACCGCAATGCGACTCGGTCAGGCACATGGTGCCGGTCCACTGACCCGATACCAGCTTGGTCAGGTAAGTGTGCTTCTGATCGTCAGTGCCATGGGTGGAGATGGTGTTCATGCAACCATGGGACAGACCGGGGTACATGCCCCAGGACCAGTTGGCCTGACCGATCATTTCACTGATCGCCAGACCTAGAGACTCAGGCAAACCTTGACCGCCGTGATCGACATCATGCGCCAGGCTCGGCCAGCCGCCTTCAACGTATTGCTGATAAGCTTCCTTGAAACCGGTGGGCGTCTTGACGCCTTCAGCGCTCCAGGTACAACCTTCAGTGTCGCCTACGCGATTGAGCGGCCCAATGACGTTTTCACAGAATTTGGCGCCCTCTTCCAGAATGGCGTTGACCATATCCGGCGTGGCATCTTCACAGCCTGGCAGGCTCTTGTAGTGTTCTTCATAACCCAGCAGTTCGTCACGGACGAAGCGGATGTCACGCAGGGGAGCCTTGTAATCGGGCATGGTACTTGACCTCAACGGTTATAACGGGATTCAAGAGCAGCATCGAGGCTGCGGTTGGGCGCTACATTCGGCAGTTCATCTAAGACTACATCAGCAGCTGATTCAAACAGACGTTTGAAACATACGTTTACGCGCAAATGATGTCAACTCTTTGTGTGCCGGAGGGTCAGAAAAAATTTGTAACTGGGAAGGACCAGAGAGGAAAGGATCAACGGCGGCAGGAAGCAATACATGTGGGATAAACAACAGCCCGGGACAGCTCAGGCCCAAGTTTGCACTGACGGGCTGGCGGAGCCGCCAGCGGGGCTGTCTGCAGCACTTACCTGCCGATAGACCGCGAGGCTCTTGTCGGCATCTGCAGTGGCTGCTGTCCGATCGCGAATAACCGTCGCTGCATCATCTTCGCCGGTGGAGGCATCCACCGTTTCGGTCGCCAGCTCGCCGCGCGCTTGAGCCATGGCCTGCGCCGCCTGTGCCGCTACGGCAATATCCTGCGCGGAGGGTTGCGCAGGGGCCAGTGCGGCGCGCTGAACCTGCTGCAACTTTTGCAGCGTGGCTGCCGGGTCGCCGGGTACGGGAGCCGTATCAATGGCTACCGAACCACCCACTGCATATAAGCGCCCATCCGGTCCGCGCTCATAGCTGTAACTGACGGCACCGGCATATTGACCGCCCACCGCCTTGTGCGCCTGCTCATGAGTACGCACTTCCCGGTCACGGCTGGCCAGCTCACGTATCTCTGTTTGTCTGACGCGCAACAGTTCCGCTTCGACCTGGCTGAGCTGACGCTGTATCTGGGCTTGCTGCTCAGCTTGACTGTCGGCAGCGGATTCATCAGAAGGACTGGCGGCATTGGTTGGCAGTGCCCCGCTCTGCCCAGCGCCCGGCACAACCTCCTGTGCTATCGGGCTCGTTGCTGTGGCAGCAGTGGCCGCAGGACCGCTAGCAGAGGCAGCAGCCGCGGCGCCAGCCACACGCGGGTAGGCGGCAGCAATGCCTGAGAATACAGAAGAAACACCAAGGTTATTCACCCGAGGGGGCCTTGCAGATCAGGCAGTAACGTCCAGCAGCGTGCCGAGCACTTCATCTGCTGTATCAATCATGGAGGCACCCGCTTCTACTTCACGCTGGGACAATTGCAACTCGACCAGGCTTGCCACCAGATTCACCGGCCGATTGCTATCCACTGCAGTAGTTGCTGCAGGCTGCCCATTGGCAGGTTGTAGCGGAATAGCCTGGGAAGCAGCGGGGTCCGGCTGGACGCCCATACGAGCGATCTCAGCAGCGGCGGTATTGGCGCGGTACTGTCCCTGGCGAACACTATTCAGTCCGGCTGACATCAGGTCGAGTGAAGCCATGGGGATTACCCTCAATGAATACGGTTAACTCTATTAAAGCACAAAGCCACTACAGCAAGTACCGCCACCGGTCAGTCCGAACGGCCTGGTTCAGACCAATGGCGCCAGATCCAGGTAGGCGGCAACAGCAGCGGCCGACGGCTCCTCCATCCAGGGCACAAAACCCAGGCACGGCGCCTTGAGCTGCAGGCGCAAGGTCGCCAGGTTTTCCGACGGACGGCTCATATGCGGATCGACCTGGTTGGCTACCCAGCCCGCCAGCGTCAACCCATCGGCGGCGATCGCCTCGGCGGTCAATATCGCATGGTTGATACAACCGAGCTTCATGCCTACCACCATCACCACCGGGATATTCAAATCCTTGGCGAGGTCTGCCAGGGTCTGTTCATCATTCAGGGGTACGCGCCAGCCACCTGCCCCCTCGACCAGGGTCAGCTCAGCATTACGATCAAATACCTGAAGGCAACCACCAGCCAGTAGCTCCACAGTCAAGGGCACGCCCTCTTCAAGGGCAGCAATGTGCGGAGCTATGGCGGATCTCAGTGCGATCGGATTGATCAGCTCGTAAGCCAATGCCGGCTGGCACTGAGCCTGCAGCGCCAGCGCATCTTCATTGCGTAGACCCTCCCCCGCGTCATCACACCCGGCCGCAACCGGCTTGGCAGCAGCGGTGGTCAGGCCCGCCTGTTTGGCCGCAAACAGCAGGCCACAGGCAATTGTAGTTTTACCTATTTCGGTGTCGGTGCCCGTAATGAAGAAACGTTGAGCCATGTTAGGACTCCTCCTTGAACATTAGAATCTGGGCCACCTGGTAGGTAGCCGGCAAGCCGGAGGGCTGACGGAAAGCTTCATAGGCCTGGGTCAGCGCGCGCAAGCGGGTACGTCCGGTCAGGCCTCCCGGACGCCCCGGATTGAGGTTATGCGCACCTAGCGCTTTCAACTCCTGGGTAAGCCCGCTGAGCTGCGCGTAATGCAATACATGTGCTTCTAGTTCACAGCGCCAACGACCAAAGCCGGCCGTCGCCAGTAATTGCTGCAGGTCTTCCACAGCCATAAAGCGGTTGACGTGCACAAAACCATCAACCGTCTGCCAGGCCTGCCGCAGCTCCGTCAGCGTGCCTTTGACCAGTGTAGACAACGCCAGGCAGCCGCCAGGGCGCAGTGCTTGCGCAGCCTGAGCTAAAGCCCGCCCCAGATCCGGACACCATTGCAGCGCCAGACTGGAAAAGATCAGATCCAGTGACTCGGGTTTGAGCGGCAGGGCTTCCGCATCGGCTACAACCCAGGAGCTAGCATAACCGGACGGAGCAATAGCAGATTGTGCACTGGCAAAGCGCAGCATGCCTTCAGCCAGATCCAGCCCGATGACAGGTTGCTGGTAGCGCCGTGTCAAGGCACGGGTGAAATAGCCAGTGCCACAGCCCAGATCGATAATCGCCCGTGGCGCGAAGCGCTCCGGCAAACGCGCCAGCAAGTTGGTGCCTACTTGGCGCTGAAATTCCGCCGCCTGATCATAGGAACTCGCGGCGCGGCTGAAGGATTCAGCCACCCGACGTTTGTCGATGGCCACCTCAGTCATCTCGCTGACCCAGAAACCCGGCAATACGCTCGGCCAGCCACTCAGATTGCTCCAAAGGCAGCGCATGGCCGGCCTGATCGTGAATTGCGACCTGCAGACGAGGCTGCATTTGTGCAAGCGCGTGAGCAGCCGCCACCGGCACCAACGCATCGCGCCCGCCAAAACAGTGCAGGCTGGCTGCGGTCGAAGCCTTCAACGCTGCTCGGCTGTCCAGCACACCGAGCAAAGCCAGCGCATGCAGACGCTGATCCGCTGCGGCGCTGTCCCATTCCAGTGTTTGTGCCAGGGTTCGCGGTTGTTCACTGCCCTGGGCAACCAGTAGGGCGAAGCGCTTGAGGATTTTCTCTGGCGCGGCGCGGAAATCGTTCAAGAATGCCTTGAAAGTCTCGGCTGGCATGGCTGCGGCCCAGTCCTTGCGCATCACAAAGCAGGCATTGCTGGCGATGGTCACCACGTGGCTGAAACGCTGCGGAAAACGCCGCTGCAGTTGCACCGCGAGCATACCGCCCAGTGACCAGCCCACCAGTACGCCCGGCGGCAGTTGCTCGGCCAGTATAGCCAGATCACTTTCCAGCGTAGAAAGTTGCAGCGCTGGCAAAGCCGGAGTCTGGATGCACCACTCAGGCAGCCTCTGGCCCAGCGCCTTGGCCAGAGGCTGCATCGCCGTGGGGGCAAGAGCCCAGCCAGGTAAAAGGGTAATGTTAAGCATCTTGGGCCTCAGGTAATTGCGCCACGGCGCGTTTCAAGGCGTCCAGCAACTGGTTGACGTCATCTTCGCTATGCGCGGCGCTGAGCGTTACCCGCAGGCGCGCGGTGCCGCTCGGTACTGTCGGCGGGCGAATGGCGGTGACCAGAATCCCCTGCTGGCGCAATGCAGCGGACAGCGCCAACGCACGTTCGCTGCTACCCACCAGAATAGGTTGGATCGGTGTGGGGCTGTTCATCAGTTGCAGGCCGATATCGGTCACACCAATGCGGAACTGCGCAATCAGCTGCGCCAGGCGCTCCCGGCGCCAATGCTCACCCTGCAGCAATTGCAGGCTGCGCAGGGTGGCGCAGGCAACTGCCGGAGGCTGGCTGGTGGTGTAGATATACGGCCGCGCGAACTGGATAAGGGTCTCGATCAACTCGTCGCTACCCGCGACAAAGGCGCCTGCGGTGCCGAACGCCTTACCCAAGGTGCCGATCAGCACGGGCACCTGCTGCAGGCTGAGGCCGAAATGTTCAACGATCCCGCCGCCATTGTTGCCCAGACAACCAAAGCCATGTGCGTCATCGACCATCACCCAGGCTCCACGCTTATTGGCGCTAGCACAGATGCCAGGCAAATCAGCCAGATCCCCATCCATGCTGAATACGCCGTCCGTGACCACCAGCGTGTTGCCCTGTGCCTTGTCGAGCCGACCTTCAAGACTAGGAATGTCGTTATGCAGAAAACGGGAAAAGCGCGCGCCGCTAAGCAGGCCGGCGTCCAGCAAAGAGGCATGATTGAGTCGGTCTTCCAGCACCGTGTCGCCCTGCCCTGCCAGCGCAGTGACCGCACCTAGATTGGCCATATAGCCATTGGACATCAGTAGCGCCCGCGGCCGCCCGGTAAACTCGGCCAATGCCTCTTCCAGCTCATGGTGCGGCTGACTATGCCCCACCACCAGATGCGAAGCGCCACCACCCACGCCCCAGCGCCGCGCGCCCTGGACAAACGCCTCAATCACCGCAGGATGACTGGCCAGGCCCAGATAATCGTTATTGCAAAACGCCAGCAATGGCTGACCGTCGACCACTACGCGCACACCTTGCGGTGACTCAAGCAGCGGCCGTTGGCGGTACAGATGCGCCGCACGGCGCTCAGCGAGACGGGACGATAAATTGAAGGACATAGGGCTCACGCAGCTGCAGGCGGCGAGTTGCGAGCGGCCAGCCTCAAGCAGCAAGCAGCCGTGCATATTACCGATTGAATAGATGACAGACCGAGGATGCTGACTGCACCCTCAGCTTGCCGCTTGTCGCTGAAAGCTTGCCGCTGCTGTTACTCAGCCCGCCGCATTAACAAAGAGTTCACTGTCGCGCTGTTCCACCAACGCCTGCTCGATGGCCGCCTGGTGAACCTCGTCGTCGTGCTCTTCGCGCTCTTCAGGCTTGATGCCCAGACGATCGAACAGACGCATATCTTTCTCGGCCTGCGGGTTGGACGTGGTCAGCAGACGGTCGCCGTAGAAGATCGAGTTGGCCCCGGCGAAGAACGCCAGCGCCTGGGTCTGCTCGTTCATCTGTTCACGGCCAGCGGACAAACGCACGTGAGACTTCGGCATCATGATGCGAGCCACGGCCAGAGTACGGATGAAATCGAAGGGATCCACATCGGCTTCATTTTCCAGCGGCGTGCCCTTGACCTTGACCAGCATGTTGATCGGCACGCTTTCCGGGTGCTCGGGCAAATTCGCCAGTTGGATCAACAGGCCGGCGCGATCTTCCAAAGACTCACCCATGCCGAGAATGCCACCGGAACAAATCTTCATGCCGGCGTCGCGAACGTAAGACAGGGTTTCCAGACGGTCACCGAAGGTCCGGGTGGTAATGATCTTGCCGTAGAATTCAGGTGAAGTGTCCAGGTTGTGGTTGTAGTAATCCAACCCAGCTTCGGCGAGCTCGCGCGTCTGTTCCTTGGTCAGCTTGCCCAGGGTCATGCAGGTCTCAAGGCCCAGCTTGCGTACCCCCTTGACCATCTCCAGTACGTAGGGCATATCCTTGTCAGACGGATGCTTCCAGGCTGCGCCCATGCAGAAGCGGGTTGCGCCAATCTTCTTGGCGGCAACAGCTTCATCCAGCACCTTCTGGACTTCCAGCAGCTTTTCCTTGTCCAGCCCGGTGTTGTAATGACCTGACTGCGGGCAGTACTTGCAGTCTTCCGGGCAGGCGCCGGTCTTGATCGACAATAGAGTAGACACTTGCACCCGGTTGGCATCGAAGTGCTGGCGGTGTACGGTTTGCGCCTGGAACATCAGATCATTGAAGGGCTGACGAAACAGCGCCAGCACTTCGGCTGGTTTCCAGTTATGACGGGTGACTGAAGCGGTCAAGGATGAAACTGTCATGAATAGAATCCTGAATGGGGATGAACAACCATCTATATTTGAGCTATGCACGCATGATAGCGATGGCAGGGAGGCTGTCAACCATTGCACATCACCAAGGTTTACAACTGGCTGAATAACAAGCAACCAGGCCGCTGCCTGCTATGCTTGAGCACTGACGCGTCTGTACAGCACGGACTCTGCGAGCCCTGCCGACGGGATTTGCCCTGGCTCGGTAGCCGCTGCCGGCAGTGTGCGTTGCCACTACCGTTTGCCGGGCAACTGTGCGGCCAGTGTCAGCAGCATCCCCCCGCCTACTCTCAAGTCATTTGCCCGTTTCTGTACCGTTTCCCGCTGGATAGCCTGGTGCCTGCTTTCAAATATCACAAGCAATTGATCTACGGCCGCCTTCTCGCTCATCTATTAGCCGATTACGTCAGTTTTGCCTATCAGGAACAGCAGCACGCTTTACCTGACGCCCTTATACCCATGCCCTTGCATCGCAAGCGCCAGGCGCAACGTGGTTTTAATCAAGCGCTGGAGCTGGCCCGGCCTATGGCCCGAACGTTGGGCTGCCCAATGCTTAGCGCTACGCTGAAGAGAGTACAAGCTACCCATACCCAACAAGGACTGACTGCGCAACAGCGGAAACACAACCTCAGAGGTGCATTTGAGTGTTCTGCACCAGAAAAAGTCACGGGCCTGCATCTGGCACTGATCGATGATGTACTGACTACCGGGGCCACCGCCGACGAGGCCAGCTATACGCTGTTAAAAGCAGGCGCGCAGAGCGTCAGTATCTGGTGCGTGGCCAGAACGCCTTGATGCTGTGAGCGTATAAAACGACCGATACAACAGACAGTTACACTGCGCCATTACCCGAGTGTGCCGGGATGTGACACCATAGCAGCCTAATTCGGTCTGGCGGAGCTACCATGGACTCGCAACATCCTTTTGCCCTGCTTACTCCCGACACCGTGCTGGACGCGGTGGAGTCGCTGGGGTTTCTCAGTGACGCCCGCACCCTGACGCTGAACAGTTACGAGAATCGTGTATTCCAGATCGGCATCGAAGGTGCACAGCCGCTGATTGCCAAGTTCTATCGCCCGGAGCGCTGGAGCGACGAAGCCATTCTTGAGGAGCATGAGTATTCACTGGAACTGGCCGACCGGGATATTCCGGTCATCCCGCCGATGCAGATCGACGGCCGTACCTTGTTCGAGTTCGCCGGCTTTCGCTTCAGCCTGTTCAAACGTTTTGGCGGTCGCGCGCCTGAGCTGGATAACCCTGACCACCTGCTGATGCTCGGCCGTTTACTCGGCCGCCTGCACGCGGTGGGCGCCATGAAGCCATTCAAGCACCGGCCGACACTAACGGTACAGAATTTTGGGCATGACAGCCTGGCCTGGCTGCGCGAATCGGGCATCGTGCCCGAAAACCTGCGCCCGGCATATTTTTCGGTGGCCGATGATCTGATGCAGGTCATTGATCAACGCATGCAGGCCAATCCTTATTCCACGATTCGGCTACATGGCGATTTGCATGTGGGCAATCTGCTCTGGCGCGACGAGAGCCTGTACATGGTAGATATGGACGATTGCCGCCAGGGCCCAGCCATTCAGGATTTGTGGATGATGCTGTCCGGCGATCACAATCAACGCCAGGGGCAATTGGCCGAGCTGGTCGAAGGCTATAACGAGTTTTATGATTTCGATCCGCGGCAACTGGCGCTGATCGAGTCATTGCGTACCCTGCGCCTGGTTCATTACAGCGCCTGGCTGGCCCGGCGCTGGGACGATCCGGCTTTCCCACGACACTTTCCGTGGTTTGCCAGCGAACGCTATTGGGCCGATCAGGTACTGACTCTGCGCGAGCAGCGCGCCGCGCTCGACGAGCCGCTGCTCAGGTTGTTCTGATCGATGATGTTTTGATCGGCGCGTATAAGGGACATCAATGGCCGTTCCCAGTCACCTTGTGACTGAATACACTTCAAGGCACTTTTTTCAGAGGCAACGAGCATGACCGACACACTCCTCGACTCCCGCAACCTGGCCTTCGAACTGTACGAAGTGCTTGATGCCGAAGGCTTGACCCAGCGCCCGCGCTTTGCCGATCACAATCGCGAAACCTTCGACGCGGCCATCGGTACCGCACGCACCATCGCGGAGAAGTACTTCGCTCCCCATAACCGCAAGAGCGACGAGAACGAGCCCAAGTATGTGGACGGTGCTGCCGAGCTGATTCCGGAAATCAAGCCGGCGGTTGATGCCTTCCTCGAAGCCGGCTTTCTGAATGCTACGCGTACCTTCGAGCAGGGTGGCATGCAGATGCCCAACCTGCTATCGCAGGCGTGCTTTGCGCACTTCCAGTCTGCCAACGCGGCAACCTCCTCCTACGCAATGTTGACTATGGGCGCGGCTAACCTGATCGAAGCCTTCGGTAACGAAGAGCAGCAGCAGCGCTTTCTGCAGCCGATGATCGAAGGCCGTTTCTTTGGCACCATGGCGCTGACCGAGCCGCATGCCGGCTCGTCACTGTCGGATATTCGCACCAAGGCCGAGCCCGCTGAAGATGGCACCTATCGCCTGAAAGGCAACAAGATCTATATCTCCGGGGGCGATCACCCGCTGTCTGACAATATCGTGCATATGGTCCTGGCCAAGCTGCCCGATGCGCCCCCCGGCGTCAAAGGTATCTCGCTGTTTATCGTGCCCAAGTTCCTGGTCAATGATGACGGCAGCGTCGGTGCGCGCAATGACGTCGCCCTGGCCGGCCTGTTCCACAAGATGGGCTGGCGCGGCACTACCTCGACCGCACTGAACTTCGGTGAAAAGGGCGAGTGCGTAGGCTACCTGGTGGGCAAGCCGCACCAGGGTTTGAGCTATATGTTCCAGATGATGAACGAAGCGCGTATCGGCGTGGGCATGGGTGCTACCATGCTCGGCTACGCCGGCTATCTGTATTCGCTGAATTACGCCCGTGATCGCCCGCAAGGCCGTCTGCCTGATGGCAAGGATCCAAGCTCTGCTCAGGTGGCCATCGTCGAGCACACTGATATCAAGCGTCTGCTGCTGACCCAGAAGGCCTATGTAGAAGGTGCCTTCGATCTGGGTCTGTATGCCGCCCGCCTGTTCGATGACACCGAAACCCTGGAAACCGAGGAAGAGCGCCGTACCGCTCTGGAACTACTGGATCTGCTGACGCCAATCGTCAAGTCCTGGCCGTCGGAGTTCTGCCTCAAGGCCAACGAGCACGCCATCCAGATTCTCGGTGGTGCTGGTTACACCCGCGAGTATCCAGTTGAGCAGTACTACCGTGACAACCGCCTGAATCCGATTCATGAGGGCACCCACGGTATCCAGTCACTGGACCTGCTTGGACGCAAGGTAGCAATGAACAACGGCGCCGCGCTCAAGCAGCTTTCCAGCCTGGTTCAGGCTACTTGCCTTCGCGCCAGCGAGTATGACTCGCTGGCGCCACTGCGCGAGCCGTTGGAACAACTGCTTGCGCACATCGGCAAGGTTACCCTGGCGCTGCTCGGCGACATGGGTCAAGGCAAGATCAATCAGGCGCTGGCCAATTCAGCGCTGTATCTGAATGCCTTTGGCCATATGGTCATCGGTTGGCGCTGGCTGGAACAGGCCGTGTGCGCAGAACGCGGCCTGGCCGAAGGCAAGGCCAACGATGCTGCTTTTTATCGCGGCAAGCTACAGGCCGCAAGATTCTTCCTGACCTGGGAAGTACCGGGCTGCCACCACGCGCTGAGCATTCTGGAAAATCGCGACAACACCTGCCTGGAGATGCAGAACGACTGGTTCTGAACGTAGCCATTGCGTTGCCGCACGCCACAAAAAGCCGTCCTTTGCGACGGCTTTTTTATGCCGCCGTTATTATTCCCGCGGCTGTTTTGTCAGCACCTATTCTTTCCTAAACTTATGTCTTCCTGAGGGTCTTTGTTTGACGGTGTTTGCCTGAAGGTCTGTCAAAGCTGCTTCCCAATATCATCGGGTAAGACTAACCTCTGCTCAGGATCATTCTGGAATTTTTTCATGTCGCGTTTTCTTAAACTGCTTTGCTGTGTCCTGCTACTGGGGCAATGGGCCTTCGCCAGCCACGCCGTCGCCCAGTCGGAGATTGAGCAGGCGATCGAAGCCTTGCAGGCCGAGATCAAAACCCTGGCCGAGGGCAACCAGTCAGATGCGGAAAAGCGTGAATTCCAGGAAGCCTACCAGAACACGCTGATCTTCCTGGAGCGTAGCCAGAAGCTCGCTCGGGACACCACCAAGCTTGAACAGGAGCTGCAGCAGGCTCCGGAAAAAATACGCGCCGCACGGCAACAGATACAGAACCTGCGGGTGCAGGACTCCGATAGCGTACGCCGCAGTTTTGCCAGCCAGAATCTTGGATCCCTGGAGGACCTGCTGGGCGAAAAGGTCGGACAGATGTTCGCCTGGCAGAATGACCTGACCAGCGTCAACAGTGACTTGATTGCAGCGCAGACCCGTCCTGAACGCACCCAAGCGCAAGTATCGGAAAACCAGACTCGCGAACAGGCTATCGCCGAGCAGATACGTATATTGCAGCGTCAACCGGATACCCGCATCAATCAGGCCAACCTGCGCAGGCTGACTGCCGAACAGGAAAGCCTGCAACTGAGCAACCGTTTCATGCGCCAGCAGTTGAACGCCAACAGCCTGCTGCAAGACCTGGCCACCCAGAAACGCGACCTGCTCAAACAACAGATCGATAATATCGAGCACGAAGTCAGTATTCTGCAGGAAGTCATCAACGAGAAGCGGCGCAGCCAGTCCGAACAGACGGTCAGTGAGGTTACCGAAGCGCTGGAAACCACCGAAAACGAACTACTGCGCGAACAAGGTGGCCTGAATCAACGCCTCAGCGAAGAGCTGCTTGCTGCCACCACGCGCGTCGGCGAGTTGACCCGTCAGAATATCCAGACACTGCAACAGATCGAAAGCATGAACCAGATTGACCGCGCGCTGGAACAGCAGATCGATGTGCTGGAAGGCAGCGTACTGCTTTCGCGAATACTCCATCAGCAAAAGCGCGCGCTACCCAATGTCCGACTGGATGATAGCGTTGCCGATCAGATCGCTGACTTGCGTTTGCGCCAATTTGAACTCAACAGCCTGCGTGACGAACTGGGCAGGCCCCAGGCCTATCTGAACAAACTACTAGGGCGGCTTCCCGAGGACCTGCGGGAAAACCTGCGCGACGACATGCAGTTGGTGATCGATAGCCGAATCAATCTGGTTGATCAACTCAGCAGCAACATCAACAACCTGCTTAGCCAGGCTATCACCCTGCAGATCAACCAGCGTCAGTTGCGGCAACTGAGTGGCGACCTCAGACGCACTATTGATGACCAATTGTTCTGGGTCGCCAGCAACCGGCCGATAGACCGTGCCTGGGTCATGTCCTTCGGTGAACAGGCAAAAAAACAGTTCAACGAAATGCAACTGGTCATCCATATTAAACACGCGTTCAGCGCGTTGAAGGACAAGTGGCCCTGGCTACTGTTGCTGGCAGCACTGGTGGCTGTGCATACCGGGTACCGCAACAGAATCAAACAGAGGCTGTTCACCCTGAATGAAGATGTCGGCCATTTCCGACGTGACACCGTGTCCCACACGCCCAAGGCCATCGCGCTCAGCGCATTGAGCGTGCTGCCTGTACCCGTTGTCTTGGCGGCGCTAGGCCTGTTGCTGAGCCGCAGCGAGGAGACAGGCGTGCCGGTCATCGGCGCCGCACTACTAAAACTGTCTATCGCCTGGTTCATTCTGCATCTGCTGTATCGGGTATTGGATCCCAAGGGTATCGCCGTCCGGCACTTCCGCTGGGAAGCCGACCTTGTGCACCGCCTGCATCGATTGACCCGCAATCTCGCCTGGATCATGCTGCCGGTGGTATTGATCATCAGTCTGAATGCGGAAATACCCGAACAGCAGGCCAACGATGTGGTCGGGCGACTCCTGATGATGGCCGGCATGCTGTTACTCTGCGTATTGCTGGGCCGCATGATGTGGCGCAGCGAACCGCTCTACAACTCTCGAGTACTGCATTTCACCGCGTTACTGGTACTGACTCTGACACCACTGGCACTCGCCGGCATGACTTACTGGGGTTATCACTACACCTCGACAAAGCTAGCCGACCGTTTTATCGACACGCTTTACCTGATTGTATTGTGGATGTTGGTAGAGGGCACCGTGGTCCGCAATCTGAGTGTGGCCGGCCGCAAGCTGGCCTATCAGCGGGCGATGGCCAAGCGCGAGGCCGCACAAAGCCGCGATGGCCATGACAATGAAGCCGGGATCGAAATCCCGGAGATGAATATCCAGCAGATCAATCAACAATCACTGCGACTGACCAAACTGGGCATTCTGATGCTGTTTGGTGTGCTGGTGTATTTCGTCTGGTCGGATCTGATCAGTGCGGCTTACTATCTGGAGTCGATCACCCTGTGGGAGTACGCCAGCGGCACGCCGGAGAATCCTTCGACCACGGCGATGACCGCCAGTGATGTATTGGGCGCATTGCTGATCGTCGCCTTTACGGTGACCCTGGCACGTAACCTACCCGGCCTGCTGGAAATTCTCGTGCTGTCGCGTATGCGACTGGAACAGGGCAGCAGCTACGCTATCACCACGCTGATGAGCTACATCATTGTCAGTATCGGCATAATCAGTGGTCTTTCAGCGCTGGGGGTCAGTTGGGACAAGCTGCAATGGCTGGTGGCGGCGCTCAGTGTCGGCCTGGGCTTTGGTCTGCAGGAAATCTTTGCCAACTTCGTGTCTGGCCTGATCATCCTGTTTGAAAAACCGATCCGTATTGGCG
Organism: Halopseudomonas pelagia CL-AP6; assembly: GCF_000410875.1. GTDB lineage: Bacteria > Pseudomonadota > Gammaproteobacteria > Pseudomonadales > Pseudomonadaceae > Halopseudomonas > Halopseudomonas pelagia. The sequence continues at coordinate 189,826 of NZ_AROI01000003.1, forward strand.
ACGTGGTGACCATCGGCGAGCTGTCCGGCACAGTCAACCGGATCCGAATTCGCGCCACCACCATCACCGATTTTGACCGCAAGGAAATTATCGTTCCGAACAAGACATTTGTAACCGACCACCTGATTAACTGGTCGCTCTCGGACACCATCACCCGGGTGATTATCAAGGTTGGCGTGGCCTATGGCTCCGACCTGGCGAAAACCAAGGAACTGTTGATGCAGGCGGCAACCAGCAATCCGCGGGTCTTGAAGGACCCCGAGCCGCTGGTGCTGTTTCTCAACTTCGGTGACAGCACGCTCGACCACGAATTACGCATTCATGTACGCGAACTGATCGACCGCAATATGGCTATCGACGAAATCAACCGGGAGGTTGACCGGTTGTTCGACGAGAACGACATTGAGATCGCCTTCCGTCAGTTGGATGTCAATCTGCGCACCAGCTCAGGAGTAGAGAAGCTGATTTCCAGCCACATGCTCGACGAACCGCCGCCAGAGCCTGATGCCCCTAAACCCGACAGCCCTGCTTCACTTTAACGCTGCCAGGGCACTGCGCCGGGGCTCAGCTTCCGGCGCTTGATGCGGCCTGACGAATAGCCGCACAATATCTGCCTTCAATGACCACCCGAGTAAGCCGTCCCATGCCCAGAGCCGCCGAACTGAAAAAAGGCCAGATCGTTCAGATCAACAGCCAACCGTATATCGTGTCGCACATCGAAGTGAAAAGCCCTTCATCGCGCAGCGGCACGACCTTGTACAAAGTCCGCTTCAATCATGTGCAAACCAAGCAGAAACTCGATCAGAGCCTGACTGGCGATGACATGCTCGCCTCTATCGACTTTCAGAAGCGTGCGGTGCAACTCCTGTATCTGGACGCCGACGGCTATACCTTCATGGATAATGAGGATTTCAGCCAGTACACACTGACCGCCGATCAGCTTGAAGAGCAGATTCCCTACCTGCACGACGGCATCACTGGGTTGTACGGCCTGATTGTTGAAGGCAACTTGGTTGGCGTGGAGTTGCCTGCGGTAGTCGAAATGCCGATCGAAGAAACCCCTCCAGCGATCAAAGGCTCCTCCGCCAGCGCCCGCACCAAGACCGCCCGTTTCGCTACCGGCCTGGAAATCCAGATCCCTGAATACCTGGAAACCGGCGAGAAGCTACGCATCAATACCGAAACCGGCAAATTTATGTCGCGCGCCTAAGGGCGCACTTCACTGCCAAGACATATCGGCAGAAAGAAGCAGCCCTTACTTGCACGAACAGCTTGCCGCTTGAAGCCCCATCCAAGGAGTAAATCAGCGCTATGACCGCCCCCTATATCATCTCCCCCACTGCCCCTGCCGACGCCTGCGTGATCTGGTTGCACGGCCTGGGGGCTGATCGTTTTGATTTCGTCCCGGTCGTCGAGGCCCTGGCATTGCCCCAACACCACGCCGTACGCTTTATCTTCCCCCAGGCGCCAACTCGCCCGGTGACCATCAACGGCGGTTTGCCGATGCCCAGCTGGTATGACATTCTTGGCATGGCACCGGCGCGTGCGATCAGCCACGAACAGATGCAGACCTCAGCGGACATGGTTATCAGCTTGATCAATGAACAAATCGCTGCAGGCGTGCCGATAGAACGCATCATTCTTGCCGGTTTTTCCCAAGGAGGAGCGGTGGTACTGCACGCCGCTATGCAAAGTCATCTGCCCTTGGGTGGCGTGATGGCGCTGTCGACTTATGGGCCCACTCTGGACACCTTGGTCGAGGGAGAATCCGTGAGGCCGCTGGCGATCTTCTGCGCCCATGGCCAGCACGACGAGATGGTGAAAACCAACCTGGGCCGCCAAGCCCATGACCTGCTGCAAGCCGCAGGTCACCAGGTGGAATGGCATGACTACCCCATGGGTCATGAAGTCTGCCCGGAAGAAATTGCCGACATTCGTCAATGGCTGGTTGCACGCCTGGGACTCTAGCCCCAGCACCCTGAGCGGATTGATCAAAAATTAACCGGTCAGGGCTTCGCGAAAACAAAACGTTGCAGTACACTGCTGGGTGATTATCCATTTGCCCACACTGAGAGATGCCTGTGCTCAAAGCACTGAAAAGTCTGTTCAAGCCGCAAGACAAGCCACAAGCCCAGCCGCAGTCAGCTACGCCTAGCCCACGCAAAAGCCCTGCCGCTGAGGCCAAAAGAAGCCCGTCTGACGCCGCAAACAGCGCCGCTACTAATAGCCGACCCGCGCCCAAGCAGAGGCCACGCAGAGACAAGCCCGTGGTAAAGCCAGCCGCGCCAGTAACCCCCTGGTCACGCGGGGACTTTCTTGTCGAGCCAGCTGAGGGAAAAACCCGCTTTCATGATTTCGACCTGCCCGACAGCCTGATGCGTGCCATCCAGGACCAGTGTTTCAGCTACTGTACGCCGATTCAGGCACAGGTGTTGGGCAGCACGCTCAAGGGTCAGGACGCCATAGGCCGAGCCCAGACCGGTACCGGCAAAACGGCTGCGTTTCTGATCTCCACTATTACCCAGCTACTGGAAACGCCGCCGCCGGATGAGCGCTTCATGGGTGAACCCCGCGCGCTGATTATTGCGCCCACGCGCGAGCTGGTAATGCAAATTGCCAATGATGCAGTAGGCCTGACCAAGTACTGCCCACTGAATGTGATGGCCTTTGTTGGCGGCATGGATTTCGACAAGCAGATCAAACAACTGGAAAAACAGCACTGCGACATCCTGGTCGCGACGCCGGGCCGGCTGCTGGATTTCTGTAACCGCGGTGAAGTGCATCTGGATTTGATCGAGGTACTGATTCTGGATGAGGCCGATCGCATGCTGGATATGGGCTTTATCCCCCAGGTGCGCCAAATTATCCGCCAAACGCCGCGCAAGGGTGATCGCCAAACCCTGCTGTTTTCTGCGACCTTCAGCGACGACGTGATGAACCTGTCCCAGCAATGGACCCAGGATCCGGCCATCGTCGAAATCGAACCCGAGCGTGCCGCCTCGGAAAACGTCGACCAGCAGGTTTACGCCGTTACCGGTAGCGACAAGTACAAGCTGCTGTATAACCTGATTACGCAGCTTGATCTGACCCGGGTGATGGTCTTTGCCAACCGCAAGGATCAGGTAAGACGCATTCAGGAGAGACTGGTACGCGATGGTATCAATGCCGCCCAGTTGTCCGGAGATGTGCCGCAAAACAAGCGGGTGAAGACATTGGACAGTTTTAAGGACGGTAGCCTGCGGGTGCTGGTAGCCACTGATGTTGCCGGCCGCGGCATTCACGTCGACGGCATCAGCCACGTGATCAACTACACCTTGCCGGATGACCCCGAAGACTACGTACACCGCATCGGCCGGACCGGCCGGGCCGGCGCAAAAGGCACCTCGATCAGCTTTGCCTGCGAGGATGACGCCTTCCAGATCCCCCCTATCGAAGTGCTGCTGGGCAACAAGCTAGTGTGTATCCCACCGGAGATGCATCTGCTTAAAGCTCTGCCCCAGCGCCACCAGAGCGCCGAAGAAAAAGCCGCCAGCGATGCCAACGAAGCCGAACAGGCGGCAGCGGCAGCAGCCAACAAGAAGCGCGCAAGTGGGCGTGATGGGCAACGGGGAAACCGGCGGTAACAGCGCGTTTCATCTCACCGGGCCAATGACTATAACGTGGTTTTTTGGCCCCTGAACATGCCCGTTCGTCGCTTGTACACTTTATTTTCAATTTGGCTTTTTTGCGCTTGTGATGGTCATTTGAACTGCGCTATATATCGGTCAACCGACCGAAACCCCAAGGTGATCCCCTGATACCTGAAGGCCTTCCGAGTCGGCCCGGACTGCCAGACGCAGCTCAAGCGCCTGATACAGTCTCGTATAACGGCACTTGCGAGGTAACTGCAAATGGAAGCGTGCGGACCGACACGACATACTTTCTATGTTCTCGATACCAACGTCCTCATCCACGATCCCAACGCGCTGCTGAACTTTGAAGAACACCACGTCATCATCCCGATGACCGTTCTGGAAGAACTCGATAAACTCAAATCCGGAAAAGCCAGCACAGCTGCCGATTGCCGGCAGGCGATCAGGCTGATTGACAAAACCCTCGCCGATGCGCCCCCTGATCAGGTAGAAAAAGGCGTTCCTATTCAACGCGGCAAGCTAGGCCCAAATGGCACCCTGGCGATTCTGATGGACAAGACGCCGATTCCCGCCCACTGCCTGCCCAACGACCTGAACGACAACAAGATCATCAACCAGCTCTGCCAACTGCAACACAAGTACCCCGATTCACGCGTAGCACTGGTGTCCAAAGACATCAACATGCGCCTGAAAGCGCGGGCCTGCGGGATTGATGCAGAGGATTACCAGACCGACCAGCTACTCGACGACATTTCATTGCTGGCCCGCGGATACCATCAGGTTGAAGGCTCTTTCTGGGATCGCGTCAAACGCGTGGAAACCCATCAGCGGCTGGGCAAGACCGTGCATGACGTGCAACTGATCGACAACCTGCCAGCTTTGCATATCAATGATTTCATCATTGATGACCAGGGTTTTATCGGCTGGGTCAAATCGATTGAGGGCGACCATCTGAGCCTGCGTGACCTGCATCAAGAACCGCTGATGCACCAGGAAGCCTGGGGCTTGCGGCCTAGGGACGTATTCCAGTCGCTGGCCATGTATGCGCTACTCGACCCAGATATTCACCTGGTCAACCTGACCGGCGCCGCCGGATCGGGCAAAACCATTCTGGCCCTGGCTGCGGCCATCGAACAGACCATGGTCAGCAAGACCTACCGACGCATCATTGCCACCCGCAGCACCCAGGGCCTGGATGAAGACATCGGCTTTCTGCCGGGTACTGAGGCGGAAAAAATGGAGCCCTGGCTGGGCGCGATCACCGACAACCTCGAAGCCCTGCATATGGATGACGAGTGTACCCACGGCAGCGTGGATTACATTCTCGACCGCGTTCCGTTGCAGTTCAAATCGCTCAACTACATTCGCGGGCGCAGTTTTCAGCAGAGCTTTATCCTGATCGACGAAAGCCAGAACCTTACACCCCACCAAATCAAGACCATCATCACCCGCGCGGGTAGCGGCTCGAAAGTAGTCTGCCTGGGCAACCTGGCGCAGATCGACACGCCTTACCTGAATGCCACCAGCTCAGGCCTGACTTACCTGACCGAATGCTTTAAGGACTTTCCCCACGGCGTGCATATCCACCTGCAAGGCGTGCCCCGTTCAATATTGGCGGAGTACGCCGAAACCCACCTTTAGAAGCGGCATGCAGAGCGCTTTCTGGTTGTCCTGAGTCAAGCATCACTGCCTCAGGACAACCAGAAGCTTCTGCCGCTCTCGGCCCGCTTGTAGCTTGGAACTATTAGCTATACCTATCACCCCAATGCAGAGCACGCCACAGACCAATCCGGCATAATAGCGTCCAGTCATATACGGAGGTTTTTTATGCTGTTGGTTATTTCGCCCGCCAAAACCCTTGATTACGAAACAGCCCCGGTTACCAGCACCCATACCAAGCCGCGTTTTCTCGAACACAGCCGCGAGCTGATCGACATCCTCCAGGAGAAGTCGCCACAAGATATCGCCGAGCTGATGTCCTTGTCCGACAAGCTGGCTAGCCTGAACGTAGCGCGCTATGGCAGTTGGAGCGACAAGTTCACCAAGACCAACAGCAAGCAGGCGGTGCTCGCTTTCAAGGGTGATGTGTATACCGGCTTGGCCGCGGAAGACTTTACTGAAGATGACTTTGCCTTTGCCCAGCAGCATCTGCGCATGCTTTCAGGCCTGTACGGCCTGTTGCGCCCGCTGGATCTGATGCAGCCCTATCGATTGGAAATGGGCACCAAGCTGGCTAATACCCGCGGCAAGGATCTCTACAGCTTCTGGGGTGAACACATCAGTGAGTGGCTGAACAAGGATCTGAAAAAGCAGGGGGACGACGTATTGTTGAACCTGGCCTCTCAGGAGTACTTCGGCGCAGTGAAACCCAAGGCATTGAAGGCGCGGGTGATCGATACCGTATTCAAAGACCAGAAAAACGGCCAATACAAGATCATCAGTTTCTACGCCAAGAAAGCGCGCGGCCTTATGGCCCGGTACGTGATCAAGGACCGCATCACCGATCCCGAGCAGTTGAAGGATTTTGATCTGGACGGCTACCGCTTCGACCCAGCCAGCTCATCAGAAGACAAGCTGGTGTTCTTGCGCGAAGAGCGCAACTAAGCCTCAGCTTTTACTGATCGAAACCGGGGTTAACCCGCTGCACTTTGCGCAGTAGCGCCGGCCAGGCCAGGTTCGCACCAGCGCCCTTGGTGACCTTGCGCATGCTCTCACGTGCGCCATCAAGGATCTGCTGCGGGATAGGAATCAATTCACCACTGCCCGCTTGGGCGCTGATCTGAATTTCACAGCAGCGCTGCAGGGTGTACATGGCCAGAAAGGCTTCTGCGACTGACTTGCCGCAGGTCATCAAGCCGTGATTGCGCAGGACCATATTGTTGGTGTTACCCAGATCCGCCTGCAACCGCACCTTCTCTTCATCATTCAGCGCTACACCTTCGTAATCGTGATAGGACAGGCTGCTTAATACGAAAATAGACTGTTGGGAGATCGGCAGAATGCCATTCTTCTGTGCGGAAAGGCCAACACCCGCTGCTGTATGCGTATGCAGTACACAACCGGCATCATGACGCACCTCATGTACCGCGCTATGAATGGTAAAACCGGCCGGATTGATATCGTAGGGCGTGTCCGTCAACTTGTTGCCGTGCAGATCAATCTTGACCAGGTTAGAGGCGGTCATCTCCTCGAACATCAACCCATAGGGGTTGATCAGAAAGTGCTCTGTGCCTGGGATCTTGGCTGATACGTGGGTGAACACCACGTCATCCCAACCGTACATCGCAATCAAACGATAACAGGCGGCCAGATCAACACGTACTTGCCACTCTTCGGCACTCACTTGGTCTTGCAAGTTAACGACTGGCAATGGCTGCATTGCGTTCATCGGCTTAATCCTCTTGTCTAAGATGAAAAATGAGAGCCTTTCCAGGCGCCCAGGCTTGTCACATCCCCGGTTAGTTGCGGCATACTGTGGGGTGTTCAATATAAAAGAGAGTCTAGACGGTGACAGCAAAGCGGACTGTCAAACAGGTTACAGTCGCCGCATCAGTAGATAACGGCAAACTATCCAAACTGCTGCAGAACAATCGCTGGTTCAATGAGCTTCCGGAATACTGCCTGGAGGAAATGCTCGCGCTGGCAAAAATTCGCCAATTAGATGACGGCGAGTGCGTGTACGCCAAGGACGACGAGCCCGACGGCTTGTATGGTGTCATCACCGGCGCGGCACGTATCAGCAATATCGGCCCGGACGGCCGTGAGGCGGTGCTGGCGGTTCTGAGCCCAGGTAGCTGGTTTGGCGAGATCTCCCTGTTCGATGGGCTACCGCGCTCCCACGATACGCATGCCAGCGGATCTACCGAGCTATTGCTGATCCCGCGCAAGGGCTTTCAGCAACTGCTGGATCGCCGGCCGGAGCTCTATCCTCTGTTCATGCGCCTGTTATGCCGCCGCATCCGTATTTCTTTCGCCATGCTTGAGGACAGCGCGCTGTTACCGCTGCCGTCACGCCTGGCCAAACGCTTGTTGATGCACGCGCACAATTATGGCCAGACGGACGACGAAGGCGGCCGCCCTTCTGTGCAACTCTCACAGGAATCGCTCGGCCTGATGCTTAATAGCTCGCGGCAAAGCATCAACAAACTGCTTAAACGACTCGAAGCTGCTGGTTGGCTAAACATACGCTACGGGCAGATAGTCATCCTCGATGAAGCGTCACTGACCCGTTTGGCCACAGGGGAAGCCAGCCTGGAAGGCTGACCCTAAAGCCTAAGATTAACCGGCGACGAGACTGGCCCATTGCTCCAGCCAGGGCTGGGCATCGGATTCTGGCGTGACGCTTTCGCTGGCATCCAAGCGCAGCATCGGCAAGGCTTCCACTGCCTGCAGTTCAAGCAATAACTCGCGCATCAGCTCGCCACCCTGGCAAAAGGTGTCGCCGTAAGCAGAATCACCCAAAGCGATCACCCCAAATGGCACAAGGGTCAGCAGCGGAAAGCGGCTCTGCAACTCAAGATAGAAAGGCATGAAGCTGTCAGGCAGCTCGCCCATACCAGTTGTCGACGTGCACACTAATAGACTATCCGGCTTGGCCGCCAGCAATGCGTCCACCGTGGCCGGCTTGATTCGAATTACATCCAGGCCAGCTTTTGCGCACACACTGGCCGCCTCATCTGCCACCATATCGGCTGTGCCAAACACCGAACCACTGAGCACCGCTACTTGCATGAACTACTCCAGAGTGTCGCTCAAAAAGAAGCCTATTATGCCGCAGTCTTTAGTCTCGGGGGCGGTAGACAGCGTAGGAGGTTGCTATAGAATGAGTCTAAATATCAGGGGAATACTGTTGCAATGATCAATGCCAAACTACTGCAGCTTGTGGTCAACGCGTCGAACGACGGTATCTGTGTTGCCGAGCAAGAGGGCGACGACAACATCCTTATCTACGTGAACCACGCATTCGAGACGCTGACCGGCTATAAAACCGATGATATCCTCTATCAGGATTGCCGTTTCCTACAAAAGGATGACCGCGATCAGCCCGGTCTGGATGTTATCCGCCAAGCAGTCAAGGATGGAGTCCCCTGCCGCCAGGTGATTCGCAACTACCGCAAGGACGGCAGTTTGTTCTGGAACGAGCTGTCCATCACCCCTGTATTCAATGAAGCAGACCAACTCACCTATTACATCGGCATTCAGAAAGATGTCACCGAGCAGGTTGCGGCGCAGCAGAAGGTGCAAGAACTGGAAGCTGAGATCTGCCGTCTAAGAGCGCAATTAGCGAAACAACAAGGATGAGTACGGTATTCCGTGATCGGAGAATATGGCGGGAGCTGTACAAGTAAACGAATCACGTGGGCTTAATAAAAACCTCAGTTAAAAAACCCCAGTAGCCACAAAGGGGGAAGACGGCTACTGGGGTGCGCAGCTCATGTGATCGACGCCGGTGTCGACATACTTAACTTATACACAAGTTATCCATGAATCCGCATTTTGTACAGAAGGATGTAGGATTAATCGTCGCTATTTGTAATAACGTATAACGCAACGGCTGTACCTAATGTAGTTTTCAGGCATCCAACCTCCCCGCTAGCAGCAATTGCATTTTGGCGGTGAGCCCCTCACATGGCTCACCCAAGAGCAATGCACCTGCACGCAGCAGATCCGTAGGCTGCACTTCACATAAGGCGCCGACCACCGCTACCGGGCACTCTAGCGCCTGCTCCATCCGCGATAGTTGCCTGAGCAGATCATCTTCAACCGCACGCTCGCCATACAGGGCGAGCACATCACAGCCACAACGCTGGGCCATATCTGTCAGCTCGGAGAGCGACGGTATTGCTGGCAGGTAGATCACATCGACGTCCGCAGCAGCAATAAACGTCGCGGCCACCAGCATTTCAAACTCTGCCTGCGGCCCCGGCAGCCCTGCGAGCATGACACTGGGGTAGCCCGAACGGCGATAGCTCAAGCGTTGAAACAAACGTCCGCGCAGATAGGCATCCAAAAACGCCCACTGACCTGACACCCCTGCGCCCTCACTGCTATCGCGAAAGCGTCGCCATACCGGCATAACCACACCCTCGAACATCACCGACAGCGGATAGTCGCCCTGCACCTGACCGTAGAGCAAATCCAGACCGCGCAGATCAAAGCCGTTGACCGCTTCAATCAACCGACCTCGCCACTGCTGCAGATCGGCAGCAGCCAGATTGGCCGCAGCCGTATCGACTTCGGCAGCGGGCTCGGCCACAGTGGCGGGATTAACTTGCCGGTCGATAATGGATGCCACCTTGCTGACCGCAACACCACGCTCGATCCAGGACATGACCGAGCGCACTCGCTCTATATCTGCCATAGAATAAAGCCGGTGCCCACTTGGAGTGCGATGCGGCACCAGCAGGCCATAGCGCCGTTCCCATGCTCTCAAGGTCACGGGGTTTACCCCGGTGAGCCTGGAGACTTCACGAATCGGATACAGATCCTCATTATTAAGATCCAGGGACGGCGCTAGAGAAGCTGGCTTTTCAGTCATGTGGTCATATCTACTTACAGTGAAAGTCAGTGTTCCGTGTTTTAACGATTGTGGAGTGCTGTACAGGGCCGCTAAATTGATCCCCATTGTACAGAAGTTAGGCAATAGCTAAAGCCTGTACATCACTTAGAAGCTGCCTGCTACCGCAGGCTCTCCAACAGGCCGACACCATGACCTCCAATACCCTGCCTACCACTGCATGCTGGCCACTAACGCTCTATTACGATGGGCAATGCCCTCTGTGTCTACGCGAAATACAATTGTTTTTGAAGCGAAACCAGCGAGGAAGGTTGCACCTTCTGGATATTTCCGCAATCGAGACCAAGCCACTGCCAGGTTTGACCCGGGAGCAAATGCTCAACTGTTTACATGCCAGCTTCAACAACGGACGGGTCGTCTCGGGAATAGACGCAACTTATTGGAGCTACTGTGCAGTAGGCCTTGGCTGGTTAGTAAAACCACTGGCATGGCGCTGGGCGCGGCCATTCTGGCAATGGAGCTACCGGCAATTTTGCATGATCAGGCCACATCTGACCAAGATAATACCCATGCCAGCCGGCAACGCTTGCAGTAGCGGGCAATGCCAACAGCGAACGACTCGGCGCAAATCCGGGTTGGAGTGAGCGCCAGGCGCCTTACTGGCGCCCAATAATCTCATCTTGTGGCACGATAACCGTCAAAGAGACTCCGCGAAAGCCCCATGCGCGCAACGCTGCGCGCACCTCCGCCAACCCCGACCAGTAACGGGGACGCCCACGCCCATCAAGCAGCAATTGAGGACCCAGGCCTTCAGCCTGGATCTGCACCGCGTACCGTCCCAGAGCGCTATGCGTGATAATATTCAGTGTCAGTGTCGGGACCACTTGGCTAGCTCGCTTGAGATCTGCGCCTAACATCATGAAGCGGTGCCTCTATCGGATAATGGCCGGAGCCAAAATTATTGTACAAAAAAGTCGATCAACGCCACCTTTTCAACTCATAAAGAGTGATGAAACCGCCTAAAAGCGAGCAATTGTAGCTAAATACTTTCAAACAATTGTACAGAATACAGTATTGGTATAAGTTTAGGCAGGATTTGGCAATTCGTCGCCGTTGCCGCAGTACCCCCGGCCCGAGATTGCCAAGTCCTACCCAGAATACGAGACAGACATGACAGGCCAACAAAGCATATTGATCACGGGAGCAGGTCAGCGTATCGGCCTGCATTGCGCCAAGCGACTGGCCGAAGATGGCTATCATGTGATCATTACCTGCCGTCATTTGCGCCAGGAGTGGCTGACCGAGCCGCTGAAAGGAATTGAAGCGATACTGGCTGATTTCTCCACCATGAGTGGAATCGAGCAGTTTATCGACACATTGCGAAGCCGCGCCCCAAAACTACGCGCGATCATTCACAACGCTTCTCTCTGGCTCGACGACGACGCTGGCGCCGACGCGTTCCAGACCCTATTTATGCTGCACATGCAGGCACCCATGCTCATCAATAATGCCTGCCTGGAGTTGCTGGATCCGGACCGCCAAACAGATATCATTCATCTAACCGATTACGCGGCCCAACAAGGCAGCACCCATCACATGGCTTACTCTGCCAGCAAGGCAGGCCTGGAAAATCTGACGCTGTCCTTCGCCAAACGGCTGGCACCCAGTGTCAAGGTCAACTCGATCGCCCCGGCGCTGATCATGTTCAACCCCGAAGATGATCAGGCCTACCGTGAGCGCACACTGAATAAGTCGGCATTGGGTATAGAGCCAGGGCCGGATGTGGTCTACCAGTCAATACGTTACCTGATGGACAATTGCTACATCACCGGAACCAGCCTGACCCTAAACGGCGGCAGACACCTGAAATGACACCCCACGAGACTCCAGAGATGAGCCTAGAAGACCTAACCCAGAACTACCACAACATCCTCTCCGGCCTAGGTGAAGACCCGCAGCGCGAGGGCTTGAAAGGCACTCCGCTGCGCGCGGCGAAAGCGATGCAGTTTCTCTGCCGCGGCTATGACCAGTCACTAGAGGAGATCGTCAATGGCGCATTGTTCGACTCCACCAACGATGAAATGGTGATCGTCAAGGATATCGAGCTGTATTCACTGTGCGAACATCACCTGCTGCCCTTTATCGGTAAAGCACACGTCGCCTACATCCCCACCGGCAAGGTGATCGGATTATCCAAAGTGGCACGTATCGTCGACATGTATGCGCGACGCCTGCAGATCCAGGAAAACCTGACTCGGCAGATTGCCGATGCACTGCAATCGGTGACCCAGGCCAAGGGCGTTGCGGTAGTCATCGAAGCCAAACACATGTGCATGATGATGCGCGGCGTGGAAAAACAGAACTCCTCAATGCACAGCTCGGTGATGCTCGGTGCCTTTCGCGAGTCAGTGAATACCCGTCAGGAGTTTCTGCAACTGATCACGAGAGGGAGCTAACATGCCTCGTCTGGCACCCGGCATGGCACGCATCAGAGTCAAAAATCTGATGCTGCGCACCTATATCGGCATCAACGAAGACGAAATCCGTAACAAGCAAGATGTGCAGATCAATTTGACTATCCTGTATCCGGCCGCTGATGCGGTCTCCGGCAACCAGATTGAGCAAGCACTGAACTACCGCACTATCACCAAGGCCGTTATCAGTCATGTTGAAGTTCACCGCTTTGCGCTACTCGAACGGCTGACGCAGGAAGTGCTGGACCTGATCATGACCCATCCCCAGGTGCACTACGCGGAAGTGGAGGTGGACAAACCTCATGCCCTGCGCTTTGCCGAGTCGGTTTCCATCACCCTGAGCGCTAGCCACGATAACTGAGATAACCGAGCCATTGCCGCTGTGCTGAGGGGCCAGTATCATCCCCGTCAACATGTCCCGATCAAGCGGAGCTGAACACATGACCAAGCAAGAACGCATTGAATTGGAGGCAGCCGCCTTCAGGACGCTACTCGGCCATCTGAGCAGCCGCAAGGATGTGCAGAATATTGATCTGATGACCTTGGCTGGCTTCTGCCGCAACTGCCTGGCCAAATGGTACAAGAGCGCCGCCGATGACATGGATATCGAACTGTCGTTGGAGCAGGCGCGCGAAGCCATTTACGGCATGCCCTATGCCGAGTGGAAAGCGCGCTACCAGAAAGAAGCCAGTCCAGCACAGCAGGCTGCGCTGGACAAGGCTCAAAACACCGCGAGCAAACCATGACAGCCAACCAGTTGATCGCCCGGTTGGGCACCGCAGAACATCGCTTTGCCGATACCCTGGATTTTATCGCCGAGCATTACTACTGCCAGGCAAGCGCCTTTACTAACGGCCCGGTGAGCAACAGCTCCGAGCAGAACCAGGGCTCTTGCAAGGTGCTGGCCATGGCGCAGGATCAGCAACTGAATGATGAACAGACACTACAGTGTTTTGCCGAGCACTATCAGGCCGTACTGGCCACACCCGCAGGACAGGACCACGCCAATATTCGCGCCCTGATGCAACATGGTCTGGCCGCCGTACACTTTGCCAGCGCACCCCTTACCCGGCGTTAACCATCCCTTTTCTGGAGCACTCATGCAGGTCAAGCCACTCCAACCCGTTGGCGACTTCCCCCCGGCCAGCCTGATTCGTCGGCTCGCCGCCGCTGGCTATGATCTGTTTCTGCTCATTGCTCTCTGGATGGTCGCCACCTTTGCGTACCTGGGTGTACGCGTTTTGATCAGCGGCGCAGAACAGGTCCAACAGCAAAGCGAAAGCGGAATGCTCGATGGCGATTACCTGCTAAGACTTATCCTGCTTGCCGTTAGCCTGCTGTTCTATCTGAGCTTCTGGACACTCAAGGGCCAAACGCTAGGAATGCAGGTCTGGCGGATTCGGGTCGAGCAGCCTGACGGACAATCAATTACCCGCAAGCAGGGGCTGATACGCTTTGTTGCCGCCCAGGCGGCCTGGCTATGTGGCGGTCTTGGTCTGCTGTGGATGCTCTGGGACAAGCAGTCTCGCACCTGGCAGGATATTGCCTCCGGTACGCGACTGGTCGCACTACCCAAAGGCACATTCAAGCGCTAGCGGCTAAATCCGAATGCCCAATATCCGCTTGGTTTTTAGCCAGCCCGTTTCATCAGATACGAGCCCATTACCAGCAAAATACCAATGGGTAACAACACCGCGATCAGCGGCGAAAAGCCAAACACCAAGCTGGAAGGGCCAAGTAAATCCTGCAGGATGCGAAAGCTGAAACCCACCAGCACACCGGTAAATATGCGCTGCCCGAGCGTCACCGAACGCAACGGGCCAAATACAAAAGAAATCGCTACGAACACCAGCGCCAGGGTGGCGAGGGGTTGCAGCAATTTTTTCCAGAAGGCCAGCCAGTATTGGCTATTGTTAAGCCCCTGTTCGGCAAGATAGTTCTGATACTGCCAGATAGCTGACAATGACAGCACGTCAGGCTCCAGCATCACCACCCGCAAAAGCTCGGCAGACAAGAGCACATCCCAGCGCGCCTCGTCACTGACTGCCACCTCACTGTTGCCGTTGTCCAGAAACCGGGTGGCCTCGACATCCTGCATCAGCCAATGATCACTCTGCACCGTAGCCCGCCTGGCGAAACTGGATTCCAGTAAGCGACGCTCCGCGCCAAAGCGATAGCGGGTCACACCCACCAGTTCACCGCTGGGCTGTACCGCGTTGATATGCAGGAAATCATTACCTTCACGGTGCCATAGCCCCCGGGACTGAAAAGCACCATCACTGCCCTGGACAATAGCCCGGCGATTTTGCGCCAGGTTCTCGCTATAGGGCGCGGCGTACTCACCCAGCAGCACTCCAGCGAGCATCAGCACCAGCAGCGGTTTCAACACCGCCGCAACGATCCGCGTCACAGACACGCCCGCAGCGCGCATCACCGTCAATTCCGAGTTACTGGCCAAGGTACCCAAGCCAATCAGACAGCCCACTAGCGCAGCCATGGGCAGCATGTCGTAAAGACGGCGGGGAGCGGTGAGCAATGTATAGGTCAAGGCATCCCCCGCGCCATAATTGCCCTCTACATCGTCCAGCTCGCCAATAAAGGCGAATACCAGATCCAATCCGAGAATAATCATCGCCACAACCAAGATGTTCAGCAACACCGTCTTGCCGATATACCAATCAAGCTTATGCATGCTGACCTCGCTTGTACGGAGCCGCCGATGAAGGCGCGAAAAGCGCCTCGCGGTTGAGCATCAACCCTACCCCAGCAAACACCAGATGCACCCACCACAAGCCCAGGAACGCTGGTACTGCGCCCGACTCCATCCAGCCACGGGCACTGATCAACAGTGCCAGATAAGCCATATACAGCATCACCGCTGGCAACAACTTGAGGAACCGACCCTGACGCGGATTCACCCGGGCCAAAGGTACAGCGAAAAAGGCCACAACAAAGACCAGAATCGGCAAAGACAAACGCCACTGGAGTTCCGCTTGCAGGCGCAGATCGTCACTGCCGAACAGATCCAGTGTGGCAATCGCCTCGCGGTCGGTCACTTCAGTCACCACCTCTGGCCGGGGTAGCAGCACGCCGTAGGTGTCATATTGAATGACCCGGAAGTCCGCAGCGCCTGGCTTACCGTCGTAGCGAAAGCCGTTATAAAGCATCAGATAACGGCTGCCATCCGGGTTCATTTGCTGGCGACCGGTTTCTGCTACCAGCACACCCACCCGCCCTTCTTCGACATCGCCAGCCTGCTCGGTGATAAATATTTCCTGCAGCTGGGTACGATCATCCGACAAACCACCCGCATAGGTGACCCGTTGCCCGCTGCCCAGCGACTGAAAGCGCCCGGCGGCCAACGTGTCGAACTCGGTCATCGCGTCCTGTTCATTAAACAGCTGCTGGGTCTTCAAGACCCCGGTCGGGGCCACCCATACACTCAGAAAGCCCACCAGCAAGGCGACAACCAATGCCGAGCCCTGGGTATAGCCAAGAATCTTTCGGTCACTGATGCCGGTGACCGAAAGCACGGTCATTTCGCTGTCCAGATACATACGTCCGTAAGCCAGCAAAATCCCCAGAAACATGCCCAACGGCAGAATCAGCACCAAAAAGCCGGGCAGCCGATAGCCCATGATAAAGAACAGCACGCCCGGGTCGAGCTGCCCTGCGGCAGCCTGAGCCAAATACTTGATAAAACGACCGCTCATAATGATCAGCAGTAGCACCCCACTGACAGCAGTCAGGGTCAACAGCACCTCGCGGCTCAGATAACGAAACACAATCACGATAACTTCCTTGGCTCAAGGCACGGGAATAAGCCAGAATGCAGGGATAGCGCGGCTGGTTGCAAGCGCACCCTCAAGTCCTGCAAGGTAGTCCTTGCACCAGGCTTGTTCTGGGCGAGTATTATCAGTCATACCACATCATTTGTCTTGGGGAGTACCATGGAGTTCAACGTCAAGCACGGCACACTGGAAACAATCAAGACGGGCTGTCTGGTTGTCACCCTCAGCGAAGCGAAAACCCTGACGGGTCCGGTGAAGATGCTGGACAACGCCTGTAACGGTCAGATTAGCGCAGCCATCAAACAAGGCGACATCAGTGGCAAGGCCGGTCAAACACTGATGCTGTTTGGCCTGCCGGGCATCACCGCCCAGCGCGTTCTGGTGATTGGCAGCGGCAAAGATGAAGAACTGGGTGATCGGGAGCTGCGCAAACTGGTTCAGAAGATTGCAGCAACCCTGAAGGATGGCGGTGCGACCGACGCGCTGCTGACCCTGCCGGCACTGGCCGTGAAGGGCCGCGATCTGTACTCGCGCAGTCGTTTGCTAGTCGAAACCCTGCGTGAAAGCCTTTATCAGTTCGATCAGTTCAAGAGCAAGAAGGCCACTCCCTCAAGACTGAAAAAATGCCTGCTGTGGGCCGCCGACAAGGCTGACGCTGAGGCGCTCGCCCTGGCTATCAGCCATGGCCAGGCAATCAGCGATGGTACCGACCTGACTCGCACCTTGGGCAATTTGCCCGGCAACGTCTGTACGCCGACCTATCTGGCCAAGGAAGCCAAAGCACTGGGCAAGCAGTACAAAGAGCTGGAAATAGAAGTATTGGAAGAAAAAGACATGAAGGCTCTGGGCATGGGTTCATTGCTCTCGGTCAGCGCCGGCAGTGCAGAACCGGCCAAACTGATTCGCTTCAGCTACCAGGGCGGCAAAACCAAAGACAAGCCCCATATGCTGGTGGGCAAAGGCATCACCTTCGATACGGGTGGCATCAGCCTAAAACCTGGCGCTGCCATGGATGAAATGAAGTACGACATGTGTGGCGCGGCTACCGTATTCGGCGTCGTGAAAGCGGTCGTCAGCTTGCAGCTGCCGATCAACCTGGTGTGCCTGGTGGTTGCCGCCGAGAACATGCCCAGCAGTACTGCGACCAAGCCGGGCGATATTGTCACCAGCATGTCCGGTCAGACCATCGAGGTGTTAAACACCGATGCCGAAGGACGCTTGGTCCTGTGCGACGCCTTGACCTACGCGGAACGTTTCAAGCCCGCCAGTGTGGTCGACATTGCCACCCTGACCGGTGCTTGCGTAGTGGCGCTGGGCGCCCACACCAGCGGCCTGCTGGGCAACAATGACGCGCTGATCGAACAACTGCTTGATGCCGGCAAACAAGCCGACGACCGCGCCTGGCAGTTGCCCTTGTTCGACGAATATCAGGAGCAATTGGACAGCCCCTTCGCTGACATAGCCAATATCGGCGGCCCCAAAGCCGGTACCATTACAGCGGCTTGCTTCCTGTCGCGCTTTACCAAGGCCTACCCCTGGGCGCACCTGGACATCGCCGGCACTGCCTGGACCAGCGGCGGCAAGGACAAAGGCGCAACCGGCCGACCGGTACCGCTATTGACCCAGTACCTGCTCAACCAGGCAGGCTGACGCCAGCTGCGGCACTCTGCAAACGACAAGCCTCAATCAGCCCTGCGGGGCCCCATGAGCTTTCGCTTGCAGAGTGCCGCTTGGAGCCTGAGGCTGCCTTATGACCCGTATCGACTTCTACCTGCTGACCAGCAGCGCACCGCAAACGCGGCTCGACTATGCCTGCAGACTGGCACACAAGGCCTGGAGCAAAGGTCACCAGGTTTACCTGCATTGCGCCGATGAACAACAAGCCCAAACACTGAACGAACTGCTTTGGAGCTTCCGCGCCGATGCCTTTTTACCCCACGCCAGCACTACCGAGCAGCCAAATGCCAAGGTCGTCTGCGGCTACGGGGAGGATGCAGGCGAACATCATGACTTGTTGATCAACTTGGCGGACCAGAGCCCAGCCTTTTTCAGCCAATTTAACCGTCTGGCTGAAATCGTCATCGAACTTGATCCGGTTCGCGTCCCGGCACGTGAGCGCTTTCGTTTCTACCGTGAACGGGGCTATCCTCTGCAAACGCATCAGTTACGCACAGCGGGATGAATCATGGCGCAGCGCGACCCATCTGAACCCTCAAGACTACTGAAAGATCTGGAATCGATCCGCACCCTGCTGGACGAGCATCCAAACGAGTCGGAACAGACAGCGCTAGCCCATGTATCAGATGAGCACCTCGATGTTCCGTTGCTACAGGACGTGATCGTCGACGCACCCGGGCTGAACCTTACCGGGCCGCTCACCCCCCTTGGCAACCGCCCTGGCGAAAATGAACACGAGGCGCCTGCGACCCAACCCCTGCGGCCCAAGCCCAACCCTTTTCTACCTTACGACCAATTGGCCAGGCTAGCAGAAGAGCGAGTGCAACTGGACCGGTTGATGGCTGGCCATATACCCCCTGCCCCCAAGCCTGGCACCCACACCAGCACCTTGGTCAATCCGCCGCCGGGATACTCGACCAAGCATTTCGGTACCCCGCCCGATGCGCAAGCCGGCGCCCGCCAATTGCGTATGGAAGCTCGCCTGCACGTTGAAGCGCAATTAATCCTGCAGGACGTGATCGACGATCTGATTCCCACCATCGAAGCCGAACTGCGCAACCGACTGCGGGATAAATTGGAGCAGATGGTTCAAGAACAAATGAAATAACTTAACAGACTGGGCCTGACCTGCCCCAGACCGCTATAATGCTCGTTTGCGCGGCTGTCGCCCCCCCTTGAAAATGCGACTAATCACTCGCCTAACCCAACATCCGGACACCCTGAACACCCATGGATAAGACTTACCAGCCCAACGCCATCGAAACCTCCTGGTACCAGACCTGGGAACAGAACAACTACTTCGCTCCGCAGGGCTCAGGCGAGTCCTACACCATTGCCCTGCCGCCGCCGAACGTGACCGGCAGCCTGCATATGGGCCATGGCTTTAACAACGCGATCATGGATGCGCTGATCCGCTTCCGGCGCATGCAGGGCCGCAACACCCTATGGCAACCGGGTACCGATCACGCTGGCATCGCCACCCAGATGGTGGTTGAGCGCCAGCTCGCGGCCCAAGGCCAGTCACGCCATGATCTGGGCCGTGAGCAGTTTCTGGAAAAGGTCTGGGAGTGGAAGGAAGAATCCGGCGGCACCATTACCCGGCAAATTCGCCGGCTGGGTAGCTCGGTGGACTGGAGCCGTGAGCGTTTTACCATGGATGCTGGCTTGTCCGATGCGGTCAAGGAGGCCTTCGTTCGCTTGCATGAAGACGGGCTGATCTACCGCGGCAAGCGCCTGGTCAACTGGGACCCGAAGCTGCATACGGCAATTTCCGATCTGGAAGTAGAGAACCACGATGAGACCGGCTCGCTGTGGCACCTGCGTTATCCGCTGGCCGATGGTGAGAAAACCGCCGACGGCCAGGATCATCTGATCGTTGCCACCACGCGCCCGGAAACCATGCTTGGCGATACCGCTGTTGCGGTCAATCCCGACGACGAGCGTTATCAGGCGCTGATCGGCAAATTTATCGAACTGCCGCTGGTTGGCCGGCGCATCCCGATTGTCGGCGACGATTACTGCGACCCGGAATTTGGCACTGGCTGCGTGAAGATCACTCCGGCTCACGACTTCAACGACTATGAAGTCGGCAAGCGCCATGCAATGCCGCTGATCAATATTCTCGACAAAGACGCGGCGATTCTCGCCAGTGCGCAAATTTTCAACATTGATGGCAGCGTTAATACCGTATTGGACGCCAGCCTGCCGGCGGCCTATGCCGGACTCGATCGTTTCGACGCGCGCAAACGTATCGTTGCCGATCTGGACGCCGCGGGCCTGCTGGACAAGATCGAGCCGCACGCGCTGAAAGTGCCCAAGGGCGACCGCTCCGGCGTGATCATCGAGCCCTGGTTGACCGACCAGTGGTATGTCTCCACCAAGCCGCTGGCCGAGCAGGCGATTGCTGCGGTGGAAGATGGGCGTATCCAGTTCGTACCCAAGCAGTACGAAAATATGTATTTCTCCTGGATGCGCGACATTCAGGACTGGTGCATCTCGCGCCAGCTGTGGTGGGGCCATCGCATCCCCGCCTGGTATGACGAATCAGGAAAGGTCTATGTCGGCCGCGACGAAGCCGAAGTGCGCGCCAAACATAACCTAGGTGATGCGCCGCTACGCCAGGATGAAGACGTACTGGATACCTGGTTCAGCTCCGGGCTGTGGACCTTCTCTACCCTCGGCTGGCCCGAGCAGACCGATGCGCTGAAGACCTTCCACCCGACCGATGTGCTGGTCACCGGCTTTGATATCATCTTTTTCTGGGTCGCACGGATGATCATGCTGACCATGCACCTGATGAAGCATGACGATGGCACCGCGCAGATCCCGTTCAAGACCGTTTACGTGCACGGCCTGGTGCGCGACGGCCAGGGCCAGAAGATGTCCAAGTCCAAAGGCAACGTGCTAGACCCGCTGGATATCATTGACGGTATCGATCTGGAATCACTGGTCAGCAAGCGCACCAGCGGCATGATGCAGCCCAAGCTGGCAGACAAGATCGAGAAACAGACCCGTGCCGAATTTCCCGACGGCATTGCCGCCTACGGCACTGACGCGCTGCGCTTTACCAATTGCTCGCTGGCGTCCACCGGGCGTGATATCAAGTTCGATATGGGCCGGGTGGAAGGCTATCGCAACTTCTGCAACAAGATCTGGAATGCCGCGCGCTATGTGATGATGCAGTGCGAGGATAAAGACACAGGTGTTGGTGGTGAAGCTGTTGAACTGACCCTGGCTGACCGCTGGATCATCTCCCAGCTGCAGCGCACCGAGGCCGAAGTGACCCGCCAGCTCGAGCAGTTCCGTTTCGACCTGGCGGCCACCGCGCTCTACGAGTTTATCTGGAACCAGTACTGCGACTGGTATCTGGAGTTGTCCAAGCCAGTTCTATGGGATGAAAACGCGTCAGCCGAACGGCAGCGCGGCACCCGTCGCACGCTGGTGCGGGTACTGGAAGTAGCGCTACGTCTGGCGCATCCGTTCATGCCCTTTATTACTGAAGAGATCTGGCAGCGTATTGCGCCAATGGCCGGCAAAGCCGGTCCGACAATCATGCTGCAGCCCTGGCCAGTGGCCAGCGAAGAGCGCATCGATACAGCCGCCGAAGGCGATATCGAATGGCTCAAGGCGCTGATTCTCGGCGTGCGCAATATCCGCGGTGAAATGAATGTGGCGCCGGGTAAGGAGCTGGAACTGCTGCTGCGCAGGGCTGGCAGTGAAGACCAGCGACGCCTGACGGAGAACGATACCTTCCTGAAGAAGCTGGCCAAACTGTCATCCATCCGGGTACTGGCTGACGGTGAAGAAGCGCCGCTGTCCGCCACCGCACTGGTGGGTGAACTAGAGGTGCTGGTACCGATGGCCGGCTTGATCGACAAGACTGCCGAGCTGGCGCGCCTGGACAAGGAAATAGCGCGCTTAGAAGGAGAGATCAAACGTATTGGCGGCAAGCTGTCCAACGCCGGCTTCGTTGACAAGGCGCCACCAGCGGTGATCGACAAGGAACGCGCCAAGCTGGCCGATGCCGAGCAAGCATTGACCCAGCTCAGTGAGCAGCGTACCCACATCGCCGGGCTGTAGGCCGGCGGGAGCACTCACATGAGCGGTGAACTGTTATTGGTTCTGGGTTTACTGCTGAGCAGCATGATCCTGTTTATTATCAACAGGCCGCGCATGGACGTGGTAGCGCTGCTGGTCATTCTGGCGTTGCCACTGACCGGGGTCCTGACGCTTGAGGAAACCCTGGCCGGCTTCAGCGATCCCAGCGTTATCCTGATTGCGGCGCTTTTCGTGATGGGCAACGGCCTGGTGCGCACCGGCATTGCCTATCAACTTGGCGACTGGATGGTGCGCAAGGCCGGCAACAGCGAAGTACGCCTGCTGATTCTGTTAATGCTGACAGTGGCCGGGCTTGGCTCGATCATGAGTTCGACCGGCGTGGTGGCGATCTTTATTCCGATTGTACTGAGCATTGCCACGCGGATTGGCAGCTCTCCGGCGCGGCTATTGATGCCCCTGAGCTTCGCCGGCTTGATCAGCGGCATGCTCACGCTGGTTGCCACACCGCCGAACATGGTGGTGCATAGCGAACTGGTCCGCAGCGGACTGGACGGCTTCGGTTTTTTTAGCTTCACCCCTATCGGTCTATTGGTATTGCTGCTAGGCATCGGTTACATGCTGATTGCACGGCGCTGGCTCGGCACCAACAAGACCGATATCAAGTACGCATTGCCGCGCCAGACACTGACGCAGCTAGCCGATAGCTACAGGTTGACCGAACGTGAGCGACGCTTGCAGGTTGGCCTCGCCTCGCCACTGGCGAACAAGCCGCTGAATGAGCTGGAGCTACGCAGTCAGTACGGCATCAATGTGATTGCGGTGGAGCGCCAGCAGCGCTTTCGCACGCTGTTGCAAATCGCCACAGGCAATAGCCTGGTTCTGCCGGGGGATGTGCTGCTGATCGATCTGGCCAGCCCGGCCATCGCACTGCTCGGCGCCTATGACGAACTAGGTCTGGAGCCGCTGCCGCTCAGCGCCTCGTATTACAGTATCCATTCGCACCAGTTGGGACTGGCCGAGGTAGCCCTGCCACCGGAGTCCCGCCTACCGGGCAAAACCATTCTGGAACTGGGTTTTCGCAGCCAGCACAAACTCAACGTGGTCGGTCTGCGCCGCGGCGGTCAGGCACTTGAAGGCCTGCTGGTTGACGAACGCCTGAAACCCGCCGACACGCTGCTGGTGGCTGGGGAGTGGAAAGAGATCAAGCGCCTGCATGGCTTGAGCCGCGACTTCCTGCTGCTCAGCCTGCCTGCTGAAATAGACGAGGTGGCTCCTGCCAAACGCAAGGCCCCTTATGCGCTGCTCAGTCTGGCCATCATGGTCGCGTTGATGGTCAGCGGATGGGTACCCAACGTGCTGGCGGCGCTGATTGGCTGCCTGTTGATGGGCGCCTTCCGCTGTATCGATATGGACTCGGCCTATCGTGCCATCCACTGGCCCAGCCTGCTGCTAATCATTGGCATGCTGCCTTTCGCTCGCGCGCTGCAGAAGACCGGGGGGATCGACCTTACCGTCAGCGCGCTGATTCAGCTGTTGGGCGATGCCGGGCCGCATGCCTTGCTGGCAACCCTGTTTCTGGCTACGGCGCTGATCGGCATGTTCATCTCCAATACGGCCACTGCCGTGCTGATGGCGCCGGTCGCCATTGCCACCGCACAAGCTCTGGGCGTATCACCGGTACCCTTCGCGATGACCGTTGCGCTAGCAGCTTCGGCGGCGTTCATGACCCCGGTCTCTTCGCCGGTCAATACCTTGATTCTCGATCCGGGCCGCTACCGTTTTGTCGATTTTTTGCGCATCGGCGTGCCCTTCACCGCGCTGGTCATGCTGGTCAGCGTCATACTGGTACCGCTGCTGTTCCCTCTGTAGCAGCAGATGCCTGGCGGTATCGCCTTTGCGCCGTCTGCCGAACTGAGTTAACGTGCAGCCCTGAAAAAACCCCTGCGGACAGACCCCATGCCCATCGATAGCAGCATAGTCCACCAGATTCACAAAAAGCCCGACGGCCAGCCCGCCAGCCTGACCCTGCGCCAGGCCGAACTGGCCAACTCCGAGGCGCTGGAGCAATTGCTCGCCGGGCTGATCGAAGCCTATAACAGCAAACCGAACAAGGCCTGGGGCTACTTTCACGAAGAAAGCGGCGCCTACCCGTTCAGCGGCTGGCTGCAGCAGTTGATCGATCAGGAACTGGATTTTGTCAACTTCACGGCCAAGGCCAGCGAGCAGTTGAAGACGTTGATGGAAGCCTCCAACCTGGCGTTAGGCGGGCATGTGCTGTTTATCCGCTATCGCCAGGGCATGACCGCGTTTCTGGTCATTGCCTTGCTGCACCATACTGAAGGTGTCACCGTTACCGACAACCTCGACGTTGCCGCGGCCCGCCACCTGGATCTGTCCGCCTTGAACATGGCGGCGCGCATCAACCTCACCGAGTGGAAGCAGAACGCCAGCTCCAAGCAATATATTTCCTTTATCCGCGGCCGTAGCGGCAAGCGCGTGTCGGACTACTTCCGCGACTTTATCGGTTGCGTTGAAGGCGCCAACCCCGAGGAAGAGACCACTACCCTACTCCAGGCGTTTCAGGATTATGTCGGTGAAGCCGACATGGAGCCGGTAGCCATAAAGGACAAGACCAAGACGATGAGCAGCTATGTCAGCGGCCAGGCGCGCCAAGGCGAGCAGGTCGCGCTGGAGGAACTGTCCGGCTTGATGGACGAGCAGCAGCCGCGCGCCTTCTACGACTATATACGCAACAAGGATTACGGCCTGTCCCCAGAAATACCGCCGGACAAACGCACGCTGAACAACTTCATGCGCTTTTATGGCAAGGCCGACGGCCTGTCGATCAGTTTTGAAGCGCACTTGCTCGGCGAGCGCGTCGAATACGACGAGTCGGACGACTCACTGGTGATCAAGCACCCACCCAAGGGCTTGGTGCAGCAGTTGCAGAAAAAGAAGCGATAAGCCCGCCTGCCGTTCTAACTGCCTGCGCCTGCTCGAAAGAAAAAATGCCGAGCAAGCGCAGGTAACGACCCCCGCCCTTTCCCTGCATCCGCATGTACCCAGCACCACGCTTTTGATGTTTCCCCTTGATTCAGCGCACCCCTATACATAGAATGATAATCCTTATTATTAAGATTTGGATGCACGTAGCTTAACGCCGCCCTGACGGCCCGATGCGCGACCCTCAGGTCAGCCAGCCCATGTCATTCAGCACTCTATTTCGATCTACAACATTTGGCTAACAACACCATGGCTAAGAAGTCTCAGGCTCGCACCTGGTTTCTCGTTCACAGCTGGCTGGCATTACCGGTCTGGTTCTTTCTGCTGATCATCTGTGTGACCGGCACGCTGGCCACGGTCAGCCAGGAGATCATTTGGCTGGCCAATCCGGATGTGCGTGCCAACAAACCCTCTGACGAGGCCCAGCGTCTCACCCACGGGCAGATCATCGAAGCCATAGACCAGTCCGCGCCCGAGGTCATGGTGCGTTCAATCAGACGTCCGGATGAAGGGCACTTTGCCTTGAACGTCCAGGTTACCTACCCGGACGGTAGCTCGCCAACGCTGTACGTCAACCCCTACACGGGCGCTATTCAGGGCGTGAGCCCTCAGTTCGACTTCCGCCAATTTACCCGCGCCCTGCATGGCTGGTGGCTGGTGCCATTTACCAATGGGTTCAGCTGGGGCTGGTATCTGGTTTCCTTCATGGGGCTGCCGATGCTGGTCTCGTTGGTCACCGGCCTGGTGGTGTACAAACGCTTCTGGAAAGGTTTTCTCAAACCCAAACTACGTTTTAATCAAGGCTCGCGGATTTTCTGGGGCGATTTTCATCGCCTCTCCGGCATCTGGTCGATCTGGTTTATTGCCGTTATTTCGGTGACAGGCACCTGGTTTCTGGTGCAAGCAGTGCTGTTCGACAATCAAATTTCCATCTCCACCGAGGGCGTGCCCCCGGTCATTGCGCGCGATGTGGTGCCCCTGGCTGCGTCTGCCGATGCCGTGCCACGCATTGGTCTAGATCAGGCCGTGGCTATCGCCAGCGAGCGCATTCCCGGCCTGGATGTCAGTTCGGTCGCGCTGCCAAGCTATGCCTACGGACACATTTCCATCAGTGGGCGCGGTAATTACCCCTTGATGTTCCAGTCGGTAGAGATCAATCCCTACAACGGCGAGGTAGACGCCGTGCGCCTACTCAGTGATCGCAGTGGCTTGGAATTTGTGACCGAGTCCATGCGGCCTTTGCATACCGGTGACTTTGGCGGTCTGTGGGTCAAGCTTATCTGGTTCGTATTTGGCCTGATCCTCAGCATGATGGTGCTCAGTGGCCTGCTGATCTGGAGCAAACGTACCGCCAAGGCCACTAGCGCCCTAATCCATAAGCGCAAACCGGCCCGAACGACCGCATCCCGACTTGAACAAACACCGGTGAACCCGTCATGAGCAAAGCCCTTCCCTCTTCTCAGCCCTCGACGCTGGGCGGCTTTTGGCGCCGGTGGCGGTTTCATATCAACATACTGCTGGTGCTGATACCGCTGGGCTTCATGCCCAAATACTTTCAGGACGTCGCCCTGTTCCGTGGCGAGCGTGGACTGGGGGAACGGGAAATTGGTGAGGTCCAGGTAGGGCCCTGGAGTGTGCGCCTGGCGGAGTTCCGCGCCCAACCCCCGCATCTTGAAGGCCCTTCCGGCTACATGAAGGTGTTCAACGCAGCCCTGTGCCAGAGCTGCATAAATCAGGTCAAAGCGACCTACCTGCGGGTCGGCAAACCGCGCAGTCTGCGCGCGGCTGGCGCGCTGTTCTTTGGCAGCCCTTACCGCATGGGCACCAATCTACCCATAGCCGCCAACACCCAACCCGATGCGCAACTGTGGATCACCATGGAGGGTTGGGACGGCAGCGTTCATCAGGCCCCAGTTGCCCTGGCTACAGCATCGCCATCAACCCTGGCCTGGCTCGAAAAACAAGGAAACCCAACCCGATGAAAACATCTGCACAACGATTGATCATGCTGCTCGGCATGGCCTTGTCACCCTGGGCGCTGGCACACAATCCAATCTGCCAGTGCGAGCCCGGCACCGGGGATGAGATCGTCTGCACCGGCGGATTCTCTGATGGCAGCGGCGCACCCGGGGTGACTCTGGATGTGATCAGCTACGACGAAGAAGTATTGATACCCGGCAAGCTCGAAGATGACTCGCGGTTCAGCTTCAAGCGGCCGGACGGCGAGTTCTACATTCTGTTCGACGCCGGCCCCGGTCACGTGGTCGAAGTCGACCACACGGATATCTCCGGCCTATGACCGCTCAGGTTATACGCCCCGCCGGCGCCGGGCATGAAACGCTGTGGGTATTACTGCTATGCCTGTTGATTCTGCTTGGGGCCAGCGGCGTGGTGCTCTCGCATGCCAAGGCCGATATCGAGCGTGATATTGCCAGTTATCAACTCGATGCGCGGATGGATCTGACCGCAGCCGAACAGGGCGTGCATACCGACCTGGGTGTCGCCTTTGAGGAAATGCAGTGGTATCTGACAGAGCAAGGTCAGCTACCCAGCCCAGCGGAAATGGCTACAGAGGGCTTCCCTCCGTTTATCGATGATGCCAGCGCCAGCAACCGCGGCGGTCACCAATGGCATCGCCTGCAACTCGGCTCCGAGATTTTCTATCTGGGCCAAAGCCGGGCGCATGACATCGCCGGGACGTTTCTACTCTGGCCGCAGGCCAGCGAAGCAGAAATCTGGCTGACCCGCGACAGCGACATCAACCTGCCCACCACGCTAACGACCGACCAACTGATCGCCGCCGGCTGGCGGCAAGTCGTCGCCCATTTCGATGCTGGCGTCACTCGCCAGCATCGCCACTGACCTGGACACCCCTATCATGCCTTTTTCGCTAACCTTACGTCGGCTGCTAATCTGCATATTCGTCGTACTGGGCACCAGCAGCCTCTCCTCTTTCGCCCAGGCTGCCGATGAACAACGATTGAGAATAGGGATAACGCTGCACCCCTATTACAGTTTCGTCAGCCATATTGTCGGCGATCTGGCCGAGGTAATACCGCTGATTCCGGCCGGCTTCAATCCGCACGCTTACGAGCCGCGCGCCGAGGATATTAAGCGCATTGGTGAGCTCGACGTGATCGTACTCAACGGCGTAGGTCACGACGACTTTGCCGACCGCATGATCGCCGCCAGCGAAAAACCAAAGATTGCGCTGATCGAAGCCAACGCCAATGTGCCCTTGCTCTCGGCCACCGGCATGGCAGCCCGTGGTGCCGGCAAGGTGGTCAACCCGCATACCTTCCTGTCAATCAGCGCCTCCATTACCCAGATCAACACCATTGCCCGCGAGCTGGGCAAACTCGACCCGGCCAATGCCAAAGCTTACAGCCAGAACGCCCGCGCCTACGGCAAACAGCTGCGTACCTTGCGCGCCGAGGCGCTGACCAAGCTCAGTCAGAGCCCGGGTGCCGAATTGCGTGTGGCCACCATTCACGGCGCCTACGACTACCTGTTGCGTGAGTTCGGCCTGGAGGTCACTGCGGTAGTCGAGCCGGCCCATGGCATAGAACCGAGTCCCAGCCAGTTGAAAAAGACCATCGATCAACTGGCTGACCTGAACGTACAGGTGATTTTTTCGGAAATGGACTTTCCCTCAAGCTATGTCGACACCATTCAGCGCGAGTCCGGCGTCAAGCTCTACGCGCTCACGCATATTTCTTATGGTGAATACGAGACCGGGAAGTACGAGGAGGAAATGGCCAGAAACCTGGACACCGTGGTACGTGCCATCCAGGACAATAATCCATGACCGCGCGCGCGCCCCTGCCCGTCAGCGCCACGCCCTCCGCTATGTGCGGCCCGGCTATCCACTTTAATGCAGTAGACCTTAACCTCGGACGCACGCGCATTCTCGAACAGGTCAGCTTTCAGGTCGCCGCCGGCAGCATTCATGCCCTGGTCGGGCCCAACGGCGGCGGCAAGAGCTCGCTGATCAAGACGCTACTGGGCCAGATGCCGCACCGGGGTGAGCTCAGCCTGCACTGGCCGGCCAACCCCAGCATCATTGGCTATGTGCCCCAGGCCATGGAATTTGACCGCGGCCTGCCGATGACCGTGGACGATTTCATGGCCGCCATGTGTCAACGCAAGCCCGCCTTTATGGGTCTGTCGGTCAAGCGTAAAGCCGCTATCGATCAGGCCCTGAGCCGCGTGGGCTTGCTCGATAAACGCAAGCGCCGCATGGGTGCGCTGTCCGGCGGCGAGCGCCAGCGGGTGCTGCTGGCCCAGGGCCTGGTACCTGAAGCGCAATTGCTGGTGCTCGACGAACCCATGTCAGCACTGGATGAGCCTGGCGTTCAAGTGTTTGAACAGTTATTGGCCGACTGGCGCCGCGCGGGCACCACCGTGCTCTGGGTGGAGCATGACCTGCAGGCCGTCAGCCGCCTGGCCGACCGCGTCACCGGCTTGAGCCGCAGCGTGCTGTTCGACGGTGACCCGCAACAATTGCTCAACCCTGACTGCGTGCTCAGGTTGTTTTCCAGCCATCCGGCGCGCTCTGCGGAGGCTCAACCATGAGTTTCGACGCTGTGCGTCAGATGATCCAGGCCTGGAGCAGCGCGGGGTATTTGCCCGAAGCCCTCGCCTACGGTTTCATTGTCAACGCGCTGCTCGCCGGCCTGTTGATCGGCCCCGTACTGGGCGGCCTGGGCACGCTGGTGGTGGTCAAACGTTTTGCCTTCTTTTCCGAGGCGGTGGGTCATGCCGCGCTCACCGGTGTGGCTATCGG
The DNA here is from genome assembly GCF_000410875.1 of Halopseudomonas pelagia CL-AP6. Taxonomy (GTDB): domain Bacteria; phylum Pseudomonadota; class Gammaproteobacteria; order Pseudomonadales; family Pseudomonadaceae; genus Halopseudomonas; species Halopseudomonas pelagia. The sequence goes on from NZ_AROI01000003.1 coordinate 219,765, forward strand.
CATCCTGCTCGGCGAACCCTATACCAGCCCGTACGGCAGTTTATTTGGCTACTGCCTGTTGTTCGGTATTCTGCTCAACTATTTACGCAATCGTACCGGGCTGGCCCCGGACACTCTGATTGGCGTGTTTCTGTCAGTGTCCCTGGCCGTGGGTGCCAGCTTGCTGTTGGTTCTAGCCGGACGCATCAATATTCATATTCTCGAAAACGTGCTGTTCGGTTCGGTGTTAACGGTCAATGGCCAGGACCTGGCCGTGCTCGCCGCAGTTTCGTTGCTGGTGGTGGGCTTGGCTTTGCCGCTGTACAACCAGATCATGCTCGCTAGTTTCAACCCCCAACTGGCCAGTGTGCGGGGCATTCGCGTGCGTGTGCTGGATTACCTGTTCGTCATTCTGGTGTCACTGGTGACGGTTGCGGCGGTCAAGGTCATTGGCGCGATTCTGGTCGGCGCGTTGTTGGTGATCCCGGCCGCCGCTGCCCGGTTGTTGAGCCAATCCCTCAAAGGCTTTTTCTGGCTGTCCGTGCTGATCGCTACCTTCAGCACACTAACCGGTATTTACCTGCCCATAGCGCTGGATCTGCCGATTCCGTCCGGAGCGGCCATTATCATCACCGCCGGCATCATTTTCGCTTTCGCGGCTATCGCCCGCGGTACGCTGCCCAGTCTTAAAGGTAATATTGGATGAACAAGTGCACTTTATATCGTACGGCTCTCGCTATGCTCGCCAGTGTCGCGCTCTGCGCCCCTGTGGCGGCGAATGACGCTATCGAGATCAAAGTCCTCGCCACTCTGCCGGTAACCTACGGTTTGGGGTCTATATTGCTAGAGGGTAGTGGCGTCGAACTAGTACGTGCGGCACCAGACAGTCTGCCAGCCAGCCGCCAACCCTCGTATTTTTCCGGCCGCGGCGCAAAGAGTCTGGACGCCGCGGCCGGTGAAGCGGATGCCGTTATTACCCTGCGCTCACTCTGGGCGGAAGATCCGCTGTATCCGCTGGCGCGGCGCAGCAATATCCGCATTGTCGAGATTGACGCTGCTCGCCCCGTGGACGGAGCCCTGCCGGGCATCGCACTGCAACCTGAAGTCACCGATCAGCTCGCCAGCCAGCCCTGGCTAAGCATCAATAATCTCGGGCGCATGGCCGATGTCATGGCCGCCGACCTATCCCGCCTGGTACCGGCAGATCAGTCGCAGATCGACAGTAACCTGGCGACGCTCAAACGTCGTCTGCTGCAGCTGAGTGCGGAAAGCGAAAGCCGATTAGCGCAGTTGGATAACATTACCGTCGTCAGCCTGACCACGGACGCGGCCTATCTGCTCAGCGGTCTGAATATGGACGTAGTGCAGGTTGCAACACCCGAAGACGGCAGCTGGACCTCAGAGCAACTGGCTGAACTCAGCGCTGAATTAAGTAGCTACGATGTGGTTGGGGTGGTGCTTGATCGCGAGCCCGACGTGGCACTCGGCGCAGCCATTGCGGCTGGCGGCAGCCAAGTGATTATTTTGCCTGAGACCGAGGGTAATCCGATCGAGGTGCTAGGCGCAGCCATCGACCAGCTGATCAATGCACTGGCCGAAAACACCGATGCCGCTGGAAACCGCTAAGCTCGCAAGTTCCGCTCAGGCTGCCTCGTCCTGCCACTGCTCTGCCGCCAATGCGCCCCGGGCTTCGCGCATTGGCAATACGCACAGGATCGCCAGCACAAACAGCAGCAGGCAAAACACGATGGCATCAGCCAGACCGAAGCCCCACTGAATGATGCCCAGGCCGAAAATGCCGAACACCGCTGCCAGTTTCGAAGCCATGCCCCATAGACCGAAGAACTCTGCCGCCTTGCCCTTGGGCGTGAGCACGCCGACCAGAGCGCGGGTCGCCGACTGTGACGAGCCCAGACTGGCCCCCGCCAACACCCCGGCAATCAGGAACACATACTGCGCCTCCCAGCTAACGCCGAACCAGTTAGCGATCAGCACGGTGAGCGTCGGTGTCTGCCAGATGGCCATGATCGCCACCAACCAGAGCGCCAATGTAATCAGATAGGTCGTGCGGGCACCAATATGACTCTGTAACCAGCCAAAACCGACCGCGCCCAGGGCCGCAGTAACCTGCACGATAATGAACATGTAGACCCGCACATCCTCATCCCAGCCGATCACCTGTGCACCGTAGATGAAAGAGAAGGCGATGATGATATAGACACCAGCCATAGCGAAGAACACCGATATCAACAGGTAGCGCAGATCGCGGAAATATTGGACCTCGCGCCAGGTCGTTAGCACGCGGCGCACGCCAATGCGCAGCAGATTTTCGCCGGTGGGCGCCGGGTGTGGCTTACCGCGCTCCTGCAACCAGGTGAAGGTCGGAATCGCGGCAACCAGAAAGAACGCCGCGGCAAAGGGGCCGACCCAGCGCACGGTATCGTAATTATCCGCGGATACTTCACCGAGAAACAGCAAGGCGAAGATCGCTGCCACCAGGCCACCAATATAGCCCAACCCCCAGCCCAGCCCGGAAATCCAGCCAAGCGCCTTGCGCGGCCCCAGATCCGGCAGAAAGCTGGCGATAAAGCCCTCGCCTATCGAATAGGCAAAATTCGACAGGATGATCAGCAGCACGGCGAGGGTCAGCCAACCCGGCTCAATGACATATAACAGCGCAGTGGTAATGACCGTAAGCAGATAGCTGGCAAACAGAAAGCGTTTGCGGCTGCCGGTGTAATCCATGATCGCGCCGCACAATGGATTGGCCACCACCACCAGCAAGTAGCTGACCGCCAGTGCCAGACTCCAGAGCAGATTGCCCAAGCGATAATCCGGCGCATCGCCGACGATAACCCGGGTAAATAGATCACCGTAGATCACGGTAATTATCAGCAGTGTATAGCCCTGATTGGCGAAATCGAACATAGCCCAACCAAAGATCTCGCGTTTGGGGGCCATCGGCGTCTCAGTCATTCACCTCTCCAGGCAAGGCTTGTATCGAGACCAATATCTCACGGGTAATGGCCTCTCGCTTGTACAGGTCATCCAGGCGGTTGGGGGTGTCGATATTCAGCGCGAAGAACACCGGTCCGGTGGGCCATTCGACCCAACCCACCCACCAGCCATGCCGTCCTTCCCAGCCGGTCTTGGCGCGCAGGATCCAATCGTGGCCGGCTTGATTGATCATGACGTCCTTGACCAGACGCTGGTCCTCGACCTCGAACGGCAACTGATTCCGATAAAGCTGCTGTAAGAAGACAATCTGTTCATAAGCGGAAATCGCCAGAGCACCGTCGATCCAGTAGGCACCCTCGTCGACACTGGGATCGGCGTTACCGTAATCGATACGCTCAAGATAGCTACGCGCCTGGCCCTCGCCCAGCTTGGCGGCAAACTGTTCATACACCCAGACCGCAGAGTGACGCATCGACGAGCGCAGATCCTGGTCCCGGTTGTGCGCGGTAAAACTGCGCTCCACACGGTCCCAGGGGAACAGATGAAACTCATCACGGATCAAGCCCGCGTCCAACGCGATCAACGCGTGCGCTATTTTGAAGGTTGATGCCGGTGAATAACGCCGCGCAGCGCGCTCAGGATCGACTACCCAGAGCTGACCCGAGCCCCGGCGCTGATCAGCCACCACGATGGTCCCCTGCGCAGCATAGCGCTCGAACAGCGCAGCCCAGTCAGCGCGCTGCTGAGCTGTTGTGTCTGCCTGAGCGAGAGGAACCAACAGGCAGCCCAACAACAGAGCTAGAAAAGCGTGCTTCACCATCACCAACCTCTTATTCCGCGACTGCCTGGCAAGGGCATCTGCTATTGGTATCGCCCGCAATTAATGGACCACTAAAAAGTTACGTTTATAGCATCTTCAGCGCAGGACGTATGCCAATATGCAAGCCCGCCTACTGAGACCATAAACGCTCAGGGTTTGAGCCTGTAGCCGGTCTTGAACACCAGCCATACCAGGCTCAGACAGATCAGCAGAAACACCAGTGTCATCCCGACACTGACGCCGATATGCACATCGGCCACCCCGTAAAAACTCCAGCGAAAGCCGCTGATAAGATAGACCACCGGGTTAAACAAGGTAACCGTCTGCCAGAACGGCGGCAGCATGGTAATGGAATAAAAACTGCCGCCCAGAAACGCCAGCGGCGTGACGATCATCAGCGGAATAATCTGCAGTTTCTCGAAGCCGTCTGCCCAGATACCAATAATAAAACCGAACAGGCTGAAGGTAATCGCGGTCAACACCAGGAAGCCAAGCATCCAGATCGGGTGCTGGATCTCGTACGGCACGAACAGCCGCGCGGTCAACAGGATCAGCAACCCGAGAATCACCGATTTGGTCGCGGCCGCGCCGACGTAGCCAATCACGATCTCAGCTGGCGATACCGGCGCTGACAGCACCTCGTAAATGGTCCCGGTGAACTTGGGCATGTAAATGCCGAACGAGGCATTGGAGATACTCTCGTTAAGTAACATCAACATGATCAACCCGGGAATGATAAAGGCCCCATAGCTGACCCCGTCTATTTCAGCCATGCGCGAGCCGATGGCTGCACCAAAGACCACGAAGTACAAAGATGTAGAAATCACCGGCGACGCAATGCTCTGCAACATGGTGCGGCGCAGACGCGCCAGTTCGAAGCTGTAGATCGCCCAAATACCATAAAAATTCATGACGCCACCTGTACTGAAGGCGTGGCGGCGGCTGCCCCACCACGGTCATTGACCAGTTCGACAAAGATATCCTCCAGCGAACTCTGGCTGGAATGCAGGTCCTTGAAGTCGATCCCCTCCTGCGCCAGGGCGCGCAGCAGCCCGGCGATCCCCGTCTGCTCCTTGAGCGCGTCGAAGGTATAGATCAGTTGGTAGCCTTCATCGGCCAGACTCAAAGGAAATCCCCCCAGGGAAGCCGGGATAGCCAGCAACGGCTGTTGCAGATGAATGCTCAACTGCTTGGTACCCAGTTTGCGCATCAGCGCGGCCTTGTCGTCGATCAGAATGATCTCGCCCTGACGGATTATCCCAATCCGATCAGCCATTTCCTCAGCCTCTTCGATGTAATGGGTGGTGAGGATAATAGTGACGCCACTGGCCCTGAGGCGCCGTACCATCTCCCACATGTCGCGGCGCAGTTCCACGTCGACCCCGGCAGTAGGCTCGTCGAGAAAGAGTACGTCCGGCTCATGGGATAACGCTTTAGCAATCAACACCCGGCGTTTCATGCCACCAGACAGGCCCATGATCTTCTCATTGCGCTTGTCCCACAGCGACAGATCCCGCAGGACCTTCTCAAGATGCGCATCATCGCGTTTCTTGCCGAACAAACCACTGCTCAGACGCATGGTCGCCCATACCGTATCGAACATGTTATTGGTCAGTTCCTGGGGCACCAGGCCGATGGTTTTACGTGCCGCACGGTAGTCGCGCACAATGTCGTGACCATTGACCAATACCTGGCCGGCGCTGGCGTTGACGATGCCGCAGATAATGCTGATCAGCGTGGTTTTCCCCGCGCCATTGGGACCCAGCAGCGCTAATATCTCGCCACGCCGGATGCATAGATCAACGCCCTTTAGCGCCTGAAAACCCGACGCATAGGTTTTGGTCAATCCGCTAACAGTGATGATGGGATCCACGGTGCCTCCTGGAAGCTGGGAAATCAAAGTCTCTTATCTTCTCACGTCCCGCCAGCCAAACGCACTGGAGACCCGGTTATTCGAGGTAGATGAGCGCGCGACTTATTTCGGGATCTGTCAGGACTGTAGCAAAAGGCGCATATACCTCCTCCATGCACACGCCGTGACGCAGCAGATACAGGCCGTTGACTGCGCGTACCAATCCAGGGCTGGTTAAGCGAAAAAAAGCGCCCGCCGCGTCTCGGTTCTCCTGGGAGTCCAGCCGCAACGCCCGCGCGCGCTTTTCGATTGCATTGAATACATCCAGACCTTCGGGCAGTTCACGCAGTGCGGCATGGCAGACGGAGCTGTTCGGCAACGCGGCGAAATCAGCCTCCAATCGCTCAACTTCCAATTGGTAAACCCTCCGGCAGCTTTGCACTTGCTTGAGGAAGCTCTGCTGATGACCGGGCGTCACCACGCGCTCCAGCATAGCCTCGGCCAGCCTCTCTTGAAACGCGAGCACTGGTGCCGCGCACAGCTGCTGAGCGTTGACACCGGCAGGTGCCGTAGTCGAACGGGCAGCGTCTGTCAGTGGCGGCGGATCGGCGGCAAAAAGGGGGCTATTCAGTAATAACGTTAGGCACAAAAATGTTACGCGCAAGGCGCCGCTGGGCCCCACGCATAAGTCCTTGACCTGATCTGAAATACGAATCACAACACCCCTGATATAGGATTGAACATCTTCCCCCCACCTCACCCGCGCGCCGATTTTAAGCCATTACCAGACTCGCCGTCAGTTTCCCGCTGGATTAACCATTGAGGCTAAGCCTCTGCCAGAAACCCAGGCAAAAAAAGCCCCCCACCTGCCATGCAAATGGGGGGCGATATTACCCTGGTGCGTTAGGCAGCGCTGATTTTGAATCCGAACCGCGGGAAATGTACCTGCACCAACCCGGCACGCTCATCTTCGCGCGCGATCACGACTTCTTCCGCATCCTCGAATACCAGCTTGCCTGCAACCTCATCGGTACCGTAATCAACCGCACTGACGTTGACTTGCTGGCCGATGGCAAATCCGCCAGGACTGACGAAGCCGGTAGCCGGCAGGCTTTCCGGGGTGGCGTCACGGGCTATGCTGATGGCAGCGGCGGCGTCCAGTGCGGTGAAGGAGCCATGACCAAAGTCGGCGACCCGAGTCATCCACGCCTTGACGGCGGGGTAGCCTTCCAGAGCGTCCGCCACAGCGGCGTTATTGGCGACGAACCACAGCGGATGATAATACGCGAAGTCGGCCACGCTGGGTGTATCGCCCAACAGGAACTCGCCATCGCGATCGAGCTGGGTTTCCAGCCGGCCAATCAGCGCCGGCCACTGGGACAAGGCCACAGCAGAATCCAGCCGGCTAGCAGAGCCGCCGGAAAACAGCGCCTTGCGGTCGGCCATAAAGCCCTGAACCATAGCTTCAGGCGCACCTGCAAAGCGTGCGGCAAGGCCCTTGGGCTGGAAGTTGATAGCCACGGCGTGCTGAAACAACACCTGATCGGCGAACTGCGCCAGGCCGGCAGCGGCGGCTTCCTTACCTTCTGGAAACAGCGCTGGCGTGGCCTTCTCACGCTCAAGACGCCGGGCGATCAGGGCGGTATCACAAAAAATATCCGCACCCACTTGCAGCACCGGCGTACGCCGGTACCCACCCGTCAGCGCCGTTAGATCAGGCTTGGGCATCACTGCCGGGATCATCACGGAGTGCCAGGCCAACCCCTTGTAACCGAGCATCAAACGGGCTTTCTCGGCAAATGGGGATTGCGGATAATGATGCAGAATCAAATCGGTCATTGGGTGTTCTCCTGTCAAAGTGGCTCCAGCTTAGCGCCTGCGTCGGGTGCTGCACAGCCGCTCGCGGACGTTGATAGTTCGGCATTGAATTGACTGATCAGTCGTTCCTTGGTCACCTTCGCCAGCGCCTTGATCGCCCGCTCTTGACGCAGCGCATCGGAATGGTCCACACACCTCGCCTGCCACACCAGGGCTATGGCAGGGCTGCGGTTAAAGAAGCGCGCGCCCTTGCCCCGCTGATGTTGTACCAAACGGCGCTGTGGGTCGGTACTGATCCCGGTATACACGTGGCCGTTAGCGGCACGCACCATGTAAACCCACCAGCTTTTTTCGGTACTGGGGGCTGGGGTGCTGTGTTCCGTGTTGTGCGCAGGCATACTAGTGATCTAAAACCTTGGAGTTAGCCATGTTTATACAGATTTTCAGCACGGGCGGCACCCTGGACAAGGTGTATTTCGATGCCCTGAGTGAGTATCAGATCGGTGACCCGGTCGCGACCGAACTGCTTGAGCAGGCGCGTGTCGGCTTTGATTATGCGGTCGAATCGCTGATGAAAAAGGACAGCCTGGAGCTCGACGACGTTGATCGCACGCTGATCCACGACAAGATCAAAGCCTGCCCGCATGAGCATATTCTGATTACCCACGGCACCGACACCATGACCGTTACCGCCGCAGGCCTGGCGGATATCGACGGTAAAGTCATCGTACTGACCGGCGCCATGCAGCCCGCTCGCTTCCGAGATTCTGATGCCCTGTTTAACCTGGGCCTGGCCATTGGCGCACTGAATACCTGCCAGCCCGGTGTTTACATTGCGATGAGCGGGCGGGTTTTCCCTGCCGACGGCGTACGCAAAAATCGACTGGCCGGACGCTTTGAGGAGCGCTAGCTGAGGTCAGCCTGTGCCACCAACGGTTATCTGATCGATTTTCAGCGTTGGCTGACCCACGCCTACGGGCAGTGACTGACCGTCTTTGCCACAGGTACCCACGCCAGTATCAAGTTTGAGGTCATCGCCGACCATCGAGACGCGGTTCATGACCTCCGGACCATTACCGATCAAGGTGGCGCCTTTAACCGGCGCGGTGATCTTGCCGTCTTCAATCAGGTAGGCTTCGCTGGTGGAGAACACGAACTTGCCGCTGGTGATGTCCACCTGTCCGCCGCCCAGATTGGCGCAATAGAGGCCTTTCTTGACCGACCTGATGATGTCTTCCGGATCGCTTTCGCCGGCGAGCATGTAGGTGTTGGTCATGCGTGGCATTGGCAAGTGTGCATAAGACTCGCGCCGGCCATTGCCGGTCGCGGCCACGCCCATCAACCGGGCGTTCAATTTGTCCTGCATATAGCCCTTGAGAATGCCGTTCTCGATCAGGGTGGTGCAGTTGGTCTGGTTGCCCTCATCGTCCATGCTCAGTGAACCCCGACGCCCCGGCAGGGTACCGTCATCAACAATGGTGCACAGGCTTGAGGCAACTTTTTCACCGACCCTGCCGCTGTAGGCTGAGCTGCCCTTGCGGTTGAAGTCGCCTTCCAGGCCGTGGCCTACGGCCTCATGCAGGAGCACACCAGACCAGCCCGGGCCCATAACCACCGGCATACTGCCTGCCGGTGCGGGAACCGCATCGAGATTGACCACGGCCTGGCGTACCGCTTCACGGGCATAGCCCAGAGCGCGGTCTTCGGCCTCAAAGAAGCGGTAGTCGGTGCGGCCACCGCCACCAAAACTGCCCCTTTCACGACGACCGTTATGTTCGATGATCACGCTGACATTAAGCCTGATCAGCGGGCGAATATCACCCGCCCAGGTGCCATCACTGGCAGCCACCAGCACGGTGTCATGTACGCCGCCAAGACTGACGCTCACTTGCGTAATGCGTGGGTCCAGGCTGCGCGTGTAGGCGTCCAGACGCTGCAAAAAAGTCACTTTGTCGGCCTGAGGCATTACATCCAGCGGGTTATCCGCCAGGTACAATGGTTCACTATTACCGCGCTTCCACGCCTGTACACTACCCGTCTGGCCGGCACGGGCAATAGAACGTGCAGCACCGACGGCCTGGCTCAGGGCCGGCATGCGGATATCGTTGCTGTAGGCGAAACCGGTCTTCTCGCCGGACTGGGCACGCACACCCACACCCTGATCGACATTAAAACTGCCGTCCTTGACGATGCCGTCCTCTAATACCCAGGATTCACTGATCTGATGCTGAAAGTACAGATCAGCAGCGTCCACACCCGGTGCCGACACGATCTGCCCCAGTACCTTGGCGATAGAGTCCGGCGTGAGTTCAGCCGGCAACAGCAGACGATGTTCAACTTGAGCGAGTAGATTACTCATGGTGTTCAGACTCCTTGGCAGCTGGGACAATAGTATCCGCAGCGGCAAAACGACGATGCTGCGCCACCGGCATACGCCCGCGCACAGACTTGAGATAGTCCAGGTCCAGAGCGCCGCAAACTACGCCCTCACCTTTGGCGATGACCTGCTGAATCACGCCCCAGGGGTCGATCAGGCAACTGTGGCCAAAGGTCTCACGGCCACCTGGGTGAAGCCCCCCCTGATTGGCCGCCAGTATGTAACACTGGGTTTCGATGGCCCGCGCCCGTAACAGCACGTCCCAATGCGCGGCGCCAGTGACGGCGGTAAAGGCCGAGGGCACCACGATCAGCTCGGCGCCAGCACGGCTCAGTGCCAGATACAGCTCGGCGAAGCGCAGATCATAACAGATGCTCAGTCCCACCCGACCGACCGGCGTATCGATACAGACCACCTGATCACCATAATCGTAATCGCGGGACTCTTGATAGCTGCTCTGATTATCGGCAACTTCCACGTCGAACAAATGCAGCTTCTCGTAGCGCGCCACTTCCCGGCCCTGCTCATCAAACACCAGACAGGCAGCCATGGCCTTCTTGCCGGGCTCGCGTGGCAGCGGAATACTGCCACCAATCAACCACACGGCGTGGTGCCTGGCTTGTTCGGCCAAAAATCGCTGGATCGGCTTGGCGCCGCTGATTTCCTCCTCGGCCACGCGGGTCAGATCGGCAGTACCGAACACCGCAAAACATTCAGGCAATAGCAACACCCGCGCACCTTGCGCGGCGGCCTCGGCTATTAGCTCAGCGGCGCGTGTCAAATTGGCCTGCACGTCGGTACTGCTGATCATCTGTATTGCTGCAACCTGATGCATGTCAATCGCCCTCCAAAGCGGCCTTGCTGTCAAAAGCACGATCAAATTCGACGTTGGGCTGCTTCCAATCGCCGCTGATCTTGTACTTGACCGAGGCGAAGCGGGCCACCCGGTCCCCGAGGATCTTGTCGGCAATGAACAACGCACCACCGATGTAGGGCGCGCCGACAATAAGCGCCGCTAGTGGCAGGTTATTGGTCACCGGCAGCGTGACCAGCATACCCATGTCGATCTGGTCGGCAGCCAAATCCAGCTTACCATCAAGCTGCAGCTTGGCTCCGGGGCCATCCATCACCAGCGGGCTGACGGTGTACATCACGCCGTCGGTAAAGACCATATCGCCTTTCAACGTATCATAGGCAGTACCACTGCCGAACAGATCGCTGAAGTCCAGGCGCAGACGCCGGGTAAAGGCGTTGAAGTTCAAGAGGCCGAAAATGCGCAATGCATCCGCGCCGGTCTCGCCGCTTTGCAATGCGCCGTCCTTAGCCTGCAGTTGCAGTTGCCCGGTACTGCGGCTAAGGGCGAAAAAGATCGGTGAACCTGGCCAGCTCAAGTCAGCCTGCATGGCGAAACTATCGCTGGTCAAAGTGGGCGCATAACCCCAGGCTTTCAGTATCTCACCCATATTGCCGGCCAGCATCTGCCCCTTGAAATGGCTGCGCGGCCCGCTGTCGCGCCAATCCAGCTCGCCGCTCAGCTGTAGCCCGCGCAGGTTCACGTCCAGATCATGGATTTTTGCCCCTGAGTTATCGGGCCTCAAGCGCATGTCCACCGCGCCCACCGGGTCTCCAGCCCAGTAGAGCTGATCAATATGCAGGTCCACCGGCGGCAACGTGCTGGGCTTGAACAAGCGCAGGCTATCCTCTGGCAACAGGGGTTTGGCCAGGGCATCGACCATCGGCGCCTCGGCCGGCCGTTCCAGCTGGAGACGCTGCAGGTTGACCAACACCGGCTCGGCGATAACATCAGGCAGCGTTACTTGACCGCGAATGCGTGCTTGATCGATATCGAACAGCCAAACGTCATCCACCCGCGCCCCGGTCACCGCCAAGCCCTCCAGCTGCTGACCAAACCCGGAAAAGCGTGCCGCGCGCAGATCTATGCTACTGACCAGATCAGTCGCGGTACCGCGTAGGGTCTGCGCGGTCTGGACTTCCCCGGCAGCGGCACTGTGCGTTTCAACCCAGCGTTGCCACTCATCCAGATTCAACTGGTCAAATCCTGCCCTGATACTCAACCCCGATACGCTGGCCGCCTCCACCGGGCTCCGCCGATAGCTGATATCGCCGCTGAGCTCCCCTGCACCCGTGCGCAAACGGCCATTCAGCTCCTCGCCCAAGTTGAAGCTCCAGCGCTGACGCTGGTCATCCAGCTCTAGTATTAGGCTGCTCGGTAGACTCCGGTCAGCGGGTTTGGCTAGCGGTCCAGGCAGGTTCAGGGCAATGCCCTGCAAGTTACTGCTGACCTCAATACGCTGTTGCCCGGCACCCAGCGTGACGGCAGCTCGCCATTCTGCGGCACCTTTCGCCAGACTATCCAACAGATCATCCGGCAGATCATCCAACAGCGGCCAGGCGCGCAGTTGATCGATACTATGTCGGCCGCTGAGCTGGATGCGCTGTTCGTCCGACACCTGCTCTATGCTGCCAGTGACCGGCCCGCCCAGCGCATCGGCCTTGAGGTTGCGGGCTTTAAGACCCTGCTGCAGATCAAACTCGAAGTCACCTGTCAGGTTAGTCAGCGGTGTCTGCAAAGGCGGGATCTGTAGCTGTTGCACCTGCGCCTGCCAATTGACTCGGATCTGCGGCGATTGCTCGGAGTTGAGCGGGAAAGCCAGAGACAGATCGCCTGCCAACTGGCCACTGCCCTGCCAGCCAGCCAAGGGGTCCCCCGAGGTTTGTGCCAGCGGTGTATCTTGCATGACCGTCAGCGCATCGGCCAAAGGGCCCTCTGCATGCCCGGCAACCGTCAGCATCAGCGGCTCTGCTGCGCTGGCTCGGCCAGTAGTGACTACCACCTTGCTCAGTTGCGTGTTCAGTAGTCGCGCTTCGGCCGGTTGAATAGTCAGATCGGTGTTGTTTAGCCGCACCACACTGCGCACCTGCTCCAGCCTCGGCCAACCCGGCTGGAAGTTCAAACTGCCCTGCTCGACCTGCAGATAAAGATCCAGTTGCCGCTCATCACGGGTGGCCTCGCGGAGCAGCGAGCCCTCAAACTGAAAGATCGCCAGCGGCACTTGGCCCTGAAAGTCGGCGGCCGTCAGCCAATCTACCAGAGCGGGATTAAAAGCCGGTGCCCGCGTCGGCAGATACTGCTCGGCATAGACGGCATCACTATCGCGCAGCGCCACTTGAAGACTCATGCTCGGCACCCCCCCGGCAGGCGGAATATGCAGGCCCAGATTCACCGCGACCGGGCCTTCTTCGGCGGTCACCTTTAACCCCTGGGCATCCAGATTCAAGCCAAGCTCGCGGGTCCATTGCCAGCCCATCTGCCCCTGCAGCCGAGCATATGCCCATGGCTGGGGGAACAGGCGCGGTAGATGCATTCCCCAACGTTGACTGTCAACGCGCAGCTGTCCTGCGCCAGGGCTGCCTTCGATCGTGCCACTGATACCCTGCAGCGCAGGTACACCTTCCCAGGCTGCTATACCCACCCGATCAAGGGTCGCACTCAGATGCAGGCTATCCAGATCGCCAGGATCAGCGCCGCCACGCAGATGAATATCGCGCAGAAATCCTTCCGGAGCCAAGGTTGCCAGCTGCTGACGGTGCACCTCATTGGTAAGGAGCGGTGCTAGACCCTGGCTGACGAGCGCCAAGGGCAGGAGGTCCATGCGCAAGGCCCAATGTCCTTGCTCATTCCGCTCTCCTTGCAGCCGGGTGCGGGGCCAAACCCGATCATTCAGACGCAGGGTAAGATTGTCGATTTGCAAGCGTTGCTCCGCCCCCAGCTGCAATTGGAAGTCGGCAAGCAAATCACGTATTTGCGCTACGCTCTGATCGGGCAACGGGTCCACTGCGGGAACGACCACAGGAGCGATCAATTGCCCTTGCAAGGCCTGCAACTGCCGCTCGCCCCAACGCCCCCAGAAGCGCCCCCCGGCCACCAGTTCCTGAAGACGCGCCGTTTCCAGCAATGGCGCCGGAAGGTAACGAGCCCAGTCGATGGCTGGCAGCTCCAGAAAAAAGCCCAGCGTCAGGTCTTGCCAATGCCTTCCCAAGCTCGCTGCACTCGCCTGCAAACGGACTAGCTGGCCATCCGGCAGCTTCACCTGGGCATCAAGGCGATGCCCATCGGCAGCATTCAGCAGCGTCAGGTCACCCTCGCGAAACAACCACTGCGGTTGCTCATGCGGACTGATCTGAATGCGCGTATTCAGCAGGGTGATGCGCCGCTGATCCAATAGCACTTCCAGCGCATCATCCAGCCCTGTTTCACCGACATCTCGATCGCCAAGACCATAAAGCTGCCAACGGCCTTCGCCATCTTCGACTAGCTCAAGAGCTAGACCCTCGATCTGCAAGGCATCCATGACCAGCCGCCGTTGCCAGAGGCTGGACCAGATATCAACCCGCGCGATAACGTCTTCCAGTGCAAACAGCACAGGGCTGGCTGGATTGGCGTCGGCGTGCACCTGCAAACCGTGCAAGGTCAACACCGGCTGAGCTCCCTGCATTTCTCCTTCGAGCTTATCGAGCAGAATATAGCGACCGGTTTTCTCCTGGACCCAGTCCAGCAATTCGACCTGATAGTCCGCGACCGCCGGCACAAACTGGCGTCCAAGGCTGACGTACGCGGCCACCAGCAGCAACCAGACCACCAGCAGCACGATCAACCCATCCAGAGTACGCTTTAACCAGCGTTGCCAGTGCATGGCGATTCAGCCCATCATCACATCAGCACCACGTCATATTGTTCCTGGGTATAAACCGTTTCTACCTGGAACTTGATCGGGCGCTCGATGAAAATTTCGAGGTCAGCCACATGGCCGGATTCTTCGTCCAGCAACCGGTCGATCACCGATTGCGAGGCCAGGACCATATAAGCCCCCGCCTGATAAGCACGCGCCTCACGCAGGATTTCACGGAAAATTTCGTAGCACACGCTTTCCGGCGTTTTCTGAATGCCACGGCCCAAACAACATGGGCAAGGCTCACAGAGAATCTGTTCAAGACTTTCCCGGGTGCGCTTGCGCGTCATCTGCACCAGACCGAGCTCGGTAATGCCAATAATATTGGTCTTGGCGTGGTCACGCTCCAGTTGCTTTTCCAGCGTGCGCAATACCTGGCGCTGGTGCTCTTCATCTTCCATATCGATAAAATCGATAATGATGATCCCACCGAGGTTGCGCAATCTCAGCTGACGGGCGATGGCCGTGGCCGCTTCAAGATTGGTCTTGAAAATCGTTTCTTCAAGATTACGGTGACCCACAAAAGCACCGGTGTTCACATCAATCGTCGTCATCGCTTCAGTCTGGTCAATCACCAGATGGCCACCCGACTTGAGCATGACCCGGCGATCCATCGCTTTCTGGATTTCGTCCTCAACACCATAGAGATCGAAAATCGGCCGCTCACCTGGGTAGTGCTCAAGGAAGCCGGATACCGCAGGCATCAACTCCTGAACAAACAACTCGATTTTCTGGAAAGTTTCGCGCGAATCAACCCGGACTTTTTCCGTTCGCGGGCTGACCAGATCGCGCAAGGTACGTAGCGCCAGCGACAGGTCTTCATAGATAACTGAGGGGGAAGCGGCCGCTTGGGTTTGCTGAGAAATTTGCAACCACAAGCGACGGACGTAGCGAATATCGGCAAGAATTTCACTCTCACGGGCCGCCTCGGCAGCGGTGCGCAGAATAAAACCGCCTGCTTCTTCAATACCCTCGGAGGCAACGCAATCGGCAACGATCTGTTTAAGCCGGTCGCGTTCGGCTTCTTCCTCGATCTTCAGGGAAATACCCACATGCGGCGTGCGCGGCATATAGACCAGAAAACGCGATGGAATCGACAGATGGGTAGTCAAGCGGGCACCCTTGGTTCCGATCGGGTCCTTGGTCACCTGCACCACCAAAGCCTGGCCCTCATGCAGCAACGCGTTAATCGGCTCCACCGCCGATCCTTCGCGCTCGGAGACTTCGGAGGCGTGGATAAAAGCCGCCCGCTCAAGACCGATATCGACGAAAGCAGCCTGCATCCCCGGTAACACCCGGACCACCTTGCCCTTGTAGATATTACCGACGATACCACGGCGCAGTGTGCGCTCGATATGCACTTCCTGCAGCACGCCGTTTTCCACCAGGGCGACCCGGGTTTCCATCGGCGTCACGTTGATCAGTATTTCTTCGCTCATGCGCTCTCCAAACCAGATCGCCGAAATGCGACTTCGCTCGCGATCCTTTCAACGGCCTGGACACTGTGCTTCAGAATACCGGAAATCGGAATTCCATTTCAGGGCTGCTGCCAACGGGCGATCCCAAAACTGGCCAGCAAACTGGCTGTTTCCATCAACGGCAAACCGACTACGGCGCTGTAGCTACCTTCGATCCGCTCGACAAAAATGGCGGCCAACCCCTGGATAGCGTAACTACCCGCTTTATCTGCAGGTTCACCCGTCGCCCAATAAGCGGCTATCTCTGCTTCACCAAGACATCTAAAAAAAACCTGACTATCTACCCTGATCAGCTCGCTACGTGGGCCACTGGCAACGGCGACCGCTGTCATCACCTGATGTGCACGACCCGACAAACTACGCAACATATTCCTAGCGTCGTCCTGGTCGGCTGGCTTGCCGAGGATACGACCATCCACAACCACCACCGTATCTGCCGCCAGCACCACTGCGTCTACCGCGACCCGCTGCTGGCCAGCCAGTACCTTGGCCTGGGTGACTCGCTCAACGTAAGCAGCGGCTGACTCGTCAGCAAGCACTTGTTCATCAACATCACAGGCAAACTGGCGATGCAGCACACCAATTTGCGTGAGCAGCGCACTGCGCCTGGGCGATGCAGAGGCTAGATACAGGCTGCCCGCTATAGGCTCAGAGTACATGAAAGCGCAGCCTGATCGCGCGCAACACTGAAAATACCCAAGGCCAGAGTATCGCACTGACCAGTGCTGGCAGCAGAAACAACAGAATCGGTGGGCGGCTGCCTGTGAGACTGTTCAGCCATAGCAGCACCATCTGCGCGATACCCAACACCGGCAGCATCACCAGACTTTGCTGCCACAGCGGAAAGCGGCGGATGCGCTGGTGCAGCAACAGCATCATCCAGGCGACCAGCGTCATGAACAGGGCGTGCTGGCCAAATAACTGGCCATACAATACATCGGTGGCCAGGCCCGCGACCCAGGCAGTGAGCAGACCAATGCGGTGCGGTAAAGCCATCACCCAGTAGCCTACGACCATGGCCAGCCACATAGGCCGGCCCAGATCCATCGGCGCGGGCATGGGCATAACGCTTAACAACAGCGCTACAACAATAGTAAACGCGACGATCAGATTAGTTCTCATCGTCACCCTCCCCGTCAATACCCGGCTGAGAAACGTCGTCCTGTAGCGCTGCCTCGACGGCCTGCACCTCGGCGTCATTCAGCTCGCCGTCTTCTTCCAGCGCGGGCACCAACTCGCCGTAACCCGATTCGGCACTGAACACCAGGAGCATATAGCGGCTACGGTTCAACTGGGCAGTAGGCGCGACTTTTACATCGGCAAAGGGCTGCGCCGGGTCCTGCTCCACGGACAATACCCGGCCCACCGGGTAACCAGCAGGAAAGCGTTGCCCAAGGCCGGAGCTGACCAGAATGTCATCCACTCGAATATCGGCGGTATCGCCAACAAAACGCAGCTCCAACCATTCGTTATTACCGGCGCCACTGGCAATAGCCCGCAGGCCGTTGCGATTGACCTGCACCGGCAGACTATGCGAGCTGTCTGTAATGAGCAGCACCCGAGCATTGAAAGGTGTCACCTCGACTACCTGCCCCATCAGGCCGGTAGCATCCAGCACCGGCTGGCCGAGGAACACCCCGTCGCGCTCACCCTTATTGATCAGCACCCGTTGGGTGTAGGGATTAGGATCCACGCCCACCAACTCAGCTACCAGCACACGCTCATCTACTAGCGAAGACGAGTTGAGCAGTTCGCGCAAACGCACATTCTGTTCGGTCAACGTGGCGAGTTTCTGCAGCTTGCGCTGACTAAGCAGTGCTTCGGCGCGCAAACGCTCGTTTTCCGCCAACAGATCGGCCCGGCTGGTGACCTGCTGATAAGCAGTGTCCCAGAACCGCACCGGCAAATCGGCGACATAATAGATTGGGGTAAGAATCAAACTCAGATACGAGCGCAGCGGCTGTAGTGTTGATATACGCGCATCAACCACCATCAGCGCGATAGCCAGCACCGATAGAACCAGAACTCTGACGCCCAGGGATGGGCCTTTGATGAAAAGCGGTTTGATGGCGAGCTCCTCGCAGCGACAAGCTTCAGGCTGTCAGCAACCCAGATGGGCGAGGGTGCTCGGGGCGAACCCAACACCCTGCCTGCAATCTGCTCACTCGGTAGAGAGCAGATCCATGGTGTGCTGATCCATCATTTCCAGCGCCTTGCCACCGCCACGGGCCACGCAGGTCAGAGGCTCCTCGGCAACAATGACCGGCAGGCCGGTTTCCTGCGCCAGCAGCTTGTCCAGATCACGCAGCAAAGCACCCCCGCCGGTGAGAATCAGACCACGCTCGGCAATATCCGAGGCCAGTTCTGGCGGCGACTGTTCCAGCGCGCTTTTTACCGCCTGCACGATAGTCGCCAAGGACTCCTGCAGGGCTTCGAGTACTTCATTGGAGTTCAGCGTAAAGGCGCGCGGTACGCCTTCGGCCAGATTGCGGCCACGAACGTCAACTTCCAACACTTCGCCGCCGGGGAAGGCCACGCCGATTTCCTGCTTGATACGCTCGGCAGTGGACTCGCCGATCAGGCTGCCATAGTTGCGACGCACGTAGGTCACAATGGCTTCATCGAAGCGATCGCCACCGACCCGGACTGATTCGGCATAAACCACGCCATTGAGCGAGATCAGCGCGATTTCGGTAGTACCACCACCGATATCCACCACCATCGATCCGCGCGCCTCTTCTACCGGCAGACCGGCACCGATCGCTGCAGCCATCGGCTCTTCAATCAGAAAGACTTCACGGGCACCGGCACCCAGTGCTGACTCGCGAATGGCACGCCGCTCAACCTGGGTAGACTTGCACGGCACACAAATCAGGACGCGGGGGCTGGGTTGGATAAAACTGTTTTCATGGACCTTGTTTATGAAGTACTGCAGCATCTTTTCACAGACGCTGAAGTCGGCAATCACCCCATCCTTCATCGGACGAATCGCCTGAATATTGCCCGGAGTCCGACCCAGCATACGCTTGGCGTCAGTACCAACGGCGACAACACTCTTTTGGTTGCCATGGGTGCGAATGGCCACAACCGAGGGCTCATTCAGAACAATGCCGCGGTCGCGAACATAGATTAGCGTGTTGGCTGTGCCCAGATCGATGGATAAATCACTGGAGAACATGCCACGAATTTTTTTGAACATGCGGTAAGTACACCCTGGTACGCGTGGGTTAATCGTATAAGAAACACTGATAAACTACCTGTCTGGAATACCGGCCATCTTCACCAAGACTTTCTGAGGCGAAATGACCAATAGGCCAACTCGAATGCGCAGGTAACTAATCGGTACTTCCGGAAGTGTCGCAACTCTAACAACGGCGGGGTTTTTGGGCAAGGCGCGTCTGTGGTAAATTCGCCCCTTTGTCTTGATTTCCGCGACAAAATCACCTTATGTCAAACACATCGGTTACATTCAGACGCATCGCCCCCTGCTTCACGGAGAACAGCACATGGCATTAGACCGCACAGAGGTGGAAAAGATCGCCCACCTGGCCAGAATCGCTCTGAACGAAGAGGACATTCCCGCCACCACGGCGAAGCTGTCCGGCATTCTTGACCTGATCGACAAAATGCAGGCGGTGGATACTCAAGGTATTGCACCCCTGGCGCACCCGCTGGAAACCACGCAGCGGCTGCGCAATGATGAGGCGACCGAGACCAATCAACGCGACGCCTATCAAGCCATAGCCCCAGCCACCGAAGAGGGCTTGTACCTGGTGCCTAGGGTTATTGAATAGCCGCTATTGAATAACAGCCATTGAATAGCGCGGTAACACGCGCAGCACTCGCCAAGACACGAGAAGAATTTCCCATGCATGAGAAAACCCTGGCCGAGCTATCACAGGCCCTGCACAGCAAGACGATCTCTAGCGTCGAGCTGACCGAGCATTACCTCAAGCGCATCGAACAGTTCGATGGCACGCTTAACAGCTTTATTACCGTCGCTCCGGAGCTGGCCCTGAGCCAGGCCAAGGCCGCCGACCAGCGCCTGGCGGATGGCAGCGCCAGCGCGTTGACCGGCATTCCGCTGGCCCACAAGGACCTGTTCTGCACCCAGGATCTACGCACCAGCTGCGGCTCAAAGATGCTCGACAACTTTATCGCGCCCTATGAATCGACCGTGACCGCACGCTTTATTGAAGCTGGCGCGGTGACGCTGGGCAAAACCAACATGGACGAGTTCGCCATGGGCTCTTCCACCGAGTCGAGCTTTTACGGCCCAACGCGTAACCCTTGGAATACTGAGCACGTACCCGGCGGCTCGTCGGGCGGCTCAGCGGCGGCCGTGGCGGCGCGCCTGTGCGCTGCAGCAACAGGGACCGATACCGGCGGCTCGATCCGCCAGCCGGCCGGTTTTACCGCCCTGACCGGCCTGAAGCCAACCTACGGCCGGGTGTCGCGCTGGGGCATGATTGCCTATGCCTCCAGCCTCGACCAGGGCGGCCCGATGGCGCGCACTGCCGAAGATTGCGCGCTGATGATGCAGGTTATGGCCGGTTTCGATAGCAAGGACTCCACCAGTGTCGATCAGCCGGTAGCCGATTACAGTGCCAGCCTGAACGACTCGCTCAAAGGCTTGCGCATCGGTCTGCCGAAGGAATACTTCGCCAGCGGGCTGGATGCCGCCACCGCCGACGCCATCCAGGCGGCAGTCAAGCAGTTCCAGGCGCTGGGCGCCGAGGTCAAGGAGATCAGCCTGCCGAATGCCGAATTGGCCATCCCAGCCTATTACGTCATCGCGCCGGCCGAAGCCTCCTCCAACCTGTCGCGCTTTGACGGTGTGCGTTTCGGCTACCGCTGCGAGCATCCGGCCGACCTCACCGACCTGTACAAGCGCTCGCGTAGTGAAGGCTTTGGCGCGGAAGTGAAGCGTCGCATCATGGTCGGCGCCTACGCGCTGTCCGCCGGCTACTATGACGCCTACTATCTGCAGGCACAGAAGATTCGCCGCCTGATCAAAAATGATTTTATGGCTGCCTACGAACAGGTCGATGTGATTCTCTGCCCGACCTCGCCGACCCCGGCGTTCAAAATTGGTGAAAAAATCGATGATCCGGTCAGCTTGTATCTGACTGACATCTATACCATCACCGCCAACCTGGCGGGCGTCCCCGGCATTGCGCTGCCAGTTGGCTTTGCCAACGGCTTGCCGCTGGGCATGCAGTTGCTTGGCCCGTATTTCAGTGAGGCGCGCCTGCTGAACATCGCGCATCAATATCAGCAGATTACCGACTGGCACAGCCGCGCGCCGGCCGGCTACTGAGAGGATTGAGAACAGACTATGCAATGGGAAATCGTAATCGGGCTGGAAATCCACGCCCAGCTCACCACCGCCTCGAAGATTTTCTCCGGCAGCCCCACCGCCTTCGGCGCCGAGCCCAACACCCAGGCCAGCCTGATCGACCTGGGCATGCCCGGCACTCTGCCGGTACTGAATGCCCAGGCGGTACGCAATGCGGTCAAGTTTGGCCTGGCGATTGACGCTGAGATCAGCAGCACTAACGTCTTCGCGCGCAAGAACTACTTCTATCCCGACCTGCCCAAGGGCTACCAGATCAGTCAAATGGACTTGCCGATTGTGGGCAAGGGCTTTCTCGACATCACCTTGGACGACGGCACCATCAAGCGTGTTGGCGTCACCCGCGCGCACCTGGAAGAGGATGCGGGCAAGAGTCTGCATGAAGACTTCCACGGCATGACCGGCATCGACCTGAACCGCGCCGGCACCCCGTTGCTGGAGATCGTCTCCGAACCGGACATGCGCAGCGCCAAGGAAGCTGTGGCCTACGCCAAGACGATTCACTCACTGGTGCGGTATCTGGGCATCTGCGATGGCAACATGGCCGAAGGCTCGCTGCGCTGCGACTGCAACGTATCCATCCGCCCGCAAGGCCAGGCCGAGTTCGGCACTCGCTGCGAGATCAAGAACGTCAACTCCTTCCGCTTTATCGAGAAAGCCATCAATACCGAAGTGCAGCGCCAGATCGAACTGATTGAAGATGGCGGCAAGGTCACCCAGGAAACACGCCTGTACGACCCGAACAAGGACGAAACCCGGTCCATGCGCAGCAAGGAAGAAGCCAACGACTATCGTTACTTCCCCGACCCCGATCTGCTGCCGGTGGTTATCGAGCCGGCGTTTATCGAAGAGGTGCGCGCTGAGCTACCGGAGCTGCCACAACAGAAACGCGAGCGCTTTGAAAGCCAGTTCGGGCTCTCCGCTTACGACGCCAGCGTACTCTCCGCGCAGCGTGAGCTGGCCGATTACTTCGAAGAAGTGCAGCGCGTCTGTGGCGACGCCAAGCTGGCAGCCAACTGGGTGATGGGCGACCTGTCCAGCTTGTTGAACAAGTCGGATCTGGATATCGAACAATCTCCCGTCAGCGCCGAGCGACTAGGCGGCATGATTGCGCGGATCAAGGACAACACTATCTCCGGTAAAATCGCCAAGATGGTCTTTGAGGCCATGGCCGCCGGCGATGGCAGTGCCGATCAGATCATTGAGGCCAAGGGCCTGAAACAGGTCACCGACAGTGGCGCGATCGAAGCCATGCTCGATGAAGTACTGGCGGCCAACGCCGAACAGGTTGAGCAATACCGCGCCAGTGACGAGAACAAGCGCGGCAAGATGTTCGGCTTCTTTGTCGGCCAGGCGATGAAGGCGTCCAAGGGCAAGGCCAACCCGCAGCAGGTCAATGAATTGCTACGCCAGAAACTGCAGGGCTGACACTGTGTGGCAGCCGAGGTGGTTATGCGCCGATCAGCTGCCGTTTGCCAGTTGGAGAATTGTCATGCCCTGGATTGCCATGCTGGCGGTACCTTTACTGCTATTCGTCACCCCCGTGGGCGTGGCCGATATCAGCGATGCCGCCGAGGACATAGAGGACGCCATCTGGCAGGAAACCGGCCAGGCATCCTTTTATGCCGCCCGGTTGCATGGCCGGCATACCGCCAACGGCGAGCGCTATGATCAGACCGAGCTAACGGCAGCCCATCCCAGCCTGGCCTTCGGTACCAGGGTATGCGTAACCAATCTGTATAACGGCAAGGATACCATCGTGCGGATCAATGATCGCGGGCCCTTTACCGGCAATCGAGTCATTGATCTTTCCCGCCAGGCGGCGGTGGAACTGGATATGGTCAGACGCGGCATCGCTCGCGTCAGACTCTCCCTCTGCAGCGATGACGAAGACTCCTGACCCCCGGCGACTCCTGAAACGCGCTAACTGAGGGCTGATCCCCCTTCGCAGGCACCTCTTGGCCAACTTAGGGTCTATACTCGATCCGACACCTAACCAGAAGGCACTCTACTATTTTTATCCCATCCCCACTCCCAGCCCAGCGCCGCTACTCTGCCAAACAGCTAAAAGGACGGCACCATGTCTGACCACACGACGGCTGACAACACCACTGCAAAGAAACGCCTCTGGAACAACACGATACTGATCCCGGTATTCGCCCCAGCGGTGATCATCACACTGCTGCTGGTGATAGGCACCATTAGCAACCCGGAACTGGCAGGCAAGGCGTTCAGCAGCACGCTGGCCTATATCACCACCACCTTCGGCTGGTTTTATATGCTGGCAGTGGCGATGTTCCTGATTTCATTGTCATGATCGCCTTTAGCAAATGGGGCAGCATAAAACTTGGGCCTGATCACTCGGAACCGCAATACAGTTTCCCCGCCTGGTTTGCCATGCTGTTTTCAGCTGGTTACGGGATCGCATTGCTGTTCTTCGGCGTGGCCGAGCCAGTGCTGCACTATGCAGCCCCGCCAGCAGGTGCCGCTGAGACCGTCGATGCGGCCAAGCAGGCGATGCAGATTGCGTTCTTCCACTGGGGTTTCCACATCTGGGCCATTTACGGGCTGGTCGGGCTGGTCCTGGCGTATTTCTCCTTTCGGCATGGCTTGCCGCTGTCGATGCGTTCCGCGCTGTATCCGCTGATTGGTGATCGTATCTACGGCCCCATAGGTCATACCGTGGATGTGTTTGCGATCCTCGGCACCCTGTTCGGCATCGCCACCACGCTCGGGCTCTCGGTGTCACAAATCAACGCTGGCTTGAATTACTTGTGGCCCAGTATTCCGGTGAATGTGACGGTGCAAATCATCGCTATCGCGGTGATTACCTCCTTAGCGCTGATCTCTGTCGTGGCGGGGCTGGACAAGGGCGTGAAGAACCTGTCGATCCTCAACATGGCCCTGGCCGTAGCATTGATGATCTTTGTCTTCGCGGTAGGGCCGTCGATCATGATTCTGGAGACGTTCCTGCAGAATACCGGCAGCTATCTGAACAATATTGTCGAGCGCACCTTCAACTTGCAGGCCTATAGCCGCGGTGACTGGATCGGCAACTGGACGCTGTTCATTTTTGGCTGGACCATCGCCTGGGCACCCTTTGTCGGTCTGTTCATCGCCAAGATCAGCCGCGGCCGCACCATCCGCCAGTTCGTCATGGGTGTGATGCTGGTACCCACCATCTTCACCTTCCTGTGGTTCTCGATCTTTGGCGATACCGCTCTGCATCTGATCATGAACGAGGGCTACACCTCGCTGATCACCGAAGTGCAGAACGATACCGCTATCGCCCTGTTCAAACTCTATGAACGTTTACCGCTGACCTCGATAGTGTCGTTTATCACGGTCATTCTGATCATCACCTTCTTTGTCACCTCCTCCGACTCAGGGTCGCTGGTGATTGACTCGCTGGCCTCCGGCGGGGCGATGCAGACACCTGCCTGGCAGCGCGCGTTCTGGGCGATACTTGAAGGGGTCGTGGCGTCGGTTCTACTCCTGGCTGGCGGTCTCAGCGCACTGCAAACCATGACCATTGCCAGTGCCCTGCCTTTCTCGATCATCATGATCGTTGCCGCGATTGGTATGTGGCGCGCATTGGTCATAGAGGGCCACCGCGATCAGAGCCTGCTGCACCCCATGCAGGGCACCCGGCACAATACCGGTAACCCGACCACGGCCTGGAAGAAACGCCTTGCCGGGATCGTCAACTTTCCAGACAAGACCCAGGTGGAGGCATTCATCAACGGCGTTGCGCTGGAGGCTATGCAAGGCCTGCAACAGAATATGGTCGAGCAGGGCTGGACGGCGGACGTACAAGCCGATGCCGAGCATGGCCGCGTTTATATCGAGATTATCAAGGAGGGCGAGGCGGACTTTATCTACGAGATCCGCATGCGTGAGTACGCCCGGCCTAGCTTCGCCTTTCCAGAAATGAGTCGCCCCGGTGACGCCGAGGAGTTCTACTACCGCGCGGAGGTATTCCTGCGCCGTGGTGGCCAGACTTACGATGTCTATGGCTATGATCCGCAGGAGTTGATCGGCGATATTCTCGACCACTTTGAAAAGTACTTGCACTTCCTGCATATATCTCCCGGCAGCCTGCCCTGGAACATGGCTGAGCACGACGAGATGCTGCATGACGTACCCGTAGAAAAACCCGCCACCTGATACTAAAAAGCCCGATCGGCTTGTGCCGATCGGGCTTTTTAGACTTACCTGCAGTACTTACTGCTGTAATACGCGAACGATCTCGGGGTCTCTGAACACACGCGTCAGTGCATCACTCATCACCTCAGTCACCAGGCGGGTATTGGTCGCCTGATTGGGCGCGTAGCCAAAGCGGTGGTTGGCCGATGCGCCATAGCGGCCCTGATACTGCTTGTTCATCCCGCGCGCTTCAGCTGCAAAAGTGGCACCGATATCCGCCTCAGTCACATAGGTAGTGGACGTCGGCGACTGATATCGCAACTCGGCAAGGCTGACAGTCAGGCGATTGGCATTGGGCGTGCCCTCGGCAACCACATTAAAACCCAACTGACGCAATGATTGTTCAACCTGCTGCTTGATCTGTGGCAGCGCCTGATCGCTGATGGTGATGTTACTCGAGTTCGGGTACATGCCACCGCGCGTCCCCAGCACCTTGGATTGACGCGTATCCTGAACCACTACCACCACTGGCTGCGCACTTGCCACTGGATTGAGCGGGACCTGAACCTGAGGCTGCACATTGAGCTGTTGCGGGCTGTGCGCACAGCCAACCAGGACCAAGGCGGCCCCGGCAACGACCAGCATTGCCAGACGATTAAGCATATTCAACTCTCCTGAAAAATGATCAATGAAACTACCACGAAATAGTGCCCATAATGGCAGCTTGGACCCGCTCAGCATACGCTGGTTCCAGCCTGAACGCTGAGGCGCAAAGCATCATATTACTGACATACTGCACAAGCATACTTAAGCCTCCGTTGGAGGACAGCTATGCTCATCTCAAGACTTTTCAAACGCCAAGCATCCCCGGCGCACTATTTCGCCCAACTCGATGCACACGACAACTGCCTGGCCCTGTGGGCGCTGGACCAATCACCCGATACCGGGCATTGGGTGCAGGTGACTGAACTCAATCCGCATTGGCTAGGCCGGCCCCTGCCCCGTGATGCACGGGCAGATCTTCAGGCGCCCACAGGTCAACCAAGCGCCATTCAGCGGTTGATCAGCTTTTAGCGCCAGCGGCCTTGAGCGCCTCGACATAGGCCTGCGCCTGAGCATGGGCGCTGATTCTGTGCAAAAACGTATTGCCCTGAGCGTCTGCCGCATCCAGATCAAACCCTTGCGCCTTGAACATCGCTAAGAAGCGCTCGAAATCCTGCACGCGCAAGCCCCGATAGGCGCGCGTCAGAATGTGCTGTTCAAGCGATTCTCCGGCATAGGGTCGCGCCTGAAGGAAAGCGGCTACCTGCTCATCGGTCATCGACTCGCCAATGACCTTTTCTTTATCTTTACGCACCCTTACCCCCAACTCAGCAGATGACAAAGTGCGCATTGTACCCAGGCCACTGCGTACTCACTAGTCGCCGCCGTGCACATCCGCCCAAATCGTCCCATTGCCATAAAATCGCGCCTGAACAAAAGCCGGACTGTTGCGCTCAAGCAGGCGCATCAAGACTTCCAGGTGGGCTAACGGATACTCGATATGCAGCGTTTGGGTTTTACTCTCGAGCCTGGCTGGACGCGTCTTGCTCCCAGCTTCGACAAAAGCGATCCGGGCCTGGCGCACCGGGCTACCGGCGATCAAGCTACGACCTTCGAGGAACACCCAGACACCTGAAGACTGCGGCGCAGGTAAGGCATTGGGCCGATACTCGGTACCGAGGGTGACGCGATAGTTGTCCACCTCAAAGAGCATCTGATCGGGCTTGTCACGGCGTGCCGCATAGAGGTCATCCGGCATGTACTGGTCATGCGGCAGGCCGAGCGTATTAGCCATTGGTGCGCTACACAGCAGCACCAGGAGTATGCTAAGAAGTAGTCTGGAACCGATCAACATGCACTTCCCCTGAAACAGACAAAGATCTGTTGTGGCACTCCTGCCGAACCTTGTCAATCCGGGACATCCATGGCCAGACCCTTCTCGTTCAAATTGCCGCTGTTTACCGCCCTGCGCGACAGCTTCAGGGAGGGTTACAGCCTGAGCACGCTGCGCGGTGACCTACTGGCCGGCATCACTGTCGGCATCATTGCCATTCCGTTGGCCATGGCGCTGGCGATTGCCATTGGCGTAGCGCCCCAGCATGGGCTATATACCGGCATTATCGGCGGTTTGATCATCGCCCTGGCCGGCGGTTCACGCTTCAACATATCTGGGCCGACCGCCGCTTTTGTCGTCATCCTGCTGCCCATCACCCAGAGCTATGGGCTGGGCGGGCTGCTGCTGGTGACCGGCATGTCGGGGGTTATTCTGCTGGCATTGGGTCTTGCTCGTATGGGTAATCTGATCCAGTTCGTGCCTTACCCGGTGGTAATGGGCTTTACCGCGGGTATCGGCATTGTGATAGCCACGTTACAAATCAAGGATTTTTTCGGCCTGCAGAATGTCGGCCAGCACGAGAGCTATCTGGACCAGCTGCAGGCGCTCGCCTCAGCTGTACCGAGCATTCAGCTTGGCGACACGCTGGTCGGTCTGGCTACGCTGCTGATTCTAATCGGCTGGCCGTATCTGACTCGACGCGTGCCGGGTCATTTGGTGGCCTTGCTTGCGGGCAGCCTGCTGGCCGCCTTTTTACTGCAGTTAGACCTACAGGTCAGTACTCTGGGCTCACGTTTCAGCTACGAGCTAGACGGCATAACGCACGCCGGCATTCCACCCTTTGCGCCGCAGTGGCTATTGCCCTGGACCTTGCCCGGCGCCGACGGCACGCCTTTGCAGGTGAACTTCAACCTGTTGCGCGAGCTGTTGCCGTTTGCTCTGGCAGTAGCCATGCTCGGCGCCATCGAATCACTGCTCTGTGCGCTGGTCGCCGACGGCATGGCCAATACCCGCCATGACCCTAACGCCGAGCTGATGGGCCAAGGACTGGGCAATATGGTCGTGCCCTTCTTTGGCGGTATTACCGCTACAGCAGCCATTGCCCGGACGGCGACCAGCGTGCGTTCAGGCGCTCGCACACCCATGGCTGGGGTCTTCCACGCACTGGTCATTCTGCTCGCCGTGGTCCTGCTGGCGGACTTGTTCGCCTATCTGCCAATGGCGTCGCTGGCCGCCATGCTGCTGATCGTTGCCTGGAATATGAGCGAGGTCCCTCACGTGCTACATATGCTGCGCATCGGACCGCGTCAGGATGTCTGGGTGCTGCTGATCTGCCTGGTGCTGACGGTACTCTTCGATATGGTTCTGGCGGTCGGGGTGGGCCTGCTGTTGGCCTCGGTGATGTTTATTAAACGCATGGTCGACTTGAGCCAGGGCGCCAAAATGCCCCGGCATCAGCATCTGGCCCTGTCAACGCTGCCCGATAGCGTCGCCTTGTACCAGATCAACGGCCCATTGTTTTTCGCCGCCGCAGACAAGGCCTTGAGTGCCATGAGCCGCTATGACGAAGACATCGCCTTCCTGGCGATCGATATGCAGGCAGTGCCAAGCATGGATATGAGCGCACTGGTGATATTTGAAAAAGCCCTGAAGGACCTGGACCGGCGGGGAATCCGGATCTACCTGATCGGGGTAAATGCCTCGGTACGCCTGAAGCTCAAACGAGCCGGCGTAGGTGCGCTACCAGGACGCCGGCACTACGTGGCCAGCCCGGACCGGGCCGCCGAGCTAATTCGTCAGCAACTGGCCAGGGATGCCGTGACCGACGCCTCAACGGTGAGTTGAGGCGAATACGCCGCCGTCCGCGTCAGGCCTCAGGTATGGCAAAAATACCATTGGCATTGCGCCAATAGCCTTTGTAATCCAGACCAAAGCCAAAGATATAGCGATCCACCACCTGCAGTCCGGTAAAGTCCGCACGCATACCCACATAGGCCTTGCGATCGTGTTGCTTGTCGAGCAGCACTGCGGTCAATACCTGACTGGCTCCGGCGTCGCGGCAATACTCGGTGATTGCAGCCAAAGTATGACCTTCATCGAGGATGTCATCGACAATCAGCACCGTACGGCCCACCAGTGAATGCTCGGCGCGCGCCTTCCAGAACAGCTCACCCCCCGACAGCTTGTTGCGGTAACGCGTGGCATGCAGATAACCCACTTCCATCGGGAAATCCAAGCGCGTGACTAACTGCCCAGCGATCACCAGCCCGCCGTTCATGACGCTGTAGACGATCGGATTGGCTTCGGACAGCGCCGCATTGATCTCGGCCGCCATACGATCCATGGCAGCTTGTATCTCTGCCGCAGTAAACAGGCAATCGGCCTCGGCCTTGATTTTCCGAATGTGATCCAGATCGACGGACATGCAGGACTCCCGGTGGGTGCAAAGCGCAGTAAAGGCTGCGCAAAATACTGATCTTGGTCGCCAAACGCAAGCAAAGCCGCCCGCCAATTGAGCCAAAGACGGATGACCGCAAACTGACATTAGTTTAGGCTATGCCCAATCTATGCGCCCCGCACGAGAGCCACTCCCGATGAATGTTAAAGAAATACGCCACCCGCTGATCCGCCACAAGCTGGGTCTGATGCGCCGTGCTGAAATCAGCACCAAGAACTTTCGCGAACTGGCACAGGAAGTCGCTGCGCTGTTGACCTACGAAGCGACCCAGGACATGCCGATCGAATCCCAGCAGATCGAAGGCTGGTGCGGCACGGTAGAGGTAGAAAAGCTCTCTGGCAAGAAGGTCACGGTGGTGCCTATTCTACGTGCCGGCTTAGGCATGCTGGACGGCGTTCTAAGCTTGATCCCCAGCGCCAAGGTCAGTGTGATTGGTTTGGTGCGCAACGAGGAAACGCTTGAAGCGGACACTTACCTGGAAAAACTGGTCGGCGAAATGAATCAACGCATGGCGCTGATCATTGATCCAATGCTGGCTACCGGTGGCTCCATGGTCGCCACCATCGATATGCTCAAGCGCGCGGGTGCTCGGGAGATTCGCGCCTTGGTATTGGTCGCCGCCCCTGAGGGTATCGCTCGAGTCAACAAACTCCACCCTGACGTACAGATCTTTACCGCATCGGTGGATGAGCGACTGAACGAGCAGGGTTATATTATTCCCGGGCTGGGCGACGCCGGTGACAAGATCTTCGGCACCAAACAGAAGGATATTCACTGATGCAGGGAGTGGAAACCACTGGCTGGCGCACGGCGCTAGCCGGTTCGCAGATGCTTTTTGTCGCCTTTGGCGCGCTGGTACTGATGCCGCTAATCACCGGCATGGACCCCAGTGTGGCGCTGTTCACCGCGGGTATCGGCACGCTGATCTTCCAGTTCACTACCCAGCGTCAGGTACCGGTATTTCTCGCATCCAGCTTTGCCTTTATCGCGCCTATTCTTTACAGCAACCAGACCTGGGGGCTGCCTGCCACACTCGGCGGCCTGCTGGCGGCCGGGATCATGTATATCCTCCTGAGCCTGATTGTGCGCCTGCGCGGTCCGGGGTTTATCCAGCACCTGTTACCGCCAGTGGTGGTCGGCCCGGTGATCATGGTCATTGGTTTGGGGCTGGCTTCTGTCGCGGTGAACATGGCCATGGGAAAAGCCGGCGACGGCAGTGTGCAGTTGGTCGAATACTCTACCGCGATCATTATTTCCATGTCGGCACTGGCTACCACGATACTGGTCGCGGTGTTTGCCAAGGGCATTTTCCGCCTGATTCCAATCCTCGCCGGGGTACTGGTCGGTTACGGGTTGTCTTGGCTGCTGGGCGTGGTTGACTTCAGCGTCGTGGATCAGGCCGAGTGGATGGCCGTACCGGGCTTCGTCACCCCCGAATTCAAGCTCGCCGCGATACTGTTCATGATCCCTGTGGCCATCGCTCCGGCGATTGAACATATCGGTGACGTACTGGCGATCGGTTCGGTGACCGGCAAGGACTACATACGCAAACCCGGCTTGCAGCGCACGCTGTTAGGCGATGGTCTGGCCACCTCGGCTGCCGCTTGTCTCGGTGGGCCACCCAATACCACCTACTCGGAAGTCACCGGCGCCGTCATGCTGACGCGCAACTTCAACCCCAACGTGATGATCTGGGCAGCTTTTTTTGCTATTGGCCTGGCCTTTGTCGACAAGTTTGGTGCCGTGCTGCTGAGTATGCCGGTACCCGTTATGGGCGGGATTCTCTGCCTGCTGTTCGGCTCGATTGCAGTGGTCGGCATGAATACGCTGATTCGCCACCAGGTCGACCTGTCGCAGGCGCGCAACCTGTGCATCGTATCGGTGACCCTGGTGTTCGGCATTGGCGGCCTGGTTATCGGCAACGACAGTTTCAGTCTGCAGGGCATCAGCCTGTGCGGCGTAGTGGCGATCATCCTCAATTTGGTATTGCCCAAAGGGACACCCGCCGCGGCAAACGCGGACCATCTCGGCGAGTAATACCGGCCTCAGCGTCGCCAGCACTTGATCTCCGCTGGCGTGCGCTGCCCAACTTGATTAAGACTGTATTGCGCACAGGCATCCCCGGCCATAACGCCTCCCGGCACCGCACGCGCATTTAGCAGGTAAGTATCAACCTCCAGCGTTGAGGTAATAACAAACACCGCCTGTCCCGCTGCGGGGCTCTGGCTAATCAGCGCAGCGGCACCCTCTTCGTAACTACCGTGGCGGGTAAAAAAGCGCTCCAACAGCTGGGCATTTTCCAGCAATACTGCGGCCACTTCTGCGCGCCGGGTCTGCCTTACCTGTTCCTGATAGGACGGATAAGCAATAGCCGCCAGAATACCTACCACCGCCACTACCAGCATAAGCTCTATCAGGGTAAAGCCTGCTTGCCTGGTCATGTTCATCGGCCGTTACTCTTCTGATATTGTCTGCCTGCCATCACATCAACTGCCGCCACATAATGCGGTTGAAACGGCAGTTGCCCGCGCCGATCACTCGGTCCACCGAGGTGGTTGTTGCCGCCACATTGTATTCTTGCCCACAGTAGATAAACCGACACGCGGAATCGCCCGGCTGACAGCGGCAATCATCCACCTTGGGATCGCACGGGCAGAAGGTTGTCGCCGCGTCACATACGGCGGGAGCAGAAGGATCAAGCGGGTTCGCTTCTTCATCTGCGCCAGCAGGCTGGATCCGCGGTTGTTCGAGCACCACCAGATCGCCTGGCAAACCGCCTTCGATGCTCACGCCCGCCACCGGCGTATCGGCACTATCGACAATGCCGTCATCATTGCTGTCCAGCGTGGCCACATGCAGCATGCCACCGGAAAACAGATCCATCGACATCAGCCAGCCAGAGCCCGTGTGGATACAGGGATCCCCATCGTCCTGCACCAAGGCGGTATTGAATAGAAGCCGCCCACCTCGAACCAGCAGATTACGCGTCACCCGCTCACCCCGGGGGTTTGTGCCCAACATCAGCGGCAGATACCAGCCATCGCTGCGCGGCCCATTCCAGCTCACTCGATTTTGGCTCAGGGTTCTGACCCGGCGATTACCGACGCTCGACTCACTGGTAATATACTGCGGTTGCAAGGTCGCTGCGGTCAGATTTCCGCTGCCCCCAGGCCGATCCCACACGGCATAGACCGCTTGTAGCCGAGTATCCTGTCGGTCGGCCGCTTCCATCAATTTGCCAGTCCCGAACACTATCATTCGACCGCCCTGCGGATGCTCGACTACTACAGGTTGCACCGTGATCGGCTGAATTGCGTTCTCAGCCAGCCCAGTGGTAAACAGCGGTGCGCCATTCAGCGCCACGCGCCAGTCCGAGGGCGCGCCCTCAAGGTCAAACTTCCACAGTCGCCCTTGCAAGTCACCCGCATAAGCGGCTATCACCTCGCCCAGACTATTGTTAACCACCTGCACCGAGGACAAGCCATTGCCAGACGCCGAGTTCGCTCCAGCCGCCACAATGCTCCTGATCAACAGCCCATCGCTGAGGCGGATCACGTAAAGAACCGGCTGACCGGACGCCCCGCCGTAGCCGTTGCCGACGATGGCCACCGACTCTCCGTTTAACCGTGCGATAACCGGTTTACCGTAACTGAAGCCTAACTCGTCAAAGCCACTGCTTGCGGGTGTGATCTCCCACAAGCCTCCCAGCGCAGCGTTACCCGTCGACTGGTCAAATAGCCGCAGTGCCAATAACGCTCGCCCACCAGCGCCCATACCCGCGACCGCCAAAGTCGACCAGACCCCATTCAACGGTGCATCCGCTACTACTACAGCGCCATCAACCCCAGACACATGAGCGCCGTGTAGATCATCCAGCCTGGCCCTGGAACCCAAGGCTGAGTGGGCACTGGCGGGTAAAAAAGCCAAACGATGCTCACCCGTATCGGCTGCCAACACATGCAGAAAACCGTCATTGGCGCCGGCCAGCAATAGCGAGCGCATTCGGTTCTGCTTGGCCACAAGATAATCGGCGTAACCAGCATGGCGCCCGGATGTCAGCGCGGCTCCTGAATCAGCCAGTACCAGCGACGAGTTCACCACGTCGCCCAACAGACGCGTCCGGGACCGATAGCCGCTCACCTCCACGCCACGACTCCAATCCAGCAACGCCTGCCCTGATTGATCACCGGCAGCCAGATCGAGCAGGTCTCGCTGGCCAATGGTGAGACGCGCGTAGGTATTGGTGCCGAGACTGATGACTGCGCCCGGGCTATTACCCTGCGGCAGTCGCCAAGTCTGATAACGCGCTGCGGCGTTGGCATTGACCGTCACATCGCTGGTCCACTCCAGGCTGTCAGCCCGGCCCTGGGCATCGAGACTCAGCGCCTCCAGCACACCGCTCCAGTCACGCGGGTCATAGTGAGAACGGTAAAACCACGAACCAGCCACCAACTCTGGCCCGCTGGCAACGCCGCCCCCGCCTGAGCCTGCCTTGGCATTGATCTCCTGCAATACGCTGGTGAGTGCCACATTCAGTTGCTCGCGATCAGACGCGGTGTAGTAACTCCCACCACCCGCCTCGGCCACCCCCTGTAGGCGTGCATCATCCAGCGCAAAGCCCAGGGTATAAGTGCGCATGTTCTGCCGTGAGTAATCCGGGTCGTCCCAGCCCGCACCTGCAGCATCCTTATCTACACTAGGGCGATCGGTATTACGCAGATCAATATCATAGGCAAACCGGGCAATGTCATTGAGGTAGAAGCGGCTCCCCTCCGTCCCCAGAGGACCACCGGTACTGTCGCCCCGGTCATCACCATCCCAGTTCGGCAAATTGACCGAGCCCGGTACTGCGGGATTGTCGATATCCGGTTCAATCCCTGCATTATTGGGAAATTCGGAGTCGTAGGTGGGCAGACCATCGGTCAGAATCAGACCAAAGCTCTTCTGGCAGCGGTATTCGATCGGGCTGGAAAACTGCTCGCGGCTCGCCTCGCTGGCAGACTGCGGGTAAAACGCACGCATCCCGCGCATGTAGCGTGTCACTTCATAGTAGGTTTCCGCCAAGGGCGTATAGGTGTACGACGGAGCATGGGGGCTCGGGTCGATGGCATCAAGCTGGCGGTTTAACGCATTGAATCGGGCGATTCCGGCACTGCTTGCAGGTGAAATATCCCCCACTTCGACCAGCAGTTGACCACCCGGCGCATTCCGGCTGGTGCCATTGCCCTCGGTTTCGCGAAAGCTAAACAGACCGAAGCGCACGTCGCGGTTATTGCTGATAACCTCCTTGGCCACCTCACGGGCGATCTGCAGCCGGGTTTCTCCATCGATGCGATTGACGACCATGCTCGATGAGTTATCAAACACCATGACCACATTAGGCGCCACTGCGGAAGCTGCCAGAATCGGCCCACTGAGCGGGTTGAAGCTCGCCTGCGCTGGCAGCGCCAGCGCGATACCCAGCGCAGCGCCGCAGAGCCAAGCCCTGGCCACACCAGCGATGCAGAACGGATCAGACGGCGTAATGCACATAGACACCCTCCAATACCGTTCGGGTTGAGCCTCGGTAACTCACCACCACTATGCGATAGAGATTGCCCGGCCCCTCATAAGGGGGGTTGGCCGTCAGGGTATGAGCCGGCGCCAGCGTCTCGCCCAGAGCGGTTATGCGATACCAGACCTGCATATGGTTGGTATCCACAGAAGTAGGTATCTGCACCCAACCTGCACCGGGTGAGCCAAAGGAGTCGATATCAAACACACTCGAGGGGATCGCACAGTCGGCTGCGCGACAAGGATTGGGCATAGGTTTGTTTTCCTGCACTGCCTGCGCCAGTTGCTGGTGGATCAGTTGCAGCGCCGCCTCCGCCGCCTGCAAGCTGTCGTTCTTGAGTTTTACGTTGGCGGCCATGCGTTCCTGATGAGTCGCTGAGGTGATGCCAGCCACGCCCACCAGGGTCAGCAGCAACAAGAACACCAGACTGACAATCAGCGCCGATCCTGCTTGTTCTTTATCGAATATCCTTGCCCACATAATCAGCTCCAGTCCTTGTTACTCAATCCCGGTTACTCAATCCTGTTGCGCAGAGCCACCACCTGCTTGAAATTCTGCGCCAGCACCCTACCCTGCTCAGGGCTCGCTGGCGTGTCGCTCAGCTGCAGCTCAAGCTTGACACTGCGAATCAGCTCGCCCTGGTGGGCAGCCACTTCATTCACATAAGCCCCGCTGACTTGACGCTGCCCTGCCGTGGCGGCCAATCCAAAGCTCAAGGACAAGCTTGCCACTCCATCCAGAAGGGTCTGATAGTTGCCCACGCCGTTATTCCTTATCTGCAGCGCATGAGCATTGACCCGATAGTCGACCTGACGCAGAGGAATAACCAGATCACCGGGCCTGACCACAAGATCAGCCGCTTCGGAGATACGCAGATCTGCGGTGTCGCGACAATTGCTCACGATCAACCAGCGGGCGCCATAATCGCCGGGCCGGCGGGTGGTCGATACGATAAAGGACTCGCTGTTGGGCACAGCGGTAATCAGGGTCAGAGTATCCAGGCCGCTGTCACTGGAATATATAAGAGGCGTTTCCAACGCGGCCGGAACGGTAGCGCGGATACTGGCCGGCAAACGAGCCAGATCCAAACAACCGTACATGTTCAGCATGCGCAATTCCCGGCTCAGGCGACCCAGCAAATAACGCGCATCCTCCTGCAAGATTGCAGCGCTGCGTTGCACCATGAATGTTTGCTTGCTGGCGAGAAACACCTGCACTACACCCAGCACCAGCACCAGCCCGAGGGCCAATGCGATCAACAGCTCGACCAACCCGAAGCCTGCCGGGCGTATACCCAGCCGCCACGGTGCTGGGTGCAATGGATGGCAGACCCAGCGCATCATCACCTGACCACCGAGGAAGTAACGAAGCGGGTATCATCTTCACCAGTCTGGGTCCTGGCTTCAGACCAACTGACGGTTATGATCACCCGGTTATCGCTGACCGCAATGCTGCCGGCCCCCCTCGGCAAATGACAGGTGACCGACTCGATAAAATCCGCTATATCCCGCAAAACAATGCTGGAACCACCGGAACTCGCAGTGCACTCCCCCGCCACCGAAGCAGTCGCATAATGGCTCAACTGCCCTGAGTTGGCACGCATCCGGTCCAGCAGATCACTAGCGATCAGGCTGGCCTGAGTGCTGTAACCGGCACTGGCGTTGTAGCGAATAGCATTGAGTTGCAGTGTTGCGGCACCCAGGACGCCCACCGCCAGTACCAGCACGGCGATCATAACTTCCAGCAGGCTGACCCCGCGCTGTCGCCCAGCCGACCGCTGGAACAAGGTTATTCCAGGGTAGAAATAGCAGCGATATGGTGTCGAACGCATCCTTGCGTGCATGATCGTTCAGTCCCTTGAAGTGCACGCGATGGTGTGGCTGGTGATGTCATGGCTGACATCTGCGCACGCTACGTACGGTGTGTATTTACATCCTGTACACACTACGACAGGGCCTTGATGGCTAAAACGTTAGCGTCTTACAGACGGGTTGGCAACCATCCAAAAGGGTGAGATAGAACTTGC
The DNA here is from genome assembly GCF_000410875.1 of Halopseudomonas pelagia CL-AP6. Classification (GTDB taxonomy): domain Bacteria; phylum Pseudomonadota; class Gammaproteobacteria; order Pseudomonadales; family Pseudomonadaceae; genus Halopseudomonas; species Halopseudomonas pelagia. Next base: position 257,214 of record NZ_AROI01000003.1, read on the forward strand.
GCAACCCTGCTGAAAACGCAGTTGCGCGTTTAATGACTGAGACCTTTTACGGCGGCTTTTACTCGGCAACGGTACTCAGGCCATCTGCCAGTTGGCCGACAATACGTTGCCTCGCTTCGCGGCTGCCCCATGCAGAATGCGGGGTAATTACCAGGTTGGGGATGTCGTTTGCCAGCAGCGGATTGCCATCCACCGGGGGCTCAACGCTCAGTACGTCACAGGCGGCCCCGCCCAGATGCCCGCTACGCAAACTATCAACCAGTGCCTGCTCATCTACCAGGCCGCCGCGGGCAGCATTGATCAGCAGGCTGCCGGGTTTCATCAGCGCCAGCGCCTGGGCATCAAGCATATTGCGGGTATGCTCCGTAAGCGGGCAATGCAGGCTGAGAACATCCACCTGAGGCAGTAATGCAGCAAGCTCAGGCCGGTCCGCATGCGGGCGGCCCGGCAGCGCGCCGGCAATCACGTGCATACCGAACGCCTCGGCCAGACGACCAACCGCCTGTCCCAGCTCGCCATAACCAAGAATCCCCAAGGTCTTGCCAGCCAGCTCGGCGATGGGATAATCCAACAGGCAGAACTGGCTGCTGCGTTGCCAGGCTCCGTCTTTCACTGCCTGACGATAAGACTCAAAACGCGTGATCAATACCAACATCAGCATCAGCGTATGCTGTGCTACCGCAGGCGTGCCATAGGCCTGGCAATTGCGCACTTGAATACCCAGCCGCTCGGCAGCCACCAAATCGATATTGTTGGTACCGGTTGCGGCCACCAGGATCAGCCGCAGCGCAGGGTTGCTCTGCATCGCTGCGTCATCGATAACCACCTTGTTGGTAATCACTACAGTACGACCGGCAATACGCTCCTGTACCTGCTCAGGCGCAGTACTGGGGTAGGCCTTGAATTCCGCCGAGCGTTGGCGCAATGCACTGGTATCCAGGTCATCCTTGTCCAGGGAGGCCAGGTCGAGAAAAACAACGGAAGACGAATTATTCATGCTGACTGTATCTGTTTGGCTGAGAGGTCAGTGTCTAGAATGGCGATTTTAACCGGGGGCGTCCATGTACCTGAACGAATTTCTTTTGGTTGCGCTGGTACATTTGCTCGCGGTGATGAGTCCTGGGCCGGACTTCGCTGTGGTCATTCGCAATAGCGTCGGTGCCGGCCGGCAAGCCGGCCTAACCACTGCCCTGGGGGTAGGCTGTGGAATTCTGGTGCATGTAGCCTATTCGCTTCTAGGCATTGGCCTGATCGTTTCGCAATCCACCTGGCTTTTCAATCTGCTCAAGCTCGCGGCCGCTGGTTATCTGTTCTACCTGGGCGTCAAAGCGCTGCGTTCACGACCCCAGCCACTCAATAGTGATGTGCCGGCAGCGTCAACCCTCTCATCGCGCAAAGCCTTCGCCAACGGATTTATCACCAACGGCCTGAACCCCAAAGCGACCCTGTTCTTTCTTTCGCTGTTTACCCTGATCATCAGCCCGCTCACCCCGATGGGCATCCAGGCGTTTTACGGCCTCTATCTGGCACTGGCAACCGCCGCTTGGTTCTGCCTGGTAGCGCTGTTGTTCAGCCACGCTCGGGTACGCCAAGGCTTTGGTAAACTCGGGCACTGGTTTGATCGTCTGATGGGCACGGTGCTGATCGGCCTTGGCCTGCACTTGGTATTAAGCGAGTGGCTGAAGCGCGGGCCCCAACCACTCTGAGCATTCAGGCCGCGCTCGGCTCGGTCTGGCACCAGTGCGCCAGGGTGTCGATCCATTGCGGATGGTCATTCAAGCAAGGCACCAACACCAGCTCTTCGCCACCGGCTTCAATAAACAGTTCGCGCGCCCGATCGCCGATCTCTTCCAGGGTTTCGATGCAGTCGGCGACAAAGGCCGGGCACATGACCAGCAAACGCTTGACGCCCTGCGCTGCGAGTTCGTCAATCCTCGCCTCGGTGTAGGGCTCGATCCATTTGTCTTTGCCCAGCCGCGACTGAAAGGCCAGTGACCACTGCCCATCGCGCAAACCCAAACGCTCGGTGAAGGCGCGGGTGACCGAGACACACTGCGCGCGGTAGCAGGTAGCGTGCGCGGGTGATGGACGGTCACAGCAATCGGGATAGGCCAGGCAGTGGGAGCCCGTGGGGTCCGCTTTGCGCAAATGGCGCTCCGGCAGTCCGTGGTAGCTGAATAACAGATGGTCGAAGCCTTGCTCCAGATGGGGCGCGGCACTGGCCACCAACGCATCAATATAACCGGGTTTGTCATGAAACGAAGACACAACCGTAAGCTTGATGTCGAGTTTATGCTCGGCCACCACGCGCCGCGCCTCCACGATTGAAGTCGTCACCGTGCTGTCGGCAAACTGAGGGTACTGTGGCATGAACAATACCTCCTTCACCCCTGGACGCGCGGCCAGCGCCAGTAAACCCTTTTCAATCGACGGCTGGCCGTAGCGCATGGCCAATTCAACCGGCATATCCAGCCTGGCTTGCAGCGCCTGCTGTACACGCCGGCTGATCACCACCAGCGGGGAGCCTTCTTCCCACCAGATCGACGCATAGGCGGCAGCCGACTGCTTTGGCCGCAGCAGCAGGATAAGCCCGACCAATAGCCGGCGAACGGGCCAAGGCAGATCAATCACATAAGGGTCCATCAGAAACTGGTTGAGATAACGGCGCACATCAGCCACTTCGGGGCTGGCAGGGGAGCCCAGGTTGGCAAGCAAGACCGCACGATCAGACATCAATTACTCCTCGGTTTTTAAAACGGCGGCCAGGGCCGCATCAAGATATTCAAATTGGAAGACATACCCGGCCTTCAGCAGCTTGTCAGGTACAGCATTCTGACCGGTCAACAACAACCCAGCCATCTCACCCAACGTCGCCTTCAGGATAAAGCCCGGCAACGGCATAAAGGCCGGTCGTTTGAGCATTTTGCCGAGCGTTTTGGCAAATTCGCGATTGGTGACCGGGTGGGGTGCCGTCGCATTAAAAGGCCCCTTGCATTGGTCCTGATATAGCAAAAACAAGATAATCCCGAGCATGTCATCAAGGTGTACCCAGGGCATGTACTGTTGGCCTGAGCCTATGGGGCCACCCAATCCAAGCTTGAACGGCAATAACAGCCGCTGCAAAAATCCACCGCCGGGCGCTACCACCAGCCCGGTGCGTAGCTGGCACACTCTAATGCCGTGAGCGGCAGCACGCTTGGCCGCCGACTCCCAGGCATCACAGAGCGTATGAGTATATTCGGCCCGTGCCGAACTTTCTTCAGTGATGCGTTTTTCCCCGCCGTCGCCGTACCAACCTACGGCCGAGCCGCTGATCAGCACTTGCGGTTTGACCACTTGCTGCCCCATCCAGGCCACCAACTGTTCGGTCAAAGTCACGCGGCTTGCCCATAAAGCGGCCTTGCGCTTGGCTGTCCAGGGTTTATCCGCGATGGGCTCACCCGCCAGATTGATGACCGCCTGAACCGGGGTACCGTCCATTTCCTCAAGCGCGCCAATAGCCGTTACCGCCTCCCCGCAACGTGCCTTGACTGTATCTGGAGAGCGGCTCCAGACTGTGACCTGATGACCGTCAGCCAACAAACGACCACAGAGTACGCTGCCAATGAGCCCTGTCCCGCCGGTTATGAGTACGCGCATGGCAACTCCTTGTAATCAAAAATGAAAGCTCGCTACCGTCGTCTGCTCACGTTGCCCTGTTTACAGGCCCTTGTCACATAGGCCATCACTGTACGAAGTGCCCAGCCAAGGTAAAAGGCTTGAATATGCAGCGAAATGAGTGTCGCCGCCTAGCATAGCAGCCAATCTCTACGGTCAATTGCACAGAGTTCACAATTGCGCGATGCTATACAAGCTTTAATTAATGTACAAGTTAAGTAGAATAGAGACTAATTACCAACAAGCATACAGCGACGTATTCCAAACGCTGGCCAGCCAGGACACAGACCGATATGACGCACACTCACTCTATTGCCATCATTGGCGCAGGCTTGGCCGGCATTAGCGCAGGCACTGCGCTGGCCGCTGAAGGTCAACTGGTCACGTTATTCGACAAAAGCCGTGGTAGTGGTGGGCGTATGAGTAGCAAACGGACAGAGTTCGGCGACCTGGATATGGGCGCCCAATACTTTACCGCCCGGGATTCGCATTTTCGCCACGAGTTACGCGACTGGCTGGATAAGGGCTGGGTGAGTGAATGGGACCCGGCGATGTATTCCTACGATGATCAGGGATTACATAGTTCAAGCGACGACCTACAACGCTTTGTCGGCAACCCGCGCATGACCGGGCTGTCTCGTGAACTTTTGGCAGGGTTAAATCTGGTCAGTCAGACCCACATCAGCCGTCTGCGGCAGGACGACCAGAGTGGCTGGCTTTTGATAGATGACCAGGATCAAGTGCATGGGCCCTTCGAGCGCGTTATTGTCGCCACCCCGGCGCCCCAGGCCATCCCCCTGCTCGAACAGGCGCCGCAACTGGCACACACGGTATCGCAGGTCCAGATGGACCCCGGCTGGACGTTAGCAGTGGCTTTCCATACGCCGCTGAATACGCCTGTCGAAGCCTGTTTTGTCAGAGCCGGGCCGCTGGACTGGATTTCGCGTAATAGTAGCAAACCTGGACGCTCCACCCAGGACAGCTGGGTGCTGCAGTCTACTCCCGAATGGGCGCTCGCCCACCTGGAGACAGACAAATCAGAGGTCTCCAGGCTGATGCTCGCGGCGTTCAACCAGATCATCGGAGGCCCGATTCCTGAGCCCGCTTTCCTCCATGTTCACCGCTGGCTATACGCACGACCAACAGAACCCTGCCAATGGGGAGCCCTCGCTGCTCCTGAGAAAGGCTTGTACGTGTGCGGTGATTGGTGTCTCGGCGGACGTATAGAAAACGCCTGGCTGAGCGGCCAGCAAGCCGCACGCACGCTAATGGACAAGCGGTGAACCAGATCAACCCGCGCAAGCTGCTACTGTCGAAATGGACTGCCAGCCAGCCAATCAACCGAGAAAAGCACTTTATCGTTATTGAGTGCCAACTGGACGAGCACGACCTGGTGGTCAGCGTCGAACTGCAAGCTGTGCTCACCAAGCGCAGTCAGCACCTGCCATGGCGAGCACTACAAGACTCTAGTCTGTGGCTGACGGGTTGGCGCTGAGCGGCCAAACGATCAAATACTTGTACAAAATAGCAACTGGTGTACACTAATTCTTATACAGAGACAAAAAGCTGTATAAGAAGGAGTTGCTATGCCCCCGTCTCGCTGTTTAACCATTCAGCTATCACACTGCCTGGCACCTGCCTTAACGGTGAAGCCATGAGCGCTTCACCAGAGGCCCTACTACCGATCAGGGAGGTGTCCCGAGTGACCGGGGTCAACGCGGTTACGCTGCGTGCCTGGGAACGCCGCTATGGATTGATCACCCCACACCGAACCGTCAAAGGCCACCGCCTTTATACTGAAGAAAACGTGCAGCAGATTCAGGCTATTCTCACCTGGCTCAGCCGTGGTGTGGCTGTCGGCCAGGTAAAGGAACTGCTGCATGCGCCGCAACCCTTGATAGGTACCGCCGACTCGTTTTGGCATGAGCGGCAACAGGACTTTATCGATGCCTTGCTAACCTTCGATGCGCCCATGCTGGAGCAGATATTCAGCCATGCCATGCGCACCTTCAGTGCCCAGCAGGTCGCTCATCACTTGTTAGAACCCGTACTGCAGCATCTGCATCAACGTTGGCAGGGGCAATTTGGTAGCCATCTTGAAGAGGTCTTCTGCCATACCTGGCTACACAACCGCATGGCCACCCAGTTATACGAAATCAATCAACAGCTGTGCGGAGAGCCGGTACTGCTGGTCAATTTGTCCGAACAACCCTGTGAGCCGAGCCTCTGGCTGTTGGCCATGATGTTGAATGCCGACGGCATCCGCTATGCGATGCTCGAATGGGAAGTGCCGGCAAGCGAGCTGTCGTTAATAACCGAGCGTTGCAGCGCTGCGGCCATAGTGCTTTTCAGTGGCCGTGCATTATCCGCCCACCAATTACGCCGGCAATTACCCAAACTGGTTCAGCACCAACCTCTCCCGGTCATGCTCGCTGGCCCTGCTGCTGCGATTCATCAACAGGTACTCATGGAGCTCGGCGTTCTGACCCTGCCGGAGCGCGCCAGCCTGGCCTACCCTCTTCTGCTTGACCAACTGCGGACATTACAATGAGTGCAATACAACTATGCTGGCTGCGCAACGATCTGCGCCTGCATGACAACCACGCTCTCTGGCATGCCAGCCAAAGCGGTCCGGTAGTGGTGGTTTGCTTGCTGACCCCGAGCACCTGGCTGGAGCATGATGACGCACCGGTAAAAGTCGACTTCTGGCGGCGCAATCTGCAGCAACTCGGCGAGCAACTCAAGGCCCTGAACATTCCGCTACGAGTACTTAACGGCGAGAACTGGGCAACCGCAGCGCAGCAGTTGCAGGATCTGGCAACCGAGTTGAATGCTCAGGCACTGTTTTTCAATAACGAATATGGCGCGCACGAACAACAACGTGATGACGCAGTAGCCGACGCCTTTAGCGCACAGGGTCTGACCTGCCAGCGTTTTACCGATCTGATTCTGTTCAAACCCGGCAGTCTTCTGACCCAGTCCGGCAGCATGTTCAAGGTTTACAGCCAATTCCGCAAACAAGCTTACCGACGGCTGCACAACGGGTTACCCACTTGCCTGCCCGCGCCGAAAGAACAATCCGCTACCGGTATCCAGGCCGATGCGGTGCCGGAGCAGATCGCTGGTTACCAGCCTGCCAGCAGCCAACAACAGTCGCTTTGGCCGGCCGGTGAAGCGGCAGCCAACGAACGCTTGGCGCTATTCGCCGAGCAGATCATGGCCGACTATGACAGCGCCCGCGACCGCCCTGATATCGACGGCACCAGCCGCCTCTCGGCGTATCTTGTCTCAGGCGTACTCTCCCCGCGTCAGTGCCTGCATGCTGCGCTAGCCGCGAACCAAGGTGAATTCGACTCGGGCAATCCGGGTGCCGTTACCTGGGTCAACGAGTTGCTGTGGCGCGAGTTCTACAAGCACATACTGGTCTGTTACCCCCGTGTGTCAAAGCACCGTGCCTTTCGCCCGGATATGCAGCATATCCCCTGGAGAGATGATTCCCAATCGTTGGCGGCTTGGCAGCAGGGGCGCACAGGCATCCCGATCATTGACGCGGCAATGCGCCAACTGCTGTCCACCGGCTGGATGCACAACCGCCTGCGCATGCTGACCGCCATGTTCCTGACCAAGAATCTGTTGATCGACTGGCAGCATGGCGAGCGCTGGTTTATGCAGCACCTGATCGACGGCGACCTGGCGGCCAATAACGGTGGCTGGCAATGGAGCGCTTCGACCGGCACCGATTCAGCACCCTACTTCCGCATATTCAACGCGGTTACCCAGGCGCGCAAATTCGACCCGCAGGGCGACTTCATTCGCACCTGGGTGCCGGAGATCAGCCACCTCTCCATCAAGCAGATTCACCAACCTCCCGTAGCCGATTTATTTGCCACAGCGACTTATCCGGCTCCGATTGTCGATCTGGGTCAAAGCCGCAGACGTGCACTGCAGGTGTTCAAGCGCCAGGGAGAACAACATGACTCATGATTTTCCGCTGTTTTTCGCCAAAACCTTTGCCCAGCTGGACAAGCACAACCTTGATCGTTTGGCAGACATTTATGCCGCTGACATCCATTTCACCGATCCGCTGCACGACGTACGCGGCCTGGATGCCATGCGTGAATACTTTGAACAGATGTACGCCAACGTGACGCATATCGGCTTTGATTTCCATCAATGCGACACCGTGCGCGAGGGCCAGGCCCTGCTGCGCTGGACCATGACCTTTTGCCACCCGCGCCTGAACAAGGGCCGGGAAATAAAAGTGGAAGGCTGCAGCTGCCTCTTTTTTCACGATCAGCGCGTATCTCGACATATCGATTATTACGATGCCGGCGCCCTGCTCTATGAGCATATTCCTGTGCTGGGCCCAATCATCCACTGGCTGAAAGGAAGACTGGCATGAGCGTACAAAAAAGGATCTGGCTGACGGGCGCCTCTAGCGGCATTGGCCAAGCCATTGCCGCGCAGTTGGCCGCCAAGGGTCATCTGTTAGCGGTTAGCGCACGCCGCGCGGAGCCGCTTCAGGCACTAGCCGAGCGCTTTCCCGGACAGATATTGGTATTGCCCGTGGACATGACCGATGTCGAGGCAGTGCAACAGGTCGGACAACGGATCACCCAGGCCTGGGGCGCACTCGACTGGGCAATCCTGAATGCCGGCACCTGTGAATACGTCGACGTCGCCAATTTCGAATCGGCAATGTTTCAGCGCGTCATGCAGGCTAACGTCCAGGGCACAGTGCAGTGCATCGAAGCTGCTCTACCCCTGCTACGCAAAGGCATCCAGCCGCGCCTGGTCGGGGTTGGTAGCAGCGTGACTTTCTGTCCGCTGCCTCGCGCGGCTGCCTACGGTGCTTCCAAAGCGGCGATCCGCTATCTGTTCCAGTCACTTGAACTGGACCTGGCCCAGTGGAATATCGGCGTGACCCTGGTCAGCCCCGGCTTTGTGGAAACACCACTAACCGCAGCCAATGACTTCCCCATGCCAATGCAGGTCAGTAGCGACGAAGCCGCCGCCATCATTATCAAAGGCATGCACCAGGGCAAGCGGGAAATCAGCTTCCCCGGCCCCTTCATTGCCGTGCTCAAGCTAATGGGCCGCTTGCCCAATTGGCTGCGTTTCGCGCTGACCAAGGGCATGGCACGTCCGACCTCAAACAAGGAAGCCTCATAATGCGTATCGCCGTCGTTGGTTCCGGTATTTCCGGACTGGTCAGTGCCCGTCTGCTATCCCGCCAGCACGAAGTTACCGTGTTCGAAGCGGCAGACTGGATCGGCGGGCACACCCATACGGTGGATGTCGAAGTCGATGGCAAGGGCTACGCGATAGACACCGGTTTTATCGTCTTCAACGACTGGACCTATCCGAACTTTATTCGTTTGATGGATCAGTTGGGCGTTGCATCGAACGAAACTGAAATGAGCTTCTCGGTTAACCAGCCCGTCACGGGATTGGAGTACAACGGGCACAGCATCAACAGCCTGTTTGCCCAGCGTAGCAACCTGTTCTCGCCCGGCTTTATCGGCATGGTCCGCGATATTCTGCGCTTCAACCGTGAGGCATTAGACGACCTGGAGTCGGGCCGCATTCACGCCGAAACCACCTTGGGCGACTACCTAAAGGCCAAAGGTTACGGGCAGCGCTTTATCAACCATTACATCATCCCGATGGGCGCCGCCATCTGGTCAATGTCACTGGCCGATATGCTGGCGTTTCCACTCGCGTTCTTCGTTCGCTTTTTCAAGAATCATGGTTTGTTGTCGGTCAGCGACCGGCCGCAGTGGCGGGTTATCAGCGGTGGTTCGCGCTCTTATATCGAGCCACTAATAGCCCCGTTCAAGGATGCGATCCGGCTTAATTGCCGCGTGCAGAGCGTCATTCGCGATAAGCACGGCGTCAGCCTGATCAGCCCGAGAGGGGAAGAACGCTTCGACAAGATCATTTTCGCCTGCCATAGCGGTCAAGCGCTGCGTCTGCTGGCCCAGCCAACCGCAGCAGAGCAGTCCATTCTCGGCGCCATCGGCTATGCCGATAACGACGTGGTGCTGCATACCGATACCCGCCTGCTGCCCCGCCGCAAGCTGGCCTGGGCCAGCTGGAATTACCGCCTCGACGCTACGCCCAACAGCACGCAGCAACGCGCCGCAGCCGTGACTTACAACATGAACATCCTGCAAGGCATCGACTCCGACACCACCTTCTGCGTCAGCCTTAATCAGACCGCGGCCATTGACCCGACGAAAATACTCGGCCAGTTCAGCTATGCGCACCCGCAGTTCAGCCTGGTGGCGGCTGCCGCACAAGCGCGCTGGCAAGAATTGCTCGGCGCCAACCACAGCTATTTCTGCGGTGCTTACTGGGCCAATGGTTTCCATGAAGACGGTGTAATGAGTGCACTGCGGGTAACCGAAGCCTTAGGGGAGACCTTGTAATGTCCCTGCACAGCGCGCTCTACACCGGGGTAATTCGCCACCGGCGACACGCCCCGCAGGAGCACCATTTCCGCTACCGGATCAGCCTGCTTTGGCTAGACCTTAGCGAGCAACAGCGCGTATTTTCGATCAGCGGGCTATGGTCAGGGCGCTGGTGGTCACCCATGTGCTTTCGCGAACGTGATTACCTCAAAAACCAGCGTGCTGCCGGTGAAACACTGAGTGATGCCGCGCGGCGCCTGGTTAGCGAGCACCTAGGCAAGCAGCTTGACGGACCGGTTCGACTGCTGACGCAGGTTCGCAGCTTCGGCATGCTGTTCAACCCCGTCTCGTTTTTTTATTGCCACGACTGCCAAGACCAACTGCAGGCGATTATCGCCGAAGTCTCCAACACACCGTGGCGCGAGCGTTTCTGCTACGTCATGGCAACCAATCCGGCGCAGCCGCTGCAGTATTTCGAGCTGGACAAAGCCTTCCATGTATCGCCTTTTCTGCCCCAGGAACTGACCTATCGCATGCGCTTCAATCAGCCAGCCGAAACGCTGATGGTGCACATGGAAGACTGGCAACACGAGACACGGCTGTTCGACGCCACTCTGACACTCTCACGTCAGCCGCTCAGCGCCGCGTTGCTGCGCCGCGAAGCATTGTCCTTCCCCTTCATGGTCAGCAAAACCGTACTGGGGATTTACTGGCAGGCGGTGCGTCTGGCCTTCAAGCGGATTCCCATTTTCGATCATCGCGCGCCCTCCACACGGACGGCGGCAGCCTCAGCGACTCAGGTAAAGGAGCAGTCCGATGAAAAATAGCCGATGTGAGTCAACCGCCAGCTGTTGTGACCCCATCAGCCCCGATGTCGGTGAACGTACCCGGGCACTACTGGGCAATACCCGCAACCTCAACGAGGAAGACAAGACCCGGCGCAGCTGGCTGGTGCGCCTGAGCCGCACGCTGGTTCTCAAGCAGCTCAAGGCCATCCAACGCGGCACCATCACTGTGCATGATCAGGGCGAAATCATGCATTTCGGCCAACCTGACGTGGATGGTCTGCATGCCGAGATCCATATGCACAGCCATGCGGCATACCCGATGATTGCCACCAACGGCAGCATCGGCTCGGGGGAAGCCTACATTCATCGCTTTTGGACTACGCCCGACCTGACCGCCGTGAGCAAGATATTCGTGCGCAATCTGGAGGTGCTTGACGCGATGGAGAGAGGCGTTGCCCGGCTAGGCCTGCCCGCGCTCAAAGCCCTGCAGCGGTTCAATCGCAATACGCTAAGCGGTTCACGGCGCAACATTCAGGCTCACTATGATCTGGGTAACGAGTTGTTCGAGAACTTTCTCGACCCGACCATGATGTACTCCGCCGCGGTCTTCCCGCCGCAGGGCGACAATCTGGAACAGGCTCAACTCAACAAACTGCAACGCATCTGCCGTAAACTCGAGCTGAGCGCGGACGACCACTTGCTGGAGATCGGTACCGGCTGGGGCACTATGGCCATCTATGCGGCTCAGCATTATGGCTGTCGCGTGACGACCACGACCCTGTCGAAAGAGCAATTGGCTTATGCCAGCGCCAAGGTCGAGGAGCTGGGACTGCAGGACCGGGTCACCCTGCTGCTTAAAGATTACCGCGAGCTAACCGGCGAGTACGACAAGCTGGTCTCGATCGAAATGGTCGAGGCGGTCGGCCATGAGTACTTCCGTACCTATTTCGAAACCTGCGCTAAATTGCTCAAGCCCCACGGCATGATGCTACTGCAGGCGATCACCATACGCGATCAGCGCTACGATCAAGCTCGACGCAGCGTCGATTTTATCCAGCGCTATATCTTTCCCGGCGGCTCACTGCCCTCGGTCAGCCTGATTGGTGAACTGACTCGCAAGCACACGGATCTGTCCATGCTGCACCTGGAAGACATCGGCAGCCACTACGCCCGCACCCTGCGCTTCTGGCACGAGAATCTAAAAACCGCGCGCAGTCACCTTGAGCAGCTGGGGTATGATGACTACTTCTTCCGGCTCTGGGAATTCTACCTGTGTTACTGCGAGGGTGGCTTTCTGGAGCGCTCGATCGGCACAGCGCAGATACTACTGAGCAAGCCCGACGCCCGGCCGGAGCTCGACCTGTACAATCTGGGAGCCTGATATATGCCCGTGAAGTTGATCGCCAATGCACTGCTGTTCCAGGCTGGCTGGTTTGCCTGCGTACTGGGCGGTACCAGCGGCTGGTTGCTGATTCCGCTAGCAGCGCTCATTATTCACTTCACCTGGATCAGCTCCTGGGCGGCGGAAGGTAAACTGGTGGTCAGCGTCATGCTGGCAGGCACTGCAGTGGATTCGTTTCTGCTGCAGATGGGGGTTTTCAGCTTCTCTGGTGACCCACTGTTGGCACCCTTGTGGCTGGTACTGCTCTGGGCAATGCTGGGCACCACACTGAATCATTGCTTGGCCTGGAGTGCCAAACCCGTGTGGCGCGCCTGCCTATTGGGCGCTATCGCCGGGCCGCTCTCATACTTCGCCGGCGCAAGCCTGGCGGATGTCGGATTGCCACTCGGCACCCAGACCAGCTTGATTATCCTGGCACTGTGCTGGGCGGTCATCTACCCGCTATTGCACGGCTTCTCGCATCTGTATCGCGAGCAACTTCGGCTACGCCAGCAGGTGCAGAACAATCGCTAAGCGGCGGTAATCTCCCGCAAGAGCCCCACCTCGGCACAGCAATATCAACGGCTGGCCGGGCGGAAATCAGCTTGGCAAACTTAGAAGTTGACCCGGTAGTAAAGCGCTGTCTTGTTGATACCTTGATTGGGCTGTTTGAGGCTGGCGTTGGAGTAATGGTAGTAGCGCACGCCCAGCTCAGAGCCAGAAGCAAAACGCATACCCAGGCCGATACGATCCTCAAACTGAAAAGCCGAGCCAATGTCAGCGCCGTGAGCCAAATCGGTCTTCGAGAACAGCGCTGCGCCGATACCCGCCTCGACAAAAGGGGTCACATCATTCATGGCGCGGGGGAAATTAAACTGAAACATCGGAGCCAGAGAGGCGCTGAACGCGTCAATACCATCCCAATAGGTCAAACCCGCATCCCAGTATCCGTCCAGCACTACCGCTCCAGTATCACTCTGCCAAATAGGTTTCCCAAAGTCGAATTCCAGACCCGCTCGGTAGGTTAGTTCGGACTCCGAGCTCTGGCCCAGTTCCAAGGTAAAACCGCGATCGGCAAATGCCGGCTGTGTCAGCAGCGCGGCGCTGAGGCCGGCCATTACCCAAAGACTGCTTTTCTTCATCTATCCATTCCTAAAGAGACGTTTGGCAAAAGTGACCAAGACTTCATGCTCAAAGCTTGGTCGAATTTAAACCGGCAACCATTCCACGTTGGCATCACGCCCCCATAGCACCGGCAACACCTTGTGCATCAGCTTAACATCGCCACTGGTCCAGAATCGCTCGACTGCGGCTGGACCGGCGGCGAGCAGATTGGCTTCCACCAACCTGTCCTGCAAATACCTGGCCACGGCGGCACCGGTATCGACTAGATTGACCTCTGGCGGGAGCAAGTGTTGCAAAACCTGCCGAACAAAAGGGTAATGAGTGCAGCCCAGGATCAGCGTATCGCAGCCAGCAGCCAGCAAAGGTGCGGTAAAACCGCGCAACAAGGCTTCGATCCGTGGACCTTGCAACTCGCCTTGCTCGATCAGCTCAACCAGTCCAGGGCAGGGTTGGGTTATCACCTTTACCGAACCAGCGAAGCGGTCCAACAACGCGGCAAACTTGGCACTTTGCAAGGTCCCGGTGGTCGCGAGCACGCCAACGATGCCGCTGCGCGTCGCCTGTGCCGCGGGCTTGACCGCTGGCTCCATGCCGATGATCGGCAGGTCATAAAGGCTGCGCAGATCATTTACCGCCGCGGCGGTGGCGGTGTTACAGGCGACGACTAGGGCCTTGGCGCCCTGCCCAAGCAGAAAGCCGGCGATCGCCCGGCTGCGCTGACGTATTTGCTCGGGGCTTTTCTCTCCGTAGGGAACGTAGCCGCTGTCGGCGACGTATACCAGCGATTCATTGGGCAATTGTCGCCGAATTTCGTGCAATACCGATAAGCCGCCAACGCCGGAATCGAATACACCTACTGGGGCCGCATTCACGGACGAGCTCCACAGCAGGCGCAGGCGCTGTCGCGCCGAATGCGCATCTCACGAAAACGACTGCTCAGCGCATCGATCAACAGCAAACGCCCCACCAACGGCTCGCCGAAACCAGCCAATAGCTTCAAGGCTTCCAGCGCCTGCAGGCTACCCACAAGACCCACCAGCGGACCGATCACGCCCGCCTCACTGCAGCTCAGCGCGTCTTCGCCGCCGGTTCCGTACAGGCATTGATAGCAGGGGCTCTCGGGGTTGCGCGGATCAAACACGCTCAGCTGCCCCTCCAGCCGAATGGCGGCACCGGACACCAGGGGCTTGCCCAGGGCTACGCAGGCGGCGTTGACCGCCTGCCGGGTGGAGAAATTGTCCGAACAATCGAGCACCAGATCCACCGCAGCGACCGCGTCATGCAGCGCCGTATCGGCCAGCGCCTGCTGCAAGCGGCGAATCTGGATCTGCGGGTTAAGCGCCAACAGATGCTCAGATGCAGACTCAACCTTGGGCCGGCCGATATCGGTAGTATGATGAATGATCTGCCGTTGCAGGTTGGTCAGGTCGACCTGATCGTGATCCGCGAGCACCAGGGTCCCGACCCCCGCAGCAGCCAGATACAAAGCCACCGGCGCACCAAGGCCACCCAGACCGACAATCAATACCTGGCTGTCGAGCAACCGTTGCTGGCCATCGATGTCAATCTGCGGCAACAGAATTTGCCGGCTGTAACGCAGCAGCTGTTCATCATCCACACCATTGCCCTCCACTGACTCGCTGGTGCCCAACCAAATCCTGCCAGGACTGCACCGCAGCAAATTCGCGCTGCCGCAGCAGCTCGCGCACCGCAGCAGCTTGGTCCCAACCGTGCTCAATCAACAGCCAACCCTTGCGCTGCAAATAGTCTGGCGCCTGATCGACGATATGCCTGATGGCATCGAGCCCGTCGACACCGCTGACCAGCGCACTGGCCGGCTCGAATCGGACATCGCCTTGCTGCAAATGCGGGTCTGCGGTAGCGATATAAGGCGGGTTGCTGACAATCAGATCAAAAGCCTCTGCGGTCAGTGCAGTAAACCAGTCGCTTTGCACAAAGCGGGCATTAACCAACTGATGCGCCAGCCGATTGCGTTCAGCCAACTCCACTGCTTGCGCTATGCTGTCGCAGCCGAGTATCTGCCAGTCAGCGCGTTCACTGGCCAGCGCCAGGGCAATAGCACCGGTACCAGTACCCAGATCCAGCACCCGCGCATGGCCGGCAGGCCCCAGCTCCAGCGCCAGCTCGACTAGCCGCTCGGTATCGGCACGGGGTATCAAGGTAGCCGGGCTGACGTGTAAATCCAGACTCCAGAAGCCCTGCTGGCCCAGCAGATAAGCCACAGGCTCGCCTTCGCGCCGACGCGCCATCAGCAATTCGTAAGCCGCAAGCTGGTCAGCATCCAGCTCACGCTCCGGCCAGGTTCGCAGATAGCTTTGCGACTTGCCCAATACCTTGGCCAACAGCAACTGCGCATCCAGATCCGGCGTCGTCGAACCCGGCAACGCTACCTGCGCCAGCACGTCGGCAATGCAGGCCATTAGACCTGTTCCAGCGAAGCCAATTGGTCTGCCTGGTACTCACGCAGCAGCGGCTCGATCACCTGATCCAGATTGCCCTGCACTACGTCATCGAGGCTATAAAGGGTCAGGTTGATGCGGTGATCGGTAAGGCGTCCCTGCGGGAAGTTATAGGTGCGAATGCGTTCGGAGCGGTCACCCGAGCCGACCAACGAGCGTCGCGTATCAGACATTTCCTTTTCCTGCGCCTCGCGCTGGCGGTTATCCAGCCTGGCCTGCAGCAAGCTCATGGCCTTGGCCCGGTTCTTGTGCTGAGAGCGCTCTTCCTGGCACTCGACAACAATACCGGTGGGCAAATGCGTCAAGCGAATAGCCGAGTCGGTTTTGTTCACGTGCTGACCGCCTGCGCCTGAGGAGCGATAGGTATCGACGCGCAAGTCCCCGGCGTTGATTTCGATCTGCGCCTGCTCGTCAGCCTCGGGCATGATAGCCACAGTACAGGCCGAGGTATGAATACGGCCCTGGGATTCAGTCTCGGGCACGCGCTGTACGCGATGGGCACCGGACTCGAATTTCAAACGGGCATACACGCCCTGCCCCTCCACCCGGGCGATGACTTCTTTATAGCCGCCATGCTCACCGGTATTCTCCGAGAGTATCTCAATACGCCAGCCCTGCCGCTCGGCGTATTTACTGTACATGCGGAACAAATCACCGGCGAAAATGGCCGCCTCGTCACCGCCGGTCCCGGCGCGCACTTCGAGAAACACGTTGCGCTCGTCGTTGGGATCTTTGGGCAGCAACAGAAAATTCAGCCGTTCTTCGATTGCTTCCAGGCGCGAAGCGCAGTCGGCGGCATCTTCCTCGGCCATCTCGCGCACGTCCGGATCGCTGTCCTTGAGCAGGCTGCGTGCTTCGAGCAGATCAGCCTGTACCTTCTGCCAACCGATATAACACTGGATGGTCGCGTCCAGATCGGCATATTCCTTGGAATAGGCGCGAAAACGGGTCTGATCGCTGATCACTTCGGCATCGCTGAGCTGCGCCGAGAGTTCCTCGAAGCGCTCCTGCATGATATCCAGCCGATTTAATAAAGATGCCTTCATGGTTTGCCTTGCGTGGTAGTCACATCGTCCAGGGCAAACAGCTCCTGGGCCAGCGCCAGGGCCTCGGCACGGCCCTCGGCGCTCATCTGTTTCAGCTGCACACTGGGATCGTGCAGCAGTTTGTTGGTCAGCGCACGGGCCATTTCGGCCATCACCACTGAAGCGTCAGCACCGCGTTCCAGGCGCGCCTGGGCCTTGGCCAGCTCTTGATCGCGCAGGCTTTCAGCTTTGAGCCGATAGCGCCGCAGTACGTCCACCGCTGCCAGGGCGCGCAGGCGCTGCATGAATTCATTAGTACCCAAATCAATCAGCCGTTCGGCGGCTTCTGCGGCATCCTGACGTGAGCGCAGGTTGTCTTCAATCACCTCGTGCAGGTCGTCAACGGTATACAAATAGACATCCGCCAGACCGCCGACCTCGGGCTCGATATCCCGCGGCACGGCGATATCCACCATAAACATAGGTTTATGCCGACGCTGCTTCAGCGCACGCTCAACCGCACCCTTACCCAGAATCGGCAGCGGGCTGGCGGTGGAGCTAATGACGATGTCGCACTGGGCAAGAAAATCCGGGATCTGGTTAAGCAAAATCGCCTGGCCGCCCAGCGGCTCGCTGAGCAGTTCGGCACGCTCCAGGGTCCGATTGGCCACAATGATCCTGCCTACGCCCTGCTCGAACAAATGCCTGGCGACTAGCGCAATGGTTTCCCCAGCACCGATAAGCAGCGCAGTGCTGCGCTTGAGATCACTGAATATCTGCCGTGACAGGCTGACGGCAGCAAAAGCCACCGACACCGGGTTCTCGCCTATAGCCGTATCGGTGCGTACCTGCTTGGCGGTGTTGAAGGTGCTCTGGAACAGCCGATCCAGATAAGGCCCCAAGGTGCCGGCGGTGCGCGCCGACTGCCAGGCATCTTTCATCTGCCCGAGAATTTGCGGTTCGCCCAACACCATCGAATCCAGCCCGGCAGCGACGCGCATCATATGCGTCACCGCGCCAGCATCGCTGTGCAGGTAACTGCAACCGCGCAGCTCGTCAATCGTCAAGCCGTGGAAGGCCGCAAACCAGGCGAGTAAGCGCTCGGCGTCGGGGTGATCCTGCGAGCAATATATTTCAGTACGATTGCACGTGGATAGAATCGCCACTTCTTGGGTCATAGTCTCATCACGCAGCCGCTGCAACGCACCAGCCAGTTGCTCGGGGGCAAACGCCACCCGCTCACGCAGATCGACAGCTGCAGTCTTGTGATTGATCCCGAACGCGAGGAAGCCCATGGTATCCCGTTTATCTCCACATAACGTGCAATTGTCCTATGTATACCGGTGGCGATCAATTCCCTTGACCCAGTGGGTTTGCAACAGATCCTGTGTCATGATGAAGTCTCCGCCGAACAACTCCAGAGTACGCATGAGCCAACCCATCAAGGCAGTCCTCCAACGCCCGTTGCTGAGCCTCGGCCTGGGCCTGATTCTGACCGGCTGCGCCGCAACAGGCACCAGCCCGACGGCACCTGAGCCCGCGCCTACCAGTCAGGCCGAAGAGATCAAGGCCGCTGAAGCGCCTGTCGTCTATGGCAACTTCCGCAAGGATACGCTTTATGACCTGCTGACGGCGGAAATTGCCGGGCAGCGTAATCGATATGACGTGGCGCTGGGTAATTACCTGCTGCAAGCGGAGCAAACCCGTGACCCCGGTGTGGTCGAGCGAGCCATGCGGGTGGCCGAATTTCTAGGCGCCCATCGTCCGGCGTTGGATATGGCCATGCTCTGGACCGACGTAGACCCACAGAATCCCGACGCATTCCGCTCTGCTGCCTTGCATCTGGCCCGCGCCGGCCAGCATGAAGAGGCCATGCAGGCGATGCAGACAGTGCTGGCCATGCAGGGCGAAACCCATTTTGACTTTCTCGCCCTGGCGGCGGCCCAAAGCGATAGCCACACGCGCAAAGCGTTGTTGCACAGCATTGAACGGCTGGTGGCAGCCAACCCGGAGAACGCTCAGTTGCTGTTCGCCAATGCCTTGCTATTGCAACAGGATGAACGTGAGGATGAAGCGCTGGTGCTACTAAACCGTAACCCGGTCGCCGCCTCCGCCCCGCAAGCATTAATGCTGCACAGCCGCCTACTCGCTGCCGACGGCCAAACTGATGAGGCCATCAGCCTGCTTCAGGAAGGCTTGAGACAGAGTCCGGACGACAGCCGCATGCGCCTACTGCTAGCCCGCCTGCTGGTCTCCGAAGGTGAGCTGGATGCTGCCGCTGCGCAGTTCACACTGCTCACACAACACAACCCTGACGACCTGGATCTGCTGCTGTCCCTGGCCCTGATCAACTTGGAAGGGGAGCAATTTGCCGCCGCAGCTGAGCATTTTGAACGCTTACTGGACGCTGATCCGAACAACGATACGGCGCGCTACCATCTGGGTATCGCCTATCAGCAGCTGGACCAGCCAGAAAAAGCATTAGAGGCGTGGCAGGGCGTTCAGGGTGAACGTGATTTTCTCACTTCTCGCTTGCGCATCAGCCAACTGATGGCTGATCAAGGGCGTGTCGACGAGCTCGCCACGCGCCTGGAAGCCGACCGCGCAGCCAGGCCAGATGCGGCCTTGCAGCTGTATTTGATCGAGATAGAGTCGCTCGCACCGAGCAACCCGGCCCTGGCGATGCAGCGGGCAAACGACGCCCTGCAACGCTATGAGTTTGACAGTAACCTGTTGTACACCCGCGCCATGCTGGCAGAAAAAGTAGGCCAGCCTGAGCAACTGAAAGTCGATTTACGCACGATCATTGAGCGCGAACCGGAGAACAGCATGGCGCTAAATGCGCTGGGCTACACGCTGGCTGATCGTAATGAGAGTCTGGATGAAGCCTTGCAGTTGATTGAGAAGGCCGCCGCGCTTAACCCCGACGACCCGGCGATCACCGATAGCCTGGGTTGGGTACATTACCGCCTGGGCAATCTTGAACTTGCCGAAGAGTATCTGCGCAAAGCCTACACAGCTTATCCCGATCCGGAAGTGGCCGCACACCTGGGAGAAGTTCTCTGGGCCCAAGGCAAACACAGGGAAGCCCGAAAAATCTGGGACAAGTCCCTGAAAGCCGATCCGGAGAATGACATTGTCCCCGCTACTCGCCAACGTCTGGAAAGCCACTGAGCCCATGCGCCTGCTTCGTAACCTGTCACTGCTGATAATAATCACCACCCTCGCCGCCTGTAGCAACCTGCATCAACGCGAAACCCTCGAACTGGGCGGTGACAGCCAAGCCTGGCAGCTACACCGCCAGAGCGTGGTATCACTCGACGCCTGGCTGATCCACGGTAAGCTCGGCGTACGCTCACCCCAAGAGTCCGGCAGCGGCACCCTGTATTGGGAGCAACAGCAGGAGCGCTACGACATCCGCCTGTCCGGCCCGCTGGGCCGTGGCGCGACGCAACTGCAAGGCGATAGTAACGGTATCGTCCTGGATATCGCCGGCCAGCCCACCATGCGCGCCGCCTCGGCGGAACAGCTACTCGAACAACAGATAGGCTGGCGGCTGCCGGTCGAGCACCTGCTCTGGTGGGTCCGCGGCCTGCCCGCGCCTGATAGCCCGAGCCGCTTGCAGCTTGATACAGACAGTCGGCTGGCAAGACTCAATCAGTCCGGCTGGACGATCGAATATAGCCGTTATCAAACAGTCGGGAATATGCAGTTGCCACAGCGCATGCAGTTATCCGGCCATGACGTGCTGCTGACCTTGGTAGTCACCAGCTGGGAGCCACGCACGCTGCCATGAGCCCCACCTCTCTGAGCTTGCCAGCACCAGCCAAACTCAACCTGTTTTTGCATATCACCGGGCGCCGCGCCGACGGCTACCATACCCTGCAGACGTTGTTTCAGTTTCTGGACATCGCCGACACCTTGGACATCACCTGCCGCTCAGATAATCAGATTCTGCTTCACAGCGAGCTGGCAGGCGTAGCAACGGACGACAACCTCATCACCCGTGCCGCCCGCCTGCTGCAACAACACACAGGCACATCACTGGGTGCTGATATTGTGCTGCACAAGCGCTTGCCGATGGGCGGAGGACTCGGCGGCGGCAGTTCGGACGCCGCAACCACACTGGTCGGTCTCAATCACCTGTGGCAGACCGGCGTAACACCCGCAGAGCTTGCTGTACTAGGCCTGCAACTGGGCGCCGACGTGCCGGTTTTCGTGCTTGGCAGCGCCGCTTGGGCGGAAGGGGTGGGCGAAAAAATCACCCCGGTAGAGCTCGATGAGCCCTGGTATTTGGTCATTGTGCCGGCCTGCCAGGTCAGCACCGCAGAGATATTTTCTGATCAAAGGTTGACGCGTGATACCCAGCCCATTACATTAGCGGCCTTCCGAGAACAAGGCGGTCGTAATGATTGCCTGCCGGTCGCGGAAGAGCGTTATCCTGAAATACGTAACGCTTTGATCTTGCTAAACAATTATTGTGAGGCTAAGATGACCGGAACTGGCAGTTGTGTGTTTGGGGCCTTCCCAAACGAACGCGAAGCTGATAAAGTTCGCGCCCGGTTGCCAGCCACTCTGCAAAGCTTTGTCGCACACGGATGTAACAGATCACCGTTACACCAAATGCTCAACAAAGACGCGCAATAAGGATGCAGCCGTGCATCCGGACAGTTACAGGGGCGTAGCCAAGCGGTAAGGCAGCGGGTTTTGATCCCGCCATGCGTTGGTTCGAATCCAGCCGCCCCTGCCATTTTTTCCGGCAGCAACCACTACATTTTGAATCCGCTTCGGGTCCAATGCATCTGCATGGCCGTGCCGCGGATTCATTCGCACTGACCACTACCCAAAAAAGGTAATGCAGCGTGTCCAAGATGATGGTTTTTGCGGGGAACGCCAACCCCGATCTGGCACGACGCGTCGTGCGTCAGTTGCACATTCCCCTAGGCGACGCCTCGGTTGGTCGCTTTAGCGACGGTGAAGTCACTGTCGAGCTTAACGAAAACGTTCGCGGTAAGGATGTTTTTATCATCCAGCCCACTTGCGCACCGACCAATGACAACCTGATGGAACTGGTGATCATGGCCGATGCCCTGCGCCGCTCCTCGGCGTCACGTATCACTGCCGTTATGCCCTACTTCGGTTACGCCCGCCAAGACCGCCGTCCGCGTTCGGCGCGCGTTGCCATCAGCGCCAAAGTGGTGGCCGACATGCTCGGCACCGTCGGCGTCGACAGAGTTCTCACCGTCGACTTGCACGCTGACCAGATTCAGGGTTTCTTTGATATCCCCGTCGACAACATCTATGGCTCACCGGTACTGGTCGACGACCTGATCAGTCAGCGTCACGATAATCTGATGATCGTATCCCCAGATATCGGCGGTGTAGTCCGCGCCCGCGCTGTAGCCAAGCAGATCGGTGCAGACCTGGCGATTATCGACAAACGTCGACCCAAGGCCAACCAGTCTGAAGTCATGCACATCATCGGCGATGTGGAAGGCCGCAATTGCATTCTGATCGACGACATGGTCGATACTGCCGGCACCTTGTGTCATGCAGCCAAGGCCCTGAAGGACCACGGCGCAGACAAAGTCTTTGCCTACGCCACGCATGCCGTCCTCTCGGGCAAGGCGATAGATAATATTACCAATTCAATGCTCGACGAACTGGTCGTGACCAACACTATCCCGCTGACCGGTCCAAGCGCAGCCTGTGACCGTATTCGCCAGCTGGATATGGCACCGATTATCGCCGAGGCGATGCGCCGAATCAGTAATGAAGAATCCATCAGTGCCATGTTCCGCTAGGAACAGGGCACTGGGTAAACAGCCCGGCTGATGACAGCCGGGTTTATATCAATCATCCGACGCGCTGGTCGCAAGTGCCCGGATGTTCAGCAAGGAGACTAACTATGGTCGACTTCACTCTTAAAGCGATAGCGCGTGATGATCTGGGGAAAGGTGCGAGCCGCCGCCTGCGTCGTAACGCCGATATGGTACCTGCCATTGTATACGGTGGCGAAAAGGCTCCCCAGAGCGTTTCCCTGGAAGCCCGTGAACTGAAGAAAGCGCTTGAAAACGAAGCCTTCTTTTCACACGTCATCAAGTTGAACGTTGATGGCAAGAAGCAGGACGTGTTGATCAAGGCTCTGCAGCGTCACCCGGCCAAAGGCCACGTGATGCACGCTGACCTGCTGCGCGTTGTTGCCGGCCACGAAGTGACCGTGCATGTACCCCTGCACTTCATCAACGAAGATACCTGCGTTGGCATCAAGCAAGGCGGCGGCATCATCTCTCACACCATGACTGATGTGGAAGTGACTTGCCTGCCGAAAGACCTGCCTGAGTTCATCGAAGTGGACATGGCAAAGATCGAGCTGGGCGGCATCGTTCACCTGACCGATCTGCAACTGCCAAAGGGCGTGAGCATTGTTGCTCTGGCTCAAGGCACAGATCACGATCTGCCAGTAGCCAACGTTCACGCGCCACGTGTTGTGTCTGACGAAGAAGACAGCACTGCGAGCGAACCGAAGGTTGAAGGCGAGGAATCTGCGGAGTAATTTCCCGCTGATACCCAGAGGGGCGCCGCGTTGTGACACAGGGAATCAAGTTGATCGTCGGCCTGGGAAATCCAGGACCTGAATATGAACTGACCCGTCACAACGCTGGCGCCCTTTTTATTGAGCGCTTGGCAGACAAGCATAATGTCGCCCTGCGTATGGAAAGTAAGTTCTACGGGCTGACTGGCCGCCTGAGCCTCCAGGGTCAGGATGTACGCCTGCTCATTCCCACCACCTTTATGAACCGCAGCGGTCAGGCTGTCGCCGCGCTGGCTGGGTTCTACCGCATTGCCCCCGAAGAAATACTGGTTGCCCATGATGAACTGGACTTGCCACCTGGCGTGGTCAAGTGCAAACAGGGCGGCGGCACCGGTGGGCACAACGGTCTGAAAGACATACTTGCCCGCATGGGCAATCAGAATACCTTTTATCGCTTGCGACTCGGCATCGGCCATCCCGGCCACAGCTCGCAGGTGACCGGCTTTGTACTGGGCCGCGCGCCCAAAGCCGAACAGGAAGCCCTGGAAGCTTGCGTTGATGAAGCCATCCGCGAACTTCCAGGCATTATCGATGGCGACTGGACCAAGGTCATGCAGCGCCTACACAGCTTCAAAGCCTGATTACATTATTCGCCGCCGTGCGGCAGAGGACACCAGTATGGGATTCAATTGCGGTATCGTCGGTCTGCCTAACGTTGGCAAATCCACCCTGTTCAATGCGCTGACCAAATCCGGCATCGCAGCAGAAAACTTTCCTTTCTGTACCATTGAGCCGAACAGCGGCATCGTGCCCATGCCCGACCCACGCCTGGACGCCCTGTCTGCCATCGTCAAGCCGCAGAAAGTCCTGCCGACCACCATGGAGTTCGTCGACATCGCCGGCCTGGTGGCGGGCGCCTCAAAAGGCGAGGGCCTGGGCAACAAATTTCTCGCCAATATTCGCGAAACTGACGCCATCGCCCACGTGGTACGCTGCTTTGAAGACGACAACGTCATCCACGTGTCCAATAGCGTCGACCCCAAACGCGACATCGAAATCATTGACCTTGAACTGATCTTCGCCGACCTCGACAGCTGCGAAAAGCAGCTGTACAAGGTCGCGCGCAACGCCAAGGGTGGCGATAAGGAAGCAGTAGCGCAGAAAGCCCTGCTGGAAAAGCTCATCCCGCACTTCAGCGAAGGCAAACCTGCCCGCTCACTGATCAAGGATCTGGGTGCGGAAGACAAGCAGCTGATCAAGAGCTTCCACCTGCTGACCAGCAAGCCGGTCATGTACATTGCCAACGTGGCCGAAGATGGCTTCGAGAACAATCCACACCTGGACGTGGTCAACGCCATCGCAGCCGAAGAAGGCGCGATCGTGGTGCCGGTGTGCAACAAGATCGAAGCAGAAATCGCCGAGCTGGACGATGGCGAGGAAAAGGACATGTTCCTCGAATCCCTGGGCCTGGAAGAGCCTGGCCTGAACCGCGTGATACGCGCCGGTTACCAATTGCTGGACCTGCAGACTTACTTTACCGCCGGCGTGAAGGAAGTCCGCGCCTGGACCGTCAAGGTCGGCGCCACTGCGCCGCAGTCGGCCGCCGCGATTCACACCGATTTTGAAAAAGGCTTTATCCGTGCCGAAGTCATCGCCTATGAGGACTTCATCAAGTACAACGGCGAAGCTGGCGCCAAAGAAGCCGGCAAATGGCGCCTGGAAGGCAAGGAATACATCGTCAAGGACGGCGACGTAATGCACTTCCGTTTCAACGTCTGACCTGCAGCCTCGCAGTAACCCGTCCCCCGCCTTTGCTGCGGGGGATTTTTTTGCCCGCACAACCGCAGCCTAGAGCAACCCGTGCCATACTTCGCCTACATTTGCG
This sequence comes from Halopseudomonas pelagia CL-AP6, assembly GCF_000410875.1. GTDB lineage: Bacteria > Pseudomonadota > Gammaproteobacteria > Pseudomonadales > Pseudomonadaceae > Halopseudomonas > Halopseudomonas pelagia. The sequence goes on from NZ_AROI01000003.1 coordinate 282,503, forward strand.
CCTAGAGGTTGTCAGCACTCCATGCCAAAACGAGCAAAAACTATTGCCGTATCACTAGTGATCGGCCTGTTTATCTACTCATTGATAGGTTTTCTGCTGTTGCCCGGCGCCGCATTGCATCTGATCAATCAGCAATTGCAGCAGCGCGTATCAGCGCCTGCGCAGCTTAAGAGCCTGGAATTCAACCCCTTTACCCTGGAGCTTGACGCGGGCTCGCTGCATATTGGGGACGACGCAGAGCCGGATCTGGTCTGGCGGCGGCTTTACGCCAACCTGGAATGGAAATCACTGTGGACGGGTGCGTTGCACCTGGCAGATCTGCGATTGGAGCGCGCCCAGGTCCGGATACTCTTTGACGAGCAGGGTAATCTGAACCTGACGCAGATGCTGCAGCCTTCCGAGCCCGACGCCCGCTCAGAACCGCTCGAGGAAGAGGCCGTTCCAGCCGAACCCTTCCCGGTGCGCATAGAACGCCTCATTCTGGTGGAGAACGGACTTCACTTTCGCGACCGGCGCCCCTCGGAACCCGTGACCTTCACCTACGACAGCATCAATCTGGAACTGCAGCACCTGAGCACGGCGTCCGAAGATAATGCCGAAATGTCTCTCACTGCCAGCGGCCCGGACGGCGCCGAGCTGGATTGGCAAGGTAGTTTGAGTTTGATCCCGCTAGCTTCCAGAGGGCACCTGAGCATAGCCGACACTGAACTGCGCACCTTCTGGCCCTACGCACGCGATCAGTTGCCATTGAGGCTTGTAGACGGTCTATTTGGCTTCAGCAGCCACTATGAGCTAGACCTGTCGAGTACCCTTGAACTCAGGCTAGACAATGCCAGGCTGCACCTGCACGACCTTGCCCTGCAGACCACTGACGAGGCGCCCCTGCTGCAGCTGGAACGTGTCGAGATCGCTGATACAGCGGTCGACCTGGCCAGCCGCCAGGTCCGCATTGGCGCAGTGCGCAGTACCGCCTTGGAAGCCTGGATTGAGCGCGCTGAAAATGGCGAACTGAATTGGCTGAGCCTGTTCGAGTCTCGGCCCACCACCAAGGGGGATTCAGCTCGAGCCCCCTGGCGCGTGCAAGTGAATCAGGCACAACTGAGTCAATATCAACTGCATCTGCGTGATCAGCAGCCCAATAATAATGTGGAGCTGGAGCTGGGTCCGCTGGATTTGACCCTCAGTCAGTTCGACAGCCAGGGCGACACCCCCTTCAATCTGGAGCTGAACACCGGCGTCGGCCAACGCGGCAAGCTCAGCGCCACAGGTCAGGCGCAGATTAACCCAGCAAACGCGCGTTTGAACGTATCTACCCAGGACCTTGACCTGCGTCTGGCCCAGACTTACCTGGCCCCCTTCGTCCGAATGGAGTTGCGCAGCGGCCGTTTGGACAGCGCGCTGGATGTAACACTGGCCGCCGTTGAACCTCTGGACTTAAGCGTCACCGGGACCGCGACAGTGAATCAGCTACACGTCCTGGATACCATAGCCAACCGCGACCTGCTCAAATGGGACGCACTGCAACTCTTCGGCATCGACTATGCAGACAATAGGTTGGCGATAGAACGCGCAAGCCTGCGACAGCCCTACGGGCGCTTCATCATCAACCAGGATCTGAGCACCAATATCGCCGCGCTGATCATTGACCGATCCGACACGCAAGAGCCACAGGGCGCTGCCGAGCCACTGGCCTTGCGCATCGGCAGCATTCAGATCGAGGATGGTTCCGCCAACTTCGCCGACTTCAGTCTCAGCCCGCCCTTTGGCACCGCTGTCGAGCAGCTCAACGGCCAGATAGGGACGTTGGACAATCAAAGTACCCGGCCAGCCGAGGTTGATATCACCGGCAATGTCGACCGCTATGCGCCCGTCACCATCCAGGGCAGTGTCACGCCGTTCGATCCACTAAACAGCCTAGACATCACCACCCGTTTTCGCAACGTCGAACTCACTACCCTAACGCCCTACTCCAGCAAATTCGCCGGTTACCGCATCCGCAAAGGCCGCCTTAATCTCGACCTGCACTACCGCATCGAGCAAGGCCTCCTCAGCGCCGAAAACAAACTACTGCTCGAAGACCTGCAACTGGGTGAGCGGGTCGATAGCCCCGACGCCATTGATCTACCGGTGCGCCTAGCTATCGCACTGCTCAAGGATTCGCGTGGCAACATCGATATCGAGCTACCGATCAGCGGCGACTTGAACAACCCGGAATTCAGCGTCTTGCCGATTGTCTGGCAAGCCCTCGGCAACCTGATGCAACGAGCCGTGCAAGCACCCTTCAAGTTGCTTGCCGGCCTAGTCAGTGGCGGCAGCGACGCCGATCTCAGCCAGATCGGCTTCCAACCCGGCAGCGCAGAACTGGATGACCAGGCAAGACAGTCGCTGGACACGCTAGCGATCGCCTTGCGGGACCGTCCAGGCTTGCTGCTTGAGATCGAAGGCATGAGCGCCCCGGCGCACGACGGCCCATTGCTGGGCGAGCAGCGCCTGGAGCGCGAGTTCCAGCAACGCTGGTTCCGTCAACTCCAGGAGCGCGGCGAACAAGTACCCGAGGACGCCAGCCACATCAGCGTGGCCGATAAAGACAAAAGTGACATGCTCGAAGACATCTACCAGGCCAGGCTGAAGCAGGAGATTCCCGACGCTTGGCAGGCCTTGTCAACTGAAGAGCGCGAAAACAATCTGCGTCAGGCGATCACCTCCCAATGGGGCCAGAACACCGCCATTCTGCGCAGACTGGCCCAGCAGCGCAACGATGCTATCAAGGCCTACCTAGTCGACAACGCCGGCCTGGAAGCCTCTCGCGTCTATCTATTGGATGTGGGCACCCAGGCTCAAGCGGAAGGCGACCAAGTGTTCACCAAGCTGGAATTGGGCAGCGACTAGTCAATACCCGCACGCCCGCACCGCCGCCATCACACTGCTGTGGTTGCAAAGTTAACCGATTGATTAGACACGCAAATAAAACGCCCGGAGCGCTTGACTTTCATCCCGCGCAACTGAATAATGCGCAGCCTCGGATGGCTACATAGCTCAGTTGGTTAGAGCACAGCATTCATAATGCTGGGGTCCCTGGTTCAAGTCCAGGTGTAGCCACCAACAATTTCAAAGGGTTAGCTTCGGCTAGCCCTTTTTTTTACGTGCCGCTTTTATCAGCTAAAGCCGCGCCAGCAGCTCCTGCTCGAACCGCCGGGTGGTCTGTTCGCCCCAGTCCGCCTTGCCAACCTCTTGCAATAAACTCGCGACTGCCTGATCAAGCTGGTCCGCCTGCTCAATGCGTTGCCAGTGATAACGCAACAGCAGGCCGGCGCTGAGTACTGCGGCCAGCGGATTCGCCCGGCCGCTACCAGCGATATCCGGCGCGCTACCATGCACCGGTTCGGCCAAGGCAATGCCCTGCCCCCAGTTCAGCGACGGCGCCAGACCTAAGCCGCCACCCCAATGACTGGCCAGATCCGACAGCACGTCGCCAAACAGGTTGGTGGTGACGATCAGATCGAACTCCTCGGGCCGCTCGACCAGTTGCAGAGCCGCCACATCGACAAGACGCTCGTCGACCAGGGCAGATAATCCATTCGCTTCCAGCACCTTGCGGCAGCTATCGCGGAATAAGCCGCAGGTCAACGGCAGCACGTTAGCCTTGTGCACTAAGGTAATGCGCCGGCTGCCGCGCAATCTGGCGATATCGCTGGCGCGCTGGGCGATGTGCTCGCTGGCTTGACGACTGATGTGGCGTTCGGCGATGGCCAAGTCTGCGCTCGCCATGTATTCCTTGCCAACGTAGAGCCCTTCACTGTTCTCGCGCAGGATCAGCAGGTCCACTCCGAGCTTTTCCGAAAGGCCGGGCCAACTGCGTACCGGCCGCAGATTGACGGCCAATGCCAGTTTCTGACGTAAGGTCAATATCGCGCTGCGGTAACCAGCGACGGCTTGCAGAGGTGACGACACAGCGCCAAACAGGCCGGCGCCGCAATCGCGCATGGTCTGCAAGGTGGACTCCGGAACCGATTGACCGTGATGCTTGAAACACTCCCAGCCGGCCTCGGCCTCTATAACCTGCAGGTCGGGTAATAACCGCTCCAATACCTTCACCGCCACCGGCACGACTTCCGGGCCAATGCCATCGCCGGGAATGACGCATAAACGCGTCATGACCGGCGCCCTTCCCACGTAGCCAGCACCAATCCAAGAAAGGTCAACGCGCCACCCACAACGTGATACCAATGCAACGACTCACCCAATAGCGCAACGCCGAGCAGCGCCGCAAATACCGGCATCAGATAACTGAATAGCGAAGCGGTAGCAGGACCAAGCACCTTCACACCATTATTCCAGGCCAGATAGGCAACCAGCGAAGCTATGACGGCGGTATAGGCTATCGCACCGGCGGCGTGCCAGGTCAGCGGCATGCCGCCCAGCTGACTGTACTCCCACAGGTAAAACGGCAAGAGCAGCGGCACGCCACATAGCAACATGGCGGCCAGTTGAATCAAGCCAGGCAACGGCATCGGCCAGCGCCTCAGCAATACTGAATAAAGGCCCCAGGTGAGCACTGCTATCACCATGATCAAATCCCCGGTGTTGAACTCCAGGGCCAGCAGGCGGGACGGATCGCCAGTGGTGAGAATGACCAGCAGGCCAATGAACGACAGCAGGGTGCCCAGCAGCGTAGCGCGCGTGGGCAGTTGGTGCAGGAGAATCAGCGTCCAGATAAACGCCGATACCGGCAAGCCGGTATTGACCAGCGTGATATTAATCGCCGTGGTGCTCTGCGCCGCCAGATACAACAGCGTGTTGTAGCTGGTGATACTGGCCGCAGCCAGCACGACAATCTGCTTCCAGTGCGCGAGCAATACCTCGCGGTAACGCCATAGACCACGCGCGGTGAAAGGCAACACCAGGCACAGTGCAGTGAACCAGCGCCAGAACGACAGCCCCACTGGCGGCAGCATCCCAGCGCTGGCCCGGGCGACCAGCGCATTGCCGGCCCAGGCCAGGGTGCAGACGACCAGTCCGGCCATGGCCCAGGTGCGTGCCTGCGGGTTCAAGGGGGGCTCAGTCGGTACTGCTCGGGGATCTGCTCGGCGTTATCAACAGGCACCTCCAGGTCCTTCAGGTGCCCATCCTTGAGGCCGTAGATAAAGCCATGCACGCCCAAGGGCTGCCCGCGATGCCAAGCATTCTGAACAATACTGGTGTGGCTGACGTTGGCCACCTGACGCTTCACATTCAACTCACACATCAGGTCCAGCTGAGCCTCCTCACTCTCTATCCGTCTGAGTGTATTGCGCTGTTCGTAATACAGATCGCGAATCGAGCGCAACCAGCCATCACTGAGGCCGAGTTGTTTGTTTTGCATCGCCGCACGCACACCACCGCAATTGTAGTGACCCGTGACGATAATATGTTTGACCCTGAGCACGTCTACCGCGAACTGCATGACCGAAAGACAATTAAGGTCGGTGTGCAGCACCACATTGGCGACGTTACGATGTACAAAAAGCTCGCCTGGCAACAAGCCGACAATCTCATTGGCCGGCACCCTGGAATCGGCACAACCAATCCAGAGATATTCAGGCGCTTGCTGGCCCGCCAGTTTGGAGAAAAACTCGGGATCTTCCTGCTTGATGGATTCAGCCCATGCGCGGTTGTTGTCAAACAGCTGCGTCAAATCAGTCATCTACCCTACCTTGTTCGGATCACATCTAGTCAATCAGCGAATAGGCCATTACCAGCGCATCTTCTCTGCCGCCCGCTGCTGGATAATAGTTTCGCCGCCGTCCTATTTCATTAAAACCAAAGCGTTCATAAAGCCGTGCCGCTGCTTCATTCGAAGCCCTGACTTCAAGGAAGGTCACCTCGGCTTTACGCTGCCTGGCGCGCTCGATAATAAATGCCAACAATGCCGCACCAAATCCGAAGCCCTGATGCTCGGGCTTGATGGTGATATTCAGCAAATGCGACTCATCGCCGGCGGCAGACAGTACGCTATGCCCTACCTGCTGGTTACCGTGAAACAGCAGCCAGCACTCGTACCCGGAGCGCACGCAATCGAGAAAAATACCCGGTGTCCAGGGATGACTGAACGCGGCACATTCAATACTCAGCACTTGTTCCAGGTCCGATTCAAGCATCGGCCGGTAGCTCAGTTCGGTCATGCCCTGCCCTGCCAGCGAGGCATCACCCTTTTCAACAAGTGCCATAGGCGCGCCTTCTCCTGGGGGTTATTCATCAACGTCTGCAAATCTGGGGCAAACCAGGCCGCCGCCAAACCCTCCAGCGCTTCCTCGCGGCCGCAAAGCGCTTCCGCCTGCTGCGGGTCGGTCTCGGCGAGCAGACCCGCCGCAATACCGAAACAGCCTATGGAGCTGACTGGCGTTTGTTCCAGACGCGCCTGCATAAATGCCTGTAACGCCTCACTGGCGGCAGCGGCGCTGCGCGCTACCTGTGGATTCCTGCTCAACGGCCAACGAAAATCGGCGTGCAACTGGGGGGTCGGCGTTAACTCGGCAGCGCGGAGAATGTCAGTAAGCAGATTATAGTGTGGCGTCCCTTTTTCAACACCCGGATCCGGCGTCTCAATCAGCAACGCGCAAGGTCCGGCCATCCACAACTGCAGATAAAATGGTGCGACCGCAGCCAACTCGACGCTAGGCACGGCATTCTCTTCTGCTTCCGGCTCGACCTTTGTAGGCAAGGTAGCCGGTTTGGGCGGCGACACCCGCGGCAATTCATACTTGCGCGCAGCAGGTATGGTCGCGGGCTCAGGGGCGATAGCCAGTTTTTCGCCAGTCACGCTTTCGACAACAGCCGCATCAGCCACCGACGCAGGCGCCATGATGTGCTGAATGTCCTCTTCGGGCAGCTCCGGCTCCGGCGGCGAGCGCAGCGCCGCATGGGCTAACGGCTGTACCGGTACCCAAGCGGTCACCTCCATGGCCTCGAGATAAGCCAGTCGCACTGACTCACGCATCAGACCGCAGCCGCCTGGGGGTGCGCCCGATAAGCGCCCTCGCGCATCAGGTTCAATGCATTGATGTAGGCCTTCGCCGAGGCCACGACAATATCGGTATCCGCCCCGTTACCGTTGACGATGCGCCCAGCTTTCTCCAGCCGAACGGTGACCTCGCCCTGGGAGTCCGTACCTTGAGTAATCGCATTGACCGAATACAACTGCAGGATGGATTCCGAATGGATCATCTGCTCGATCGCCTTAAAAGTGGCATCCACAGGGCCAGAGCCTGGCGCACTGGCTTCCATTTCTTCGCCGTCAACATTCAACACCACCCGCGCCTGCGGCGTCTCGCCCATGCGCGAGGCGACATCCAGGTAGACCAGTTTCACATGCTCGACCGCTTCGGTCAGCGTGTCGGAAACCAGTGCCTGCAAATCTTCATCGAAGATCTCATGTTTCTTGTCCGCCAATTCCTTGAATCGGGCAAATGCCAGATTCATCTCCGCTTCGCTCTGCAGCTCTATACCCAGCTCAGCTAGCCGCGAACGGAACGCATTGCGGCCGGACAACTTACCCAAGGACAGCTTGTTGGTATGCCAGCCGACTGACTGCGCACTCATGATTTCGTAGGTTTCGCGGTGCTTGAGTACGCCGTCCTGATGAATCCCCGACTCATGGGCAAAGGCATTCGCGCCGACGATGGCCTTGTTCGGCTGCACAACGAATCCGGTAATGCCCGAAACCAATCTGGATGCAGCGAGGATATTTTCGGTGACGATCCCGGTCTGTACAGCCAACACATCCTCACGGGTGCGGATCGCCATGACGATCTCTTCCAGCGCGGCATTACCGGCGCGCTCGCCCAGCCCGTTGATCGTGCATTCGACCTGGCGGGCGCCCGCGATCACCGCGGACAGCGAGTTGGCTACGGCCAGACCCAAATCATTGTGGCAATGAACCGAAAAAATCGCTTTGTCGGCATTCGGTACGCGCCGAATGATCTGCCTGATCATCTCGCCAAACTGGTGGGGAATAGCATAGCCTACGGTGTCGGGAATATTAATGGTGCGCGCGCCCGCATTGATTGCCGATTCGATGATACGGCAGAGAAAATCAATCTCTGAACGGCCTGCGTCCTCACAGGAAAACTCTACATCCGGGCACAGATTACGCGCACGCTTGACGGCGCGGACAGCCTGCTCAACCACCTGATCCGGTTGCAAGCGGAGTTTGTGCTGCATATGGATAGGGCTGGTGGCGATAAAGGTGTGAATACGGCCACTGTTCGCGCCTGCGAGCGCTTCGGCGGCGCGATCAATATCCGCATCCATCGCCCGGGACAGGCTGCAGATGGTGCTGTCCTGAATGGTATCGGCAATCAGCTTGACCGCAGCAAAGTCCCCCGGACTGGCGATCGCGAACCCGGCTTCAATAACATCGACCTTGAGCTTTTCCAGCGCCTTGGCAATACGTAGCTTTTCTTCCTTGGTCATGGATGCGCCTGGGCTTTGCTCGCCATCACGCAGGGTAGTATCAAAAATAATCACGCGATCCTGACTCATCGGAAGTACTCCTCTTGTTGCTGTTATAGCGACGCGCACAGTCAATCCAGACTCGCCAAGGTCTGGCAATGGTTAGCCTCTACTATACCTTATCCAACATCGCATCTGAGCCCCAACGCCTTCTGGCTACAAGGCAACCTTAAGAGCGCTTATGACTGCCCAACACCAAAATGACTGGCGGTTCACAATAGACTCGAGAAGGCGCTACTCTCATGTGAATATGAAAATGGCATCGACAGCCGCACCATCACGGCTTGGATGCACCGTTAAAACAACAACAGTTACAGGTAGCTCGCGCATGTTCGAACGCCACTTCAAGGTCTGGCCCGCTCAAGTTCCAAGGGAGCTGGAGCTACCCGCCACCAGCATCTTTCACAACCTTACCGTCTCGGCCTTGCGCTTTGGTGAGCATCCCGCGATTCATTATTACGGCACCGATGTTACCTATAACGAATTCAAACGGCAGGCCGAGGCGCTAGCTGGCTACCTTCAGCAAGCCGGCGTGAAGGCTGGCGATCGGGTGCTGCTATATATGCAGAATAGCCCGCAATATATCATTGGCTATTTCGCCATCCTGCGCGCCAATGCCGTAGTAGTCCCGGTCAACCCGATGAATCGCTCGGCCGAGATCAAGTACCTGATTGAAGACACCCAAGCCCCCGTCGCGCTTTGCGCCCAGGAACTGCTTGAGCACATCTCGGGGCATATCGGTGAGGGGCATTTGCGTGAGGTCATTGTTAGCGCCTACTCCGAATACGTTAGCGAACCTACCGATCTGAATCTGCCCGAGGCCGTACGTGAACCTGCCACTGATCCAAAGCTACCCGGCGTGACACGCTGGCAAGCTGCCCTGGCGGCCCATCTGCCGCCGGGACCGCTGACGGCGGGCCCCAATGATCTATGCGTTATCCCCTACAGCTCAGGCACGACTGGCAACCCCAAGGGTTGCGTGCATACGCACCACAGCGTCATGGCGACTACCGTATACGGTGCCGTCTGGACCAATGCGCAGCATGACGTGGTGCACCTGGTCTCAGTGCCCATGTTCCATGTCACCGGCATGCAATCGTGCATGAACAGCACGCTATACGTAGGCGGTACGCTAGTGGTTATGACGCGCTGGGACCGCAAGGTAGCAGCTGAGCTAATTCAGCGGGTCAAGGTGAATACCTGGCGCAACATTTCGACCATGGTCGTCGACATGCTGTCTGACCCGGATATCGATCAGTACGATATCAGCTCATTGAAAAGTATAGGCGGTGGTGGGGCAGCCATGCCCGCCGCCGTGGCTGCGAAACTGATCGACAAGACCGGCCTTATCTATATGGAAGGTTATGGCCTGTCGGAAACCATCGCTCCCACGCACGTTAATCCGCCGCAGGCCTGCAAACCGCAATGCCTGGGCATCCCCATTATTGGCGTCGACTCTCGGGTGATCAATGTCGATACCCTTGAGGAAGTAGGCCCTGGGGTTACCGGCGAGATCATCATGCGCGGTGAGCAGATATTCAAGGGTTACTGGAACCGACCGGAAGCAACAGAAGAAGCCTTCGTCGAAGTCGATGGCCACCGATTCTTCCGCTCCGGCGATTTGGGATACTACGATGATGATGGTTATTTTTTCCTGGTCGACCGCGTCAAGCGCATGATCAACGCCTCAGGCTACAAGGTCTGGCCGGCCGAGGTCGAATCGCTCATGTATTCGCATCCAGCGATTCGTGAAGTCTGCGTGATCTCAACACCACATCCGCGTCGAGGCGAAACCGTTAAGGCTTTTGTCGTGCTGGCTGCAGGTAATGAAGAGACCAGCGAGGAAAGTATCGTCAGCTGGTGTCAGAACAACATGGCGGCTTATAAATGCCCCGTTGTAATCGAGTTTACCGACAGCATTCCTAAGTCGCCTACCGGCAAGATAATGTGGCGATTGTTGCAAGAAGAAGAATGGGAAAAGGCGGCGCAGTGATTTCAGTTACAAGCTGCTCCTCTGCCCCGTCATTCCCGCGCAGGCGGGAATCCAAGCGCAGTTTTAGAGCGCGCTCCAGCTTGCGGTAATTGCGCATCAGGTCAAGATCAGCATGGATCCCCGCGTTCGCGAGGATGACTGGACGAGGGTCGGGAGCAGGTAGTTTGCGGCTTTTCCCCGCGCGCAAAGAAAAGCCCCACACTGTTTCCAGGCGGGGCTA
>NZ_AROI01000004.1 GCF_000410875.1 Halopseudomonas pelagia CL-AP6
ATTCCGGACAGTAGTGCGCGTACGCGGGAATGACTGGTTTTGGGCTGGGAATGACGGGGTTGGGGCTGGGAGTGAAGAGCGCGGAAGTCGGAATGACGCGCGTTGGGGCCGGATACGTTCCGCTACCCTCTGCACAACCTTACTCCCAAGGCTGCCCTTTGGTCCGCTCTACCCGCTTCAAACGTTCGTGCATCGCCGCTTTGGCCAGCATGTTGGCGCTGACCGGGGCGGTCATGAACAGGAAGATGGTGATCAGCAGTTCATGCATACTGAGCCCCTCTCCCCGAGTGCTGAAGTAGATCAGCGAGCCAATCACCAGAGCGCCTACGCCCAGGGTCGTCGCTTTGGTAGGCCCATGCAGGCGCATAAAGAAGTCGGGCAGTTTCCACAGCCCAATGGAGCCGATCAGCGCAAAAACACTGCCCAGCAGAATCAGCGAAGCGACAATCCACTCCACTACTGTAGCGCTTTGAATGGCCTCTAGCATGTCAGCTCCGGTTCTTTGTTCAGCTTCTTATTCCACTTATTACTCAATGATGTCACCCCGCAGCAGGTGCTTGGCGATGGCGACCGTGCCGACAAAGCCCATGACCGCAATCAGCAATGCTGCCTCGAAGAACAGATCCGAACTCAAGTACAGACCCAGCAGAATAATCAGTGCAATCGCATTGATATAAAGAGTATCGAGCGCCAGGATACGGTCCGGCAGGTCCGGCCCCTTGAGCAGGCGCAGCATGTTCAGCACCACTGCCACAGACATGATGCCCAGGCACAGGAGAATTACGGTGTGGAGCATTCGAACACCTCCATGAGCGGCCGCTCGTAACGCTGCTTGATGGTTTCAATCAGTTCCTGCTCATCTGCCACGTCAAGCGCGTGGATCAGTAGCGTTCGGCGATCATCGCTGATGTCCGACGAAACCGTACCCGGCGTCAGCGAGATGGTACTGGCAAGCAAGTGGATGGCAAAATCATGGGTCAGCTCAACCGGGTACTCGACGAAAGCCGGCCGCAGCTTATTGCTGGGTCCGAGGATGAGCTTGGCCACATCCAGATTCGCCGTGAGAATATCGCCCAGCACCCGCAGGGTGAAGCGCAGCAGCACCAGCGGTCGGCGCATGGTTGGCGGGTCCGGCCAGAATACATGGGTAATCAGCGGTATGCCCCAGGCCAGAAAGAACCCCATGATCAAGGAGCCTGGGGACAGATCATTCATGATCAACTGCCAGACCACCACCAGGAACAGGCTCAGCCAGGGGTGAGGCAGCAAAGATTGGCGGTTCATTATGGCTGGCCTCCGGGGGTAAACGGCTGCGTGGTCAGCACCTGCTGAATATACTCGCTTGGGTGGAGTAACTGTGCCGCCGTGGCGTCCAGGTACGCCAGCACAGGCGCGGCAAAGTAGACCAGCAATGGGCTGGTCAGCAACAATACCGTCATGGCCAGCATACGCAGCGGATCGAGCGGTTCACCGGTGTCAGGCGCGGCATCACGCCGCCAGAACAGCGTACTGCCGGCGCGGCTGAGCGCTACCAGGGTAACCAAACTGCTGCCCAATACCACCGCGTAGAGCCAGGCGGCCATCACCCCACTTCCTACGGCGCTGAGCAACAGCAGTTTGCCGATAAAACCCGACAGTGGCGGCATACCTGCCACTGAAACAGCCGCGACAAAGAACAGGCCACTGAGCATCAACGCGCCGGGCATATCAGGCCCGGGCACCAGGCGCGCGGCGAAGCGCGGGCCGCGAGAGCGGCTGATAATGCCGGCAAACAAAAACAGTCCGCCGCTGATCCAGGTGCTATGCATCAGATAATACAGGCTAGCAGCCAGCGCTTCCTGGGTACCCAGCGAGATCCCCGCCAACAAGGTGCCCACCGACACCACCACCAGATAGGCCACCAGGCCGTTCAGGCTACTGGCCGCCAATGCCCCAATCGCGCCCAGTACAATGGTGACCAGGGCAATCGGCCAGAGCCAGTCCTGGGCCATAGATGCGAGCATACCGGCGTCGTCACCGAACATCAGGGTATAAACGCGCAAAATCGAATACAGCCCGACCTTGGTCATCACCGCAAACAATGCGGCAACTGGCGCGCTGGCGGCCGAGTAAGCTTTGGGCAACCAGAAATACAGCGGAAAGATCGCCGCCTTGAGCCCGAACACCACCAGCAGCAACATGCCCGCCGCTCCGACCAGAGGCGCATCGGCTACGGGTACCTCAGCGATCTTGACCGCCAGATCAGCCATGTTCAGCGTGCCGGTCACGCCATACAAGGTGCCCACAGCAATCAAAAACAATGCCGAGCCGAACAGATTGAGCAGCACATAATGCAACCCGGCCCTGACCCGTGCAGACCCCGCGCCATGCAGCAACAAGGCATAGGAAGCGATCAACAGAATCTCAAAGAACACGAACAGGTTAAACAGGTCGCCGGTCAGAAAAGCGCCGTTAATGCCCATCAACTGAAACTGGAACAACGCATGGAAATTGCGCCCCAGACCGTCATCACCGCGCATTGCGTACAGAACCGCAGCACCGGCAAGCACAGCAGTGACCAACAACATCAAGGCGGCCAAGCGGTCGACTACCAGCACAATACCAAAGGGCGGCACCCAGTTACCGGCAGCATAGACGCCGATACCTTCGCCCGCCTGGCTCATCAGGATCAAGGCCAGCGGTATCTGCAAGATAGTCGCGCCAAGCGACAGACTGCGCTTGACCGACATCTGGCTGCGCGCGATCAACAATAGCAAGGCACCCATAAACATCGGCAGCAGTATAGGAAGCACCGGGAGATGATTCATTCGCGATCTCCCTTGCCATCAACATGGTCGTTGTCCAACTCGCCCTGGCCGCGCAACGCCAGCACCAACGCAAAGGCGGTCATCGCAAAGCCAATCACGATGGCCGTCAACACCAGCGCCTGCGGCAACGGGTCAGCGTGTTCGGCGGCGCGGCCGATCACCGCGGGCATACCGGTATTCAGCCGGCCCATGGCAAACAGGAACAGATTGACCGCATAGCCGATCAAGGTCAGCCCGACCACCACCGGAAAGGTGCGCGCCCGCAATAGCAGATAAACACCGCAGGTCGTCAGCAGGCCCAGGGTCAAAGCGAAAAGCAGCTCCATTAGTTGGCCTCCTGGGTCGCGCGGCCGGACGAGAGTTTGCCCAGGTTAGCCAGAATCAACAGTGTCGCTCCTACTACCGTTAGATAGACCCCGAGATCGAAGAGCATGGCCGTAGCCAGCTCGGTCTTGCCGATCAGCGGAATATCGAAATAACCGAAAGCGCTGGTCAGGAACGGATAGCCCCAGAACAAGCTACCCAAACCAGTCAAGCCAGCGATAATCACGCCCCAACCGGCAAGGTGGTGATAGTTCACACCCCAGCGCGCGGTGGTCCATTTCTCGCCGCTGGCCACGTACTGCAGGATCAGCGCCACAGCGGTGATCAAGCCGGCGATAAAGCCACCGCCCGGCAGATTGTGGCCACGCAGGAAGATATACGCAGAGACCATCAACGCCAGCGGCAGAATCACCTGTGACAGGTTGACCAGCATGAACGGATGGGAATCCCTGTTCCAGGCTCGGCCCAGCGCATCGGTCTGAGGTATGCGCAGGCGCAAACCGTCAATCAGCGCATAAATCGCTACGCCAGCAATCGCCAGTACGGTGACCTCACCCAGGGTGTCGAAGCCACGGAAATCCACCAGGATCACATTGACCACGTTGGTACCGCCGCCGCCGGAGACGCTGTTCTCGAGAAAATAGCCGGCAATGGTTTCATACGGCCGGGTCATTACCGCAAAGGACAGACCCGTGACCAACAGGCCGGCCATACCTGCCAGGCCCAAATCACGAGTGCGCCTTAGCCCGGAAGACTCTGCCGGGGTCAACCGGGGCAAGAAGAACAGGGCCAGCATCAGCAGAATGATGGTCACCACCTCGACCGACAGCTGGGTCAAGGCCAGATCCGGAGCCGAAAAGCGCGCAAAGGCCAGCGCCACAAACAGCCCCACCACGCTGAGCATCACCAGCGCGACAAGCCGCTGCTTGTGCCAAATCACCGTGGCCACCGCCGCGATCATCAGCATCAAGGCACCGACTGCCGTGACCGCGTCGACCGGGCTCAGCGCCAGCTCGCCGCGCAACGACGGCAAACGCAACAGCCAATAACCGCTAACCACCAGTGCAGCAGCCAACATCCAAGCCAGGTAGCGTTGCAGCGAGGCGTTCTCCAGCAGCAGGGTAAACTGCCCGGCCCGGCGCACAAGGCTTTGCACTAGCCTCTCAAAGACCAATTTGCCATCCAGCTCGGGCAGACGCTCGTACAAATCAAAGATGCGGCCGCGCCCCGCATAGACCAGCACACCTAGTACCAGTGCCACGATGCTCATGATCAATGGCAGATTGAAGCCATGCCAGATGGCCAGACTGTAATAAGGCAACTCGCCGCCAATGGTCGCACTGGCGGCGACCGCCAATAGGCTGGCGACGGTAATGGCCGGCAGCAGGCCGACCAGCAGGCACAGTGCAACCAGAATTTCGACCGGCACCTTCATGTAGCGCGGCGGCTCATGCGGCGGGTACTTGGGCAGATTGCGCGGTTTGCCGTTAAAGAACACGTCGTGAATAAAGCGCACCGAATAGGCCACCGAGAAGATCCCCGCCAGGGTCGCGACCAGCGGAATCACCCAGCTGAAATCACCAAACTGATTGCGCACCAGCGTTTCGGTAAAAAACATTTCCTTGCTCAGGAAACCATTCAACAAGGGCACGCCGGCCATCGCTGACGCCGCCACCATCGCCAGTGTCGCGGTATGCGGCATAAATCGCCACAGACCGTTGATGCGGCGCATGTCCCGCGTGCCGGTTTCGTGATCGATGATGCCTGCCGCCATAAACAGTGACGCTTTGAAGGTCGCGTGATTGATGATGTGGAATACGGCAGCGACTGCGGCCAATGGCGTACTCAGACCAAACAGCAGGGTAATCAGCCCCAGATGGCTGATGGTCGAATAGGCCAGCAGACCCTTGAGATCGTGTTTGAACAGCGCAGTACAGGCACCCAGCAGCAGAGTGATCATGCCGGTGATACTGACCAGAAAGAACCACAAATCGGTATCCGCCAGCGCCGGATAGAAGCGCGCGAGCAGAAACACGCCGGCCTTGACCATGGTCGCCGAGTGCAGATACGCCGAGACGGGCGTGGGCGCCGCCATCGCATGCGGCAACCAGAAATGGAACGGAAACTGTGCCGACTTGGTAAAAGCGCCGAGCAATACCAGCACCAGCACCACCGGATACAACGCATGACTGCGGATCAGATCGCCCGCCGCCAGCACATCGGTGAGCTCGTAACTGCCGACAATCTGACCCAGCAGCAGCACGCCAGCCAACAGTGCCAAGCCGCCGCCGCCGGTTACCGCCAGGGCCATACGCGCGCCCTTGCGCGCATCCGTGGAATGCGACCAGTAACCGATCAGCAGGAAGGAAGACAGGCTGGTGAGTTCCCAGAAGAACATCATCAGCAGCATGTTTTCCGACAGCACTACACCCAGCATCGCGGCCATAAACAACAGCAGGAACGCAAAGAAGCGGCCCATCGGGTCGCGTTTGGAAAGGTAATAGCGCGCGTAGAGGATCACCAGAATGCCGATCCCCTGGATCAGCAAGGCAAACAGAAAGCCCAGGCCATCAAGGCGGAAGCTCAGATTCAAGCCAATCTGCGTCAGCCAGGGCCAGCTCTGGACCACGACGCCACCATCGAACACCACTGGCGCCAGTTGCCATAGCAAAAACAGACCGATGACAGGTGCCAGCATAGTCGCCAGCGCGCACAATGAACGGCCATAACGAACCGTCATTAAAGGTAACAAGCTCCCCAACAAGGGAAGCAACACAATCAGCGCCAGGGTCATGCAGGACTCACTCCGTCAATGGCCTTTCAGGCTTCTTACATGCTGTTATTCCGGGCTTACGGCCCGGACAAGCCATCCATTATCCACACACAGCCTTGCACTGTCATGAATTCAGCCGATTGATTGAATAAGAGTGATCTATTATTGCGGGTCCTTGGGCTGATCCAAGCCGCGATCCTTGGCCCGCTCCAACGCATCCCCCAATGGGCCGACCTTGGGTCTGACGCCAGCCATGTGCCCAGCGCGTGAGATCGCATGAGCGGCCATGGGCGCGGTGACCAATAGCACCGCAATCGCCAGTAGCGTCTCCAGCCATGCCATGCCGGAGGTTGCGAACAGCACCCCGAGCAGTACCAATATCGCGCCCAACGCACCCGCTTTACTGGCCGAGTGCATGCGCGTATAGGCGTCGGGTAGGCGCCAGACGCCCAGCGCGCCAAGCAGACTGAACACCGCGCCGAGCAAAACCAGCGCCGAACCGGCTATTGCGAGAAAGTCGTTCATGGCTCGCCTCCTTCTTCCCGGCGCTCAGGCTGCCCATGGGGGTTGTCGCTGCTATGAGTACCGGTGAACAACAGGGCGAAGGCGACACTACCGAGAAAGCTGACAATCGCCAACACGATGGCCACGTCCAATAGCACGGCCTGCTCACTCATCAGCGCCAGTACCGACACCCCGGCCACGCCAATCATGGTCAAGGCATCTACCGCGACCGCGCGATCCGGCCTACTCGGCCCCACCAACAGGCGCCACATGATCAGCAGCGTGCTGATCACCAGCATGCCGCCCGCCAGCGGCAATACCCAGTCAGCTCCAGCCAATGTCACGTTCATTTTTCACCTCCCAGCGGCTGCACCCAGCGCATCAGACGCCGCTCGATATTGCCAATGGCAGCGGTGACTGAGTCCACCGAACGGGTATCCAATACATGTACGAACATTTCCCCGGTGCGCGAACGATAGTCCAGTGCCAGGGTCCCCGGCGTTAACGTCAGCAGACAACCGAGCAGCGTAATCAAGCGTTTGTCGCGGGTATGCACCGGAACGCGCACCACGGCGGATTCGACCTGGTAGCGCGGGTTCAGGACAATCTTCGCCACGTCCAGCGAGGCGCTGAATACCTGCCAGGTAAACCAGGGAACGAATACCAGCCCGGCCTCTATGCGCAACGCATACACACGGCTGGGGTGATGAAACAACCCACCTAGCCTGAACAACGGGTAAAGCGCGGCAAACGCGATCAGCCAGTACAGCGGGCTGAGCGACGCCAGAACCGCGGCCAGTACGCTAGCGAGCAGCAAATGCACATACACCATCACTCGCCCCTCCCATTCAGCAGTTGTAGGTAGGCGGGCGCTTCGATCAACTGCAGAGATGCTGCCATGGCGTAATTCATCACCGGCCCTGCGCCCAGGCCAATGGCGACCGTAATCAGCGCCAAAGCGGTCACCGTGATCCAGGCACCCCGCGGCCCGCTCCCCGCGGCACCCAGCAGCTCGGGTTGCGGGTGAGCCTTGAGAAAGCTCTCATTCCAGATCTTGCTCATCGATAGCAAGGTAAATATCCCGGTAAACAGGGCGAAGAACGCAGCCACCCAGACTCCGGCGTCCAGACTCGCCTTGACCAGCACAAACTTGGCCCAGAAGCCCGACAACGGCGGTATACCTGCCAACGACAAGGCCGGTATGGCAAACAGAATGGCCAGCATTGGGGTACGGGCATACAGCCCGCCCATTCCCGCCAGGCGCTCGGACCCGGTAATCCGCGCAGCGATCCCGCCGACAAAGAACAGGTTAGCTTTGACTACGATATGGTGGATCAGATAAAACACCGCGCCCGCCAGCGCCAGCGGCGTGGCCAAAGCCAAGCCCAATATCATGTAGCCGACCTGACTGACGATATGAAAGGACAGTATGCGCCTCACCTCGGTCTGCGCAGCCGCTCCCAGCACGCCGATAATCATGGTCGCGCAGGCCACCCATAACAACACCGAATGCACTATGCCCGGTTCAGGCCAAAGCAGCGTCACCAAGCGGATCAGCGCATACACCCCAACTTTGGTCAGCAAGCCGGCAAAGAGAGCCGAGACCGGAGTCCAGGCGACGTGATAGCTGGCCGGCAGCCAACCGAACAAGGGGAATAGTGCGGCCTTGATCGAGAAGGATACCAGCATCAGAATCACGCCTAGCCAGGCGCCATCGCTGGCTTCATCAGCGCGGAACAGCAGCGCCAGTTCACCCATGTTCAAGGTGCCAGTGGCGCCATAGACCAACCCCGCGGCAAGCAGAAACAGCAGAGTCGCGAGCATGTTCAAGACCAGGTAGGTCATGGCCCCGGACAACCGCCGCTCACCACCACCCAGCGCTATCAGCGCAAAGGAGCCAATCAACAGCACCTCGAACCAGACGTACAGGTTGAATACATCAGCGGTAATGAAGGCCCCGCAGATACCGGCCAGCAGCCCGTGCACAAACAGATGCGTATCACGCAGAAAATCAGCAGGCATCGGTTGGCGAAAGCAGTAGATCAATGTAGCGAAGCCGATGACCCCGGTAATCGCGACCATCACCGCCGACAAGCGATCGATCACCAGGCTGATACCGTAAGGCGCGGCCCAGCCGCCCATCTGCGCGCTCAGCACCGTACCCTCAGCAGCGATGAGGACCAGATAAACACCGGTCAGCAGCAGCAGGAGTGCGCCCGTCAGGCTGATGGCCGTGACCCAGGCATGATGGCGCTTGACCAGTAACGCCAGCAACAGCGTGGCAAGCGGAATGAGGATCGGCAAGACGATCAACGTATTCATGCTTTACCCTCCTCGGCCGGCGGATGCGCGTGCTCTTCATCCTTGTCCGGGGCCGGCTGCTCGGTCACCTGACTAACCCGGTCGGTGTCCTTGTCGCCGTGCAATTCATGGGTGCGCTTGAGCACCGAGAGGGCAAATACGAAGAGTGCAAAGCCGATGACAATGGCGGTCAAGACCAATGCCTGGGGCAAGGGGTTGGCCGCGTCCTGCGCGCTCTGACCGGCAAAGGTGAAGGCGGCTTGGCTGCCGGAAAAGCGGCCTGCAGTGAGCACCCCGAGGTTGATAGCGTTACCCAGCACCGCGATGCCGAGCACCACCCGCATCAGATGCCGATCAAGCATCATCCATACCCCCAGCGCAGCCATGATGCCTGCGGTAATGGCGCCTATCCATTCCATCAGGCAGCCCTCCCGATCAGATTGCGCAGCATGTGCATGACCGAACCAAAGACTGTCAGAAAGACCCCCACATCAAAGAGTAATGGCGTGCCCAGCTTCAGACCAAAGGGCTCAATCCAGAGACCGGTCATGAACGACACCTGTGAGACCAGCCCGAACAGACCGGCGCCTACCGCGCAAGCCAAACCCAAGCCGATTATGGTGGGCGGCGCGATACGCGCCAGCCCACGTTGAATACCGCGCCCGAAGGTGACCACCATCAAGGTGAAGCCCGTCGCCGCGACCAAACCACCGATAAAACCGCCGCCAGGCAAATTATGCCCGCGCCAGAGAAGCGCCAGCGATACCACCAGCAAAATGGTCGCTAACGGACGCATGCCCTGGCGTAGCAGCAACGAACCGAACTCAGGCAGGCCCCGCGGTTTCTCCTGCTGCAACTGGCCTGCGCCGAGCAGCGTCGAAGCCGCCAGCGCGGCAATCGCCACCACCAGAATTTCGCCCAGGGTATCTACCGCACGGAAGTCCACCAGAATGACGTTAACCACATTGCTGCCGTGACCGCCGGGCAGGCTGTTGGCCAGGAACCAGTCAGCCAGATCGCCGGGCAGAGGTTGGCTCACCGCCGTCATGATCAGCAAGCTGACGGCCAGTCCGAAGAGGATCGCCACCCCGGCGTGCCAGAGATTCAGAGCCTGGGTTCTAGCGCCGCTGGCCGGTACCATCGGCATGCGCCGCAGCACCATCGCCAGGAATACCACCGTCAGGGTCTCGACCATTAATTGCGTCAATGCCACATCCGGCGCATTGATTGACACGAAGAACAACGCCAGGCCTAGGCCACTGGCGCCCAGCGAGGCCACCAGGGCCAGGCGACCGGCCATAAAGGCTGCGCCCGCTGCACCGCCCAGCGCCAACAGACAGCCAATCACACCCGGCAAAGTCACCTCGGACAGCGCATGGCCATCGAAAGGCTGCGCATTCAACAACAGCAGCCCGCCAAGTACGCTGACGCTCACTACCAGTGTCATCAACGCCATATGCAGGCGCAAGGATCCATGCTGGAACAACGCCGCCACTGCGCCAGCGAATTGGAACAGGCGCTTGAGAAATCTGTCCCAGAGCAGATCACCACCGAACTCCCACACGCTACCCAGGCGTTTTGCCAAGGTGCGCACCGCATCGGCATGGAAGTAGAAAAACGTACCCAGCCCCAACGTCAGGGCACTGGCGATAACTGCAGGGGTGATGCCACCCCACAGGTACAGGTTGACGTCCACCTCACCACTGGCCACCGCCTGCACAGCCGTATTGACCAACCAGGTCTCCGGCCACTTGTTCCACGCGCCCAGGCCAAAGCCGCCGATCGCCAGCAACAACGGACCAGCCCACATAAAGGGGCTGACCTCGTGCGCTTTTTTGCTCCAGGTACCACGTGCGCCAAAGAAGGTCTTAAAGAAAATCAGGCCTGCGGCAGCTACCAACAACGCATTGGTCAGCACCATCACTAGCGTCACCGTCCAGCCAATCGTGCCCATTTCAATGAGCCCGGCGTACTTGAATTCCTTGGCAATAAAACCGAAAAAGGGCGGCAAGCCCGCATTGGAAAAGGCCGCCAGCCCGACGGCAATACCGGTGAGAGGCATCAGTGCAAAGAGCCCTCCGAGCCGGCGGATATCACGCGTGCCGGTGGAGTGATCGATAGCCCCCACGGCCATAAATAGCGCGCCCTTGTAAAACGAGTGCGCCACCAGGTAGAGCACAAACGCCTGCAGACCATAACTGGTATTGGTGCCTATCAGCATGGTCAACTGGCCGAGTACCGTTACCGTGGTGTAAGCCAACATGCGCTTGAGGTCATATTGCCGGATAGCCAGAATCGCCCCCAGCAACGCCGTCACCGCGCCCAGGGTAATCAGTATCGTACTCCAGCCAGTGCCGCCGCCCAGCGTCGGGTTAAGCCGCGCCAGCAGATAGATACCGGCCTTGACCATGGTCGCGGAATGCAGGTACGCCGATACCGGCGTAGGCGCATTCATGGCGTTGGGCAACCAGAGATGAAACGGAAATTGCGCCGACTTGGTGAAGCAGCCGATCAGCACCAACACCATGATTGCCGGAAACAATGCATGCGCCTGCACCAACTCAGCCTGCAACTGGGAGAATTGCCAGGTGTCAGCAGCAATACCCAGCAGCACCAAACCGGCGAGCAAAGCCAGACCGCCGCCGCCAGTGATCAGCAACGCCTGCAGGGCGGCACGGCGTGATTCTGGCTTTTCATGGTTGAAACTGATCAACAGATAACTGGCTATGCTGGTCAGCTCCCAGAACACGAACATGGCAATCAGGTCATCCGCCAGTACCAGTCCGAGCATGGCCATCATAAACACCAGCAGGTAGGCGTAAAAACGGCCAAGCTGCGGATGATCGTGCAGGTAAGCACCGGAATAGAGCACAATCAGTGCGCCAATACCGGTAATCAGCAGCGCAAACAGCAACGCCAAACCATCCAGCCGCAAGCCCAGCGCCACATCCAGCATGGGCACCCAGGCAAAGCTCTCAAAAAGCGCAGTTCCCCCGGCCACCTCAGGGATCTGCAAGGCAAACCAGGTAAAACAAGCAGCAGGCACAATCGCCAGTAGCAGGCCCGCGTGGCGCCGGGAAAGCCGCCATATAAAGGGCGCGCACAAGCCGTTGATAAGGATGGCTAACAGGCTGGCCAACATATCAGTGCGGTCCTGTCAGAGGGTGAACTGGCATTGAAATCTGCACTCCGTCAAATCGTAGACGGTCCAATTTACACATTTAGCCGGTGCAGTAACATCTTGACAGAGTCAGGCGAACTAATAGCCCTGACCTATTGGAAGGGACCTATAAATAAGAAGGAGAACCCCAAAGCTCTGTAGCAATTTGAATCATATTGCCCGGCAAAGACGACTGGAGGTCATGCCGCCGCCCCAGGTCAGACAAGCACAGGAGTACTTATCTGACGCCGAGGCCGTCAGGATGAGGATTATTTACTGACGCGCGACTCACCATTTACTGTGAGCACGCGCACACGATCACCAGGGGCAAAGGTGACATTATCAACCGCTTGCTGGACAAAGGCTCGGGTCTGACCGTCGTCTTCTCTGACGGTAATCTCAACGCCCTGTCTACGGGTAACTCCCTCTTCAGTGGCTGCGCCCGCCATACCACCGGCGACAGCACCAATAACCCCAGCAATCATGCTGCCACGGCCGCCACCTACGGTGCTACCGGCGATACCACCGACGGCGGCACCCGCTGCCGGCCCAATGATCGTTTTGGTGCCCTCAATCTGAACCGGGCGTACCGCTTCAACCGTACCCATGCGAACCGTCTGCGGGGCGCGTGCTTCATCCCGGCTGTAGGTGTCTCCGGTCAGTTTGGACGCGCAGCCACCCAGCACCAGCAATGAGCCGAGCAGGCAGGTAAGAACAATGTGTTTTCTCATAATGAACCCCGTTTAAGTAAACTCATGATATTGGACGCCGTTTCGGCGTAAATGTTGCGTTGAATCCCTCGACCCGTTCCGTGTGTTAAAGGGATTTTCAGACAGAATGTATCGGTCAGGCTCGAAAAGCCAAGTGCGCGGCGCTATAATAGCGCCCGTTTTCAGTCGGGATTGGTATAGGCCGATACCCTGTCTTTCCATTTTATGTTTTGACGTCACCCAGTCAGAAAAACAATAAAACCACGCCGGTTGCCCGAACAAACAGTGCCCGGAGATACACGCATGCCCGTTTTGCAGGCAGCCTGGATGTTTTATTTGCACCACAGCGCCCTGGTCATCAACGCTCTGGGGCTGTTCTACGCGCTGAGCGGCAGTTGGCTGCTGATTGCCACGCAGATCAGGGTCAGCCGCAGTATAAGCCAGTTAGCCACCAGCCCGACGGCCACTGAAGAAGAACCAGCCCCGGCAAGCCAACGCATCAACCGCCTGTTCAATCGCGTTGGTGCCATCTGCCTTGGCGCTGGCCTACTGCTCAGCCTGATCAGCACTCAGTTGTAACGTTCGCGCACGACTGATCACCGGATTAGCGTATTGCAGCAGCCACCACGGCCGTTGCGCCTCCGGGCAGGCGGCCAAGCGCTGCTCAAAGCGGTGCTGCTCCATAGCCAGGGTTGCGGAATCGAACTCTTCTCGCCACGGGCCGATATCGATCTGCGGCGCGTTCGGCAGTTGTTCAAACGCCAGATAGTTGCTCGGATACAGTCGGTAGTTGGACAGAATTTGCCGATCCACCTCTCTGGCCACCGCCTTGGCATCAACCATGGGTTCCTCCAGCGGTGACCCGAAGGCCACGTGCACGCGGCCCTTATAGCCGGTCAGCCCCATGGCGATGGAGCGATCATCTTCACCGGGTTCCTTGCTGTAACTGCCTGTACGCTCACGCTGTTCCAGCTCACGCGCCTTCATCTGGTCGCAGGGATCCCATTCGTAGGCAATGGACACCGGCACCAGGTTCAGCGACGCCAAGACCTCACTGAAGGGCTCAGCCTTGCGGCTCATGCACAGCATCTTGATGATCGCGGTATCCGTTTCATCCTGCCCGTCCTTGGCTCGCCCTTCCGCCTGCGCGATCCAGACCGAATGGCCGGTGGCAATCGAATGATTGATATAAGCCGACAAAGACTGGTACACCGCGAGCTTCTCCCGGCGCCCGCTAACCGAACGGTGCACGATAAAGCTCTTGTTAAGACGCATCAGGTCGCTCACGAAGGGCTTTTGCAGCAGGTTATCGCCAATCGCAATGCGTGGTGTCGGGTGCCCGGCATGATAGAGCGCATAATTGACAAACGCCGGATCCATGACGATATCGCGGTGATTGGCCAGAAACAGATGCGGGCGATCCTTGCTCAGATGCTCCAGACCACTGTAGGTAACCTGGATGGCACTGCGCTCGATCAGCCGGGTCATATAGGGCTCGAGCTTATGCTGCAGCGCATCGACGCTGGCAATGCCCCTGGCTTCGCGGCGCAACCCTAAGCCGACCAGCTTCGCCATCAACGCCGGCATCCAGCGATTCAGTAGCGGAAAGCGATACCGCGCCAGCATCTCAAGCAGCTCACGATCATGCAGCAGGCGCTGCAGTACGGCGGGCACCTCTGCATCGGAGTAGGGTCGTATCGAGTCAAACTCGCCCATAGGGTCCTCATTTACACCGGATTGAGCCGCGCATTATGCGGCCCTACGGACAGTTTCGCCAGATTGACGATGAGGCTACACTGACAGTCACACTCCCGGCAGCTAACAGGCACCCCCATGCAGGCCATCGAAGAAGCCGTTCTAGAATGCCCCCACTGCGGCGAACCCATCAGTCTGCTGCTGGATTTGACCGGCGGCACCCAGTCTTACGTGGAGGACTGTCAGGTTTGCTGCCAGCCCATTCTAGTCAGTCTTCGGATCGACCCCAACGAAGACGATTACCGTGTCGATTTGCGTCGGGAGCAGGACTGAATGCTCTGCGCCTACCACCCGCAAGACATGGCCGAAGGCCAACTGATCAGTCAGTTACTCAAGGACCATCATATTGGTTGCCATATGAGCGGCCAATACCTGCAGGGCGCCATAGGTGAGCTGCCGGCGCTGGACCTGCTGGGCATCTGGGTCACACCCGAGGATCTGGGCCTGGCCCGCGAACTGATCAATGACTGGCAAAATGCGACACCGATCATGCCTGACATGGACTTGGAAGACTGATGAGCGGCCGTCTCGCCCAATTCACCGCCCCAATAACCGCTGTGCCCGAAGGTTGGCAACCCTGCTGGAACCTCGCACCCGGCAAACGAATATTGATTCTGCGCAAGGCTGAAGGCCGATTGGAATGCGCCAGCGTGTTGTGGAATCTGACCCCAGCCTGGCTCAGACAACTGGATAGGGCCGCCTTCAGCGCCAAAGCCGAGCACCTGCACGAGAAGCCCATGTTCGGCCAAGCGCTGGCGCAGCGGCGCTGCCTGATTCCGGTAGATGGCTTCTTCGTGTGGCAGACCCAGGGCAAGCGCAAGCAGCCCTGGTATCTGCGCAACCAGAAAGGCGGATTGGCCCTGGCTGGACTATGGGAGAGATACAGCCTTGATGACGGCAGCTACTGGGACAGTTGTGCGCTGATTACCGTGCCAGCCAAGGGTTTGCCCGCCCGACTCGGTGAACGTATGCCGGTCACCCTCAATAGCGGCGAACAGGCGATATGGCTGGCCGCCGCGACCGCCGCCAGCCATCTGCAGCCGCTGTTGCTCAATGCCAGTTCACAGGCGAGCATGATGCACCCGGTCAACCCAGCGATGAGCAGCCCGACCACCCAGGGTGCGCAGTGCTGCACGCCCAGTGGCAGGGTTGTAGTCGAAGACTGATCAGACCTTGAACTGATTGATCAGACGACGCTGGTGCTCGGCCAGCTTGGTCAAGCCAGCACTGGCCTCGGACGCTTCCTGAGCGCCTCCGGCAACTGACTTGGCCACCTGGTCAATCGTCGACACGTTACGGTTCACGTCTTCGGCCACCGCACTTTGCTGCTCTGCTGCGCTGGCGATTTGGGTATTCATCTCGGTAATGATCGACACCGCCTGGGTGATCGAGGTCAAAGCGGCATCCGCTTCCTCAGCCTGCAGCACGCTCTGCTCTGTGCGAGCACGGCTCTGCTCCATCACCTTAACCGTATCGCGCGTGCCTTTTTGCAGTTGTTCGATCATGGTCTGAATTTCTTCCGTCGAACGCTGGGTTTTTTGCGCCAGATTACGCACCTCATCCGCGACAACGGCAAAACCGCGACCCTGCTCACCCGCCCTGGCAGCTTCAATTGCGGCATTCAGCGCCAGCAGATTGGTTTGCTCGGCAATGCCGCGGATGGTTTCCAGAATACCGGTGATGTTGTCGCTATCCCGGGCCAGGGACTGCACGCTGGCCACGGCTTGCTGGATATCCCCGGACAGTGCCTGAATCGCCGTCGCAGTGGATTTGACCACCTCGCGACCATGATGCGCCGAACCATCGGCATTGTTCGCCGCCTCCGCCGCCTGCGCAGCATTGCGTGCCACATCCTGGGCGGTGGCGGTCATTTCGGTGACCGCAGTGGCGACCATATCGATTTCGCTGAGCTGACGCTGGATACCGTCATTGGTACGCATGGCGATGTCTGCGGTATTTTCTGAGGCGTCGGTGACCTGCTGCACTGAGCTGACCACCTCGCGAATCATCCCCTGCAGCTTGTCCAGAAAGGCATTGAAACCGCGGGCGATATCGCCTAGTTCGTCGTTTCGATCAACCGCCAGGCGCTTGGTCAAATCACCATCGCCCCGGGCGATATCATCCAACATGGCCACCAGGCGGCGTGCCGGCCGCGACAGACCCAGACCCACCAGTACCATCACCAGCAACCCGATCAGAGCCACTACCAAACCAATAATGGTCATCATCACGGCATCGGCAGACTGGCGCTGCTCCATCTCCGCACCCAGGACGTTCAGCTCCTGCATCACCACGTCGATCGGCAAGGTGATCATCAGAACCCAGCGGCTGCCGGTATCACCTATCGGTATAGGCATTATCAACTCAATGTGCCCGCCCGCCTCATCAAGGTCATATAACAAGCTATCGCCCAGGCTGGCAATATTCGCCACCTCATTGGCATCCAGTATCTGGCTAGCCGGGTCGCCTGCCCCGGCGTTACTCCCGGTATAAGCCACAATGCGATTGTTGCTGCTGATCAGCGCCTGCTCGCCCTGGCCGCCAAACAAATTGGCGTTGCTCTTAACCAGCATGTCCTGAATGAAATCCAGAGACAGATCAGCGCCGACAATACCCTTGAAAACACCATCGGAAATAATCGGCACCGTGAAAGCAGACAGCATGACCTCGGTATCGCCCAGCTCATAGGGCGCCGGATCACTGACACAGGGGGCCAGGGTGTCGCGAGGGCAGAGGTAATATTCGCCCATACGCACCCCGGTTTCGCTGATGGTTTCACTTTCCAGATCACTCAGCGAGTCAAGCTGCAGACTGCCATCGGCGCTGCGAAACCACCAGGGCATAAAGCGGCCGGTGCCATCATAGCCGTCGGTTTCCACACCCTCGAAATATTGGTCAAGGTCATCGAATGCTTCAGGCTCCCAGCCAACATACACGCCGAGCAAATCCTCGTTCTCGACCAGGGTCTTGCGGATCACCCGATTCATTTCTTCCCGGCTCATCATCAAGCTGGGCAGCCCGTCGTCCTGGAGCTCATCCAGCAATTGGTTCAACTGCGCCAACTGCTGGGCGACCACAAAAGGATACTCCAGCCGCCGACGGATACGCTCGCTCTCCCCGGAGGCCAGTTGCGTCAAGCGCCGCTCGACCTGAGCCTCGAGCAACTGCTGGCTTCTGACCTGCATGAAATCCTGGCTGCGCTCGGCCGCATAGAGGCTATACAGCGTCATGATGCCAACAGCTATAAACAGACTAGCGCCTGCCAGTGTTGCAATGGCGAACTGGATAGACTTGAATTTCATACATGACCTCAGTTTGATATTTTGCGACATCTCGCTATCGGCAGATTGCACAAAATCTGCAGGGCAAATTGGCAAATCGTGAATACTTTTACCGAAGCAGCAATCAAAGCGTGCTACCCACGCCGCAACAAGCAATACTGACAGCAATGACTCAAAGGACTAAACACCATGCGTACTCGTTTTCTGATGTGCTTGCCTCTACTCTTCCTGGTCGGCTGTGAAACGGTCCAGACCACTCAGGGAGGCGCAGTTGGCGTCGATCGGGAGCAGCGGATGTTCAGCGCGCTATCCAGCGCCGAAGTCGACAAAATGGCCGCCGACTCCTACAACAAGATGCTTGCCGAGGCGCGCAGCAAAAACCTGCTTAACACCGACGCCGCAATGATTCAGCGCCTGCGCAGGATTTCTAACGACTTGATCCCTCAGGTCAGTCACTTTCGGCAGGATGCACGGGCCTGGAACTGGGAGGTCAACCTGATCAAGAGCGATCAAATCAATGCCAGCTGCGCCCCTGGTGGCAAGATCATATTCTACAGCGGCATCGTTACCAAATTGAAACTGACCGATGATGAAATCGCCCAGATCATGGGCCATGAAATTGCCCACGCGTTGCGTGAACACGGCCGCGAGGCCATCTCGCGAGCCTACGTCACTCAAACTGGCACGCAGTTGGCCGGGGCATTATTTGGTTTGGGCCAGGCTGGCCAGCAAATGGCTGACCAGGCAGTACAAGTCGGCTTGATGCTGCCCAACAGCCGCTCGAACGAGTCGGAAGCTGATCTGATCGGTCTGGAATTGGCCGCGCGCGCGGGCTATAAACCGGAGGCAGCAGTTACCCTATGGCAGAAAATGGCCAGTGCGTCCAATGGTGGGCCGCCGGAGTTTCTCAGCACTCACCCGAACTCCGGAGGGCGCATCCAGGCTTTGCAAGCAGCTATCCCCAGGGTGCAACCGCTGTACGAAGCGGCAAAATAACAATAGTCCGGGCCCGTAATTTAGCGTTCCCGGCTAATCTTACTTGAACAACTGAATGCTCTAACAGGGATACGATCATGACTGCCTTACACAAATATGTTTCCACGCTGTTTATGGCTTTTGCTCTCTTGGCCCTGGTGGGCTGTTCAGTCGCTTCGGGGCAGAAGTCGGCAGGCGAGTTTGTTGATGACAGCGTTATTACCACACGCATCAAGGCCGCCTTTATTGAAGACCCTGAACTGAAAGTCACCGAAATACAGGTAGAGACATTCAAAGGCGTGGTGCAGCTGAGCGGCTTTGTCAGCTCGAATGCCATGGCGCAGCGGGCGGTTGAAGTCGCTCGTGGCATCAATGGCGTAAAGTCGGTCAAAAATGATATGCGCTTGCGCTGACCGCGTCCGTTCTGGTCCGGCAGCCCTGTCGGACCAGGTTGTATCCCTCTCCCCCGCTGTTTGTGTTGTACACCGCCTCACCTGTGCTGATCTTTCTCCGGGCAAGCGGCCGGGAACCACCGTCAAATCAGATCCATTGCAGGCCCGGTGCACCGCCAGCATGACCAAGCACTGAAAAAGCGCACAGAGGGAGCAAAAATGAACCTTGCCTGCCTTTTTGGCTCTATAACGTTACTCATATTGATAACAGGAGTTCCAATCATGAAAAAATCGTTTAGCGCCGCTCTCGCCACTGCCACTCTCCTTGCCGCTGGCACTGTTATGGCTGATAGCCCCAAGGCTGACTGGATCAGCATTGAACAGGCTATCGAAACCGCTAAAGCAGCTGGCTATACCGAAATTCACAAGGTTGAAGCCGACGATGAGTACTGGGAAGGCGAAGGCATGAAAGCCGATGGCAACAAGTACGAATTCAAGATCAATGGCCAAACCGGCACCATTGAGAAAGATAAAAAGGACTGATCATCGTCCTGACTGATTTGGTTAGAAGCCGTATCAGCGAAAGCCCACCTTCAAGGTGGGCTTTTTTGTGGGTGCTCGCTCTGCCCGTCCTGGCTGAATTCAAGGAATCCGAGCGGTAACGCCAGCATTACTTTATCTACATCAACCACTGCACCAGCAACCCCGCCAACGCACATAGCCCCAGTGTTTTCATCACGGACAGCTTCAAGCCGAACAGTGCACCTGCCGCGCCTAGAGCGATCATTGCCGAGGGCCAATCCATTTCCCCGTCAAATCCCTCAGGCCAGAGCACGTGGTAGCCGAAGAACAGTGCCAGATTGACTATCACGCCGACGACCGCGGCGGTAACGCCAGTTAGGGGGGCGGTGAAGCCCAATTGCCCGTGGGTGGACTCAACCAAAGGACCGCCACCGAGAATAAACAAAAAAGACGGCAGGAAAGTAAACCAGGTAACCAATATGGCCGCCATTGCACCGGCGAGAAAAGCCTGGTCCGGACCGAATATCTCAAGCACATAACCGCCGATAAAGGCCACAAAGGCAACGACCATGATCAGCGGGCCCGGCGTAGTTTCGCCCAGCGCCAGACCATCCATCATATGCCCCGGCGTCACCCAGCCGTAGTCGCTCACTGCACCTTGGTAAACGTAGGGCAGTACCGCGTAAGCGCCGCCAAACGTCAGCAACGCGGCCTTGGTGAAGAACCAGCCCATTTGCGTCAGGGTGCCGTCCCAACCAAAGAACAGATACAGCGCCAGCATTGGCACCAGCCAGAGTACGGCACCTACCATCAGCAATAGAGCCAGGCGAGCCCAGGTGAACCGGGCATGTTCCGGTGTGGGGCTATGGTCATCTACCAGCGCGGGGCCGTAGGACTTTCCTTCAGCGCCATGCCCACCACCCGGTTGAAAGTACTGCGGCACCCACCGCCCGCCCAGATAGCCCGCCAAGCCTGCGCCAAGCACAATCAGCGGAAACGGCAGACTAAAAAAGAAAATGCCGATAAAGGCCACCACCGCTATCGCCCACAGCCATTTGTTCTTCAGCACCTTGCCGCCAATTCGCCAGGCAGCCTGAAACACGATGGCGGTGACCGCCGGTTTAATACCGTAAAAAATGCCCGCTATCACTGGCACCTCACCGTAGGCTATATACACCCAGGCCAACCCAATCAGTATCAGCAGCGAAGGCAGCACGAAGAGCACACCAGCCACTACCCCACCCCAGGTGCGGTGCAGTAGCCAACCGATGTAGATAGCCAACTGCTGGGCCTCCGGGCCCGGCAGCAACATGCAATAATTCAGCGCATGGAGAAAACGCCGCTCGGAAATCCAACGGCGTTTTTCTACCAACTCCTGATGCATGATTGCAATCTGCCCGGCTGGCCCGCCAAAACTGATCAATCCCAGCTTGAGCCAGAATAGCAGCGCTTCGTAGAAAGGTATCGAGCCTGAATGGGCCGATGTGGCGCCAGTTAACTGCGGACGTTTGGGTCTCATAAGCTCGGGGTCTGTTGTGTCATGATCACGGTATATCACAGATCACCCATACGTTTAATTAACCACCTGGGATCAAACGCGCGGCCTCTCCATCGCACTGTATAACAATACCTTGCAACAGCGTTTCACCGCCCTGCCAGAGACGCCACTCACCGGGCGCATAAGTGTGCCAGGACTCATTACGGGTCAGCGGCGCCGTGGCAATCACCGTAACTACATCATTCGGCGTGGTGTGCTCCTTGAAATCGACCGCCAGCTCTACGTCACTCAACTGCGCGGGACCGAAGGGCGCACGCCGGGTGATCCAGGCCAGCTTGCTGGTGCACAGGGTGAATAGCCACTCGCCGTTGCTGATCAGCAGGTTGCATACACCCTGCCTGGCATACAGCGCACAAGCCCTGGTGATGTAATCCATCAGTTGTTCCAGCGGGGGTCGCTGCTCGAACTCAGCGCGCAGCCGGTTCAATAGATCACAGAAAATCGCTTCGCTATCGGTACTACCCACTGGCTGAAAAGGACCCGCCTGAGGAATGAAAGCGTGCATCTGGCCGTTGTGGGCGAAGGTCCAGTACTGCCCCCACAGCTCGCGGCTAAACGGGTGGGTGTTGGCCAGGCTGACCCGCCCAACATTGGCCTGACGGATATGGCAGATAACGTTTTCGGACTTGATCGGATAGCTCTCGATCAATTGGGCGATGGCCGAGCTGTGACAGGGCTGCGGGTCGTGAAAG
This sequence comes from Halopseudomonas pelagia CL-AP6, assembly GCF_000410875.1. GTDB lineage: Bacteria > Pseudomonadota > Gammaproteobacteria > Pseudomonadales > Pseudomonadaceae > Halopseudomonas > Halopseudomonas pelagia. The sequence continues at coordinate 21,755 of NZ_AROI01000004.1, forward strand.
CAGCGTAGCCCTCCGCCTTCATAGAAAGCCACACCCCAGCCATCACAATGCGGCCCGGTCCGGCCGCCGCGTTGCATCAGCCCGGAAAAGCTGAAGCAGATATCCGTTGGCACATTGGCGCTCATGCCCATCAATTCACACATTGTTGCTCACTTTTCCGCCGCGTCGAAGTCACTGGCGTCGTGGCGTTCCGGCAACTGCTCGGCCGCATCGCCCCAGGTGCGATTGACCATGCGCCCCCGTTTGACCGCCGGGCGCTGGCCAACCTGTTCTACCCAGCGCAGCACATGGGTATAGGTATGCGCTTCGAGAAACTCTGCGGCGCCGTATACCTGGTTGGTTACCACGCCGCCATACCAGGGCCAGATGGCCATATCGGCAATGCTGTATTCGTCGCCGGCAATATAAGGGTGGTCGGCCAATTGCCGATTGAGCACATCCAACTGCCGCTTCACTTCCATGGTGTAACGGTTGATCGGGTACTCGAACTTCTCCGGCGCATAAGCGTAGAAGTGGCCAAAGCCGCCACCCAGAAAGGGCGCGCTGCCCATCTGCCAGAACAACCAGTTCAAGCATTCAGCACGCCCGGCCACGTCCTGAGGAATAAAGGCGCCAAACTTGTCTGCCAGGTAGAGCATGATCGAACCCGATTCGAACAAGCGCAGCGGCGGGTCCATGCTTCGATCCATCAGCGCAGGAATCTTCGAGTTTGGGTTGATGTCGACAAAACCGCTACCAAACTGATCGCCCTCGCCGATGTTGATCAGGTACGCGTCGTACTCCGCCTCTTTAATACCCAAGGCCAGCAATTCCTCAAGCAAAATGGTGACCTTGACGCCGTTCGGCGTAGCCAACGAATAAAGCTGCAGTGGATGCTTGCCTACCGGCAGTTCCTGATCATGGGTCGGGCCGGCAATCGGCCGATTGATATTGGCAAACTTGCCACCACTAGCCTGATCCCAGGTCCAGACTGTCGGTGGCGTATAGGCTTGATCGGTCATCATAATCCCCTGTCCGGCTGATCTTATTTAACGATATTAACCGGCTCATAGTGGACTATTTGCTGGCAAATGTTTACCCACCGTTGCACGCGAATGCAGCGTGCGGGCTTCTGGCAGCAAAGCGTTCAATCCCACCAATAACAACTACCGTGACGGTTGAGCGCGGTGAAACGCCACTCCTGCGTGACCGGTTTACCAGCAGCGGCGGCGCAGACATGAATTGGCAGCAGGTGTTCTTCTCGTGGATGGCAGAAAGCGGCACCGGGCGCTTGCTTCCACTTCAGCAAACAGCGCTCGCGTTCCCGCTCATCCTCGAGGCGCAAGGTGACTTCCAACCAGTTTTCAAAGGCAAGATTCAACGCCGCCTCCTGCTGCGTAACCGGGTCGAAAAAAGCGCGCATATTGTGAAAGGAAAAGCCCGAGCCGATGATCAGCACATTCTCGTTTCGTAGCGCACGCAATGCGTGCCCCAGCTGCAAATGTGCAGCGGCATCCAGCGAATCAAACAGTGACAGTTGCAGGCAAGGGATGTCCGCCCGTGGAAACAGCAACATGCCAGGCACAAAAACGCCATGGTCCAAACCGCGCTCGCTATCAAGATGGGCTGTCCATCCCCATTTTCCGAGCTGCTCGGCCAGGGTTACGGCCAGTTCCGGTGCGCCAACTACCGGGTAACGCAATTGGTAGCTTTGCGGTGGGAAGCCGTAATAATCAAACAACAATGAGGGCTGGGCAGCAGCGGTCAGCGTCGGCTCTCTGGTTTCCCAGTGGGCACTAATAAACAGCAAGGCCGACGGCGAGTGTGGCAAAGCATCGAGCTTATGGCGGATCAACGCATAGGTCAGCAATAACTCGGCGTGCGCGGGATCATCAAGCAGAGGTAACGGACCTCCCCCATGGGAAAGAAAAAGCACCGGTTGGATGGCAAGGACCTGCATCGGCATCTCCAATAACGTGGCTCACTACTCAGCCTACAGCATAGCCCGCGCTTACCCACCGGGATACGCTACTGTGGACCACCGGACAACTGCGATGGCAGACGATCGGCGTCCAGTCCGGCTACAGTACTGCACGGAGCAGGTCCGATCATCCGCCCTGAAAAGCCAGGAAGGCCAGCCACGCGGCATACAGACCCATCAACAGGAAAGCGCCGGAGGCAACGCGTCGAATAAGATCCAGCGGCAGCTTGCCGGCCGCAGCGTTGCCCATAAAGACCACCGGCACGTTGGCCAGCATCATGCCTAGCGTCGTGCCCATCACCACCCACAGGTACGCATCGAACTGCGCCGCCAGCACCACCGTGGCTATCTGGGTCTTATCGCCCATTTCAGCGATAAAAAAGGCAACCAGTGTCGCGAAAAAAGCACCATACCGGCTGATGGCAGGGGTTTCATCCTCGTCGAGCTTGTCAGGAATCAACGTCCAGCCAGCGACAGCAATAAAGGAAATGGCCAGAAGGCTGTAGAGCCAGGTATCACTGAGGAAATTGCTGACCAGTTGGCCCAGAGCGCCAGCCAGCGCGTGGTTAGCCACGGTGGCAACAAAAATACCCAGCACGATAGGCCAGGGGCGACGGAAACGCAGGACGAGCAGTAAGGCAAGGAGTTGGGTTTTGTCGCCGATCTCTGCCAGCGCAACAATACCGGTTGAAACAAGAAAAGCTTCCACGGAGGTTCCATAAGAGGGCGGATCAACAAACCAATGACATACGTCCACCTCCGCCCTCGGCTGGTGTGCGTATGTCATAGGTCTCGTCAAACCGGAGCCGCTGACGCGGCCGCAGGTCGCAAACGCCATGGTCTGTGGACCAAGTATGTTGACGTTTGCCAGTGCAGGCAGCGGTGGCCTGCATAGAGAGACTACTCCCCTAAGACGGGCGGGAATATACCCTGCAGTTCTAGCTTGGTCAACCTGGTGCGATGGCCGAATAGACCTTGAAGCGATTATTCTCGCGCAGCACCTCGCAGGGGCCGATATGCGTCTCAATCAAGGCCGGGTACTTGAGAAAACCGTTGGCGACAATGCGCAATTCGCCGCGCGGCAACAGGTTACGCGTGACCTGCTCGAAGAAGCGTTCGGCGATGCTGGTGTCATGTTTGATACCGGTATGGAACGGCGGGTTGCTGACCACTGCAACCAATCGACCATGCACGTCACTCAGGCCATCGGAAGGGTAGACCTCAGCTTCGACCTTATTCCGCTGCAAGGTCTGCGTTGCGCAATACAGCGCCAGCGCATCCACGTCCACCAGCTCAAATTGACTGCCTGGATTACGCCGCGACAACACGGTAGCCAGTACCCCTGCCCCACAACCGAAATCCAGTACCTTGCCCTTCGGCAGCGACTTGGTCTCTTCCAGCAGCAACTGACTGCCTTCATCCAGCCGGCCATGGCTGAAGACCCCAGGCAAGCTTACCAACTCGACCGATTGGTCGTTGAATTCGAGGGTGAACTGCTTTTGCCAGTCGGCCAGGGCGAAGGGGGCCGATTGACCACTTACCTGCGCACGCCACAGCTGACAATGCCTGGCCGAGTCGAGCTTTTCTGCGTGGTCCGCGTATGGCTGTACGAGTTTTTCCGCGCGGGTAATGCCGCCCTTCTTTTCCCCAACCAGGTACAGCGGGCAACCGGCCCGCAACAACGGCGCGATTTGCGCCAGCGCATACTCGGCACGCTCCAGCGCCTTGGGCATGACCAGCACCGCCGCATCCAGATCGCTGACCGCCGGACACAGGTGCGAGAAGCTCAGATGCGCTTCATCCAGTTGCCCGTTAAGACTGCGCCACACCGCATAATCCCAGGTCCAGAGGTGCCATTGCGCAGGCAACTGCACTGTAAGGCTATCTGCGGTCGGATTGACCAGCAGCACACGCTTGCCGGCAAACAGCTCGGCGCTGCGTTCGAGAATCTGACTGGTATTGTCCATCGACGGTTCCGGGTGGTGGGCGGGGTGAGGATTGTACGTTCTCCCTCCCGCCCTGCAAAGCGCGCACGCTACCTCGCCCCGGGAAGACCGAGCTTCACCCCGACCAGCGGCGCTGCGGCGGGCGCTGTTGTGTCGAGATGAAACTCGACACTCCCGGTAAACACGACCCCTGGGAAGGCCGAGTTCCACCTCGGCCAGCGGCGCTGCGGCGGACACTGTTGTGTCGAGATGGAACTCGACACTCCCGGCAAACACCACCCCTGGGAAGGCCGAGTTCCACCTCGGCCAGCGGTGCTGCGGCGGACACTGTTGTGTCGAGATGGAACTCGACACTCCCGGCAAACACAACCCCTGGGAAGGCCGAGTTCCACCTCGGCCAGCGGCGCTACGGCGGGCACTGTTGGGTCAAGGTGGAACTCGACTCTCCCGGCAAACACGACCCCTGGGAAGGCCGAGTTCCACCTCGGCCAGCGGCGCTGCGGCGGGCACTGTTGTGTCGAGATGAAACTCGACACACCCGGCAAACACAACCCCTGGGAAGGCCGAGTTCCACCTCGGCCAGCGGTGCTGCGGCGGGCGCTGTTGTGTCGAGATGGAACTCGACACTCCCGGCAAACACGACCCCTGGGAAGGCCGAGTTCCATCTCGGCCAGCGGTGCTACGGCGGGCACTGTTGGGTCAAGGTGGGCCTCGACACTCCCAAATGAGCACTTCGAGCACTCAAGCTTTGCGTGGCTTGGCCCGGCGCGTCGGCTCGGCCTGCAGCGGATCATCCGGCCAGTAGTGTTTGGGGTAGCGACCCTTCATATCCTTCTTGACCTCGGCATAGCTGCCGCGCCAGAAGCCGGCCAGATCCTGGGTGATCTGCACCGGACGCTGGGCCGGGGATAGCAGATGCAGTTGCAGCGCCTGGCGGTTCTGTGCGATGCGCGGGTTGTCGGTGCTGCCGAACATTTCCTGTAGCCGCACGGCCAGTACTGGCGGTGTTTCGCTGTAATCGATGCGGATCTGCGAGCCGGTGGGGACGCTCCAGTGGGTCGGCGCCTGCTCGTCAAGCTGCCGCGGCAAGGGCCAGGGCAGAAGCCCGGCGAGGATCGAAGACAAATCCAGATTGGCAAAATGCGCCAGGCGCCGGACCTTGCCCAGATAAGGAGCCAGCCAACTTTCCAGCGTGTCCAGCAAGGCCACATCGCTGATGTCAGGCCAATCACTGCTGCAGGCCGTATTCATATCCAACTGCCGCAGCAAGACGACCCGCGCCTGCCACTGCCGCAACGCTGGCGTCCAGGGCAGCAGATTCAACCCCTGCCTGCGCACTACTTCGCAGAGCGCTCGATTGCGCGCCTCCGGATCCATGTCCGGCAGGGGCTGACGGCTGAAGACCAATGCACCCAAGCGCTGCTGACGCTCGGCAATCAGGCTTTCACTGCGCGCATCCCATTCCAGGGTGTCCTGTTGGCTAAGCAGTTCAGGCACATACCTGGCCAGTAAAGACGCGTCCAATGCGGCGGCCATAAAGATTCTGACGTTGCGCTGCGCGGCATGGCCGCCCAACGCTGACACCACCAACCACTCATGCTTTTGCAGGGCATCGGTTTCGCCGAAAGCCGCCGAACGGCCGTTGGCCAGGCGATACTCCATGCCCTCGGCGCGCCGCTGGGCAATGCGATCCGGATAGGCCATGGCCAGCAGCACACCTTGCCAGACCTCATCATCGGGGTTGTTGACCGGGTTGTCCGCTGCAGTACCCAGCAGGCGCTGCCACTGGCCGGCCAGTTGCCTGGCACGCTGCAAGGCGCCGCGATCAACGCCCGCATCCTCCTTGGGATGGTCAAACAGGGCAATCCGCCTGGCTACATCAGCATCTTGCACGCCGCGCAGCAGATCCCGCTCGCCGGCAATCGCCGCCAGCCGACAGGCCAACAGCCCCAACCCCATGGCTTGCCCACGCAACAGCATGTGCGCCAGTCGCGGATGCATGGGCAAGGTAGTCAGGGCCAGGCCATGCTCGGTCAGCCGCCAGCCGTCGTCGCTACGCTGCAGCGCGCCCAACATCTCGAGCAATTCCCGACCCTGCTCTAATGCCGCAGCAGGGGGCTGATCAAGCCAGCTGAGCTCGCTCGCCTGCTGAATACCCCACTGCGCCAATTGCAATGCCAGGGGTGCGAGATCAGCTTGCAGGATTTCCGGTTGATCCTGCGCCGCCATCTGCTCCTGCTGCGTAGCCGACCACAATCGATAACATACACCGGCCTCCAGGCGCCCCGCACGCCCGGCCCGCTGCTCGGCAGCAGCCTGTGAAACTCGACAGGTCTGCAGCCGAGTCAGACCGGAAACCGGATCAAATAGCGGCTGACGGATCAGTCCCGCATCGATGACCACGCGAATACCTTCAATGGTCAGCGACGTTTGAGCAATTGAGGTGGCCAGCACGATCTTGCGCTGCCCCTGCGGCGCGGGGCTGATGGCCCGGCGCTGGGCGGCCAGATCCAGCTCTCCGTAAAGGGGTGTGACGAGCACGTCGGCTCGCTGCTCGAGTTGCGCCTCAAGCTGGGTCTGCACGCGGCGGATTTCCGCCACCCCGGGCAGGAAAACAAGCTGACTGCCGCCTTGATCAGCCAGCGCCTGCAGTGCAGCCTGCACCACCCTCGGCTCAATCGGCTGCCGCGGTTCAGCCGTACCCACATAACGCACATCCACCGGATACTGCCGGCCCTGGCTGCTGATCATCGGCGCGTTGTCCAGCAACTGGCTGACCGCTTGTGCGTCCAGTGTTGCAGACATCACCAGCAAGCGCAGTGGCGGATCCTCTCGCAGGTATTGTTGAGTCTGGCGACACAGCGCCAAACCCAGATCGGCATCCAGGCTACGCTCGTGAAACTCATCGAAGATGACCAGGCCGATTCCCGGCAGCTCGGGGTCATCCTGCAGCAATCGCTGCAAAATACCCTCGGTCACCACCTCGATGCGCGTTGCTGAGCTGACCCGGCTTTCCAGGCGTATGCGGTAGCCAACCCGCTGCCCAACAGGCTCACCCAGCAGTTGGGCCAGACGCTCTGCCGCAGCCCGTGCAGCCAAACGGCGCGGCTCAAGCAGGATGATTTTCTGCCCTGCCAGCCAAGCGCTATTCAACAGTGCCAGTGGTACCAGCGTGGTCTTGCCGGCACCGGGCGGCGCCTGCAGCACCGCGCAGGGATGGTTGGCCAACGCCTGATCGAGCTCATTCAACACGCTGGCAACAGGTAAATCCATCATGGTATTCAAGCACTCGGAGCAAAGGCGCTATTATAGCCGCTCTGCTATGCTCAGCACCTAACCGAGCTGGCCAGCAAGCCCATGCTCAACGCAGTTCTTTAAACCGGAATGAGACCTTAACCATGCGCCTGAAACCCCTAGCTGCCATTCTGCTGACCACCGCTCTAACCACCCAGCTGGCCGCCTGTGGCACTATTTTCTACCCAGAACGCCGCGGTCAAATCACCGGTGAAATTGATTCTGGCGTCGCCATACTCAATGCCATCGGTCTGCTGTTTTATGTCATTCCGGGCGTAATCGCCTTTGCTGTCGACTTCGCGACTGGTGCCATCTATCTGCCAGACGCTCGCTACACGCTGGCCCCCGAACGTCTGAACGACGCACTCGACGCGCAGGGCCAGGTAGACCCGCTGAAACTCAAGGCGATTCTCAAACAGGATCTGAACCTGGACCTGCCGCTGGAGCAGGCTCGGCAAATCAACCAGCCTGATCATCAGCAACTGGCCTCGCTGGGTTTGCCGCCGAGGGCGTAATGAACAATTCAACACCATTGAAGCCCGCTGAACGTGATCGACTGCTGAAGCTGGCCACGTACGCTTCAGTGGCGGTGGCGCTAGTACTGATCGCATTGAAAAGTAGCGTCTGGCTAATGTCGGGCTCGGTCAGCCTGCTTGCCTCGCTGATCGACTCACTGATGGATGCTGGCGCATCCATTATCAATCTGTTCGCGGTACGCTATGCGTTGAAGCCAGCCGACCATGAACACCGTTTTGGCCATGGCAAAGCCGAGGCCCTGGCGGGGCTTGCGCAATCAGCGTTTATTAGCGGATCTGCAGTACTGGTACTGCTGCAGGGCATTGATCGCCTACTGCACCCCAGGCCACTGGACAGCGCCTGGCTAGGCATTGCCGTCATGGTCTTTGCCATCGTCGCAACCCTCGCCCTGCTCATGATTCAGCGCCACGTCATCAAACGCACGGGCTCCACCGCGATTCGCGCAGATTCGCTACACTACCGCTCCGATTTGCTGCTCAATGCCAGCATCATCGTGGCCTTGCTGCTGGCGGCTTATGGTATTCATCGGGCCGATGCGTTCTTCGGCTTGGCCATTGCGCTGTATATCGCCTACAGCGCCGTACAGATCGGCCGCGATGCAATACAAATTCTGATGGACCGAGAACTCTCTGATGAGGTGCGCGACGAGGCGCTCAGCCTTGCTCGATCGGTAGAGGGTGTGGTCAATGTGCATGATTTTCGCAGCCGCCAATCGGGCCACGACTGGTTTATCCAGATGCATCTGGAAATACCCGCACAAACACCACTGCTGCAAGCGCATGACCTGGGAGAACGGGTGCGGGCCCGCATCGTCGAACGCTTTCCCCAGGCCGACGTCTTGATTCACACCGATCCGGTCTGAACCGTTAGCCCGTGACACCTCGTCGGCCGCACCTAGCCGGTCGCACCTAGCCGGCCGCACACAAAAACGGCCGAGCCCTGTTGAGCTCAGCCGCTTTTGTATGTCTCTGGCGCATCCGGATGGGAGCGTGCCTTACCCCTGGGCTTTGTGAGCTGGGTGACCGGTTGGCGACAAATCCGGTAGGATCAGTGGCCGCCTGCTCCCCTTGTGGGGGGGCGGGCTGGACAAGCCGGCCTTGGCTTCGAACGTGGAACCATCATAGCCTGCTCGCCCCGCCATTTCTTGCCTAAGATTGCAGATATAGCGCACAGTAATGCAATAATATCCTGAAAATAAGTGTATTTGAGCAATTAAACAGGAGCGCTTCATGAATGAGCACAATCTGGACCGCTATGATCTGAAAATTCTCGCGGCACTGCAGCACGACGCCACCGTCAGCAACCAGGAGCTGGCCGAATACATCGGCCTGTCACCATCACCCTGTTCCAGACGCGTCAAGCAGCTGGAAGACAGTGGCTATATCAGCCGTCAGGTCGCCCTGCTCAATCCGAAAAAAATCGGTCTGACACTGACTGCCTTTGTCATGATTGGTATGGATCGTCATACCCCAGAGCGTTTTGCCGGCTTTGAAAGCGCCATTCGCGACTGCCCCGAAGTACTCGATTGCTACCTGGTCACGGGCATGGACGCCGACTATCAACTGCGTGTTGTGGTGCCGGACATGGAACACTACCAGCAATTTCTATTGGGTCATCTGACCCGAATCGACGGCGTATCCAGCGTAAGGTCCAGCTTCGTGCTGAATCAAATCATCAGCAGCACCGAGCTACCGTTAGGGCATCTGCACCGAAGCTGAGCAGTACCACTGCGACGACCTGTCACACGGCGGCGAGTGTGTAGCAGGTATAATGACGCCACAAACACACTTGGAGAACTCCTTGGATTACCAGCAATTTGAAGCTCTCGCCATGCCGCTGATGATTTTCGCTCTGGTGGCTTTTATGGGTTACATCGTCTGGGATCTGGCAAAAAGATCCAAAGCCGGACGCTACGGCACCATGGTGCTGTTTTTTGGATTGGGCCTGGGTGTTGTCGGCTTTGTGATCAAAGCGATTATCATCGGTAATGTCGAAGGCTGAAAAAGCCTTATCTGTGACCGTTTTACCCCCTGCGTCAAGATCTGAATCCTGATTCACTGATCTTATAGTGGATATCAGGACTCAAACAATGGCCTATCGCACCACCCATGCCCGCCTGGAACGCGACCAGGTATTACGCGAGCATATTCTCGGCTGCGCCCTGGAAATGGTCGCCGAAGGCGGCTTTTCCACGCTTAGCATGAACCGCCTGGCAAGTACCGCAGGTATCGCCACGGGCAGCCTGTATCGCTATTTCCCAGGCAAAGGTGCGCTGGCTACAGAAGTATTTACCCGCGCAACGCGTATAGAAATCGATGCACTGAAAGAGCAATTCTTCGGCCAAGGCAGCGCCGCCGAGCGTTTGCGTCAGGGTATTGCTCAATTCGCCGCTCGCGCCTGGCATAGCCGCCAGCTCGCTCACGCGCTGATTGCCGAACCCCTCGAACCTGACGTCGATACCGCACGCCTGCGTTACCGGGCAGCCTATGCTGAACTCTTCCACAAGCTGATCAAGCAGGGCAATGAGGACGGCAGCTTTCAGGTTGATAACATCCCTATCACCTCCGCTTGCCTGGTCGGGGCGATCGCCGAATCCTTGATCGGCCCCTTGTCGCCCCAGGCTCGCGCATTACGCGCCAGCGGGCTGCCCAGTGAAAGCCTGGAAAGCTATACCCGCGCCCTCACCCGATTCTGTCTGCGCGCCCTTGGCGCCAAGGAACCTACATCATGAAGTTGCATCAATACGCGGAAACACATGAAGTGACCAACCAGGTACCGCCCCTGGACGGCATCAATCTGTACCACACGGATCTACCGCTGAAACAATGGGTACATCGATTCAAAGGCGACTGGGCTGACGCCGAACTGGCCGCTTACGGTCAGTTGGCAGGTGGTCCACTGATGGCGGCGGGCTTTCTGGCCAATGAAAACAAACCGCTATTCAAGAGCCATGATCGCGCTGGCAACCGTATCGATCTGGTTGAGTTTCATCCGGCTTATCACCAGTTGATGAGTGCCGGCATTGCCCATGGAATAACCTCTGCGCCCTGGACCAAGCCCGGCCCAGGTGCCCATGTGGCGCGCGCGGCGAGCATGTACCTGCACAACCAGATCGAAGCAGGCACCTGCTGCCCGATGACCATGACCTACGCGTGCGTTCCAGCGCTCAAGCTACAGCCCGATCTGGCCGAGAAATGGCTGCCGAAAATTCTCTCGCGCCAATACGACCCACGCAATCTACCCATAGAACAAAAAACCGGTGCCACCATCGGTATGGCCATGACCGAAAAGCAAGGCGGCACTGATGTACGCGCGAACTCCACCCGCGCCTATGCCGTGGGCCTCGGAGGCCCCGGCCAAGCCTATGAATTGGTGGGTCACAAATGGTTCTGCTCAGCGCCCATGTGCGATGCTTTTCTGACCCTGGCGCAGACGGATAAAGGGCTAACCTGTTTCCTGCTGCCGCGCCATCGCCCCGACGGCACCCGCAACCAGTTCTATATCCAGCGCCTGAAAAACAAGCTGGGCAACCAGGCCAACGCCTCCAGCGAAGTCGAGTTTCGCGGCGCACTGGCATGGATGGTCGGTGAGGAAGGTCGCGGGGTGCCGACGATCATCGAAATGGTCGCCATGACCCGCTTTGACTGCATGATTGGCTCCAGCTCTTTGATGCGCCAGGCCCTGACCCAGGCCAGTCATCATTGCGCCTATCGCAAGGTCGGTGGCCGAGTGCTCGCCGACCAGCCACTGATGCAGAACGTACTGGCCGATCTGGCCCTGGAAAGCGAAGCCGCGCTGGCCTTGACCATGCGCATGGGCAAGGCGATCGACAATACCCATGACGAGCATGAAGAAAAATTTGCCCGGCTGGTCACGGCCATTGGCAAATACTGGATCTGCAAGCGCGCGCCAGCCATGATCAATGAGGCTCAGGAGTGCCTGGGTGGCGCTGGCTATGTGGAGGAAAGCATTTTGCCGCGCCTATACCGGGAGGCTCCGGTCAATTCCATATGGGAAGGCTCGGGCAATGTGCAGTGCCTGGATGTACTACGCGCGCTGTCCAAAGAGCCGGGCGTACTGGAGGTACTGTTCAGCGAATTAGGCGACGGTCACGCAAACGCCCATCTGAAAGCGCAAATCGAGCGGATCAAAACCGACTTCCGGGATACCGATGATATCCAGTATCGCGCACGCCAGTTGACCGAAGATGTGGCTGTCGCGCTGCAGGCGAAATTGTTGCTGGAAGCGGGCAATGAGCTAGTGTCCGACGCCTTTATCGCCAGCCGTATCGTCGGACGCGGCCGGGTCTATGGCACGCTGCCACGCGGCATTGATGTGGCTGCGCTGGTCGCCCGCTCCACACCCAATAGCTAAACGGCTATTATCAGCCGCCAGCCACCACCTCAGGCCCCAGCATGAAAGCAACCAGACCCCGCGCCCTAACGGGCAAACCGCCACGTGCGCAGAGCGCCAGGCCCCGTCGCCAGCCGGCTGCAGCACCAGCCAATCCGAGATTGATTGCACTGAATAAGCCATTCGATGTACTCACACAGTTCACTGACGACCAGGGCCGCGCCACTCTCAAGGACTTTGTCGACCTACCCGGCATCTACCCGGCCGGCCGGCTGGACAGGGACAGCGAAGGACTGCTGTTACTGACCAACGATGGGCGTCTACAGGCGCGCATTACCGATCCACGGCACAAACTGGCCAAGACCTACTGGGTTCAGGTGGAGGGTACGCCGACGCCAGAGCAGTTGGCGCAATTACGTGCCGGGCCGACGCTCAACGATGGCCCTACCCGGCCAGCCGAAGTAGACCATATGGGCGAGCCGAGCCTCTGGCCGCGGCATCCTCCCGTACGTTTTCGCGCCAGCATTCCGACCCATTGGCTGAGCATTACCATTCGCGAAGGCAGAAACCGACAGGTAAGACGTATGACCGCCGCCGTAGGCCTGCCCACACTACGTTTGATTCGTGTGCGCATTGGTGACTGGACCCTGGCCGACCTGCAACCGGGGCAGTGGCGAGAGCTGGAGATCCAGGCGCCCGACTAGGCAGCTATCTGCCGGCGCCTGCCACAGCGCCTGGCTATCTATGCCTGCCTATGCAGCCAAGCCTAGTAGCGCATGCCGAGCAGGCGAAATACAAAACCGAGCAGCCAGATGGGGCCTATCAGCAAAAACTGCAGATCCTTGAAAAAGGAAGGCTTTTTCCCCTCCAGGTGATGACCGATAAACTGACCAACCCAGGCCAGAATGAAGATCGCCACGCAGGGAATCAAGACGTAGGTCATCATGCTCAATATCAACAGCATAATCAGACTCAGCACCAACATCGCGGCGGTGATACGCCAGGACAAAGTCGCATAGAACGCCAACGCCAGGGCGACGGCCAGAACCGACACCCAAGGATGAATGGCCCACAGGATACCCAACACGCTAAACGTGATCAGCGGCACACAGATCCAATGCAGCAATTTGTTGGTCGGGTTGCGATGGCTTTCACCGTACTCATCGAACCATTGATCGATCGCTTTCATGCCTGACACCTCTGGTATTGTCTTTTTAGAAAAATCGTTTTTAACCAACAGACAGTATCCTCCGCCCTTTACGGCTATGCCATAGCTTTGAAAGCCAGACGAGTCCCCTGCCGGTGCGCAGCGCTTAATGTTAAGCTTAGCGCATGAAAACACTACTTCCTTTTCGTCCCGTTGTACTCTGCCTCTCGGGGCACGACCCGAGCGGCGGGGCTGGCCTGCAGGCCGATATAGAAGCGTTGATTGCCCAGGGTTGCCACGCGGCCCCGACGGTTACCGCGCTGACCGTGCAAAACACCGTGGATGTCAGCGATTTCAGGGTACTGGACCGCGACTGGGTGATGGCCCAGGCCAACGCCGTGTTAACCGATATGCCGGTCTCAGCCGTCAAGCTCGGCATGCTCGGCAATCTGGCGATGGTTGATACCGTTGTCGAGCTGATGCAAGCACACCCCGAGCTGCCATTGATTTGCGACCCGGTGTTACGGGCTGGCGGTGGTGGCTCGCTGGGCAAGGATGACGTGGCCTTCGCCATGCGTGAGAAACTGCTGCCCCTGGCACTGATTGCCACACCCAACCTGCCCGAGGCGCGTCTGCTGGCCGAGCTGCCTGACGGCAGTGCCGACGAGTGTGCGGCCAAACTATTACCCTATTGCCGCAACGTGCTGATTACCGGCGGCCACGGCGAAGAACGCGAGATTCACAACCGGCTATATTGCCGCAGCGGTGAGGAACACACCTTTATCTGCCAGCGCCTGCCTGGCAGTTACCACGGCTCCGGCTGTACCCTGGCCAGCGCGCTGGCCGGCCGGTTGGCGCTCGGGGAAGAACTGGTCAGTGCAGTGAAATCCGCGCTGGATTACACTTGGCGCACCCTGCGCGATGCCGAGCAACCCGGGCTCGGCCAGTATGTACCCAGACGCCTGCCTTTGGATTTTTGCTCTTGAGCGCCCTGCCGCGCGGCTTGTACGCGATCACCGACAGCCAGCTGTTGGCCGGTGATCGCCTGCTGCCCTGGGTCGATGCGGCACTGGCAGGTGGAGCACGCCTGCTGCAGTACCGTGACAAGTCTGCCGACCCGGGGCGCCGCCGAGATGAAGCCCTGCAATTGAAATCCATTTGTGATTATTACGCGGCGCAGCTAGTCATCAATGACGACTTGGCCCTCGCTAGCGAACTGCATGCCGGCCTGCATTTAGGCCGTGATGACGGCAGCCTGCGCGAGGCTCGCCAGCAACTGGGCGAACAGGCGATTATCGGCGCTACCTGCCACGCCAGCCTGGCGTTTGCCAGCGAGGCGCAAGAGGCGGGCGCCAGCTATATTGCCTTCGGCCGCTTCTTCCAGTCGGTGACCAAACCCGGCACACCGGCCGCAACGCCGCTGTTGCTAGAGCAGGCCAGCAAGCAATTCAACTTACCGATTGTCGCCATCGGTGGCGTCACCCTGCACAACGCACCGCAACTGATCAGCTCCGGCGCCAGCCTGCTAGCCGTAGTCAATGGTCTGTTTGCCGCGCCCTCGCCTGCCGAAGTCGAACGACGCGCGCGCGGCTTCAGCGAATTGTTCCAAATCCTTTGAGAGAATGCCTTTATGTCCCGCTCTGAAATGCTCTTTGCCAATGCTCAAAAACACATCCCAGGCGGCGTCAATTCGCCGGTTCGCGCGTTCCGCAGCGTGGGCGGCACTCCGCTGTTTTTCAAGCATGCCGAAGGCGCCTACGTGACCGATGAAGACGACAATCGCTATGTCGATTACGTCGGTTCCTGGGGTCCGATGATTCTCGGCCACAGCCATCCGGCCGTTCTCGACGCGGTGCGCAATCAACTACAGCACGGCCTGTCCTATGGCGCTCCAACGTCAATGGAAACCGACATGGCGGATCTGGTCTGCGAGCTAGTACCCTCCATGCAAATGGTGCGCATGACCAGCTCCGGCACCGAAGCGACCATGAGTGCGATTCGCCTGGCGCGCGGCTACACCGGTCGGGACAACATCATCAAATTCGAGGGCTGTTACCACGGGCATTCCGATAGTTTGCTGGTCAAGGCCGGTTCAGGCGCACTGACCCAGGGAGTACCCAGTTCAGCCGGCGTACCGGCCGACTTCGCCAAACACACCCTGACCCTGCCATTCAACGATATTGACGCGGTAAAAGAGCTGCTGGCTAAGGCCGGCAAGGATGTAGCCTGCATCATCGTCGAACCCGTGGCCGGCAACATGAACTGCGTGCCGCCGGCGCCGGGATTTCTCCAGGGGCTGCGCGAGCTGTGCGACGAGCACGGCGTAGTGCTTATTTTCGACGAGGTCATGACCGGCTTCCGGGTGGCCTTGGGCGGCGCGCAGGCTTACTACGGCGTGACCCCTGACTTGACTACCTTCGGCAAGATCATTGGTGGCGGCATGCCAGTGGGCTGCTTCGGTGGCAAACGCGAGATCATGCAAGTCATCGCCCCGCTCGGCCCGGTTTATCAGGCGGGCACCCTGTCAGGCAATCCGCTGGCTATGGCCGCAGGCCTGACCACGCTGAAACTGATCAGCCGCCCCGGCTTCCATGACGAACTGACCGACTACACCAGCCGCTTGCTGGCCGGCTTGCAGGAGCGCGCCGACGCGGCCAGTGTGCCCTTTGTCACCACCCAGGCAGGCGGCATGTTCGGTCTGTATTTTTCCGGTGCCGATGACATCGTCACCTTCGACGACGTGATGGCCAGTGACGTAGAACGCTTCAAAGGTTTTTTCCATGGCATGCTGAATAACGGCGTGTATCTAGCTCCGAGCGCCTTTGAAGCCGGGTTCACTTCGATCGCGCATGGCGAAGCAGAGCTAAAACTGACGCTGAACGCGGCGGAAAAAGCGTTCTCCGCGCTATGACCGCCCTGAGCTACCTGCTGCTCAGCGTCGCTGCCGCAGGCCTGTGTTACTGGCTTTGGCAGCGCAAACCGCGGCTGCATGCCGAAGCCCAGGGCGCGCTCAAAGCCAGCCTGGTGGCACTGCTACTGACCGCCAGCAGCGCGCTGTTACTCGGCCTGGCCAATTGGGGAGCAAGCCATGCCAGCGTTGAGCACGCCCAGCGGATCATGGGGCTGGCCGCGCAACATATGAGCCTGCCCCTACTTGGCCTGGCTTGCCTGCTGTTGGGCCGGGGGCTGCGCTGGAAGCCAGTAATCTGGAGCCAGATCATTCTCGGCCTGCTGGCCTTCTATGAGCTGTCACGTTATCTGGAATGGCAGGCCGGCTATCAATGGCTGGTGAACCTGATCGGTGCCGCATGCCTGGCCCTGATCGCATTCCTTTATCGGCGCCAGGACTTGCGCGTCAGCGTACTGTGTCTGATAGGGTTGGTCAGCCTGCTAACCCCGGCACTGATCAACAGTACGTTACCCTTGGCCAGCCTGCTCAACAGCAGCCTGCAAGCCAGTTGGCTGTTACCCGGTTTTGTCGCCTGCGCGCTGGCAGTTGGCCTGCTGGCAGAACAGGCGCACAATAGCCAAACTGACAGCCATCGTAGCGGACCCAAGGCCGCCTCAGACTCATGAATATTCGACTGCCTAGCCGTATAACCCGTTATTGCCTGCTGGCGACACTGCTCTGCCCTGCACTGGTTAGCGCCCAAACCGGTAGCAACCCGTTGTTGGTCAGTACGGAAGAACGTTGCGCCATTAATAGGGTAGACGATGAAAGCCTCGCACTGGCGATCGAAGCCTGTGAAGCCGCGGCCACCAGCGGGGATCTGCAAGCGCAGTTCGAGATGGGCGAGCTGTATTACCGCGGCGAACGAGTGGAGAAGGACGTCGAACAGGCGTTGAACTGGTTTGAGCAAGCATCCGTTCAAGGCCATCCCGCAGCGCAGTATCAGTTGGGCTTGATGCACTACCAGGGCGAGGGCGTTACACGCAATTTGCCTCAAGCCTATATCATCCTCAAGATGGCCGCGGTCAACGGCAAGGATGAAGCAATGGATGCCAGCGATCAGGTCGCGCTGCAGATGAATGCCGATGAGCTGGATGTCGCTACCCAGGTACTGGGCACCTTGTTTCGCAATTATCTGGCGCAAATTCGGGAGGAACAACTAAAAGGCACGCCTGCCCTGTCGCCGAACAATGAACCGCGAGACCCGCAACTGGACTCCACCTTCGGGCCGGTCCAGTCGCTCGACTGAACAGGCTAGCCCCAGATCACGCTAGTCATTTTCAGCCCGGCTAGTCTTCAGCTCGGCTGCGGCGGCATCGGAAAATTCATCACGTTACCGCCGCCCTTGGCCTCGCTGATCTTCGCTTGGCCGATCCGCTCGACTTCATCAATCCGCACGATCGACTGCAACGGAATGAAGCTGCGCTCTACCCCTTCAAACTGGGTTTTGAGCTTTTCCTCGGCGGGATCGACAAGAACCTGCGAGCGCTCGCCAAACAATAGCTCCTCTATTTCCAGAAAGCCCCAGAGATCACTCTGGAAGATATGCCGAGCATAGAGCTCGTATACCTGACCCTGGTTGAGGAAAATAACGCGGAAAATAGGCTGCTTGTCTTTGCTCATCGTGGAACCATCAAACCTGTATCTTGGGCGAGCCGAACAGGCAGGTTCGGCGGTCGCGGATGATAGCACAGCACGGGACACGCGCTGCCCCATCCGTGTATAATTCCGCTTTTCACAAGGTTACGCTTAGCACATCCCATGGCCAAGAAACTCTTTATTCAGACCCACGGTTGCCAGATGAACGAGTATGACAGCTCGCGTATGGCTGACCTGCTCGGCGAAAATCAGGCAATGGAGCTGACCGACCGCCCCGACGAGGCGGACGTTATTCTGCTCAACACCTGCTCAATTCGTGAAAAGGCCCAGGAAAAGGTCTTCTCCGAGCTGGGTCGCTGGCGGCCGCTGAAAGACAAGAACCCCGATCTTATTATTGGCGTGGGCGGGTGTGTGGCCAGCCAGGAAGGCGCCGCCATCCGCGACCGCGCACCTTACGTGGATGTGGTGTTTGGCCCGCAGACCCTGCATCGCTTGCCGGAAATGATCAACGCCGCACGCACCACGAATAAACCCCAAGTCGACGTATCATTCCCGGAAATCGAGAAATTTGACCGCTTACCTGAGCCGCGAGTTGATGGCCCTACCGCGTTTGTATCGATCATGGAAGGCTGCAGCAAGTACTGCAGCTTCTGCGTGGTGCCTTACACCCGCGGTGAAGAGGTCAGTCGCCCATTCGATGATGTACTGGCTGAATGCATTCATCTGGCTGAAAATGGCGTGCGTGAAGTGACTCTGTTAGGTCAGAACGTCAACGGCTATCGTGGCCAGACCCACGATGGCCAGGTTGCCGATCTGGCTGACCTGATCCGCGTGATTGCCGAGATCGACGGCATTGACCGCATCCGCTACACCACATCGCACCCGCTGGAGTTCTCCGACAGCCTGATTCTGGCCCATGCCGAAGTCCCCGAACTGGTCAAATACCTGCACCTGCCGGTGCAGTCGGGCTCGGACCGCGTCCTGGCCGGCATGAAGCGCAATCACACGGCATTGGAATACAAATCGCGCGTACGCAAACTGCGCGCTGCCGTGCCGGATATGATTCTCAGCTCGGACTTCATCATCGGCTTCCCGGGTGAAACCGATAAGGATTTTGAGCAGACCATGAAGCTGGTAGAAGATGTAGGCTTTGATTTCTCCTACTCGTTTATCTACAGCGCACGGCCTGGCACCCCAGCCTCCGACCTGGCAGACAACACGCCCACCGAGGTCAAGAAACAACGCCTGCAGATCCTTCAGGCCCGTTTGAACCAGCAAGGTTTCGACAATAGCCGACGCATGGTGGGGACCACGCAGCGAATTCTGGTTACCGATTATTCGAAAAAGGACCCCGGCATGCTTCAGGGTCGTACCGAGCATAATCGCATTGTCAATTTCCGTTGCGACAACCCGCGGTTGATTGGGCAATTCGTCGATGTGCTGGTCGATGAAGCACTCCCCCATTCCTTGCGTGGCAGCCTGTTAGCGGACACTGTTCACTAAGCGATGCAGCACAAGCTTTCGCACGGCCGTCTGGCCGTGCATTTCAACTCATCTGCCTTCTTTGCATCGCGCGCTTTGCGCGCTATGCTGTTATTTCCTGAATGCCACGAGGCGACTGACAGATCACTTTGAACGCTCCCCTGCACATACATCGTTTTACTATCGAACCCGTTGATTCCCGCCGCTTTGCCAGCCTCTGCGGCCAGTTTGACGAACACTTGCTACTGATCGAACAGCGGCTGGGCATTGAAGTGCGCAACCGGGGTAACCAGTTCGAATTGATTGGTGATGCCGAACTAACCCGCTCCGCCGAAGCGGTGTTGCGTCAGCTGTACCGTGAGACCCGCGATAATGGTGAGCTGACGCCCGATACCGTACATCTGTTTTTGCAGGAATCGGGACTGGAAAACCTCAGCGCCGCGCTGCACCAGGAAGGCACCGGCAAGCCGGTCATACTGCGCACTCGGCGCTTGACCATTCAGCCGCGCGGGCCTAACCAGCAAAGTTATGTGCGCTCAATTCAAGAGCACGATATCAATTTCGGTATCGGCCCTGCCGGTACGGG
Organism: Halopseudomonas pelagia CL-AP6; assembly: GCF_000410875.1. Classification (GTDB taxonomy): domain Bacteria; phylum Pseudomonadota; class Gammaproteobacteria; order Pseudomonadales; family Pseudomonadaceae; genus Halopseudomonas; species Halopseudomonas pelagia. The sequence continues at coordinate 41,609 of NZ_AROI01000004.1, forward strand.
CAAAACCTATCTGGCGGTAGCCTGCGCGGTAGACGCCCTGGAACGCGAGCAGATCCGCCGTATCCTGCTGGTACGCCCGGCAGTTGAAGCCGGCGAGAAACTCGGCTTTCTACCCGGCGACCTGTCACAGAAAATCGACCCCTATCTGCGCCCACTGTATGACGCACTCTATGAAATGCTCGGCTTCGAAAACGTCGCCAAACTGATCGAGCGTCAGGTGATCGAAGTTGCGCCGCTGGCCTATATGCGCGGCCGCACGCTGAACAACAGCTTTATCATTCTGGATGAAAGCCAGAACACCACACTGGAACAGATGAAGATGTTCCTGACCCGTATCGGCTTTGGCTCCACCGCGGTGATTACCGGCGACGTGACCCAGGTCGATCTGCCGCGCGGCACCAAGTCCGGCCTGGCCCACGTGGTCGAGGTGCTGAAAGACGTCAAGGGTATCGGCTTTACCCACTTCAAATCCAAGGACGTGGTACGCCACCCCTTGGTGCAGCGCATTGTCGAGGCCTATGACATGTTCGAGCTGCGCCAGGAAGGTCAGCGTCAGGAAAGCCAGCGCCGGGAAAACAAGAATGAATCCTGACACCGGCATCGAACTGGATTTGCAGCAAGCCAGCAGCGCCTCCAATCTGCCTGACGAAGAGAGCTTCAGGCGTTGGGCCGGGTTGGCCCTGCAGGACAAACCCGGCCATGAACTGACTATCCGCGTGGTCGATGAGGCCGAAAGCCAAAGCCTTAATCAGCAATATCGTGGCAAGGATTACCCTACCAACGTCCTCTCCTTCCCGGCCGACCTGCCGCCCGAGCTGAATATTCCACTGCTGGGCGACCTAGTAATTTGCGCCCAAGTGGTCGCGCGCGAAGCACAAGAACAGCACAAAGCCCTTCAAGCCCATTGGGCGCATATGGTCATTCATGGCTGTCTGCATCTGATTGGCTACGATCATATCGAAGACACCGAAGCCGAGCAGATGGAATCCCTGGAGCGTCAGTTACTGGCGCAACTGGGGATCGCCGACCCCTACGCTGCCGATTTCATTCCAGCAAGCAACGAGTATAAGGAACCATGAGCGAAGATCGATCGACCAACGGACACAAGACCTGGCTGGACAAACTGGTCCAGGCTTTTGTCCACGAACCCAAGAACCGCCAGGAACTGCTGGAGCTGCTGCGCGAAGCGCACGCCAATGAAGTCCTGGATATCGAAGCGTTGTCGATCATCGAAGGAGCACTGCAGGTCTCAGACATGCAGGTACGGGACATCATGATCCCGCGTTCGCAGATGATCACTATCAAGTCCAGCCAGTCACCCCGCGAGTTCCTCCCGGACGTGATTGAAGCTGCGCACTCGCGCTTTCCGGTCATCGGTGACAGTGTCGACGATGTGCTCGGGGTTCTGCTGGCCAAGGATCTGCTACCCTTGCTGCTGGAGGACAATACCGAGCGCTTCAATATCAAGGATATCCTCCGCCCGGCCACCTGCGTGCCCGAATCCAAGCGGCTGAATGTGCTGCTCAAGGAGTTCCGCGCCACGCGTAACCATATGGCGATTGTCATCGATGAATATGGTGGAGTATCCGGCTTGGTCACCATTGAAGACGTACTCGAGCAGATCGTTGGCGACATCGAGGATGAGCATGACGTCGATGAAGACAGCCACATCAAGCCATTGCCCAGCGGCGATTTCCTGGTCAAAGGTCTGACGCCGATCGAGGACTTCAACGAACATTTCGATACCGAGTTCTCCGATGAGGAGTTCGATACCGTCGGCGGACTGGTCATGAACGCCTTCGGTCACCTGCCCAAGCGCAATGAGGTGGCTGAACTGGAAGGCTTCCGGGTGCGCGTGCTGAACGCCGACAGCCGCCGCGTGCACCTGCTCAGGGTTACCCTGGCCAAACCCTGAGGAAGCGTTATAACGTGTTGATGCAATGGATTGACCGGCTCCGTGGCCCGGGCTGGATGGGTAACCTGTTGGCGATAGTTGCCGGCGGGTTGACGACCCTGGCGCTTGCGCCGTTTGACCTGTGGCCGCTAGGCCTGGCGTCCATCGCCCTGCTGTATCAGGTATTACAGCCACTAACGCCGCGTCAGGCAGCCCTGCGGGGCTGGTGTTGGGGCTTGGGGTTATTCGCCAGTGGCGTCTCCTGGGTCTATATCAGCATTCATGTACATGGTTATGCCTCTCCCGTACTGGCTGGCCTGCTGACCGGATTGTTCGTCGCCGGATTGGCTTTGGTCATCGCATTGACCGCCTGGCTTTGGGCTGGCTGGTTACGGCCGATCAAGGCTGGCTGGTGGTCATGTATCGGCTTTGCCTGCCTCTGGGTCGCCCAGGAAATCTTTCGCGGCTGGTTTCTGACCGGCTTTCCCTGGCTGTACCAGGGCTATATGCATACCGACACCTGGTTGAGCGGCTTTGCACCTGTCGGCGGCGTCTGGTTACTGAGTCTACTGACGGTGCTTACTGCCTGCCTGCTAGCCGAACCCGCAGTGTGGAAACGCCTGCCCCAGGCAGCCTGCGCTAGCGCACTGCTGCTCGCCATCTGGCTGGGCGGCTTGGGACTGCGGCATATCGAATGGACACAGCCAGCGGGCGATCCGCTGTCTGTCGCGCTGATTCAGGCCGATATCCCCCAATCGCGCAAATGGGATCCCGATCATATTCAACACACCTTGAGCCTCTACCGGGATATGAGTTATGCCCAGGGCCCAGTGGATCTGATCGTCTGGCCGGAAACCGCCATCCCGGTGCTACAAACCCAGGCCCAGGGATTTGCCGACGCCATGGCGGCCAACTTTGCCGAACAGGGTACGACCTTGATTACCGGCATACCGGTAGACAATTACGACACCGGCGAACTGCGTATTTATAACGGCATCATGGTGGCTGGCAGCGCCGGCAACCACTACCTGAAAAACAAACTGGTACCCTTTGGCGAGTACGTACCTATGGAGCAGGTCCTACGCGGCCTGATCGCCTTCTTTGACCTGCCAATGTCGAGTTTTTCACGTGGCCCGGCGGTGCAGGCGCCGCTGGAAGCAGCAGGCTACCAACTGGCACCTTTCATCTGTTATGAAGCCGTTTACCCCGACTTCGCCGCCAGGCTGGCAGCCAAGAGTGAATTACTGATCACTATCAGTAACGACAGCTGGTTTGGCGAATCGATAGGCCCGCTCCAGCATCTACAGATGGCCCGTATGCGGGCCATGGAAAGCGGCCGCTGGATGATTCGCGGCACCAATAATGGCGTCACTGCATTGATTGATCATCAGGGCCGGATCACCGCCAGCATTCCCCAGTTCGAGCAACTGGCACTCAATGGCTGGGTGCAGCCGCGAGAAGGCCTTGGTCCTTACCTGCGCTGGCGCAGCTGGCCACTGAGTCTAGCGGTGCTGGTGGTGTTGCTGGCATGTGTCATACGCCGTCGGCGTTATCGACAGCCGACCTGAGGTAGCGGAGACCTGTATTTCTTCGATAATCCGCCATAGCAACTGCTGATCCTCGGCACTTAGCCCGCTGAGCTCCAACTCGGTGACCGGCGGCGCCCGACCGGCCATCCACTCACGAGTGCGGGCCATATCCATGGCCTGGTCGAGGCGGCGCAATAGCCGCCCATAGGAAGAGTCACGAGGCCAGTCGCTGAGTGGTGCGGGCGAACTGCCTTTCATCTAGCCAACCTCCTTCACTTATGGCTGCGGCCCGAATGGCCCCAGCCGTTACTCTGAGCATAGCTGCCAACGCTGAGCACGCAGCGTCCGGCGACGAATGGTGGCGGCCGGCAAGAGAGGCATCCTTGGGCTACCTGCAATCTGCCCGGTGGTGTATCCTGCGCTATTGATTTGCAAAGACATCCTGCTGCTGCGCACCGCAGCGCCGAGCACGCTGGCGGCCCAGCGGCTGGCGACCCAGCGGCGCACTGCGCCGGATCGATGTTTGCGCAACTAACCAGCCAAACGAGCTCAGATAGCCCATACCATGCAAGAACAGTATTCCCCCCGCGATATCGAACGCAGCGCCCAGACCGAATGGGACAAAAGCGACGCCTTCAAGGTGACTGAAACCCCTGATCGCGAAACCTTCTACTGCCTGTCCATGTTTCCCTACCCCAGCGGCAAGCTGCACATGGGCCACGTGCGCAACTATACGATTGGCGATGTGATTGCCCGCTATCAGCGCATGCAGGGCAAGAATGTGCTGCAGCCCATGGGCTGGGACGCCTTCGGCATGCCAGCAGAAAACGCGGCGATGAAGAACAAGGTCGCGCCGGCCAAGTGGACCTACGACAATATCGACTACATGCGCACCCAGCTGAAAAGCCTGGGCCTGGCAATGGACTGGTCGCGGGAGTTTGCCACTTGTACGCCTGAGTACTATCGCTGGGAACAATGGCTGTTCACCAAGCTGTTTGAGCAGGGCGTGATCTACCGCAAGAACGGTACGGTCAATTGGGATCCGGTCGACCAGACCGTACTCGCCAACGAACAGGTTATCGACGGCAAGGGCTGGCGTTCCGGCGCCGTAATCGAGAAGCGCGAAATCCCGATGTACTACTTCCGCATCACCGATTACGCGGAAGAGTTATTGAGCTCGCTGGACGAGCTGACCGGCTGGCCGGAACAGGTCAAGACCATGCAGCGCAACTGGATCGGCAAGTCGGTCGGCATGGAAGTGCATTTTCCCTATGACCAGGCGAGCATCGGCGAAAGCGGAAAACTGAAGGTGTTTACCACCCGGCCGGACACCCTGATGGGCGTAACTTATATGGCCGTGGCCGCCGAGCACCCGCTGGCGACCATTGCCGCGCAGGATGATCCGGCGCTGCAGGCGTTTATCGACGAATGCAAACGCGGCGGCGTGGCTGAGGCCGATATCGCCACGCAGGAAAAGAAGGGCCGCCCCACGCGTCTGCTGGTAACCCATCCGCTAACCGGCGAAAAGCTGCCGGTGTGGGTCGCCAACTATGTATTGATGACCTACGGCGAAGGCGCGGTCATGGCCGTACCCGCCCATGATGAACGCGATTTCCACTTTGCCAGCCAGTACGATCTGCCGATCAAGCCAGTGGTACGTACCTCAGCAGGCGACGAAACACCCGCGCCCTGGCAGGATGCCTACGGTGAAAAGGGCACGCTGATCAACTCGGAAGAACTGAACGGCCTGGATTATGCCAGTGCGCTGACCACTATTGGCGAGGTATTGCAGCAGAAAGACCTGGGCGCCCCGCGCACCCAGTTCCGCCTGCGCGATTGGGGTATTAGCCGCCAACGCTACTGGGGTTGCCCGATTCCGATCATTCACTGTGACAACTGCGGTGATGTACCGGTGCCGGAAGATCAGTTGCCGGTGGCGTTGCCTGAAGATGTAGTACCCGATGGTGCCGGCAGCCCGCTGGCGAGAATGCCGGAGTTCTACCAGTGCATCTGCCCCACCTGTGGCAGCCAGGCCAAGCGCGAAACCGATACCATGGATACCTTCGTCGAAAGCTCCTGGTATTTCGCCCGTTATGCCTCGCCGCACTACGAGCAGGGTATGGTTGATCCGAAAGCAGCCAATCATTGGCTGCCAGTGGATCAGTATATCGGTGGCATCGAACACGCGATTCTGCACCTGCTCTACGCGCGCTTCTTTCACAAACTGATGCGCGATCAGGGTTTGCTTGATTCAAACGAACCGTTCAAGAATCTGCTGACCCAAGGCATGGTCATAGCCGAGACCTACTTCCGCCTGGAAGCTAACGGCAGCAAGACCTGGTTCAACCCCGCCGACGTTGAGGTCAAGCGCGACGGCAAGGGCAAGATTATCGCCGCACACCTGGCCAGTGATGGTCAACCGGTGGAGATTGGCGGCATCGAGAAGATGTCCAAGTCGAAGAACAACGGTGTAGACCCACAGTCGATGATCGACCAGTACGGTGCCGACACCTGCCGGCTGTTCATGATGTTTGCCTCGCCACCGGATATGAGCCTGGAATGGTCAGACACTGGCGTGGAAGGTGCCCACCGCTTCTTGCGTCGGGTCTGGCGTCTGGCCCATCAGCATAGCGCAGCTGGCACGACCAGCAAGCTGGTGATCGGCACACTCAGCGATGAGCAGAAAGCTGTACGCCGCTCCATTCACCTGGCCATTCGCCAAGCCAGCCAGGACATTGGCCAGCATCACAAATTCAACACCGCCATTGCCGCGGTAATGACGCTGATGAATGTGCTGGAAAAAGTGCCACAGAACAGTAATCAGGACCGCGCCCTGTTGCAGGAAGGGCTGGAAAGCGTCTGCCTGCTGCTGGCGCCCATCACCCCGCACATCAGCCACGCGCTATGGCAGGCGCTCGGCCATGCCGATCTGGCAATTGATGCACCCTGGCCGGTCCTGGATGAATCCGCGCTGGTGCAAGACACGCTGCAGCTGGTCATTCAGGTTAACGGTAAACTGCGCGGGCATATCGAGGTCGCCGCAAACGCCAGCCGTGATGACATTGAAGCCGCCGCACGCGACAACGAAAACGTAATACGTTTTACCGAAGGCCTGAGTATCCGCAAGGTGATCGTGGTCCCCGGCAAGCTGGTCAATATTGTCGCCAATTGATATGCAATGGAGAGCCAAGATGTTACTGAATCGTCCTCATCAGCTAGTCGGCTGCGCTGTACTCGGGCTTAGCCTGCTATTGGCCGGCTGCGGCTTCCAATTGCGCGGCATGGGTACCGATATGGTCAACCTGCAAGAGCTGCGGATCGAGTCCCGCGATAACTACAGCGAGTTGCATCAGGGCGTAGCGCAGGCACTGGAAGACAACGGCGTACGTATTACCGCCAGCGCCCCCTTCCGGCTACAACTGCTGAGCGAGCAGCGTGAGCGCGTTGCAGTGAGTTACACCAGCCGCTCGGCGCCAGCGGAATACGAACTGACCAATAATCTGAGGTTTCAGATCAGCGATACTCAGGGCCGTGCCCTGGTCGGGCCCGAAACACTGACGGCGCGGCGTATTTTTGTCAGCGATCGAGACAACATTACCGGTAGCAACGAAGAGGAAGCGCTGCTTCAGGTGGAAATACGTCGCGACCTGATCAGGCAAATGCTGTTCCGCCTGTCGAGCCTCAGCGAAAGCGAACTGGCCGCCCGTGCCCAGGCGCTTGATCAGCAGGCCAGCCCCAGCGCACCATGAAGCTCAACGCTGCGCAGCTGTCACGCCAGTTGCAGGATCAACTGGCGCCAGTCTATGTCGTCAGCGGTGACGATCCGCTGCTGACCGCTGAGGTGGCGGACCAGATCCGCGCTGCCTGTCGCCAGGCCGGTAGCGAGGAGCGTCAGGTTTATCATGTGGAGCGCAGCTTCGATTGGGCTCAGTTGCATGATGCCAGCCACAGCCTGTCGCTGTTTGCGCAAAAGCGCCTGATCGAGTTGCGCATCCCTGGCGGCAAGCCGGGCGATGAAGGTGGCAAGGCCATACTCGCCTGGCTCGACATGCCGCCCGAAGACACTACCCTGCTGATCAGTCTGCCCAAACTCGATGGCGCGAGCCAGCGCACCAAATGGGCGAAGGCGTTGACTGATCACCCGCAAAGCCGTTTTATCCAGATCTGGCCGATTGAAGCACAGCAGCTCCCCGGCTGGATGCGCGACCGCTTGGCCAGCGCGGGCCTGCATGCGAGCCCCGAGGCGCTGGACCTGCTGAGCGCCCGAGTAGAAGGCAATTTGCTCGCTGCAGCGCAAGAGATCGAAAAGCTCAAGCTGTATTGTCAAAATGGCCAACTGGATCTGCAGACAGTGCAGCAGGTCGTGGCCGATAGCGCGCGCTTCGATGTATTCAATCTGGTCGATGCGATGCTCAAGGCTCAGCCCGAGCAGGCGCTGCGTATACTGCAGGGGCTGCGCAGCGAAGGGGTCGAAGCGCCCATCGTACTCTGGTCGCTGGCCCGGGAAGTTCGCGCGCTGGCTAATATGGCGCAGGATATCCGCCGCAACATTCCCTTGGACCGCATTTTCGCCAGCCAGCGCCCACCCGTATGGGACAAGCGCAAACCGCTGCTGACCCAAGCGTTACAACGCCATCCCGTGCAGGCCTGGGAGCAGTGGTTACGGGATGCACAGATCATTGATGAGCAGATTAAAGGCCAGCATCCAGGCTCGGCCTGGGATGGTCTGGGGGCTATGGTGGTCGGTGTAGCCGGTCTAAGGCTAGCCCTGATGGCCGCACCCGCTAGCTAAGGCACGCCCAAGCGCGCTGAACATGACGCCGGCAAGCACCGCGCCCCTAGTAGGAGAGCCGGCTGAAATGGAACACACGGTCCCAATCTTCCGCATCGACAAAGCCCAGCAAGCGCAATGCCTTGGGTCTCGGTTCTGCCGAAAGAAAGATGGCTGTCCCGTACTCCGGGATATCGCTGGAAAACCCCAAGTCATCTTCAAAGCGGGCGATGCAGGTACTATGGGTAATCAGCACCAGATTTCTGCCTGGTTTCTTGGAACTGAGCGCATCGCGCAACAGCGTATCTTCCTTGCGACAATCATACAGCCACTGCTTGTCGGTGCTGCGGGTACTGAACAGCAGATCAGCGGTCTGATCGGTACGCGGCAAAGGGCTGTTGTAAATATCAGCGTTTCCCAAACCTAACTGAAAAAAATCATCCGACAGCTCGCTGGCAACCAAGGTGGAGCGTGCCGTGAGGCCGTCCTTGCCAACCAGGCAAGGCACATCAGCCCGGTCGCAGCGCTCGAGATGTCTGAGGATGACGATGGAGTCTCCCTCGGTCCAACTCTCGAAGAGAAACTGTCGTTCATGTTCTGCACTTTCGGACAGATCCGGCATCGACGGCGGCATCAGCATCAACGCCAGCAAAAGTACCGGAATGGACATAACCGCCAGAACAATCGCATGTCGTTTACGTCCTTTCCATCTGTCCTCTGTTGGTTTTCCGCTATTGGTGCCGGCATTCTGTTTCATTTTAACTAGCAGCCCCATTATTCGTTACATGCATTTCCACCCTGCACGGCACATCATTTCGAAGCGCCGTGGCGCAGCCAATACAATAAGAAGCTACCGGATCTATCTTCAGTCGCCCACGCGCAATCGGCTCCCCACATTCAATGCAAATACCGTAATCGTCATCATCTATATGGGCTAATGCCTGCCTGAGACGTTGCCTCCCATCTGACACTCGAGCTCAGCAATCAGTTCAAGCATGATCGCTCTCAGCTCTTCGCGCACAGCAGGCAGCATCGCCAAAGTTAGCGCAACAACAACAGCGGACGCTTGGTTCGGGTCAATATAGTGGTCGTGGTACTGCCAACGAAGAACTGGCGGATACGCGAATGGCCGTAAGCGCCCATCACGATCATATCGATGTCATGCTCCTCCTCGTAACCCAGCAGCACTTCTTCAACATTACCGGCACGAATACACGCCTGAACCTGATGCCCCACTTTCTCCAAGGCTTGCTTCGCCACATTAACTGACTCCCAGGCGTCCTTGGTATCTGCACCCACCATCACCAGGTGAATTGGCAAACCTTTGAACAACGGGCTTGCAGCAATCATCTCGATACCCTTGCGGGTACTCGGACCATTATCGAACGCCAACATGACACTACGTGGTTGACGAAAATCACCGGCAGTCACCAATGTCGGCCTGTGCACTGTGCGGATAACACTTTCCAGATGGCTGCCGACGTGGCCACCGACCGTGTCGCCCTCTTCTCCTTCTCTGCCAATCACCAGCAGGCGGATATCCTTCTCAAGTTCCGCGAGGGTCTCAACCAGATCCCCATGCCGTTGGCGCACAGCGGGATCAGCTACGCCGCCAGCCTTGACGCGGGCAACCGCCGCCTCAAGCATCAGGCGGCCTTGCTCGCGCATCAGTTTGCCGCGTTTCTCGTCCAGTTCGGCCAACTCGGTCAGCAAATGCTCGCGACTGCCCAGACCGATATTGCCCGACAAATTAGTTTCGGTCGGGTACTGGGAGTGATCCAGCACATGCAAAAAGGTCAGGGGCGCATCCAGGCGCAGACTCGCCCAAGCGGCATAATCACACACGGCGGGGGATGACTTGGAGCCATCGACACATGCCAGTACGGTCTGGGTGGTCACAGTATTCTCCTTGTTCATTATCAGTGGCCCATCAGCTTTTCAACGGCGTCTGGCTTGTCATGCACACCAAACCGGTCAACGATAGTTGTACTGGCCTCGTTCATGCCGATGATCTCGACTTCTGTGCCCTCGCGGCGGAACTTGATCACCACCTTATCCAGCGCTGCTACCGCGGTAATATCCCAGAAATGCGCGCGGCAAAGATCGATCACTACCTTATCAACCGCTTCTTTGAAGTCAAAGGCTCCTACAAACTTGTCAGAGGAGCTGAAAAACACCTGGCCTACGACCCGATAGGTGCGCTGATTACCTGATTCATCCAGGTCACTGCCGATGTGCATGTAATGGCCCATCTTGTTAGCAAAGAACATCGCAGCGAGCAGCACGCCAACAAACACGCCATAAGCCAGGTTATGCGTTGCCACCACGACAATCACCGTGGCCACCATAACGATATTGGTCGACAACGGATGCTGCTTGAGGTTGCGCAGCGAATCCCAGCTGAAAGTACCAATAGACACCATGATCATCACCGCGACCAGCGCCGCCATGGGAATCAATGATAGGTAATCGCCGAGAAACACCACCATCACCAACAGAAAGATACCAGCACAGAAACACGACAGCCGGGTACGACCACCGGACTTGACGTTGATAATCGACTGGCCAATCATGGCGCAGCCCGCCATACCACCGATCAGACCAGAGCCTATGTTGGCAATACCCTGGCCCTTGCATTCACGATTCTTGTCGCTGGAAGTGTCGGTCAGATCGTCGACAATGGTCGCGGTCATCATCGATTCCAGCAGGCCGACAATTGCCAGTGCTGCCGAATACGGAAAGATGATCATCAGGGTTTCAAAGTTCAACGGCACCTGCGGCCAAAGAAAAATCGGCAAGGTGTCTGGCAGCTCGCCCATATCGCCAACGCTGCGAATGTCCAGCCCCATATAGACTGCCAGCACCGTCAGTACCACGATGCACACCAACGGCGAAGGAATCAGCTTGCCAATCTTGGGCAGGTAAGGAAACAGATAGATAATTGCCAGGCCGCCTGCGGTCATCGCATACACGTGCCAGGTTACGTTGGTCAGTTCGGGTAGCTGGGCCATAAAAATCAGAATCGCTAGTGCGTTGACGAAGCCGGTGACCACCGAGCGCGATACGAATCGCATCAGTGAGCCCAACTTCAGATAACCAGCGCCTATCTGCAACAAACCGCAGAGGATGGTAGCGGCCAATAGATATTCCAGCCCGTGCTCGCGTACCAGAGTGACCATCAACAGCGCCATGGCACCGGTAGCAGCAGATATCATGCCAGGCCGCCCGCCGGTGAAGGCAATCACTACGGCAATGCAGAAGGAGGCATAGAGGCCAACCTTGGGGTCTACCCCAGCAATGATCGAAAAGGCGATAGCCTCAGGGATCAGCGCCAATGCCACTACGAGTCCAGCAAGGATGTCGCCACGTATGTTGGAAAACCATTCCTGCTTTACTGATTGCATCCGGGTCATACCAAGTCCATCCAGTCCAAGTAAAAATACAAGTGAGGGCTCAGACCCAATTCACTACAGCAAACAACCCGACAGCGCCCATTACCAGCGTATACGGGAAGGCCATGACAACCATGCGGCCATAGGAAAGACGCACCAGAGGCGCAATGGCAGAGGTCAACAAAAACAGAAAGGCTGCCTGCCCGTTGGGCGTCGCCACGCTGGGCAAGTTGGTGCCGGTATTGATGGATACCGCGAGCAGCTCGAAATGTTCGCGGCTGATGCTGCCCGCATCCAGCGCCTGCTTGATTTCGCTGATATACACGGTCGCGACAAAGACGTTGTCGCTGATCATCGATAGCAAGCCGTTGGCAACGAAGAACATCCCCGGTTGAGCCGACTCCGGCTGCAATAACACCCAGGCGATAATCGGGCTGAACAGATGCTGCTGGTGTATCACCGCAACCACGGCAAAAAACACCACCAACAACGAGGTGAAGGGCAGCGCCTCCTGAAAGGCTTTACCGATCTGGTGCTCGTCAGTCACGCCGTTAAAGGTGGCCATCAGAATGATCGCCAGCAAGCCTATCAGGCCCACTTCCGCAACATGAAAGGCCAGCCCCAGTACCAGCAGCACTGCTACCAGCGCCTGCACTATCAATTGCGCGAGCTGTATCGTTGTTCTTTTTTGCCGTTCCTCTTCAGCGAAGTCCTCAAGTACGCGCCTGACGTTACGCGGCAGCTTGGCGCCATAACCGAACATCGAGGTTTTCTCCAGCAACAAACAGGTCACCAGCCCCGCGGCCAACACCGGCATACTCACCGGCGCCATGCGTATAAAGAACTCGGCAAAGTCCCAACCGGCAATGCGCGCAATCAACAGGTTCTGTGGCTCACCGACCAAGGTGGCAACGCCGCCGAGCGCGGTACCAATGGCACCGTGCATCAGCAGGCTACGCAGAAAGGCCCGAAACACTTCCAGATCATGGCGGTGCAATTCCAGAGGTTCATCATCGGCATTGACCGCCAGCTTTGGCTCCCCAGTGCTCTTGGGTGGAGCCGAGACAACCTTGTGATAAACCGAATAGAAGCCTACCGCCACGCTGATAATGACGGCGGTGACCGTCAAGGCATCCAGGAAGGCCGACAGAACCGCCGCCGTGAAACAAAACAGCAAGGATAGGGCCGACTTCGAACGAACACCCAGCAGAATTTTGGTAAATACCAGCAGCAGCAGGCTTTTCATAAAGTAGATGCCTGCCACCATAAACATCAATAGCAGAATCACCGGGAAATTCACCAGCATCTCGGCATACAGCGCTTCTGGTGTGGTCATGCCAATCAGCAGCGCCTGGATGGCAAGCAGCCCGCCGGGCAGCAAGGGGTAGCATTTAAGCGCCATCGCCAAGGTGAAAATAAATTCGACCACCAGCAACCAACCGGTCAGATAAGGACCGGCAAGCCAAAGACACAGCGGGTTGAGTATCAAAAAAGCAACAATGGTCTGCTTATACCAAACAGGCGCCTGGCCCATAAAGTTTTGCAAAAAAGCACGCGATAAAGAGGTTTTCATATGGTTTTAAACTTCCCTTCCCAGGAACCCTGGGCCAATTCCCGAGATGCAAAAATCCTTGTTCGCCCGCAACGAAAACAGTGGGCGTCACTAGAGGCTTGTTATTCTGATAATGGTTCGAGCACAAGCGTGCTAAGACATGCACATAGCAGATAAATCTGCTTTAGCAGGAGGCGGAAGTAAAACCTATGGTGGCGTGGCGCCGGAAAAGCAGATCATCGACATTCCGCTGAGGGTCTAATCACGGGGGCATACATTAGCACAGCGCCTAGTGCCGGGCTATGGATAAAACGCCCCCCCAATCTACAAAACCGACCAGGAATCAGCCTGCTTTGACTCCCCTGCTGGCACGCACAACGGCCTTTACTAAGGCTATGATAATTGCCCCGAACGAGTACAGCACGATAAACGGATCGAGCAGATAATCCCAATAGTTATCAGATGCCTTCAACCCCAGCACAAAGCCAGCCGTCGCCAGCACCAGCATTGCCACCCCCAGACTGCTACGTAACCACACCAGCAGCAAAGTCAGCACGCCGATAAAGACGATCAAATAGCGCGCGTTGTAGCCCCAGCGGTAGGTATCAATCATGCCTATGCCCAGCGCAGCGGGATAGAGCACCAAGCCCAACACTGCGAAGCAGAGCCAGAGCGGCCATTTCTGCGCGACGGGCATGGGTGGCATGTACCCCAACTTTACCAAGGCGGCGCCGGCCATCCAGATCAGCGAGGTCAACGCCAGGTCATCGGTCAAACCACGCAGCAGCCCGGCGAGTGTCAGCCCGGTTGACAGCGGGATCAACGCAATCAAGATCAACGCCAAGAGCGTGGCTAGCCGGTAGCCAATCGACAGCCTGCCGAGGGGTAATAGTAAAAACACAACCAAGGCAAAAGTAAGCACCGCTTGCCAGTTAGCAATAATCATTCTTGCTCCTCCACCCAGGCCCGATTGAAGGTGACATGCTTGATAAAACTGTTATTCCAGGAGTACACCATATGAAAACGGCCGTCATCAGAACGCACGATGTAAGGATACTCGTACTCAAAGTCGCAAAGACCTCTCTTGCACACCCGGCCTTCAAGGCCCTGAACATACTCGTCGAGCAACACCTGGCGCCGGGGGCCGCTGGCCTCAATGAATTGTTCACGCAGCTGTGGGACATACTTTTCCATCGGTATAGGGTCGCCCTCGGCGTCGGTCGACTCATCCAGCGTCTTGACCAGTGACCAGGTGCTGAGGCTGAAGGTCGATTCATCGAGCGTCAGCCGGAAGCGCCCGTCGGCCAGATTATTTTGTGCCACCAGCAGGGTATCTCGATGCGAGCGAATGGCCGCCAGGGAGGAATTCGGGTTCCAGGGTTCAATCGCACGCTCCTCGCTCCAGGTTTGCCCGGCATCAGCGGTCACTGTAGCCAGTACATGCCCTTCCCTGCCGGCGTAGCGCAACAGTGCGATGGCCCGCCGATCATCCAGAGTGACTACCGTTGGCTGCAAGGAGGTATCGCCATCGGCCATACGAAATTTATCCACGACCCGGGCATGCGAATCGAGATAAAGATATTCGGGAAATTTACCCAAAAACTCGTGATAGACCGGCAACCCTATCGAGCCGTCCTGATGAAACACTGGCGCACTGCGCACCAGCGTACTGATATTGATAAAAGGTGAGGTGATCAGCTGACGCGGCACCGACCAAGTCGTGCCCAGATCCTCGGACACCATCACGTTGATGGCGCTACCGGCCCAGCCGCCCAACGACACGGACACGTAGAACAGCCAGAGCCTATCATCTGGAGCCAGGGCAATGACCGGGTTACCCAGCTTGCGGATCGGCTTACCTACCGCCTGGCGGGTCAGCTCGCGGGTTGCGAGCACCTCCTCATCGCCCCACTCGCCACTGGCCGCATCAAAACGCGCCGCGCGGATCTGCACATCAGCCGCCCCCTCGCGCGAACCAGCAAACCAGACACTCATCAGGTTGCCGCCGGGTAACGCGGTGATTGATGAAGAATGCACAAAATCGTCGAGATCGCTGGATACGAAGCGCCGAGACATCTCCGGTTCAGCAACGATATCGCTGTCGTCGTCCCATTTGGTTTCAGTCACAAATCCCGACATCTCATAGGCCGGATTCATCCACCACGCCAGACCATAAACGCCAATCACCAGAGCCGCAGCCCACCATCTGACACGCAATAACCATGACCGCACAAACATCCGAATCCCCATATCAGCCTGAAGTTATAAACCGTTTATAAGCTGCTAGTTTTTTGCAAACCGAGCACTGAAGCCGCGGTTCACTGGCAAGCTCAGCGAAAAAAAGGGTGCTGGATCATGGCCGGTTCGCTCAAGGTGTTCAGCCACTCGGCGAAACGCTGGATCGGCATAAGATCCTCGGGCCTGTCCTGGGGCCACTGACTCAAAACCCGAGCCTGGACATCCGCCCGATGCGCCTCGACCAGCCAGGGACCCAACCTTGGCATCAGCAACTTATTCTCCTTTTTCCGCCGGTGCTTAGCCGCGTATTCTTACCCACGTAGCTATCTTCAACCGAACGAGAGCCCGCTTGCTGGACCAGCGGCCAAGTGTCAGGGAGCAATCATCGCAACCGGAACAGCGCCGGCAGACCAGCGCGCCATAGCCCCGCGAACGCTGGCCAGATGATGCGAAGAACGCTGCACTGGAACTATGCAGGAACCACTTAGACACTAGTCAGGAACTATTCAGGGCCTAATAAGTAGGGCCATGTTGCAACCATGTTGCAACTATGCCGCCCGGCAATACTCCATACTAGTGAGCAGCGCTGATCGCGAGCGGGATAATAGCATTCTGACCTTCGCACATCCATTCGCTGAATATCGCCTAGCAATCACCTTGTCCGGAGCTAGCATGCTAGAGTTAAGCCGCCTTTTATTTGCTGGGAACGATCAATGTTAATCAAGTTTTTGCGCCAGGGTTCACCCCATCGTTACCTGACTACCGCAAGCGTGGCTGTGTTGTTGCTGGCCGCTTGCGCTGACACGCCGATTAAAGCGCATGCCAATACCAGCGTTTCCGAACCTGTTGTCGAAATACAGCGGATCGAAGAGCAGATGACCTTCGCGCAATGGCGCCAGCTATTTCGCGCCGAGGCATTGGCGGCGGGTATAGAGCCGGCGCTGTTTGACCGCGCCTTTTCCGGCATAACTCCTGATCCGGCAATATTAAGAGCCGACCAGAGCCAGCCCGAATTCACCCGGCCGGTGTGGGAGTACCTGGATGGCGCTATTTCGCCACAACGTCTGGCCAGCGGTCGGCGGCTGCTGGAACAGCACGAGCAAACGCTCGGCGCTATCGAACAGCGCTACGGGGTAGACCGGAATATTCTGGTCGCTATCTGGGGGCTTGAGAGTAATTTCGGCGCAAATATGGGCAATAACCTGGTCGTACGCGCCCTGGCTACACTCGCCCACGAAGGCCGCCGGCCCGATTTCGCCCACACCCAGTTGCTTGCAGCGCTGGAGATATTACAACGTGGCGACATTACCCCCGAAGGCATGCTCGGCTCCTGGGCCGGCGCGATGGGCCAAACCCAGTTCATCCCCACCACCTACAACAGCCATGCCGTCGACTTCGACGGCAGCGGCAAGCGTGATATCTGGAATTCATCGGCTGATGCGTTAGCGTCGGCGGCCAATTACCTCAAAGCCTCCAACTGGCAAGCCGGACAACCCTGGGGGATGGAAGTCAGCCTGCCAGCCGGGTTTGACTATGCCTTGGCCGACATGGCGATCCGCAAGCCCCTCGGCGAATGGAGTGATCTGGGTGTAAAAACCACACGCGGCGCGGCCATTAGCCCCGAGCATATCGAACTGAGCGGATCGCTATTATTGCCTGCAGGCCACCGAGGCCCAGCGTTTATCGTTATGGACAACTTCCGTAGCATTCTGCGTTATAACAACTCCACCAGCTATGCATTGGCCATTGGTCTGTTGTCGCAACGCTTTCACGGCGGCGGCCAGATCAGCGCCAATTGGCCTACCGAAGACAAGCCCCTGTCACGCACGGAACGCCTGGAGTTGCAGGAACGCCTTGAAGCAGGTGGTTTTGAGCCAGGCGGCATAGATGGCATTATCGGTGCGAACACCCGCAAGGCGATCCGCCGCCTGCAGTTAGCCATAGGTACGCCAGCCGACGGCTATCCGGACCATGATTTGCTGGAGGCGCTGCGCCGCTGGGCTGAGTAAGCTGTGCCAGCGGCGGCAGGCGCTCGCACTGGTCCGCCTGCTCCCATAGACCACCGCCCCTGCGCTTTTACTGCAGTGGCAGCCGCGCCTTTACGGCGGTCTATGGTAAACTGGCGCACAGCCAAGCCTGCGCTGCCCGCCCTGGCTGGTAGGCGCCGCCCAAGCAAACAAGCTAGCCGCACGCGCTCGAACGCTAACAGGAGCCCATACGCAGATGACTGACCAACCCTCGAAACCGGTTGCCAGCGGTGAAAAATTTCGCAATGCGCAAGGCATTGCAGCGATCAAGGATGGTCAGAAAAGGCGTGCCAACGCGACACCCGTCACCTTTGAGCCCAAGCCCAGATGGTTGCGTGCTCGCGTCCCGACCGGCGAACGCTTCGAGGCGGTCAAAAAAAACGTCGCATCGCATAACCTGAGTACTGTATGCCAGGAATCGCACTGCCCGAACATGGGTGAGTGCTGGGCCAACGGTACGGCGACAATCATGCTGATGGGCTCTGTCTGCACCCGAGCCTGCCGTTTCTGCGCTGTGGATACCGGTAACCCCAACGGTTGGCTGGATCAGGACGAACCGGAAAACACCGCCAAGTCGGTTGAGCTGATGGGCCTGCGTTATATCGTCTTGACCTCGGTAGACCGGGACGACCTGCCTGACGGCGGAGCTGAGCATTACGCGGCGTCGGTCAGGGCCATCAAGCGCCGCACCCCTAATGTGGTGGTCGAAGCCCTCACCCCGGATTTCGACGGCGACCATTCAGCCATCGAACGGGTCGTCGACTCGGGCCTGGAAGTCTTCGCGCAGAACGTCGAAACGGTAAAACGTCTGACCCACGAGGTACGTGACCCCCGTGCCGGCTACGAGAAAACCTTGCAGGTGCTGGCCCACGCCAAGCAACATCGTCCATCGCTCATCACTAAAACTAGTCTGATGCTGGGCCTGGGCGAGACCGATGAAGAAATTCTGGCGACCCTCGACGACCTGCGTGCCATTGGCGTTGATATTGTGACGCTAGGTCAATACTTGCAGCCAACCAAGAACCACCTGCCGGTAAAGCGCTGGGTGACGCCGGACGAATTCAATCGTTATCGGGATATTGGTCTGGCGAAAGGCTTTATGGAGGTACCCTCAGGGCCGCTGGTGCGCTCCAGCTACCGCGCGGACCGCGTATTCGAAAAGAACAATCTCGGCCTGGCTGAGCCGGCGGCAGTGCCGGGCCAAGCAGCAAACGAAAACCTGATTCCAACGTTGTCTGTCAGCTAAAGCAGAATCCCTCCATTGTCAGGCATTGGGATAACCCAGCGCCTGACGCAGGGCCAGCTCTAGCCGATCCATCACCTGCGTCATCGGCAACTCCGCAGACACATGATCGCACAGCTGGGTCATAGCCAAGCCAGCATAACCGCACGGATTAATGCGCTGAAACGGCTGCATATCCATATCCACATTCAACGCCAAGCCGTGGAATGAACAACCGCGTCGTATACGCAACCCCAAAGATGCAATTTTAGCTGCCCCCACGTACACGCCCGGCGCGTCGGAGCGCGGAGCGGCGTCAACACCGTAACCTGCGAGCAGACTGACCAGCGCACGCTCCATGGCGGTCACCAGGTCGCGCACGCCGATATCCAACCGGCGAATATCCAACATCAGATACGCCACCAGTTGGCCAGGACCGTGGTAGGTCACTTGCCCCCCACGCTCAACCTGCACCACCGGAATATCACCCGCAGCCAGTACATGTTCGGCTTTGCCTGCCTGCCCTTGGGTAAAGACTGGCGGGTGTTCCAACAACCAGATCTCATCGGCGCTGGCGCTATCGCGCTCGGCTGTCAGCTTGCGCATGGCTTCCAGGGTCGGCAGGTACTCCACCTGCCCCAGTCGCCGGACATTCAGCGGTGTTGGCATCAGAGCACCATATGAACCTTGCCCGTTGCTTTCAGATCGGCATGTAGCGCCTGGAGCTGCTCCGGGCCGGTCGCGGTAATCTGCAGCCGGACCGACAGAAAGCGCCCGTTCTTGCTATCAATTACCTCGATCACCCGCGTATCGGAACCCGGTGCATGCTGCTCGGCGATACGCACCACCATATCGGCAAAACCGTCCCCCGCCTCCCCTATTACCTTGATTGGGTACAGGCAGGGAAACTCAATACGCGGCGCATCGGTAGGCACATCACTCATATGGCTGCCTCAGTGTATTAGTTGAAAAGACCGTAAAAAAACAGGCGGATGCTATCCCACAGCCGACCAAAGATACCGGCCTCTTCTACCCCGGCCAACGCAACCAGCGGCGCAGTATGAACGACCTCGTCACCCAGCCTGACCTCAACCTGGCCGAGCACGTCGCCAGCGGCGATAGGTGCCTTGATCGGCGCTTCCAGGGTAATGCTGGCATCCAGTTTTTCCGCCTGACCCTTGGGCAGGGTCAAGGTCAAACCGTCAGCAAGACCGATTTGCACCTGATCGCTGACGCCAGCCCACACCCGCGAGGTAGACAATACCTGGCCGGGTGCGTAGAAGGATTTGGTCTCGAAGAAACGGAAACCCCAGGTCAGCATCTTCTGTGTTTCCGCGGCCCGGGCCTGCTCGCTGGCGGTACCCATCACCACCGCAATCAAGCGCATACCGTCACGTTCGGCAGAGGTAACCATGCAATAACCTGCCTCTTCGGTATGACCGGTTTTAAGGCCATCTACCGTGCTGTCACGCCAGAGCATCAGGTTGCGATTGGGCTGGCGGATGCCATTCCAGAAAAATTCCTTTTCCTTGTAGATTTTGTAGTGCTCAGGATCATCGCGAATGATCGCCTTGGCCATGATCGCCATGTCACGGGCACTCGACAAATGCCCTTCGGCGGGCCAGCCTGTGGAGTTTTCAAAATGGGTGGAGTTCATCCCCAGACGCGCCGCATGGCTGTTCATCAAATCGGCAAAGGCTTCTTCACTGCCGGCAATATGCTCGGCCATGGCAATGCTCGCATCATTGCCGGATTGGATGATGATACCGCGCAACAGGTCGATCACCTTGACCTGGTTACCCACCTCGATAAACATCTTCGAGCCGCCCTTGCGCCAGGCCTTCTCGCTGACCAGCACCAGATCTTCTTCCTTGACCTGCCCGCGCAGAATTTCCAGGCTGGCGATGTAGCTGGTCATCATCTTGGTCAGGCTGGCCGGGGGTAGCGCCTCATCGGCGTTGTGCTCGATCAGCACTTCACCGCTATTGGCATCCAGCAGAATATAGCTGGACGCTGCCAGTTGCGGGGCACTGGGCACAATAGGGGCGGCCGCAGCAGGCAGGTTCGGTGTGGGCGTAGGTGTTGGCGTCTGTGCATACGCTACAGCAGTCATGACAATGGAGCCGGACACCAGCAGATTCAGCAGTATTTTTTTAAACATGTGACTCACTGTAAAGAAATAAAGGGTTGATTGAGTTTCAGTTTGCGCCGACCAGGGTGGCATCACCCATGTTGGCCAAGCGCAATTGTTCGATAAGACGTCGTGCTTCATCCTGACTGGCGAGCGGACCGACCCGGACTCGATGCAAAGTCCCTGCATTGTGCTGCACCGGGGTCACTACCACCGCTGCGGCCAAGGTGTTTTGCAGCCGTTGACGCAACTGCTGGGCGGCCAGATCCGTTGAGAAGGCACCTACCTGCAAATAGTACTGGCCCTGGCTGGCTGGATTACTTGGTGCTGCCGCAGGAGTAACCACAGGCGTAACCTGAGCGGCGCTGGGCGCCTCCGACCTGGAGCGGGCACTGACCAGATAGGTAGGGTCATTCTGCTGCTGCCAGACCACCGGATCTATACCCTCCACCAAAACCCGGGCCACACCGCGCTCAGCAAAGCCGAGCTTTTTCGCCGCAGCGTAGGACAGATCAATAATGCGTGAGGAATAGAAAGGCCCGCGGTCATTCACTCGCACAATGATCTTGCGCTGATTGTCCAGATTGGTCACCTGCACGTAGGTTGGCAAGGGTAACGTCTTGTGTGCGGCGGTCATGCCGTAGAGATCGTACTCTTCCCCGTTGGCAGTCGCCTGGCCATGAAATTTGGTACCGTACCACGAGGCCTCGCCCTCTTCGCGATAGCGTCGGCCATCCTGCATCGGCTGATAACTTTTACCCAGCACGGTATAGGGTGTGGCCTTGTACGGCCCGGTATGGGGGGTGGGCACCGCATCCGGGATAGTGGATACATCTTTCATATAAGCGGGTGCGCCATCGGTCGACGGCCGCGATCCCGAACTGGCAGCGGGGCTCTTGTGCGACGTCGAGGAGCAGCCAGCCAGTAAAGCTATGGCTGCAGCCCATACCACTGGATGAATAGCTGCAGCGAGTTTAGCTGTCATTTTGCCGAGCCTCGCGAATCAGGTCCGCCAACTGGTGCACCACCATGGCGTACATCACACTGTGATTGTAGCGGGTAATGGCGTAAAGATTATTCCGCCCTATCCAGTATTGCATGCTGTCTCCGGCATCGAACTCGAAAGCCATTACCTGCTCTGCCGCATCCAGTTCGCCCTGGGGCTGCCAACCCAGATCCGTTAACTCAGCAACGCTGATCCGGGCATTCAGGCCTTTTTCCATCGGCAGAGTCAAACCCTCGGCAGAACGCTCCCCAGACACCTTGGCCGGAACGGCTACTCCAGCACCATGCTGCCAACCGTGCTCACGGAAATAGTTTGCCACGCTACCGATGGCATCGACCGGATTATTCCAGATATCAGCCTTGCCATCATCATCAAAGTCGACCGCAAAGGCCTGATAGCTGGTCGGGATAAATTGAGGATAACCCATGGCGCCCGCGTAGGATCCGGTCAACTCCAGCGGGTTCATCTGCTGTTCCCGAGCCACCACCAGAAAGGACTTGAGCTGCCGGCGGAAAAATTCTGCTCTGGGCGGATAATCAAACCCCAATGTCGTCAGCGCATCAATCACGCGATGGCTGCCTTTGTTTCCACCATAATAGGTTTCGACCCCGATGATGGCGACAATAACGTCCGCTTCTACCCCGTACTGCTCCTCGGCGCGGCTGAGTGCATCGGCGTATTTCTCGGCGAAGGCCAGCCCGCGCTCGACCCGCTGATCGGTAATGAAAATCGCCCGGTACTCATGCCAGGGCCGGACTCTCTCTGCTGGCGTGGAAATAGCCTTGAGGATGGGCTCCTTGCGCTCGGCATTGGCCAGCAGGCTTTCTACATATGCCGGTGCGAAACCATGCTCTACCTGCATTTCTTCAACAAAGGGGCGTACTGCCGGATGCTCTGCCGTGTAATTTGCTGCGCTGACGATAGGCGTAAAGCCGGTGAAAGCGGCAAGTATGCCGAAGGTTTTAGCGCGGCAGAAAAAGGCTGACAGCATCATTTGTCCTGTTTTGTTATCCATTGGGTGTTGCCCGGAGATTCTGCCCCATTAGCGCTGAACCATCCACTTTCGGTGCGTATGTATTGACATCAGAATACCGAAACCGGAGAGCAGTGTTACCAACGACGTCCCGCCATAACTGATTAACGGCAATGGCACACCCACCACCGGCAATAAACCACTGACCATTCCGATATTGACCAACACGTAGATGAAAAAGGTCAGCGTAATACTGCCGGCGAGCAATTTGCTGAAGGTATCCTGAGCCTGCAGGGTGATATAGAAACCTCTGGCTATCACCAACAGATAAACCACTAGTAACAAGCATACGCCGACCAGGCCGAACTCCTCTGCCAACACCGCAATGATGAAGTCGGTATGACCTTCCGGCAAAAAATCCAGGTGCGACTGCGTCCCTTGCAACCAACCCTTACCGAATACGCCGCCGGACCCGATTGCGGCCTTGGACTGGATAATATTCCAGCCAGCGCCTAACGGATCACTCTCCGGATTCATGAACGTCAGCACCCGGCGCTTCTGGTACTCGTGCAGAACAAAAAACCACATAGCCGCTGCCAAGGGCACCAGCAGTACCAGTGCGCCGATGATATAGCGCCAGCGCAAGCCAGCCATTAACAGGGCGAAGAGCCCGGCAATGGCCACCAACAATGAGGTACCCAGATCCGGCTGTTTAACGATCAACACCACCGGGACAAGAATAATGATCAGCGTGATGCAGATGGACTTAAAGCTGGGGGGCAGCGCATGCCGCGCCAGGTACCAGGCGACCACCATAGGCATCACCAGCTTGACGATCTCCGAGGGCTGAAAACGCATCAAGCCGGGTATATTCAGCCAGCGCTGCGCGCCCTTGGACTGCACCCCGATCAGCTCGACCGCTATCAGTAGGATCAGGCAACCTATATAGGCGGCGGGCACCCAACGTTCCATGAAACGTGGCTGGAACTGAGCGATCGTCAACATCACCGCCAAACCCACGCAGTAAGCGGCCGCCTGACGATAAAGCAACGCCATGTTCATACTGCTGGCGGAATACAGCACGAACCCTGCCACCGTGGCCAACACCATAATCAGCAGCAGTAGCCAGGGATCGACATGAATGCGTTGCCAGAAAGGGGCACGGCGCCCGAAGGCTGGCGGGTTACCGACCCGGTTACCGGTGATGGAGGCAATCAGGCTTTTCATGGTTTGACCTCAACGGTAAAGCCTTCCGGATCCGGATCAGGCAAGAGCCAGGCATCGAACAGTGCTCGGGCCACCGGAGCTGCAACCCGCCCACCGGATTCGCCGTTCTCAACCATGACCGCCACAGCAATGCGCGGCGCCTCTACCGGCGCAAAACCAACAAACAAGGCATGATCACGATGCCGCTCACGCAATGCAGCAGAGTCGTATCTTTCCCCCTGGGCAATGGCGACGACCTGGGCAGTACCGGTTTTGCCGGCCATTCGATAGGGCGCGTTGAGCGCGGCAGCCCGCGATGTGCCGCGCTCACCGTGCATCACATCCTCCAATGCCGCAGTAATGAAGTTCCAGTCGTCGTCATTCTTGAGCTGTATATTGTCGGGTGTGTCATTTTCTTCCGGAGGGGTGCCTTCCGCATGCATCAATAGCCGTGGACGCTGCCACACGCCACGGTTGGCGACCAGCGCGATCGACTGCGCCAACTGTAATGGCGAGGTCAGCATATAACCCTGGCCGATCCCGGTAATCAGTGTTTCCCCGGGATACCAGGGTTGCCGCCGAGCAGTACGCTTCCAATCACGCGACGGCATCAAACCCGCCGACTCCTCGAACAGATCCAGCGAAACCCGAGTACCCAGCCCAAACTGGCTCATGAACTCATGCATCCGATCGATGCCCAGCTTGTGCGCCAGATCATAAAAATAGGTGTCATTGGAGCGGGCGATCGCCAGGCGCATATCCACCCAACCGTCTCCCTGTCGGTTCCAGTTACGATAACGATGACTGTGATTGGGCAACTGATAAAAACCCGGATCATAGACTCGACTGGTGCGGCTGGTCACGCCACTGTCCAGCCCGGCCAACGCTACCATCTGCTTGATGGTCGAGCCCGGCGGATACAACCCGCGCAACACGCGATTGAACAGCGGCTGATCCAAGGAGTCGCGCAGTGCACCGTAATCGGTGTGGCTGATACCGGTAACGAACAGGTTGGGATCAAACCCCGGCTGACTGACAAACGCCAATACGCCACCAGTTTCAGGTTCGATAGCAATAATGGCTCCGCGACGATTGCCTAGCGCTTGCTCGGCGACCGCCTGCAAGCGGCTGTCAATATGCAAGGTCAGATCCTTGCCCGGCAAGGGATCCACCCGCTTAAGAACGCGCAATACCCTGCCGCGAGCGTTCGTCTCAACCTCTTCATAGCCTACGGTGCCGTGCAGCAATTCTTCGTAATAACGCTCGATACCGGTCTTACCTATATAGTGGGTACCGGCATAGGCTACCTGGTCAATTCGCGCCATCTCCTGCTCATTGATTCGCCCCACGTAACCCACTGCATGGGCAAAATGCTCAGCCAACGGATAATGCCGAACAAAACTGGCCTGCACCTCGACACCTGGCAGACGAAATTGATTGATAGCCACCTGGGCAATCTGCTCATCGGTCAAGCCGAACATGACCGGCACCGCCTCAAACGGACGTCGCGCCTGTGCTAGGCGCCGCTCCGCCCGCTCGACATCCTCGGGCGTAAGAACCAGCAACGACTTGAGCAAAGCAAAATGCTGCTGCACATCCGGCACCCGCTCGCGGGTAATGCTCAAGCTAAAACTGGGACGATTTTCCGCCAGCACCACACCATTGCGATCATAGATACGCCCACGGGCGGGGGGCACAGGCTGCACGTGAACCCGGTTATTCTCCGACAAGGTCGTGTGATGTTGAAACTGTATCACCTGCAGGTGATACAGACGCGCCACCAATACCGCCGTGAGGGCAAGCACGACCAAAGCCGCGAGCACCACGCGGCTCTGTACTATCCGGGCATCATTGGAGTGATCTTTAAGCTGGATCGGTCTGGCCATGAATCACTTGTGGTAAGGATGACGGTTGAGAATAGTCCAGGCTCTGTACAACTGTTCGGCCAGCAGTATCCTTACCAGTGGATGGGGCAATGTTAGCGCGGAGAGTGACCAGCGTTGTTCGCTACGCGCGCTGACCTCGTCAGCCAGCCCCTCTGGCCCGCCCACCATCAAGTTGACGTTGCGCGCTTCAAGCCTCCAGGTCTCGAGCTGCCCGGCCAACTCTTCGGTAGACCAGTTACGGCCATTGACCTCCAGGGTCACAATTCGTTCACCCGGCTGGGTAGCGGCCAACATCTGCTCACCTTCACGGCGCATCAGCCGCGCGACGTCCGCATTCTTGCCGCGGGTAGCCAGTGGAATCTCCACCAGCTCAACCGGCAGCTCGGGCGGCATGCGCTTGGCATATTCCTGATAACCCTGTTCAACCCAGCCGGGCATACGCGATGCGACGCTGATCAGCCGTATCCGCACAACAGTTACTCGTTGGGGATTTGCTGCTGGGCACGCCGGGATTCCGCGCTCTGCCAGAGGCGTTCAAGGTCATAGAACTGGCGTGTGGCCGGCTGCATTACATGAACGACGATGTCGCCCAGGTCAACCAGCACCCACTCACCGGAATCCTTGCCCTCGACACCTAACGGACAGCAGCCAGCGGCCTTGGCCTTTTCCAGCACGTTGTCGCTCAAGGAGCTGACATGCCGCGACGAAGTGCCGCTGGCGATAACCATATAATCGGTCACGCTGGTCAGCTCACTGACGTCAATACGGACAACGTCCTTGGCCTTGAGTTCTTCAAGTGCGTCTTCCACCAGTTTGATAAGGTCATCAATCTGCATATCGGATTCTAATCCTTCGGTATCAGGGCCGGTACAGCCCATTGGTTTCAATATAGTCGAGCACGGCATCAGGCAATAAAAAACGTGGCGACTGGCCGGCAGCCACCAACGAGCGTATATGCGTCGCCGAGATAGCCAATGGCGTCTGCGACAAACACAAAATTTGCCCATGCCGGGCGTCAGCCTGACGCGGATCACTGATGCTACGCGCGGCCAGCAAATCCTTGAGGACCTCCGGCAGATCCTGATTCTGCTCCGGTCTTTGCAACACTACCAGGTTGGCGAGCTCGAGCAGCTCATCCCAGCGGTGCCAGCCGGGCAAGCCACAAAAGGCATCCCAGCCGAGAATCAGGAACAGGGTAACAGTATTGCCCAGCTCATCTCGCAATGATTCAAGCGTCTCGACCGTGTAAGACGGCCTATCACGCCGCAACTCGCAATCATCGACTAAAAACCCGCTGTGCTCGCCGATCGCCAGACGCACCATATCCAGGCGTTGCGCCGCCGTCGCACCGGGTTGGTCTCTATGCGGCGGACGTGCACTCGGGATCAGCCGCAGCTCATCCAGCTGCAGGCTATCACGCACCTCCAGCGCACCGCGCAGGTGGCCGTAATGCACCGGATCAAAGGTGCCGCCCAACAAGCCAATACGACGGTTCATTGGTGCGTCACTGACGGATATGCCCATCGCCAAAAACAACGTATTTTTCGCTGGTCAGGCCTTCTAGCCCAACCGGACCACGGGCATGAATCTTATCCGTAGAAATGCCAATCTCCGCACCCAGCCCATACTCGAAGCCATCGGCAAAGCGCGTTGAGGCGTTGATCATCACCGAACTGGAGTCCACTTCCGCAAGGAAACGTCTGGCCCGCGTGAAGTCCTCCGAAACCATGGCATCGGTATGCTGGGAGCTGTAGGTGTTTATGTGTTCAATCGCGGCGTCCATATCACTGACCACCCGGACAGCCAGTATCGGCGCCAGATATTCAGTACTCCAATCCTGCTCCGTAGCCGCAATAGCCTGCGGAATGATGGCGCAGGTGGCGGGACAGCCTCGCAGCTCAACTTCTTTGCTGGCGTACAGGTCAGCCATGCGCGGCAAAAACTGCTCGGCAACAGCCTGATGGACCAACAAGGTTTCCATCGCATTACACACACCATAACGATGGGTCTTGGCATTCAGCGCTATAGCCTCGGCTTTGCCGAGATCCGCTCGGTCATCGACATAAACGTGACAGATTCCATCCAGATGCTTGATGACCGGTACTTTGGCATCGCGGCTAATACGCTCGATCAACCCTTTGCCGCCACGCGGGACAATGACATCAACAAACTCAGGCATGGTGATCAACTCGCCGACGGCCTGACGATCCGTCGTTTCAACGACTTGCACCACATTGGCCGGCAACCCGGCCTGAGCCAGGCCCTGCGCCAGACACAAGGCAATAGCACGATTGGAATGAATTGACTCGGAGCCGCCGCGCAAGATGCATGCATTACCCGACTTCAGGCACAAGCTCGCCGCCTCGACCGTCACATTGGGTCGAGATTCATAGATAATCCCGATGACACCCAGAGGCACACGCATTTTGCCGACTTGAATGCCCGACGGCAAAAATTTCATATCGCGAATCACGCCGACCGGATCGTCCAGCCCGGCCACCTGCCGCAGTCCTTCGACCATCGCCGTCAAACGCTCTGGAGTGAGCGCAAGACGGTCAAGCATGGCGGCATCCAGGCCGTTGTCACGAGCCGCTTGCAGGTCCAACTGATTGGCGTCCATAAGCTGGCTATGGGCCGCTTCAATGGCCGCTGCAGTGGCCAGCAACGCCTGGTTTTTTACCGCAGTCGTGGTCCGAGCGATGATTCGCGAAGCCTGGCGCGCCTCGCGCCCAAGCCGGTGCATATATTCCGTAAGCTGTTCAGCGCGCATGCCTTCACCTATACCAGCCACCTGGCCAAAAGGCGCATTATAACTGTCCCTCCCGTTAGTGGACAGCGCAGACCTGCTATGATCGGGAATATGTACCCATATTACGGTCATCCGGCGTGGCCATCCACCTATGGCCCTCTGAACAATGGCTCCTCCGCGCCGGAATCATCCACCTTCGGCTCGCCCTCAGCCAGCTCGCACTGGAACACGTATTGATTATGGTCGACATGATTACCGGGGATTTGCTCAGCTGGTTAGGTGAACATCGCCAATGGCTGGGCTGGTGCATATTCCTGATTGCCATGCTCGAATCCCTGGCCATTGCCGGCTTGTTGGTTCCCGGGGTGGTGTTATTGGTCGCCACTACGGCCATGGCGGGGGCCTGGGGCATGCCGGTAATCAGCGTGATTGGCTGGGCATTCGCTGGCGCGGTGGTCGGCGATATGTTGAGCTTCGCTCTAGGGCGCCTGTTTCACCAGGACATTCGGCGCCTGGGACTGTTCCGACGCAACCCCCACTGGATCGCCCGCGGCGAAACCTTTTTCCTCCGTTATGGCATGCTGAGCATCATCCTCGGCCGTTTCGTCGGGCCGATCAGACCGGTTATTCCAATGATTGCCGGCATGCTGGACATGCCTACCTGGCGTTTTGTACTGGTCAACCTGGCGTCCGCGCTGGCCTGGGCACCTATTTACGTCATCCCGGGCTATATGGCTGGCCACGCTGCAAGCTGGGCCGTGCCAGAATCTTTCTGGCAGCAGGCATTCGGCCTATTGGCAACCATGGTTGCCGTCGCCGGGGTGGCATTCTATTGTCTGTGGAAACAAGAACGCTGGAGCGGCCTGGTTGCGGCCAGCGCCTGCCTGGCAGGTCTTGTCGGCTTGTCATTTGCAAGCCCTTGGCTGGCAGTCCTGGATAGTACCCAAGGGCAGTGGGCGAGCCAAATGGCCAACCAAACCGACACACTGCTGACGCTCTGCGTGCCATTGGCAGGCGCTGGGTTCACGCTGCTGCTGGGTCTGCTCATTCTGCCCGGACTGCTGATGGGCGCCTGGAAAAGACAGGCTCTGCTGCTCAGCTTGGCAGTGCTTTTCAACCTGCTAGCCGGATTTGCTCTGCAACTGAGCAGCGGCTATCTGGCCGCGTCCACCAGCCTGACTCTGCTGATCGGCTTGCTGCTTGCCTGCAGCAGAAACTTTAGTTTCTGGGTGCGCGCGCTATGGATATGCGCGGCACTGCCCGCTGCCGGCTTGATCACTACTGGCCTGCTCCTCAGCGAGCCCGTCGCGCTAACCAGCTTGCTGATCAGTTGGCTGAACGTGGCCGCGGCCTGCCTGTTCAGTCTGTGGCTGCTGGAGCGAGCCGGGCCGCTGACGCCGGTAGCGCCCCGATGGATCGCCATCCTTATGGCGCTCCCCGTGCTCGCCGCACTGCTGAGCCTATCAGGCCTGCATCAGTTCCAGCCACTCACTGATCTGCTGCAAACGCTCGCCGGGGGACTCGGTGGCCAATAAAGCCGATTTCTGCTCCAGTGAAAAAGGCAGTAAAAAGACTAATTCGTAGCTCAACTGCTGCTGGCTATCCATCAGCGCAGGCAGCCCAAGACCTTCCGCTATTGGGTGATCCAGCAACGCCGCATGCAGGGCTTTGAGGTCCTCGTGCTGGCTATCCAGCACCTGATCAGGCTGCTCCTCTAGCCACAGCACCTGCCCCGTCACCAGACCGTCAGTTGCCACCTTTACCGCGCTGACATGCCCGCGCCTGCAACCTTCAACACGTAATCCCAAAAGCCCGTTGTCGCGCTGCTGCCAATCAACAATTCTTGCTTCGCAGCCAATAGCTGCGAAGCGCAGATCGCCCAGGCCCGTCTCGGGACCGGACTCCAACGGCATAATCAGAAAGCTCTCATCACGCTTGAAGCACCGGCTGACCATATCCAGATAACGCGCTTCAAATATTTGCAGGTCCATTACGCAACCAGGCAACAGGATGCTCTTCAATGGGAAAAGGGCGCGTCTGTCGATCATGCTTACCTCTGCTGTCTATTCGTCTATCCGTCGAAGATCCAGCGGCCCTAGGGTCAGTGCATTCAGCATACCTATTTCGCTGCCATACACGTTGACCCCGCACACTGCTCTTGTAACCATGACAAAAGAGCAGGAGTTATGTCTATATTCCTACTATGATTCATTGTGAATGATCATTTCACAGGCCTTAGGCCACAACAATAACAGAGCCATGGAGAACGTCATGACGGCAGCCGTACCCGCATCCGAATTAAAATCTTTTATTGGCAAAGATATGGGGCATTCCGAGTGGATGACCATTGACCAGGAGCGCGTCAACCAATTTGCAGAATGTACCGGCGACCACCAGTTCATCCATCTTGACGAGGAAAAAGCCAAGCAAACACCCTTCGGCGGCACCATTGCCCACGGATTCCTGTCGCTGTCATTGCTTCCGGTACTGTCGAGCGGCTTGCTGATTCGCCCAGAAGGCCTGAAAATGGCTGTTAACTACGGTATGGATAGCCTGCGCTTTATTCAGCCTGTGCGCGTCGGTTCGCGCGTTCGCCTGCATGTCAGCGTCGCTGATGTCACTGAGAAGAACCCCGGTCAATGGCTGGTCAAAGCCAAGTCCACGCTGGAAATTGAAGGCAGTGAAAAGCCGGCCCTTATCGCTGAAGGTTTAACCCTGTACTTCGTCTGATCTAGCGTAATAGCCGCTGTTATCGGGGCAACTTCCCTCAGGAGCGCCCCGATAGCATCTACAGACGTACACCGACTGTCACCATAGCTGCCGCCGCGCCCAGCAGTACCAGCTCGGCAGACAGACGGTTATGGCTCGCGCCCACTGAAGGCACTATGGCCGGTGCAACGCCGAGCCGATTCAGCGGTATCTTGTCTTGATACTCTCCTTTGTAACCCTCAAGCAAGCCTCCGGTCAGCTTCAGGTAAAAAGCCGACTCACCCAGCGCAAAACGCTTGCCGTAGTAAAGGTAATTGGCACGCTCGCCAAACGAATGCTTGAACGTGGCCGCACCCCACAGTGAAGCATCCGGCAGATGACGTTCGATCCCAATCAGCCGCTGATGGTTATTATGGTCTGGCTCTGGAGAATAGTGCTGCGTATACACGCTGGTCTGCAGATACCAGCTATCCTGCGTCCGATCTACCGCTGTAGCAGAAAAGCTGAACATCAGCAGGCTCGCCAAAAGCCAGCCCGGGCGTTTGCCAAGCATAGCTGCCGACCTCATTCGCCCCACCTGGTGAGTAGTTGCTGAGGGATTTCCAACTGATTCAAGATCCGTGCAACAACGAAGTCCAGCAGATCCTGAATTGATGCTGGCTGATGATAAAACCCCGGACTGGCTGGCAAAATAATCGCGCCCATCTGACTCAGCTTCAGCATGTTTTCCAGATGAATAGTTGAGTAAGGTGCCTCGCGGGGCACCAGAATCAACTTGCGACGCTCCTTCAGAGCCACGTCTGCAGCGCGCTCAATCAGATTATTGCTGGCGCCGGTAGCGATTGCCGAGAGACTTCCGGTCGAACAGGGGCAAACCACCATCGCACTTGGCGCACCGGAGCCGGAAGCGACCGGAGCCATCCAGTCCTGCTTGCCAAATACACGAATCTGCCCAGACCGGGCAGCGTAGTGCTCCGTCAAAAAACTTTCCAGGGCCTGTGGCTTGGGTGGCAAGGTGAGGCTGGTCTCGGTAGCCACGACCAACTGAGCGGCTTGGGAAATCATGAAAAACACCTCAACATCTGCCTTGACCAGGCACTCCAGCAATCTCAGCGCATACTGTGCGCCTGAGGCACCAGTCATCGCCAGCGTGACACGCTCAATCGTCACATTGCACCTCCAGCGCCTGAATCAGGCGCTGATGAATACCACCAAAGCCACCGTTGCTCATAAACACGATACGGGTTCCAGGTTTGGCTTCAGCCAACAGACTGCTGATAATGCCATCAATATCCGTATCGATACTGGCAGGCACCCGACTCTGCTCGACGACCGCCTGCAGTGACCAGTCCAGCCCTGGCGGCTGGAACCAGATGACCTGGGTAGCATCGCTGACACTGGCGGCCAGTGCCTGGCTATGACTACCCAGGCGCATGGTATTGGAGCGAGGCTCGATGACGGCGATCAAGGGTGCGTCGCCTATGCTTGCACGCAGACCCGCCAAGGTAGTTGAAATAGCCGTAGGATGATGGGCGAAATCATCGTAGACACTGACACCGTTGATCAGCGCCAGCAATTCCATCCGCCGTTTGGCACTCTGGAACTGCGCCAACGCGGCAATACCTTGCGCCGGAGTAACCCCCACATGGCGTGCGGCGGCCAGCGCCGTCAGCGCATTGGCAACGCTGTGATCACCCGTCTGCGACCATCTGGCTTCGCCTTGGCAAACACCATCCAGCCAGACTTCAAAGCGCGAACCATCGGCAGCCAGCAAACGCGCCTGCCACTGCCCGCCTTCTCCGGTGGTCTGGCAAGGCGTCCAGCAACCCATCGCAATAACGCGCTCAAGTGCTGCCTCAGCCTTCGGGTAAATAATCAGGCCGCTGGCGGGCACCGTGCGCACCAAGTGGTGAAATTGCCGCTCGATGGCCGCCAGGTCCGGGAAAATATCCGCGTGATCGTATTCAAGATTGTTCAGCACGGCGGTGCGTGGCCGGTAGTGAACAAACTTGGACCGCTTGTCGAAGAAGGCGCTATCGTACTCGTCAGCCTCCACGACAAAGAAAGGCGTTGTACCCAAACGGGCTGACACGCCAAAATTCTGCGGCACGCCACCAATCAAAAACCCGGGTGCCATGCCAGCGCACTCAAGAATCCAAGCCAACAGACTCGAGGTGGTGGTCTTGCCATGGGTACCCGCCACAGCCAGCACCCACCGCTCCGGCAACACATAACGCGACAGCCATTCAGGGCCGGAAACATAAGGCAGCCCCTGATCCAGCACATACTCAACCGCAGGATTGCCGCGTGACAACGCATTGCCAATCACCACCAGATCAGGTGCCGGCTGCAAATGGGCTGGATAATAACCTTCCATCAAGGCAATGCCCTGGGCCTCAAGCTGAGTGCTCATTGGCGGATAGACATTAGCGTCTGACCCGCTGACCTGATGCCCGAGCTCCCGCGCCAGCAGCGCCAGAGAGCCCATAAAAGTGCCGCAGATTCCTAAAATATGCAGATGCATGCTCTAGCCTTGAGTCGGTCCGGATTTGGTTGCCCGAATGTTAACACGGGCAACCCGCCAGCAGGACCACCCGCCAGACGGCCATGCATTGGTCGCCAGTTTCAGCTATCATTTCGCGCCATCAGGCTTTCCGCCCTTTACCATTCGGTATTCAGAATCCAAACAGGGAGTTCGCATGTCCGTCAAAAATGCCTTTTATGCTCAATCAGGCGGTGTTACTGCGGTTATTAACGCGTCTGCGGCAGGGGTTATCGAAACCGCCCGCCAACACCCCGAGCAGATTGGCACCGTTTACGCCGGCCATAATGGCATCATTGGCGCCCTGACCGAGGACCTGATCGATACCAGCCAGGAGCCCGCCGACAATATTGCAGCACTGCGTCATACCCCCTCAGGTGCTTTCGGCTCGTGCCGTTACAAGCTCAAGAGCCTGGAGGCCAACCGCGCCGAATACGAGCGCCTGATCGAAGTCTTTCGCGCACACAATATTGGCTATTTTTTCTACAACGGTGGCGGTGATTCGGCCGATACCTGCCTGAAGATCTCTCAACTGGCAGAAACCATGGGCTACCCGATCCAGGCCATCCATGTACCCAAGACCGTAGACAACGACCTGCCGATTACCGATTGCTGCCCAGGATTCGGTTCAGTCGCCAAGTATGTGGCAACCTCTATTCGAGAGGCCGGTTTTGATGTGGCTTCCATGGCCGCCACCTCTACCAAGGTCTTTATCCTTGAGGTCATGGGTCGTCATGCTGGCTGGATCACCGCCGCTTGTGGCCTGGCCAGCGAAGGCGAGGGCCAACCGCCGCACATCCTGCTGTTTCCCGAAGTCAATTTTGATCAGGAAGCGTTTCTGGCACGGGTTCAGCAATGCGTAGAAACCTATGGCTACTGCGTGATCGGCGTATCCGAAGGCATCAAGAACAGTGAAGGAAAATTTCTTTCTGAAACCGGTTTGACCGACGCCTTCGGTCACGCCCAGCTCGGCGGCGTGGCGCCTACCATTGCCAACCTGGTCAAGGACAAGCTCGGCTACAAGTACCATTGGGCGGTAGCCGACTACCTGCAACGGGCTGCGCGGCACATTGCTTCAAAAGTCGATGTGGAACAGGCTTATGCTCTGGGACAAGCAGCAGTTCGTATGGCACTGGACGGCAAAAATGCGGTTATGCCGGCCATTCGCCGCCTGCAGGACAGCCCCTATGAATGGGATATTGTCGAAGCGCCGCTGAAGGACGTTGCCAACGTCGAAAAATTCATGCCTGCGCACTTCATTACCGATGACGGCTTCCATATCACCGACGCGTGCCGCCGCTACTTGTCACCACTGATCCAGGGCGAAGACTATCCGCCGTTCAGCAATGGCTTGCCGCAATATGTTCGCCTGAAAAACGTGACCGTCGCGCGTAAACTTCCAGAATTCAAAATCTGAAGCCATATGCACATCTCCAGACCCGCCTGCCCGGCGGGTTTTTTTTGCGCTGCGGATTGAAGATTTCCAATCACTGGGGCAGGATGAAGCAACTGACTCACCGCCGACTGCGGACCATAATCTGACCATTTCCGGGGAATACGTATGCGTATAGTGCAGGCCGACATCAGCCGTCTGGACGAAGTAACGCCGCTGTTTATCAAATACCGCGAATTCTATGGGCATCTGCCCAAGCCAGAAGCATCCCGGCGCTTTCTAGAGGACCGCTTGAAAAACGAGCAAGCGGTCATCCTGGTGGCTGAAGATGAAGACACCGGTAAAGTGCTTGGCTTCTGCCAATTTATTCCGAGCTTCTCCGCCTTGACGCTCTCGGCGAGCTGGGTACTCAAAGGCATCTATGTCATTGAAGAGGCCCGGCGCCAGTTGGTAGCAGACAACATGATTAACCAGGCCAAGGTTATGGCGCGCGCGGAAGGCATACAGCGCATGACCGTGATGACCGGTGAAAATAACACTACCGCGCACAGCCTCTACCGCTCCCTAGGTTTCAGCGATGACGCCGAGTTTCACTACTTTTCGCTAAAACTCTGAGCTGCCTGCACGCCACTCAAGATCAGGGTGCCCACCGCCAGGGCACCGTATAAGCAAAAACCCGTTGCCTGTCTGTCTACGACCAAGGTTTTACATGATTAGCCCGGTTATTACTTGGTATCCCACCCCTTAAGCCCTATAATTCGGGCCAGAATTTTCCACCATGGCCGAATCAGGTACCCCATGAGCTACGACCAGATCCCCGCAGGCAAAGATGTTCCCAACGACATTTATGTCGCCATCGAAATCCCGGCCAATCACGCGCCGATCAAGTACGAGATCGACAAGGACAGTAATACGCTGTTCGTTGACCGGTTCATGGCCACGCCGATGTTCTACCCGGCCAACTATGGATTCATCCCCAATACCTTGGCTGACGATGGCGATCCACTGGATGTACTGGTCGTCACGCCCCATCCGGTAGCACCAGGCGCGGTAATCCGTTGCCGCCCGGTTGGCGTTTTGCATATGACCGATGATGGCGGCGGTGACGCTAAGCTGATCGCAGTACCCCACGACAAGCTCAGCGTGTTGTACCGTGACATCAAGGAATACACCGATTTGCCCGAGCTGCTGATGCAGCAAATCCAGCATTTCTTTGAAAATTACAAGGATCTGGAAGCCGGCAAATGGGTCAAGATTGACCGCTGGGGCAGTGCTGAAGAAGCCCGCGCGGAAATTGTAAAGGCAGTGAACGCTTACCAAAAATAAGCGTTCTGCCCCCGTAAAAGCCGGCCACAAGCTGGCTTTTTTTATGCCTGAAATTCAGGCCTGCCAGCGAAGTAAAAAAAACGGATATGAGCCAAGGCCACATATCCGCGTATAGACCAACTATTGGAAAATTAGAACATCATACCCAACTTGAGGCCCACTTCATCGCTTTGCAGCTTGGTGTTGGCGGTCAACTGATCGGCATCAGCCAGCTCATAGTTGGTGCGCTCGTAATACAGCGACGCCGAGACCGGCAGAGCACCTTCGCGCTGGTTCCATAGGAACGTCAGCTCTGCATAGGGGTTAGCTTTGTCCTTCATGTCCAGCGTCTCGCTACCCACATTCTCGACGCGGAGCTTGGTTTCCGCATCCAGGCTGTAGCGGGTACCTGCTTCAAAACGAGTGGTCATCGACTGACCCTGGTGAGTCAGGCCCAAACCCAGCTTGGCAAAGGGGCTCTTGTTGGTGGTACGGGTTTCCAGACCGTTTCCGGCATCCGGCTCGAAACGACTCCAGTCATAGCCGCCACCCACGATGAAATCGGCATAGAGATTATTGTCCAGCGGCGCACGCAGCCCCAGATCGATCTCGCCCCGCGCGTCGCGCAGTTCGTTATCGTCCTTTTCGCCGTAATTGGCCTCAATACCCGCCTGATAGATAAACCCGCCCTGACTGGTCAGCTTGTTGCCGTAGTTGTAGAAGGCACCGACCGTGGGCAAACGTTCCTTGGAGTCGTCAATCTGACTAATATCCGAATCGTAGCTATATTCGTTGTAGCTGCCCTTGATCCCCACCTGGGAGACAGGCCCTTGAGCAAAGGCGAAAGCAGGAACCAGCAATACGCCGACAGTGGATGCTTTGATCAACGAGAAGCGTGACCGCATGAAATACTCCTTTCTTTATGGATAGTTTACGCACACACCTCGGACCGACCCACCCTGAGGAAGTTCTACTTATTTAGATCTAATGTGCGAGACAGAGCGGTTTGCTATAAAATTGCAAGCACCGCTGCAATGCATCATTTGCTCACAGACCCGCCAGAGATTTCCCATGACTGATCGCTACTTCGACCAGATGGGTGCACATTTTGCCCGCAAGATATACACCAGCCCCAAGGGCAGCATCCGCCTGGCTGTGCTAACCCGTGACCTGCAGGAATGGCTGCCGGACATCCAGCAGCCGGAGCAGTCATTGCGTATTCTCGATGCCGGGGCGGGCCTGGGGCATATCAGCGAATGGCTGCTGGCCCAGGGGCACCGGCTAACCCTGTGCGAGCCCTCGATAGAGATGTTGGAAGCCGCCCGAGCGCACCTGGATGCGCTACCTTCAGCCTACCCGGTCGAATACCTGCAACTGCCCCTGCAAGCACTGCCCGCCCGTGGCGAGCAATATGACCTGGTTATTTGCCATGCCGTATTGGAGTGGCTGGCCGACCCAGCTGCAGCATTGAAAGCATTGCAGCAGTTATGCCTGCCCAGCGGCGCACTGTCTCTGGCGTTCTATAACCGAGACGCACTGGTTTACAAGAACCTGATTAAAGGGCAGTTTCGCAAATTGGAGAAGAATCAACTGGCTGGCAGCAAACGCAGCCTGACCCCCCAGCAACCCCTGGACCCTCGCGAGGTACAGCAATGGATAAACCAGGCGGGCCTGACAACCCACAAGCTGAGCGGAATCCGGGTATTTTATGACTACATGCCGGTCGAGTTTCAGGCGCAAGCTACAGAAGCACAGATTATAGAAGCAGAATTGCAGTACAGCCGTCATCCCGCCTACGCTGCCCTGGGCCGCTACCTGCACCACTGGCTGCGGCCCACACAAGATTAGCCGCGCCTAATGCAGGTGCGTTCAACCGCCGGCGCGCTTGGTCTGGTAGCCCTGGCCAATCAGCCAGTTGCACACAAAGTCTGCCTTATCTCCCTGAATCTCAATCACCCCCTCCTTCACACCCCCGCCGCAGCCGCAGCGGGCCTTAAGCTCTTTCGCCAGGCGTTTCAGGTCATCAGGCGCCAGGCAGAGTCCACTGACCGTCGTCACGGTTTTGCCACCCCGGCCCTTGGTCTCGCGGCGCACCCTGGCAATGCCATCACCCTCGGGAATCCCGGGCTGCGCGCAAACGCAGTCGGCAATAGCCGCTCGACATCGGGGGCAGGTACGACCGCTTTCAGTTGAATAAACCAGGCCACCCAGACCAGCCAATCCCTGTGTGGATTTCACCATCTCTTCACTCCGGGGCTAAACCGCCACCAACAACAACGCCTGCAGGGAATCCGGGGTATAGCACTCACCCTCACGGCGCCAGGACGAGGCCGTATCAATCCAGCGCAGATCCATTACCTCCTCCGGCTGCATGCGGATCGGCCCATCCCAGCGGCAGCTGTAAACGCCGCCCCAGAGCCTGCTCTCAGGCGACTGATAGAAGAACCGCCCATGCGACTTCAGCGGTACGCCAGAAATACCCAGCTCTTCTTCGAGTTCACGCTCGGCGCCTTCCCGGTAGGTTTCACCAGCCGCCACCAAGCCGCCAGCAGCCAAATCCCAGAAACCTGGATAAAGGCGCTTGTGCGCTGTACGCCGGTGCATGCACAACAAAGCAGCGCTGTTGTAGACAAAAATATAGGTACAGCGCGTAATCAGTCCTTCTCGCTGCACCCGCTCTCTTTTAACGATGCCCAATGGTCGATCATGCTCGTCGACCTGAATCACTTGCTCTTGGGCCGAAGCCGCCAGATAGTCGGCAATCCATTGCTCGCTCACGCTCAGCCCTGCTCCAACAATCGGCGCAAATCAATCAGCGCCGCATTCGCCCGCGAAAGATAATTGGCCATGACCAGAGAATGATTGGCGAGCATGCCAAATCCACCACCATTAAGAATAACCGGGCTCCACAGCGGCTCCTGGGTCGCCTCCAGCTCACGGATGATCTGCTGCAAGCTGGCCTGAGCATTCTTGCGCCCGATCACCTCGGCAAAGTCTACCTCTACCGCGCGCAACAGATGCACCAGAGCCCAGGCCGAGCCACGGGCTTCAAAGAAAACATCATCAAGCTCGGTCCACGGCGTCTTTTCACGCGGACGACTACCGTCGGTGATCACACCCTGGTCGACACTGGCAGACAGCCTTTGGGACAGGGATCCGAGCCGGGTATTCACATCCCCCATCCAACTGGCGAGGTTATCCGCGCGGGCGTAAAAGTCGGCTTCCCCGCGGCGCAGGCGCTCGGTGTACTTCTCCAGCGCGTCAAGGCCGGTCGCGTATTCACTCTCGGTCGCGGGGAAAGCCCAGCTGGTGTTGTCGAAATGAAACAGCGGTTCGGCCCGGGCCAGATCGCGATCCTCCGCCGACTGTGACTGCGAACGCGCCATATCCCGGCGCATCGCCCGGGTCATGTCACGTATCTGCACCAGCACCCCAAACTCCCAGTGCGGCATATTGTCCAGCCACAGCCCAGGGGGCGTAACGTCATTGGTAATGAAGCCGCCGGGCTTGTTTAGCAACGTTGACATCATATGCGCCACGGTGGTGGCGGTGAGCTCACCGACCACCGGCACCGTCTGAGCATCCCGAACCATACTGACAGGCTGCAAATCCGGCTCACGACTCCAATACCAGCCGATCACGACACAGATCAACAAGTAAACCACCAACAGCCCAATCAGCGCTCGAGCCACAAGAGAGCCTACCGGGCCAGACGCTGCCGACCCGCGCGCAGAACGAGCAGAGCCTTCACCTATCGACCATTTTCCAATTCTCATCGTCTACTCCTGTGGTTGTCCGATTTCCAGCATATCACCCCCGGCAGCATGATCACACGGGGCGCTAGCACTGCGGACTTAACCGGGTATCAGCTAACAGACAGACCAATGACCTGACAGTTCACGCCCAGGGCACCAGGCCGGCAACTCCGGCTGCCAGCGTGTTATGCAGGTTACGCGGAGCGCAACCCATGACATTTTGTCGCTCGGCAAAGACGCTATCAGCGTTTATAGTGGCAATCCCCATTCTGTTCAATATAAGCGGATGACCGATTTGTTGTTACGTCTTGCATTAGTGCTGTTCCTGCTGCTCCCGGTCGCATCTCAAGCCGGGCTGCTTGACGACCGCCCCTCCTCTTCCTCGTTTTCCGGCTTGCTTGAAGGCAGCGGCGGCCAGGCCAATTTCCTGCCCGTGGGAGAAGCCTTTCGTCCCGGGTTGCTGGCTGCCGACGAACGACAAATCCGCATCCAGTTTGACATTACGCCCGAGTATTACTTATACCGGCACCGCTTTGATTTCCGCCTTTCCGAGGGCAACAGCCGTATTGATTCGGTGGTACTACCCGACGGCATCGCCAAACAGGATGAGTTTTTCGGTGATGTGGAAGTCTATTACAACAGTGTCGAGATCATCCTCGAACTGCAAGGAGGAGCGCCCGCCGGCCAGCAATTACTGATCGACTTTCAGGGTTGTGCTGACGCGGGTCTGTGTTACCCCCCGGAAACTGTAGAGCTGCAAATACCCGGCGCCGCCGGTAACAGCCTTGACAACCAAGCGACCGCAAAAGGGGTCTCAGGCTGGGCCTTGGCATTATTCTTTATTGCCGGACTGGGTCTGACCTTTACTCCCTGCGTGCTACCCATGCTGCCGATCCTGTCCAGCCTGGTGGTTGGTCGCAAGGATATTGACCGGCCCCGAGCCCTGGCGCTTGCCGGCAGCTATGTCATGGCCATGGCCCTCACCTTCGCCCTGGTAGGAGCACTGATAGGCTTGTTCGGCGCCGCACTGAATATACAAGCCCGGCTACAGTCCCCTGCGGTGCTGATCACCTTCGCCGCGTTCTTCGGGCTCTTTGCACTGGCCATGTTCGGCGCATTCAATCTGCGCTTGCCGGCCTTCGTGCGCGACCCGCTGGAGCGGCTCGGCAGTCGCACCCGCGGCGGCTCGATTCCAGGCGCCGCGCTCATGGGCGCGCTCTCAACGCTGGTCGTATCACCCTGTATTTCCGCACCGCTGGCAGGCGCGCTAGTGTATATCAGCAGCACTGGCGACGCCGTGGGCGGTGCATTGCAACTCTTCGCTCTAGCGCTGGGAATGGGATTACCCTTGCTGCTGATCGCCGTGTTCGGCAATGCACTGCTACCCCGCTCCGGCCCCTGGCTCAATTCGGTCAAGCAACTGTTCGGCCTGGGGTTACTAGGCGTGGCGATCTGGCTGCTTGAGCGCGTACTGCCTGGGCCTGTCAGCCTGGC
Organism: Halopseudomonas pelagia CL-AP6; assembly: GCF_000410875.1. GTDB lineage: Bacteria > Pseudomonadota > Gammaproteobacteria > Pseudomonadales > Pseudomonadaceae > Halopseudomonas > Halopseudomonas pelagia. The sequence continues at coordinate 83,383 of NZ_AROI01000004.1, forward strand.
GCTTTGGGCTGTTCTGGCCGCAGGCCTGGCCGTACAGCTAGGGGTTTTCGACCGCAGCCCACGCCAGGCGTGGGGCCGGGTAGCACATGTCCTGGCGCTACTCGCGGCCATCTATGCCGCAGTGGCGTTAGCCGGGGCGCTGGCTGGCGGCTCTGATCCGCTGCGGCCGCTGGCACCGTTGACCTCCAGCAGCCTCACGGGCCAGGCGGACAATGCCTTTTTTACCTCGGTGAGCAGCCAGGCTGACCTGCAACGCGAGCTGGATCGTGCGCGCCAGGAGCAGCGTCCTGCACTGGTGGAGCTTTACGCCGACTGGTGCATCAGTTGCAAGATCATGGAACGCACTATTCTGGCCACGCCCGAGGTGCGCCAGGAGCTGGGGCAGTTTGCGCGGATCAAGTTCGATCTTACGAACAACACCGCTGATCAGCGTGAATGGCTTACCAGCGAAAACCTCTTTGGCCCCCCAGCCTTTCTGTTTATCGACGCCGAAGGACAGGAGGTACCGCAGCTTCGCCTGGTCGGCGAGACGGACAAAGAGACTTTTCTGCGCCGCATCCGAGCAGCCAGCGCCAGGTGATTTTCGGCGTTAATGCGGCAATCATGCTGGTATCTGAAGGGAATGCTCGAATTCTGGACAGCCACCTCAGTTTCCGGCAGACTGGCACCCATGACTGATGAGTCAAACTTTCAAAAGCCTGTGGAACGACAATCATGGCCAGCATTCTGGTTCTCAACGGACCTAATCTGAATTTACTTGGCACTCGCGAACCCGGCGTTTACGGGGCCGTCACCCTGGATCAGATCATCAAGCAGCTGCGCGAGCAGGCCGCCCATCAGGGGCATCACCTGCTGACCCTGCAAAGCAATGCCGAACACGAGCTGATTGAGCGTATCCATGCCGCTCGGGACGAGGCAATTGATTTCATCATCATCAATCCCGCCGCATTTACGCATACCAGCGTGGCAATACGTGACGCATTGCTAGCGGTGAGCATCCCATTTATCGAAGTGCATTTATCCAACGTGTACAAACGTGAGCCTTTTCGCCGCCATTCCTATTTCTCGGATGTCGCTGTAGGCGTCATTTGCGGGCTGGGCGCCAAGGGTTATCAATTAGCGCTGGACGCCGCCGTACACCATATTGAACAAACCGAACAAGATTAAACTGCTCTGGAGTGCAAGCACCAATGGATATCCGTAAAGTAAAAAAACTGATCGAGCTTCTGGAAGAATCCGGCATCGACGAACTGGAAATTCACGAAGGCGAAGAGTCTGTTCGCATCAGCCGCCACAGCAAGCAAATCGCTGCGCCGCAACACTATTACGCTCCACCGCCCTCAGCCCCTGCGCCCGCTGCCGCGCCCGTTGCGGCTGCGCCGATGATCGAGCCAGCCGCTGCCGAGCCTAGCGGCCACCTGGTGCGCTCGCCGATGGTCGGCACCTTCTACCGTTCACCCTCGCCTGCAGCAGGCTCCTTCGTTGAAGTAGGCCACGCGGTCAAGGTCGGCGACGTGCTTTGCATTGTGGAAGCCATGAAGATGATGAACCACATTGAAGCCGATAAAAGCGGCGTGATTCAGGCCATCCTGGCGGACAATGGTCAGCCAGTAGAATTCGATCAACCCCTGTTCAGCATCGCCTGAGCCCGACCCGGAGGCCACGATGCAAAAAGTCCTAATTGCCAACCGCGGTGAAATTGCTCTGCGCGTGATCCGTGCCTGCAAGGAACTCGGATTGAAGACTGTCGCCGTGCATTCCACGGCCGACCGTGAATTGATGCACCTGGCGCTGGCCGACGAGACCGTCTGTATCGGTCCGGCCAATGCTACCGAGTCCTATCTGAACATCCCGGCAATCATCAGTGCCGCTGAAGTCACTGGCGCCGATGGCATCCACCCAGGCTATGGTTTCCTCGCCGAAAACGCTGACTTTGCCGAACAGATCGAGCGCTCCGGCTTTACCTTTATCGGCCCCAGTGCCGAGGTCATCCGCCTGATGGGTGACAAGGTGTCGGCCATCGCCGCGATGATCAAAGCCGGCGTTCCCACCGTTCCGGGTTCAGACGGCCCCTTGCCTGAGGATGAAGCCGAATGCCTGGCCATCGGCCGGCGCGTCGGTTATCCGGTTATTATCAAAGCCTCGGGTGGCGGTGGCGGACGCGGTATGCGCGTTGTCCATGAAGAAGCCGAGCTGATCAAATCCATCCACCTGACTCGCACCGAAGCCGGTGCTGCCTTTGGCAACCCGGTGGTGTATCTGGAAAAGTTTCTGACCAATCCACGCCATGTGGAAGTTCAGGTGCTCTCCGACGGCCAGGGTCACGCAGTACACCTGGGCGATCGTGACTGCTCACTGCAGCGTCGCCACCAGAAAATCATCGAAGAGGCGCCTGCTCCGGGCATCGATGAAGAGGCCCGCGCCATGGTTCAGGCACGCTGCGTCAAGGCCTGTATCGACCTTGGCTACCGCGGCGCAGGGACCTTCGAGTTCCTTTATGAGAATGGCGATTTCTTCTTTATCGAGATGAATACCCGTGTTCAGGTAGAGCATCCCGTGTCGGAAATGGTTACCGGAATCGACATCGTCAAGGAACAGATCCTGGTTGCTTCAGGCCAACCCTTGAGCATTACCCAGGAAGACGTCGTTATTCGCGGCCATTCTATTGAATGCCGGATCAATGCCGAAGACCCCAAGACCTTTATGCCCAGCCCTGGCACGGTGAGTTTCTTCCATGCACCCGGTGGCAACGGTGTGCGGGTGGATTCGCATTTATACAGTGGCTATAAGGTGCCGCCGAACTACGATTCACTGGTTGGCAAGCTCATTACCTACGGCGCCACCCGTGACGAGGCCCTGGCGCGTATGCGCAACGCACTGGACGAACTGGTGGTCGACGGCATCAAGACCAACACGCCTCTGCATCGCGAACTGGTTCGTGATCCGGGCTTTTGCAAGGGCGGCGTCAATATCCACTATCTTGAGCACAAGCTGGGTATCAAGTAAGCCCTACCCGCAGGCTTGACGAGTATGATCCATCCCACGGGAGCGGCCAGTCCGCTCCCGTGCTTTGTCCTGTTGCTTGAAGCTTGCCGCTTGAAGCCCGTTTCCCAAGGAACTCACATGCCCTGGTTGCAACTTCGCCTCGCGATCACGCCGGAACAGGCTGATCCGCTGGAAGAGACCCTGCTCGCGTTAGGCGCTACCTCCGTCACCTTTATGGACGGTGAAGACCAGCCGATTTTCGAGCCCGACCTGGGCACCACGCCATTGTGGTCGCACACACACCTGCTGGCCTTGTTCGAAGCCGAGACTGATACTGCCGAGCTGCTGGCCAATCTAAAACAGCTCTCCGGCGGCCAGCTGCCCGAGCATCAGCTTGAACAGATAGCCGATCAGGACTGGGAGCGCAGCTGGATGGAGCATTTCCAGCCGATGCGATTCGGTCAACGGTTATGGATTGTGCCCAGTTGGCACAGCGCGCCAGAACCCGATGCCGTTAATCTGTTGCTTGATCCCGGACTGGCGTTTGGTACCGGCACCCATCCCACTACCGCACTCTGCCTGGAATGGCTGGACGGCCAGGATCTGCACGCCAGAAGCCTGATCGACTTCGGTTGCGGGTCCGGCATTCTGGCCATCGCCGGTTTATTGCTGGGCGCTGACCGGGTTTGCGCGACAGACATCGATATCCAGGCACTGGAAGCCTCGCGCGACAATGCCCAGCGCAACCAGATCGCCGACGACCGCCTGACCTTGCACCTGCCCGAGCAGATGCCCCAGGAACCGGCAGACATTCTGGTGGCCAATATATTAGCGGGCCCACTGGTTAGTCTTGCGCCCCAGCTAAGCAGGCTGATCAAACCCGGCGGGCTGATTGCTTTGTCAGGCATTCTCGCCGAGCAGACTGAAGATATCCTCAGCGCCTATCAGGATGACTTTGAACTGGACCCGGTGGCCGAGCGCGACGGCTGGATTCGCGTCAGCGGTCGCCGGCACTTGGCGCCCTAACCTGGTTCACGGCACAATGAAGGTAACAGCAACACGAATGCCCCAGCCATACAGGAACTGCAGTCAACCATGAGCGACATGCTGGTAGCGCAATGCCCACACTGTCAAACGCGTTTTCGGCTGTCGCAGGAACACCTGCAGGCCGCCGCCGGCAATGTACGTTGCGGTGCCTGCCTCAAGGTGTTCGACGCTAGCGCTCAGGCGCAGCCCGAACGCCGAACCGGATCTGCCGCCACCTCGAGTGCAGAGCCAGCGCCGCAACCCAGCGGCCCTGAAGCTCAGATCCCGCATCAAGGCGCATTGTTAATTCACGATGATCTGGATCTGGATGATCTGGATCTGGAAGCGCTCGGGCTGGATGAGTCCATCCTTGAAGAAATCAACCCGGACGCCAGAACGGCGCATCCCGCTGTGGATCTGACCGCAATCGATAAGCTGACGGACACGCCCCTGGCGTCGGAGCAGCCTAGCTCTGAATATGACCCAGGAACAGACGCCCTTACTCGCCACGACGCGGCCGAGGCATCTCCCCTTGAAAAGGCAAACAACCCTCCAGACCCCGTGAAAAAACACCAGTCCGATCAGGCCATACGGTCAGAACTGACTACAGAGCCCGCCACTGAATCTCCTCTAACGGGCACAGAACAAAGTGCTCGGGGCCCGACAGATGACGAGATAGACCGAGCCTTCGACTTTGACTCCGACCCGGAAAGCGCAGCCGCTTGGGACCTTGAGTTCAATCTGGATAACGATTTGGAGAGCGAGACGGCACGTTTGGCGCAGGACCCCGATGCGCTGGATGATATGGAACTCCACGACGCATTCAAGGCAGCAGCCAGATCACGGGATTTCGAGCCGCGCCCGGATCCCATCGAGCCTACTATTACCTCGCCTGGGGCAGAGGATAAAACACGGCTGTTCGGTATGCACATGCCTGAGCCCATGCGTCCGCTAACAGCGGCCCGCGATCGCGGAATTTTTCTGCGCGATCAACCAGCCGGCTTTGCAGCAGGCAAACCTGACGCGCCTCTCCCCTCCACCTTCGGTGACAGCGCCTATACAGAATCGCAAAGACCAACTGATAAGCGTCGCGAGCCTAGCTTTGCTGATCACCTCAGCCTGCCGGATGTGGTCGACGAACCGCTCTACCTGGATGATCGCCCCCTAGCCAGACGCCCCCGCCATCAATGGCTATGGGGTGTACTCAGCGCCCTGGCTGCGCTGGCCCTGCTCAGCCAGGCGCTGATCTACAATTATGCCTCCCTTGCTCACGACGCGCGTAGCCGCCCTATGATGGAGCAGATCTGCTTTCTGGCAGGCTGCGAGTTGCCGGCCAGGGTCAATATCGAGCTTATCCGCAGTAGCAATCTGGTGGTCAGGCCGCATGCCGATTTCCCCAACGCGCTGGCCATCGATGTCATTCTTTACAACCGAGCCGACTTCGCGCAGCCATTTCCAGTACTGCGCATGATTTTCACCGATTTAAGCGGCCGCGAACTGAGCAGCAAACTGTTCCGCCCAGCCGAGTACCTGGGTGGCGAGCTGGCTGGTTCGACTCTGATGCCACCGCAAACACCGGTCCATGTCGGGCTCAGCATGCTCGACCCTGGGCCGCAAGCGGCCAGTTATAACCTGGATTTTCTCAGCCCCTGAGCCGTTCAGCCGATCTGCTCAAAAATCATCCAACGCAGTCTTTATATGGTCATCCATAGCGGGTATCATTACTGCCCTTTTCACATTACTTGACCCTGACTCCTTGCGTCTTTACCCCCGCGCAGGGACCTCAGACGTGCCAGCGAACAGCAGCGATCACAGAAGAGTACAGGGATGGACCAGGCAGTGACTCGTATCGGACCTTACCAACTCGCCAACCCGGTCATTTTGGCCCCTATGGCTGGCGTTACCGATTTGCCTTTCCGGCAATTGTGCCGTCGCCTGGGCGCCGGGCTGGTGGTATCGGAGATGGTCACCAGCGACGTGCGCCTCTGGAACAGTCGCAAATCCCGTCAGCGTCTGGATCACACCGGCGAAAGCGAACCGCGCTCCGTACAGATCGCTGGCGCGGATGCCGAGATGATGGCCGAAGCCGCGCGCATGAACGAACAGCTTGGGGCCCAGATTATTGACATCAATATGGGCTGCCCGGCGAAAAAAGTCTGCAACAAGGCGGCTGGATCGGCCCTGATGCGTGACGAGAAACTGGTGGGCGAAATACTTGAGGCCGTAGTCAAGGCCGTCAACCTGCCGGTTACGCTGAAAATCCGTACCGGTTGGTGCGAGCAGCAGCGCAACGGTCTGCAGATTGCAAAAATAGCCGAGGCCGCAGGCATTCAAGCCCTCGCCGTACATGGACGCACCCGCACCCAGTTGTATACCGGTCACGCAGAATACGACAGCATTGCCGCGATCAAACAAGCGATCGACATACCCGTGTTTGCCAACGGCGACATCGATTCCCCACAGAAAGCCCTGGCGGTACTCAAACACACCGGAGCCGACGCCGTCATGATCGGCCGGGCAGCGCAGGGCCGCCCATGGATCTTCAACGAAATAAATCATTTTCTTAAGACTGGCGAGCTCCTGCCTGCTCCAGCACTGGACTGGCAGCGCGACATCCTGCAGGACCACCTACAGGCACTGCATACCTTCTACGGAGAGCATCAGGGCCTGCGCATTGCGCGCAAGCATGTTGGTTGGTACTTGCAGACGCTGCCTGGCGCAGAGGATTTCCGACGCCAGTTCAATCGGCTTGAATGCCCCGAACGGCAGCGTCATAGCATTCAGACTTTTTTTACCCGCTTGTTGGAAGGAGACCTTGCGGCATGAGCCTTTTAAACGCCTCAGACATTATTGGAACAGACCCCGTGAGCGACCTAGCTGAAAAGAACCTTTATATTGCCCCTGACAAACTCAGCCAGAGTAGCCGCACCCTGCGCAACAGTGTCGAACAAGCGCTGAAAAATTACTTTGAACATCTGGATGGACAGGACGTCACCGACGTTTACGACATGGTCCTTTGCGAAGTGGAGGCGCCGCTGCTGGAAAGCGTGATGGAACACGTTAAAGGCAATCAGACGCGCGCCTCAGAAATTCTCGGCCTCAACCGCGGCACCCTGCGCAAAAAGCTCAAGCAATACGGATTGCTCTGAGCCAAGCCGGCAAAACCCCGCTCTCGGTTTCTGGTTTACACCCCGAAGCTGTACACAACCCATTATCTGATCTGGAATGAAGATGACCGACCAAACTTCTCGCCTGCCGATACGTCGTGCGTTAATCAGCGTTTCCGACAAGACCGGCATCGTCGAATTTGCCCGTGAACTCAGCACCCAAGGTGTAGAGATCCTCTCCACGGGTGGCACCTTCAAGTTATTACGCGAGCAAGGCATTGCCGCCGTGGAAGTGGCCGACTACACCGGCTTCCCGGAAATGATGGATGGCCGGGTAAAGACCCTGCACCCGAAGATTCATGGCGGCATACTGGGCCGGCGGGATATCGACGGTCCGGTAATGCAGGAGCATGGCATTCAGCCGATCGACATGGTGGTGGTCAACCTGTATCCGTTCGCGGCTACCGTTGCCAAGCCAGGCTGCAGCCTGCCGGATGCAATCGAAAACATTGATATCGGCGGCCCCACCATGGTTCGCTCGGCAGCGAAGAACCACAAGGACGTCGCGATCGTGGTTAACGCCAGCGACTATACCGCTATTGCCGACGCCCTCAAGCACGGCGGGCTAACCTATGCGCAACGCTTTGACCTAGCGCTCAAGGCGTTCGAGCATACCGCTGCTTATGACGGCATGATTGCCAACTACCTAGGCACCATCGACCAGCAGCGCGACACCCTGAGCACCGCTGAACGCGCAAACTTCCCACGTACATTCAACACCCAGTTTACCAAAGTGCAGGACATGCGCTACGGCGAGAACCCGCACCAAGCGGCAGCCTTCTATCGCGAAGCCAGTCCGACTCAGGCGTGCATAGCAACCGCAGTGCAATTACAGGGCAAGGAGCTGTCTTACAATAATGTTGCCGACACCGACGCCGCACTTGAATGCGTAAAGAGCTTCACCAAGCCAGCCTGCGTGATCGTCAAGCACGCCAATCCCTGCGGTGTGGCTGTTGTGCCAGAGAATGAAGGCGGTATTCGTCAGGCCTATGAGCTAGCGTATGCGACCGACGCCGAATCTGCTTTTGGCGGCATCATCGCCTTTAACCGAGAACTCGATGCCGCTACCGCACAGGCCATCGTTGATCGCCAGTTCGTCGAAGTCATTATTGCCCCACGGATCAGCGCCGCTGCCCGCGAGATCGTCGCCGCCAAAGCCAATGTGCGCCTGCTGGAATGCGGTGAATGGTCTGCCACCAGCCATGCAGACCTGGATTTCAAGCGGGTGAATGGCGGATTGCTGGTGCAGAGCCGCGATACCGGCATGATTACCGCGGCAGATCTGAAGATCGTGACGCAGCGCGCCCCTACCGAGCAGGAAATCCACGACCTGATTTTCGCCTGGAAAGTGGCCAAATTCGTCAAATCCAACGCCATTGTCTACGCCAGCCAGCGCCAAACCGTGGGCATTGGTGCCGGACAAATGAGCCGCGTCAATTCCGCGCGTATCGCGGCTATCAAGGCCGAACATGCTGGCTTGCAGGTACAGGGCGCAGTCATGGCGTCCGACGCCTTTTTTCCGTTCCGCGACGGTATCGATAACGCTGCCGCCAATGGCATCAGCGCGGTAATCCAACCCGGCGGCTCGATGCGCGATGCTGAAGTCATCGCCGCCGCCGATGAAGCGGGCATAGCCATGGTATTTACCGGCATGCGGCATTTCAGACACTGATAGAGCTGCAAAGGAGATTGCATGAACGTTTTGATTATCGGTAGTGGCGGGCGCGAACACGCGCTGGCCTGGAAGGTCGCTCAGGACGCCAGAGTCGAGACTGTTTTCGTCGCCCCTGGCAACGCCGGCACAGCCACCGAAGCTAAGTGCGAAAACGTCGCCATAGACGTACTTGAACTGGATAAACTGGCTGACTTTGCCGCAGCCAACGTACAACTGACTATCGTCGGGCCGGAAGCGCCCTTGGTCGCTGGCGTAGTCGATCTGTTTCGCACGCGCGATCTGCCCTGTTTCGGCCCAACCGCTGGCGCCGCGCAGCTGGAGGGCTCAAAGGCCTTCACCAAGGACTTTCTTGCCCGGCACCAGATTCCTACCGCCGACTACCAGAACTTTACTGAAGTCGAACCGGCGCTGGCCTATCTGCATGAAAAAGGCGCACCCATTGTCATCAAGGCTGACGGTTTGGCCGCTGGCAAGGGTGTCATTGTCGCGATGACGCTACAGGAAGCCGAGAATGCCGTGCGTGACATGCTCGCAGGCAATGCCTTTGGCGCGGCCGGCTCCAGGGTCGTAATCGAGGAGTTTCTCGACGGTGAAGAAGCCAGCTTTATCGTCATGGTCGATGGCGAGCACGTACTGGCCATGGCGACCAGTCAGGACCACAAACGAGTCGGCGATGGCGACAGCGGCCCGAACACTGGCGGTATGGGCGCCTATTCCCCGGCGCCAGTGGTGACTGATAGCGTGCATCAGCGCGTCATGGATGAAGTGATCTGGCCGACCGTTCGCGGGATGGCAGCCGAGGGCAACATCTATACCGGCTTCCTGTATGCCGGACTGATGATTGATACCCTGGGTAACCCCAAGGTGATCGAGTTCAATTGTCGTTTCGGCGATCCGGAAACTCAACCGATCATGCTGAGATTGCAATCCAGCCTAGTAGAGCTTATCGAATCAGCCTTGGCCGGCCAGTTGGACCAGGCAGAAGCGAACTGGGACGCCCGGCCTAGTCTGGGTGTGGTGATTGCCGCAGGCGGCTATCCTGCGGACTATGCCAAAGGCGATACCATCGAAGGCCTGGAACAAGCCGTGAGTGCCCAGGGCAAGATTTTCCATGCGGGTACTGCGCTAAATAAGGATGGAGCCGTCGTCAGCAGTGGCGGCAGAGTGCTCTGCGCTACCGCACTGGGCGACAGCATCCTTGAAGCCCAGCAAAATGCCTACGCGTTGGCGAACAAGGTGAACTGGAAGGGCAGCTTTTGCCGCTCGGATATTGGTTATCGCGCCATCGCCAGGGACCAGCATTGAGCCATCGCGCATCAAGCATTTTGATACTGCCTCAGCGTGGATGCACTGGCCAGTCATAACCCGTATTCAGACTGGCCCGTGCAGGTTGGCAGCCTTGTGCATTAAGCTATACTTCTTATCGATTCGATACCCGACGCTGGTCGTCAATTGCCCATGGACAGGACACACGTCATAGTGAAGCAAGCAAGCTGGTTGATCCTCACCCTGCTGGCAGGGATCATTATGCTGGCGACCAACTGGGTGGCTGCAACCGAATCACCCGCGCCAACCCATTACAGCCTTGTCGATACAACAGGCGTCCTGGGTCTGGCCGATATTACCTCCAATCGCTACGCCAACCGCTTTATTCCCAGCCCGCCCGGAGCACTGAAAATATCGGGCGCTGGCACTGCGTTATGGGTAAAAATCCCGATGACTCGCAGCGGCGCCCAACAGATACGGCTTGATAACCCGGCAATTGAGCGAATCAGCTTGTACCTCCTGCGCGGCGATGCCGTGGCGGCCGACTACCAAAGTGGTTCCGAGGCCCCGGCGGACCCGCGTCTATTGCAGCAGCCTGGCTTTGCCTTTGCGGTGGATATTACTCCCGGTGCAGAGTACACCCTGTATTTGCGCCTGCAGAATGATTATCCAACCAGCACTTTTTTGACGGTAATGGACGCCCATGAAGCGGCGGCCATTCATGGCGCCCATCAAGCGCTGCAGGGCATTCTGGTTGGTTTGCTGTTGGCATTGGCCCTGCACGGGCTACTGCACGGCAGTATCAATCGCGACCCATTTCACCTGCTCTTGGCTGGCGCGGCGCTGATCCTCTGCTTAGCTAATCTCAGCGCAATCAGTTGGGTCTCTAGCCAGGCGCCTTTACTGCATGGCAACAGCGCCGAACTGCTGCAGCTCGCCGCTTATCCGTTATTGGCGCTACTATTGCTGAGCCTGCTGCCCGGCCCGGATCTGCGCGTTCACCAGCGGCTGACTCTGATCATCAGCTTGATGAGTGCGGCACTGGCGATATTGGTGGTGGTGGCGGCATTGCGCTCATCTCTGTTTGCCGGCATTGCCGTGGTCATCCAGCTCTGTCTTGCGCTGATGATTATCATCCTGCTGGCATTTCTGCGGCTGCGTCGGCAACCCATCAACAAGCCCTTCCTGGCGGGCGCTGCACTGCTGTTGTGCGCGGTCGCCCTGAGTTGGATCGACGACCAACGTCTAATCGCCGACCATCTGTTTGACACCTTGGTCTGGCTGGCTATGGTGTGCTTCGCCTGGAGCCTGCACAACCGCGCCCAGAGACTGCTCGCCCAGCGCGTCAGCCAGCGCCAGACCCAGGCCACCCGGCAAGCCGAACGACGGGCTAAAGCGGAGTTTCTTGGCCGCATCAGCCATGAAATTCGCACGCCAATGAACGGTGTACTGGGGATGTCCGAGCTGCTTCTGGATACCGCGCTCTCCGCTAAACAGCGCGACTACGTGCAAACCATCCACGGCTCAGGCAATGACCTGCTAAATCTGATCAACGAGATCCTCGACATGTCGCGCCTGGAGTCGGGCCAGATGACCCTGGAAACCGTGCAGTTCGATCTGCATGCACTGGTCAACGATTGTCTGGATATCTTCCGCAACCGGGCTGACAATCAGGCCATTGAGCTGATCAGCTTCGTCCATGCTGATGTGCCGCGCACCATTAGCGGCGATCCCACCCGGCTGCGTCAGGTACTGATGAACCTGCTAGGCAACGCACTGCGATTCACCAAGCAAGGCGAAATCCTACTGACTGTAGGCGTTGAGCCGCAGGGGACCAGCCAGCAATTGCGTTTCGCGGTACAGGATTCCGGCACCCCAATGCCGGAAGAGGCGCGCGACTGCCTGATCAAGGTACTACCAAAGTCCTCCAGACTGCTTGATCAAGCGGATAGCAATGGACATCTCGGCCTGCTCATCGCCAGCCAACTCATTCATATGATGTCGGGGCAGGTGGGCATCAAATACGCATCGGATCAGGGCAATTCAATCTGGTTCGCTCTGCCCCTGGATGAAACCCACGCATTTATCGAACCCGATGCCGAAGGGCGCTGTCTACTCGATCGACGGGTCCTGATCGTGGATGACAACGCCACTTGTCGCAAGGTACTGCAGCAACAGTGTAATGCCTGGGGCATGCAAGCCCAGTGCGTTGCCGGCGGGAAAGAAGCCCTGGCGTTGCTGCGAACGCAAACGAACCTGGGCACCCCGTTTGATATCCTGCTCGTTGACCACAACATGCCAGGCATGAGCGGGCTTGAGCTGGCCAGTCGGATCAAGGAAGATGCCGCCCTGCGAGACCAACTGCTGATTATCATGCTCACGGGGATCAACCAGGCGCCCAGCCGGATCATAGCGCGCAACGCCGGGATCCGCCGAATACTCAGCAAGCCTGTGGCTGGTTACACCTTGCGTACCACACTGATTGACGAATGGCTGCAACACAGTCAACACAGTGAAACGCCAGCAGACGAAGCGCTATCCGAGCTTCGCCAGGAACCGCTTCATGAAGGTTTCAGGGTGTTGGTTGCAGAAGATAACACCATATCGACCAAGGTCATTCGCGGAATGCTGGGCAAACTCAACATCCAGGTGCATTCGGTTCAAAACGGTCAACAGGCCGTGCTGCAGGCGCAGACCGGTAACTATGATCTGATTCTGATGGACTGTGAAATGCCGGAGATGGACGGCTTTACCGCTGCCGAGCTGATCCGTCAATGGGAGCGCGCCTGCGCTCGGGAGCCGATCCCCATTATCGCGCTTACCGCACACATCCTTCCAGAACACCGCGAACGTTCAAGGCTGGCAGGTATGAACGGGCACATTTCCAAGCCGGTTGAGCTAGCGCAACTACGCGATCAACTGAACTTCTGGATTGAGCAAAAAAGCTAGGGGCCAGGGCAAGACTCGCCGGCCTGATAATCGACGAATTCGCCTGGCAGCCCGCCAGCGACTGCCGCATATGTCGCGGCATAGATTGCACAATAGGACCCCAGTATTTTGCTCGCCGCGATTAACCCCTTCACCTTCGCCACGCTCTCCGACATTGCCCGTCTCCTGTTGTTGGTACAGGTAACTTAAACGGAAATGCTCAAGCGCACGATTAGGTAAATATTATCGTGTCGATAGCCGAGTGCTGGGTCGACCGGCTTTCTTCCGGGTAGTTTTCTTTCCTGCTACCGGACGGCCTGCACCGGGCTTGCCAATAGATGGATGACTAATCCCGCCACTGGCGGCCACAGGTCGGCCTGTTCCAGGATGGCCTGCCCCAGCTCCGGCTGCCCCACCCTTGCCCTTGCCGGTATCGCGCGGAGGCAAACCTGTATGCTGCGTTAACAGAGCGCCCTGACGCGGTCCTTTCGCCGGTGTCGACTGCTTTTTCCTGGCACTGGTGTAGCCTTCGACGGCAGGTTGGTACGTAGGAATCAGATGCTGCTTGCTATTCCCGATCAGATCACCCCGTCCCATCTCCTGCAATGCTTCGCGCAATAGCGGCCAGTTCTTTGCGTCGTGATAACGCAGGAAAGCCTTGTGTAGCCGCCGCTGCCGCTCGCCTTTAACGCTGTTGACGGTATCGCTCTTGTAAGTAACCCGGCGTAGCGGGTTCTTGCCCGAATGATACATGGCCGTCGCGGTCGCCATCGGCGAGGGATAGAAGGCCTGTACCTGGTCAGCGCGAAAATCATTGGTTTTCAGCCACAACGCCAGGTTCATCATGTCCTCGTCAGAGGTGCCTGGGTGCGCAGCGATGAAATAGGGAATCAGGTACTGCTTCTTGCCCGCTTCCTTGGTGTACTTCTCGAACAGGCGCTTGAAGGTATCGTAACTGCCGATACCCGGCTTCATCATCTTGGTCAGCGGACCCTGCTCGGTATGTTCGGGGGCGATCTTCAGATAACCGCCGACATGGTGCGTGACCAGTTCCTTGACGTACTCGGGGGACTCAACAGCCAGGTCATAACGCAGCCCGGAAGCGATCAGAATCTTTTTCACACCCGGTAGTTCGCGCGCCTTGCGGTACAAACCTATCAGCGACGAATGGTCGGTATTGAGGTTTTCACAAATACCGGGGTATACGCAGGAGGGCTTGCGGCAAGCTGCTTCAATTGCGGGACTCTTGCAGGCGATGCGATACATGTTCGCCGTCGGCCCACCCAGATCGGAAATCACGCCAGTAAAGCCTGGCACCTTGTCGCGTATCTCTTCAATCTCGCGAATGATCGATTCATGCGAGCGGTTCTGGATAATCCGCCCCTCATGTTCGGTAATCGAACAGAAGGTACAACCGCCAAAACAGCCGCGCATGATATTCACTGAAAAGCGAATCATCTCGTAGGCCGGAATCTTGGCATCGCCATAGGCGGGGTGCGGTATCCGCGCGTAAGGCAGCCCGAACACGTAATCCATTTCCTCGGTGGTTAGCGGAATCGGCGGAGGATTGAACCACACATCCTTCTCAGCGTGCCGCTGCACCAGTGCGCGCGCATTGCCCGGGTTGGTTTCCAGGTGCAGTACGCGGTTGGCATGCGCATAAAGCACCGGATCACTTTTGACCTTCTCGTAAGATGGCAGGCGGATGACCGTCTTGTCCCGCTCCAGACGCGGGTGCGGCAGCAGTTGCACTACCTGAACGCCCTCCTCCAGACCGTCCTCGGCCGGCCCTTTCTCCTGCTCAACCGCGCAGGCACTGGTATCCTGGGTATTCACATAGGGGTTGATGATTTTGTCGACCTTGCCCGGCCGATCAATACGCGTCGAATCCAGCTCGAACCAACCCTGCGGCGTGTCGCGGCGCATGAAAGCGGTGCCACGAATATCGGTGATGGACTGAATATCTTCCCCGCGGCTCAGGCGCTGGGCAATCTCGACTACAGCCCGTTCGGCGTTGCCGTACAGCAGAATATCGGCCTTGGCATCTAGCAGCAGCGAGTGGCGCACTTTGTCCTGCCAGTAGTCATAATGCGCGATGCGGCGTAGCGAGGCTTCGATGCCGCCGAGCACCACAGGCACATCATTAAAGGCCTCACGGCAGCGCTGGCTGTAGACCAGGCTGGCGCGATCCGGCCGACTGCCGGCCTTGCCGCCGGGCGTGTAGGCGTCATCCGAACGGATCTTGCGATCCGCCGTATAGCGATTGATCATCGAATCCATATTGCCGGCAGCCACACCGAAGAACAGGTTCGGCTTGCCCAGCTGCATAAATGCTTCTTTGCTCTGCCAGTCCGGCTGGCTGATGATCCCGACCCGGAACCCCTGGGCCTCCAGCAAACGGCCAATGATCGCCATGCCGAAGGACGGGTGATCAACATAGGCGTCGCCAGTGACGATGATGATGTCGCAGCTGTCCCAACCAAGCAGGTCCATCTCGTCCCGGCTCATGGGCAAAAAAGGTGCCGGGCCGAAACACTCGGCCCAGTACTTAGGATAATCAAACAGCGGCTTCGCAGCCGGCATGCTGATGGACATGCTTACTCCATATCGCCGTACCCGGAATAGGAACCGGGTGCGAGATTTTCAAAACGGGTGAATTTGCCGAGAAAGGCCAATCGAATGCTGCCGATAGGTCCGTTCCGCTGCTTGCCAATAATAATTTCGGCGATACCCTGATCCTGGGTATCCGGATGATAAACCTCATCCCGATAAACGAACATGATCACATCCGCGTCCTGCTCGATCGCACCGGACTCACGCAAGTCGGAGTTGATCGGGCGCTTGTTTGGGCGCTGCTCCAGTGAGCGGTTCAGCTGCGACAAGGCAACCACGGGCGCGTTGAATTCTTTTGCCAGCGCTTTAAGCGAGCGCGAAATCTCCGAGATCTCGTTGGTCCGGTTCTCCGAGGTACCGCCGATCTGCATCAACTGCAGATAGTCGATCATGATCATGCCGATCTCGCCGTGCTCACGTACTACGCGGCGAGCGCGGGCGCGCATCTCCATAGGTGACAGCCCGGCGGTATCGTCGATAAAGAGTTTGCGGTCGTTAAGCAGGTTGACCGCCGAGGTCAGCCTTGGCCAGTCATCATCTTCAAGCCGCCCTGCCCTGACCTTGCTCTGATCAATCCGGCCCAGGGACGACAACATACGCATGACCAGTGAATCACCTGGCATCTCCAGGGAGAACACCAGCACGGCCTTGTCGTAACGCATAACCACGTTCTCGACCAGGTTCATCGCAAAGGTGGTTTTGCCCATCGACGGACGGCCAGCAATAATCACCAGGTCAGAGGGCTGCAAACCCGAGGTCATTTCATCCAGATCGGCAAAGCCGGTGGACAGGCCGGTAATCGCCCCATCACTGTTAAACAGGGTATCGATACGGTCAATCGCCTTGGTCAGCAAGGTATTCACCGATTCCGGTCCACCGGTTTTCGGGCGGCTCTCGGCAATCGCAAAAATTTGCCGTTCGGCGTCATCGAGAATCTGGTTGGCTTGTTTGCCCTTGGTGTTGAAGGCGCTATCGGCGATATCCGAACTGGTGCTGATCAGTTTACGCAGCGTCGAGCGCTCGCGAATGATGTGCGTATAAGCGCTGATGTTGGCGACCGACGGCGTGTTTTTCGCCAACTGCCCCAGGTAGGCCAGACCGCCGACCTGATCGATCAGCCCGTCACGATCCAGCTCTTCTGCCAGGGTGACCACGTCAAAGGGTTGATTACGCGAGGCCAGGCTGGCTAAGGCGCGGAAGATCAGACGGTGATCGTGGCGATAAAAATCCGGCTCACTGAGCAGCTCAACCACTCGCTCCCAAGTCGTGTTCTCCAGCATGACACCGCCGAGCACGGCCTGCTCAGCTTCGATCGAGTGCGGCGGAATCTTCAGTGCAGAGGTTTGCAGGTCAAGTTCCGCAGTGTTGGTGTAGTTCGACTCGTTCATCGGTACAGGCTCAGGACAAAAACCGGGGAGATAAAATAACAACACGGCGCCTGTCCAGGACAGGCACCGTGTTGACTAGTCTAACTGGAAAGCCCGACGAACTCATCTACCGACGACCTTGGGTTATCGGCAACCAGCCTGTCGGGCCTGTGCAGCGGTATTAACCGGCTACAACGACCAGCTTGACGGTAGCTTCTACATCTGTGTGCAGGTGCAGAGCAACGTCGAACTCACCAACGTTGCGCAGCGGACCTTCAGGCAGACGTACTTCGCTTTTCTCGATGTTGACGCCAGCAGCGGTCACAGCATCGGCGATGTCGCGAGTACCGATGGAACCGAACAGCTTGCCTTCTTCGCCAGCGTTGGCGGAGAGGGTCACAGTCAGACCTTCCAGCTTGGCCGCACGGGCTTCAGCTTCGGCTTTCTTCTCATCAGCGATACGCTCTAGTTCAGCGCGGCGAGCTTCGAAGGCTTCCAGGTTGGAAGCAGTGGCCGGAGTGGCTTTGCCAAAAGGCAGGAGAAAATTACGTGCGTAACCGGCGCTGACAGCAACCTTGTCGCCAAGGTTACCCAGATTCGCGATCTTTTCGAGCAGGATAACTTCCATTGCGATGACCTCTAAAATTCAAACTTGGCCATTCGAATCGTCATCGTCGCGCGGCCCTTGGGCCGGTGCAATACGAGCACGAAAATCGAACAGACTATCTATAAATGCCAAAAACATAATCAGGGGATACATAATCTGAGCGGCAAAAACAAACACCGCATAGAGTATCACCAGCCATACCAAAGCCAGCTTCTTAATGCCGACCAAGCCGTGCAGCAACGCCAACCCGGCAATCAGCAACGGTAGGCTGGCAACGGGTGCCAACAGCGCCATCTGCCCGAACTGCGGACTGAACAGCGTCAACACCAACAGGGCACCGGCTACCAAAGGCGACAAGCGCAGCCGATGAAACTCGGCGCGAAACCCGCCTGGGTTATACAGGCCCGCTTGCCAGGAGCGACCAATCATCAGACTGACCAACGCCATCAGCGCGTGCACCGCACCCGTCAAACCCGCCAGAACCGGCACCAGCAGCGCCTCGAGCCGAGCCATGCTGGCCTCGTCAACGGAGCCACCCATGTCAGCCATCAGTTGTGGCAAGCGCTCTTGAATCTGCACTGCCAGCGCCTGTAGCGGCTCTCCCAGTACACTCATGAGCAGCAACGCATAGGCTACGCCCAGCGGCACCACAACCAGCAAGACATTGGACCACTCTTGCTTCTCACGCAGCAGCGCCGCCATACCGGCAGCACCAAGAATCACCAACAAGGGCGTCAGATCACCCATCAACGCCCAGGCCAAGGCCGGTAAAGCACCCCAGATGATAACCGGGAGCGCTTCATTCAAGCCGCGGCGCAAGATGACCAACGCCAGTGCCGCAGCACTGACCCAGAACAACAGGGGTATAGCCGCTGCAATAGCCACTACCAGAGTGGCTTGCTTGCGACCGCGCATGATGTATTCCGCTAACCCACGCATGCTGGTTCGGTTTCCCTGATTACGTCATTACCTGCTTATCAGCGACTATGACTGTCGGTGAAAGGCAGCAGCGCCAGGTAACGGGCGCGCTTGATAGCAACACCCAGCTGACGCTGGTATCTGGCTTTAGTACCGGTAATACGGCTAGGAACAATCTTGCCGGTTTCGGTGATGTAAGCCTTGAGGGTGTTCAGATCTTTGTAATCGATCTCTTTAACGCCTTCAGCGGTGAAACGGCAGAACTTTCTGCGGCGGAAAAAACGTGCCATGGCAGCGTCTCCTTAGATACTGGAAAGTGGGAGCGGGATGACTTACTCGTCGTCGCCGTCGTTGTCGTTGTCGTCAGCGTTGTCGCTGTCGTTTTCCGAATCGTTGTCGTCGCCTTCGGTGCGCTCACGACGCTCACGACGCTCGCCACGACCGGTATCTTCCGGCTTGAGCATGTCGGACTGCTCGGTGATGGCTTCGTCACGACGGATGACCATGTTACGGATAACGGCATCGTTGTAACGGAAGTTCTCAGTCAACTCTTCCAGTGCCTTAGCGCTGCACTCGACGTTGATCATGATGTAGTGGGCTTTGTGGATCTTGTCGATTGGGTAAGCCAGTTGACGACGGCCCCAATCTTCCAGGCGGTGAATCTTGCCGCCATCTTCTTCAATAAGCTTGGTGTAGCGCTCAATCATGCCGCCGACCTGCTCACTTTGATCCGGGTGAACCAAAAATACGATTTCGTAATGACGCATAAGTGCTCCTTACGGGTTGTAGCCAGCCACCCAACATGGTCTGGCAAGGAGTAGAACTCTAGTTTGGGGCGCATATTCTAGGGGAGAGAGGGGGAAGAGGCAAGCTTTAAGCTGGAAGCGGCAAGCTACAAACCGGAGGAATAACGCGATTCTGAAGAACGTCGGTCCCCTGCTCGATAAATATCAGGCCAAAATGGATTCCCGCTTTCGCGGGAACGGCGCCAAGACTGGAGATCGGCTTGGGTTTTGGTTTTGGCTTTAGCCCTGCCTTGCCGCTTATCGCTTAGCCCTGCGTCCGTTGCCGAACCGCTTCAAACAGACAGATGCCACTGGCCACCGATACGTTAAGACTACTCACACTGCCCGCCATTGGTAGCTTAGCCAAATAATCGCAATGCTCGCGCGTCAAGCGGCGCATACCACTACCCTCAGCGCCCATCACAATAATACTGGGGACTTTGAGGTCTACCTGGTAAATCAACTGCTCAGCCTCTCCTGCCGTGCCGACAATCCATAGCCCACGCTGCTGCAGTTGCTTCAATGTGCGCGCAAGATTGGTCACGGCAACCAGCGGAACGGTCTCAGCAGCCCCACAAGCGACCTTGCGCACCGTTGGCGACAAACTGGCGGAACGGTCCCGCGGGATAATCACGGCGTGCGCACCCGCCGCATCGGCGCTGCGCAGACAGGCGCCGAGGTTATGCGGGTCGGTCACACCATCCAGCACCAATAGCAAGGCCGGACCCTCGAGCTTATCGAGCAGATTGTCGAGCATATCCTCCGACCACATCTGACTCGGCGTCACCGACGCGACGACCCCCTGATGCACTCCTTCGGCGACCTTATCCAGATCGTCTGGTGACACCCGCTGCACGCCAACCCCTGCAGCTTCCGCGAGATCTAGCAGAGCCTGCACGCGGCTATCCAACCTGCCACGCACCAACATAAGCTGCTTGACCCGCTTGGGCGAGCGCTGCAGCATCGCTTGTACGGCGTGCACACCGTAGACGTATTCGTTATCACTCATATATCAAACTCACGCTCTCGGCTTGCGCGGAGCGCGGGGTGCACGCGGAGCCCGCGGCGCACGTGGTAGCCCTGCAGGGCCAGCCGCTTTGTCAGCCGGTTTTTTGCCACCAGCAGACTTGGGCTTGCCTGAAGACGCTTTTGAGCGGGGCGCACGCCCCTTGCTCGCCGCACCACCGGCCTTTTTCGCATCATCCATCAACTTCTGGCGCACCGCGCGACTGGCATCGACATTGGCATTCGCCGCTTGCGGCTGCGTCTTATCCATCTCGAAGTCGATCTTGCGCTCATCCAGGTCCACCCGTGCCACCATAACCCTGACGGTATCGCCCAGACGGAAACTCTTGCCTGCGCGCTCACCAGTCAAACGATGATGCACCGCATCGAAATGATAGTAGTCAGCCGGCAATGCAGTGATATGCACCAGACCTTCTACATAAATATCCGTCAGCTCGACAAACAGACCAAAGCCCGTGACGGCCGTGACCAGACCGTCGAAGCTCTCACCCACCCGGTCTTTCATAAACTCGCATTTGAGCCAGCTCACCACGTCACGCGTGGCTTCATCGGCCCGCCGCTCGTTTTGCGAACACTGCTGGCCCAGATTTTCCAGCGCCGCCAGATCATAGGGATAGATAGACGCCTTGGGCAGCACCCCGGCACCAGCGCGCTGCACCCGATCGGTTTTTTTCCGCGAGCGGATGACACTGCGAATGGCCCGGTGGGTCAGCAGGTCGGGATAGCGGCGAATCGGCGAGGTGAAATGCGTATAAGCCTCATAATTCAAACCGAAGTGGCCAGCATTATGCGGACTGTAGACAGCCTGACTCAGCGAACGCAGCATGACCGTCTGAATTAACTGAGCATCCGTACGCCCCTGCACCTTCTGCAACACCGCACTGTAATCTTCGGGTGTTGGCGTGCCTTTCTTGCGCGTCAGGGTCATACCCATCGCACCGAGGAACTGACGGAGGCGTTCGACCTTTTCATCCTTGGGGGCATCGTGCACACGATACAGCCCAGGCAATTCCAGATCCTGAAGGAAGCGCGCAGTGGCGACGTTGGCGCAAAGCATGCATTCTTCAACAATCTTGTGCGCATCGTTACGGGTAGTGGGGCGAATTTCCGAGATCTTGCGGTTCTCGCCAAAAATAATGCGCGTTTCCGTGGTCTCGAAGTCGATCGCTCCGCGGCCCTGCCGCGCTTTTGCCAAAGCCTTGTATAGCTCGTACAGGTTTTTCAGTGCCGGCTGCAAATCGGCGTGCTCTTCAATCAACGCCTGCCCTTCGCGGCTGCGTGGATGCTCAAGCATGCTCGAAACCATGTTATAGGTCAGCCGCGCATGGGAGTGAATAACCCCTTCATAGAATTCATAATCCGTCAGCTCACCGCTCTTCGACACGGTCATCTCGCAGACCAACGCCAAGCGGTCAACCTTGGGCATCAAGGAGCACAAGCCGTTAGAAATCGCTTCTGGCAACATCGGCACGACTTCGCTAGGGAAGTAAACCGAAGTGCCACGCAACTCAGCCTCCCGATCCAGCGCCGAGCCTACTGGAACGTAATGCGATACATCAGCAATCGCTACATACAACTTCCAGCCGCCGGCAAACAAGCGCCACCCGCTGGCTTTCTGTGGCTCGCAATAAAGCGCATCGTCAAAATCACGCGCATCTTCGCCATCGATGGTCACCAACGGCAGGTGACGCAGATCGACGCGCTTGAGCTTGTCCTTGTCTTCCACGTGACCCTTCAGGCGTGCCGCTTCATCAAGCACCTCCTGAGGCCATACGCTGGGGATATCGTAACTGCGCAGCGCCACTTCGATCTCAACGCCAGCAGCCATGTAATCGCCTACCACCTCGATCACTTCGCCCTGCGACTGACGATGAATACTTGGCCACTGGGTAATCTTTACTTCCACATACTGGCCGTTCTGTGCGCCGCCCTCGGCGCCCGGCTGAATCAAGACCTCATGGTTGATCTTGGCGTTATCTGCGACCACGTAGGCAATACCGTTCTCGGTATAGTAACGGCCGACCAGCACCTCATGGGCGCGCTCAAGAATCTCGACAATGGTGCCTTCACTGCGGCCGCGGCGATCGACGCCGGTAATACGACCGAGGACACGGTCACCATCGAACACCAGGCGCATCTGCGCCGGACTGAGGAACAGATCATCGCCGCCGCCGTCAGGCACCAGGAAACCAAAGCCATCACGGTGACCCTGGACACGGCCCTTGATCAGATCCAGCTTATCGACCGGCGCATAGGCACCGCGGCGGGTATAGATGAGCTGCCCATCACGCTCCATGGCGCGCAAGCGTCGGCGAAGCGCCTCAATGCCATCTTCGTCGCTGATCGCAAACTCGTCTTGCAGCTGAGCGCGCGTAGCAGGCGCACCGCGTTCTTCAAGCAGCTTGAGGATCAACTCACGACTGGGGATAGGGTTATCGTAATTCTGAGCTTCGCGATGAGCCTCTGGGTCTATTGCTGCCCAGTTGGCCGGTGATGCGGAAGTACGTTTGGAGTTGCTCGACGCAGGCGCCGAGTCTTGGGATATTAGTTTTTTCGTCATAGCTCTCTATTGAACCGCGAATTGCGTCCAGATGCACCTATTTCTCGTGTTTCTGCACTTTTTTTCACAAGGGGGTTTACAAGCTCTGGGGCGCTACGTATTATTCGCGCCGTCAACACAACAACGGTTGCAACGCGAAACCTAGACGGTCAGCTTAGCACCAACGTTGCGAAAAGACGCCCAGGTGGTGAAATTGGTAGACACGCCAGCTTCAGGTGCTGGTGGCCGCAAGGCCGTGGAAGTTCGAGTCTTCTCCTGGGCACCATTTTTTTTCTGACGCAACCGCGCCAGATCCGCATCAACCCCCCCATTATTTCTGTAAAGCGCGCGCTCATTAGATTAGGCTTGCGCGACTGCCCTGCGGGCCAAATCCGGCACCTACTCGCATAAAATACAGCACCTAACCAAGCAACTGAATCAAGCCAGTGCATGGACATTAAAAAGGCGCCTTGCGGCGCCTTTTTAATCAGAATATCTTTCGCAAGATAATCGTCTCGTTTCTATCCGGACCTGTAGAAATGATATCCACCGGCGCACCTACCAACTCTTCGATACGCTTGATATAAGAGCGGGCATTGGCCGGTAGCTGCTCCAGCGTCTGCGCTCCCAGGGTCGACTCACTCCAACCCGGAACATCCTCATAGACCGGTTCCAGCCCCAAGTAGCTGTCAGCATCAGTAGGCGCTTCAATCACTGCGCCATCCTCATTGCGGTAACCAATGCAGATACGGATTACGTCCAGACCATCCAGCACATCCAGCTTGGTCAGACACAGGCCGCTGATGCTGTTGATTTCCATAGCCCGACGCAGAATCACCGCATCGAACCAGCCACAGCGACGCGCACGACCCGTGGTCGAACCAAACTCATGACCACGCTCGGCAAGGCGCGCACCGACGTCGTCAAACAACTCAGTAGGGAAAGGGCCGGAGCCGACGCGAGTAGTGTAAGCCTTGGTAATACCCAGCACGTAATCCAGGTATAACGGACCAAAACCAGAGCCAGTTGCAGTGCCCCCAGCCGTGGTGTTGGAGCTGGTGACAAAGGGATAGGTACCGTGATCAATATCCAGCAGCGAGCCTTGAGCCCCCTCGAACATGATATTGGCACTCTCGCGGCGCAGCTCATGCAGACGCGCTGTGACGTCAGTCATCAGCGGGCGCAACCACTCGGCGTAGCCCATGGCCTCGTCCAGGGTCTTCTGGAAATCGACCGGATCGACCTTGTAATAGTGCTGCAGGGCAAAGTTGTGGTAATCCAACACCTCGCCCAGCTTGGCGGCAAAGCGTTCGCGGTGGAACAGATCTGCCACGCGCAGGCCACGACGAGACACTTTGTCTTCATAGGCTGGCCCGATACCACGACCAGTAGTACCAATCTTGGCTTCGCCCCGCGCTTTTTCGCGTGCTTGGTCTAGAGCCACGTGATAAGGCAGAATCAATGGACACGCCGGACTGATGCGCAAGCGCTCACGCACAGGCACACCCTTGGCTTCCAGCTCTTTGAGCTCTTTCATCAGCGCTTCCGGCGATAGCACTACGCCGTTGCCGATGAAACACTGCACATTTTCCCGAAGAATGCCCGAGGGTATCAGGTGCAATACGGTTTTCTCGCCATCGATGACAAGCGTGTGGCCGGCATTGTGACCGCCCTGGTAACGCACCACGGCGGCTACCTGATCGGTGAGCAGATCAACGATCTTGCCCTTGCCTTCATCGCCCCATTGGGTACCCAGGATGACTACGTTCTTACCCATTTCAGCTCTTGCCTCATTCAAATTTGAACGGCCTGCACAGCCATCGAATCAATTGTTCAGTTCAGCAACCTGCCAAGCGTTATCACGCCAACGCAGAATGCGGTCACACCCATACTCAAGCGCCTCGGAATCCATCTGGCCGGGCAACGCGACGACCACCCTCTCCCCGCGCCGACGCAGAGCCATGACCTCCAGCTGCAGACCAGGCTCATTAGCGTAGGTAGCCCATATGCCGCGAATACGCTCACCACCGGTGATCACCCCCCGTTCTACCAGCAAACGCAGATCAGTAGAAAACCCGGTAGCCGGGCGTGCTCGGCCAAAGTACTGACCGATATCATCGTACCGGCCGCCCTGAGCTATGCTCTGACCAACACCCGCCACATACGCCGAGAACACCACGCCCGTGTGATAGTGATAGCCGCGCAGCTCACCGAGGTCAAAATACAACGGAATATTCGGATACTGACGACCCAGAGTCTGGGCTATTTCAACCAGATCATCCAGCGCAGCCATGACCGACTCAGGCGCACCGTCAAGCAACACGTGAGCCCGATCCAGCACCTCTATCCCACCGGATAACTCAGCAAGACTACACAGCATTGCCGCCAGCGAAGACTGACTCAGCGGCTCGGTTAACTGCCGTACTTCATCAACCGCCTTGCGCTGGAGTGCGTCGAATAATGCCCGTTCGGTGCTCTCTTCCAGGTCGGCTGCCTGGGTTAAGCCGCGAAAGATGCCCACATGCCCTATATCAAGATGCACGCCTTTGACCTGGCAACTGTTCAGGCTCTCAAGCATCAGGCTGATGATTTCGATATCGCTTGCGCTTGACGCATCACCATACAGCTCCGCACCCAACTGGATCACGCTGCGCGCGGTAGACAGCGCACGGGGCCGGGTATGCATGACACTGCCACAATAACAAAGCCGACTAGGCCCCTCGGCACCGAGGGTATGCGCATCAATGCGCGCCACCTGCGGCGTGATATCTGCGCGCAGACCGAGCATGCGCCCGGAGAGCTGATCAATCATCTTGAACGTTTGCAGTTCAAGATCATGACCGGCGCCAGTCAACAGGGATTCAACGTATTCGATATGGGGCGTAATGACCAGGTCATACCCCCAGGAGACAAACAGATCCAGCAGCCGCCTACGGGCAGCTTCGATACGCGCCGCCTCTTCAGGCAACACCTCTTCTATACCATCAGGCAACAGCCAGCTATCAACAGTCGGCATTATCACAACCTTTCCTAAGCGTGGAATGCGGGCAAAACCGGCACTCTGCTAGCGAATCAGATAGAGAAACAGGGTACCCGTAAGCATGCAGGACAGCCCGATCAGCCGCAGAGGTGTATCACCTATCTGCGCCACCTCAGCCAACATGCGCTTCCAGCGTGCTGGTGCCAGAAAAGGCATCAAACCCTCGATCACCAGCACTAAACAGAGCGCAGTCGCCAGACTTTGCCACATGCACTGTTTCCCCTCGATCAGACCAGAACTATAGCCAGAACAGCCAAGCACTGGTCACAAAAAAGCCGGGATTTCCCCGGCTGCGCGATTGTATCACGTTTTTGCCTGGCCACACCTGCAAAGGCAGCAGCTGTGGCCAGTTGACCGCCTACCTCACGCTATTACCTTGAAGGTAGCGGAAAAACTCACTATCAGGATCAAGCACCAAAATATCGGACTTGCTTGAGAAGCTTTCACGGTAAGCCTGGAGGCTACGGTAGAACGAGTAGAATTCAGGATCCTTGTTGTAAGCTTCCGAATAAATCGCAGCGGACTGCGCATCCCCATCACCGCGAATCTGCTCGGCTTCCCGGAACGCTTCGGCCAGGATCACGCGCTGCTGACGATCAGCGTCTGCACGAATACCTTCACCCAGCTCCCGACCCTTGGCTCGATGCTCACGCGCCTCACGCTCACGCTCGGTGCTCATACGCTCAAAGACGCTGCGATTCACCTCGCGCGGCAGATCGATCGCCTTGACCCGCACATCCAGCACCTCAATACCCAGCTCGCGACGCGCACTGGTATCCAGGGTGCTGGTGATATCGGCCATCAACTGATCGCGCTCACCGGACACCACTTCATTGAGGGTACGGCGCGCCACTTCGTTGCGCAGACCCGACTCCAGCTGGCGCGACAAGCGCTCTTCAGCAATGGACCGCATACCCGAAGTTGCCGTGTAGAAGCGCTCAACATTGGCGATACGCCATTTGGCATAGGAGTCGACCATCAGCGCCTTCTTCTCCAGCGTCAGATAGCGCTGGGTAGCGGTATCAAGCGTTAGAAGCCGGCCATCAAACAGGCGATGCTCTTGCACAAACGGCAGCTTGAAGTGCAGACCTGGCTGAACATCATCTTTAACAACCTTACCGAACTGCAACACGATGCCGCGTTCGATCTGACTGACAACGAAGAAGCTGTTCCAGCCAACCACCACTACTATCAGCGCCAGAATCAGGCCGAAAACCGTTTTATTGCTCATCAGCGGGACTCCCTTGCACGCAGATCACGCTGCTGGATTTCAAGCGGTATACGCGCCTGACTATCGCTAGCACCGGCTGCTGCATTTGAAGAAGATGAGGAGGAGGACGAGCCACCACCTTGTTGCATCAGCTTGTCCAACGGCAGATACAACAGGTTGTTGTTACCGTCACCACCTGACACCAGGATCTTGCTGGTATTGGTCATCACTTCCTGCAAGGTTTCGATGTACATGCGCTCACGCATTACCTGCGGAGAGGCTTGGTACTGAACATACAGCTGATTAAAGCGCTGCGCTTCACCGTCGGCGCGAGCGACAACTTCATCACGGTAACCGTTGGCTTCTTCGAGAAGGCGCTGGGCACGACCACGGGCCTCAGGGATAACCCCATTAGCATAGGATTCAGCCTGATTGCGCTCGCGAACCTCGTCCTCGCGCGCTCGAATCACGTCATCAAACGCATCCTGCACTTCGGCCGGTGCCTGAGCGCTTTCGATGTTCACCTGAACCACGGTAATACCCGTGTTGTAGGTATCCAGATAACGCTGCAAGCGCTCGGTAGTCTCAACCCCCATCTGCTCACGACCTTCGGTCAGCACCTGGTGCATTGACGTAGAACCGACCACGTGGCGCAAGGCGCTTTCAGTAGCATGCCTCAAGCTGGTTTCAGGATCTTCGACCTTGAGTACAAAGTTCTCAAGATTGGAAATGCGGTACTGAATGGCGACCGGCACCTCAACAATATTCTCGTCTTCGGTCAACATCTGGCCTTGCTGACGATAGGAACGTACCTGGGTCACGTTACGCTGAAACTTCCGCTCGATCGGCGGAAAATACAGATGCAAGCCGGATTCCACTGTGCGGTGATATTCACCAAAACGCAGAATAATGGCCTGCTCTTGCTCATCAACGGTATACACCGCACTGAACAACCAGAACGCGATAACAACCAGACCGGCAATGGCCCACACGGCCTTCGGAATACCTGCCCCGCCACCGCTGTTGCGACCACTGCCACCGCTATTGTTACCACTGCCTTTTTTACCACCAAACAGACCGTTAAGACTGTCTTGGAGTTTTTTCAGCGCCTCATCAAGGTCCGGTGGACCCTGCTTGCCACCGCGATTGCCGTTATTGCCGCTGTTGTTGCCGCCACTACCCCAAGGGTCTTGGTTGTTATTTTTACCACCACCAGGCTCATTCCAGGCCATAGCGTTCTCCGTTATTCGTAAACCTGCCAGACCAGGATGACTCTCAAGCCACCCCAGATACTTGTTCAATCCTACAGCAATTGGCTCGCCCTAAGCGAACCGTAGGGCAACCCATTATTGCAAAGTATGTTGCTGCAAAAACACATCGGGCAACCAACCTTCGCGCTTAAGCAGCCGATGAAAATCAGCGCGCTGCAGGCGCAGGTCCAACTGCTGCCGGCCATCGTCCGCAATGCGTTCTTCTACCACCGCCCCCACTGCATAAAACTGTGCGCGCAATCGGGCCTCCGCATGCTCCAGCAGTATCGACTCCTGAATCACATCCTGACCGAGCCTTTCCGCCATGGCCTGCTGAACCAGTTCCAACCCTAACCCTTGCTGAGCAGAGACCCAGACGCGCACGGGCAGCCCGGATTCATCTCGCTGAATATGCGGCTCAACGCCCTCAAGAAGATCAATCTTGTTGTACACCTCAAGAATGGGCAGCTCTATGGCATCGATTTCAGTCAATACCTTGACCACCTGCTCAATGTGCGAAGTGCGATCTGGATCAGCCGCATCAATCACATGCAGCAGCAGATCAGCCTGACTGGATTCCTCCAATGTGGCGCGGAAAGCTTCGACCAACTTGTGCGGCAGGTGGCGGA
Source organism: Halopseudomonas pelagia CL-AP6 (assembly GCF_000410875.1). Classification (GTDB taxonomy): domain Bacteria; phylum Pseudomonadota; class Gammaproteobacteria; order Pseudomonadales; family Pseudomonadaceae; genus Halopseudomonas; species Halopseudomonas pelagia. Next base: position 112,414 of record NZ_AROI01000004.1, read on the forward strand.
TGAAACCGACTGTATCAGCCAGAATCGCCGGACCTATATCGTCCAGTTCAATGCGCCGGAGTGTTGGATCCAGGGTAGCAAACAACTGATCTGCGGCGTACACCGTTGAACTGGTCAACACATTGAACAACGTCGACTTGCCCGCATTGGTATAGCCTACCAAGGACACAACCGGGATTTCAGCACGCCGGCGTGAACGGCGGGCCTGTTCGCGTTGACTGCGAACCTTTGCCAAACGCCGGGTGATCTGCTTGATGCGCTCGCGTAACAGGCGCCGGTCCGTTTCAAGCTGGGTTTCACCCGGCCCGCGCAGACCTATACCGCCCTTCTGGCGCTCAAGGTGGGTCCAACCGCGCACTAGCCGCGTGCTCAGATGGTCAAGCTGCGCCAGTTCGACTTGCAGCTTGCCCTCATGGGTACGGGCTCGTTGGGCGAAGATATCGAGGATCAAACCGGTCCGGTCTATCACCCGGCATTTGAGCTCACCTTCAAGGTTTCGCTCCTGACTGGGTGTCAGCACGTGATTGAAGATGACCAGATCAGCTTCATGCTCGGCAACGCTAGCCTGCAATTCCTCCACTTTCCCAGCGCCAATCAAAAAGCGCGGGCTGGGTTGGTGGCGATTGACGGTGAGGAAGGCTGCTATATCGGCGCCGGCCGAATTGGCCAGCTCGACAAACTCCTGAGGATCTTCTCGGGTGCGCTCATCCTGACTTTCAAGGTGAACGAGAATCGCACGTTCACCCCCTTCATGGCGCTCAAAAAACAATCAGACCTCCCCAAAAATCAAGGTGTTTCCATCTCTGCTTCATCGCCGCTGCCCTGGACAGGCAAGCGCACCGGACGACCCGGCACGACAGTAGAAATAGCGTGCTTATAAACCATCTGACTGACGGTATTCTTCAACAGGATGACAAACTGATCGAAAGACTCGATCTGACCCTGCAGTTTAATGCCGTTGACCAGGTAAATAGATACCGGAACCCGTTCCTTGCGCAGAACGTTCAGGTAAGGGTCTTGTAGTGAATGCCCTTTTGACATTGCCTCACTCCTTATGGCTTATGGAAAGCCTATTTGTAAGCATTGAATAATGCGTTTTAACCGAACTGTCCATAATCCTTCAGGAGAGTCGGTGCCAATTTTCTAACCACCATCTGAAATCAAGACTAGCAGAACACTGGAAACTTATATTGTGGCCGGTTCAAGCGCTTTCAAGGCCTGGTCAAATCTTTTCGGATCAAGGCTATCGAACCACTCAATCTCCGCCTTCCAACCCCGCAACCAGGTAAGCTGTCGCTTGGCTAGCTGCCGCGTAGCGATAACTCCCTTTTCGACCGCCTCATCGCGTGAGAGTTTCCCCTCCAGGTAATCCCATATTTGCCGGTAACCCACTGCCCGAATCGACGGCAGCCCAGCATGCAAATCGGACCTGGAGTACAAAGCTTGGACCTCTTCTACCAGACCCTGCTGCATCATCAATTCAAAGCGCTGAGCAATCCGTTGATGCAGAATCTGGCGCTCGACAGGAGCTATAGATAGATAACGCATAGTATAAGGCAAAAAAGACGAGCCGGGCGTCTGGCCCAAGGCTTTTTCTGACGCTTGCCGCAGGTGCCAGTCAGTCAGGCTGATCCCCGATAGCAGATAGACCTCATAGGCTCGCTGGATTCTCTGCGGATCATTCGGATGAATGCGTTCAGCCGCCTGCGGGTCAACTTCAGCCAGCCTGCCGTGGACAGCCTGCCAACCTTCGGTCACGGCTATCGCCTCAATACCCGCGCGGATCGCAGGGTCTGCTGGAGGCATGCTGGCAAGCCCATCCGAGAGCGCTTTGAAGTACATCATGGTGCCACCCACCAGCAACGGAATACGGCCACGGGCGTGGATATCGCTGATTAGCGACTGGGCGTCTGAACAAAACCGCGCGGCAGAATAAGCTTCGGCAGGGTCAAGAATATCAATCAGGTGATGAGGGAATCGGGCCAGCGTGTCGGCATCTGGTTTAGCTGTGCCAATGTCCATACCGCGATAGACCAGCGCAGAATCAACACTGACCAGCTCACACGGCAAGTGCTCGGCCAGGTACAACGCAAGATCAGTTTTGCCCGATGCAGTAGGCCCCATCAGACAGATGACCGGAGGTTTGACAACGGTATTCACGCAACACTCCGATACACTTTATAGACCAGATGACGCTTGGAAAAAGAACGCCAGGGCTCAGCGACCACGTAGAAATAACTTATCCAGTTCGACCATACCCATCTGTGTCCAGGTGGGTCGTCCATGATTGCACTGTCCGCTGCGCTCGGTCTGCTCCATATCACGCAGCAATGCATTCATTTCCGTCAAGGTCAGCCGGCGGTTGGCCCTGACCGAGCCGTGACAGGCCATGGTCGATAGTAATTCATTGCGGTGGGCCTCGATACGGTCACTGGTGCCGTACTCCAGCAGATCACTGAGTACATCCCGGACCAATTGCACCGCATCGGCCTGACGCAGCAGCGCAGGTATCTCACGAATACCCAACATTTCCGGCCCCAGACGCTGCAGCTCAAAGCCCAGGCGAGCGAACCAATCGGCATGTTCCTCGGCGCAGTCGGCCTCGCGCTGACTCACCGCAAGTGATTCAGGCACCAACAAAGGCTGACCGCGCAGGCCCTCCTGATCCATAGCCAACTTGAGGCGCTCGTAGGTGATACGCTCATGCGCGGCATGCATATCGACGACCACCAAACCCTGCGCGCTCTCAGCCAGAATATAGACCCCGTGCAACTGCGCTATGGCATAACCCAACGGCGGCACATCTTGCTGGTCACCCTGCTCTGCTGGCACTACACCCGCAGGTTGCGCGTTATAGAGCGCCGAATAACCGGACAAACTGCCGCTCACCTCGGCAATCGAGGGCCGCTCCGGCTGGTAAGCCGATGGCGAGGACCAACTGGCTGGCGGCTCCTGCAGCGACATCCGCCCCTGCCCTGAGAACACACCTGCAGCAACTCCAGTGCTTGCCGTTGCCGGGGGCACAGATTCGCCCGCCAACCCATCAGCACCAGGCGGATCACCCGGACGCTGCGCAGCCAAAGCCCGATGCAAGGTACTGAACAGGAAATCATGGACCATGCGTCCGTCGCGAAAACGGACCTCATGCTTGGTCGGATGCACATTAACATCCACCACCGCAGGATCCACTTCGAGAAACAATACGAAGGTCGGGTGGCGGCCATTAAAGAGCACATCTCGATAGGCCTGCCGAACAGCATGCACCACCAGCTTGTCTTTGATCATGCGGCCGTTGACAAAGAAGTACTGCAAATCCGCCTGGCTGCGCGAAAAGGTCGGCAGCCCGACCCAACCCCATAGCCGCAGCCCACTGCGCTCACTATCAATGGATAGCGACTGCTCAACGAACGCTGGACCACACACGCTGGCCACCCGCCGCCGGGCCTCCTGCTCGCCATGCGCCGGACGCAGGCTGAACACAGTGCGCCCGTTATGCCTGAGATTGAACGCCACATCAAAGCGCGACAAAGCGAGGCGCTTGACGACCTCTTCAAGGTGACTGAATTCGGTCTTTTCCGTACGCAGGAATTTGCGTCTGGCCGGGGTATTGAAAAACAGGTCACGCACTTCAACGGTGGTACCCCGAGGATGCGCTGCAGGTTGCAGCTGGGGCTGCATATCCCGCCCCTCGGTTTCTACCTGCCAAGCCTGGTCGGCCTCGGCGGTACAGGAGGTGAGCGTCAACCTGGAGACCGAGCTGACCGACGCCAGCGCCTCGCCGCGAAAGCCCAGGGTGGCGACGCGCTCAAGGTCATCCAGATCGCGGATCTTGCTGGTGGCATGGCGTGACAGCGCCAGCGGCAAATCGTCCTGCACGATGCCACTGCCATCGTCGCGCACGCGCAATAGCTTGACGCCCCCTTGCTCAACGTCAATATCGATGCGCTCAGCACCCGCATCCAGACTGTTCTCCAACAGCTCCTTGATAACCGAGGCGGGCCGCTCTACCACTTCACCAGCAGCAATCTGGTTAGCCAGGCGGGGGCTCAATAATTCGATGCGCGCCATATCAGGGCTGATTCTGCACGAGCATGCTGCCGGCGGGCACTTTCAGCGTCTGACCAATGCGGATCTGGTCACTGCCCAGCTTGTTGGCTTCACGCAGACTGGCCACGCTGATGCCATAACGGTTGGCGATGACCGACAGCGTATCACCGCGAGAAACCGTGTGTTCTGACGGCCGCGACGCCTGCAATTTGCCTCCTGCCTTCAGCGCCGCGAGCTTGGTGCCCGGCGGCGGATAACGATGAAAATAGTCACGAATGCCGGTATGCATGGCCCGGGCCAAGGCTTGCTGGTGACTTTTCGTCACTAGCTTCCGGGCTTCTCCAGGGTTGGAGATAAAGCCAGTCTCTACCAGAATGGAGGGTATGTCAGGCGACTTCAGCACCATGAACCCGGCCTGCTCGACCCGCCGCTTGTGTAGCGGCGTGATCTTGCCCACTGCAGCCAACACTTGCTGGCCGACATCCAAACTGGCCGATAGCGTGGCCGTCATCGACAGATCCAGGAGCACACTGGCGAGCACCTGATCCTTATTATCCAGACTGACTCCGCCCACGCCACCGATCAGATCCGAGCGGTTTTCGCGGTCGGCTAACAGGCGTGCTGTTTCAGAGGTGGCACCACGATCGGAAAGCGCGAACACCGAAGCACCAAACGCACTGGCCCGGGTAAAGGCGTCCGCGTGCACAGACACGAACAGATCGGCATTGTGCTTGCGGGCGATTTCCGTACGTCTGCGTAGCGGTATGAAATAGTCCCCCGTACGCACCAGTTCGCCCTTGAATCCCGGCTCGGCATCGATCAAGCGCTTGAGTTCGCGGGAGATCGCCAGCACCACCTCTTTCTCACGCACGCCGCCAGGGCCAATTGCGCCCGGATCTTCACCGCCATGTCCAGCATCCAGCGCGATGATAATCAATCGCTCACCGACTTCTGTTACCGCCCTCGGGGCAGTGCTTGGCGGCAGTGGCGCGGCTACATCGGGCGCGGGCAGAGAAATGCGTTCGCGCGGTTGATCGTTATCGAACAAATCGATCACCAGACGGTGACCGTATTGCTGATTCGGCGGTAATGCAAAGCTCTTCGCGGTCACCTGCTGGGACAAATCAAGCACCACACGCAGACTGGACGCATCACGCGGGGCAGAGCGAACCGCAGTTAACGGCGTACCTTCCAGCGGTAGTCCGCTGGTCGTGGCAGAGAAGCTGGCACCGGTTACATCGATGACGATGCGCTCGGGACTGGAAAGCGTAAACAGAGTGTGATCAGCCGGCCCGGTCAGATCGAAGACCAACCGAGTATTGTCCGGCGCGCGCCATATGCGCACGTTCTGGATATCTGCAGCCTGCAGCAGACCCGACATCAACAGACACAGACTGATGATCATCCCTTTGAGCATTGCTCGACTCCCGGCATTTCTGATCACGTGTGTGCATCTTCCCGTTTGTTGTGTAGGCGCTGGCATGCGGCCAGACCATGGGAACCATGCCCCAATATGTGCAGCTGACGTCCAACGCCCTTGGGGCTTATGGTAATGGTCAGATCAGCACTTGGCAAAACTCCCTTGCCTTTATCTGGCCACTCCACCAGACACAGGCTCTCGGGATTGAAGTAATCGCGCACGCCGAGAAATTCCAGTTCCTCGGGATCAAGCAACCGATACAGATCGAAATGGTAAATACAGCCCGAGTCCAGCTCGTAGGGTTCAACCAGCGTAAAAGTCGGACTCTTGACTGCGCCCTGATGACCTCGACCCCTGATCAGCCCCCGGCTCAGGGTAGTTTTGCCCGCCCCCAGATCGCCTTGCAGGTAGATCACCCCGCGCCCCTCCATGACGTTGCCAATAGCGGCACCCAAGGCCTCCATAGCCTGATTTCCCTCTGCGTAAAACTGCTCGATCATCTTGTTTCCTATGCGTTGAGCCAATGCCTGAGGGGCATCATCAGATCCCCTGCAAGCAACCCTCTATGATCCCCATGAGCCGCCGTATCGCCTGCCAATGCGTGCACCAGCACGGCATAGCGCGCGGCCTGCCCGGCCGGCAGACCTTGCGCCAACAAGGCTCCCGCGACCCCGGACAGCACATCACCCATACCCGCAGTGGCCATCCCTGGATTACCAAAGGTGCAAATCCCGGGCGGCTGCCCCTGATCACCAACCGCCGCGACTAAACTACCCACACCTTTGAGGACCACGGCGCACCCGAAGCGTTCCACAAGGGACCTTAACGCCTGCACCCGGTCAGCCTGCACTTGCACAGTCTTTAAGCCAAGCAAGCGCGCGGCCTCTGCGGGGTGCGGGGTAATGATATCCCTGTCGCACAGCCACAAATGACCATCGACGCTTTCAGCCAAGATATTTAATGCATCGGCATCAAGCACCTTGGGCGCATCCGCAGCCATGGCCAGCTCACACAATTGCTGAGACCATTCCGAGCGCCCCAGACCCGGCCCAATCACCAGCGTATCAGCGCGCGCGAGCAGTGTCCCGGCCTCCTCAGCCTCTTCAATTGCCAGCGCCATGATTTCTGGGCAACGGCTCAGCAACGGCGCCACATGCTCTGGGCGGGTCGCCACCGATACCCGACCAGCGCCACTGCGTAACGCGGCTTCTGCTGCGAGCATGATTGCACCACCCATCCCGCGATCCCCGCCAACCAGAACAACATGGCCGAATAGACCTTTGTGGGCGGCTCGCGGCCTGCTTGGCAAGGCGCTTGCCCAGTCTGCAAGCAACAAGCGCTCAAGCGCTGGCTTGGGCATGCCTGGAGGCAACGCGGCTAAACCGGCAAAAACCAATTCACCGGTCTGATCAGGCCCGGCGGCCGTTAACAACCCGGGCTTTAGCGTTATAAAGGTCACCGTCAGGGCAGCTTTGACCGCCGCACCCAGCACTTGTCCGGTATCTGCGTCCAAACCACTGGGGATATCCACCGAGACCACTGGCACCCCGCTGGCATTCAGCGCACTGATCGCAACGGAAAACGGTTCTCGCACCTGACCTTGCAACCCGGTGCCAAGCATCGCGTCCAGCACCACCCCGTCAAGTTCGGCACCAGGCTGCCAGGTGTCGATGGAAACCCCCGCCTCGGCTGCGGCGCGCAACGCCTGAAGCGCATCACCACCAAACTCCGCACGGTCAAAAAGACTCAGCACGTGTACCTTCCAACCTGCCAGCAATGCCAGCCGCGCAACCAGAAAGCCGTCACCGCCGTTATTACCCTTGCCGCAGAGCACCGTCAACTGACCAACATGCGGCCAACGGGCCTGTAACTCGGCCCATACAGCCTCTGCAGCACGCTGCATTAACTGCGGCCCAGGCACGCCTTGCGCAATAATAGCCGCATCAATCGCTCGCGTTTGCGCCGCACTGTGAACCGCCTTGGGCCAAGTTGTGGTCATTACATGCTACCTATCGCATTGTCTGGCACAATTATAGAGACCTGCTGCCTTTTACCCTAATGACTTTGATCAATCATGCCCTCCAACCACAGCACCTCAGAACTGTTGCACCTGGCCGACCAGATCCGCCAGTTAGGCCTGGCTCTGGGCTTTCAGCAGCTCGGCATCAGCGCCGCCGACACCGGCCAACATGAAGCCCGCCTTGAGCACTGGCTTGACGCGGGCTACCAAGGAGAAATGCAATGGATGGCCAGTCACGGCAGCAAACGCGCCCGGCCTGCGGAGCTAGTCCCAGGCACGCAACGGGTTATTTCCGTACGTATGGATTATTTACCCGCTGACAGCGCAATGGCCAAGCGCCTAGGCCAACCGGATATCGCGTACATCTCACGCTACGCCCTGGGCCGCGACTACCACAAGTTGATGCGCCGCCGCCTGCAACAACTGGCCGAACAGATTCAAGCGTTGATCGGGCCCTTCGGCTACCGCGCCTTTGTCGACAGCGCGCCGGTGATGGAGCGCGGATTGGCTAATCAGGCAGGGCTTGGTTGGATCGGCAAGAACACCATGCTGCTTAACCGCCACGCAGGGAGCTATTTCTTTCTTGGCGAACTGTTCACCGATTTGCCGTTACCTATCGATCAGGCCTACCAGGAAGAACACTGCGGGCGCTGTACGGCGTGCCTGGACAAGTGCCCGACCCAGGCTTTCGTCAGCCCTCAGGTGCTCGACGCTCGACGCTGCATTTCCTATTTGACCATTGAACTGAAGGGCTCTATCCCTGAAGACCTGCGGCCGATGATGGGCAACCGGGTGTTTGGTTGCGACGACTGCCAACTGGTATGCCCATGGAACCGCTTCGCCAAACCGACCAACGAGCCCGACTTCAGTCCGCGTCACGATCTCGACCAAGCCTCGCTGGTTAGCCTGTTCCGCTGGGATGAGCAGACTTTTCTGAGCAACACCGAGGGTTCACCTATAAGGCGCATCGGCCACGAACGCTGGCTGCGAAACCTGGCCGTTGGGTTAGGCAATGCGAGCAGCAGCATTGTGGTGCTTGAGGCACTGAAAGGCCGCCTGTCTCACCCTTCAGAGCTGGTCCGCGAACATGTCATCTGGGCCCTCGCTCGCCACGGGGTTGTGCTTGAAGCTTGAAGCTCAAAATTTGATGAAATGCTCACGGTAGTACTGCAACTCAGCAATCGAATCGTAAATGTCATCCAGCGCCAGATGGCTGCCTCGCTTGGTAAAACCGCTCTTCAGCTCCGGGGCCCAGCGTGTCACCAGCTCCTTTAGGGTAGATACATCCAGGTTCCGGTAGTGGAAATAGACCTCCAACTCCGGCATCCCGCGGTACAGAAAACGCCGGTCCTGGCAGATACTGTTGCCGCACATGGGTGATTTGCCTGCAGGTACCCATTGCTGCAGAAACGCCAGAGTCTGCCGCTGTGCCTCCTCGACACTGATCTGGCTGTCGCGTACCCGCTGGGTCAGGCCTGACTGGCCGTGCTGACGGGTATTCCACTCATCCATGCCCTCTAGTAGCGAATCTGCCTGCTTGATCGCCATGACCGGACCCTCTGCCAATATATTGAGCTGTGAGTCGGTCACCACGGTGGCGATTTCGATAATGACGTCGTTATCCGGATCCAGACCGGTCATTTCAAGATCGATCCAGATCAGATTCTCGGGATTGGGCATGCGAACTCCTGCACTTGTGCGGTTGGTTTGACGAGCAGTATACGCGGCGCGTGATACACTCGCGCAACTTCCAGGAACAGCAACCCATGGCAAAACGACACCTCACTCGACGTCAGAACTGGCGTATTCAGAAAATTCAGGACGAACGCGCGGTGCGCGCTGGCAAACGTGCCGATATGGCTGAAGAAAGCCTGATCGGTGGCGATCTGGGACCCGAACAACAGGGTCTGGTGATTGCTCACTTCGGTGTGCAGGTGGATGTCGAAACCAGCGAAGGTCCCGAGGCCGGACTGGTACGCCGCTGCCATTTGCGTGCCAATCTGCCGGCCATGGTCACCGGGGACCGGGTGATCTGGCGAGCCGACAACCAGAACGGCGGCGTGATTGTGGCCCAGTTGCCGCGCCAATCCGAACTCAACCGTCCTGACCACCGCGGCCAGCTCAAACCGGTAGCGGCTAACGTCGAACGCCTGGTGATTGTATTCGCGCCGCTGCCCACGCCCTATACCACCCTGATTGACCGCTATCTGGTGGCGGCCGAGCAGTCCGGGCTTGAGCCCCTGCTGATCCTGAACAAGGCCGATCTACTGGCTCAGGGTGATTACGCCGAGATCCGCACCTGGCTGGACGTATATGCCCGCCTGGGTTATGAGGTACTGGAGTTATCCGCCAGTTCGGGCAACGGCCTGGACGAGCTTCGTGCAGCACTGCGCGACCATATCAGCGTCTTTGTCGGTCAGTCAGGGGTGGGTAAGTCATCACTGATCAATGCCTTGCTGCCAGGCATCGATTTGCGCGTGGGGCCTCTGTCGGAATCCAGCGGCCAGGGCACACACACCACGACCACAGCAAAACTATTTCATTTTCCCGACGGCGGCGACCTGATCGACTCGCCCGGCATTCGTGAGTTCGGGCTGACGCACATTAGCCATGACGACTTGCTCGAAGGCTTTGTGGAGTTTCGGCCGTATCTGGGCCACTGCCGCTTCCGTGATTGCCAGCACTTGCACGAGCCGGGCTGTGCGCTACTCGGCGCGGTGGCACGCGGCGACATTTCAGCCAGCCGCATCAGCAGTTACCGGCAAATCCTGTCAAGCATAGGGCCGGCCAGCTACTGAACCTGCCTATTGATTACGCAACGGCTCCAGCGCGTTGACGTCATCAAATAGATTCGCCGGGCGCTGACCGTTATCGGTCGGCGGCGCTGGCGGGCTGCCCAACGGTGCCCCACCATCATCGCCCGACGGCACATTCGAGTCCGTGGTCACGGGCTCTAGCGGAGCATCATCCAGCACGCCCGCATCATCAGTCATACCGTCACCGGTGTTTTTGATAATGTTCTCTTCAGCGCGTTTGTTAAGCACGATGATGTCTATTCGGCGATTGATCGGGTTAGTCGGCTCATTGCGATCAAACAATGCTGAGTCGGCATAACCTACTACGCGCGCCAACTGCCGCTCAGGATAGCCTGCTACCAGCAGCGTGCGTCTGGCGGCATTGGCGCGCTCGGTGGAGAGCTCCCAGTTACCGTAATTTCTCCGCCCGACAAAGGGCTGAGCGTCAGTATGCCCGCCAATACTGATCTTTTTCGGCACCACCGCAATGGTATCGCTCAGCGCTAACAGAATTTCTTCGAAATACGGCTGAAGTTGCGCGCTGCCACTGGCAAACATCGGCCGATTCTCCGCGTCGACTATCTGAATCCGCAGCCCATCCTGGGTAATTTCCAGCAAGATCTGATCTTTAAAGCGTTGAAGAACCGGTTCGATATCGATCTTGTTCTGCAACTCCTGCAGCAACATATCCAGTTCCAGCTGCTCGACCTGCTCAGCCAGCGTTTGTATGCTTTCTGCATCCAGAGGCAAGGGCTCAGTGTCCTCCGCGTCACTTTCGTTCAAGGTTCGATCGGGAGACACAGTGGGCGTGCCGCCCAGATCAATCGCAAAGGGGCTGCCACCTGCAGAGAAGCCTATCGGATCATTGAAGTAACCCGAGATCATTTTGAGTTGCTCTGGTGTGGCAGTGGACATCAGCCACATGACCAGAAAGAACGCCATCATGGCAACGGCAAAATCGGCGAAGGCAATTTTCCAGGCCCCGCCATGGTGCCCGTCACCCTTGCGGCTGATACGTTTGACGATAATCGGTTGATTATTATCCACCGGTTAGCGCCCCTTGACCGACTCTTCCAGCTCCAGAAAGCTGGGTCGATGCTCGGGCAACAAGGCCTTGCGCCCAAACTCCACCGCCAATGCAGGAGGCAATCCCTGCGCGCTGGCGACCAGGCACATCTTGATCGCCTCGTAGGTGTTGGCTTCTTCATGGGCTTCATGGCCCATAGCCGCAGCAAAGGGCCCAACAAAGCCATAGGCAGCCAAAATACCCAACAGCGTTCCGACCAGTGCGGTAGCGACCTTCTGGCCAATCTCGGAATTATCTGCATCACCGAGAATACCCATAGTGATCACAATACCCAGGACCGCAGCAACGATACCAAAAGCGGGCAAACCGTCCGCTACTCGGGTGACAGCGTGGGAGGGCTCATGCAGCTCCTCGGTGAGACTGGAAATCTCCACGTCAAACAAGGCCTCAAGCTCATGCGGCGCCATATTGCCGGTCGACATGATGCGCAGGTAGTCGCAGATAAACTCGCTCATATGCTTATCTTTGAGAATCGCCGGATATTTGCTGAAAATCGGACTTTCCGCAGGCTCTTCAATATCCGCCTCGATCGACATCATGCCTTCACGGCGGCTCTTGTTAAGCACTTCATAGAGCACCCCCAGCACGTCCAGATAAAATGGCTTGCCGAAACGATGGCCAAATATGATCTTCGGCGCACTACCTGCTGCCTTTTTTACCGTAGTCATGGGGTTGGCGACCAGGAAAGCGCCTATCGCCGCACCACCTATAATCAAGATCTCGAATGGGTGCCAAAGTGCTGCCAACTGCCCCCCCGACAGCATGAAACCGCCCAAAACACTGCAGGTAACAACCAAAAAACCAGCAATTTTCAGCATAAACCCGTTAAATCCCCTGAGAGTTGAAGTCGCCGCCAAGCGAATCGGCCATTGGGCAGCAAAATAATCTTGATCACGTTATAGTCATATCAGCCATGGGCTGTCGATATACTCATTATAAGCCGCATACCTTATGAGCACAGAAGAAGAACGTAAATTGATAGTACAAGCTGATATCGGCAGCCTTCGGCAAAGCCTGAACAGCTTTGTGTTGCCGATTGAAAAAAACCAGTGCCTAAGGCTGACCAGCCTACTCGACAATGAACTCATGGGCATCAATGACTTGAGCCGTGAATTGCTGCGGGTACCGGCTGCGGCATTGCAAATATGCCGGGCGGCTGGGGGTATGGCGCGGGCCAAGGATCTCGACATCCTCACGCTCGAGCAGGCCTGCAACATGCTCGGCACCCTGCGGCTGGCCAAACTCCTGCGCAGCTTGCCCATCGTCGAAAGAGAGCAAATGCCGCTGGCTTATCGACAACTGCTGAGCATCAGTGAACATGCCCTGACCCAGGCCCAGGGTTTGTTTGCCAACAGAATGGCCCGGCTATGGCATGAAGTCTCGCTGGCTAGCCTGCTATTTCTCGCGCCCTGCTGGGTGCTGATCTACCACCGGCCAGAACTGTTCAAGGTCTGGGACGCAAGGGCTCTAGAGCGAGAAACCGCCGAAGCCGATATCAAGCCCTGGTTGCTGGACAGCGACCACATCATGAGCCTGACCCAGCAACTGGCCGAAGACTGGTGGTTACCACCCTGGATTCTCCAGGGCTACCGATCACTCAATAGCAGCCGGCGGTTGATGGTCAAAGCCATTCACATTGCTCGCGATTCAAGCCACCCCCAACAACAGCAGGCGCTGCTCGATGCCGACCGATCACTGTCACGCTGGCTAACCATGCCCGCCAATAGCCTGCTGATGGCCAACGGCATCGCTCTGGGCGCCCACCATGACTGGGACGCACGCCATACCGGTCGCTGGCAACAACTGACAGCCCTCTACCTTGGCTGCAGCCTGGCGGAGGCGCAAAGCGCCAGTCACATTAATGCCGTGGACAGTGCCCGTAGTCAGTATCAGCATTCTGACCCTGACCTCTGGCTACCCGCACAAGCACTGCTATGGCAAACGCGCAGCCGTAAACGCATTCGCCCGGCTACCCCAGTGGCCGATACCCACCAGCTCGAAGCAGGCGACAGCCCTAAAACGACATCCGGCCGACCGGACCCTGTCCAGTGGCGGCAGCAATGCCTGAAACTGCTTGCGCAGCCCAGCGCGTTCGCTAGCCTACCGCAGCTACTGCACTGCGCGCTGGATGCCATGGATCACGGCCTGGGGCTCAAGCAATCCTGGATTGCCTTGTATAATGCCAAGCAAAAGCAGCTAATCATCCGCGCGAGCCGAGGATTTGACCCCACTCAAGAAGCCACCGACCTCGCGCTGGGTGACTGCCGTAACACCCCATGGGGCCAGTGGCTCAAAACCGACACCCTGCATAATCTGGACGCAGCGCGTTTACAGCGCGAGGGTAAAACGATCCCAGACACACTGACGACATTACTCGCAGACCAGCGCGCGCAGTTACTGCCACTGCAGCACCGGGGAAGCATTATTGGCCTGCTTGGCGCCCAGGGGCTCGAGCTGCAAAAACTGGCTGATGAAAAACAGCGCAAAGCCTTGCTGAAGACGGCAGAATGTATCTACCGGGCATTGATCAACTTCCAAACTAAAGCCTGACAACCTATCGACAAGGCTACCGGAGACCTTTTTATGCCTTCAATTACTTTACCCTTGCTGATCGAGCCGCAGACCTTGTCAGCCCTGCTCGACTCCGGGAAGCCGTTGAAAAATCTGCGCCTGGTGGACCTATCCAGCCAGGAGCAGTACCTGCAGGCCCACGTGCCGGGGGCAGTTCACCTTGCACCGTCGCGCACCAGCTCACCTGCACCGCGTCCCGGCCTGCTACCCGAGTTGTCTCAGCTGGAACAGTTATTCGGCGAACTTGGTCATCATCCAGATCTTCATTATGTAGTTTATGACGATGAAGGGGGTGGCTGGGCAGGCCGCTTTATCTGGATACTAGACAGCATAGGGCATTGTCATTACAGCTATCTGAATGGCGGTATCAAGGCTTGGCAGCAGGATGGCTTGAAGATTGAAACCCAGGTGAATCAAGCCACTCCCAGCCTTGTGCGGCTGACCCTGAACCCTGGCGCGAGTATTGATGCGGATGAATTGAAAAAGAGTCTGGCGCAACCGGATTTTGTTGTCTGGGATGCCCGCTCCCCCGCCGAATATCGCGGTGAAAAGGTTCTCGCCGAACGCGGCGGGCATATACCCGGTGCAGTCAATTTTGAATGGACTGCGGGCATGGACACGCAACGCGGTTTACGCCTGCGCAACGATCTGCGCGAACAGCTTCAGCAGTTAGGGCTCACTCCTGACAAGAACATCGTCACCCACTGCCAGACCCATCATCGCTCAGGCTTTACTTACCTGGCGGCAAAAATACTCGGCTATCCCCGAATCAGAGCCTACGCCGGCTCCTGGTCCGAATGGGGTAACCTTCCTGACTCTCCGATTGAACATTAAGGACCCTGCATGCGCGAGCGCCTGTTTGTCATCTCTCAATACCTATTACCCCAACACCTGCTTTCCCGTCTGGCAGGCTGCCTGGCCAATTGCACCTGGGCGTGGGTAAAAAATCCCTTTATCGGCTGGTTTATCAAACGCTACGGCGTAGATATGCAAGAAGCTGAGCAGACCGACCCATTGGCCTTTGCCTGCTTCAACGACTTCTTCACGCGCGCCCTCAAACCGGGCGCGCGACCTCTGGCACCGGAGTTGGACAGCATTCTTTGCCCGGCCGACGGTACCATCAGCCAGCTCGGCAAAATCGAGCATGGCAGACTATTCCAGGCTAAAGGTCAAAGCTTCAGCGTGCTGGAGCTGCTGGGCGGCAATCCAGAGCATGCGGCCTTGTTCCAAGGCGGCGAGTTTGCGACGGTATACCTGTCGCCCAAGGATTACCACAGGGTCCACATGCCCTGCGGCGGCACGCTTACCGATATGGTCTATATTCCGGGAAAACTGTTTTCAGTTAATCAGATCACCGCCGAGAACGTGCCCGAACTCTTCGCTCGC
Organism: Halopseudomonas pelagia CL-AP6; assembly: GCF_000410875.1. Classification (GTDB taxonomy): domain Bacteria; phylum Pseudomonadota; class Gammaproteobacteria; order Pseudomonadales; family Pseudomonadaceae; genus Halopseudomonas; species Halopseudomonas pelagia. The sequence continues at coordinate 127,740 of NZ_AROI01000004.1, forward strand.
AACGAACGGGTGGCCTGCCTGTTCGATACCAACCACGGCCCCATGGCGGTCGTGCTGGTAGGTGCAATGATCGTTGCGTCAGTGGAAACCGTATGGGCTGGCCTGGTCGCGCCGCCGACCAGGCAGCTCAAGGCTGAACGCTATGGCCAGGCCGCACCCACGCTGGAGCGCGGCGCCGAAATGGGCCGGTTCAAGCTCGGTTCAACCGCAATAGTGTTATTTGGGCCGGGCCATGCAGCCTGGGATCCGGCGATGCGCGCAGGTGCTGCCGTGAGCATGGGCCAGGCGCTGGGCAAACTGACTAACTGACAGGCTTGCGTCAGCGCTTGCGCGCGGACTTTGCGATCGCGCGGAAGCTCTGGTTTATGCGCGATCGAACCCGAACGCAATAACCTGGTCAATGCGCTGCGCACCAACGGCCAACATCACCAGCCGGTCAAGCCCTAACGCGACGCCAGCGCAGGCTGGTAAACCGGCCTGCAGCGCAGCAACCAGGCGTTCATCTACCGGTAATGCCGGAACCCCCATCGCCAATCGTTGGCACTGATCCGCTTGAAAGCGGCGCGCCTGCTCCTGCGCATCCGTCAGCTCGAAATAGCCGTTAGCCAGCTCCATGCCTTTGACAAATAGCTCAAAGCGGGCGGCGCTTGGCACACAATCATCACCCTCGACTACCTGTGCCAACGCCGCCTGGGAGGCTGGGAAGGCATAAACCAGTGTTGGTTCCTCTAGCGCTGGCTCAATGCAGTGCGAGAACAACAGGTTAAGCCAGCCATCGCGCGGCAGCTCGCCGACAAATCCACAACGCTGACGACCCTGCTGCGCGAGATCCGCGTCACTGCATTGGTGAACATCCAGCGCCAAATGCTCGGCAAACAAACGGGAGTAGGTGACCCGCCGGGCATTCGTACACCCCAATACACCGGAGACCAGGGCATCCACCTCGTCCATGAGTTGATGATGGTCGAAGTTCAGCCGATACCATTCCAGCATACTGAATTCGGGGTTATGCCGCCCGCCCACCTCACCGTTGCGATAGACCTTGCATAGCTGCCAGATGCAACCACTACCAGCCGCCAGCAAGCGTTTCATCGGATACTCTGGCGAGGTGTGCAAGTACACCTGGCGGGCGCCCTGCCCGCCATCAGGAGCATAGGTGCAGGCAAAGGGTTGCAACTGGGGATCACTGACTGCGGCGCTGGACAGACTAGGCGTATCCACTTCAAGCACACCACGCGCAGCAAAAAAACGGCGTACCTGATCTATGATCCTGGCGCGCGCGCGTAATGCGTCTATCGACGCTGAGGGCTGCCAATCGTGCATTACCTGCTCTCCGATCAGAAAAGAAAACCGGGGCAAGGCCCCGGTTTTTCGTCACACGTTCGCTTAGCGCCAGTTGATCACGCGCGACCCACATACTCGGCACTGCGAGTGTCAACCTTCAACACGTCACCGACGTTGATGAACAGTGGCACCTTGACCACCGCACCGGTTGCCAGCTTGGCCGGCTTGGTGCCGCCGCCGGACGTGTCGCCACGCACACCGGGATCCGTTTCCACCACTTCCAGTTCGACGAAATTGGGCGCGCCCACGGCAATCGGCGCGCCATTAAATAGCGTGACCTGATAAATCACCTGCTCCTTCAGCCAGCTCTTGGCTTCGGTGATCGCTTTCTCGTCGGCAGCGACTTGCTCGAAGGAGCCGTCCGTGGCCATAAAATGCCAGAACTCACCGTCGGCGTAGAGATACTCCATCTCGCGATCCATCACATCCGCGCCTTCCAGGCTATCCCCCGACTTGAAGGTACGCTCGTTAACCCGGCCGGTCCGCAGGTTGCGAACCTTGACCCGATTGAACGCCTGGCCCTTACCCGGCTTGACGTACTCGTTTTCCAGAATGGAGCAAGGATCGCCATCGAGCATCACCTTGAGACCGGGCTTGAATTCGTTGGTAGAATAATTGGCCATACACTTCCCACTGACAGTTTGAACGGAAACATCCGATAACGCGCCGAACAGAGGAGTCAGACCGGGAATATCCCCCGGCGACAGCCAGACGTCAGCGATAACGTCCGACGGATGCCCTGCCACCCAAGCGCGGAAAACGCCAATGATACATGGATCTTTAGCCCCTGTTGAGTCCGACAGCTGGCAAAGTCTGCTGGCCTCCAGCATAACTGACCCACGCACCTTGCTGGAGCGGCTGAACCTGGACCCAGCCCTGCTCGATCCGGCACTGGCCGCCAGTGCTGAATTCGCCCTGCGCGTGCCCGAGCCCTATCTCGCTCGTATGCAGCCGGGCAACCCCCACGACCCGTTGTTGCGTCAGGTGCTGCCCGTGGGCGAAGAGTTACTGGCCCAGCCGGGCTATCAACTTGACCCCCTGGGAGAACAGCACAGTAACGCCCGCCCTGGCATCATTCACAAATATCATGGACGCTTGCTATTGGTTGTCAGCGGCGGTTGCGCAATCAACTGCCGCTACTGTTTTCGCCGTCACTTCCCCTATGCAGACAATAATCTGAGTACCGAGCAATGGCATCAGGCCCTGGACTACATCCGCCAGGACCCCAGCCTGAGCGAGGTTATCTACAGTGGCGGCGATCCGCTGGCCGCCAACGACCGGCGGCTGGCCTGGCTGACCCGGGAAATAGCCGCCATTCCGCACATCAGACGGCTGCGCGTACATACGCGCCTACCTGTTGTGATTCCGCAGCGGGTCACCCCCGAGTTAATAGAAGCCCTGTGCGGCACGCGATTACCGGTAACCATGGTATTGCACTGCAATCATGCCAATGAAGTCGACCGGCACCTCGGTTCAGCGGTGCAGCGTCTGCGCGCTGCCGGGATCACGCTATTGAATCAGGCAGTACTGCTTAGAGGGGTTAATGATCGACTTGACCAGCAATTGGAGCTCAGCGAAACACTAGGCGATCATGGCATTTTGCCCTATTATCTGCATGTACTGGACCATGTGAAAGGAGCTCAGCACTTTCATATAGACGACCGGCAGGCGCAAACCTTGGTCGGTCAAATGCTCGGCCGACTGCCAGGCTTTCTGGTTCCTCGGCTGGTACGTGAAGTCGCTGGAAGAGCAGGCAAGCTGCCCTTACCGGTAGAGCTGATTGAAATAGAGTGATCTATTCCACACCGGCTGAGGCTGACCTTTTTGCTATTGAGGGGCCCACCCCTTTTTAGCGCGTGACTGACTTTGCTGCTAAAGTGTTGGTTGTCGCACTCGCGTCCTGAAGAACCCGCTCTCAACGCATCGGGACTTGACCTGAACCGCTTGTTTTGGATAAGACTGTTATGGATAGCACAACGCAAAAATTGAACTTGCGGATACCTCAACAGACGCTCAAGTCGCTGAGCTTTGCCGAGGGCAGTGAGAAAGGAATCATCCAATGGCTGGCCAATCTGCCCAAGGCCAACATCGGCGAAACCGCGCGGCAGCTGTATCAAGGTCTTATCGAAATCAATCAGCTGGAAATACCAGCAGATAAACGTCTTATTATTCTCGAACGCATTCGTCCTGAAGTTCATTACGTTTGCAGCGCGCTAGCCAAATACTATCTTGGGCAGTCTATTGTCCTGGAAGACAAACCGCGCAAGGTCGCCAATCTTTCCCAGTCGCTGCAGAATCATTTGGCGAACGGATACAAGATCGTCGTCGCTCAAGAACGCAACATCAAATCGCGCGACCATGCCGCATTGGTTAGCCTGGCCATCCAGCGCGCCATGCGCAGTTTGTGCGGGCCCCTGCTACGCGCTTTCCAGCTGTACTGCCCGGTCGCCGATGGCGTCTGGCTGGAGCTGCACCAGCTATATCAGCTGGCGCGCAAGCGTAACCTGCACAAGCAGCCAGTCAACGATAAGGAAAGTCAGGGAGGTCAGCCTCTAAGCATCGAGCAGTGCTATCTCATTGCCCTGTTAATGGGGTCAGCACGCCCTAACCAGATGCGCCAGAGCGCAATGGGCCGGCTGTTTGCGACGCTCGAAGACTGGTCGCGCATGGCCGTATTGGTTGAGCCGACCGATCCCCGCGCCCTGTTCATTATCAACCCCCATATGGACTGCCCACCTCGCTATCGCTCGCTGATTCGCGAGGAAGACCTGTCTGACAGTATGGGCCTGAGCACCCAGAGCCTGGTAGACGGGATCAAAGAATATATGCTGAACGGCAGCGAAATCCGCGGCAGCCTGAAAGTCCCCGACGGCTTCGGCATTGAATTACTGCAACACGTTAGCCAATCCTGGGGGGATTTGGCCGAGCGCACCTTCAACCGGGTGCCTGGCCGGGGTATCCTCAGACTCAGTATCGGCATGAGCGCCACACATTTCCGTATTGCCCAGATACCTTTCGCTCGCTTTATCGATGCCGACGAAAAAGATATCAATCCGTTCTCCGACGCGGCCCAACGCGAACGTCACAAAGACGGCTGGAATGGCGCCTTCGACGGTGAGCAGAAGTCTCTGGACTGGAGCCCTGGCAACGTTGAGCAAATTGATTACCACACTTTGCCTGGCGTACCCAATCCGGAAGAAGATGACACCCATTTTCCGACTTACAGCCTGCCCATCGTCAATCACAGCCCCGGCGGCTTCTGTCTGACCTGGCCGAAGGATGTACCCAAGCAACTGCAGGCGGGAGAACTGCTCGGTATTCAGGAAGAAGATGACCATGACTGGAGCCTGGCAGTGGTGCGGTGGATACGCCAGGTGCGCGGCGGCGGCACACAGATGGGTGTTGAACTGGTAGCACCCCACTGTACCCCCTGCGCGGTCAAACTGATGCGCAAAACCGAACAACCCAGCACCTATCTTCGCGGGCTGATTTTACCCGAAGTATCAGCCATTGACCGGCCCGCGACGCTGATCACACCACGCATGCCCTTTCAAGTGAATAGCAAGGTATTGATCCTTCAGGGTCACCGTGAGGTTCGTGCACATCTGACCGATAGAGTTGCCGCCACCGGCAGTTTTAGCCAGTTCGAATACAAAGTGCTCGAACCCGTGAGCGATCAGCAAGCCAAATCCGAGACGGGTAGCACATCTTTGACCAGCAGCAGTGACGATGACTTTGACTCGCTCTGGAAGTCGCTGTAAATTCAGGTCTTTAGGGTTGATCCGAGCAAAACTCAGGATGGCGCAAAGGTGCTGGCGCCATGCGGCTACTGGGATTATCTTTTTCAAGGCAGATCGCGCTTGCAGGTCTGCCGCATAGACCTGGACGACCATGGGCACAGACTCAAACGCGATCCGCCTACTGATTCTTGACGACTCGCAGAATGATGCCGAGCACCTCGTCAGTCTTCTGCGCAATGCCGGACATGCTACCCGCGCGCATCGCATTACCTCCGTTGAGGATCTTCAAGAATGCCTGCAACAGACTTGGGATCTGTGCCTGGCCGTACCACAAACCAGCTTTATGAGTGCTACCGACGCCTGTGAGTTGATCACCCGACAATCCCGCGACATCCCCTTCCTGTTGATTAGCCCCGAAGCCGGGGAGCAGGCCCGCACCGAGGGCATGCGCAGCGGCATGCGCGATGTGATTCCGGAGGGTGCCGAAGCCGTGCTGACCATGGTCGTCAAGCGCGAGCTGGCCAGCCTGGAGGCGCGCCGCCAACTGCGCATTGCCGAGCAAAGTCTGCGTGAAGCGGAAAAGCGCTGCCAGTTACTGCTTGATAGCTCGGTTGATGCTATCGCTTATGTGCACGACGGCATGCACATTTATGCTAACCGCTCGTATATACGGCTTTTTGGCTATGAAGATCCTGATGACCTGGCGGCTGAACCCATGGTAGGTCTGATCGCTAGCAAGGATCAGGCCACGTTCAAAACCTTCCTGCGCAGTTACAGCGCGCAGGGTGACAAGAATGAGATGCGCTGTAGCGGGATCGATGTTGATGGCAAGGAATTCCCTATCATGCTGACCTTTACCCCGGCCAGCTACGATGGAGAGCCCTGCACCCAGGTGGTCATCCGAGCTGAAACGGCCAGTGCCGAATTCGAGGAAAAGCTCAAAGTAATGGCCAGCCAGGACCTGGTTACCGGCCTGTACAATCGTTCCTATTTTCAGGAGCAACTTGGCAAGGTCAGCGAGCAGGCAGTGCATACCGGCCAGGCTAGCAGCCTGATTTATCTGAGCATTGACAATTTCAATGGCGTACAAAGCGACATCGGTATCGGCGGTTCAGATCTGATTCTGAGTGATCTGGCGCAAATGCTCAGGCAAGCCTTTACAGAAGATACGCTAATTGCTCGTTTCAGCGACGACGCTTGCAGCATTTTGCTGGCGGGCAAAGAACCCGAAGCTATCAACGGGATGCTTGAAGAGCTACGCCGAAAAATCGAAGCGACGCTGTTTGAGGCGAACGGCCGCACTGTCCAGATCACCGTCAGCATGGGTATCTCCTCCATCAGCGAAACCAGCCCAAAGCCGGAAGAAGCGATCGACCGCGCCCACCGGCTCGCCGACCAGATCAGCCAAGCCGGCGGCAATGCCATCAGAATATTCAATCCGCTGGAGGAACTGGCTCACCAGGCCAATCGCGGCAACCTGATCGCTTTGGTGAAGCACGCGCTGGAGACCAACAGTTTCAAACTCCTATTCCAACCGGTCATCAGTCTCAGAGGTGACAGCTCCGAGCACTATGAAACCTATCTGCGCCTAATAAACAGCCAAGGCGAAGAAGTTCCGGCGGCCGACTTTCTGCCCGCCGCGCAGGAATCGGGACTGGCGCTGCAGATTGATCGCTGGGTTATCACCCGGGCCATCAAGGTGCTTTCCAACCATCGCGCCAAAGGTGCCGACACTCGCCTGCTGCTCAACCTGAGCAGCGCCAGCCTGCAAGATGCAGAGCTTGTGCGCTGGGTTGCCGGCCAGCTCAAGGCAAGCCGCTTACCGCCCGACAGCCTGATCTTCCAGTTCAATGATGCCGACGCCAACACCTATATGAAGCAGGCAAAATCCTTGATCGAATCACTGCACAGCCTGCACTGCAAAGCGTCGCTCAGCCATTTTGGTTGTGCTCTGAATCCCTACGCGGCATTGAAGCATCTGCAAGTTGACTTCATAAAGATAGACGGCTCGTTCAGCCGCGACTTAACTGACCCGGACATTGTCAATGCACTCAAGGAAATGGTGACCACACTGCATGCGCAGGGCAAATTGACCATAGTGCCCTATGTAGACAGCGCGACCATGATGCCAACGCTGTGGCAGGCGGGGGTCAACTATATACAAGGGCATTACCTGCAATCACCTAGTGAGAGCATGAACTACGACTTTTCAGCGGAATAACTTACCAGTAAAGCAGGGGCCTGCAGGCCCCTTGAACCCTTCTGCATTAAAACCCTTCGCGATCCCGGAATCCCAACAAGTACAAAATCCCATCCAGGCCGAGAGTCGAGATCGCCTGCTTAGCTGACTGCTTGACCAAGGGCTTGGCCCTGAAAGCCACACCCAGACCGGCAATCGACAACATTGGCAGATCATTAGCGCCGTCCCCAACCGCAATCGTCTGCTCCAGGCTGATGCCCTCTCGCTCGGCCAACTCACGCAGCAAATCTGCCTTGCGCTGACCGTCGACGATAGGTTCCAGCACCTCACCAGTGACCAGACCGTCCTTTACCGGCAGCGCATTGGCATACACATAATCGATTCCCAGTCGCTGCTGCAACTGATCAGCAAAATAGCTGAAACCACCCGACAGGATGGCTGTTTTGTAACCCAGGCGGCGCAACTGGCTGATCAAGGTTTCGGCGCCTTCAGTCAACTTCAAGGACGCGCCAATCTCCTCCAGCACCGCGACCGGCAGCCCCTTGAGCAACGCCATGCGCTCGCGAAAACTGGCCTGAAAATCCAGCTCGCCACGCATCGCGCGCTCGGTAATGGCTGACACCTGCTCGCCCACACCCGCGGCCTTGGCCAGCTCGTCAATCACCTCGGCATCAATCAGGGTGGAGTCCATGTCGAACACCACCAGCCGACGGTTGCGCCGGAAAATACTGTCTTGCTGGAAAGCGATATCCACATTCAGCTGCTGGGCAATGGTTAGAAACTCGGCACGCAATTTTGCTGGATCCGCTGGCTCGCCACGCACGGAAAACTCAATACAACCCTTGCCTTGATCGGCCGGTAAACCTTCAGGGATACGCCCGGACAAGCGGTCAATATGATCAATATTCAAACCGTAACGTGCGGTGATTTCACTGACCTGCGCAATATGCTCGGCAGTCACTCTGCGCGCCAGCAAGGTAACTATGTGTCGCGGCTTGCCCTGGCCAGTCACCCAACGGCTGTACTCGTCAGCACTCACCGGCGTGAAACGCACCTGCTGATCCAGCTCGTAGCCACGGAACAACACATCCTTGAGCACGTCGGCCATGCCCTCCTGTCCCACCATCTCGACCAGAATGCCAAACGACAAGGTATCGTGAATAACCGCCTGGCCGATATCCAGGATATTAACTTCGGCGCGGGCTAGAATGCCCGTAATGGCCGCAGTCAAACCGGGCCGGTCCGGGCCGGTAATATTGATCAGGACGATTTCATTCAAAGGGGCCGCTCCAGTCTAGGGGTGTCTTAGCGCATGGCCGTCTATTCTACCTGCAATTGGCCACTCGCTCACAGATGCAGCCTTTTGCCCTCAGGTGGGAATGGCTATACTGCACGCAGCCTTCGCGCCCAGGCCTGATCACCACTCTTTTCCACTGACCGAGTCTCCCCTTGAACCCGACACCGCCCCCTTCCGACAACCTGTTTTTGCGCAGCTATGCCACGTGGCGTCAGCACAGCGTGAAACTGACCGGCAAATTGCTGATGCTCGGCATATTGCCGCTGGTACTACTGATGCTGTGGATGGGCGTACTTGCCTTCACCGAGTTAAAACAGACTACTGGCCGCCAGGCTGACGCTGTGGGCAATGCGCTGGTAAAACAGATAGCCGCCTCGGTCGCTGAGCCGCTGGCTGCGAATGACCAGTTAAGCCTGAACATACTGCTCGCACAATGGCGGCAGAGCCCTCTGGTCGCACACACTCGGGTATTTACCCTTGAGAACCGCATGATTGCCGAGGCCGGGGATCGCATCAGCGCATCACGCATGGCGCCAGGGCAGGGGCAGTTTAATGCTGCGGTGCATATTCAGGATACGCTGGCAGGTCAGGTTCAACTCAGCCTGGCGGCAGAGCCGTTTATGGCCCCGGTCAACAGTCTCCTGCGGCAATTCACCTGGGCGGCCCTATTGCTCATCCTGATTGCTGGTTTTTTTGCCTGGCGCATGGCCGGCAACATGCGTAAAGCCTTGCGGCAGCTCGGCGAATGGCAAGCAGACTCGCCTGCGCCCGGGCAGGATCGACGCGATGAGCTGGGTGATCTGGCACGGCAGATGGGGCGTCAATATCATGATCCTGCCGCGCAGGTGATCGAGCCACCAATAGCTGATCAGCAGAAAACCGACGACGGCGTTGATCGCCTGACAGAAGAAAGTGATGCCCTAAGTCCACCGGCCCAGCACACAGCGTCTGAACTTGACGCTGATACGCCGCTTTCAGACCTGCACCTGCCAGACACCCTGGACACCCATCTGCTGACACCTTCAAGTACGGACGCAAGTGCGGATGCAAGTGCAGACCGCAGTGATCCCAGCGCCGCGGAGCCAGAAAGGGCTACAGACCCGGAGAGCATCGGGAATAGCCTAGCCGATGCCCCGCCAGCGCTGACTACCGCCACGCAGAAAGCGGTCGATGCGGCGCAAACCGAGGCCGCAGCAGCCAGTCCAGAGGATGGCGAGCCGGTTGCCCCGCCGCCTGCGCCGCTGGAGACCACCGTTCTGGCGATTCGCCTGGGCAACCAGGAGGCATTGCGCCGTTTGCCACGCCCAAGACTGATGGCTTTACTGGGACGTTACCGTGAGCAACTGGACCGCGCCTGCGAGCTCTACAATGGGCACATCCAGACCTTGCACGACGGCACCAGCCTGGTGCTATTCAACGCCCGCGAGTGCCGTCAGGACGAGCTGACGCACGCCCTATGCTGTGGCGAACTGCTGCGAGTACTCGGCCATGACCTGCAAGTAGAAATTGCCGACACCGGCATCACCTTGCACTTGCACTTGGCCCTATGCCACGCACCCTGCCTGCGCGACGTACCCCCGCAGGAACTGAGTGAGCAGCCCGCCTGCCAGACGCTGATAGAGCAAGTTCAGTACAGCCGCAATTTATTGCTATTGGATTCCAGTCTGGCCAATTGCGCAGCCATGCGCCAGCGCGCCGTGGTACGGCGCCTGGCGAGTCAGCCGGGAATCTACTGCATTGAGCGGCTACAGGACCCCTACCAGGCGATGTTGGAACAGCAACTCAGTCATTTTTACCAACAGCGTCAGAGTTGAGCGCTGCAGCACGACCCGCTTCGACACTGATCAGATCGACCTTCTGGAAACCGCGTGGCAGCTTGTTGCCACGCCGGCCACGCTCGCCACGATAATGCTCCAGATCAGCCGGCTTGAGCGTCAAGGTGCGCTTGCCCGCCGTCAGCACCAAATTGGCATCGACTGAGAGCAACGCCAGTCCCAGCAAAAACTCCTCGCGGGTTTTCACCCGAGCAGAAGGCAGTGACAGTATCTTGTTGCCTTTGCCCTTGGCCAGCTGCGGCAGATCAGCCAGCGGAAATACCAGCAAGCGCCCTTCATTTGAAATCGCCACCACCAGGTCACTGCGCTGATCGCTGACCAGCAGCGGCGAGATAACTTTACCGCCCTCGGGCAAACTTAACAGCGCCTTGCCGTTCTTGTTTTTGGCCAGCAAATCGCTGCCCTGCACGACAAAACCGTAGCCTGCATCCGAAGCCAGCAGGTATAGCGCCTGCTCATCAGGCATCAGGATGCTTTCAAACCCGGCACCCGGCGGCGGGCTCAGGCGCCCGGTCAACGGCTCACCCTGGCCGCGAGCCGAAGGCAAAGTATGCGCCAGCAGCGAATAACTGCGTCCAGTGGAGTCGATGACCACCGCCTGCTGATTGGAGCGGCCGCTGGCCTGCCCCTGGAAGGCATCACCTGCCCTGTAAGCCAGGGTACGACCATCCACCTCATGGCCCTTGGCACAGCGTATCCAGCCCTTCTCGGACAGCACCACAGTGACAGGCTCTGAGGGAAGTAATTCTGTTTCCGAAAGGGCGCGTGCTTCGCTGCGCTCGACCAGCGGCGAACGCCGATCATCACCGTAGGTTTCTGCATCGGCAATCAGTTCATCGCGCACCAGATTGCGCAGCAGCTTTTCACTACCCAAGACCGCCTGAAGCTTGTCGCGCTCCTCTTCCAGCAGATCCTGCTCGGCGCGAATCTTCATCTCTTCGATGCGTGCTAACTGCCGCAGGCGTGTGTCGAGGATATAATCCGCCTGCAGCTCACTGAGGCCAAAACGCGACATCAATTCAGCCCGCGGATGCTCCTCGGTACGGATGATATGAATCACTTCATCGAGATTCAGCCAGGCGATCTGCAGACCTTCCAACAGGTGCAGGCGTGCCAACACCTTGTCCAGACGGTACTGCAAACGCCGTCTGACGGTCGAGACCCGAAAGCCCAACCATTCGCTGATCAGCCCACGCAGATCCTTGACTGAAGGCCGGCCATCGGTGCCGATCACATTCATGTTGACCCGGTAGCTGTGCTCCAGCTCAGTGGTCGCAAACAGATGCTGCATCAGCTCCTCAGGATCAACCCGGTTGGAGCGGGGCACTATCACAATCCGCGTCGGATTTTCATGGTCCGACTCATCCCGCAGGTCAGCTACCATCGGCAATTTCTTCGCCTGCATCTGCGCCGCGATCTGTTCCAGCACCTTGGAGCCAGAGACCTGATGCGGCAGCGCGGTAACGACGATATCACCCTCCTCGCGCACCCAGACAGCACGGCTGCGCACCGATCCTTTACCGGTGGCATACAGCTTGAGCAGCTCGCTACGCGGGGTGATGATTTCTGCTTCGGTAGGGTAATCCGGTCCCTGGATATGCTCCATCAGCTCATCGAGCCCTGCACCCGGGTCGTCCAGCAGGCGTACACAAGCCGCAGCTACTTCACGCAGGTTATGCGGCGGTATATCGGTTGCCATCCCCACCGCAATACCGGTGGTGCCGTTGAGCAGCAGGTTGGGCAAACGCGCCGGCAGCACCATGGGTTCATCCATGGTGCCATCGAAATTGGGCTGCCAGTCGACTGTGCCCTGGCCCACTTCGGTCAGCAGCACCTCACTGTAACGGGCTAGGCGCGCTTCGGTATAGCGCATGGCGGCGAAGGACTTGGGGTCGTCTGGCGCGCCCCAGTTGCCCTGACCATCGACCAACGGATAGCGATAGGAAAACGGCTGGGCCATGAGCACCATGGCTTCATAGCAGGCGGAGTCACCGTGCGGATGATACTTACCCAGCACGTCGCCGATGGTTCTGGCCGACTTCTTATGCTTGGACGTGGCGGACAGCCCCAGCTCACTCATCGCATAGATGATGCGCCGCTGCACCGGCTTCAAGCCGTCGCCAATATGCGGCAGAGCCCGGTCCATGATCACGTACATGGAGTAGTTGAGATAGGCCTCCTCGGTAAAGGAGGACAGCGCGCGGCGCTCCACCCCATCCATACTCAGATCCAGACTGTCGCTCATACTTATCCTCTATTTCGTGTTCGGTCGGGAATTTCGGTCAAGGATACTGCCGCAAGATCAGCTCACCGCCCTGCTGACTGAATTCCAATTGCTGCAGGGCACTCATGCCCAGCAAAATATCATTACCACCCATGCCCGGCACAATGCCCGCGTCCACATCCCGAAGGTGTATATCACCCAATTGCAGGCGGTCTATCCTCGTGGCATAACTGTCCGCCGTGCCGTTGGCGGTATTGACCTGAAAGCGCCGCCCCTGTGTCAGTTGCAAACGCTGCGCCACTGATGCCGGAATGGCGACGAAGGTAGCACCGGTATCGAGCAAAAAAGTCACATCCCGGCCATTGATCTGGCCGTTCAGCAGATAATGCCCCTGGCGGTTGGCCAGCAGCCGTACTTCAACTGCGTCACCGGCCATTATCGATGCCGGCGTTTGATTGGGGTTGCGCTTGCGCTCCTCAATACCGGAAAACCACTGCACGGCAAGGAACAAACCAGCCACCCAGGCCAGGATCATCATCACTTTGCCAATGCGCTGGGTCGGTGCTGCCTCGCTCATGCGAATTCCTCGTGAAATCGGAGCAGATCCGTTATCAGAGCAGTACCTCGGCCAGATCGCCCTTACTCTCTAACCAGGCCTTGCGATCAGGTGCGCGCTTCTTCGCCAACAGCATGTCCATCAAGGCTTCGGTACCCGGCATATCATCAATGGTTAGCTGCACCAAACGCCGCGTGTCCGGCGCCATGGTGGTTTCCCGTAGCTGCAGCGGATTCATCTCACCCAAGCCTTTGAAGCGGGTAACCTGAATCTTGCCGCGCTTGCCCTCGGCTTCGATGCGGTCGAGGATGCCCTGCTTCTCGGCATCGTCCAGCGCGTAGAACAGCTCCTTGCCCACGTCGATGCGGTACAACGGCGGCATCGCAACAAACACATGGCCGGCTGCGACCAGCGGTTGGAAATGCTTCACAAACAGCGCGCAGAGCAGTGTCGCAATATGCAGACCGTCAGAATCGGCGTCCGCCAGAATGCAGATCTTGCCATAGCGCAACTGCTGCAGATCCGGTGATCCCGGGTCCACACCAATGGCCACGGCGATATCGTGCACTTCCTGTGAGCCCAGCACTTCGCCGGAATCGACTTCCCAGGTATTGAGAATCTTGCCGCGCAGTGGCATTACCGCCTGAAATTCCTTGTCGCGTGCCTGCTTGGCGCTGCCGCCGGCCGAGTCACCTTCGACCAGAAACAGCTCAGAGCGGCGGCTGTCCTGCCCGGCGCAATCAGCCAACTTGCCCGGTAGGGCCGGGCCTTGAGTAATGCGCTTGCGTTCGATTTTCTTGCCGGCTTTCAGGCGCCGGCCAGCATGGTTGATCGCCAGTTCGGCAATCTGCATGCCGATTTCAGCATGCTGGTTCAGCCAGAGGCTGAAGGCATCTTTCACTACCCCGGAGACAAAGGCGGCAGATTCGCGAGACGAGAGCCGCTCCTTGGTTTGGCCAGAAAACTGTGCCTCGGCCATCTTCAGCGAGAGCACATAGCTGACGCGCTCCCAAACGTCCTCCGGCGCCAGCTTGACGCCGCGTGGTAACAGATTGCGAAATTCGCAGAACTCGCGAATCGCCTCCAGCAGCCCGGCGCGCAACCCATTGACGTGAGTGCCGCCCTGCGCCGTGGGGATCAGGTTAACGTAACTTTCCTGAATCAGGTCGCCGCCCTCAGGCAGCCACAGCACCGCCCAGTCCACGGTTTCCTGGCGCGCCTTGAGCGCACCGGTAAAGGGCTCTTCCGGCAGCTTGGGCCATTCGGCGCAGGCGTCCATCAGATAATCGCGCAAGCCTTCTTCATATAACCAAGTGTGCTGCTCGCCAGATTGGCGATCGTCGAACTCCACTTTCAGGCCTGGGCAGAGTACCGCCTTGGCCTTGAGCAGGTGTTTGAGCCGGCTGATGCTGAACTTGGGCGAATCGAAGTAACTGGAATCCGGCCAGAAGGTCACGGTGGTGCCGGTATTGCGTTTGCCAACCGTACCAACCACTTCCAGCTCGCTGACTTTTTCACCATGCTCGAAGGCCATGGCGTATTCCTGGCCGTCACGTCGCACGCGTACGTTGACCCGCAGGGACAATGCATTAACCACGGAAATGCCGACGCCGTGCAGACCACCGGAAAACATATAGTTCTTGCTGGAAAATTTACCGCCCGCGTGCAACCGGGTGAAGATCAACTCCACACCAGAGACACCCTCCTCGGCATGCATGTCGACCGGCATGCCGCGGCCGTCATCCGATACCTCCAGCGCGTTGTCCTGATGCAGGACGACCGAGATGCAGCGCGCATGACCGGCCAAGGCTTCGTCAACACTGTTGTCGATGACCTCCTGCGCCAAGTGGTTGGGGCGGGTGGTGTCGGTATACATGCCCGGGCGACGACGTACCGGATCCAAACCACTGAGGACTTCCAGTGCATCGGCGTTATAAGTCGATTGGGACATAAGCTGTCTGGTTTTCCTTGATTCCGTGGGAGCAGGGGTATGTCGGTCCTAGCTTACAGCAGCGGTCAACTCGGAGACTGTTCAATGTTCGGCCGGCAGCACTGACCGGCAGTGCTGCCGGCCGTATTGAATAGTATCTGCCTTGACCCGGCCGTGCCAATGCCATCGCACCCCCGGTCAGTAGCCGGTTGCGCCAGGGTCCGGCAGAAAACGACCCTCGGCAAGCCGGGAGACTGCGGTTTCAACATGTCCGTCGTCGAACAAACGTAACCAGCGGTAACCCGGTGCCCGCTCATCGGTGGCGAAGTTCTCACTGTGGGCAGCGAACTGTACACAGGTCGAGGGCGAGGCTAACAGCCTTAAACCAGCGCGCTGCTGATCAAAATGCTGATGAATATGCCCCCAGAGCACCAACCTGACCCGCTGATCAGCCTCGAGCCGGCCGAGCAAATCAGGCGCGTTCAGCAAGCCCAGCGGATCCATCCAACCGCAACCTATCGGTACCGGATGGTGGTGCAGGCATACCATCACAAATCGCTCACCCGCCCCCTCCAGCGCCCGGTCAAGGACCGCCAGCTCGGTAGCGCCAAGATGGCCGGCCACAGCGCCGGGGATATTGGAGTTCAGCAGTACGATACGCCAGCGTCCGAGATCAACCCATTCGCGACTCAAGCCCGATTCCGCGCCCAACTGCTGCATTAACTCGGCGTTGTCATGATTACCGGCAATCCAGTGGCACGGAGCAGGCAAGCGCTGCATGGCGTTCATAAAGCGCTGGTAAGCCGCCTCGCTGCCATCCTGGGCAATATCACCCGTGGCCAGCACCAAGTCCATCGTTGGCTGCTCATCCAGCACCAGATCAATGACCGCTTGCAGGCTCTCATGCGTGTCCAGGCCCAGTAGATCGGCGCCCGGATCAGCATAGAGGTGGCTGTCGGTCAGTTGCAATACACAGACATGATCTGCTCGCGTTGTTACCGGTGATAGCATCGATCACCTGCTCCTGGTCACTTTTTTTGAGTTCTATAATGGCAACTGGATAGCAGAGAATCCAGCGACTGCATCACAACGCCCGCACGCAAAGGGTGTGCACGATAATATCAGCGCTGGATAATAACAGGATGAGCACTCTGACCATACCGCTGGCAATAACCCAGCCATTCGCCAAGGAACTGATTGAGCTGAAATTTCTCGTCCGGTTGGAGCATCTGTTCGTTGGGGTAGGGGTAAACGCCACGAAAACGCCGGCGATTGTAGGCCGCCACCACCTCGGCCATGCCAGCGTCGTGATACAGGCGCACTTCCATGCTGGGCGGTGACAGCCACTGGTGTTCGCGCTGATAGATCAACTGCAGGGTTGACGTGTAGCGACAGCGCTCCAACACCTTCATTTGCAACACCTGCTGCTGACCGTCCTGCGCCTCGACATGTACCTGGTGTTCACTGTGGTCGTGCATGCCTGGCATCAACTTGAGTAGCCGCCAATAATTGGTCTCGCACACCGCCTGCAGGCTGACCAGGTCGACCCGGTAGCGCGGCTTGCGTTTAACCATCATGGCTGCGCTCCAGCCTCGGCCTGCAGGCGCTCGGCGTTCATCGCCAACCACTGCAGCGCAATAATGCTGGCAGCATTATTTATGACTCCCTGCTGCATGGCGTCGATGGCCTCCAGCCTAGACCAGCAACTGACGCGAATATCCTCGCCCTCCTCCTGCAGCCCATGAATACCGCCTGCGCTACGACTGTCTACCAGTGCGCAATACAGATGTACTTGCTCGTCACTACCACCGGGAGAGGGGAAATACCGGGTGATCGGCAGCAGCTCCCGAAGCGTCAGGTCAGCTTCTTCCTGCGCCTCGCGATGGGCCACTTCTTCGGGCGACTCATCCTTGTCGATCAGTCCGGCGACCAGCTCCAGCAGCCAGGGTCGCTCGCTTTTCTCCAGCGCGCCGATACGCACCTGCTCAATCAAAACCACCTGATCTTGCCAGGGGTCATAGGGCAGAACACACACGGCATCAGGACGCACAAACAACTCGCGGCGCAACTCTGGCCCCCAGCCACCATTGAACAGCCGATGACGCAACGTCAGCACATCCACCCGGTAAAAGCCCTTGAATCCGGGCTCCCGGTGGATAATCTCAACGTCGTTGCGGGAAAAAATGGTCAAATTACGCTGCCCCTGAAGATGTCCGAGTCGGCTTAGAATATTGAACCCAGCCCTTAAACTCGCACACCTACCTGGAACTCGGCAAGAGCCCCGACAAGACTTCAGACCTTTTGATACAACTGCGAGCCGGTCGAACGGAACTCCCTGGACTTGGCCTGCATGCCCTCCTCGACCGCCACATCAACGGCGTCAATCCGCTGCGCAGCCGCGTAATCACGCACTTCCTGAGTAATCTTCATCGAGCAGAACTTGGGGCCGCACATCGAGCAGAAATGCGCGACCTTGGCGGAATCCTTGGGCAAGGTTTCATCATGGAAGGACCGCGCCGTATCCGGGTCCAGCCCAAGATTGAACTGGTCCTCCCAGCGAAATTCGAAGCGCGCCTTGCTCAGGGCGTTATCGCGAATCTGCGCGCCGGGATGCCCCTTGGCCAGATCGGCGGCATGGGCAGCAATCTTGTAGGTGATGATGCCGGTTTTTACGTCATCGCGGTTAGGCAGGCCCAGATGCTCCTTGGGCGTGACATAACAGAGCATCGCACAGCCGAACCAGCCAATCATCGCCGCACCAATGCCTGAGGTGATGTGATCGTAACCCGGCGCAATATCCGTGGTCAGCGGCCCCAGAGTGTAAAAAGGCGCCTCATCACAACATTCCAGCTGCTTGTCCATGTTCTCCTTGATCAGTTGCATCGGCACATGCCCGGGGCCTTCGATCATGCATTGCACGTCGTGCTTCCAGGCCAGCTTGGTCAGCTCACCCAGGGTCTCCAGTTCGCCGAACTGCGCTTCGTCATTGGCATCGGCAATAGAACCGGGGCGTAGACCGTCGCCCAGCGAAAAGGACACGTCATACGCCTTCATGATCTCGCAGATATCTTCAAAATGCGTGTAGAGGAAGTTTTCCTGGTGATGCGCCAGACACCACTTGGCCATAATCGAGCCGCCCCGCGAAACGATGCCGGTCACGCGCTTGGCGGTCATGGGCACATAGCGCAGCAAGACCCCAGCATGAATGGTGAAATAATCCACGCCCTGCTCGGCCTGTTCAATCAACGTGTCGCGGAAGATCTCCCAGGTCAGGTTTTCAGCTACGCCATCGACTTTTTCCAGCGCCTGATAAATAGGCACCGTGCCGATCGGCACTGGCGAGTTGCGGATGATCCACTCCCGGGTTTCATGAATATTCTTGCCGGTGGACAGGTCCATCACCGTGTCCGAGCCCCAGCGAATACCCCAAGTCATTTTCTCCACCTCCTCCTCGATGGAAGAGCCCAGTGCCGAGTTGCCGATATTGCCGTTGATCTTCACCAGGAAATTGCGCCCGATGATCATCGGCTCCAGCTCTGGATGATTGATATTGGCTGGAATGATCGCCCGACCACGCGCGACTTCATCACGCACAAATTCAGCGGTAATATCCTTGGGAATGCTCGCACCGAAGCTGTGCCCGGCATGCTGATTCCGGGTTAATCCAGCATCACGAGCGGCCTGCAGCTGCATATTCTCGCGAATCGCGATGAATTCCATCTCCGGAGTGATGATGCCCCGACGAGCGTAATGCATCTGGCTGACGTTGCGCCCGGCCAGCGCGCGGCGCGGATTGCGCACATGCGCGAAGCGCATGGAGTCCAGCGCCGGATTGGCCAGGCGGGCACTGCCGAACTCGGAGCTCAGACCCGGAAGTTTTTCAGTATCGCCGCGCTCGTCAATCCAGGCTCCGCGCACATCCGCCAGGCCGGCGCGCAGATCAATCCGCGCCTCGGGATCAGAATAAGGGCCGGAGGTATCGTAAACCAGGACGGGGGCATTCTGTTCGCCGCCCAATTCCGTCGGAGTATCCGCCAGACTGATCTCGCGCATGGGCACGCGAATGTCCGCGCGCGACCCGGTGACATGGATCTTTCGTGAACCAGGGAAAGGCTGGGTTGCAGCGCTATCAGCGCCAGAGGAGGCAATTGCATTATCGGGCAAACGGCTGTTCATTGATGTTGCTCCACTGCGGGCAAGTTCGCAGGGAACCGAAACGGCATACCACACTGACCACGAGCTGGACTTCAGCGAGTGCTTATCTCGATTCCTACGCCGGTACTAGCCGGTTCAGGTTCAACGGGTATTATCTCAGCCCACAGCACTAACGCTGCCGGCACCCCGTCAAGATGAGTTGCCAGCTTAATGCCCGCACAGGCCGGCTGCAAGCCTGCACTACAAGCGCGACAGCACAACGAAACACTTTGTTCCCATGCACGCCCCAAGCATTGCTTGACCGCCAGCGTGCTAGTCCTTAGCCTTGGCTGATTATTCCATTCATGCGAAGGATCACTGCATGCTGCGCCCCCTGTTTGTTGCCCTTATGCTGGCTGGTTTGTCCAGTCAGGCGCTGGCCAAGACCGACCTGCTTACCGTCTATCAGGAATCGCTGGCCAACAGTGCTGACCTGGCTGCGGCCCAATCCGATGCCCTGGCTCGCCAAGAGGTGCTGCCGCAGACCCGTGCCCTGTTGCTGCCCAACATAGCGCTTGGCGCCGGCGTGGCACGTGAGGAGGTCGATGTGGACGGCGCAGGCAGCGACTCCTACACCACAGACTATTACCAAGCCAGCCTTACCCAGCCGCTGTTTCGCGCTGATCGCTGGTTTAACTATCAAGCGGCCAAGTCCTTGAGTGCCCAGGCGCAGATTGAATTTTCCGCTACGCAGCAGGCGCTCATCCTTGAAGTCGCCGAAGCCTATTTCAACGTACTGCGGGCATCGGACAATCTAGCCACCGCCCGCGCTGAAGAGGACGCGTTCGAGCGTCAATTGGATCAGGCGCGTGAACGTTTTGATGTCGGGCTATCCGCTCGTACTGACGTGCTGGAAGCCCTTGCCGGCTTTGACAGCTCCCGCGCCGCGCGCCTGACAGCGCAGACCAACCTGACGGTCAGCTACCAGGCATTGACCCGGCTAACTAATCGCGACTACGACGAGCTGATGGGCATGAGTCATGACCTGCCAATCCTGCCGCCGACGCCCAACGACCTGCAACAATGGGTGAATACCGCGGCAGCTCAGAATTTGAACTTGCAGGCCACGCGGCTCGCAATTACCAGCGCATCCGACACCCTGCGCAGCAGCCGCTCCGCCTACGCGCCATCGGTCGATGCCTTTGTGCGCTACAACAACAGTGGCGGCGGAGCTAACCTTGGTAGCACGGGCGGTGTAGGGACTGGTCAACAGGGTAACGGCGACACTGAGCTGACCAGCTTCGGCGTCGAGCTGACCATGCCGCTGTATACCGGCGGGGCGACCAGTTCCGGCATTCGTGAATCCGGCCACCGGCTCACCCAGGCTGAGCACAATAGTGAAGCGCAACTGCGGCGGGTAGTCGAGAGCACCCGGAATCTGTATCGCACGGTGACGTCCAGCGTCGAAGAAGTAGAAGCCCGGCGGCAGGCTATCATCTCCGGCAAAGCGGCACTGGATGCCACTCAGACCGGATATGAAGTAGGTACACGTAACGTCGTCGATGTACTGGAAGCCCAGCGCAACCTGTTCCGCGCCGTCCGCGATTACAACACCGTGCGCTATAACTACATTATCGACAACCTGAGTCTCAAGCAGTCTGCAGGCACGCTGAGCCCAGAAGATCTGGTCGATCTGTCGCGCTGGCTGAACCCTGATTACGACCCTGATCGCGACTTCATACCGCCCTTCACCGAAGAAGAAGCCCAGCGCATGTCACTGGGTCGCCAGGCGCCAGCAACCGAAGAAGGCAGCAGAATGCGCAGCTCCTTCTAAGCTGCGGCGTACACAAGTAAAAAAACACCGGGTGACGCCCGGTGTTTTTTTGTCTTCTATTTGAGCCGCTGGGCAATACCCTTCAGCAATCGCTCAAGCGCACCTTGATTATCCTGCACCACCCCCTGCCCGGCCGCACCGGCCCGACGCGCCGCTTCAGGCTGCTCCAGCCACTCGCTCACTGCGGCAGCCAGGGTTTTGGCATCGCGCACTTGACGCAGCGCGCCTGCACCTTCCAGTAGCTCGCTGATTTCAGCAAAATTATAGCGATGCGGGCCAGAGATGATCGGCAAGCCCAGCGCGGCAGGTTCAAGGTAATTGTGGCCGCCGTGGGCCGCCAGCGTGCCACCAATAAAGGCGACGTCGGCGCAGCCATACAGCATCATCAATTCGCCCATGCTGTCGCCGAGAAAGACCTGATCGGTCGCAGCCGGAGTAGCTTCGGAGCTGCGTCTTACCATCGGCATGCCCGCCGTTTCGATCAGCTCAGCGACATCGTCAAAACGCTCGGGATGGCGCGGCACCAGAATCAGCAATGCCTCGGGATGGGCCGCCAGCACCTCGCGGTGGGCCGCCAGGACCTGTTCATCCTCACCCGCGTGGGTACTGGCAGCAATCCACACCGGCCGCTGCCCCCAAGTGGCCCGCAACGCGGCTGCCTGCTGCACAATTTCAGGCTCAGGCTGCAAATCAAATTTGATACTGCCGGTCACCTGCATGGCGTCCGGGCTGACACCCAAGCGCTCGAATCGCATGGCTTCGGCCTGGGTTTGCACCGCCACCCAGTCCAGCGCGGCAAACATCGGCTCGACCAGCCAACTGATACGCCGATAGCCCCGCGCGGAGCGCTCGGACAACCGGGCATTGGCGAGCACCAGGGGTATCCCTTGGTCCTTGGCCTCGCGCACCATGTTCGGCCACAGCTCGGTTTCCATAATGATGCCGATATGCGGCCGCAGACGCTTGATAAAGCGCCGCTGTAACCAGGGCAGGTCATAGGGCAGGTAGGCGTGCCCCACCTGATCGCCAAACAGTTTGCGGATCTGCTCTGAGCCGGTGGGCGTCATGCAGGTTATGGTCAACGGCAAGTGTGGGTAGCTGCGCAGCAGCTGGCGGACCAATGGCGCTGCGGCAATGCTTTCGCCAACAGACACGGCATGCACCCAGATCCCGCCTGGACGCACATCGCCACCCAGGGCAAAACGTTCATGCCAACGCTTTCTGTAGGCCGGCGCTTTGCGCGCACGGTAGAGCAGACGCAACAAGATCAGCGGCATACACAGGGTAAAGATGAGACTGTAGAGCGTGCGCGACATGAGTGCTCCTCGGAAGGCTGACAAGACAGGGTTTACAAGGCAACGGCACCCTGGCGGGGTGCGACTCATAGTAGCAGATGTGACCCGAAGCACCGGCAGTGTCTATACTAGGACTCTTTTCAGCAAAAGCACCGGAGCTTATGAGTACAACCCTGGAAACCGATATCTGTATCCTCGGCGGCGGCATCGCCGGCCTATGGCTGAATGCACGCCTGCGGGGCATGGGTTACAGCACCCTGCTGATTGAGCGTGGCGCCTTGGGCGGAGGCCAGAGCGGCAAGTCGCAGGGTATTATTCACGGCGGCACCAAATACGCACTGCACGGCAAATTGACCCAGGCGGCCGAAGCCATTTCAGCCATGCCCGAGCGCTGGCGTGCTTGCCTGCAAGGCGATGGTGAACTGGATTTGCGCGGCGCACGGGTTCTTTCCGAACACCATTACTTGTGGTCCCCCGGCAGCCTGATCAGCAATCTCGCCGGTTTTTTTGCCAGCAAGGCGCTGCGCGGCCGAGTGGATGCGGTCAAGGGCAGTGAGTTGCCTGCGGTCTTCGCCAACCCAGCCTTCAAGGGTAAGGTCTATCGGTTGGCCGAGTTGGTCATGGATGTGCCTGATGTCGTGCGGCGCTTGAGCGAGCTGGCAGGCGATAGCCTGGTGGCTGACAGCGCGCCGCATGTCGAGCGCCGCGAGGACGGCAGCGTCGACAGTATTCGCATCAATGGCCGCAGAATCAAAGCACAGCGCTACATACTGACCGCCGGCGAAGGCAATGAGGGTCTATTACAGGATTGGGGCGTAACTCAGCCCGCCATGCAGCGCAGGCCGCTGCAAATGGTGCTGGTCAAGGGCGAAGCATTACCGCCGCTGTACGCCCACTGCCTGGGCAACAGCCCCAAACCGCGCATGACGGTGACCACCCACCCCTGCGCCGATGGCCAGTGGTGCTGGTACCTGGGTGGCGAGCTGGCCGAACAGGGTGTCAACCTGGCACCGGATGCACTGGTGCGTCGCGCCCAACAGGAACTGTCCGAGCTTCTACCTTGGATAGACCTGCAGCAGTGTCACTGGACCACGCTGCCGGTCAATCGGGCCGAGCCGGCGCAAAGCGGCGCAGCCAGACCGGACACGGCTTATTTGCAGGCAGTACAAAATGTGCTGGTCAGTTGGCCAACCAAGCTGGCGTTAGCACCTGACCTCAGCGATCAGGCAATTGCTGCGCTGCAGCAGCAGGGCATCAAGCCTGGTTTGTCAGATGACTACAGCGCATTGCCGAGGCCGCCCGTGGCCTTGCCGGTATGGGATATCTGCTTCCAATGAACACCCTGCACAGCCACTACCGGCCCCTCGGTGACAGCGGACTGATGGTTTCACCGCTGGGCCTGGGGACCGTCAAGCTAGGACGTAATCAAGGGGTAAAATATCCGCAGCAATTCGATCTGCCGGATGATCAGCACGCGCTTGAGTTGCTCGCGCTGGCGCAAGACCTGGGGATCAATCTGATCGATACCGCGCCCGCCTACGGCACCAGCGAGGAGCGCCTGGGCACCCTACTGGCCGGGCAACGACAGAAATGGGTTATCTGCAGCAAGGTAGGCGAAGAATTCGAGCACGGCCAGTCACGTTTTGATTTCAGCGCCAGCCATACCCGCTATTCTGTAGAGCGGTCGCTAACGCGGCTCGCCACAGACTACTTGGATCTGGTGCTGGTGCACTCTGACGGCCATGATCTGGACGTATTAAGCAGCGAGGTCTACCCCACGCTTGCGCAACTCAAGCAGGACGGGTTGATTCGCGCCTTTGGCTTTTCCGGCAAGACCGTCGAAGGCGGCATTGCGGCATTGCAGACCGGCGACTGCGCGATGGTCACCTACAACCTGCAAGACCAGCGTGAGCGCCCGGTGCTGGACTTCGCCCTGTCACACAACAAGGGCATTCTGATTAAAAAAGCTCTTGCCAGCGGACACCTTTGCCTTCAGGGTAACGACCCGGCGCAAAAGAGCCTGGAACTGGTCTTCGCCCACCCCGCGGTGGCCTCCGCCATTATCGGCACCATAAACCCCCGGCATCTGCAGCAGAATGTCGCCAGCGCCCTCAAGGTGCTGGACAGTTTATAAAACCAGAGGGAAGTGCATGTCGCGCATTATTGCCCGAAAGAACCCGGTCACTTTCAAGACCCAGGCGATTCACGTTAAAGCCAGCCCTGAAGTCCTGTGCTACACCCCTATAGGCAACCCCTTGGGCTTCGCCGAAATGCAGGACTTGCGTCAACCCGTATCGGTGTCCGACCCCGCGTCGTTCGAGCTGACTGTCGCCAATATGGGTGTATCTGTCGACTTGAGCCTGAGCTGGCAGGGTCGAGATTTCCGTGTATTGATCCGTCAGGATCGCACCGAGCAGGAAGATAATGTACTCAAGCTGATTTCCGGCTATGTGCCTGCGCATGAACTGCGCGTCCCCTTGCTGACGGTAATGACCGAAATTGCCGAAGAGCTACTGCTGGAAAGCAATAGAGGATGGCTGCAAGGCCGCTACATGGAGACCTGGCTGCCCACCCCCTATTCCGCCAACCTGCCACTAAGTAAGCGGCATGCCTATCAGCTCACATCACACCGCGGTGCTGCGCACCCGGTATTGTGCCGGGAGTTGCACCTGATAGAACGCCCGCGCGCCTACGTCCACCTGCCGACCAATTCCCTGCAGCTGGTGTACTCCATGCAATTACAATTGCCGGAGAACTGCCCTGGGCTGACCATGCTGCATGCTGATGAGCATATGGATACAGAAAAGAATCAGTTGTTGGTCGAAATGAATTACCAGCGCCCGGAGATTTTCCTGGCGGAAATGAGTGAAGGCGTCGCCACCGGCAAACTGTTCAGCCTGGAGCAAGGCGAGTTGGTACCGCGCAGACCAAAGAATATTTGGCTTAGCGAAGCCTTGGCCAAGCAAACCGGCTGGGTAATCGAAGAGCCGCGCAGTCAATGGCCGGAAGGTCTAGCCCGCCTGTAACAGCCCAGCATCGGGCTTGCATCGCATCTGTTCAGCTCTGGTTCAGCGAGCGTACAGGCTTGGTTCAGCCAGGTTCAGGCAAGATGTTCTCCGTGTTCACAAGACATCCCTACGGAGAAATACATGAAAAACACCCTGAAAATACTTGCTGCCGGCACAACCCTTGCGTTCGCCAGCGTATCAGCTCACGCCGCTGACAACTTTGTAGGGCTGACGTGGGGCGAAACCAGCAACAACGTACAGCGCTCCGGAAGCCTGAAACAAAATCTGCCCAACCAGAACTTCGACCGCGTGATTGACGACAGCAGCACTTGGGGGATCCGTGCAGGCCAGAAGACTGATGCAGGTCGCTACTACGCTACCTACGAAAACCAGTCCGGCACATCAGGCCCGTTCAAGCTGCGCCAGCAGAATCTGCTCGGCAGCTATGACGCCTTCGTTCCGATCGCCGAAAGAACCAATCTGTTTGTCGGCGGCACTTTGGGCCTGATCAAGCTTGAGCAAGAGTCTACCGGCTTCAGCCGCGACAGCGACATCGGCTACGCTGCCGGCGTACAAGCTGGCCTGCTGCATCAAGTGGCGAATACCAATGCTTCCGTTGAAGGCGGCTACCGCTATCTGCGCAGCAATGCCAGCACAGATCTGAACCCGCGCGGCGGCAGCAATCTGGGCTCGCTTGATCTGAAGAGCAGCGAACAGTTCTATATTGGCGTGAACTACAACTTCTAACCCGTATAATGAAACCTGCCTGAATCATCAGGCAGGTTTTCATGCGTTGGCCGCAGGCCAAACTTCACGGGGGACCATATGAAGCTGTTGTTGGTCGAAGATGAATCCTTGTTACGCCAACATCTGGCCACCCGCTTCAGCGAGCGTGGACATATCGTGGACGCCACCGAAAACGCC
The DNA here is from genome assembly GCF_000410875.1 of Halopseudomonas pelagia CL-AP6. Lineage (GTDB taxonomy): Bacteria > Pseudomonadota > Gammaproteobacteria > Pseudomonadales > Pseudomonadaceae > Halopseudomonas > Halopseudomonas pelagia. The sequence continues at coordinate 154,061 of NZ_AROI01000004.1, forward strand.
GAAAACGCGCTTTATCAGGTCAAGGAGTTCAATCATGACCTGGCCGTCATTGACCTGGGCCTCCCCGGCATGAGCGGTCTGGATCTGATCCGCGAAATTCGTAGCCAGGGCAAAAGCCTGCCCATTCTTATTCTCACGGCCCGAGGTAACTGGCAGGACAAAGTTGAAGGCCTCTCTGCTGGCGCCGACGACTACGTGGTCAAACCCTTCCAATTTGAAGAGCTCGAAGCACGGCTGAATGCCCTGTTAAGACGCTCCTACGGTTTTGTTCAAGCCTCTATAGAAGCAGGCCCACTGCGCCTTGATATCAACCGCAAACAAGCCAGCGTCGACGAGCAAGTGCTGCCTCTCACCGCCTTCGAGTACCGCATTCTTGAATACCTGATGCGCCATCATCAGCAGGTGGTGGCTAAAGAGCGATTGATCGAGCAGTTGTACCCCGACGATGAAGAGCGTGACCCCAATGTCATCGAAGTCTTGGTCGGGCGCCTACGGCGCAAGCTGGAAGCCGCTTGCCCACTGCTCAAACCGATCGAAACCATAAGGGGCCTAGGCTATCTGTTCAATGAGCGCTGTACGTGATGCGCTCGTTACGCTCGCGATTGATGCTCGGCGCCTCAGCACTAGCGATTCTCTTTATGCTGGCCTTGCTGCCAGTACTGCAAAATGCCTTCGATCAGACCATGGAGCAGATCATTCAGCAGCGCCTGGCCGCGGACACCAACACCATGATCAGCACTGCACAGCTGCACAACGGCATATTGCAAATGCCGGAGAAGATGCCGGACGAGGAATTTAATTTGCCTGAAGCGACTCTGCTGGGCTTTGTCTATGACCAGTCCGGCACGTTGCTCTGGAGTTCTCGATCTGCGCAGGGTCAGGCCGTGCAATACGCGCCTTTCTATAGTGGCGGCACCACCGATTTCTTGCAGATTTATAACGAAAATGGCAACGGCTATTACGTCTACGACGTCGAGGTATTCCTTGATGACTCTAGCAACCCCCCGTTTAGCTTTATCACCATGCTACCCAAAAGCGAGTTTTTGCCGCTGACCCAAAAATTTGACCGTCAGCTATACACCTGGTTGGGCGGTGGCTTGCTGATTCTATTAGTGCTCTTGTGGCTGGGCCTGACCTGGGGCTTTCGCGCATTGAAATCCTTGAGCCGCGAGCTCGATCAGATAGAAGGCGGACACCGCGACCAGCTTGGTGAGCAGCACCCCCGCGAACTCCTGCGCCTGACGCGCTCGCTAAATCGGTTGTTGGACAGCGAACGACGACAACGACAACGCTATCAGGACTCACTCGCCGATCTGGCCCACAGCCTGAAGACCCCTCTTGCGGTTCTACAGAGCGTGGCTGAACGCGTGGCCCAGGAACCCAGCCGCGAACAGGCGGACATATTACAAACCCAGATCAACCGCATGAGTCAGCAAATCGATTTTCAGTTACGCCGGGCCAGCCTGCGCAGAAGTGGCCTAGTGCAGCACCGCGTGCAGCTCGATCCGCTGCTGGTGTCAGTCACCAGCACGCTTGCTAAAGTCTATGATGATAAGCAGGTGCACCTGCAACTGGATTTGGCTGACAATTTCTGGGTACCCATGGAGCGCGGCGCGCTGATGGAGATGCTCGGCAACCTGCTGGAAAATGCTTATCGGCTATGCCTAAAGCAGGTACACGTAAGCGCGCGGCACACTGCCGGCCATTGCGAAATCATAGTCGAAGATGATGGTGCGGGCGTACCCGAGCATCAACGTGAGGTCATTCTGCGCCGCGGGGAACGTCTGGACGCACAGCACGCCGGCCAGGGTATCGGCTTATCCGTCGTCAAGGACATCATCGAGAGCTATGAAGGTGAACTGGTCATTGATCAGTCTGGGCTAGGCGGCGCGCGGTTTAAATTCATCCTCAATACCGAAGGCATGGTCTTCTCCAGCGCAGCCGCTGCACGCAGATCACGCCGGCAGAAAAACGCGCAGACCTGACCGGGCGCCAGTCCTATTCTCGCTGACGGATTTTCTCGACGATAGCCGTGGTGGAACAGCTTTCCACGAAGTTGAGCACTTTCACTTCGCCACCGCTAGCCTGAACAATGGCTGCACCAACCACCTGGTCGACGCTGTAATCGCCACCCTTGACCAGCACGTCTGGCTTGATCTGTGCCAGGAGCGCCTCCGGCGTATCCTCGGCGAAGCTGATCACCCAATCAACTGCACCCAGACCTGCCAGCACCGCCATACGACGCTCAACGCTATTGATCGGTCGCCCAGGCCCTTTCAAACGGGTCACCGAGGCGTCGTCATTGATCGCCACAATCAACCTGTCACCCAAGCTACGGGCCTCTTCAAGATAGCCAACATGGCCGGCATGAATAATGTCGAAACAGCCATTGGTGAAGACAATACGCTCGCCGTGAGCCCGCGCATCCTCCACCGCTTGCAGAAGCTGTTCGAGACCCAATACTCCCCGCTCGCTACCCTGTTCACGCTGGACCGCGCGGCGTAACTCTGGCGCACTGACAGCGGCGGTGCCCAGCTTGCCGATTACAATACCCGCCGCCAGATTAGACAAGCCAACAGCATGCGGCAGACTCTCCCCCGCTGCAAGCGCAGTGCCCAAGGTGGAAATCACCGTATCGCCAGCACCAGTGACATCGAACACCTCCCGCGCGCGCGCAGGGAGGTGCATTGCCGGCTCGTCCCGCCGCAACAGGGTCATGCCGTGCTCACTGCGGGTAACCAGCATGGCCTCAAGGTCCAACTCGGCAATCAACGCCATGCCCTTGTCGACCAACATCTGCTCGCTTGAACAATGGCCCACCACCGCTTCAAACTCCGACAGGTTCGGTGTGATCAAGGTCGCACCGCGGTAGATACTGAAATCCTTACCCTTGGGGTCGGCCAGCACCGGTACGCCGCGTTCGCGCGCCAGCGCTATCAGCGCCTGATGGTTGACCAGTGCGCCTTTGCCATAATCCGACAGAATCATGACCTTAACTTTATCCAGCAAGCCCCGCACCGAATCAAGCAAGGCATCGCCATCGGTCTTGAACGGTTCTTCAAAGTCCAGCCGGATCAGTTGCTGGTGGCGGCTCATGACCCGCAGTTTGGTAATGGTGGTCTTGCCCGAATGCGCCTGAAATGCACAATAAACGCCAGCGGCGTTCAGGCGCTGTTGCAAGCTCAGCCCCGCCTCGTCATCCCCAGTGACACCCACCAGCCAGGCTGGCGCACCCAACGCGGCAATATTCAAAGCCACGTTACCTGCGCCGCCAGGGCGATCTTCGATCTGCTCGACCTTGACCACTGGCACCGGCGCTTCCGGGGAAATCCGATGCGTTGGGCCATGCCAATAACGGTCGAGCATTACATCACCAACCACCAGAACCGGGGCGGAGTCAAAACGGGGCATGGTCAGTTTCATATGTCGTGTACACCTGTCTTCTGTCGGCCAATACGGGCCAGTAATCTCAGGATTCGGACTTGACTTCATCCTGGAACTGCATGCTATGCAAGCGGGCGTAATAACCATTCTGCTCGATCAACTCGGCGTGGCTTCCACGCTCCACAATGCGGCCCTGGTCCATCACCATGATGATATCGGCCTTCTCGATGGTCGACAGCCGGTGTGCGATCACCAGCGTCGTGCGGCCTTCCATAACCCGGTCCAGAGCGGCCTGGATATGCCGTTCGGACTCAGTATCCAATGCCGAGGTAGCCTCGTCGAGAATCAGCAGGGGCGCGTCCTTGAGCAACGCCCTGGCAATCGCCAGACGCTGACGCTGCCCGCCGGAGAGCAGCACGCCATTCTCTCCGACCATGGTATCTAGGCCCTGGGGCAGCTTGTCGATGAACTCCTTGGCATAGGCCTTCTCGGTCGCTTCTTCAATCGCATCTCGCGGTGCACCAGCGAGGTCGCCGTAGGCAATATTATTGGCGACCGTATCGTTGAACAAGGTCACATGTTGCGTGACCAGGGCGATATGCCGACGCAGGTTGCGCAACTTATAGTCCGCCACCTCCACATTATCGATCAGGATTTCGCCTTCGGTATGCTGATAGAAGCGCGGAATCAGGCTGGCCAGGGTTGACTTGCCACTGCCGGAGCGCCCTACCAGTGCGACCATCTGGCCGGGCTCGATAGTGAAGTTGATATCGTCCAGTACCAGCTTGTCGGTATTGGGGTAGCTGAACTTCAGTCCCTTGACTTCAATCCTGCCGCTGACGCGCTCAAGCTCCACCGTTCCAGTATCTGTTTCAGGCTCTTCGTCCAACTGCTCAAAAATACTTTCCGCCGCAGCTATACCTTTCTGAATGTTGGCACTGACTTCAGATAACTGGCGTACCGGCTTAGGCAACAAACCCGCAGCAGTAATATAAGACACCAGATCTCCCGCCGTCGCATCACCACGCAGATACAGCACCAGGAACATGACGAAAGCCATTGCGCCGTAAGTCACCAACTGCAAGGTTGGCGTAAACACCGCGCCGGTGCGCGTCATCTTGAGCCCGCGCTGGCGGTTGGCCTCGCTGGCTTTATCAAAGCGCTCGGTCTCGTACTGCTCGCCACCAAAGCTTCTCACTACACGGTAGCCCGTGATCGTCTCTGAAGTGACATGGGTCACATCGCCCATCGCCGTTTGAATCTTCTTGCTCTGCTTGCGGAATTTCTTGCTGGTGCTGTTCACCATCAAGCCGATCACCGGCAAGATCGCCATCAGCACCAGCGTGAGCTTCCAATTCATCCATAGCAGATAGGCGAACAGGAAGATCACCGTCATGCCCTCACGAAACACCACTTTGATCGCATCTGTGGCAGCGCCGGTGACCATGGTGGTATTGAACGTGACCCGCGAGACCAGGTGGCCGGAGTTGTGATTGTCGAAATACTGATTGGGCAACGTCAGGAAATTATTGAACAGCGATGTGCGCAGGTCATGGACCACGCCCAGCGAAACCTTGGCCAGGTAATAGTTACCTAAAAAAGAGCCTACCCCTTGATAAAGGGCTACAAGAATAATGAACAGGGGGAAGCCCCACAGCAAAGGCACACCAAGAAACTGACCGTTATTGCCATCAGTAAGACCGTCGACAAAATACTTCAACATCCAAGCCATCGCCGGCTGGCTGGAGGCAAAGATCACAAAACCTACGATACTGATAGCGAAGGGCAGCCAATAAGGTTTGACGTAACCCAGCAACCGTAAATATATCCGCACACTGGATTGGAGAAAGGATTCTTGCTGTACGTCGGCCATATGCACTTCACGATAAGGAACCAGGCGCTGAGTTTAACACAGGCTGCCAGGATCAAAGCCTTGCTGTTGCAAGTGCGGTAAACTACGGTTTTGGTTCGGGAAATCGACGTGAACAAACTAAGCCGCGAAGAGTTTGAAGCTCGGTCACAGGGCGCGAAGGTTCTGGAAAAGGACCGCTACGGCGAGAAGGTGCTGCAACTGCGCGACGGGACATTTCTAAAACTGTTTCGGCGCAAGAGCTGGTTTTCCAAGACCGCATTCTATCCTCCTGCAAAACGTTTCGCGGCCAATGCGACCGAGCTTCATCGGCTCGGCATCCGCTGTCCTGTCGTGCTGGGTCTCTATCAAATGAGCGATCCCTATCGCTCGATAGTCCACTATCAGCCATTGGAAGGCACGACATTACGCCAGTTACTCAATGAGCAACCTACTCTCGAACAGATAGAGCTGTTTGCAGACCTCGCCAGCTTTATCTCTACACTGCATGATCTGGGTGTGTATTTCCGGTCATTGCACCTGGGCAATATCGTCAGAACACCTGACGGCGCCCTTGGACTAATTGACATATCGGACATGCGCTGCCTGGGCAAACCGCTATCAAAAGGGTTGCGCGCAAGAAACTATCAGCATCTCTTGCGCTATGAGGAGGACTGGGCGCTAGTCCATCCTCGGGTCAGGGCGTTTTTTCACTCCTGAATCGACCCGACGTCTGTGGTTGAGAAGCGGGGGGAGGTCGGCCAGTGAGCAGAAACAGCCCCAAGCCAACGGGTAACCAGGTAAAGAACCAATCGGCGCGGGGCGAATCCCACAGCTGGCCACCGTCAAAAAGCTGCGCGGCAGTGCAAAACAGCATCACTGCCAACAATCCCCGGCCAAACGCCTGCTCTCGACATTGCCATGCCGCATGCAAAACACAGCCCCAAACAGCAAGCCACAGTGCAAGACCTATTAATCCCAGCTCTATGGCTACGTGCGTGAACAAATTATGACTATGTGGCATCAGCGTTTCCGTGCTGGCCAGCTTGAGTTCGTAGCTGCCGCCCAGCCCAAGACCCAGCCAGGGGCGCTGTAGAATCATCTCCAAACTGGCTTGGAATATCTCCGGGCGATAAGACATCCCGCGCGCCAAAATAACTTCCTGGAATTGCACGAAACCGACGGTCGCTACCACTAACAGCAGCCCGGCTACCGCCCAAATAGCGCGTCCTCCACGCAGCACGGCCATGGCAATCAGCGCAGACAACAGTGCGACCCAGAGACCACGGCTTTGAGTCATTACTATCAAAGCTAACATGACTATCAAACTTGCGACCCAGAGGCCCCGATACTTAGGATGAGGTAAAAATGCCAGCATCAATGCCGCTACCGCGATTGCATAGCCGCCCAGAATCGGATGCTCAAGCTGGCCAAGACCACCAGCGCGATGGGTGAAGTCCCCCCCCGCATACTGGATCACGAGTGCTATCAGACAGCTCAATGCGAGCAAGTGGCAAGCCAGGCGCAACAAGCCATTGGTGCTTTCCGGACGCAACAGGCCAAAGAATGCAAAACCAAAGAGAAACAGCACCACAAACAACAAACGCTTGAGCTGCCGCACTACGTCATCATCTGGGCTCCACAACAGGCTCAGCGCTGCCCAGGCAATCAGCACCCCTAAGGCAGTAATAAGCGGCCAAGCGCGCTGCCATAGCTCTCGGACCATAGGCCAACGACTAGCAAGCAGTATGACCACCGGTAGCCAATAGAGAAATATCAGGCCCTGACGGTAAGGCTTATGGCTCGAAAACAGCACCATTCCCACCAGGAACCACAATATTCCCAGCCCCAACCAACGAGTCAACCAGAGCTGAAAGTGCCTATTTCGCCTTTGCCGCTTAATGACCAATGACCTCCTCCGATACAATAATGATGGCCTGTCGGGCAGCTAACGCTGCCGGACCTGAGCCTTTTTGAATAGCAGATGTCGCAAGCGCCTGAGCAACTGAGCATCCCAATATTTTAGAGGTACCTGGCGGACCAGCGACCAGGCTAATGCCTTGTCGTCTGTTACGGCGCTACGCAGAGCCTTGATTACCAACTTGGCGCGCCCGGATGCATAAGCCGGGTGATCTGCATAAGCTTCGATAACCTGCAGGCCGCTTTCATATTCCAGACGATAATTGCTGGACAGACTGGCAGGATGTTTACGATAAAGAGTGACTATCTGAGGTAAAATATCGATAACGTAGCCTGCATGAGCCACCTTGAGCGTCATCTGAAAATCCTGGATCTTGATCTCGGGATCATAGCCTCCAGCCAGATCAATTGCTTCGCGCCGAAAGATTGCAATATTGCCGCCCACAACCAGAGCATCTGCAAGCGCCTGGGCAAAATCATAACGTCGTACCGCGCGTTTTTTATCCTTTTTGGGCAGCCTTTGACCGGTCTCATCAATACGGACTGCACCGCCGCCAAGACAGCCTACTTCAGGATGCTCTAGAAGGTACTCGGCCTGCACTTTGAGCCTGCCAGCAGGCATCACGTCGTCGGCGTCAAATGTTGCTATGAACTGGCCTTGAGCCTTTGCAAGCCCGGAATTCAGCGCGGCGCTGACACCCGCATTGCGCTGACAGACTAGCTCTACCCGCCTCACTAAACTGGTAGGCTGCCACTGAGCAATGGCGCTCTTGATGACCTCGACACTGTCATCGGACGACCCATCATCAACCACAATCAACTCAAAGCTTTCATGATCTTGAGCCAATACGCTACGTACTGCTTCTCCCACATACTCCGCGTAGTTGTAGCAAGGCACTATCACCGAGATCAACGGAGGCGCTTGCGAATGCGGCGAACTCATAAATCAGACTTCCGCCAGCCCGCCTCACTTACTTCCCAGCTAGATGAAAAGGCCAACTCTTTTGGCCCCAGCAGGCCGTCCGGCAGGTGTGCTGTCCACCGTTCATTCTTCCAAACGAGAAAGTGTAGGTAGGGCAACTCGGTATCGCCCATATCACTATTGGTCAAACGACCTTCTTGCAGAAACCAACGCTTGGCAACCACCCGACGTCCATCAGCCAGGAGAGTGAACGTGCTGTGGGATTCAACGAACTCACTGCGTCGGCTCCAGACATTGAATCTGGCAAGGAACAGCCTGAGGCTCTCCGGCCAGTTTTTATGGCGAATAAATACACGGCTGAAGGCCCCCTCGTCCAGTGCCTGATGCATCGGATTGGCGTAACGTTGCTGCCAATGCGGAATGCGCATGAACGCTTCGCGCATGCGTGCGGTGTTACGCAGCAGACATAGATGGCCCGAGATGCGCCTATGGTGAGTGGCGAACAGATCCTTTTTCGCCAGGCGCTCGGCGGTGAAGTAACGGCGCAGATCACCATAAATCACATCAATATCGCCAAAGGCCCAGAAGTCCACACCTTCCAGTTCGTCAGCATGGATATACCCAAGTGCAGGCTTGATATCACAGAGCTTGTAGGCTTGCTCAGGATGGAAATTGATACCCAGCCGCGCGGACACCCATTGACAATAGGCCGCGAAGCTCAACTCAATGAAACGGACGTTCTCCGGCGCATTTTCGGGTATTCCGCAGTCAGTAAATAGCAACCAGTCGATGTCTGGATTGCGTCGGCAACCCTCAAGAAAGAACCGCATCCAGAATGGCCAGCGGCCGAAATAGGGAATGACAAAACGGATGCTCGGTGGGTTCATTGTTGTAGGACTCATAAACCAAATTCTATTTGACAGGGAGTGCCATGGACAGAGGCCAGAAGCGCTTCCTGGCTGCAGCATCGGAAAATTGTTGATGCAATATCTCCGCTGCGATTTGTCGTTGCCGGGCAACGACCGCAGGCTCGGCAACCGAGGCGGTGACCAGGCATTGGGCGAGCGCCTCTGCGTCACCCAATGTGAACAATTGGCCATGCCCCGATACCACCTCGGGCCCTCCGCCACAATCACTGCAGACGACCGGCACGCCCGCCGCCATGGCCTCAAGCAGTACCATACCGAAGGGCTCATGGTCTGAAGTCAGGGCAAAGAGATCAAACGCTTTGAAGAAATCTCGTGCGCTGGGCACCTGCCCCAGAAAGAGTACCTTATCGGCGATTTGCAGAGTGTTCGCAAGACGCTTGAGCGACTCGGCAAGCCGTCCGTCGCCGATAATCACCAGCAGGCTATGCTCTGGCAGATCAGGCAACGCAAGGGCGAACCCTTTAAGCAAAGTAGTCTGATCCTTATCCGGATGCAGCCGCCCGACGTTGCCTACGATCCAGGCATCCGCCGGCAAGTGCAATGCTAGCCGCGCTTCTGTTCGAGTCACTTGGGCGCTGCGTACCGTCTCGATATCGATACGGTTGTACAACGTCTGAATTCGTTCTTCCGGCCAGTCTGGCAGACAGCGGCGGATGTCATCTCTTACCGCATTAGATACCGCCAGCAGATGCAGGCGCTGGCGAAAGAGTCGGGCAAACAACTTGCGGCCGAAACGCTCAAAATCGCCAAAAGCATGATGAATACCAATAACCGGGAGGCCAGTAGCCAGACAAGCAATGTAGGTCGGCTTAGAGCGATGGGCTATGCACAGGCTGAAATCCCGTTCACTGGCGATCCGGCGCAGGTCGCGAATAGCCTTAAGCTTCAGACCGCGGATGGCGGCAGAGCGGTACTCCATAAAAATGACTTCAGCAGAATGGCACTTTTCTGCCACATCCTGATCTTTCTTGCCCGTCAGAAACACCGTAGTAACCTGATAGCCGGTTCCATCAAAGAGCGCGGCGTACTGCCGCGCACAATCCAGAAACGGGCCATCATAACCATGACAGAACTGCAGGACCCGTCCTGCAGCCGAGCCCTTCAGCATCTCAATCAAGCCTTCACCACCAACACGTCCTCCATGATCAGATACTCCAGATCCGATCCAAAGAACATATCCAGCGCGTCTTTTGGTGAACACACCATAGGTTCGCCACGGCGATTGAGCGAGGTATTGAGCACCACACCGTTGCCGGTCAAGCGCTCCAAGTGGGTCATCAGATCATAGTAGCGCGGATTATATTCGCGCTTGAGCACCTGGGCACGGGCGGTGCCGTCCTCGTGGACGACTTCGTGCACGCGGCGTCTCCATTCGTCGTTCACTTCAAAGGTGAAGGTCATAAAGGGCGACGGGTGATCGATCCCCAACATCTGCGGTGCGACGGTATCGAGCATCGACGGGCAGAATGGGCGCCAGCGTTCGCGGAACTTGATCTGCGCGTTGATACGATCGGCCACACCCGCCACGCTGGGGCAACCAATAATCGAGCGGCCACCCAGAGCACGCGGCCCGAACTCCATGCGCCCCTGGAACCAGGCCACCGGGTTACCTTCAGCCAGAATATCAGCGATATATTCGGGAGCGTCTTCGATCAGCTTCCATTGCGGCTTGTTCGGGTGACGGGCACAGGCGGCGATGACATCTTCGTTGCTGTAGCTGGGGCCGAGATAGACGTGCTCCATCTTCTCCACCGGCACGCCGTTCTGCTCGGAAATATATGCCGCCGCACCAACAGCGGTGCCGGCGTCGCCGGAGGCAGGCTGCACGAACAACTCCTTGACTTCCGGGCGGGCAATAATGCGTTGATTCAGCTTGACGTTCAGTGCGCAGCCACCGGCAAACGCGAGCTTGCCGGTTTCGCGCAAAATATCGCCGAGGTAGTAATCCATCATTTCCAGCGAGAGCTTTTCAAACAACGCCTGCATGCTGGCGGCATAGTGGATGTAGGGGTCGTCGGCGATATCCCCTTCACGCTTGGGGCCCAGCCATTCGATCAGCTTGGGTGAGAAGTAAAAGCCCTTGCCTTTCTCCTTGTAACGCCGGAAGCCAATCACGTTGGCGTAATCGGTATTGATGATCAGCTCGCCATTCTCGAACTTGGCCAACCGGGAAAAATCGTACTTGGCCGCGTCGCCATAGGGCGCCATGCCCATAACCTTGAATTCGCCGTCGAGCATTTCAAAACCCAGGTACTCGGTCAGCGCGCCATACAGACCACCGAGAGAATCCGGGTCGTAGAACTCCTTGATCTTGTGAATCTTGCCGTTCTCCCCATAGCCAAAGAAGGTCGTGGCATATTCACCCTTGCCGTCGATGCCCATGATCGCGGTCTTTTCCTTAAAACCGGAGCAGTGATAAGCACTGGAGGCGTGAGCCAGATGGTGTTCGACCGGCTCAAGACGGACTTTTTTCGCATCAAAGCCCAACTGCTCAAGGCACCAGAGGATCTTCTTGCGATAGCGATTGAACCGCCGATTGCCCATCAGGATCGCATCTAGCGAGCGATCAGGCGCGTACCAATAGCGCTTGGCGTAATGCCAGCGGGCCTTGCCGAAAATGCTAATGGGCGCGAATGGAATGGTGACGATATCCACATCAGCAGGCGTAATGCCGGCTTGTTCCAGACAGAACTTAGCCGACTCGTAAGGCATGCGATTCTTGGCGTGTTTGTCACGCACAAAGCGCTCTTCTTCTACAGCAGCTATCAGCTTGCCGTCGATATACAGCGCGGCTGAAGGGTCATGGCTGAGTGCGCCGGAGAGTCCGAGAATTGTCAGTGCCACTGATTTGCCTCTTATTGGTTGTAAGCGGGCCGCATAGCCCGATGGCGAAGGTGCAAAACCAAGGCCTGGGCGACACCGGCCAGTATTTAGTATTAACGCAAGGTCACTAGTATAGCCTTAGCAGGTCTCATCTCGGAACAGCAGTATCAGTGCGAATCAGCGCCCCGCGCCAGAACGGAGACGTCATTAGTTGACTCTCCCACCCACGCATGCAACTCCGCAAGCGATAGACGCGGCACGATTGAAGCCGGAAGGCGACTATTATTTGAGAGATTGAATACTTCAAAACGCCCTGGAGCGACTATCCTTTCTGACATAAAGCGAAAACTGGGAAGAATGTAGTCCTCATAATCCCTGTCCAAGGTACTAGGCAAGGCGCTATCGCCTTGTTCATAAAACCTGCCAGCGGAGGGATTGAGATCAACACCAAGCAGAAAAACACGATTGAACCCTAGGTGGCAGGCCAATTGTAGCCCCGCGAAAGGGATAGTCCTGGAGCCGAAATAGCCTTTTGCCATGTTGGTGCTGAACCCTACTCGGTTTGGCTTGGCATGCAAGAGAGAGAAATGACTATGCAAATGCGGGTCTTTTCGTATAGACCAGGCAAATCGTTTATCCGACATAATGGCCCGGCGATTGCGGCGATTTAATCGTGACATGAGGTAGAGATGTCTTGCTTCAAGGCACTCCGGCACCAGCGAGGCCAACTGTTCATAGCAATCAGCCGTCATAGCCGTGCACGCAGCTTGATCGACCCCCTTGGCCGCCAACATGGGTCGTGCCTCAACGAAACTCGGATCATCGCACAGGTAGAAAGTAGGCCGCACGGCACCCGCCTCACATTTGAGAATCGAACCATTCATCGCGATGACCGGGATGGAGGGGAACTGTTCTAACGGAAAGTTGGCGGCCGACGGGCCGGAAGCGAGAATAAATACGGGACCACTCGCACTCTGAAAGTTGCGCTCAAACAAGTCAAAATTCAAACGGGATGCCTCTACATCAGCTTTAATCAGTCGCTGTTTTTAATCAAAGGGGGCTTACTTCAAGCAATACTGCTCACGCTAACAACAACCTTGCACGCTGTAAACATGCATTGAGGATCCGTCTAAGCTCACCAATGCCTGCCAACCCTGGAACGCGATCTATCTTTGCATGTCATAGATCTAAACCACCTTTCCATTCCCGGAATGAAACATGATTGGCAACCAAATCCCGCTAACTATCAATACTCTTTTTGATCAAGGGCAAATCAAACTGCAGGCCGACTGTTTTGAAATAGACTTGGAAGTGCAGGGACGCGATGATTTTTCCGGCATCAGCAATACCTTCGCGCTATGGATCTGCTTGCCTATAGCCATGAGCTTGAACCGGGATCTGCACATTCTTGGGCAGGTAAGCCCTACTGCTCTGTCGAACGCCAAAAAGCTCATTGAAATCTGGTTTGCTTGGCGGCCCGATTTATTTCATATCATCAAGGTAAGTGCAGAGCATCCAACAGAAACTGCCTATGCACACCAGCAAGGCGAAATCATGCTCTATTCCGGAGGAGCAGACTCGACCTACGCGCTGTTAACTCATTATCTTCACAAAGGCACTCAGGTGGCGGCGCTGACCATTCAGGGCATGGACTACGATGCTGACGACACGGTTCGCTTCAACGCACTGCTTGCCAAAACACGCCCCCTTCGGGACCTGGCGATCAATGAGCATTACATCGTCAGATCAAATGCGGCGGAGATCATGGCTCGTTATGGTACGCACGGCGATTGCGGACACGGATTTCAGCTGTTCGGCTCGCTATTTCTTTTGGAAGACCGCTATCGCAGCGGCAGTATTGCGGCCGATTGCACGAGGCAGATCGAAATGCTGATCTGTCCATGGGGCACCAGCTCGCTGACCAACCCCTTGTTCGCCAGCAGCCAGTTTCATATCAACACATTGGACATAGATCTGGGACGCCCGGAAAAACTGGCAGCACTAAGCACAAACGAGATGGCGTTGCAGTGTGTGAGCTTCTGTAAAAAACGTAAAATCCGTCCAGACAACTGCGGGGTATGCTCCAAATGCAGCCGCAGTAAAGCCATGTTCCTCGCAGAAACCGGGAGGATTCCCGATATGTTTCTTGATAACAGCTTCAGCGAAGACATGCTCCTGGACATTGACTTGAGCAATAGAGGCGAAAGGGGGTCAGCCATGGACCTGATTAGCTCCGCCGCGCGCAATGGCCGCCTCTCACTCTTTCCTCAGCTTACGGCTCGGCTCTGCGCCAAACCTGCACGCCAATCCTGGCTGGAGCGTCAAAAAGCCATATGGGTAAAGCGAATCAGGCAACTTAATGCGGGCAAGCCAGGCTGACCAGATGTCACTTGTTCTGCGCATCGCTGGCTAATCTGGCAATACCGGCAAACATCCGCTTCGCCGCTGCCAGCGAGTGCTCAAGAAATCGCTCCAGACCAGCCCTTTCGGCTTCGCTATAGGGCTGCGCGGGCAATCTGGACAGGCCCTCGGTATAGCTTTCGCACAGACGGCCCGATAACCCCGCCTGCTTCAACAAGCCTTCAATTTTATGGGTATTCGAGCTGAGGGCCATGAACGGCGTTCCCGTTATCATGCACAGTGTCGCCATATGAAAGCGTCCGGTAACCACACCTTCCGCAGCACTGATGGTACGCAGAAAATCTGCCGTCGACTGTACCGAGTACCGCCAGCGCAAACGACCTAGCCCCCTGGAAGACGAGGCATCAGGATGGCGGCCTAACCGGCTGCCCAGCCTATGGCGTAGCATTTTGGCATTGGCCTTTAAACTTTTGAAAAAGAAGCGACCTTCGCTCCCGTGGCGCAGTGGGGGGATAGTACGGATACTCAGGTAGCGCACGTCCATATCAGAAGGAAGCTGACTCAACGTCTCCCACAGTTGCTGTTGAACCGACTTCAACACACTGCCGTTGATTATCAGCCCGTGGCGGACCAGGCCGCCCACCGCAGGACGAAATGACAGTGTCAGATCGGGTACCACTTCAGAGGCAACGCCCGCTAACTCAAGCGCCTCCCGGCTCAAGTCATCCCGAACAAAGATTTGCGAGAAATCGCCAGCGAACTCGGTCAACTGTTGGTTGTTCTGCCACACCGAGTTAATCAATACGCAGGGAATACCCAGCTTACGGCAATGACGTGCCAGACGCCCAAGCATCATGGCTGCCGGCGCATCGTCATGCATCGTACCTTCACCATTGACGATACACACGTCAGCCTCGGCTACACGCTCAAGTAAAAACCGGTCTTTGGTCCAGTCATGGCGCACTGGCGAGGCATGAGCAATATGCATACCGGCCTCCGTCGCCAGAGCCCGAATTTGCCTGATAACCAATTGGCAGCCGTGGTGGTCATCATAAGAAGTATCGTTGAACAATATTGCCTGCAACAAGAATCAGCTCCCTGAAGGATAATAGGGCATGACGACAGGCATCATAGCTCAGCCAGGATTGCGTGGGATCAACCGAACGAGCCCGCCTTCCATATCGGCGCAACATTGCGCCCATGCTGTGAGCACGCTCGCGCAATGGTCTGTCTGTGCGTCAGACTCACCGTGCTCTGTCGTATACGTGTTTACCAACGCGTCCAACCGATTAACGCTAGATGCCTTTAACAGCACTACCTCGCCCTCGAGAATATCCGCTTCCAGCTCCTCCCTGAGCATTTCCAAAGAATCAAGGACGATGACACGCGAAGGACCGTAGGTCTCGATCAACCGGGTTATTTCATGCGGCGGTCTGAAAACCAGAACACGATCAGCATAGGCAAGCGCAATCTTGACAGCCTTGCGCAATTTGGGACTGAAAGCTCCTGCGTAATCAGACATATTACCCAACACTATCGTCTTGCGCGGCGCCGTTTGAAACGCGTTCAACACACCAAATGCCAGCTCCAGAGTTGGATAAGGCGCTTTCACGGTATCGCAGATAAGCTGACGCTGATGGGTGATCGGATGCACCGAGCAACGGCCCTGAAGGCCGTGAAACAGCCGAGCACGCTCGGCCAATTCGGATAGGGAAATGCCCGCCTGATGCGCGCAGGCGATTGCCGCCAAAGCAGCAGAAACGAAATGTAACGCAGGCAGGCCGATATCGAACTCGACGCGCTGATCAGCATGCGCACAGGTAAAGTTCAACCGTCCCTGGGGGTCGACCAACGGGTTCAGCGCCCGATAGTCGGCCTTTTCTGCAAGGCCAAAAGTCATCACCTGTGCCTGAGTCGCCCCCGCCATACTCGCTACCAACGGATCATCCAGATTGAGAAAGACCATACCAGATGCACTGACCGCACTGGCAAGCACGCTCTTTTCCTGCGCAGTAGCTTCGAGACTGCGAAAGTTGGCAAAGTGATCACTGGATACCGAGGTGATGATAGCCATACACGGTTGGACCAGAGCGCAACCGCTGGCCAAGGCGCCCGGCTCATGCCCGCTCATTTCAACCACTAGGTACTGGTCTTCAGAGGTGACTTCGATCAGCCTCTGGGCAATATCCTTGAGCGCATTGTGCAAAATGGAACCCGCAGTCCGATAGCGAGAACCCAACAAGAAAAACAGCAAGGCGCTGGTTGAACTTTTACCTGCACTACCGGTGACGCCGATAATGTGCGTGGCTATCAGCTTCTTACGATTGTCCGCTGCGAGAACGAGATCGATTTCTGTACGTGCAGGCCGACGTCCGTGCTTGAGCATGAACAGCCATTTCGTCAGTACCCGTTTGATTTTCATTCAAATCTCGTCCAGAGATAGGTTGTTAGACGATACCCCTATGCAGCAAAACTGTCGCCAACCCTGATTATGTGTCATCCCTTAATTTCACAACCGTTACTTTCGTCGGCGTCGCGCTCAAGGAAGATGTGCGTCCAGCCAACGCGCCAGCGGACTGCTCGCAGGCCAGTTTCGTAACAGACGCGCACGGTCAATACGCCAAGCTTGATGCCAGGCGGCCTCGCTGCTGTGCGCCAGCATGCCATCGAGATCGATCAACCACACTTTTTCATCGTGCCAAAGCAGATTGGTAGCCTTGAAGTCACCATGACTGATACGCGCCTCGGCCAGTTGCCGCAGCAGCAGCAGCAGTGCCTCGCCTTGTGGCACAGAGGGCTCGATTTGGCCGTCAACCCCGAAAAGCTCGAGCAAATTCTGACCCGGACAATATTCGCAGATCAGCCAGGCGCGGCGACGTAAAGGGCCGAAACGGCTTTCAATCATCGCCAGTGGCGCGGGCGTGGGAATGCGCAAAAACTGCAGACGTTGCGCCGCCAGCCATGAATGCCAGGCGCGGCTGGGGCGCCAGAAACGGCTCAGCCAATGGCCAAGCCCTTTGATGTTGTAGCGCTTGATCACGACGCTACCGCTGTCTAACTGGGTCAGCGTAACGCTACTGCTGCCGCCGTCTTTTAGCTGGGGGGTTTGCTCGAACGGCGAGTCCGGCGCATCCAACAGTGGGTGCAGGTCTGCGGCACGGGCTCGCACCGCCGCAGAAAATCGCCACCAGTTGCGCTTCACCTGAAAAAAACTGCAATCACGCACGGCCTTGCGTAGCCAATCAGCCAGCCGCTGCGCTCTAACCCGCCGCACTTGTTCAGCAATACGATCTGGGTTGAGTGCGCGCTCAGCATTGATCTGAAGGTAATGGATCAGCAGCAGTTCGACATACTCGTCCCACGAGCGATCCAGCTGAGCAAAAAAAATGGCTAGATTATCTTCTGCCTGCCGCGACGCCAGGGGCTGACCAGGGCTGACCAGCTCGATTGCGTCGCCGTCGATCACGTAAAGCTGTTCGCCCTGCAGCAGAAAGTTGCCCAAATGCAGATCCGTCTGCGCCAGGCCGGCACGGTGCATGGCGGCAATACTGCCCAGCGCCTGACCCAGGAAATCGAGCGCTGAAGCACTGCCAGCCGGTCGATCATCCATCTCGTCCCAGATTTGCTGCAAGTTGTTTGAACCTTGCAGATAATCAGTGCAAATAAACCGGCTACCAAGCTCCAGCTCGCCACTGGCCACGATATCGGGTGTTGCAATACCAGCCTCCTTTAACGCCAGCAGGCCATCCAGCTCCCGCTGCGCATGCCGACTGGCGCTACGGGATAT
This sequence comes from Halopseudomonas pelagia CL-AP6, assembly GCF_000410875.1. GTDB lineage: Bacteria > Pseudomonadota > Gammaproteobacteria > Pseudomonadales > Pseudomonadaceae > Halopseudomonas > Halopseudomonas pelagia. The sequence continues at coordinate 172,036 of NZ_AROI01000004.1, forward strand.
AAACAGCTTAACCACTACCGCCCGCCCGTTAAGCTCACCGGCAGCCACCAGGCGCTTGCCGGGCAACACCCGTAACCAATGCTGCAGCGATATTTCCCCTGCGGGGGTAGCCAGCAATGCCGGCAACACCGGAGCGCGTCCGCCAGCGGCCAGCGCAGCAAGGGTGGTTGGCATCATCTGCGCTCTTTCGCCTCTATGCGCTTCTGGATACGGATGATAAAAGCCTTCGCTTCGTTATCCAGATGGCTCTTTTGCAAGTATGCCAATATAAACCTCAGCCTCTCAGTCCGACTTGGCGCCCCGCTCCGGCGGCTGAACGAGCCAAGATCGGCCACGTAATCTGCCTGGCCAAACCAGGCGCGACGGGTTTTTTCCAGATCAATCAAGCGGGCATCAGCGCCCTGATCATCGACCTTCAAGAACACATGCTTGGGGTACAAGCACTGGTGGACCTTGCCCGCCTGATGAAGCGACCTGATCAACTTGGCAGCAGCTAGAATCAACCTTTGTTTTCCGCGCCAGCCCAGGCCTTGCCAAGATTGAAACCAGGTACTCAGCGGTTCGTATCCATCCAGCGCTTCAGTCAACAACAGCGCTTGCCGGTGACCATTGAGGCGCCGCTGGGCAAAATACACCGCCTTTAAAGCGGGGATACCTTGACCGGCATAGCTCTTGATGGCACGGAATTCGCGGGCAAACGTAGGTTCCCCAAGGGGGTGCCTCAAGCTGCGAGTCAAATGATTGTCCTGGCGCTTAAGATAAAATCCGCGGGCGACGCCCTCGGCATCCGTTAACTCCAACCGATATACGCTGCTCCAGCCACCACGGCTGGTATTGGGTGCATCTACCGCATCCAGCTGCAAGGCCCAAAGCGCAGCAAAATTATCCAGCCCATGCTGAGCAAGCAGCTCCCTTGCGCCCTGAGGGGCAAAATACTCCTGGATCATTCTCGGTCCCTATCATGATCAAACTAAAAAGTGAGGCCCGAAATCGGGTGTGACTGAACACATGGGTTACCGGCGGCGTGTGCGACCCGCAATGATGCGGTGCAACAGTTGCCTCGACGGCTCATCCAGCCGCTGGCGGCCCAGATACGCTAAAAAGAAGCGTAGTTTCTGCCCGGGCGTGGCGACGCCACTCTCGCGCAGCAGGCTCTTTAAATCACGGATTTTATCGCGCTGACCAAACCAGGCAGGGCGAGTCTCTACCAGGTCAATCAAACGCGCCCCTGCACCGTCGTCATCAAGCTTGAGAAAAATATGCTTGGGGTACAAATTATTGTGCATCCTTTCCGCGTTGTGCAGCGCACGAACCAGCGCTGCGGCGGCCAGAATCAGGTCCTGCCGGTCGCCCCAGGCAAGTTGCTCCCAACGCTCGTACCAGAAGGTCAGAGGCTTGTAGATATCGAGCGCACGGGTAAGCAGAATCGCCTGGCGGTGGCCCTTAACGCCTCGCTGGTCAAAAAACGCTGCCTCCAGCGCAGGAATACCCAGGTGCGCGAAGCGCTGAATTGCACGAAACTCGCGGGCGAAACTGGCTTCCCCCAAAGGGCGCAGCGCATGGCGCACCAATTGGTCATCCTGGCGCTTGAGATAAAAGCTCTGAGCATCGCCGTTGGCGTCTTTGAGCTCTAGCCGCACGACCTTTTTCCAACCGGTGCCCCGCGTGAGTAGGGTCTGGTCGCTGGAGCACTGGTAAGCCCAAAGCGTCTCAAAGCTGTCCAGACCGTTTCGCGCCAGAACGTCCCTCGCATTGACCGCAATAAAAGCAGACCGACTCATTCGCGCCCCCGGAAATAGTTCACTACTGCGCGGATGCGTTTTTTATCTGCCGGCGACAGGCGTGCACATTCAGCGTAATCCTTGTAAAAATGTAGCCGCTGGGTCGCAGACAGTGCCTGCTTGCCCAGTTTATCCAGGCACGCCAAGTCCTTGATGATGCGGTACTCAAGCACCGGCCCCCACCAGAAACTGCCACTGGGGCAATCGATCATAAATACATCCGGGAAAGGCTTCTGATTAACCAGAATATTTCGCCATTTCAGATCATTGTGAGCGAATTTCTGATCGTGCATCATTCGCGTGGCGTGAGCTACCTGGCGCGATACATGGTTAACCCAAAGGCGATTGGCGAACCGTGGATCGCCACCGCGAGCGATCTGCGCCAGATCAGCTGTGTTGGACAGATCCTCGGTAATCAGTGCGCCGCGTAAAAACGCACCGTTAAGGCGCTCAAGGCCAAAGCCGACCACGGTCGCCGAGGGAATCCCCCAGGCATGAAAATTGAGCAGGTTTTCCCATTCCGCCTGAATACGCGGCCGGCCGATATAACGCCTGAGATTCTTGCCGGCGCCGGTATAACGCTTCACATAATAAAACCGGCCACCGACCCAGACCTTGTGCACAGTGCTGATGGGGTCGCTGGTGATTTTTTCGCCTTCCAGGGCAAACACAGTATCCAGGTCGGCAAAGACCTCGCCACTGACTCCAGTGGCGTATTCAGGATTAAGCGTCCAACCCGTCATGCAGCATCACCTTGGGCGTACTTGCGCTCGAAGCGCGCCTGCAACTTTGCCGCCTTTTGCTCCAGCATAGTCAGCAGCCTTGCTTCACTGGCCAATACCTCGCGCAACGGACGGGCGAAATAGGTTTGCAGGAAGCGCAGTTTATCGCGCCGGGTCAGGCCGATAGCCAGTGCAGAGAAATACAACCCGGCTAAATCCTTATCGCGCCAGCGGCGCGGCACCGCGGGCCTGATCTGGGCCCGGTGCAGATCGATCAGCGATAACCTGAACTGTTCCGCGCTCGGCTGCTGATCGGTATGCAGTAAAAAATGGCAGATATAGCAGTCGCGGTGATTGACCCCGGCTTGGTGCATACGCCGGGTCATATTCGCCACCTCGTTAATCAGCGCCCTTTTTAGCGCGGGGGGCGGCGGCATGATCGGCCAATCGCGACTGTAATCTTCAAGGCTAATGGTCGGCGCGAGCTCTTCGGTGATGATAAAGGAGTGCCTGGTCGCGGGATTGGCGCCACGCTCACCGTAAGCTACCGCCGTCATGGTTGGCACGCCAGCCGCCGTCAGCGCCTCAATTGCCTTCCACTCTTGATCCGCGCCCAACACGGGGCGTTTCAGGGTCAGCCAGTTCTTGGCAATCTCGCCCCAGCCTACCCCGCGATGAATCTTCACAAAGTAGCCTTTGCCGCGCACTTCAGTGCGCAAGGTACGGCGCGCTTCCAGCTCGCGAAACACCTCACCCTGTAACTGTTCCACTGCCACAAAGGGATCATGGTTTGCCCACAGGCTGGCGAACGGCTCTGATAGTCTAAGGGTCAAACGCTCTCTCCAAGAATCACGGCTGCAGCCTTCTCTGGCAGGCTATACAGATCGGCGCGATCAGCAAAATCCAGGGCGTTCTCATGCCAGCGCCGCCGGACCTGATCGTCCTGTAAAATCTGCTTCAGCATCTCATTCAGCTGCTGTTGCTGAAAGGGGCTGGGCACCACACGGCCAGAGTCGGCCTCCTCAATATAATGGGCGTAGCCACATACATCAGTGACCAGCACTGGCAGTCCGGCGACCAGCGCCTCAAGCAGCACAGTGCCAGTATTTTCGTTATAAGCCGGATGGATCAACAGATCAGCACCCAGCAAAAACCGCGGTACGTCGTCACGGCCCTTTAGAAACAGCACCTGATCGCTCACGCCGGCGGCGCGCGCCTGCAGTTGAAATGGCTTGGCATCGTCCTGACCGATCACCATCAGGCGCGTACGTTGGCGCAGTTGCTCAGGCAAGCTGGCCAACGCCGCAATAGAGCGATCCAGGCCTTTGGTCTTGAAACCTGAACCTACCTGCAAGAGTAAAAGATCCGTGTCTTTCAGGGCAAACTCGGCGCGAAAGGCCTTCCTCTGCACTGTTGCATCGGGCGGCGCCCGCCGGTCTGCAGCAATACCTGGCGGTAACAGGTGAAAGCGCTCTTCCGGTGTACGGTAGTGCTTCATGAATAGCGGTTTCTGCACCTCGGAGATCATTAATATCTCTGTGCGCACCGCTGGCGAAAACACCGCCCGTTCGTATTCGGCAAAGTGTTTGTAACGCCCCCAGTATCGATACAGCGGGTTACGCAGGTTTTGCGCCTTGTCTTCAAAACAGGGGTCTGCTGCGTAATATACGTCCAGACCGGGCATCTTGTTGAAACCGACCAGACGATCAACCGGCCTGCGCGCCAGGTCCTTGTTCACCCAGGCGCTGAACTTTTCATTACGCCGGTGATTGGAGAAGGCCTTGACTGGCGCGACCAGCACCTCGAAGCCTGGCGGAATATCACCCTCCCAGATCAGCGTATACACGCGTATTTGATGGCCGCGCTGCTGGCAGATTCTGGCAATGCGCATGAAGTCGCGTTGCAAGCCGCCGTAGGGAAAATATTTATACAGCACAAAAGCCAGCTGCATCAGATCAACCTCTCTTCAAGCAGCAGGGACTGCAATTGCAGGTAGACGTGCCGCGGATTCAGCCGAGTAAAACACAGCGGCTGCTCGCGGCGCAGATCGAACTTGCGCGCGTCTTCGGGGGTAGGCTGGTAATGACAGGACTTCTGCAAGCAGGGCGCGCAGGGAAAATCGCTGGACAAATGCACTTGTGAAGCGCCATAGGCGCCGGTCAATATCGGATTGGTCGGTCCAAATAGCGACAACGTAGGCACATCCAACGCCGCAGCGAGATGCCCTAACCCGGTGTCCACTGCAACACAAGCCGAGGCGCCCGCCACCATTCGCGCCATACCGGCCAGCGACAGTTTCGGTAGCACCTGCACGCGCTCAAGCCCCTCGGAAATTCGGTCGGCGCGGGCCTTTTCCGCAGGGTTACCCCAGGGCAGACGCACATAAAGCCCGTCAGCAACTGCCTGTTCGGCCAGCTCCCGCCAGTATAACTCCGGCCAGTGCTTGGTCGTCCAAGTCGTACCGTGGAAAAACAACAGGTAAGGCTGATCGGTAATTTCGCCCGCCAGATAGGCCCGGTTGAGGCCGTAATCGCCCACGGAGTCGGCGCCGTTCTTACTCAGCCGATACCCCAGCGCTTGGGCGAACAGCTGCCGTACGCGCTCTACCGCGTGCTGCCCCCAGGGCACGTCGCAGCTCTGGTCATAAAAGCGGCTGGCTAGCGGCTCGCGGGCAGAGGTCTTGTCCAGACCGACTACAATGCCCTGGGCGTAGCGGGTCAGCCAGGCGCTCTTCAACAAACCTTGGGCGTCTATGATCAGGTCGTAGCGAGTGGTGGAAAGTCGCTCCTTGAAGCGCGCCCACTCACCACTGCGCCAGGTCTGCAACGGATGCTTGCGCCAGCGGCGGATGGCCACGGGTATGACCTCGGCCACCGCCGGGTGCCAGGCAGGAATCTCGGCAAAGCCCTCCTCCACCACCCAGTCAAACTGAATATCGGGGATGGCACGGCGCGCGTCAGTCAGCGCCGGCAAGGTATGGATAACATCCCCCATGGACGACGTTTTGATCAGCAGTACGCGCATGCTCAAAGGGCCTGCGGGTCGGCCAGGGGTTCACTCACCAGGCGATCCAGCGCATCAATGACAAGCTGCGGACGCAGATCACGCAGGCAATTGTAATGACCGAAACGGCAGGTACGATCAAAACACGGGCTGCAGTCCAGCCCCAAGCGCACCGTTTCTACCTGGCTTGCCAATGGCGGCGTAAAGTCCGGCGAGGTAGAACCGTAAACCGCCACCAGTGGCCGATCCAGCGCTGCGGCTACATGCATCAGCCCTGAGTCATTGCTGACAACCGCATTGGCGCAGGAGAGCAAATCGATAGCCTCAGCCAGCGTGGTTTCACCTGACAGGTTCACCGATTCTTCACGCAAGCCGGGAATCAACTGCTGACGGATGTCTTCACCGCCGGGGTGATCGCTTTTAGAGCCGAACAACCACACCTGCCAACCCTGGCGAATTTTCTGATCCGCCACCTTGGCATAATGCTCTGCGGGCCAACGTTTCGCCTCGCCGAACTCGGCACCAGGGCAAAGCGCCAATACCGGCCGATCCAGCTCCAGGCCAAAGCGCTCGAGAGCGGCGTCTCGGGTAACAGAATCAATCTGCAGACCGGGGCGCGGATAAGGCTTTTGCAGCTCATGATCAGGCTCATAGGCCAGCGCCATAAAACGCTCAATCATCAGCGGTAGGCGTTGTTTATCCAGCACGCGCATGTCATTGAGTAGCCCATAACGCATCTCGCCGCGCCAGCCGGTTCGCTGGGGAATGTCAGCAAAAAAGGGCACCAGGGCAGATTTTAAGGAGTTGGGCAGCAATATGGCCTGATCATAGCGGCCTGCCAGGCTTTTACCGATCCGCCGGCGCACGGCAATATCCAGCACGCCATGCCCAAGCGGAAAACTCAGCGCCTGGCGCACCTCGGGCATGCGCTCAAGAATCGGCCGGCTCCAGTCCGGCGCCAGCACATCGATCTGACAGTCAGGGCCATGGCGCAACTTGAGGCAGACAAACAGCGTCTGCGCCATGACCATATCGCCAACCCAGCTGGGACCTACAATAAGAATATTCATAAGGGCAGCTTCAAGCCACAAGCTTCAAGCTGCAAGCCTAAAAGCAATTTATCAGTGCTTGCCGCTTGCAGCTTGTCGCTTGCCACTTATTTAACCAGCGTGCGCCATTCGGCATGCGCACCACTCTGACCGGTCACCAGGTCAAAATAGGCTTTCTGCAATTTCTCGGTGACCGGACCACGACGGCCTTCACCGATCTGGCGGTTATCCAGCTCGCGGATCGGCGTCACTTCGGCTGCAGTGCCAGTGAAGAAGGCTTCATCTGCAATATAGACCTCATCACGTGTCAGACGCTTCTCAACGATCGGAATATTGAACTCCGCCGCCAATGCCAACACCGTACTACGAGTAATGCCATTCAGGCAGGCGGTGACTTCAGGGGTGTAGATCACGCCTTTTTTGACAATAAACACGTTCTCACCAGAACCCTCGGCAACATAGCCTTCGGGGTCCAGCAGCAATGCCTCATCGGCACCAGCGGAAATCGCTTCCTGCAATGCCAGCATGGAGTTCATGTAGGCGCCGCTGGCCTTGGCCCGGGTCATGGTGATGTTGACGTGGTGACGGGTGAAAGAGCTGGTGCGTATCTTGATGCCACGCTCCAACGCTTCTTCACCCATATACGCACCCCAGTGCCAAGCAGCGATGGCCACATGCACTTTGAGGTTGTCGGCACGGATACCCATACCCTCGGAGCCGTAGAAAACCAGCGGGCGAATATAAGCCGTCTCGAGATTGTTCTCGCGCACTACGGCGCGCTGGGCCTCATTCAACTGTTCCTTGGTAAAAGGAATTTTCATGCCCATGATATGCGCCGAATCGAACAACCGGTCGGTATGCGCATCAAGGCGGAAAATCGCCGTACCATCGGGAGTGCTATAAGCCCGTACACCTTCAAATACGGCCATGCCGTAATGCAAGGAGTGGGTCAGAACATGCACATTGGCCTCACGCCACGGCAGCATTTCACCATCAAACCAGATAACACCATCACGATCGGCCATCGACATAGCAGCCCGCTCCATCTAATTGGTTGTTCTTAACTTGATTATGTCCGGCCCGGACTTGCCCTGTCGCCGTACCCGGGAAACGCCCGGGTATCGCGTGTCATTCCGGCAGCCATTTCTGCCACAGATTGATGACGCCACGTCGGAAATCATGGAACTGGTCGCCACTGACTTTGCCCGGCTGCTTCTGCAATGCCAGGCGATGGGCTGCGGCGCGGTAGGCTTTGTAAGCCTCCTGCAAGCGCTGCACGTCTTCACCGGAGGTCAGTCCGGCATCACGCAACCCGTCTAGAATTCTGATGTTATCGGTATAACGCAGTAACTCGGGGTACCGGCACGACCAGGCCAGAACGGCATATTGCACCATAAATTCGATATCAACGATACCTCCAGCATCCTGCTTCAGATCAAACAACGCTTCTGCGGTGAATGCAGACGGATCAAAACCGGCCCGCGTTGCCTTGGTACCCAGGTTGTCGCGCATTTTATGGCGCATGCCACCCACCTCTTGGCGCAATTTGGCCTCATCACGCGGGCGGCTCAGGACTTCCGTGCGCAAATCGTGAAAGCGGTGGCTCAATCGCTTGCAGCCGGCCAACACCCTGGCCCGTACCAACGCCTGATGCTCCCAGGTCCAGGCTTCTTCACGCTGATAACGGGCGAAAGACTGCAAGGAGCTGACCAGCAACCCGGATTCACCAGAGGGGCGCAAGCGCATATCTACTTCATACAGCGCACCAGAGGTGGTCTGGGTGTTGAGCATATGAATGATGCGCTGCCCCAAACGAGTAAAGAACCGGCTGCCTTCGATCGGCTTCACGCCGTCGGTTTCCGCATCCGCATCGCCATCGTGAATGAACACCAGATCCAGATCAGAGCCATGCCCAAGCTCGATGCCGCCGACCTTGCCATAGCCGAGAATGACAAAATCCATCTCGCACAGGCTGCCATCCGCGCGTTTGGGAAAGCCATGGCGCTGGGTCATTTCTCGCCACGCCAACAGCAAAACCTGCTGAAGAATGGCCTCGGCGATCCAAGTCAGGTAATCGCTAACCTTCATCAACGGCAAAGTGCCGGCGATCTCGGACGCGGCCACGCGCAACACATGAGCGCGGCGAAAATAGCGCAGCACTTCCATCTGCTGTTCCAGATCATCCTCGGGGATGCGCATGAGCTGCTGACGCAACTCGTCAACCAGCTCTTCGGTTTCTGGCGGACGATAAAGACGCCCGGCATTGAGCAACTCATCGAGTACCACCGGGTAGCGGGTTATCTGTTCGGCTATCCACGGACTGGCCGAGCACAGCACCAGCAGCTCACGTAACGCACTGGGGTTCTCAGTCAGCAGCAGCAGATAGGCAGAGCGCCGTGCCACAGCCTCCACCAGGGGCATGACCCGCTCCAGCGCCAGGTCGGCATTGTCCTGTTCAGTGGCCATGCCCAGCAAACGCGGCATAAATACATCCAGACGCTCCCGGCCTAGACGTTGCATGGAGCGAACCCGACCGGACTCCTGCAGGCCTTGCAGTAACCGCAATGCCTCTTCAGGCTTATTGAAACCGCCCTCGCGCAACTGCTCGATGCGCTGCTGTGCATCCAGCGAGCCTTCCCAGACCGGCATCCATTCCGAATGCAGGGGTAGCTCTTCGTCATGCTCCTCGTCCGGGTCGGCAATCACCGCAGCGAAATGTCGCGCTACCCGCTCACGCTGGCAATGCAGTGCCTCCCTGAACGCATCCCAGTCAGCAAAGCCCATGACATAGGCAATGCGTTGCTGGCTCTGCGCGTCGGTCGGCAGCATCTGGGTCTGCCGATCATCCAAGGCCTGCAGTGCGTGCTCAGCGTCGCGCAGGAAAAGATAGGCGCCTTTGAGCTCGTCCACCGCGTCATCCGGCAAATAGCTGTTGGTTGCCAACATATCCAATACTGACAATATTGGTCTCTGCTGCAAACCTCGGTCACGGCCGCCATGAATCAGCTGAAACGCCTGACCGATAAATTCGACCTCGCGAATGCCGCCCGACCCCAGCTTGACGTTATCTTGCAGCCCCTTGCGCTGCACCTCACGCTGGATCATCAGTTTAAGGCTACGCAGCGCCTCGATAGCGGCAAAATCCAGGTAACGGCGATAAACGAACGGCTTGAGCATCGCCAGCAGCTCGGCGCCAGCGGCTTGATCGCCTGCGACTACCCGCGCCTTGATCATGGCGTAGCGCTCCCAGTCGCGCCCCTGATTCTGGTAGTACTGCTCCAACGCATCAAAGCTGAATACCAGCGCGCCGCTGTCGCCATAGGGGCGCAAACGCATATCCACACGAAACACGAACCCATCGACCGTGATCACATCCAGCGCCTTGATAAGCCGTTGGCCGAGGCGGATAAAAAACTCCTGGTTGGATAGGCTGCGGCGGCCACCTTGGGTTTCGCCCGCTTCCGGATAGGCAAAAATCAGATCAATATCAGATGACAGATTCAGCTCCTGAGCGCCCAGCTTACCCATTCCCAGGACCACCATATGCTGCGCCTTGCCTTGCGCGTCCGAAGGTGTCCCCAGCGCCACACAGGACTGGGTGTATAGCCATTGGTAGGACTGCTCAATACAGGCATCGGCCATGTCGGACAGATCCCGAGTGGTTTCTGCGGTCGCCGCCATGCGCGTCAAGTCGCGCCAGATAATGCGTACCTGCTGTTGCTGACGAAAACGGCGCAGCGTCTGGGCAAGCTGGTCTTCGGAGTCAACCGCTGCCAGGGCCAAGGCCAACATACGACTCATGTCGTCTTTTCCAAGCGAACGCCAGAGCAGATCATCTTCAACCAGACGCCAGGCCATCAATGGGTCGCGCCGCAGTTGCTCAGCGACAAAATCACTGCCCGCCAGCACCACACCAAGACCCTGGACAAATTGCTCACCTAATTCCGGCAACCTATCTTTCAGCCCGGCGCGAGTGATTGCAGCATGCCACTGATCCTGGTGGTGCTGGATCAGAGGTTGCAGTGATTCGGGTAATGGCAGAGGCGAGGAAAATGGCATGGTCTATCCTGTAGAAAACGCAATGCCGCAGCTTGCCACGGCAACGGGCCGCGGAAAAGCACAGTCAGCGAGAACTACGCGGTCATTTTGTAGCATTACTACATATAAGTTTACAAAGGGATGGATAAACACACTTTTTTGTAGTTAAACTACATAACAATTTATTACGCTGTACTTATAATTATCACACCCCGCTCGTTGTCACAGACTATCAAGTCCCGCACAGCGAATTAGGCCCACAAGGTCTGGAGAACTGACGCATGAAGCAAAACGATATCGATCCCCTCGAAACGCAGGAATGGCTGGACTCGCTAGAATCCGTACTGGACAACGAAGGTGAAGACCGCGCGCACTACTTGATGACGCGCCTGGGCGAACTGGCCAGCCGCAGTGGTACGCCGCTGCCTTACGCCATTACCACGCCCTACCGCAACACTATCCCGGTTGGTCACGAGTCACGCATGCCCGGCGACCTGTTCATGGAGCGACGCATTCGCTCGATGGTACGCTGGAACGCGCTGGCGATGGTCATGCGCACCAACCAGCAAGATCCGGACCTGGGCGGGCACATATCCACCTTCGCCTCCAGCGCAACCCTGTACGATATCGGCTTCAACTACTTCTTCAAGGCGCCCACCGAAGAACACGGCGGCGATCTGGTATTTTTCCAGGGTCACGCCTCGCCGGGCATTTACGCCCGCGCCTTCCTGGAAGGTCGCATCAGCGAAGACCAGCTTGATAATTTCCGTCAGGAAACCGGTGGCGAAGGCCTGTCGTCCTATCCTCACCCCTGGCTGATGCCGGACTTCTGGCAGTTCCCCACCGTATCCATGGGTCTGGGCCCAATCCAGGCGATCTACCAGGCGCGCTTCATGAAATACCTGGAGCACCGCGGTTTTATCGAGCCGGGCAAGCAGAAGGTCTGGTGTTTTGTCGGTGATGGCGAGACCGACGAACCAGAATCTCTAGGAGCCATTTCCCTGGCCGGACGCGAGAAGCTCGACAACCTGATCTTCGTCATCAACTGCAACCTGCAGCGTCTGGATGGCCCAGTGCGCGGCAACGGCAAGATCATTCAGGAGCTGGAAGGCAGCTTCCGCGGCGCCGACTGGAACGTGATCAAGGTTATCTGGGGGCGCATGTGGGATCCGCTGTTCGCCCAAGACCATGACGGCCTGTTACAAAAGCGCATGGAAGACGCCGTGGATGGCGACTACCAGAATTACAAAGCCAACGATGGGGCCTACGTGCGCGAGCACTTCTTCGGCACCCGCCCGGAACTCAAGGAGATGGTCAAGGATCTCTCCGACGAAGAGATCTGGAAGCTTAACCGCGGCGGTCACGATCCCTACAAGGTGTATGCCGCCTACCATCAGGCAGTCAATCACAAGGACCAGCCTACGGTTATTCTGGCCAAGACCATCAAAGGTTACGGTACGGGTGCAGGCCAGGGTCAGAACACCGCGCACAATACCAAGAAAGTCGATATCGACAGTCTGAAGAAATTCCGCGATCGCTTCGACATTCCGGTCAACGACAAAGACCTGGAAAAGCTCCCCTTCTTCAAGCCCGAAGAAGGCAGTGCCGAATACAAATACCTGCATTCGCGCCGCGAAAAGCTTGGCGGCTATATGCCCCAGCGCCGCACCGAAAGCTTCAAGGTGCCAGTCCCCCCGCTCAGCACACTCAAGGCGATCCTCGATGGCAGCGGCGACCGCGAAATCTCCACCACCATGGCCTTCGTACGGATCATTTCGCAGTTGGTCAAGGACAAGGAGCTCGGCTCGCGCATCGTACCTATCGTGCCCGATGAGGCGCGTACATTTGGTATGGAAGGCATGTTCCGCCAGCTCGGCATCTACTCCTCCGTCGGGCAATTGTACGAGCCCGTCGACAAGGACCAGGTGATGTTCTACCGCGAGGACAAGAAAGGTCAGATTCTCGAGGAAGGCATTAACGAAGCCGGTGCCATGTCCAGCTGGATCGCTGCGGCGACCGCGTACAGCACCTACAACCAACCGATGCTGCCGTTCTACATCTTCTATTCGATGTTCGGCTTCCAGCGGATCGGCGATCTGGCCTGGGCCGCTGGCGACAGCCGCGCCAAAGGCTTCCTGATCGGCGGCACCGCCGGGCGCACGACCTTGAACGGCGAAGGCCTGCAGCATGAGGATGGTCACAGCCACATCCTCGCCTCCACCATTCCCAACTGCCGCAGCTATGACCCGACCTATGGCTACGAGCTGGCGGTGATTATCCGCGAGGGTGCGCGGCGGATGATGGAAGACCAGGAGAACGTCTACTACTACCTGACGGTGATGAACGAAGCTTACGTGCAACCGCCCATGCCCAAGGGCAAGGACGTGGAAGAAGGCATCATGCGCGGCATGTACCTGCTGGAAGGTGCCAGCAAGCCGGCCAACCTGCATGTGCAGTTGATGGGTAGCGGCACGATTCTGCGCGAAGTGCGCGAGGCGGCGACCATCCTCAAGGATGACTTTGGCGTCACCGCCGACATCTGGAGCGTCACCAGCTTCAACGAGCTGCGCCGCGATGGCCTGGATGTGGAGCGCTGGAATCGTCTGCACCCGACCAAGAAACCGCGCCAGAGTTTTGTTGAGCAGAGCCTGGCCAACCGCAGCGGCCCGGTCATCGCCTCGACCGACTATATGAAGCTTTTTGCTGAACAGATTCGCCAATGGGTTCCCGGCACCTTTAAAGTTCTGGGCACCGATGGCTTCGGCCGCAGTGATAGCCGCCGCAAGCTGCGTCACTTCTTTGAAGTGGATCGCTACTGGGTAGCCTACTCCGCGCTGTCCGCGCTGGTGGAATCCGGTGATCTGAAACCCAAGGTATTGACCGACGCGCTCAAGACCTTTGGTATCGACCCCGAAAAAACCAACCCGCTGGATTGCTGAGGAAAACGGTATGAGTGAATTGATTAAAGTACCCGGCATCGGCGATGGTGCGGGCGAAGTTATCGAGATATTGGTCAAGGTCGGCGACAAGGTCGAGGCGGAACAGAGCCTGGTGACCCTGGAATCCGACAAGGCCAGCATGGAAATCCCCTGCCCCAAGGCCGGCACGATCAAATCGATCAAGGTCAAGATGGGTGACAACCTGAAGGAAGGCGACGACCTGATCGAGTTGGAATCCGAGGGCGCCGACGGCGGCGGCAAGAAAGAAGAGAAAGCAGACGACGCGGATAAATCCGAAGCCTCTGTTGGCGAGCAGAACGAGAAAGCCAAAGCTGATAAGCCTGCCGAAAAAGCCCCCGCGAGCAAATCAGCCGCCAGTGACAAAAAACCGGCCAGTAGCGCTGTGCAAGCAGTGAAAGTCCCCGACCTTGGCTCGGACAGCAAGGCCAAGGTTATCGAGATTCTGGTCAAGAAAGGCGACACGGTGGAAGTCGATCAGTCGCTGATCGTACTGGAGTCGGACAAGGCCAGCATGGAGATTCCGTCGCCTGTCGCCGGCATTGTTGAATCGGTTGAGATCAAGCTGGAGCAAGACGCGGGTACCGGCGATCTGATTCTGCATATGAAAGTCGAGGGTGAAGCGCAGGAAGAATCGGCCAAACCTGAAAGCACTGACACATCAAACGAAGAAGCTGAAACCAAAACGGCCAGCAAGCCCGCCGAAAAATCGGACGATGCAGAGCAGAAAGCTGCGCCTGCGCCCGTCGGCGGCCCGAGCCGCGATGGCACCAAAGTCCATGCTGGCCCGGCCGTGCGCCTACTTGCCCGTGAAATGGGTGTCGACCTGGCAGAAGTCAAAGCCAGTGGTCCGCGGGACCGTATTCTCAAGGAAGACGTGCAGAGCCACGTTAAATCCGTGATGAAACAGGGCAAGAGCGCGCCCGCAACCGCCGGTGGTTCGGGCATACCGGCAGTGCCGGAAATCGATTTCAGCCGGTTTGGCGAGATCGAAGTCAAGGACATGACCCGGCTACAACAGATCGGCGCTGCCAACATCCATCGCAGCTGGTTGAATGTGCCGCATGTAACACAGTTCGATCTGGCTGACATCAGCGAACTGGAAACCTTCCGCAAGGACCAGAAAACCGTGGCGGAAAAGGCTGGCGTTAAACTGACCATCCTGCCCTTCCTGCTCAAGGCCTGCGCTCACCTGCTGCGCGAACAGGCTAACTTCAACGTCGCTCTGGCGCCTAACGGCAAGCAGCTGATCCACAAGAACTACGTGCATATCGGCTTTGCTGTGGACACGCCCGACGGGCTAATGGTCCCGGTGATCCGTGACGTGGACAAGAAGAGCCTGCTGCAACTGGCTGGCGAAGCAGCTGAGCTGGCAGACAAGGCGCGCAACAAGAAACTGGGTGCCGACGGCATGCAAGGCGCCTGTTTTACCATCTCCAGCCTGGGCCACATTGGCGGCACCTACTTCACGCCCATCGTCAACGCGCCGGAAGTGGCCATCCTGGGTGTATCCAAGGCAACCATTCAACCGGTATGGGACGGCAGCACCTTCCAGCCGAAGTTGATGCTGCCGCTATCGCTGTCCTATGACCACCGCGCCATCAATGGCGCTGCGGCCGCGCTGTTCACCAAGCGACTCGGCGAGCTACTGGGCGATATCCGCTCAATGCTGCTGTAATCCCCACGGGAGTGTCGAGTGCCATCTCGACACAACGCCGTCAGCCGCAGCACCGCTGGCCGAGAGGGAACTCGGCCTTCCCAGGGAGTCACTACGCCGGCTCGCAATTAGCCGATAGCGCTCACCACTAAGCCCCCTTGTAAGCACTGGACCAGCGCCAATCCTCGGCACGCTTACAGAGCCCGGCCTTTACTGGATTTTGATGTACGTAAAGCACAGCGGCTTGATAATGCCGAACGTCCCGAATGTATCTGTCCCAATATCCCCGCATCCAAAACTGACCATAGGGCAACGTGAGCCCACTCTTTGAGCCATGCATTAAAGCCCAGCGAGCGCTGTAAGATTTCCAACCCTGGACTATGCGCGGCAAAGAATAGGTCGGCTCGATCACCACATGTACGTGATTCGGCATGATGCACCAGGCTACTAGCTCATAGCGCCTGCCGTGATGGAATACCAGCGACTCACGAAGCACCTCAGCCATTTCGGAACATCGTAGTACACAGCAACCCAACCCTTGGTCGAGCCAATACTCAATGTTTTCTCGCTGACTCCTCGCCCGTTGATCGGCAGGCAGTCGGCAGGTCTTTTTGCGCAATTCGCGTAACACTGACTGAGGCAAAGCGTCCCCCAGACGAAAGGTAATAAACTGCAGTGTATGGGGAACATCAAAGTGCGGAAGTTTTCGTGCTGTATACCAGCCCTTGTGACTAACGATAGCCATAAAGAACAGTCCTTGTTCATTGGTACATACAACCATGCTAACAACTGAGGTTACGCCCCGACTGCGAAACGAGTCGCAGACCAGACAATTTATTGCAGAACCTCGCTCTGGGAGTGTCGAGTTCCATCTCGACACAACGCCGTCAGCCGCAACACCGCTGGCCGAGATGGAACTCGGCCTTCCCGGAGCAGAGCGAACCCACAATAGTTTGTAGCTATACGGTCAGTTGCTAGGCCCCTGGGAGTGTCGAGTTCCATCTCGACACAACGGCATCAGCCGCAACACCGCTGGCCGAGATGGAACTCGGCCTTCCTGGAGCAGAGCGAACCCACAATAGTTTGTTGCTATACGGTCAGCTGCTAGACCCCTGGGAGTGTCGAGTTCCATCTCGACACAACGCCGTCAGCCGCAACACCGCTGGCCGAGATGGAACTCGGCCTTCCCGGAGCGGAGCGCCTCAGCTGGCGAAAACGAACTCGTCGTTTTCGACCTTGGCCTTGATGGTTACGCCCGGGGCGAAATCACCTGACAGGATGCGTTGCGCCAAGGGGTTCTCGATCCAGCGCTGAATCGCGCGCTTGAGCGGGCGAGCACCGTATACCGGGTCGTAACCTACGGCGATGAGCTTCTCCAGCGCCTCATCGGTCAGCTCCAGTTTCAGTTCATGCTCGGCCAAGCGCGCACCCAGACGCTGCATCTGAATACCTGCAATGCCAGCGATCTGCTCCTTGCCCAGCGGCTCGAACACCACTACTTCGTCAATCCGGTTGATAAACTCTGGACGGAAATGCTGGCCTACTGCGTCCATCACCGCCGCATGCTGGCCCTCTGGATCACCGACCAGTTCCTGGATCTGCGCCGAGCCGAGGTTCGAGGTCATCACGATCACCGTATTGCGAAAGTCCACGGTGCGGCCTTGGCTGTCGGTTAGGCGGCCGTCTTCAAGCACCTGCAGCA
The DNA here is from genome assembly GCF_000410875.1 of Halopseudomonas pelagia CL-AP6. Classification (GTDB taxonomy): domain Bacteria; phylum Pseudomonadota; class Gammaproteobacteria; order Pseudomonadales; family Pseudomonadaceae; genus Halopseudomonas; species Halopseudomonas pelagia. The sequence continues at coordinate 188,945 of NZ_AROI01000004.1, forward strand.
ACACGTTGAACACATCCGGGTGAGCCTTTTCTACCTCGTCCAACAGGATCACCGAATAGGGCTTGCGCCGCACCGCTTCGGTCAAATAGCCGCCCTCTTCGTAACCGACATAACCCGGAGGAGCGCCAATCAAGCGTGCCACCGAATGCTTTTCCATAAACTCGGACATGTCGATACGCACCATCGCGTCTTCCGTATCGAACAGAAACTCGGCCAGTGCCTTGCACAGCTCGGTCTTGCCCACCCCGGTCGGCCCGAGGAACATAAAGGAGCCACTCGGCCGATTCGGATCGCTCAAGCCTGCACGCGAACGCCGCACCGCGTTGGAGACTGCGACCACTGCTTCATGCTGGCCGATAACCCGCTTGTGCAGGCTCTCTTCCATACGCAGCAGCTTGTCGCGCTCGCCTTCGAGCATTTTGGACACCGGAATACCGGTCCACTTGGATACGACTTCGGCGATTTCTTCCTCGGTAACTTTGCTACGCAGCAGTTGGTTTTCGGTCGGGCCGTGCTGGTCCGCCATCTGTTGGCTACGCTCCAGATCTGGAATTACTCCGTACTGCAGCTCGGCCATGCGGTTCAGATCGCCTTTGCGCCGCGCCGCCTCCAACTCTTGCCGAGCCTGCTCGATCTTTTCCTGAATCTGCGCAGACCCCTGCACTTCCGCTTTCTCGGATTTCCAGATTTCTTCCAGGTCGGCGTACTCACGCTCGAGCCGGACGATATCCTCCTTGAGCTTTTCCAGACGCTTGAGCGCGGCGTCGTCCTCTTCCTTCTTCAACGCCTCGCGCTCGACCTTGAGCTGGATCAGGCGGCGTTCGAGGCGGTCCAGCACCTCCGGCTTGGAGTCGATCTCCATACGGATACGGCTAGCGGCCTCGTCGATCAGGTCGATCGCCTTGTCCGGCAACTGACGGTCGGTGATATAGCGATGGCTCAATTTGGCTGCAGCAATGATCGCGCTGTCAGTGATCGCGACTTTGTGATGCACCTCGTAGCGCTCTTTCAAGCCGCGCAGAATGGCGATGGTGTCCTCTTCAGAGGGCTCGTCAACCAGCACCTTCTGGAAGCGGCGCTCAAGCGCGGCATCCTTTTCGATGTACTTGCGATATTCGTCCAAAGTGGTGGCGCCAACACAATGCAGCTCACCGCGCGCCAGCGCTGGCTTGAGCATATTGCCCGCATCCATCGAGCCCTCGGCCTTGCCGGCACCGACCATGGTGTGCAGTTCGTCGATAAACAGAATGACCCGGCCTTCCTGCTTACCCAGCTCACTGAGCACCGCCTTCAGGCGCTCCTCGAACTCACCGCGGAACTTGGCGCCGGCAATCAGCGAGCCCATATCCAGCGACAGCAGCCGCTTGTCACGCAGCCCGTCGGGGACTTCGCCATTGATGATGCGTTGCGCAAGACCTTCAACGATGGCGGTCTTGCCCACGCCGGGCTCACCGATTAATACCGGGTTGTTCTTGGTACGGCGTTGCAGCACCTGGATGGTCCGGCGGATTTCGTCATCGCGCCCGATCACCGGATCAAGCTTGCCCTCTTCAGCCTTTTTGGTCAGATCCACGGTGTACTTGTCCAACGCCTGGCGCGACTCCTCGACATTCTGGTCATTCACCGACTCGCCGCCGCGCAGGTTGCTGATGGCATTTTCCAACGCCTTTTTCGACACGCCCTGGCCCAGCAGTATCTTACTCAGCGCCGTGTGGCCTTCCATCGCCGCCAGTAGCACCAGCTCGCTGGAGATGAACTGGTCGTTATGCTGCTGCGCCAGTCGGTCAGCCTGATTGAACAAGCGCGCCAGATCCTGGGACAGATTGATATCCCCAGTCGGATTGCTGATAGTCGGTAACTGATCGAGAGCGTCGACCAATGCAGCGCGCAACACGTTGGTATCGAAGCCGACCTGACGCAGCAGCGGCTTGACCGAGCCTTGTTGCTGATCCAATAGCGCGAGCATAAGGTGCAAGGGGTCTATCTGATTATGATCACGGCCTACCGCCAATGACTGCGCATCGGACAGCGCCATCTGAAGTTTGCTGGTAAAGCGATCAATACGCATGGTATTCCCATCCTTTCTAGATGATCGCCCGCTAACTGGCTGGCGACAACGTTCATTGAGTATGGACTATAGATAGGGGCAATTATTGGTCTTTCAAGGCAGGAAACATTGACTAGAGTCAAAATATTGTCGGAAGGGGCGGTGGTTTGACCCGGCACCGCTGGCCGAGGTGGAACTCGGCCTTCCCGGGCGCTGATCTCTTGGCAAGCCCAACTATTCCGCGGCCCACCCCCTCTGGGAGTGTCGAGTTCCATCTCGACACAACGGCGTCAGCCGCAACACCGCTGGCCGAGGTGGAACTCGGCCTTCCCGGGCGCTGATCTCTTGGCAAGCCCAACTATTCCGCAGCCCACCCCCTCTGGGAGTGTCGAGTTCCATCTCGACACAACGGCGTCAGCCGCAACACCGCTGGCCGAGGTGGAACTCGGCCTTCCCGGGCGCTGATCTCTTCGCAAGCCTCACTATTCCGCAGCCCACCCCCTCTGGGAGTGTCGAGTTCCATCTCGACACAACGGCGTCAGCCGCAACACCGCTGGCCGAGGTGGAACTCGGCCTTCCCGGGCGCTGATCTCTTCGCAAGCCCAACTATTCCGCAGCCCACCCGGAGGGTCAGTGCGAACTTAGCCAGATTAGAGACGCCATACGGCCAGTCTGACCGTCGCGGCGGTAGGAGTAATAGCGCAGTGGGTCGCTGACCGTGCATTGGCCGCCACCACTGATCGCCGGGATACCCGCTGCGAGCAGACGCTGGCGGGCTAATTGATAGATATCGGCAAGATAATGCCCGGCCCGGTCAGAGGGCGCAAAGGCCGACGCGGCCTGTGGGTTAACCTGAATAAAGGCGTCACGCACCTCAGCACCGACTTCAAAGGCTTGCGGGCCAATAGCTGGCCCGAACCAGACCAGCACCTCGGAGGGCTCAACGGCCAGCGCCTTCAGTGTGTTTTCCAATACACCATCCAGCAACCCACGCCATCCTGCATGGGCCGCAGCCACCCGAGTTCCAGCATGATCACAGAAGAACACCGGCAAACAGTCCGCTGTCATGACGGTACAGGCGACGCCTGGTTGATCGGTCCAAGCGGCGTCCGCCTCTGCTAGCACGGCAGGATCCGCGCGAACTACGTCGGTGCTGTGAGTCTGCACCAGCCAGGCCGGTCGGCAGGCCAATTCCCGTTCCAGCTCCGCGCGATTGGCGGCCACGTGCACAGGATCGTCCCCAACGTGATCGCCTAAATTAAAACCCTTCCACGGTCCCTGACTGCTGCCCAGTTGCCGCGTGGTCACGCAGGTTTTCACCCACGCAGGGGCAGGCCAGTCAGCGGTCAGCCACTGCGGTTTCATTCAGCCAGCTCACCGTCTTCACGTAACATGGCCAGCAGGTGCTGCATATCTTCGGGCAACCCCACTTCCCAGGACATATGCCTACCGTCGACCGGGTGTTCCAGCTCCAACCGCCGGGCGTGCAGCGCCTGGCGCGGGAATTCGCGCAGCAGGGCAATCAGCTCCTTGCTCGCACCCGCCGGTACGCGCATACGGCCACCGTAGGTCTGATCCCCGACCAATGGAAAGTAGATGTGGCTCATATGCACCCTAATCTGGTGGGTGCGGCCGGTTTCCAGCTTGACCTTCACATGTGTGTGCGCGCGGAAGCGGCTGATCACCCGGTAGTGACTGACCGCCTGCTTGCCGCCGACCATCACCGCCATCTTCTGCCGGTTGGTTCCATGCCGGGCAATCGGCTGATCGACTTTGCCGCCGGCGGTCATCACGCCGACCACCACGCATTCGTATTCACGGGTAACCGTGCGCTCCTGCAGCTGATTGACCAGGTCGGTCTGCGCCTCCAGGGTTTTGGCCACGACCATTAACCCGGTGGTGTCCTTGTCCAACCGGTGCACGATGCCTGCACGCGGCACCTTGGCCAGCTCGGGTGCGTGATGCAGCAAGGCATTGAGCAGGGTGCCGTCGGCATGCCCTGCCGCCGGATGCACGACCAGTCCGGCCGGTTTGTTAATCACCAGCAAGGCAGCATCTTCATAGATCACATCCAGCGCAATCGCCTCGGGCTGCCAATCACCCTGCACTTCCCGTTCGGCGTCTAGCTCCAGCTTTTCACCGCCGTAGACGGTATCGCGCGGGCGCACGCTACGGCCGTCCAGCGTCAAGCTGCCATCCTTGATCCAGCCCTGCAGGCGGGAGCGTGAGTGCTCGGGGAACAATTGGGCCGCCACCTGGTCTAGGCGTTGACCGCCACTCTCAGGGGTGACCAGTGCAGACAAGCGGATACGATCAGACATTCAGGACTCACTGGCAGGCGCCGGGGCGCAATGGCAAAGCGCAATCCTTTTTGGAATCGGCTCTGCGCTGTGGTTAAATACGGCTTCTTTAAAGGCAATCCCCGATAACAGGGTTGCCTGTAAACAGGACCCAACTATAACAGGACGGCTGTTCCGGCAACAGCGTGTGGTCGTCCATCCGGATATCAACTATGTCGATGAAACACCTGCTGCTGGTTGCTGTGCTCGCTCTGACCGCTGCCTGCTCCTCGAATCCGAAGGTAATTGACGAGTCGCTAAGCGAGTCGGAGCTATACCTGATGGCCCAGGAAAATCTTGATGCCAACAACTATGGCCCGGCAATTGAAAGCCTGCGCGCGCTGGAATCACGTTATCCGTTCGGTCGCTTTGCCCAGCAGGCGCAGTTGGAACTGATTTACGCCTATTATCAGAATGCTGAGCCCGAAGCCGCCAAGTCGTCGGCTGATCGCTTTATTCGCCTGCATCCACAGCATCCCAACGTCGACTATGCCTACTACATGCGTGGCATGACCTCCTTTACCCGTGATGCCGGCATCTTCGAGCGCTTTCTGCCGCTAGACATGACCCGCCGCGATCCGGGCGCTGCACGCGATTCGTTCAACGAGTTTGCCCAGTTGGTCAGCCGTTATCCGGAAAGCCGTTATGCCCCGGATGCGCGCCTGCGCATGGTCTACCTGCGTAACCTGCTGGCCGCTTACGATGTGCATGTTGGCCATTACTACTTGAAGCGTGATGCCCACCTGGCCGCTGCCAACCGCGGACGCTATGTGGTCGAGAATTTCCAGCAGACGCCATCCGTCGGTGATGGTCTGGCCCTGATGGTCGAGGCTTACCAACGGCTGGCCATGGACGACCTGGCCAACAGCGCTCTGGTTACCCTACAGGAAAATTACCCGCAGCACCCCAGCTTGCAGGATGGCCAATTCCGCCATCATGTTGAGCCTGCAGAGCAGCAAGCAGGTCGCCTGCGCGGCATGACGCTGGGCTTTATGGATCGAGTGCTGACACCACCGTCTCGCCAGGCTGGCACCCAGATGGAAAGGGAAATGCAGAGCCAGTATCAGCAAGCCGTTGCCGCGATCCCACGGGAGATACGCACACCGCAGCAGGATCGCCAGACCCGTTCGATCTGGAGCAGAATTACCTTTGGGCTATTTGACTAGAGGTTGAGACTGCGCGGACAAAAAGCTGGCCGGATATCCGAGCCAGCTTTTTTATTGCCTGCTCTGCCAGCGCGAGCAGAACAGTATCAGTCCTCGACCGACCATCCTGAGGTGATCGGGTAACGTCGGTCCCGACCGAAGCCCCGCTGAGTAATGCGAGCGCCCACCGCTGCCTGACGGCGCTTGTATTCATTGCGATCCACCAGCCGTACCACGCGAGTCACCACCTCTGCAGCGAAGCCCTTGGCGACGATATCGCTCGCGGACAGATCATGCTCTATATACAAGCGCAGGATTTCATCCAGCTCCGGATAGGCCGGTAACGAATCCTCATCCTTTTGATCCGGCGCCAGTTCTGCCGAGGGTGGACGGTCTATAACCCGCTGCGGAATCACCGGCCCCAGGCTGTTGCGGTACTCCGCAAGACGGAACACCAGCGTCTTGGGTACATCCTTGAGCACGTCAAAACCGCCCGCCATGTCGCCATACAATGTAGCGTAACCCACTGCCATCTCACTTTTGTTGCCGGTGGTCAGTACCAGGGCGCCGGTCTTGTTCGAGAGTGCCATCAACAGCGTGCCACGGCAGCGCGCCTGCAGATTTTCTTCGGTGGTATCTTTGGCCAAGCCAGCGAAAACCGGCTCCAATGTCTGCATGAAAGCCTCCACCATGGGCGCGATGGACAGCACCCGATAGGTTACATGTTGGGTGCGCGCCTGGGCTTCGGCGTCCTCCAGGCTCATACTTGAGGTGTAGTGGTAAGGCATCATGATCGCTTCGACATGCTCTGCTCCCAGCGCATCCACGGCCACTGCCAGCGTCAATGCCGAATCGATCCCCCCAGAAAGCCCCAGCAACACACCCTTGAAACCGCTCTTGCCAACATAGTCGCGCACCCCGAGCACCAGCGCCTGATAAACGCTTTCTTCCAGAGCAGGCAAGGCGGCCAGGCTGCCCTGACGCAGCTTGACCTGCTGAGCGTCATAGTCGACGTCCACTGGATGCAGACCCTCAGCGTAGGCTGGCGCACGCAGGGCGATATCACCCTGGCTACCCATTGCTATCGAGCCACCGTCAAACACCAGCTCATCCTGGCCGCCAACCTGGTTGACGTAAATCACCGGCATGCTGCCTTCGGCGCAGCGTTCCCTGAGCACAGCCTCGCGCTCGGCTTGCTTACCCATATGAAAAGGCGATGCATTCAGATTGAGCATCAAACGCGCGCCCACCTCTTTCGCCTGGGCCATCGGTTGCTGCTGCCAAATATCCTCGCAGATGGTTATGGCAACAGGCAGGCCATCAATCTGAACAACACAGGCTTGGTCACCTTCGGCAAAATAGCGTTTTTCGTCAAACACCTTGTAGTTAGGTAGATGCTGTTTGCTGTAGTGCGCCAACAGCTTGCCATCGGCAATCACTGCCGCACGATTGAAACACTTACCCTGCTCCTGCCACGGGTACCCAACCACCACATAGATGCCTTTGCAGGCATCGGTCAAGTGTTGCAAAGCCGCTGCAATACGCGCCTGCATACTGGAGCGCAGCAGAAGATCCTCTGGTGGGTAGCCGCACAAGGCCAATTCCGGAAATACAATTACCCTGGCTTGCAGCTCGTCACGCGCATAACAGGCAGACTCGATGATCCTCTGCAAATTACCCTGGATATCCCCGACCCGTAGATTCAACTGCGCCATCACAACGCGGAGGGTGGCTGTCATTGTCGATCTCCTGATTCATAATGCTGCCATTGTCAGGCATGCTGCACACAGCCGCAATAATACGCCGCGAGATGCTTTACCGAGCGCTTGAGCTTCACGCGCTATACTTGAATGTGAATTTTACAGGACGGACAGATGGGTCTGATCAAACTGATAATACTGGTGGCCGTGATCATTGGCGTGGTAATGCTCTGGCGGCGATTTAAGGCATGGCAGATCTCTAGCCAGCAAACGAGCTCCACTCCCAACCAGCCGCCGCTGATGGTGCGCTGCGCCGAGTGTCAGCTGCACTTGCCCAAGGACCAGGCCATACAAGCCGGGAACCAATGGTACTGCTGTGACGCTCACCGCGCTGCCCGGCATCATGACTGAGGTCATCGATTACCAACGGCCACGCATCCTGCGTATCTATAACATCTATCGCGTTATTCTCGGGTTTTTCCTGACCATCCTCACCAGCGGCGCACTGCGCGATGGGCTGCTGGATTTGAACAACCCCCAGCTGTATGAAATGGTCAGCTGGTTTTACCTGTTTATCAACTTACTGATTGCGCTAATGCTCCATCGGGGTAAGCGCGACGTACACTTGTTCGTGCTCTCGGTGCTGGACATCTTTCTGCTAGGCAGCATTTTTTATGCTGCAGGTGGCGCCGGCAGCGGCTTTGGCAACCTGCTGTTGATACCGGTTGCCGCCGGCAATATCCTGCTCCACGGTCGCATTGGCTTGCTGCTGGCCGCGCTGGCCAGCCTGGTGACCATCTACCTGACCTTCTACCTCAGTTTGGCCAGCCCCGGTGAAGCGCAGAGTTATCTGCAGGCAGGCGTGCTGGGCGGCATTTATTTCGCCGTTGCACTCTTCGTGCAGCGTGTGAGCAAACGCCTGCGCCAGTCAGAAAGCCTCGCCAGCCAGCAAGCGGCCAGCCTCGCCAGCCTGGAAAAACTCAACCAATTGATTATCCAACGCATGCGCACAGGCATTATGGTGATCGCGCGGCGGCAGAATGTGTTGCTAGCCAATGAAGCCGCCGCACAAATGCTCGGCAAACCGATTATCCGTGGCATGCCGCTGGACGATCTGGCTATCGGCCTGGCTCAACGCTTGCGTCAATGGCAAGACAACCCTTCAGTACGCACCTTACCTTTTAATAACCACAGCGGCGGCGCAGAAATCACCGCCAACTTCAAAACCCTAACCAGTGACGAAGGCGAAACAGTCCTGATTTTTCTGGAAGACAACACGCAGGTAGCACAGCAGGCCCAACAACTTAAACTGGCTTCTCTTGGCCGTTTAACCGCAAGCATCGCCCACGAGATTCGCAACCCCTTGGGAGCAATCAGCCACGCGGCGCAGCTCCTCAGCGAATCGGAACACCTTCCCGCCCAGGACAAACGACTAAGCGACATTATTCAGCAGCAATCCAAGCGGATGAACCGGGTCATAGAAACGGTGCTCGAACTGTCCAGACGGCGACCCAGCGAGCCGCAATTGGTCGATCTGACCTTGTGGCTGGAACAGTTCGCCGACACCTTCGGCGCCAGCCAGCCCGCATCCGACCATCTTGAGCTTGAAATTAGCCAGCCAGGCATCATGACACGCATGGACCCCAACCAGCTCAACCAGGTAATAGATAACCTGTGCGCCAATGCCCTGCGCTACAGCGGCCCCGAGGGCCAGCCTCGCACTATATGGCTGAAGCTCTATATCCACGCTGACTCGGATCTGCCCATCCTGGAGGTACTCGACCATGGACCTGGGATTACAGAAGAGCATATCGGTCACATTTTCGAGCCCTTCTACACTACTGAGACCACCGGCACCGGCTTGGGCCTGTATATTTCCCGCGAACTCTGTGAAAGTAACCAGGCACGGCTGGAATACGAAGCCCTGGTACCCAGAGGCAGTTGCATGCGTATCACCTTTGCCCATCCCCGACGCCTTGTATAATGTTGCAGGGCCAGACGCTGGCCCTAGCCGTGCCGCTGCGAGACCAAACGTGCCGCCAAGAGACCCAAAAAAGGAGCCTGAGAGCGCCCAATGAATACCCCGACGGTACTGATCATTGACGACGAGCCCGACATTGTCGAATTGCTCGAAATGACTCTGCAACGCATGCAGGTAAAAACCTGCAGTGCCATCACCATGACCCAGGCGATTGACAAGCTAGGCAGACAGCCGTTTGATCTGTGCCTGACCGATATGCGCCTGCCCGATGGCGATGGCCTGGCCATCGTGCGACATATCCAGCAGCATCATCCACAAACACCGGTGGCGATGATTACCGCCTACGGCAGTCTGGATACGGCGATTAATGCGCTCAAGGCCGGTGCCTTCGACTTCCTCACCAAACCCGTGGACCTGAAGCGGCTACGCGAGCTGGTTAACACCGCCCTGCGCTTGAACCAAGGTGAACGATCTACTACCCCGGAAGACCAGGCCGACCCCATTCTGGGGGTTTCACCTCCGATCATTCAACTGCGCTCACAGATCGCCAAATTGGCACGTAGCCAAGCGCCGCTGTACATTAGCGGTGAGTCAGGCAGCGGCAAAGAACTGGTCGCCAGGCGGATTCACGCCCTGGGAGCGCGGGCCGAACAGCCGTTTGTGCCAGTCAACTGCGGAGCTATACCCTCGGAACTGATGGAAAGTGAGTTTTTCGGCCACCGGCGCGGTAGCTTTACCGGCGCCATTGCAGACAAGCTCGGCCTGTTCCAGGCGGCCTCTGGTGGTACCCTGTTTCTCGATGAGGTGGCCGATCTGCCGATGGCCATGCAAGTGAAGCTGCTGCGCGCCATTCAGGAAAAAGCCGTACGCCCGCTGGGCACGCAGCAGGAAGAGGCGGTGGATATCCGGCTCCTGTGTGCAACCCACAAGGATTTAGCGGCTGAAGTGGCGGCCGGGCGTTTTCGCCAGGATCTGTTTTATCGTATCAATGTCATCGAGCTGCGCGTACCGCCACTACGCGAACGCCGTGAAGATATACCGCTGCTAACCCGGCACATCCTCGCCCGGCTTGCCCTGCGCAACGACATGCCGCCATCTGAGGTCAGCCCGGAAACCCTCGAGCGGCTGAGCAACTATCGCTTCCCAGGCAATGTGCGCGAGCTGGAGAACATTCTTGAGCGCGCCTTTACCTTGTGCGAAGGTCAGTTGATCAATACCCATGACATTCACATCGCTCCCTGTAGCAGTTCCCAGCATGGACAGCCCGCGCTTACCCAAATTGATTCACTGGAAGACTATCTAGACAACATCGAGCGCACCGCCATCAACCAGGCACTGGAGGAAACCCGCTGGAACAAGACCGCCGCCGCCAAACGACTCGGGCTGACCTTCCGCTCCTTGCGCTATCGGTTGAAAAAGCTCGGCATGGAAGATTAACCAACGGGTATCAAACGGCCAGCGGGAGCATAGGGCCGTGGATCAATGATCGGCGCGGCATCCGTCATGAGGTCGGCCAACAGCCGACAGGATGCAGGCGCCAGCACCAAGCCATTGCGATAGTGACCGGTGTTCAGCCACAACCCAGCGTAGCCCGGTACAGGGCCGATGTAGGGAATACCGTCTGGCGAACCTGGGCGCAAGCCCGCCCAATGGGCCACCGGTTGCACATCCGCCAGCGCGGGGAGCATCGCCGCTGCTGACGCCCGCAATGCATCGAGCGCCTCCTGGGTGGTGCGCTTGTCAAAGCCAGCATGCTCCAGGGTACTACCGAACAGCACGTGGCCGTCGCGCCGGGGGATGGCATAGCGCCCCTCGAACAGCACCATGCTCGGCAACCAGCCGGGCGCGGTCTTGTAGAGAATCATCTGCCCCTTGACCGGCTCTACCGCAAGCTCCAGGCCGAGTTCGGCCAGCCACGCCCCACTCCAGGCGCCAGCTGCCAGTACCACCGCATCGGCTGCATATTGTGTGGTACCAGCCCAGACGCCGCGAACCTTGCCCTGCTCCAGCCACAGGTGCGTCACTGGCGTATTTTCCAGCAGCCGAAAACCTTCATGCTGTTGCAAACGTGTTCGCAATGCCGCCATCAAGCGCGGATTGCGCACATTGGCGACGTCTGGCTGCCATAGCGCTTGCTGGAATCCTTCGGCCAGATGCGGTACCTGTTGATAGATAAAATCTGCATCGACCGACCGCAGCGGCTTTTGCTGCGCAGCCGCCCAGCGCAGGGCTTCGGCCTGCTCGGCGTGATCAAGCCAAAGCAGGCCACAGGGGTTGACCTCAGGATCAGTGCCCGTCGCCCGCGCGAGCGCGTCGGCCCATGGCGGATAGAACCCCTGGGACCAGTTAGCCAGCGCACTGATAGGCTGGCTATAACGCCAGGGATATAGCGGCGACACTATCCCGCCGCCCGCCCATGACGCTTCCTGCCCGGTCAGCCGCCGTTCAATCAAGCAGACGGCAAAGCCCTGCTCGAGCAAATTCAAAGCACTGAGGCAGCCCACTACTCCCCCACCTATCACAATCACCTGCTGCAATGGATGCCCCCTGTTCAGATGCCGGCACGGCAAAATACTCACCCAGCTTAAACCATATGGCCGGCGCCGGTCATGTGCCAAAGCGCTATCCAGACGTGTTAGCTATGCATTACCGATGTGTTACAAGGCATGCTAAAACCCGAATGTTAGACCTTCTGACTAGCCCTGGCATATGTCACTTGCGCTGATAAACCGGTATTATTGGCGTCGATTTTCATGCAAAAGGCGACATGTTAATGACAGCAAAGAACATAGACGTATTGCTTGTCGGTGGGGGCGTCATGAGCGCCACCCTTGGAATGTTGCTCAAACAGTTGGACCCGGCTATGACCATTACCCTGGTCGAACGCCTGGACCACGTTGCCCACGAAAGCACGGACGGCTGGAATAACGCGGGGACAGGCCATGCTGGCTACTGTGAGCTGAACTACACTCCTGAAGGCACCGACGGCACCATCACTATCGATCGAGCATTGGCCATCAATGCCTCATTCGAGGTGACCCTGCAGTTCTGGTCGTACCTGGTGGAACAAAAAATCCTCCCGGAACCCCCGTCCTTTATCAACCCGACACCGCACCAGAGCTTTGTTTGGGGCGACAAAGACACTGATTTCCTCCGGCGCCGGCATGCCATGCTCAGTGCGCACCACCTGTTTGCCGACATGCAGTTCAGCGACTCTGCCGCACAGATCAACGAGTGGATGCCGTTGGTCATGAAGCAACGCAGTGCCGATCAGACAGTAGCTGCTACCCGAGTGGACTTTGGTTCAGACGTGGATTTTGGCTCACTGACCCGCAGCATGATCAAACACCTGGAGAGCAAAGAGAACTTCAACCTGTGGCTCAACCACTCGGTCAACTCCTTGAAGAAAAGCAAACGCGGTCATTGGCGCGTTGCGGTCCAGGATGAGAAGACCGGCGAAGAAAAAATGCTCAACGCCAAGTTCGTTTTCCTTGGTGCCGGCGGCGGCTCGTTGCCCTTGCTGCAAAAATCGCAGATTGATGAGAGTGAGGGTTACGGCGGCTTTCCGGTCAGCGGCCAGTGGTTGGTCTGCAAAAACCCGGAAATTGTCAGCCAACATAACTCCAAGGTGTATGGCAAAGCCCCCACGGGCGCGCCGCCGATGTCGGTGCCGCACCTGGATACGCGCATCATCAATGGTGAGCCAGCGCTGCTGTTCGGTCCGTTCGCTGGCTTCACTACCAAGTTCTTGAAAAAGGGCTCGGTATTTGACCTTTTTTCTTCAGTTAAAACCTATAACGTTGCGCCAATGATGGCGGTGGGCCGGGACAATATGGACCTGACTCGCTACCTCATTGCGGAATCTTTCCAGTCGCACAAGGACCGTGTCGCTTCATTGCGTAACTTTTTCCCCGAAGCGGATGAAAAGAATTGGAAGCTGCAGGACGCAGGCATGCGCGTACAAATCATCAAGAAAGATGCCAAGGGGCATGGCAAGCTGGAGTTTGGCACTGAGATCGTTGCCGCCAAGGATGGCTCCCTGGCGGCGCTGCTGGGTGCCTCGCCCGGAGCCTCGACTGCGGTGCAGGCGATGATTGACGTACTTGAGCGTTGCTTCCAGGACCGTATCAATACGCCCGAGTGGCAAGCACGAATGAAGGATCTGGTACCGTCCTACGGCCAATCGCTGATCAAGGATGCAGAACTATTGAAACAGGTTCGCAGCCGCACCCTCAGCACGCTTCAGTTACGCCGATAGGCAAGCTGGTAGGGGCCGGAACGACCGTCCCCTACCTGCTCTCCTTCTCCTTCTGCTGCAGTTGCAAGCGCTTTGCCACGTCCAGCTCTACCCCTTCCGCCGCGAGCTCATCAAAGGCGCGATCAAGATCCACTTTCAACTGGTCAGCAAAACCCGACTGGCGTGACAATACGAAGCGCATGGGATGCTCGGCGATTTTGATATAAGGGAGCGGCTCAAGACCCATACTGGCCACTATCGGATCCACTTGCGCACGGTAGTTGAGCAAAAAGTCGGCCCGCCCTCGCAGTAGCATCTCCACCGCCCCAGCATGCGAAATACTTGACGCAAAACTGATTCCCAGCGCCGGGTCCTGCAAACGATCGAGGAGCGATTTGATATAGGTGTAGTTGGTAATGACGATCAGCCGCTTACCCTGCAAATCCCCAGGCCAAACCGGTCGCGGACGACCCGGAAGGTAATACAGGTTGATCCACACCTGGGCCAGATCCCGTTCCGTTAACAGGGTAAAATCATCCAGACCCGGTTTGTTGACGATGCCAGGCCACAGATGTACATCGCCGTCCTCCAGGCCTCGCCATATTCGTGCGCTGGGCAAAATCCGCAGATTGGCCTGGTAACCGGCACGATCAAGCAGCAACCGGGTGAGATCGACCATCGCGCCTGCAGGCGCTCCCTGCTTATCCAGGTAAGAGTAATCCGGAAAGGCCATGATCCCGACCTCTACCAGCTGCGGGGCATCGGATTGTTCCAATTCCGCGCCCGCAGCAGACCAGGACAACATGCCGAGCATCAGTGTGGCGCAGCAGAGGGCCGATAAGCGCGCCCGCGCTTGGTGCTGTCGTTTTATTCCTTGCAACCCTTGCCTCACTGATATCAGACGTACACACCGCACAAAAACCGTGCGCAATGGTAACAAAATCCGTCAAATTTTAAACGCCATAAAAATAGCCCTTAATGGATGACCAGCATCAGACGAATAAAAAAACCCCCGTTAGCATGCGCTAACGGGGGTTCGTTGGGCCCGCTCGACTCAGTCAGTGTAGACCGGTAGCCGCGAACAGATGCTCTGCACCTGACCGCGCACACGCTCAATCACTGACTCGTCGCCCATATTATCCAGTACGTCACAGATCCAACCGGCCAGATCACGGCAGTCAGCTTCATTGAAGCCGCGGGTAGTCACTGCGGGCGTACCAATGCGCAGACCGGAGGTCACAAACGGCGAACGCGGATCATTCGGGACCGCATTCTTGTTGACCGTGATATGCGCGCGCCCCAGTGCCGCGTCGGCATCCTTACCGGTAATGTCCTGCTTGATCAGCGACAACAGAAACAAATGATTCTGGGTGCCACCTGAAACTACGTCAAAGCCCCGCCCAATAAAGACACCCGCCATCGCCTGGGCGTTTTTCACTACCAGCTGCTGGTAGGTTTTGAACTCAGGACTCATGGCTTCCTTGAAGCAGATCGCCTTGGCAGCGATGACGTGCATCAGCGGACCGCCCTGGCCTCCTGGGAACACCGCAGAATTAAGCTTTTTCTCCAGCGCCTCGTTAGCTCGGGCCAGAATCAGACCGCCGCGCGGGCCGCGCAGGGTCTTGTGTGTCGTGGTAGTGACCACATCGGCAAAGGGTACCGGATTGGGGTAAACACCCGCGGCGACCAGACCAGCAACGTGGGCCATATCAACAAACAGATAGGCGCCAACCTTGTCGGCAATCTCGCGGAAGCGAGCAAAGTCCAATACCTGCGAATAGGCAGAAAAACCGGCAATGATCATCTTCGGTTGGTGCTCAACCGCCAAGGCTTCGACCTCGTCATAGTCGATCAGGCCGGTGTCGGTATTAATACCGTACTGCACCGCATTGTAATGCTTGCCAGAAAAGTTCACCGAGGCGCCATGGGTCAGGTGCCCCCCATGAGCCAGGCTCATGCCCAGGATAGTATCGCCGGGGGTCAGCAGCGCTTGAAAGACGGCACTGTTAGCCTGCGAGCCCGCATGTGGCTGGACGTTGGCGTAATCAGCACCAAACAGCGCCTTGGCGCGATCAATAGCCAATTGCTCGGCAATATCGACAAACTCGCAACCACCGTAATAACGCTTGCCGGGGTAACCTTCAGCGTACTTGTTGGTCAGCACCGAACCCTGAGCCTGCATGACCGCAGGACTGGTGTAGTTCTCTGAGGCGATAAGTTCGATGTGGTCTTCCTGACGCACAGACTCCTGCTGCATGGCAGCCCACAGCTCGGCATCAAAGGTAGCTATATCGTTAGAACGGCTAAACATGTCGCGGCCCCCTGCAAGGACGTTCAAATTAAGCCGGGGATTTTAACGCAAGCGGCCGCGTCTAGCACATGAAAAGCACTCAAGCGTTGCACAAAATCGTTTCACACCGATTAAGAGTGCGGCAGCAGATGGTCTGACAACAGCTTGGCGGCAGGCACCGGATGACCCAGCAGGAAGCCTTGCACCTCGTCACAACCGAAGCCAACCAGTAATCCCAACTGTTCGAGTGTTTCTACCCCTTCGGCGATAACACGCAGTTGCAGGCTGCGTCCCAATGCCACGATAGCCTTGGCTAGGCGCGTATCCCGATTGCCGGCGTGCATAGCTTGAATAAAACTGCGGTCGATTTTCAGCGTGTCGATCGGGAAGTCTTTCAGGTAGTTCAAAGAAGAATAGCCAGTACCGAAATCGTCCACGGCGATTTCCACACCCAACGCCTTCAAGGCCGCGAGGGTTTGCATGGTCTCTTCCACATCTTGCAACAGCACGCTTTCGGTCAGCTCGAGCTCGATAGTGCTCGGATCAATCGCATAACGTGCCATGATCGTACCCACCTGCTCTGCCAGTCGCCCCTCAGTGAACTGCCGGGCCGACAAATTGATCGCCAGACGCGGCAGATGATGACCGGCATCGCGCCACTCGGCCATCTGCCTACAGGCACGGTCCAAGACCCATTCGCCCAATACACCCAACATACCAATTTCCTCGGCCATCGGCACAAACACCGCCGGAGAGATCGCGCCCTGGATCGGGTGTTGCCAACGCAACAGCGCTTCGGCACCCGTCAGGCGCCGGCTGGCACAGTCAAATTGCGGCTGGTAATGCAGTGTCAGTGCATCGTCTTGCAGGGCGCGGCGCAGGTCACCTTCCAGGCTCAATCGCTCCAACGCCCGGGCATTCATATCAGCCTGGTAGAACTGGAAGGTGTCCTTGCCTGCCGCCTTGGCATGATACATCGCGGTGTCGGCGTTCTTCAGTAGCGAACTGACCTCAACGCCGTCTTGCGGATAGAGCGCCAAACCAATACTGGCGCTGATGAAAAACTCCCGCTCCTGAAGGCAAAAGGCCGGCACCAGGGCGGCCAGTATTTTTTCCGCCACATGAATACCCGAACCCATTGCCGCTTCCCGGTCAGCCAGGCCCGGCAACAACATGGTGAATTCATCCCCGCCCATGCGTGCCACGGTATCGCTCTCGCGCACGCAGTCGCGCAGGCGCCGCGCCACCTCCTTGAGCATCGCATCCCCTGCGGCGTGGCCCAGCGTATCGTTGATCGGCTTGAAGCGATCCAGATCCAGGAACAGCACCGCGACCCATTCATCGCGCCGCTCCGCCTGCTGCAATGCGCTACGCAGTCGGTCCTGGAACAAGGTGCGATTGGCTAGTCCGGTGAGTGCATCGTAATACGCCAGACTCTCGATTCGCGCTTCGCTGGCCTTGCGCTCACTGATGTCAACGAAGAAGCACACATAGCTGACCAAATCGCCTTCATTATCACGCACGGCGGTGATCCCGGCCCAGGCCGGAAATTGCTCGCCGCACTTGCGCCGCAGCCATATTTCACCTTCCCAACGGCTCTGCTCACGCAACGTACGCAGGATGCCTGGGTAAAAGCGCTCGTCATGCACGCTTGACTCTAACAGCCTCGGAGTCTGGTCGATGATCTCAGCAGCGCTGTAGCCGGTGATCTGCGAGAAGTTCTCGTTAACCTGCACCACATAGCCCGCCGGGTCAGTGACCAGGATAGCGCCAGTGGTATTCTCGAACACAGTCGCCGCCATGCGCAGACGATTTTCGGTACGCCGTTGCTCGGTGATGTCGCGGGCGATTCCGAGCAGACCCAAAAACTCACCTTGTGGGCCCCACATCAGCGACAAGCGCAGCTCCATCGGGCACTTGCGGCCCTCGGCGGTAATGCAATCAAAGGTGATTTCTCGATAGAAACCCTCTTGCTGCAAACGCCGCGCCTCTTGCGGCGCACCCACCAGCGGCGCCAGGTCTTTGAGCACCTGGCCCATAAACCGATGGTACTCATCCCCGGCAACTATGTCGGCAAAGCCACGCCGAATAAGCTCTTCAGGCTCGTAACCAAGCAATGGTTTAACCGAGGGGCTGATGTAGTTCAGGCTGAAAGCAGCATCTGTCGACCAGATCACGTCGCTGATGTTTTCCGCCAGCAATCGGTAGCGCTGCTCACTGGTCTTCAACCGCTCGGTCGACTCACTCTGCGCGGTGACATCGCGAACCACGCCTATCAGCTGCCTGACGCGCCCGTCCGGCAAGCGCGACAGCACCTTGACCCGAAGGCTAAACCAATGCCAGCTGCCATCGCGGTGGCGCCAGCGCACTCGGCTTTCCTGCACCTTGTCATCCTGCAGAACCTGCTGCAAGTTGCGATTGATCAACATGGATTCGACATCATCGGGGTGCAGCAGCCGATCACGATAGTCCGCTGCCTGTACCTCAGGATCATCATCTGCATAGCCGAGCATCTGCGACAGCGAGCGATTACTGTAAACAAACTTCTGGCGCAACATGTCCTTAATGAACACCACGTCGGGCACCGCCTTGACCACCCCGGCCCAGAAACGCTCACGCTCGACCATGGACAACTCAACCCGCCGCCGGGTAGTGATATCAGAGATGCTCATTGTCACGGCATGGTAATCTTCCACCCGTTCGGGTAAACGCATGATCACCCACACATAGCGCGCAGCGCCAGTGGACGAGCGCAGTGGCGTTTCCATTTCCAGCCGGGGCTGACGCTCAATCACCGCGCGTATCAGCCGATAACGCGCCGTCTCCGGGCGGATCCGATCCGAGCGATGCAACAGCCGCTCAAGCCCATTCAGCGAGTCGAGCGCCAATAGGTCAAGCGTGATCTGGTTAGCGTCTACCACGCTCACGCATTCGAGCAGTTCACTGTGTGAATCCGGGTGCTGCTCCAGCCAGGTGTCCAGCAACGGCTGACTGGTAATGCCCTCCTGTAGCAATCGATCACGCAAGCTCGCCAGATTCAACTGGCACAACGCAATACCAACACCTTGAAACACGTCCTGATAGCGGCGCTCGGTATCTTCAATGGTACGAAAGGATTCGTAGGTGCGGGCCAACAGGTGACGATTGGCGCGGCGTAACCGGGTCAGAATCCATGCCACCGACACCAACACCAGGATAAAGCCGATCACCAGCAGCGCCTTGAAGCGAACAACCTGACCGAGGCGCTGCATATAGTAGTCTGGCTCTACTAACCCACGGACCTGCCACAGGCTACCAATAACGGGGGCGCTGACCACGACTTGATCGCGCTCTTGGCTGGTCATCGGCATGTTATCCAGGTAAACCAACCGTTCGCCTTGCTGCCGAGCCAGCACACGGGCATGCCCGGCATCCTCGAGCAACCAGGTATAGCCTTGAGCGGGCTGCGCAGACACCAGGCCGGAAATATCTCGATCATCCACCTCTAAAACCCAGGCGTGCTCAGCCCGGCGACTATCAACAATCCACAAAAGCGAGCCGCTACGCGGGTCCGAATCCAGTACATAAGGTTGCCCACTGACTGCCAGACCCCGCACCGAAGGCATCCAGGTGGGTGATGCCGGCCCAGAATAAGGTGTGTTCGGGCCGACCAGGGTCAGGTTGCGCAGCCCGGGCAGCAAGGTCTCGACAGCGAGCAAGGCTGAAGCTGGCGATTCGCTGTAGAGGCTATCGAGTAATTGCCCAAGAGCGGCGGACTTTACTTCAAGGTTAAGCGCCATCTGGCTGGCCGTCAGCCAGACCGACTCCTCAACCTGGATTTGATGTTGCAGGCGCAGCAAACGGTAATCCTGCGCGGCTTGCCACACCATCAGGCAGGTCAATAGCAGCCCGGCGATGGCGACCAGCAAAAAGCCAGTCCCCGCCGGACGCCAATCCTCTGGGGCAGCAGCGCTGTCAACGCATTGATCGGTGTCTAGGTTCTTATTGTTATTCAAGCGACTCACTTGCGAAAATGCGATTTAATTGCCAAGCATGCCATCACCTGGGCAGCGGAACAAATACCAAGGCAGATTTGCCCTGCACGCCCAGTTGGGCTAGCCTTGCGGGCAATCCTAGACCCAGCGTGAAACGCCACGATCAAGGCGCGCTCCACTTCCCCATATTAGGTTTCTGCACATGGCTCAATTTGTTTACAGTATGCATCGCGTCGGTAAAGTTGTACCGCCGAAAAACAAGATCCTCAAGGATATCTCCCTGTCCTTCTTCCCGGGCGCCAAAATCGGCGTACTGGGCCTGAACGGGTCGGGCAAATCCACGCTGCTGCGCATTATGGCCGGCGTAGATACCGAGATCGAAGGCGAAGCGCGGCCCATGCCCGGCATCAAGATCGGCTACCTGCCACAGGAGCCGGAACTCGATCCGAGCAAGACCGTGCGCGATATCGTTGAAGAGGCCGTAGGCGAGATCAAGCAGGCCCAGGCACGACTCGACGAGGTCTATGCCGCTTATGCCGAACCCGATGCCGACTTTGATGCTCTCGCCGCCGAACAGGCCAAACTGGAGGCTATCCTCCAGGCTGGTGACGGGCATAATCTCGAACGCCAACTGGAAGTCGCCGCCGATGCACTGCGGCTGCCAGCCTGGGACGCCAAGATTGAACACCTGTCCGGTGGCGAGAAGCGCCGGGTTGCCTTGTGCCGCCTGCTGCTCTCAGCCCCGGACATGCTGTTGCTCGACGAGCCAACCAACCACCTGGACGCCGACTCCGTCGCCTGGCTTGAGCATTTCCTGCATGATTTCCCCGGCACCGTGGTCGCCATCACCCACGATCGCTACTTTCTCGATAACGTTGCCGGCTGGATTCTCGAACTCGACCGTGGTCACGGCATCCCCTTTGAAGGCAACTACTCCCAGTGGCTGGAATCCAAGACTGCGCGTCTGGCCCAGGAAGCCAAACAGGAGTCCTCCCACTCCAAGGCCATGAAGGCCGAACTGGAATGGGTACGCCAGGGCGCCAAGGGTCGTCAGTCCAAATCCAAAGCCCGTTTGCAACGCTTTGAAGAACTGCAATCGCAGGAATTCCAAAAGCGCAGTGAAACCAATGAGATCTACATCCCCGCCGGCCCACGTCTGGGCGACAAGGTCATCGAGCTTAACAATGTCTGCAAGGCCTACGGCGACCGCGTATTGATCGATGATCTGAGCTTTGCTGTGCCCAAGGGCGCGATCATTGGCGTTATCGGCGGCAATGGTGCGGGTAAATCCACGCTGTTCCGCATGATTACCGGCAAGGAGCAGCCCGATAGCGGCAACATCGTGATCGGCGACACAGTCAAAATAGCCAGTGTCGACCAGAGCCGCGACCAGTTGGACGGCAACAAGACCGTGTGGGAACAGGTCTCTGATGGCTTCGACATGATCAAGGTTGGCAACTATGAAGTTCCGTCCAGAGGTTATGTTGGCCGCTTCAACTTCAAGGGCGCCGACCAGCAGAAGTTCGTCAAGGACCTCTCCGGTGGTGAGCGCGGGCGCCTGCACATGGCCCTGACACTGAAACAGGGTGCCAACGTGCTGCTGCTCGACGAACCTTCAAACGATCTGGACGTGGAAACCCTGCGCGCGCTGGAAGAAGCACTGCTGGATTTCCCCGGCTCCGCCATCGTGATCTCGCACGATCGCTGGTTCCTTGACCGTATCGCCACACATATCCTCTCCTACGAGGATGACGGCAAGGTCAACTTCTTCGAAGGCAACTACACCGAGTTTGAAGCCGACCGCAAGAAACGCCTTGGCGAAGCTGCCGCCCAGCCACACCGGGTGCGTTACAAGAAACTCGCTTGAATTTGGCATAACCGAACAAACGGCGGGCGGGTAACCCCGTCCGCCGTTTTTTTGCGCAGCGGCTGCACCCCAAGCAGCAAAGCAACCTGTTACCGCTAGCCCGGTTGGGCTATGCCGCGCCCGGTCAATTCTGATAGGGTTTGCGCTCCTTTAAAGCACGAGTCCATCCATGACCGACACCCTGCAGGCCTGCCTGGCCCATTTGCGTTTGCGTGACCCCGACCAGCCCGAGTTTCATCAAGCCGCAGAAGAAGTACTGAGCACCCTCTGGCCGTTCCTGCAAAAGCACCCCAAGTACCTCAACAACGGCATCATCGAACGGCTGATGGAGCCGGAACGCGTCATCATGTTTCGCGTACCTTGGGTCGATGATCGCGGCCAGGTGCACGTCAACCGTGGCTATCGTGTGCAAATGAACAGCGCTATCGGGCCCTACAAAGGTGGCCTGCGCTTTCACCCGACGGTCAATTTGGGGGTGCTCAAGTTCCTCGCCTTCGAGCAAGTGTTCAAAAATGCGCTGACGACGTTGTCAATGGGCGGTGGCAAAGGCGGCTCGGACTTCGACCCCAAGGCCAAGAGCGACGGTGAAGTCATGCGCTTTTGCCAGTCGTTTATGACCGAACTGGCACGCCACATAGGCGACAGCGTAGATGTGCCTGCGGGCGATATCGGCGTCGGCGCGCGCGAAATCGGCTATCTATATGGCCAATACCGGCGCATGCGCAATGAGTTCACCTCGGTACTGACCGGCAAGGGCCTGTCCTATGGCGGCAGCCTGATCCGTCCAGAAGCCACCGGTTACGGCTGCGTATACTTCGCCGAGCAAATGCTCAAACAGCGGCAACTGAGCATAGCCGGCAAACGTGTAGCGGTATCGGGCTCAGGCAACGTTGCGCAATTTGCCGCGCGCAAACTGATCGAGCTGGACGCCAAAGTGATCTCCTTGTCTGACTCCGGTGGCACCCTGCACTGTGCGGACGGCTTCAGTCTCGATCAATGGAACACGATTTACGCACTGAAAAATGACCGGCGCGGGCGCTTGCGAGAACTCGCTAACGAACCCGGGATGGCTTTTCTTGCCGACACCACACCCTGGCATCTACAGTGCGATATGGCTATGCCCTGCGCCACCCAGAACGAACTCAATACCAACGCCGCAAAGCAATTGCTCGACAATGGCTGCCTATGCGTCGCCGAGGGCGCCAATATGCCCTGCACGCTGGAAGCCATCGAGCAGTTCCAGCAGGCACGTATTCTTTTTGCGCCCGGCAAAGCCGCCAACGCCGGCGGCGTGGCAGTCAGCGGGCTGGAAATGTCACAGAACGCCACACGCTTGCATTGGAGCGCTGATAAAGTCGATTTACGCCTGCGCGAGATCATGCAATCGATCCATGAGGCCTGCGAACAATATGGCCGTCAGGAAGATGATTACATCGATTACGTGACGGGCGCCAATATCGCTGGGTTCGTTCGGGTAGCCGATGCGATGCTTGCACAGGGGGTCATTTGACCGTGCAAAAAGCAGCTATAGTTAGCGTATTGGCACAATGCCGGGGGGCTGATCGATGAATGATGACAGACGCCGCTTTACCCGCATTCCCTTTGATGCGCAGACCCGCCTGCATCAGGATGAGTGGAGTATCAGTGTGCAATTGGTTGATGTGTCGCTGCGCGGGCTATTGGTATTGCAACCCGCTGACTGGTCAAGCGCTAACCTGAAGGCGCCCTTCAACGCGGTCATTCAGCTCGCCGAAGGCAGCCAGATCTGCATGGATGTACACCTGGCCCATGCCGAAGAAGGGCTGCTTGGATTCGAGTGCGAGCATATCGACCTCGATTCCATCAGCCATCTGAAGCGCCTCGTGGCGTTGAATATGGGCGATGAAGCCTTGCTGGAAAGGGAGCTGCGCAGCCTGCTGTAAGTTCTGGGCCAGGTCTGGGAGTGTCGAGTTCCATCTCGACACAATCGCAGCAGCCACCCACCGCTGGCCGAGATGGAACTCGGCCTTCCCAGACAGCAAGCTCAACTCTAACGACGACCCACCCCCTGGGAGTGTCGAGTTCCATCTCGACACAATCGCACCAGCCAACCACCGCTGGCCGAGGTGGAACTCGGCCTTCCCAGACAGCAAGCCCAACTCTAACGACGACCCACCCCCTGGGAGTGTCGAGTTCCATCTCGACACAACCGCACCAGCCTACCACCGCTGGCCGAGGTGG
>NZ_AROI01000005.1 GCF_000410875.1 Halopseudomonas pelagia CL-AP6
GTTTTTACACACTCTGGGCCATAAGCGGCCCGTTGTTGAATCGTTGCTCCTACCCCCAAAAGTGCTTGCTCATAACCTTCCACGCTAAGCCTCATGCGGCTTACCATGAAGCCAGCCAAGTGGTGAGTTGCTACGCAATTCTTAGATGGTGACAAGCTCGCAGAATCACCATCCAATGCAAGTGGGCCTACTGTGGTCAACACGATTGATGCAACCCAGTAAATAGCGCATGCCGGGGTAAATAATGACTCAAGAAGCGGAAATTACGCAGGCAGCAAGGCCCCGGATGATGAGTGACCGGGATTTCTACACACGCTTCAAGCCCATAAGAAACACCTTCAGGCAGTACGACCCAAAGAGCATTCTGCAAACGAGCCTGGAGATTCTATACCGACCGGATAGGGATCGCCTTGACCGAGCTAAAAAGAAGCCGTGGATACATATGCTGCTCCTCAAATGGGTCTTTATCGACGATGACATCCAGCGCTCTAGCCGTCCCGCCATAAGCGTGCAGCAAATGGATACATTGCTCCAGCGTACCTACGAGCTTTCATGGGACACCCGCGGGCCGAATGATTTTGAGGGCGTAACTTTATTCGTCAGAGCACTCGCGGCGCAGCAGTTTCTATATCAGCAGCCAATGAACTTGGATGGATTGGCGCGTCAGCAAGCTTTGTTTGCAGGGGTGCAGGACGGCCATTTCTTCCAGCGAGCTTTCGTTAGCTCCAACGGCCTCCCGATCGCCCAATTTGTAAAGCTCGCGCTGGGGTTAATTTGCCGTTACCTGGATCAGCCAGGCTATTCAATCTCCCGCCGATATTTTGAGCCGCTAGAGACCGATATTTCACCGGAGCACATAGACGCCTTCCTGTCTGCCGTGTCTGTCGACATTGTAGATCTACCGCCTCTGTTGTATGAGCTTGAGCCCCGAGGGCGCCGAACAACTGAATTCGTCGAGGAAACACCTTTCATCTGCTTTCCCCTCATCCGCGTTGGTGGAGCTTACTGGTGTGTGTATCCCGAAATACTGCACCGAACCCTCGGCCACTTCGTTTTCGATACGCTCAAGAGAGTTGACCTCAATAAGTTCGCCCTGCACTTCGGAAGAAGGTTCGAGGCCTACGTCGGCGAGCTTGTGGCCGCAACGGGATTACCGTTTGCCACTGAGCCAGAACTCGAACGGAAGCTACCTGGCCAGGGGAAACTGGTTGATTTTATGGTGGTTGATGGTGAGGCAAACATCTTCATCGATGCCAAGGGCGTCGAGATGGCGCCGCGTGGGAAAATCGCTCACCTTCAAGATGTGGTTAGGGGTGCAACCGAAAATTCGCTGCTGAAAGCCGTTGAGCAGGGGCTGGCGGTAAACGACAGGCTGAAGCAGCTCGCTGGGGGTGATCCCGTGGTTCAGGAACGCGCAGACAACTACCTGATCGCGGTCACCTACAAGGAGCTGTACATAGGCAACGGACAGATGCTGAGCAGCGCCGTCGGTGAGGATGCTCTAAATCGCATTCTCAGCGCTTATCCAGAAGAGGGCCGAATCCCCCTTCAGCGAATCTACTTTCTCACCATCGACGAAATGGAACGTCTGATGCAGATGGTACGAGAGGGGCGAATTCGCCTGCACGAAGCATTGAGGCGGGCAGCTGCTGCCGACGCCGATCCGAATACCCGGAAGTTTATGTTCTCTATGCATCTCAATGACTGGCCGGAGAGCCAAGGGCTCTACTCACCTTTGGCTGATTCGTTCGAACCGGTAATCGATGGCCTTACGGACACCCTCAAGGTCGGAGAAAGCACCTAAGGAGTTGCCAGATCGAACGTCCAAACTTGTAGGCTGACCGTAAATTCAACTACTGGCGTCGCTTGGCTTCCCGGGCGTATCCGATTGGCTATTTATGGTTGGGATTAGTCACTAGCGACTGGCTGGAGTCGGCCAAAAGCGGTCACAGGACGTCTACAAAAGCAGGAGCGATTCAGTGCTGGCAGCGCTGGGTTGGGTTTGGCTATAACCTTATCGATTGCAAATGCCCATGGTGGGACAGCCTGTTGTTCTTCAGCGCAGTGAGTCACCCGATTTTTCTTGGAGTTGTCTTTGGATAATGTGGAGCCTAAGGAAAACTGAGTTATAAGTTTTCTCCGAGGCTCCACTGACGGGGCATCGCTGGTCTTTGCTTACAGCTTGATAACTCTCAATCGCAAAGCATTAGTAATCACACTGACCGAAGACAACGACATAGCCGCCGCCGCAATGATTGGCGACAGCAGAAGGCCGGTAAATGGGTACAGAAGTCCCGCCGCAATCGGTATTCCCGCCGCGTTGTAAACGAAGGCGAAAAACAGGTTTTGCCGAATATTGCGCATCGTAGCGCGTGACAATTTCCGCGCTTCAACAATGCCCATCAGATCACCACGCAGCAGCGTAATGCCTGAACTTTCAATGGCCACATCCGTGCCGGTGCCCATGGCGATACCGACGTCTGCGGTGGCCAGGGCGGGTGCATCGTTCACACCATCGCCAGCCATTGCCACAATACGACCTTCATCCTTGAGACGTTGGACGATCTTGCCCTTGTCTTCAGGCAGCACTTCCGCTTCTACCTCATCGATGTGGAGTTTGCGGGCTACAGCCTCGGCGGAGGTGCGATTGTCGCCCGTCAGCATAACCACGCGAACACCTTCCTTTTGTAACGCGGCAATAGCCGCTGCGGTGGTCTTCTTGACCGGATCGGCGATCGCCAGTAATCCACAGATCTTCCCGTCCACTGCGGCAAAAATGACCGTAGCTCCGTCCTTGCGCAGCTCGTCTGCCTCTTTGTCAAAAGCGGACGTATCGACATCCTCAGACTCCATGAGCAGCCGATTACCGAGCAGGACTCGTTTACCATCGATCTTGCCCGTTACCCCTTTACCGTTAGGGGAGTCGAAATCCTCGGCATCGGAGAGCTTCAGCTCCATGGCCTTGGCTTTCTCGAGAATGGCATGTGCCAGCGGATGCTCACTGCCCTTTTCAAGACCAGCGGCGTAGCGCATCAGGTCCTCGTCGCTGAAGCCATCTGCTGGCACCAGCTGGGTCACCTGCGGCTTGCCTTCGGTCAGCGTGCCGGTTTTATCCACCACGACCGTATCTACTTTCTCCATGCGCTCGAGGGCTTCCGCGTCACGGATCAGAACCCCAATCTGAGCGCCACGGCCCACACCCACCATGATCGACATGGGTGTTGCCAAACCAAGGGCGCAGGGGCAGGCAATGATCAATACACTCACCGCAGCAATCAGCCCAAAAGCCATGGGTGGCGAAGGTCCGTATATTGACCAGACGACAAACGCAATGACGGCGATGATGATGACCGCCGGCACGAACCAGCCGGCTACTTTATCGGCCAAACCTTGAATCGGCGCTCGACTGCGCTGAGCGCTAGCCACCATCTGCACTATCTGGGACAGCATCGTATCGCGGCCCACTTTGTCGGCGCGCATAATGAAACTGCCCTGCTGATTGATGCTGCCACCGACCACTTGGCTGCCTGCTTTTTTGCTGACTGCCAAAGGCTCTCCTGTCACCATGGACTCATCCACGTTCGAGCTGCCTTCAAGAACTTCACCATCTAGTGGTACTTTGTCGCCGGGGCGTACCCGGAGGCGGTCACCGACTTTTACCTGATCGAGTGCCACATCGGACTCTGCGCCCTCCTCTCCCAGCTTCCTAGCGGTTGCTGGTGCAAGATCCAGTAAAGCCTTGATGGCGCCGGAGGTTTTCTCTCGGGCCCGCAGCTCCAGTACCTGTCCGAGTAATACCAGCACCACGATAACGGCTGCGGCCTCGAAATACACAGCGACCGAGCCATCGTCCTGGCGGAAGGCACCCGGGAAAATCTGCGGCATCAATGTTGCGACCAGGCTATAAAACAACGCAACGCCGGTGCCG
This sequence comes from Halopseudomonas pelagia CL-AP6, assembly GCF_000410875.1. GTDB lineage: Bacteria > Pseudomonadota > Gammaproteobacteria > Pseudomonadales > Pseudomonadaceae > Halopseudomonas > Halopseudomonas pelagia. Next base: position 3,929 of record NZ_AROI01000005.1, read on the forward strand.
ATGGAAATCAACGTGAACATATTCAGGTTGCGGGTGAGAACAGATTTCCAGCCCCGAACAAAGAACGGCCAGCCGCAATAAACCACTACTGGGGTGGCCAGTAGTAACTGAATCCAGTTGGATATTTGCGGAGACAGGATGTGATCAATCGCAAAAAGATGACCCCCCATTTCAAGTATAAAAACAGGCAACGCCAGAACGAGACCAATCCAGAATCGGCGTGTCATATCAGTGAGTTCTGCGGAGGGCCCGTCGTCCAGGCTGACTTCTTCGGGCTCCAGGCCCATGCCGCAGATGGGACAATCACCGGGGCCTTGCTGACGGATCTCGGGGTGCATCGGGCAGGTGTACATGGTGCCGGGTGCGACCGGCTCTGTCTCGGCACTCTTTTCGCCGAGGTACTTCTCTGGATCGTCTTCGAATTTTGACTGACATCGAGAAGAGCAAAAGTACCAACTCTTGCCTGCATGCTGGCTGCGATGTTCTGCCGTATGGGGATCGACCGACATGCCACAAACAGGGTCTTTTACAGCGTTTTCGCCGTGGCCTTCATGATCATGATGATCGTGCTGGGGATCACTCATTGCGTGCTCCTGCTTTATTCGCAGGCCAGTCGGCAAAGGCGATAAAGTACAACAAAATCAGATTGACCATCGGAACCAGCATCAACAGTCCCAGCCAGCCCGGATACCCAGTGCGCCGGCATATTCGCCAGACCGGCACGACGACGACGATGGCTACCACCAGCATCCATAGCCAGTGCCCACTCCACATGGCATTTCCATACATGCTCTCGTTCATCATGGTGTTGACCTCCTTTTCAAATCGTAGATATTAATGGTGGTCTGCGTGAGTATTCTCATCGTCCACCGCTTTTTTCCGTGCTGACGATGTCAGGAATATCTGCTCGCCAATTGCAATCACGATCATGGCCACAACGGCCACGGCAAGCACGAAGGGATCCGAGTTCAGCTTGACCCAGACAAAGCCGCCAAGCGCCAGCAGATCCAGCACAATGGCTACTACCGGTACCCACCTCACCGCCTTGATATCTTCGCGCAGATAACGCAACACCCCCCAATGAATGGCGATGTCCATAATCAGGTAGAAGATAATCCCGAGCGCTGCAATCCGGGAAAGATCAAAAAAGGCGGTCAGGATTAGACCCAACACCACCGTGTAAACGAGTGTGTGCTTTTGAATGCTGCCCGACATACCGAAATGGCTATGCGGTACCAGTTTCATTTCGGTCAACATGGCGAGCATGCGCGATACGGCAAAGATACTGGCGAGGATGCCGCCGGCTGTCGCCATCATGGCGATTGCCACGGTAAACCATACTCCGTACTCACCCAGTACCGGACGAGCGGCGGCAGCCAAGGAGTAGTCTCGGGTTTCGATAATCTCGGCGAGTGAGAGGTTACTGGCGACAGCGAAGCCAACCAGGGTATAGATCACCACGCAGGCGGCAATGGAAATGATGATGGCACGGCCCACATTGCGACGCGGGTGTTTCACCTCGGACCCACTGTTGGTAATGGTGGTGAAACCTTTAAACGCCAGTATGCCCAGCGCAGTTGCACCCAAGAAGTTGCCAGCGACCCCAGTCTCGCCCGTGCTGGAAAAGTCGACAGCAAGACTGTCTGCCAACCAGACACCTACCAAGCCGATGATCAAAATACCGGTGATCTTTAGCACACCAATAAAAGATGCAACGCCCTGGACCATCTGGTTTCCCAGCAGGTTAATCACAAATGCAGCCAGGATAAGTGATACCCCGAGAATCGGCACCATAAGTCCGCTCTCATCGCCGCCAAACAGCTGCATCGTATAGGAGCCAAATGTACGGGCGAGAAAACTCTGGGCGATCACCATCGAGAAATACATCAGCAAGGCATGAAATGCGGTCGGTAGCCGATCACCGTATGCCTTGTGCAGATACATACCAATGCCGCCAGCGGACGGATAAGCGTTGGAAATCTTGATGTAGGAGTAAGAACTAAAAGACACAATGACAGCCGCAGCCAGAAAGGCCAGGGGGAAAAGCGCACCTGTCATCTCTGCCATTTGACCTGTAAGCGCAAAGATACCAGCACCAATCATGACGCCAGTGCCCAACATGACAGTCCCTGCCAGTGTCAGGCTGCCCTCGTTGTAATGCGTGGTCCTGTCTTGCTCCTTGCTCATACAACCTCCTGTTAAATACTCATGAACAGAATATTTTGACAGCAAGCGACCCGATGTTGTTCAACTCGGGCCGCGCTGGCCCAATAGCGGTTCAGACCCTCAAAAGGACAGTCTTGCGCCGATAACGGCAAACCATTGTTCGGTACCAGCCCCATCGGCTCTGGCAAAGTCAGCAGTGTCCCCATACTTGCGCTCATGCACGACGCCGATATACGGGGAGAAGGAACGATCTATCAGGTCATACCTCAGCCGTAACCCCGTTTCAGTCGATACCAGACCTTTGCCCACGCCAATCTCGCGGTCCTCGCTGAATGCGACAGTTGCGTCAAAAGCGGCGGCCAGGATCCAGTAGTTGGTCAGCAACAGCTCGTACTCCGCATCCAGTTCAGCGGAGGTGTCTCCATCCTTGCTCACGTAGAAGTTGGCATCAATCTCAAACCACTGGGGCGCCAGGCCGGCAATACCCAGAACAGCATAGGTGCGGTCTGGACCTTCCGGAGTGTCGAACCGGATTCCCGCTTTGGCATCAAAGAAATCCGAGACAGGTATCTGCCCTACCAACTGATTCTCAAGCTTTTCATAAGCCTGCTCTTCTATGGCATATTCGCCTTTGGTCAGCCAACGTACTTTCAGATCGTCTGTACCATAGAAGAAATCTCCACTCCATACACCCAGCTCTTCGTCGTCATCACTGTAGCGGTATTCAAACTCCTCGAATTGAGCGCCCCAGACCTTCAAAGGCTCCTTACGCGGGGTTGTGTCCTGCCTCCGCTCCTGGGCAAATCCCAGTGCAGGCATCATCACCAGACCAGCTAATGTGGTCACCGCCAATGACTTGAAAAAACTCATGCCCCACCTCCCACTTTGACCGACTGCTCGCTTGCAGCTGCCGTTGGAGTCTCAGGTCCGCCTTCAACAATAATCTTGCGGAACATTCCCGCCGCGGCGTGATAGGACAGGTGACAATGGAATGCCCACTGCCCCGGCGCATCTACCTCGGTCTCCATATAAACCGTAGTGCCCGGCTGAACGCTGATCGTATGCTTGACTGGGTTCAACCGGCCAGCGCCAACATCCAGAATGGACCACATGCCGTGCAGGTGCATGGGGTGAGTCATCATGGTTTCGTTGACAAATTTGAACCGAACACGCTCACCGTACTGGAGACGAACGGGCTCAGCGTCCTCGTATTTGACACCATTGATGCTCCATGTGTAGCGCTCCATGTTCCCGGTGAGGCGCATTTCAATTTCCCGGGTAGCTTCACGCTCCTCAAAGAGGGGTTTCTGGGCTTTTAGGTCTGCATAAGACAGAAACTTGCCGCCATTGGCTGCCGTTGGAATCAGGCCACTGCCCTGGGCGTAGAAGGGATCGCTGGTGCCAGTGTCAGCCATCGCTGCCCCTTGACCCATTTTGGAATGGTCCATGCCGGCCATATTGGAATGATCCATGCCCTCCATGCCGGCCATACCAGCCATATTGGAGTGGTCCATACCCTCCATACCGGCCATGCTGCCGTGATCCATACCTTCCATGCTGCCCATGTCGGCCATGGTCAGCCGGGCAGCTTCACGGAGTTCCGGCACTTCGGCTACCATGCCCATTTCAGGTGCAAGGGTTGCCCTGGCATAGCCTGAACGCCCCATGGATTCAGCAAAAATCGTATACGCCTGAGCGTCTTTGGGTCGAACAATCACATCGAAGGATTCAGCAACACCAATACGAAACTCATCAACGCTGACGGGCTGAACATTGTTGCCGTCCGCCTGAACAACAGTCATTTCCAGTCCAGGAATACGAATATCAAAGTACGTCATCGCTGAGGAGTTGATGAAGCGCAGCCGGATTCGCTCACCCGGCTCAAAAATCCCAGTCCAGTTCTGCTCCGGACCCTTGCCGTTGATGAGGCCAGTAAAACCCTGCAGGTCTTCGACATCCGCTTTCATCATGCGCATATCGCCCCACGCCAGCCGATCTTTCAGCGTACTCATAAACCCTTTTTCAGACGCGTCGGAAAAGAACTCCCCAACCGTTTGCTGCTCGCGGTTGTAATAATCTGGCATCATCTTGAGATTACGCATGATGCGGTCGCCGGTGTGCGGATGCTTGTCGGTTAACTGCACTACATAATCACGGTCGTATCGAAAGGGTTCGCGCCCCGCAGGCTCAATAACAATGGCCCCATAAGCGCCGTCGGGCTCCTGGAAACCCGAATGGCTGTGAAACCAGTAGGTTCCCGATTGTGTGATGGGGAAGTTATAGGTGAAAGTTTCGCCCGGCTTGATACCCGGAAAACTGATCCCCGGAACGCCATCCTGCTTATACGGAAGGATCAAGCCATGCCAGTGAATGGAGGTCATCTCATCCAGGTTGTTAGTGACCTTGATGGACACCTCTTCGCCTTCCTTGAACCGCATAACCGGCCCTGGAGATTTACCATTGTAACCAATACCTTCTTTAACGAAGTCGCCGGTATCGATCTGTACTCGATCGACCGTCAGGCTGTATTCACCTGCCAGACCAATAGCCGGTAAAAGCAGGCCCAATGCGCCCGCCAACAGAGTTGTCTTCATGGATCACTTCTCCCAACTGCTTAAATGCATAGAGATCTACCCGACATGCAACATGTCGGGCATTCATCTGGCTAGAAAACCAATCAGTTAAAATTCACATCGCCGTACATGCCAGCCTGGTAATGGCCGGGAACGTTGCAGGCGAACTCGATGGCGCCTTTCTCTGCAAATTTCCAGATTATTTCCTTGTTCTCACCCGGCTCCAGCAACACGCTATTGGGATCGTCATGCTTCATGGAGTGGCCTTTGCCCATATCCATATCCATATCCATGCCCATCCTGCTGTGATCCATATCCATCATCTCTTTGTTCAACTTACCGCCCTGAATGACCCCGTGCTCAACCATCATCATCATTTCGGCTTGGTGAGCCTCATGCATAGACGCCGTGCCAATATTGAATTCATGGACCAGGCTACCCTTGTTCTCAATCACAAAGCGCACGGTTTCACCCGGCTTGACGTCAATGGATTCAGGCTCGTAGTAGTTGTCATGCATAACGACGTTAATGGTGCGATCAGCCTCAGACAGGTTGCCCGGCTCACCGATTTTCACACCTTGCCCATGCCCACCATCGTGAGCGCCAGCACCCAGCGCCAGAACCGAAACCGACATAGCCATTGCTGCTACTGCAAATCTTGATAAGCTCATCAAAGCCTCTCCTGTTATTTGACCCCGTTCAGGGGCCGTGGGCTTGCTGTTTTGCAAGCACGTATCTCTAAATTGATGATTATGATCGTCCATCAACCTGAATCCTTTCTGAAAATATCCAGCTATTTTTTATTCAGGCAGAGTTCAGGTTAATCAGTGACACTCAAATCGACTGTGCTCACATTGCGGAAGAACAACTGATGAGATTACTGCTGGTAGAGGATGACAGCTTGTTAGCCGAAGGACTTGCCAGCCAACTTGAGAAGGCGGGTTTTAGCGTGGACAGGACGCAAACCGCCAGAGAAGCAATCCTTCTGGGTGAGCAAGAGGATTATAGGGTGGGCGTTCTGGATCTGGGGCTACCGGATGGCAACGGTCTGGATGTGCTCCGCAGCTGGCGCTCCAGTAACGCCAGCTTCCCGGTGTTGATCCTGACGGCGCGCGGGGATTGGCAGGATAAGGTCAATGGCCTGAAGGCGGGCGCTGATGACTACCTGACCAAACCATTCCGGACGGAAGAGCTGGTGGCACGGCTTAACGCTATCGTGCGCCGAAGTGAGGGGCGCGTTCACACGTCCGTGAAAGCGGGCGGTTTTGAATTGGACGAAAATCGCCAGAGTCTGAAGATCCAAGACGGCTCAGAGCATAGCCTGACCGGCACGGAATTCCGCCTGCTGCGCTGTCTGATGAGCCGGCCTGGTCAGGTTTTTTCCAAGGAACAGCTCATGGAGCAGCTCTACAACCTGAGCGAAAGCCCGAGCGACAATATAATCGAGGCGTACATACGCCGCCTCAGAAAACTTGTGGGAGCCAGTACTATCGCGACACGACGCGGTCAGGGGTATTTATTCGATGATGCTGTTTAAAAAACCGACATCGGTCAAGGGAACGCTGCTGGCGCTGTTGTTACCTTCGGGTATAGCCCTAATGGCGACTGCCTGGCTTGTCCACGGCATTCTGCTGGAAAGAATGTCCTGGGACTTTGTTGAAAGCCGGCTGCAAGATGAAGTGGCCTTTCTCGAACTGCAGATTCGCCATTCCGATGGCAAGATCGATACATTGCGCACAGGCGACTATTTCCAAGAGGTTTTTCACCATGCCTTCGCCATTCAGTCTCCAACCCAGACCATTATTTCACCAAGTACCTGGGAGGCATTATTGAGCCCCTTGCTGCAATCAGATCAGCAGGGCGCAATCAGAGTGCGCAACACCACTGCAGCCGGTGCGCCATCCGATGTCATTGCCTTTAGAAAAGCATTCATAGTGAATGATCAGCCTTTAGTAGTCATCGTGTCCGAAGACATGGCAGCGCTGAAGGCCAGCCAGGCAGAGCTGCATGCCTGGACTGCAATCGTATCCATCATGCTGATCTTGCTGCTCGTAGGCGTAATCTGGATTGGCATCACCCTGTCTATGCGGCCGGTTATATCGCTCCAGTCCTCGCTGAAAAAACTGCAAGGCGGTGATATATCGCGTATCCACGTCAAAGCGCCAGAGGAGCTACAGCCTCTCGTTAAACAGCTCAATCAGCTGCTTGATTTTCTTGACCGGCGCCTTGAACGCTCGCGGGATGCGCTCGCTAACCTGTCCCACAGCGTCAAGACGCCGATCGCAGCAGTACGGCAGACTCTGGAAGATACCAGTCGCCTGCTGGACAATAACTTGAGGCGCGAAATGGGATCGCGACTCGGCGATATCGACAAGCAGCTGGAGGCAGAGATGCGGCGTAGCCGCTTTGCTGGACCCCAGGTCGGGAAAAGTACTTTTCCAGTGAAACAGGCAAGAGATCTTCTATGGATGCTTGGTCGTTTGCATCCCGACAAGTCGTTCGAGTTGTCCACGGACATGACGCAAGAACATCGCTGGCCTATTGAAGAACACGACCTGAGTGAAATTCTCGGCAATCTTCTGGATAACGCCGGCAAGTGGTCGTCAACCTTCGTCGACTTATCCCTCAGTGAAGACGACAAGAAAATGCTGATCGTCGTGGCTGACGATGGCACCGGCGTTACACAAGACGAAGTAAGTGAGTTAGGTAAACGTGGTTTGAGACTGGACGAGCAAACGCCTGGACATGGTCTGGGGCTGGCAATAGTTTGCGATATAGTCGATCGCTACAGTGGACAAATACATTTTTCGCACAGCTCCTTAGGTGGCTTAAAAATCGAGATCGCTTTCGACCGAGGACCTAATAACTAGTTGGGGCCATACGAACAATACTTCTTCGATCCTTTGAATCGCCCTTGGTTTCGTAGGCACTTTGAACGTCCGCTTCTGGCAGAGCCCGGCCAATAGCAGCCAGTCGCATCAGGCAGAAAACAACCCGAAGCTTACGTTGGGGAAAGGCAAAACGTGCCAAAAGCGGACAATGGCCCAAGAGGTGTGAAGGAAGCTTTCAATTATCCACCAGAGCACACGTTTATGGCCACCAAGCCAAGCCAGCCTCAATTCGAGACTGGCCTGGACGTGACGGCACCTAATCAGGTCTTCTGCTTCACATCGCCCGCTTTAACTCACCGTAGTTACCACTAGTGCGAAGCACGAGCGTGACATCCTCATTATTCCGATTACGGAAAAACCATCCATGATTGCCGGTGAAAGCCGCCTCCAGCTCACCTTCATCTTCTGCGACGCCACGTCCTTTCTCGTAAGAGATGGACTGGCCCCCGCCGTCACCGTGAGTATCGAAGTTGACCGGGCCGCCCTCGGATATCCAGTGAAAGCTAGCTACCGCACCTTCTTCCATGGTTAGTTTGAATTCAGTGCCTTCGCCAGGGGTAAGCACGACACGCACTTCGTCCTGCCATTCAGGCTGTGCATCATCTGCCGGAGCAGGTGTCGCGACCACTGGTTCAACCTGTGGCTCAGGGGCAGCTGTTGCCCCCTGAACCGGTGCCGGCTCTGATGTGAGCTCCTCATAAGCGGAAGGTATTGCCGTCAACTGCGCGGCTTCATCCGCTGCGGCTTCTTCGGCAAGCTGCTGCTTTATCTCACCCATCTCAGTCAAACCGAGCAGGCGGCCTGCACCGGTCGGATCCAGTGCGTACTCCGCTGGCATGACCACGGTCACCAGAAGCGCCAGCGCGACCATTGCGGAGATGATTGTAGAACGGATCAGCTTTGCGGTGCTGGGTAGTTCAGCGCGGGAGGGCATATCGGTGTTATACATAAATTTCTCCGGAATTAAGCAATAAAGTAGCCGGTGAGCTGATAGCCGATGAGCAGAAAGCCTGCACCCATCATGGCCACGTTGGCGGTATAGGCGTGATGGAAGAAGCGTTCAGTCTTGCGCCAGAAGCTCATCACAATCAGGATCATGGCTAGAGCAATGAGCTGACCCATTTCTACGCCGACATTGAATGCGAGCAGGTTTGGGACCAGTCCATCTGGGGAGATGTCGTACTCAATGATCTTCGACGACAGGCCAAAACCGTGGAACAAGCCGAAGATCAATGTCGCGGCCTTGGTGTTGGGCTGAAAGCCGAACCACCGCTGGTACGCGCCGAGGTTATCCAGCGCCTTGTACACCACCGAAAGTCCGATGATCGCGTCGATGATGTAGCTGTTGATGCCGATGTTGAAATACACACCCAACAGCATGGTGAGGGAATGCCCAACAGCAAACAGGCTCACATAGATGGCGATGTGTTGCATACGGTAGAGGAAGAAGATCACTCCCAAGAGAAACAGCAGGTGATCATAGCCGGTGACCATGTGCTTGGCACCGAGGTACATGAACGCGATCAGGTTCACCCCGGTGATTTCCTGAATGTATCCCTTGTCGCCCTCGGCGACAGCGTGGGCCAGCACATCGGCGCTCATACCAAGCAGGCCGAGTGTCAGGCATATCCAGAACAGACGATGTCCGCCCGTGCCAGCACGCGCACGCCAACGGCCGTCAAACAAAATTGACAACATAAAGACTCCAAAAATTGGTTTAAAAAGTTGCGTTGCAGCGAGACTCAATCAGTCAGGACGCTTTGGGCGGACGCTCGAGGCGGTAGCGAAAACTTCGAGGGGAATCGCCGGCCTGGGAAGGCAGTTGCCTGACTGACATCCAATGGCCAGAGACAGGCCGGATCGTCGGATGGTCTAAGGATTCGTGACTGTGATTGCTGGAGTCGTGATGCACATGCTCCTCTGACTCCTCATCAACATCATCGTGGCTGTGGGAGTGGTCAGAATGCCCGCCTGACGCCTCACCAGCTAGCTCAGCAAGGCCATGGGATGATGCTTCACCCACTACAGACAGCGACATGCCAGACAATGCCAGCAGCATGACGACAATCGGAATCAGCATTTTGCGATGGAGGGCCGTGATCATCAGTCAGCTTGTTGGCAAGAGTGTTGGATTAATAGGATTCTAAAGCATACCATCCCCCCCAGGGGGATAGGAATTAGAAATGACAGGCGACCATATGCACGAATCACATCCGGACATCATTAAGCGTCTTAAGCGCGCGCAGGGTCATCTTGCCAGCGTCATCAATATGATTGACAGCGGCAGACCCTGTCTTGAACTGGCACAACAGTTACATGCGGTGGAAAAGGCGATCCAGCAGGCGAAGCGGGTATTGGTGCAGGACCATATAGAACATTGCCTTGATGCCGCGATAGGGCCCTTAGAATCCGAACAACAAAGCCGTATTGATGAGTTCAAAGCCATAGCCCGTTATCTCTAAACGATGGTAAGCAATGCTTGATATCCTGAAGCACCGCACATACCGACATCTGTTCTTCGCGCAGGTCGTTGCGCTGCTGGGAACCGGCCTGGCAACCGTCGCGCTGAGCATCGTCGCTTTTAATCTGGCAGATGACGAAGCAGGCAAGGTGCTGGGCACCGCCATGGCCATCAAGATGGTCGCTTATGTATTGATAGCACCCTTGGCTTCGGCACTGGCAGAGAACGTACCGCGCCGGGTGATGCTGGTCTTTCTGGATTTGGTCCGTGCTGCGATCGCCCTTGCTTTGCCCTTCGTCACTGAAATCGGGGAAGTATATCTACTGATCGCAGTGCTTCAATGCGCGTCAGCCGCCTTCACACCCATCTTTCAGTCCACCATCCCGGATGCGCTGCCGAATGAGGCTGATTACACTAAAGCCTTATCGCTATCGCGGCTAGCCTATGACATGGAAAATCTGGTTAGCCCCGCGTTAGCAGCATTGCTACTGGTGTTCACCAGTTGGCAGGCGCTGTTCTCTGGAACTGTCATTGGGTTCATAGCATCAGCGCTGCTGGTGACTTCGGTGGTTATTCCTTCCGGCATCAAATCGGAGAAACGTAGGGGCGTTTATGCGCGTGCCCGGCGGGGGTTTGATCTTTTTACAGCAACACCTCGTCTTCGTGGGGTTATAGCATTGAACTTGGTCGTTAGCCTGGCAGGGGCGATGGTCATCGTAAATACAGTGGTACTGGTCCAGGGTCAGTTCGGCCTGACCGAGCAGCATACGGCGATGGCTTTTGCTGCATTTGGTGGTGGCTCGATGCTGGCCGCCTTGGCATTACCGGCTCTGCTGCAGCGATGGCAGGATCGTCAAGTCATGCTGACGGGGGCGGTCATACTCATTTCCGGATTAATTGTTGCGCTCCCCGTAAACAGCTTGGCCTGGCTTCTACCGGTGTGGGCCTGGCTTGGCATCGGCTTTTCTGCCACGCAAACACCGATCGGCCGGCTACTGACAAGGTCCGCCCATGGCCAGGATCGGCCGGCTGTTTTTGCTGCACAATTCTCGTTATCGCACGCGGGCTGGCTGATTGCGTACCCCCTGGCCGGTTGGCTGGGGGCTTTTGCAAGTATACAGATCACCCTTTTGATACTAGCTGGTTTAGCGGTAGTTGCTTTGGTCTCAGCCATCAAACTCTGGCCAGCTAACGATCCGATAGAACTACTGCATCTACATGACGCCCTGACGGAAGACCACCCACACACTGCCTCGTCTGGGCGTGAGCATGCACACCCATACATCATCGACAGCTTGCATCCGAAATGGCCGTGATAATGCCGCAGGAGGCGCCAAGCTTTTCCCGAAGACCTATACTAAGCTTCGGTCTGCTCAGCCATCTCGATAGCATCGTCGATCTCTATGCCTAAATACCTAACGGTGCTCTCTAGCTTCGTGTGACCCAGTAGCAACTGCACGGCTCTGAGATTTTTCGTTCTGCGGTAAATCAGTGTTGCCTTGGTGCGTCGTAGCGTGTGAGTACCGTACATAGCAGGGTCAAGAGCAATCGACGTTACCCAAGCCTTGACGATCCGGGAGTATTGCCTAGTAGAAAGATGCTCTGAGCTATGCAATCTGCTCGGGAACAGGAAGTCGTTGCTACGCAATTGGGCGTGATGCATCCAAGCCTCGAGCGCTGTTCGGGTTTGGCCCGTGATTTCAAACTGAACAGGCCGATGCGTTTTCTGTTGCGTTACAATGGCTCGGGACAAAACGTGCGCGCCGTGCGCAATATCGCGGACCCTGAGCTTTGTTAAATCACAGGCGCGCAACTTGCTGTCGATGGCCAGATTGAAAAGAGCTAGGTCTCGGGTGTTCTCCGCAATCTGAAGCCTTACTCGGATGGACCAAATGTCTTGAAGCCGAAGCGGTGCTTTCTGCCCGACGAGCTTGCCCTTATTCCAAGGCTCGCGAGAAAAGTTAGTGGTGTTCATAGCTTATCCTCCACGTCATGGAAGATAACAATGAAGCCTCAGAAGCTTGGACGCTATTGGCCAAGTTATGCCGACACGAACTGTCCGCTTTTGGCCGATAGCTGCCGATCACATGCCGTCTAGCGTAAGATATCGATTACGGTAAAGCAGTGGCTGAGAGTGAGGCGAACTTCCCATGAGCGAATCAGTACGGACGATTGTGAGATGCCAAGATTCCGGCGATGACACCGGGGATCTTATTGTCGAGCTCCCACCAAACGTGCTTGCAGGAATGGGCGTCGGTCCCGGTGATTCACTAACTCTCGAATTGATTGACGGCGTGATAGTCCTCACTCCAATCAGGCATGCTGAAACCAAATCCTGAGACAGCTGTTGACCGCCGAGAGTAGCTCCTCCCCACAGGGTGCAGGCGGCCAATAGCCGACAAAGCCAAAGCGATAGCCATCTCGAAGACGGACCGTCGTGGTGATGAGGCGCGGATTGGTAGACCACTACATTCTCGGCGCTGGAGGGGCTAGAGCAAGTGCGCTCAGCCTTTGACGCGGAGTCCGGCTGCAGCTGAGATTCTTCTGTAGTATGCATCTGCATCACCTGTCAGGTGTGGCTCCTTCACGTTAAAGCGAAATGGAAAGCAGGTATGAATACGCTCGATTATGCTCAGGTGCTCAAGCAGGTCATCCGTGAGGTCGTTGCTGCTGGTGAGTTGTTGGTCGCCGAATGGCAGCGACCTTCAGGTCCTCGTGGTTCCGGGGACAAAGCAGACGTGGATGTGGAGATCGAAAGTCTGCTTCGCACTGGCTTGATAGAAATTCTGAACTGCGACTTTTGGGGGGAGGAGACTGGGTCGCAGCTTAACGGTGCGGAGCATTGTTGGGTGGTTGACCCGAACGATGGAACGGCCGATTTTTTAAGCGGATTTAAGGGTTCGTCGGTTTCCGTGGGTCTGCTTTTCGAGAGCAAACCGGTGCTAGGAGTGGTATATGCACCCGTGACCGAGGATCGCGGCTCGGATTGCATCGCCTGGGCGCTGGGGATGGACTACATCTACCGCAACGGCCTGACGCTGAAGCGTTCTCTTTGCGACATTGAACTACAGCGCAGCACGAGCGTGTTGGTCAGCAACGGGGCTCGGAAGAAAGAGGAATTGAACGCGCAACTCTGCTCGCCCGCGACACCTGTGCCTACTACTAGCATCGCTTACAGGTTGGCTGCGGCAGCTGCGGGCGACGCGGTTGCGGCTATTTCCCTCGTCCCCACGTCAGCCCATGACGTCGTGGCGGGACACGCCATCCTTCTCGGTGCCGGCGGCGTATTGGTAGACGAAACGGGCGAAGCCATCGGTTACGACTCGACAGAGAAGCTCAAAACTACTTCCAAGCGCTGCTTCGGGGGCGCACCAGCTGCCTGCCGCGACCTTGTGACGCGAGACTGGGATATCGTCTTTCGCTAGCGGAGGATTCGCTAAAGCATCATCATCCGGACTTACGCGCTCAAAAAGTTCGGTCATCAACCTGCGGGGCGCAGTATCAATATCGAGCACTTCGATGGCTACGTCGGTATTTTGATGGCAAGGCTGAAAGCCTCAAATTCCCATCTCGCCAAGCTCCTGGTTTCAGCGCTCAATCAGGGTATGTCCGGAATTGGCCAACGACAAGTCTGTGCTTTTGGTATGGGGTTAGCTTGCGCATTTGAAATATTTCTTCTGGTATACTCAGTATACTAAGTCATTGAAAAACAAGATAAATAAATGTTGACTCGGCAATTCGTGACCTCTACCATCAAAACTGTCGTGGATGCTGGGGCGGTGAATAAAAACGCTTTCACCAGCCCTCGACCATATAGCAACCTTCCACGAGCGGCATTTATGCAAGAAAACAGTTCACACCAGAACAAATTCAGTCCGTTGTTAATCCTGGTCCATCCTGGCTCGTTATGTGGTTCGGCGGACATGAATCTTTCCGACGAAGCAGATGCTGCCAGGGAAGCTGTGATAGACGAATTAAACGGCTGGTCGGGCAACATACTGGTACTCGACGGTTGGTTGAGTGACGAGCTTGGGCTTTACCCTCTCCTCGATAGAGCCATTAAAGATGCGATTTCAAGATCGCCGATGCTGGCCGACAGACTAGAAGCAGACGATCCAGAGCATACAGAGATCGCCCTTAGTCATCTCGCAGAGCTTGGTGTCCCTTTGGCCACGCCTATCTCTTTAACAGGCGCCTGGTATGAACCAGATTACAATTCAGGTTGCGTGCTTGCCACACAGCAGGGTCTCCTCGAAGCCGGCTACACAAACGTTACCGTTATGCAAAGCGCTGCAGTGCTGTGAGAGGCGAGTGCTACCGCTAATACGGGGAACGACCGGTGTAGGTCCGATTCGCTGGCTCTGATCATTGTGGGCTAAGACCTTGGAGTCTCCGGGCAACCTTCACTGTTGCCGCGACTCCGCTACTAACTGCTCGTACCGTGTAACGAAGTCGATAAGGCTTAACCCCAGCACCTCACATATATCCCTAAGTTGGACCAGATCGAGTCTGCGTGAGCCGCGTTCTATATCGCTTACAAACGATTGTGGGCGGTCAAGCGCCTTGGCAAAATCGGCCTGTGTTAGACCCGCTTCTGTTCGGTATTCCTTGAGCAGCTTAAGCAGAATTGTTGTTTCAGGACGATAAAGAGATTTCGACACAAGCGCCTCAGGTAACTGTTGACAAGGCGCTAAGGTATTACTAATATTCAAATATCGGTTTTTGGGATATTCAGATAGGAGTGCTTGATTTGCAATGGCCAGAGCTTAAAGGTTTCATCCAACTCGTTACCTCGTCCAAAGGGATGGTTTATTTTGACGCGCTCGAGGCATGCAAGTTTTACAAGATTGATATGTCGGACTATCAGGTAATCCTTGACCGTTGGAAGACATTTCTCAAATACATGCCATTTGACTCAGAGCATCAGGTTTTGGAAGGAAGTCTTTGGGTACCCATTGTATGCATAGTGTCTTTTCTAGAAGACTTTGGTTGGGAGCGCGATCAGGTCGGACAAGGTGGCTTGCCTCAGGCGGCCAACAAGCGAAAGGAAGGGTTGGTGCGCGCAATGCTAGAAAGCCAATTCGCTGAGGCCAAGTACGCTTTGGCAGAAGATCGATCGGCATGGTCGAGCCAGCTATGGTCTTAAGCCAAGTACGGCTGGCTGCTTAATGGATCGCTAAATTCGACGGGTGCGCAGCGCTCGTCGGCATGCGTTTGATGGCAAACATACAAGCCGTACTCGATTCATCGAGTACGGCTCGTCGTTACCCATACTTGACCGTCAAGTATGGGGGCGTTGAGGATATTCGCCCAGAAAACGAGCAAGACTTCGAACGTAGGTGAGAGGTCTTCAGTTTCTGGGCGAATATCCTCAATGCACCTTCGCGAAGCGGCTAATATTTTGCCATCAAAAACATGATGTTTTTCTATGCTATGCATGGCTAACCGATTTATATAACCGAGGTTGGCTGGCTGTAAACTTGTTCTGCACCGTACAGATGCTCATTATATCCATACCGGCTGAGCGCCATAATAATAAGAAATCGGTGCGTTATGAACGATCAAACAAAAAAGCAATATATTGCGATTGCAGCACACTTTTACAGACACCATATGGACGGTGCTGCTTTGAGTGTTTCAAGTATCAAGCAAGCTCTGGTATCTACCGCTGTAAATTTTCAGCCCTCATATTTCAGAAGGTTGAAAAATGCCATCGCTTTCGATCTGGAGAACAAGGGGCATATTAAAGCGGCTACAAAAATCAAGGCGGTAGTGAACCCTGTCACTGAGCGCGGTAGCACGCTAATCAAAAAAGCAAAGCCAAAGAGGGCTAAATCATTCGCTGACGACGACCTCGTCGCCCTGGCTAAACATCTTGGGGAAGCTGACTTCCTGCCCGCCTTTGCCGCTGTCTGTCTGATAAGCAAGACGGGTGCCAGACCCGCAGAGCTTCGTGATATGCACCTTGATGGAAATCTACTCTTCATTCGCGGTGCAAAAAAGACTAATGGGACGCGGGGTGCTGACAGGCTGTTGACTATCACCGATGAAACTGTGAGAGGGATAGTAGCAACATGCATAGAAATTCTTCGAATAAATACTTGGACAATTGATGCCATCAGACATCGAATCCGAATCGAAGGCCAAAAAATTTGGCCGCGAAAGAAAATTATTCCAAGCATGTATTCAATACGGCATCAGGTCGGTGCGAACTTGAAAGCCTCATCGTTAGATTTAAAGACAATCGCATACATAATGGGTCACCAGTCTACCAACTCAGTTAGGCGTTATGGTGACAAGCGGCAAGGAAACCCAAAGGCGATAAAGATCGAGCCAGCACCGGTAGCTGACTTGAGGGCGGTGCGTGACAACATTAAGCCACATAACAAAAAGATGCTCGATAGCGATGTGCTTAAGAGAGTTAGTGGATGATCACGAAGTAACTATTAAATTGGCTTTCGGATGCGCTCCGCTTGGATGTCCAAGGTGCCGAGAGTTTTGGTTCAAGATGCATCTAGATATCTGGCAGACGTATCGATAGTAGAAGGAATCAGGAATGGCAGTTAGGCTAGAATTTTTGACCCAGGACCCTCAGGAGATCGAGCTAGCGAAGCGGTACTGGGCTATGGACGGTGAGGGCGCTTACATCGAGAAAGTAAGTGACCTGGTTCCGTTCCGCAAACTGATCCAATCAAGCTTTGTGAGTAGCCATGTGCGCCAGTGGTGCCTCGCTTATGATGAGAATCAGCGATGCTGCCTTTGCAGCGGAGCCGTCTTGGTAACCAAGCGTCATGAGCCGAGAAAGGCGTTTCAGCTTTCTAGCCGTCCTTGCGCAGCGTGTACCGAGAGTATCAAACAAGATGAGCTGCGGATGAGACAAGCCGAAGAGGCGGAGCTTCAGTGCATGCTGGAAAAGCGCAGTCATGAGATGGCTTCCCGGACTATTTCATATGAGTCACTGCCAGATGACGTCTGCGTTTTGCTGCTGGCAATCGATGTTCTTATAGGATCACGTCTTGCCAATGGTACCTTCAAGGAGACTGAGTGCGATGCGCTCGCTCCATATGGTTCCGGCTGTTTCTTCAGGCGGCTGCGCGAGGACAAAATTCTCCTGGATTCGCCCTGCACGTCTAGGCCAGGAACTTATTTTCTAGAAGCTGGTGAGCTCATGATTCGCCGGAACCAGGCAGAGTTTTTCCTGGTGGCCGATGAAAAGTTTGGCCGCAGCGAAAAAGCCATCAGAACCATCGCAGAGCGTGAGTTCACCAACGCGAATGCTTTGTTCGAACTCTGGCTTGATTATGCCGAAAACGACGTTGTTCGTTATTTACTAGACCAATGCGAAACCTATCGTCTCATACTCGAATCTGAAGACCTCGAGAAAATCAGAGGGGTAGTCAGGCAAGGGCTTCACACCTACAGCGTTTCACAACTGTGGTTTGTGGTTTGGGTTGTGGTAAGGGCCGCGGCAAGCTACGCAAATCACAGGTTCTCCAACCGCACTAAAGCTGCCGCGACAATCCCTAGAAAGATCCGAGAACAGATCGAGACGGTAGCTCATGAAAATGGCATCAGCAGAAGCTGGAATCGTCCAGATGGTCATCTTGCAGGCTCTCTTGGGAAAGCCTTTTCGAATCTCTTCGAGATCGATGAAAAAACCGATGGTAGGCAGGTTTTTCAGAGACTTGCTCTGTTGAACCCTCAATCGGGCATAGAGCGGGACGACGAGCTTGAATCATTGGCAGCGTCGTTCATGGAGCGCGCGTTGCATGACCAAAATGCAGGGGCAGCTATGGCTAGGTTCGCTGAGGCGATCCATGCCGGATGTGACACCAAAGCCGCGCTCGAAGGGCTCGTAGTGAACTAGCGGACGATCAGTGAACAAGCCTATCCAGTCCATCATTTACGATCGAACTAGAGGCTAGCTTTGTTGGCCATTGCGACCGCTGGAAAAGCAATTTGTGAGGTCGCCGGAGATGGCAGCGGGGGTCGGGTTGTGGAGCTGCCCCCAGGGGGGGCTCGCAAAAAAGGGTGTTGGACCAGGTGACGAACTGAATTTAGACGTAATGGATGGAACAATTATCCTTATCAATTCAATGATGGTCTAGCACCTGCCAAGGCAGAGGAAAAACTTTATCCACTGT
Source organism: Halopseudomonas pelagia CL-AP6 (assembly GCF_000410875.1). Lineage (GTDB taxonomy): Bacteria > Pseudomonadota > Gammaproteobacteria > Pseudomonadales > Pseudomonadaceae > Halopseudomonas > Halopseudomonas pelagia. Next base: position 22,164 of record NZ_AROI01000005.1, read on the forward strand.
CCGGAATCAGTTGACCACTGCAATATAACCCTTAGTATTCCTGCTTTCGCGTTTAGTGGGGGCTGTCATGGATAGCTGCTGTGAGAACAAGGCCGGGGAACTGGCGCAACTGAGAGCCAGCCAGAGCCGCGTGCTGTATGTGGTGCTGGCCATCAATGCGGTGATGTTTTGTGTCGAGTTCACTGCAGGCTGGATCGCAAGCTCAACGGCACTACTCGGTGATTCGCTGGATATGTTCGGCGATGCCGCGGTATATGCGCTGACGCTCTTCGTGCTGGACAAGAGTCGCCGCGCCCGTGCCGGCGCTGCGCTGTTCAAGGGCGGCTTCATGCTGTTGTTCGGTGTGGTGGTGATTGCCGATGCAATACGCAAGCTGGTGCTTCAGGAAGTGCCCGCCGCGGACTTGATGGGCATAGTGGGTACTCTTGCCCTGCTGGCAAACGGCGTCTGTTTCGCGATGCTCTACAGCCATCGAGCTGACGACCTGAATATGCGCTCGACCTGGCTCTGTTCCAGAAATGACCTGATCGCCAACAGCAGTGTGATTCTTGCCGCCGGAATGGTCGCCGTTACCGGTACTCTCTGGCCAGACGTTATCGTCGGTGTCGCCATCGCCCTGCTATTTCTGCAATCCGCCTGGCAGGTCATCCGCGAAGGGCTTGTGGAGTGGCGCGCGGGTGATTCCGAAGCTGCCGCTACCCCAGCCAGCGATGATTCCGATAGACCTGTCGATAGCTGTTGCTCTTCGTCGCAGAGCAGTTGCTTCAGTGAACGCGGAGCAGATTCCCGATGACGGCTAACCGAGTTGCTCCCTGGTTGTTATTGTTCGCAGCCTGGCTGCTGGCAGCGGTGTCTTCGCTGTCAGCTATATACATCGGCGAGGTTCTTGGTCAGGCGCCTTGCGTTCTGTGAATCGCCCCTAGTTTCGTAGACACCTCCAGGCCTTATAATCGAGGCACCCAGGAGGTCCAATGAGCAACCCACGCTACACCGAAGAATTCAAAATCGAAGCCGTCAAGCAGGTGGCAGATAGAGGCCATTCCGTTGCCGAGGTCGCCGCTCGATTAGGCGTGTCGGCACACAGCCTGTATCAATGGCTCAAGCGCTACGATAAGCCCCCCGCCCAGCGACAGCAGGATGACGATCTCCAGGCTGAGAACCGGCGATTGAAGGCCGAGCTCAAACGCGTATCAGAAGAGCGCGATATATTAAAAAAGGCCACCGCGTACTTCGCCAGAGAGTCCGACTGAGGTACGCGTTTATTCAGAGCCAAGTGGACAAATATCCCGTGCGCCGCCTGTGCAAGATGATGACAGTGCACCCCAGTGGTTACTATGCCTGGTGTCGCAACAAGTTATCTAACCGTGCTCGGGAAGATCAGCGCCTGTTGGGCCAGATAAAACACTCATGGCTTGAAAGCGGCGGCGTGTATGGCTATCGCAAAATTCATCTGGATCTTCGTGAAGCTGGCGAGACCTGCGGTAAGCACCGGGTAGCCCGGCTAATGCGCGGCGAAGGACTGCGGTCTCAGACCGGCTATCGGCGCCGTCGAGGCTACTACAGCGGTAAACCTGCTGTTGTCTCACCGAACCACCTAGATCGTCAGTTTGAAGTGTCGGCGCCCAATGTTGCCTGGGTGACAGATATAACTTACATCCGCACCTACGAAGGCTGGCTGTATTTGTCCGTGGTTATCGACCTGTTCTCTCGCCAGGTCGTTGGCTGGTCGATGAAGCCGCGCATGACTTCGGATTTGGCGCTGGACGCTCTGTTAGCGGCAGTATGGCGCCGTAAACCGTCAGGGTCCGTAATGGTCCATTCGGATCAAGGTAGTCAATTCAGTAGCGGTGATTGGCAGAGCTTTCTGAAAGCGAATCATCTGGTGGGCAGCATGAGTCGTCGCGGTAACTGCCATGATAATGCAGTCGCCGAAAGCTTCTTTCAGTTGCTCAAACGGGAGCGCATTAAGCGGCAGATCTATCCGACACGTGAGGCTGCAAGGCGCGATGTGTTCAATTATATTGAGATGTTTTACAACCCAAGGCGCCGACACGGCACGAGTGGTGACCTGTCACCGGTCGAGTACGAAAAGCGTCACTACCAGAGCCTGACGGGTGTCTAGGATACCGGGGGCGATTCACTGTGTTGGTTTCAGCGCGCCTTCATGTTTCCGTTGACGGTGATTCTGGCAATAGCCTGCTTCCACTCGGACTTCAAAGTCTGGCGCTATGCCTTGCCGCTTGCGGCGCTCGGTGCGCTATTCGCTTTGGCGCACTCGCTGCTTTATGTAGGGCTGATTCCCCAGCCCATTCAGCCCTGCACGGCCACGGGCCCATCCTGCTCGGGCGCCGGAATGACCATTTTCGGCGGGTTACCGCTTCCATTCCTCGCGTTGGGCATCTTCGCTGCCATCATCGTTATGCTTTTGCTTATTCGTCGGAGAACTCGCTAATGAATCGTCGTTCCATCGTCGTCGCCGTATGTATCCTTCTTATCGCAGGGTTCGGGGCCGCGGTCTTATTCAAGCCACAGCCTCAGCCGCCGCAACAAACTGCCCCCGCTGTCGAAACGTCTGATGCCACCACCGGGGCCGTGGAGAACCAGCAGGCATTGGTTCGCTTCCACTCGCCCACCTTTGGACCTGCCGATGCGCCCGTGACCATCGTCGAGTTTTTCGACCCCTCCTGCGAGGCTTGCCGCGCCTTCTACCCCATCGTCAAACAGATTATGGCCAAGTACCCGGACCAGGTGCGCCTGGTCTTGCGATATACACTGTTTCACCAAGGCTCCGAGGAAGTTTCCAGGCTCCTGGAGGCTGCTCGCCTGCAGGATATTTACGAGCCGGTACTTGAAGCAGTGTTGGAAGCACAGCCCGATTGGCATGACGACCCGCAGGTGACCAAAGCCTGGGAGGCCGCCGAAGCAGCCGGCCTTGATATAGCTAAAGCTCGCGAGGACATGCAGTCGGCGAGGATAGACGGCATCCTTGAGAAAGACATGCAGGACGTAGAAGCCGTAGGAATTCGTGGTACGCCCACTTTCTTCGTGAATGGCCGCCAACTGACCCAGTTCGGGCCTGAACCCCTACTGCAGCTTGTTGAGGAATCGTTGCCGAAGGCGCAAAACTAGATCGTCAAAAGTCGGAGAGCCTGCGTGATAGCTTTGCACCCAGACGAGAATGCGAGTCGACTTAACAGAAGGAGGGTAGGGCGGTGAATAATGAGCTAAGGACGTTCTATCAAGCAGAGCTGGCTGCAGCTACGGACGCCGCGCATCAGTCCGACTTCGCCACGGCGTTCAGCCACCTCGAACGTGCACATATCCTGAGCCAGAAGTTCGCGTTCGCGCACGCCGCAACGCATATACGTATGCTGCGGCTTGGCTGGCGCACACGTGATGCCCGCGAGATATTCGGACAATTGACTCGTGCTGCCGCTGCGCTGGTGTTTTCGCGAATCTGGGTGCCCCTCGGCAATACAGGCCGAGCCAGCGTAAGCCCGTTTGAGCCGATGCATGTTCCAGAAGACCTGGCCAATATATTGAGGAGCACAAAGCGCGACAATCGAAGTTCCTGAGTGGAGCCATTCTATCCACCCCAACATCAAACACATTTTCTACGTGAAGACCCCCTTGCGTGTGGCTTGGCGCAAATGAGTGATTTCAGCCGTTGCTGCTGATACTCCCCAGCCCTGCCGAAACGAAAGTGAACACGACGAAACCACCCGTGAACGCAACGATCGAACCTTTGGTATCCGCGTTGGCATCGTGACCTTCACTCAACATGTCCTCGACTGCCGCTACGGTTAACAGACCTGCGGTGACAGTTAGCGCGATCATCTTGAGCGTTTCACTCTGGCCTCGCAGACCATAATAAGCGAGGATGGCAGCGCCCAGCACCGGAACGAAAAAGAACGTGGAAAGCGCCATCCGCTGTAGCCGAGGGATACCCTTGTCTTTCATGTTCGCCATTGTGGCGTAACCTTCAGGAAAGTCCGCCAGCACTTGCCCCAGCGCAAGAACTACCGCCATCGACATCGCCACTGCAGAACCGGCCCCGATCAAAAGCCCGTCACTGAAGAGATCAATAGACACGGCGATATAGATCATCCACATGCCGCGGTTTTTCGCGCGCGCTCCGCCCTGCGATTGCTGGATCTTGTCGACCAAACTTTCGATCACAATATAAGCACTACCACCGACGCCAAACGCAATTCCGACCGTCCAGCCCGACAGTACGGCCAATACCTCCGGCATCAACTCGACAGAAACGACTGCCAGAACGATGCCGGATGCCGGATGCCGCATGCAGTGCTTTGTTCAGCCGCCTGCCTGGCGTACGCGTGAATTCGGCTACCAGGCCACCAGTCAGGTTTCCAATAGCAGGTAGTAGTGCGAGACCTATCACTGACCATATGTCACTCATATCAACCTCGAAGCAAGGTAGGTGCTAGTTCCAAGCATGCTCTAGGACCTTTCTTGACCCTCTGTCCGGTAGAGAGTTCCTACTACTACTTTTGGGTTTGATGGTCCGGAGGTGTGAATGTATAAAGCTTGTGGGGACGCGGGCGGCTGCGGTAACGGGTAAGTGACTCCTCACCCGAATAGCTCTTCATCGACCGGCAGGTCGATCAGTATCTATGACGTGCTTAAGCTCGATTGCCCCTCGGTGGAGCGATTGATACGTCTTGCTCTGAGCAGCTTCGACGAAATCTGCAGCTTGGCTTTTAATCTGGTGGATGGTCATTCAACGACTTTGCACAACGGCTCGGACGACGCTATCACGAACGAACCTTTGCCCTCAGACTAAGAGCATCTCTGAGAAAAATCGAGATGCGGCTTGTGAAGATAGTCGGGCCACCGAGGACTCAGCTTATTCAGGCGCCGAAAAACATGTGCGCTCGGCGTGTTGCTAGGATTAATGCATCTATGTTTGTCGCCGAGCTGGCTACCGGTTTGATAGCCCATTCCGTTGGATTGATTGCTGATTGAGCTCCTAGACGGCCATGCCGTCGGTCGGTAGCGCCGCATGGACGGGTTGTTTGCTTCGGTTGCAGGCAGACCTGTCGTCGGACTGTGTTCTAACAGGTCTGAAGAGGTTCGGGTTGTATCTACGCTTGAACCGATGGCGGCTATGCACCGCGTTTTCGACTTGCAAGGAGCCTGACCTTCGCGGACGCAAACTGCCTGTGACCCGGCCAGATTGCGGAGTGCTGGAAGGCAAACGTTCGGCTATTGCTTGCAGAATTGTAATTGTTTGGAAGTGATACAAATGTAATAAAGGCGGTCCAATCAGCTGAATGTTGCGGTCTAACGATTCCCGCTAACGTCCGGTGCGCTTGAGAAATTGTTTGCAGTCATGGAGTAGAACCCGATAAGCAATGATGTTCTGGCAAAAATAGAGGAGAGTAGCTACATGATGCAGCAATATAGGACGGAAAGCTGTGGACGGAGCACGTGCTCTGGACGCTAGCCAGGGCGGTGTATTTTTTCGATCTGGCGCATCTGACAGCGCGCCGGATATCCAGGCTGGCACGGCATTCTGATAATCGTACCCGCCGGCAACCTGGTCTGCTTATTATATAGCGTTTGCGTCCTGGCCGACCGAAAAAACCGGTCTCGCGGGTTTAAACAAAATATCATTGAAGTATCACCCACATACAAGAGGCTGAAAATGCCGCGCCCCTTGGTGAGTAGCCGAAATATAATGCTTCGCTCAGCATTTCAATAAGCGCCATTTCACACAAATATTGTAGACTTTAACGAACTTTCTGATGATAGCTTGTATTCGCTTGGTATTCAGACCGTCCAGGGTGTTCTGATGACCGAAGGCAAATTCGAGAGGAATAACGGCGGATTCTTCAGGCCTTGGTCAGTCTAGGCTTCTCGGATTGGGCCGCGGTTACCGAATTGTACGCGCATCGGTAATTCCATTGGCACTGCCCTCGCCGCGAGGCGCAGCCCGAGCGGCGTGCGCGTGACCTAGTGATGGGTCTTCTATATTCGGCGGCAATTCATTGATATCTCCACGGCGGGCCATCACAATCACCACCGATTCATTTCCGGGTCCGGTCGTTGAGTTATGAGTAGGTAGCAATGTGTTGTTGCGCGTACACAATCATCTGGAGGAGTCGATGTCAGTTTACTCGCACGGAATCCTGCAATGGGTTGATGGGCCTGAGTTGAGCGGAGCAAGAAGACATGCGCTACAGGCTTGATCTTGGCTTTGGAGGCGAGAGCATTGGATGATAAGTGTGCACTAACCTCCGACCTAACCTGGGGAATGCGCTGCAACACGTTTCTAAAAAGGGTGATGGCTTTGCTAGCCGGAGGCACCATGCCGCTTGCATTTGCTCCTGTGGGTTGGGCATGGATTGCAGTGATTGCTCTCGCCGCACTATTTGTCCTGGTCTCGCAACCTTCAAGACGTCAGGCGCTATGGTCGGCTTACCTATTTGGTCTTGGTTACTTCGGAGTTGGTGTCTCCTGGGTCTACATCAGCATCAGCCAGTACGGCAATGGGATCGTGGTAGCAGTTACCGCCACAGCGGCCCTAGTCTCGCTGTTAGCTCTCTTCCCATGGGGCGTTGTGTATCTCGTACGCCGTCTGCAACTCGAGATGGATGCGACGGCGCTTTGGTTGGGGCTACCAGCGGCATGGGTCCTGAGTGAATGGGTGCGCACCTGGTTTTTAACCGGCTTTCCTTGGCTTTTACTTGGGTACAGCCAGACCGACACCACCCTTGCCATTATCGCTCCTGTCTTTGGCGTTCTTGGCGTGAGCTTTCTGGTGGCCTTACTCGCTGGCGGGCTTGCGTGGGTTATTTTGGGCTTAAGCCTGTGCCGTGCGACGGTAGGAGCTGCCGTTTTAATCGTTACTCTCGCCGGCTTGCAGCTTCTGGATCGGGATTGGACGCAGCCAGCCGCCGACCCTATTAGTATTGCCCTCTTGCAAGGAAACATTCCGCAAGACAGGAAATGGGACCCGGATTCCCAGGTCATCACACTTGAGCGCTATCAGGCGCTTACAAAGCGGCATCTCGGGGCCGATATGGTGCTTTGGCCAGAAACGGCAATCCCGATGTGGCATGACCAGGCCAAAAAATATCTTGCTGAGCTTGAGGCCTTAGCCGATCAAGCAGGCACCTCATTAATGATTGGGGTCCCGGTCCGTGAGACGGATGGCCGCGCCTATAATGCTGTGGTAAGCCTCTCCGATCCCTCAGGCTTCTACTACAAACGCCACTTGGTGCCCTTCGGTGAGTATGTTCCGTTTCGGGAGTTTTTAGGTTCCGCCCTCGACGTGCTCGGGACGCCCATGTCCGATTTCACACCGGGACGAGAAGCACATGTACTGAATATAGCAGGGGTGGCTGTAGGGGCGCTCATCTGCTACGAGGCGGTCTTTGGCTCAGAAGTCACGGAACTTCTGCCCGAAGCACAGCTGCTGGCAAATGTCAGCAACGATGCCTGGTTCGGCCGTTCAATCGGGCCTCTCCAGCACTTCCAAATGGTCCGCATGCGTGCCATCGAAACCGGACGTGACCTACTGCGAGCTACTAACACGGGTGTCACAGCAGCTGTCAGCTACGAGGGAGAGATCCTTGCACGAGCTCCTCAGTTCCGCGTAGCTAGCCTCAGTGCGAAAGTGACCCCCCGAACTGGCGCTACCCCTTATGTGCGCTGGCAGGATTGGCCTATCCTCGGCGCGATCGCACTCGTACTTGGTTTGCTCCTACTTCGTCGAATTCGGAGGTATCATCGGTTAAATACATGACGGTCACCACTCTCATAGTGGGCAGACTCTATATCGGGGGAGGAGGGGTTGTTCTACCTGTGGCAACTGGTTTGCAGGAAAAAGGCTCAAAAGCAACCCTGACCGATTCGGTCGATAGAACGCTGCGGCCAAGAGACTGCAAAAGAGCTTATGCGGACCAGGTGGCGTCCAAGGTTTGGAGGCGATGCGCACCGTAATCGAAAGGCCCTTTTCATGGGAGACTCGCGCCCGCTAGCGTGTAAGAACTAGGAGAGTTGAGCGAGGTCCGTTGTTGGGAGTATGCGTAAATTTGGCATCCCGGAGAGTGGGCCATGGAAACCGCAGGTTTACCATCGCTGACCAGGAAAAGGCGTTGCCGACACCATGATGAGCGTTGCTGCCCGTTTTGTGGTTCGCCCGCCTCAAAATGTGAACGGTGGGCACGTTATCGAACTGCCCAGAGCAAGCAGAACAATCGAAAATACTCTGAATCAGTTGTTCGCAGCGATTCCCAAACTGAGTCGTTACCGAGGGTCGTCTTGCTTATTGTCGCGTGATATCGTCCAGGTTCAGCGCAACGGGCAGATCGGTCGGTGCTAGACAAACACCCTCATCACTGCAGGCTTGCACCCGTACAATCATTTCGAGCCTGCCTACTTTTTCCAGCACAGCGGTGTGTTTTTCGTCTGGTCGCAGCCGGATAATTGCACCATCGTCATACACCACAAGGGGGATGTCAGCCAGCACAACGTCACTAACCCGGCCTCGTGGGTACTGCGTCGGAATTTCGAGCGCCTGGCCGTTGACCGAAGAGCTTACGACAGTGGGAATCAGGAAGTCCGACGAGGCCGGGTTTGCGTTCACATGCCAGCCCGGCTCAATATTCAGTGTCACAACGAAATCACCCTTCCTCCCCACCATTGCTGCCGCTCCTTTCGCAACAGTGACACGGATTTTACCAGCGGAATTTGCCAACCCTGTCCGGGTCGGGATCGGGATCGGGATCGGGACTTCAGGCTCGGCATGTTCAGTTTGGGCAGCATGAAGATTGTTTCCGTTTCTGTCGGTCATCACGAACGCAGCGATCGCAATCACAAATACCACCACTCCAGCCAGTACTCCTTCGCGTCGAATAATCATGATCGGCCTCCAGTATTTAAGGTTATGGGCTTTTGGTGCGACTTATAGCGGCGACCAAGCTGTCTGTGTCAAAAAGCCCCGTGAAACGCGCGATAACGGTGCCGTTGCGGTCAACAACCACCGCGAAGGGTAAGGCCTGCCCGCCGGTAGCAGTTAATAGCGCGTCTTTTTCAGGGTTGCTTACTGTCACGTCAACTTGTATTGGCACCATTTCGGCGCGCCGCACAGCATCGGCCACCGCGGCCTCCTTATAGACCGTGCGCTCAAGTATCTTGCAGTTGATGCACCAATCGGCGGTGAACTCCAGCAAATATGGTGTATTTCGGGCTTTTGTCTCCGCCAGTAGTTTTGCGGAGTAAGGTTGCCAAACGACTTCGTTTCCGCTGCTGCCCGGGGGGGATGAGAATTCAACAGTCATCGCAAGGGCAAGACCTGCCGCCGTTGTGGCGATCACCCGAACGGTACAACCACCTTGCACGAACCGGCGGGCACCCCAAGCCAGCACTAGTGCCAGCCAAGACCACCATAGCCAGGGATAAACCGCTTTGGGCACCAGGCTCGCGGTGAAAAAGACGGCTGCGGCCAGCAAGACCAACGCGAGTACTTCTCGAACGGCCAGGCTCCAGGGTCCCGCCTTGGGTAACCGGCTCAGCCAATCGGGTTTGAGCATTAATACTGCGTAGGGGAACGACAGTCCGAGGCCGATACTGCCGAATATCCCCATAATTACCGGCGCCGGCTGAGTAACGGCAAAGGCTAAGACTCCGCCTAGGAAAGGGCCCGCGCAAGGCGCGGCCAAAACAGCACTCAATAACCCCGATAAGAACGGTTCAAAATAGCGCCGACCATAGGTAGAGGCGGCGAATGCCGGAATCGGGATGGGTACATCTATCAAGGTGATCACAGCAAACCCGACCAACAACGCGACAAGAGCACCGACGAACCCCGTAGACTGAAACAAAGTGCCCCAACTCCACTGCAGAAGTGCGGTCAGCCCGCCCAACGTCAGGAAGAACGCGAGTGTTCCTGCGATGAACGCTAATGCGGCCAACACGCGGTGCGATCGTTGGCTGCCTGCCTCTCGCAAAATGATCCGGACCTTAATGGGAATTGCAGGCAAAACGCAAGGCGTCAGGTTGAGCAGCAAACCCGCCACTGTCGCCATTAAGATCTGACCGCCGACGTGTAAAGAGGGAATTTGATCCATCACTTAGGTATTCTCAGCCCCTTCCGACGCTTCCTGGTCGAAGCCCGATCTGTCGCTGCCATTGGCCACTCGCATCCTTAAACAGCACATTTTTCTTGTGCCCATATCTCTTCTCATTATAAACGCCGTTTCTTGAGCTGCTGGCAAGCGTCAGCAAATGGTAACGATTATCGCATCAATTTAAGGCATGACGCAGAGCTGACATAACGTTGACCTTTTACCCGAAAACCGCACCAGGCCCGCCGGGGCAACCATGGTTACCTTGCGTCTTCGGTTTATAGTGGTGACTATCATCGGATAGGGCAACCAGCCAGACAGAAAATGCTCGACACCAGCACTGACGTGGTGTTTAAGGCCTGCGGCGATGCAGATGGCTGCCCCTGTTTGTATGCCCAACGGGGTTTTAACCGATCCAGCTGAATCGAGGCCCGCAGAACTCTGATGCGCCTGATGGTGGTATCACTCCTGATGGCCGGCACGGCCATGAAAAAGATAACGATGCCGTGCCCTATCTAGGCCTTGCCTGCCCAGCGTACCGTATCCGTTGACGGTGAGCCTTTCATTTTTTGACTCTGCCGGCTTCCGCATTTGGGCTTAGCAAACTGCTCAGGATCAACATGGCGGCGCCACCGACAATAGCAATATCTGCCAGGTTAAACGCAGGCCAATGCCAGGACTGCCAATAAAAATCCAGGTAGTCGATTACATGTCCTCGAAGTGCGCGATCAATCAGATTTCCAACTGCCCCGCCCAAGATAAGGCTATAGCCTAGGGCTTCATTGTTGGGTCGGGGTTTACGAAGTATCAGAGCCAGCACTATCGAAACGACCAAAGCTATGACGACGAAGAAGTAACGCTGCCAACCACTTGAGTCTGCCAGGAAACTGAACGCTGCACCGGTATTCCAGAAATGAACCAGATTAAAGAACGAGGTAAGAGGGATTACGGTGCCGACCGGGAGCGAGCCCGTAATTGCGCTTTTCAACGCTTGGTCGGCCGAGGCAATGGTCAGCGATAGCATCCACAAGAACCAGGGAGCAACAAAAGATGACCTTCTCGGAGGCGAGCTCATCGCGTTTCTTCTTGAAGAAGTCGCTGCAGCTCAGGTGAAAGGGGCATCGGCGCAAAAGCACTAACCCTCGCGCGTTCGCTGTTTCCGAACGGCACCCAGATCTTCGAGAACAGCAGGGCCGCCATGATTCGCGGTACTTGGCTGAGCACCTCCCGAAAGTCGCGCAACTGCCAGCCGGCCCTCAGCATCAGCCAATGGCTCTGAGCATGAAGAATAGGCATTCGCTGGCTCAATATGTGGGCTCGCTCCAGCCAGGAGAAAGCCTCGGTTGGCGCCTCTTCATTAAGTGCTTTCCGGGCCTCGCAGAACGCCTCATCAATGGCAATGCCGAGAGCTGTATTCATCTGGATCTCACTTACGCAGTATATGCCCAAGTGAACACCCTATAGCCGCTATAGGGTCAAGCGCTATGGATTGAGACGACGCAAAAAATGGCTTCATGTCGGAATTACGAAAGAGGTTTGTCGTCCCCCAGCAGCCCCGAAAGTATCCCGCAGTCCAGGCTTTGTCGTCCGTTATCGCAGCAGCCTCGCAATGTCACCAGCTGGTTTTCGAGAGCCTGTAAGGATGCGATCTGAGCCCTTACCTGGGTGATATGTCTATCAAGGAGCTCATTGACCGCAACGCAGGGTTGCTGCGGCTGTTCCTGATAGCTTTGCAAAACCCCAATTTCTTCCAGTGACATTCCAAAAGAGCGGCATCGGCGAATGAACAGCAGTTTGTCCGCATGGTGTGCTTTATAGATTCGATAGCCATTGTCCTGGCGATTAGGTGGTGGAAGCAGTCCCCGACGTTCATAAAAGCGAATCGTCTGAATGTCCACTCCTGCCTGGTGTGCAAGTTGGCCGATGCGCATGGTCTGCTCCTTGGTAAAAAGTCATTGTATCCGGCCTTGACCCTATAGCTACTACATGGTCTTAAATCGATGTAATAACGACCTATAGGAGAGGCGAATTATGACTTCTTGTGATAAATCCTGTGACTGTGGCCCTGACCCGGTAACCACTGAAACGGCAGCCGCGCCTTCGAATGAAGGAACTTGGGTCAGTAGTTTCTCTGTACCCAAGATGGATTGCCCTTCAGAAGAGCGAATGATTCGGCTTGCTCTCAATGGCTTTCCTGAACTCAATTCGTTGGAGTTTGATCTGAGCACCAGACAGGTACGCGCTTTCCACGACGGTCCTGTTGATCATATCGCGACCAAGCTGGAATCACTTGGTTTAGGGGCAACGTTGCTCGGTACTCAACCGGTCAGTCAGGACGCAGCTTCGGCCAATAGCGCCAGTGAAAAGGAGGCTGCTTCAAAGGAGGCTGGTGTGCTCAAAATCCTGCTCGGTATCAATGCCGGGATGTTTATCGTCGAGATGGGTACAGGCTTGATTGCTCATTCGACGGGTCTAATCGCCGACTCCCTGGACATGTTTGCTGATGCTGCCGTCTATGGCCTTGCTCTCTTTGCGGTCGGTCGGGCTGCGCGGCTGCAGGTTCGCGCTGCGCACCTGGCGGGTTTGTTTCAGATCGTGTTGGCTCTGGGGGTACTGGTGGAGGTGGCTAGACGTTTCATCTACGGCAGCGAACCCGAGTCGTTGCTTATGATGGGGATCGGCTTAGTTGCACTCGTAGCAAACGCCATCTGTCTCTTGATGATATATGGCCATCGCGAAGGCGGTGCACACATGAAAGCGAGTTGGATTTTTTCGGCCAATGATGTACTAGCGAATATTGGCGTTATCGCCGCAGGAGCTCTGGTTGCGTGGACAGGCTCTTCCTATCCAGATTTGGTAATTGGTGCGGTCGTTGGCATCATTGTACTCAACGGTGCACGTCGAATTCTGGCATTGAAAGCCTAACTAACCTGATGAGAGTCACACTCGCCTTTGCTAACAGAGACGCGTAGCTCGCGGACTTTCCCCAGTGGACTTCCAAGGGTTATGCGGGAGGTTATTCTAGAGCCTGCATCCAAGATAGAGAGGAAGGGCTTTGCAGCCGATCCGCCAAATGGAACGAGAGTCGACGTGGCCCATCGCCCACCTGACGTCTTTCCAGCCGACCTGGCTCATCAACAACTTGATGCGCCCACCATTTGCGTTGGCGCAGATGGCAAAGCCACAGCGCAGGGTATGGCTGGCGTGTAGCACGGTCGGGCCATTGGCTGGTAGCGCCGCACGGACGGGTTGTTTGCTTCGGTTGCAAGCAGACCTGGTGTTGGACCGTGTTCCAACAGTTATGAAGAAGTTCGGATTGTATCTACGCTTGAACCGATGGCGGCTGTGCATCGCGTTTTCGACTTGCTAGATGCCTAACCTTCGCGGACGCAAATTGCCTGTCACCCGGCCAGATTGCTGAGTGCTGGAAGGCAAACGTTCGGCTATTGCTTGCAGAATTGTAATTGTTTGGAAGTGATACAAATGTCATAAAGGCGGTCCAATCACTTGAATGTTGCGGTCTGACGACTCCCGCTAACCTCCGGTGCGCTTGAGAAGCCGGAAGCTTGGTTTCGCTAATGACTCGTCCGTACCGACTCGAAACGCAAATGGAGGAATGAACATGCCGCCATCCTCAGACTGTCCGTCGCACTCGAAAGCTGACGAACCACGCCGGGAGCTGAACGACCCTGTTTGCGGGATGGTGGTTACGCCAGATAGCCCGTTCCATACAGAACATCAAGGCAAAAGCTACTATTTCTGCAGCCAAGGGTGCCAGACTCGCTTTAAAAAAGAGCCAGCGAAATATCTGTTGTCCCAGCCCTCGGCCTCGCCTTCGGGTAAGGAAGGCAACACCAACTCAGAGTACATCTGCCCCATGCATCCGGAGGTTCGACAGATGGGGCCAGGAAGTTGCCCTATCTGTGGGATGGCCCTGGAACCGGTGTTGCCTGATTTGGACAATGAAACAGATCCGGAGTATGAGGACTTTCGGCGACGATTTTGGCGGACCCTTCCATTCACGGTCCTAGTGACCGGCCTGGCCATGTTTGGTCATGGATTCGGCCTGTTCCATGGGCAATCTCAGAATTGGGTTGAGCTTGCTTTGGCCTCCCCCGTCGTATTGTGGGGCGGTTTACCTTTCTTCGTCCGCGGTCTAGCTTCGGTACGCCAGCGCAGCCCCAATATGTGGACGCTTATCGGTTTTGGGACCGGCGCGGCGTACCTCTACAGTATGGTCGCTACGGTGCTACCCGAGCTGTTCCCTGCATCTTTCAGCGTTGGCGGACGTATCGGTGTGTATTACGAAGCGGCTGCAGTGATCATCTCGCTGACTCTCTTGGGTCAGATGATGGAGCTCAGGGCGCGGTCGAAGACTTCTTCGGCCATCAAAGCCCTGCTGGGCCTTTCGCCAAAAACGGCGAGACGCATCAACGAAAACGGAAGCGAAGAAGATGTTCCGCTGGAGCAGGTGCAAGAGGGGGATCGGCTAAGGGTTCGCCCCGGTGAGAAAGTCCCTGTGGATGGCCTCGTCGCAGAAGGGGAAAGCGCCGTCGACGAGTCGATGCTCACAGGAGAACCGGTACCTGTCACCAAAAGGCCGGAGGACAACGCTATTGGAGCCACGCTGAACACGCATGGCGCCCTGGTCATCGAGGCAACCCGCGTTGGCTCAGATACGATGCTGTCGCAGATCGTGCAGATGGTTGCCAATGCGCAGCGCTCCAAAGCCCCTATGCAGCGGATGGCCGACGTGGTCGCTGGTTACTTCGTAATGGTCGTGGTGGGAATCGCTATTACGACATTTTTCGTCTGGGGCTTTCTCGGTCCTGAGCCTGGATGGGTATATGGCTTGATCAATGCTGTCGCGGTGCTGATTATCGCTTGCCCTTGCGCTCTGGGATTGGCCACACCCATGTCTATCATGGTTGCTACCGGCAAAGCTGCTGGCAGCGGAGTGTTGTTCCGGGATGCGGCCGCGATCGAGAACTTCAAAAAGGTGACAACCTTGATCGTAGACAAGACCGGGACTCTGACTGAAGGTCGTCCAGTCTTCGAATCCTCTGAAGGCTTCGGGTCGTTCAATTCGGAGGAGGTGCTTCGGTTGGCAGCGAGCCTGGATCAGGGAAGCGAACACCCGCTGGCTCACGCAATCGTTGACCATGCCCGGTCTGAAGGTATTGTACTAACCAAGCCGGATACCTTCGAATCAGGTTCAGGCATCGGCGTTCGCGGTCAAGTCGAGGGTCGCCAGCTACAGCTGGGTAATACCGCTTTGATGGAAGAGGCGGGTATCGACGTCGCTCCGCTGAAGGGCAAAGCAGAAGCGCTCCGCCAACGCGGCAGCAGCGTTATGTTCCTGGCAGTCGATGACCGGCTCGCCGGGGTGTTGGCGGTCTCTGACCCAATCAAGCCGACCTCCAAGGAAGCAGTGTCTCGGCTACATGAAGAGGGCATCAGAGTAATCATGGCGACCGGGGATGGACTGACTACAGCGAAAGCAGTCGCGGAGGACTTGGGCATCGACGAGGTATATGGCGAAGTCAAACCTCAGGACAAGGAGCAGCTTGCGTCGCGCTCACAGAACGAAGGCCAATTTGTGGCCATGGCCGGGGATGGCATCAACGACGCGCCTGCTCTAGCCAGAGCGGACGTCGGTATAGCCATGGGGACAGGGACGGACGTGGCGATGAGCAGCGCACAGGTAACGCTAGTAAAAGGAGACCTTATGGGGATTTTGCGAGCGCGCGCCTTGTCGGTCAAGACGGTAGGAAACATGCGCCAGAATCTACTACTAGCGTTTTTGTACAACGGACTAAGCATCCCAATCGCGGCAGGCGTGCTTTATCCTTTCACCGGTTGGCTATTGTCGCCAATGATTGCGGCTTTGGCGATGAGCTTAAGTTCCGCATCGGTTGTCTTCAATGCGCTGCGCTTGCAGCGTTCCCATATCGAATGACTGTGAAATTTGAGACTGACAAAAATGTAATCTTCAGTTCAGTTTTGCGTCAGCGAGCTCTGATACCATCAGTCTCAGTTTCTAGGGGAGAAAAGGGGAGTAGAACCGGGTGCACCCCGCTTCGCTTCCCAATGGCCAGAGCCTATGATGACGTGCAGAAAAGTATTGATCGCTTTGCTTATGTTTCTCGCGCTTCCCATCAATGGGACGGCGCAGGCCATGGCGTTCGATACCCATCACGACATGAGCCCCTCGAGCATAATTTCCGATGTCGCGGCTCCCGAACTGGCAACTCCTTCGCGCGAGTGTTGTGATCCAGACGAGCTCACCTCGGTCTGTGAAAATGGGCAAGAATGTAAAACCAGTAGTTTGCTCCAGCTCGCGCTCGACAAGGTCGTATCACCGACGCTCCCCCCCCGTCCCGCTTTGCTCCTAACGGGTCAGGCTCCTTTTCGAGCGCCTGACATTGTTTGGCATCCTCCACGCCGCTGATTTTGCTTGTGTCACCTAGTTTCGCCTGATCGATAGGAACAGGCGGTCAAGGCACGCCTATGGCATGCGCTAGAACATCAACGGAATCGAGATATGAATCACCGAATTCAACGGGTGCGCAAGTATGCGACCGCCCTGATTATTGGCTTGGGTGCAGTGCCTGGCATGTCGGCCGCACTCACGCTCGAAGAAGCGATTGAGCTTGCCGAACAGCAAGCCCCATCCCTGGCTGCGCGTAACGCGAGCCTGCAAGCTGCCCAGAACCTGGTCACGCCGGCTGGCGAGTTGCCTGACCCGCGTTTGAGCGTCGGCGTACAGAATCTTCCTATCGAAGGTGACTCCAGTCTGCGCTTGGGCGCTGAACGGATGACCGCGCAAATGATCGGCGTTATGCAAGAGGTCCCCAACCGAGCCAAGCGCAGAGCACGCGTAAGGACTGCCGAAGCTTCGGTGGAGCTGGCCCGTGTGGAGCGAACGGTAGAACGTCTGCAGGTTCGTCAATTCACGGCTGAAGCCTGGATTGCGACGCTATCGGCCGAGCAGAAGCTAGGCATTTTCGATGAGTTGTACGCAGAGAATCGTCTTCTGGCACAAGCGGTCAAGGCCCGGATTGCGTCTGGTCGAGGGCTGTCCAGCGACAGCGTTCTGCCTAAGCAAGAAGCGGCTCTTCTAGCAGAAAAGCAGGATGTACTGGTTCGCAATGAAGCAGTTGCCCGTGCGCAGCTGCGTAGTTGGATCGGTGCGGCTGCAAGCCAGCCTCTTGAGGGCAGTTGGCCTGCGTGGCCGGCGGACTTTGACCACTATCGACACAACTTGCACCGACATCCTGAGCTGCTGGCTTTCGATCCCATGCTTGACCGTGCTGAAGCGAAGATTGCCGAAGCAATCTCTGAGAAGAGACCTGACTGGGCGTGGGGGCTGGATTATAAGCGCCGCAGTGAATTCGGCGACATGGTCAGCTTCAACGTCAGCTTCGATCTGCCAGTGTTTGCGGGTTCCAGACAGGATCCGAAAATATCCGCTGAGCGCGCACGCCTGGCAGAAATTGAAGCCGAACGGCAAGCCATGCTGCGTATGCATAACCAGGAGCTTGCTACCGAGCTTGCTGAAATGCAACGACTCGAGCAAGCGCTTGCGCGAGTCGAAATGACACTGCTCCCGCTCGCTGAAGAGAAGGTCCGTCTGGCTATGGCCGACTACCGGTCAGGCAGCGGCGAACTCACCACAGTGATCGCTGCGCGGCAGGAATTTATTGACCTGCGCCTGCGCCGCGTCGAGCTCGCCGGAGAGCGCGCGATGCTCAACGCCCGCCTACATTTTTCTTTTGGAGATACCCAGCCATGATATTTCGGATCAAGCGATTAGCGCTGTTGATTAGCCTGCCCATGTTCATTACGGGCACAGTAGCCGGGATCAGTGTTATTGCTAGTAGCGCTCAGGCTCAGTCTGCCGAGCAGAGCGAGAAAGAAGTGCTTTATTGGTACGATCCCATGTACCCACAGCAACGCTTTGACGCGCCAGGTCCATCGCCATTCATGGACATGGATCTAGTGCCTCGTTATGCCGAGGAGGGTGGCGATAGTGCTTCTATGCTCATCGACCCCTCAGTGACCCAAAATCTGGGTATGCGGGTCACCCCGGTCACTCGGGAATCTATTAGCCAGATCGTCGAAGCAGTAGGCACCCTGGCCTACAATGAGCGTGATGTAGCCGTTGTGCAGGCCCGCAGCGCTGGCTTTGTCGAGAAGATATACGACCTCGCACCGGAAGACGTGATTGCTGAAAATGCTCCGCTGGCCGACCTTCTGTTCCCTGAATGGCTGGCCGCCCAGGAGGAGTATCTGGCATTGCGCGGCATGGGCGAGCCGCAACTGCTTGCTGCAGCGCGTCAGCGCCTGCGTCTTGCCGGGATGCCCTCAGAGCATATTGCAGCGCTGGAGCGTAGCGGCAAGGCCAGCATTAGCTGGACCATCACAAGCCCCATCGGCGGTGTACTGCGCTCGCTTGATGTCCGAGAAGGAATGACGCTGCCTGCGGGAGCATCTCTTGCTCGCATCAATGGTCTGGATAAGGTCTGGCTGGATGTTGCAGTTCCTGAAGCTCAAGCGAGTAACCTGACGATGGGACAAAAGGTTGAGGCCAGGCTGCCTGCCTTCCCAGGCAAAAGCCTGGAAGGCGTTGTCGCGGCGATCTTGCCCGAGGCCAATCTGGACAGCCGGACTGTTCGGGTCCGGGTCGTGCTGCCCAATCCCGACCAGCTCCTGCGCCCCGGCATGACCGCCGACGTCACGCTGAGCCGCGATGAAGCTGAAGCTCTGGTGGTCCCCACCGAAGCACTGATCAGAACAGGTCGGCGAACCCTGGTTATGCTCGCTGAGGATGATGGCAAGTTCAGACCGGTAGAGGTCATGACTGGCCGGGAAACCGATTTCAAGACGGAAGTGATCTCCGGCCTTTATGAGGGGCAGCGCGTTGTTGCGTCCGGACAGTTTTTGCTCGATTCCGAAGCCAGTCTGCGCGGATTGACCGTCGGGCCAGAGCAAGCTCCGGGCACTACCAGCTCAGCCCTACACGAGGCCGAGGGCACCATCGTGGGACTGGAGGACGACATGGTCAACTTGTCCCATGGTCCGTTCAAAACGTTGAACATGCCGGGTATGACGATGGCATTTTCAGTCGCAGATACCGCCCTGCTGGAAGGACTGCAAGAAGGTACCCGGGTCCGGGTCGGCGTCAGCGAAACCGATGAAGGCCTTGTTATCGAACGGATCGAGCAACTCGGAGACCAGCCATGATTGCCAAGATCATTCGATGGTCAGTAACCAACCGGTTTCTTGTGTTGCTGGCGACGTTATTTTCCGTTGCCTGGGGCATATGGTCGATCCAGAACACACCTATTGATGCGCTGCCCGACCTGTCAGACGTTCAGGTCATCGTCCGCACACCTTATGCCGGACAAGCTCCCCAGATTGTTGAAAATCAAGTGACCTATCCGCTGGCAACGACCATGTTGTCGGTTCCCGGGGCAAAGACCGTTCGGGGATATTCATTTTTCGGCGATAGCTATGTGTATGTTCTCTTCGAGGATGGCACAGACTTGTACTGGGCGCGTTCGCGGGTGCTCGAATACCTAAGCCAGGTGCAGAGCCGCCTTCCCGAAGGCGCTGCACCATCGCTGGGCCCTGACGCCACCGGTGTAGGCTGGATCTATCAGTACGCTCTGGTGGATCGCACTGGTCAACACGACCTTGCTCAACTGAGGTCGTTACAGGATTGGTTCCTGCGTTACGAGCTCAAAACCCTCCCCAACGTTGCAGAGGTCGCGCCCATTGGCGGTATGGTCAAGCAATATCAGGTGGTGTTAGATCCGGTACGGATGGCCAGCCAGCAAATCACTCAGCAGCAAGTCAGGGAGGCAGTTGAAGAGGCCAACCAGGAAACCGGTGGAAGCGTGCTGGAACTCGCCGAAACCGAATTTATGGTTCGCGCCTCCGGCTATCTTTCCTCACTGAAGGACTTTCGCAACATTCCGCTAAGCCTTGGCGCTACCGGCACGCCGATAACGCTTGGCGATGTCGCGCATATTCAACTAGGCCCGGAGATGCGTCGGGGGATTGCCGAACTGGACGGCGAGGGCGAGGTGGTGGGTGGCGTAGTGATCCTACGTAGCGGGAAAAATGCCCGCGATACCATCACCGCGGTGAAAGCCAAACTTGAAGACTTGCAGAAAAGTTTGCCTGATGGGGTCGAGGTGGTGACAACCTATGACCGCAGCACACTGATTGACAGCGCAGTGGCCAACCTCAGTTTCAAGCTGCTTGAGGAGTTCGCTATTGTTGCACTGGTCTGCGTCTTGTTCCTCTGGCATCTGCGTTCATCGCTGGTCGCGATTGTCTCTCTGCCCATCGGAATTCTCATCGCGTTCATCATCATGCAGCGCCAGGGCGTTAACGCCAACATCATGTCTCTAGGGGGGATCGCGATCGCGATCGGAGCCATGGTGGACGCGGCGATTGTGATGATCGAGAACGCCCATAAGCACATAGAAGCCTGGCACAAGAAAAACCTCGACAAGAAACTGAAGGGCGCCGAACACTGGAAAGTCATCACCAATGCAGCGGTCGAGGTCGGTCCAGCTCTTTTCTTCAGTCTACTCATTATCACTTTGTCGTTTATTCCGGTTTTCACACTGGAAGCCCAGGAAGGACGGCTATTCGGCCCGCTCGCCTTCACCAAGACCTATGCCATGGCGGCAGCCGCAGGGTTGTCGGTCACCCTGGTTCCGGTGCTGATGGGGTACTGGATCCGCGGTAAAATTCCCGACGAGCATCGCAACCCAATCAATCGTGGGCTCATCTGGATATATCAGCCAGCTCTCGAAGCAGTACTGCGCTGGCCTAAGACAACCATCGTGGTCGCATTCGCTATTTTTCTGACCGCACTCTGGCCGATCTCCCGGCTGGGTGGTGAATTCTTGCCGCCGCTGGACGAAGGAGACCTGCTGTATATGCCAACTGCATTGCCCGGCCTGTCGGTTCAGAAAGCATCGGAGCTGTTGCAGCAGACCGACCGCATGATCAAAAGCGTGCCTGAAGTAAAGCGCGTATTCGGTAAGGCGGGTCGGGCTGACACCGCGACCGACCCGGCCCCGCTGACCATGTTTGAAACGACCATCCAGTTCAAGCCCAAGGATCAATGGCGTCCCGGAATGACGCCTGAGAAACTGGTGGAGGAACTCGACAAGGCTGTGCAGGTGCCTGGGTTGGCCAACCTGTGGATACCGCCTATTCGCAACCGCATCGATATGCTGGCTACAGGTATCAAGAGTCCGATCGGGGTCAAGATATACGGTTCGGACCTGGTGCAGATTGACAAGACCAGCCAGGCGGTCGAGCGCATCGCCAAGACGGTTCCCGGGGTTAGTTCGGCTGTCGCCGAGCGACTCACCGGTGGACGCTATATCGATGTCGATATTGACCGCAGCGCGGCTGCACGTTATGGACTGAATATTTCCGATGTGCAGTCCATTGTGGCGGGTGCGGTCGGGGGTGCCAACATTGGCGAAACGGTAGAGGGTCTGGCTCGCTACCCCATCAGTCTGCGCTATCCGCGCGAATGGCGTGATTCATTGACCGACTTGCGCAACCTGCCGATCTACACGCCGGAGGGAAGTCAGATCACTCTCGGAACGGTTGCGCAGATCAAGGTGACCGATGGCCCTCCGATGCTCAAAAGCGAAAACGCCCGTCTCACTGGCTGGGTCTACATAGACGTACGTGATCGCGACATGGCTGCAGTGGTGGAGGACCTGCGTACCAGAATCGGCAACGAAGTGCCCTTGGACTCAGGCATGAGCATAAGCTATTCCGGCCAGTTCGAGTTCATGGAGCGCGCCAATGCGAAATTGAAGATGGTTGTGCCGGCTACGCTGCTCATCATATTCGTGCTGCTGTACCTCATCTTCAATCGCTTCAGCGAAGCCCTGCTGATCATGGCGACACTTCCATTCGCTTTGACTGGCGGTGTCTGGTTCCTGTACCTGCTGGATTTCAATCTGTCAGTGGCTACGGGCGTGGGCTTCATCGCACTGGCGGGGGTGTCAGCCGAGTTTGGCGTCATCATGCTGCTATACCTGACCAATGCCTGGAGCGATCGCGTGAACGCAGGACATGCGGACAGACCTGCACTTCTTGAAGCGATCCGCGAAGGTGCCGTACAGAGGGTAAGACCAAAGGCAATGACTGTCGCGGTCATCATCGCTGGCCTACTTCCAATCCTGCTCGGCAGTGGTACCGGTAGTGAAATCATGAGCCGGATTGCCGCGCCAATGGTCGGCGGCATGATTACCGCACCACTTCTGTCCCTATTTGTACTTCCGGCCGCTTATCTCCTGATGAGGCGCCGGTCCATTAAGCAAGGCAAACCACGACCTGGAGATTCAATATGAAAACCAAACTGACACTCGTTCTCGCTCTAGCCCTGACCCCGGCAGCCTTTGCCGAAGAGATGAAAGGTATGGACATGAAGCAGAGCATGCCCATGGACAACATGAAAATGGAGCAGTCGAATACTGCGGCGCAGACCGCGAAGGCAACCGGCACCGTGCGCAAGATCAAGCAGGATAAAGGCTCTGTAACCATCGCCCACGGACCCGTACCGGAGCTTCAATGGCCCGCCATGGTCATGGGGTTCAAGGCGACTGTCGAACAGCTTGAGGACCTTCAGGAAGGTGATGAGATCGAGTTTGAATTCACTTCAAAAGGGATGAACTCTACCATTGCGTCGATCAAGCAGCTTTAAAGAAGGAGATGGCTAGCTACCGGGTCGGTACGGTAGCCATCCCGCTCAAGCATTACATAACTGTAAGGATGCCAACAGCTTGTCGTCAGGTTCATACCCGTAAGCTGTACCCATTCCCAACAGAGAGGTGTCACATGAACAAATTTACTAAAGTGCTTTTCCCGCTGGTTCTGGCGTTCGCGGCTACTGCAGCAATGGCCGAAGATGGTAGTGATTACGCAATGAGCGGTGTGCCCGATGCTCAAGCGCCTTCCATGGTGCCTCAGATGGCGCACCAAAACCCATATTGGGTCAAGGGCGACCATCATTGCTGATAGCCTAATAAACGGGGCACTGGAATAATTGAGAGGGCTATATGAATCTTTATAGAAAAAGCCGAGAAGTGGCGATTAAACATCCCTTGACGACAGGCAATAACCTTCAGACCATCAACTGAGTGTTGCACTTAGACCCTGAGACCCCAAGGCCCTTCATTACTATGGGTTTGGAGGCTTGTCGGTCACCGGAAAAATAAGACTGAAAACGGTGACTCCTCCTGGGATGCTACTCACTTTGGCAGAGCCACCATGTAAGCTCATGATAGAGCGAATGATTGCCAGCCCAAGACCTGTTCCGCCTTCTGAGCGTGAACGGCTTGGGTCTACTCTGTAAAAGCGCTCAAATAAATGTGGAAGATGTTGAGCAGGAATTCCTTCGCCTGTGTTAGATACTGCTAGAGAAATGGTCTGCTGTCGTCTTTCTATCGTGAGATGGACATTTGACATTGTTGGGCTGTGCCTGATGGCGTTGGATAACAGGTTTGATATCGCGCGCTGTATCATCAGTCGATCACCAAGGACAATGCCACCGCCGTCCATATTCAAGCCGATCTGCTTTTCTTCCGCTGGAAGACTAAACAATTCAATCAGGCGGGCGGCTTCATGCTCTAACTGTACTGGCTCGAAAGGTATCAAAGAAGCGGGGTGGTTTGTCTGAGCCAAGAATAACATGTCAGATACTATTCGAGAGACGCGCTCAAGTTCCTCAGTACAGCATTCGAGTACTAACTTATACTCTTCTGGTGGACGCTTCTTCGACAACGTAACTTGAGCTTTTCCCATCAGATTAGAGATAGGTGATCGCAGTTCGTGAGCAAGGTCATCAGAAAACTGAGATAGCTGTTGAACTTCGTCATCGAGTCGATGGAGCATAAAGTTAATAGCATGTGCCAAATCACTTAGCTCCTGAGGTAGTTGTTCAGTGGATATCCGATGCGTGAGATCCTGAGCAGACACTAACGATGCGATGTGGCGGAACCGTCTTAAGGGCGTGAGACCTCTCCGTACGATCCACCACGATCCGAAGCCAATCAGTGCTAAAAGTGCGGGGAAAAATAATAAAGCAGATTTGAGGTACATTCCCAATAATGTGGTGTCTTCAAATCTATCTACGGTCAACAATACTTTTACCGCGTTCCCATCGTTGAGCAACATTATTTTCGAAGCGGTCAGGAAATCAGTGCCTTTGTCGTCACTCCAGGCGGTAAATTCACTGTTGTCAGATGCTGATATGTCGGGCAACTTGCGAATTAACGATTCGTCACCTGCTGCAAGCAGGATTGTGGAGCGAGGTTTCAACGTATAAACAGTTAAACTTAAATTATTATGCCCCATCACCATGTCCAGCAGCGCATGGGGATGCTGAAGTAGTAAGCGTGCAGTCATATCGTCATTGAGGCTATGTTCGACTTGCTTTAGTTTGCCAGCTAGATTGTTCTTGGCTATCAAATCAAGCTGATAATTAAGTATAGCGTAGGTTAATATCGCTAGGATGACGACTAGCGCTGTTCCCATGAGGCTTACAGAAAGGCCCAGACGTAGAGATAAACTTGGTGGCTTCATCCTCTGTCCTCTAGCACATAGCCAACGCCTCTTATCGTGTGAATTAACTTTGCCTCAAAAGGCTCATCAATCTTTGCCCGAAGTCTGCGTATGGAAACCTCAACGACGTTGGTATCGCAATCAAAGTTCATATCCCACACTAAAGAAATAATCTGTGTGCGTGATAGCACTTCGCCAGCCTTCCTCATTAACAAGTGCAGAAGAGCAAATTCCTTACTAGTTAGATCAATACGTTGATTTCCTCGATAAGCTCGATGTCTCGCGGGATCTAGTTCAAGATCACTAACTTTTAACACAGAGGATACGGGCATCTGTTCGCTACGCCTAAGCAAGGTGCGAATGCGAGCAAGCAACTCAGGGAACTCAAAAGGCTTAACCAAATAATCGTCAGCCCCCAAATCCAAGCCCTTTATTTTGTCAACCAAGCGTCCCCTGGCCGTAAGCATAATGACGCGTGTACCGCTGCGGCCTCGAATATACTTTAGGACATCCCAACCATCGATTTCAGGTAGATTGACGTCGAGTATGACTAGGTCATAGTCATACTGATTGACCAAGTGAAGCCCATCTACACCATTCGCAGCTTTATCTACTACATAACCACTTTCGCTCAGCCCTTGGTGTAAGTAGTCTGCGGCCTTGGGTTCGTCCTCAACAATAAGGATTCGCATGATAACGACCTTTCTATAATATTCGGTAGTAAGAAACTGTTGTTTTTATATGCGTTTTTTATATGTGTTATACAACAGTATGCTGCTTCCTTCTGGTTCATTTCGCGCTACACAACAGAGCCGCGAGGCGGCCGTATTGTGGTGACAATATGTCGCATTGTATTTGTCGCATTGTATTTGTCGCGTATTTTAGCAGAATTCTCATCTGCATAAAGGTGATAATATCAATAGATAATATAAGAAAAGCTCCTTATTAAGCATTTTTATTTAAGTCGACATTCAGGTTGGACTACGCGACGGCGAAAAAAGGCCGGATTTCCGTTAACTGGCACTACCCTGGGTTCAATTCGGCAAAATGCGTGGACCTCACTGGGTATTTCCTCGTCATGATTTCCTTTTTTTATTCTGTCGCCATGCTAGGCGTAAATTGGTGATGCGCTAGCCCTAGATCGAATCAACCATTAGCGAGTGGTTCCCTGAGATCCTCGTTGCTGAGGATCTTGATGCACCGCTTGCATCATTGGGTCACGCGTATGATTACACCGACCGAATGGCCGAATGAGCGGCCAGATTTATAGCCCTGTGAACTCGTCACAGCTGGAAATAGCCGTGTGATCGCTGGTTCTGAGACTTATTTAGAGTGCCCATAGGCAAAAAGCCAATTAGATAACGATCTTAACTGGCTTTTTGAACTGCTAGGTATAAACAGCGCAGCAATTAGTAAAAATATAATAATTAGTTTTGAGCTTCAGCGCCTTTTTTTGTCTCCTTTTTGAGCTTGCTCTCTTCCTGTTTTGTAACGTTCGTATTATCGCCGTCACTTTGTATATGCAGCGGAGCCCTAGCGGCGGGTACTCCGCTGAGGGCGCGATCACTCCCATCCTCAGCCCACGCGCCAATTGACATCAATGCGATCACAAAGGGTATAGCCAATTTACTGATTGATTTCATAGAACCTCCTCGTTTGTATTTGCAGCAGCTTACAGTAGAGGAGTGACAGCAAGCTGAGCACAAAATGACAAATCTGTTATTAATGTTATTTTCTTAGTATAAACGTCTGCGCGCCCGACATTTATTCGTGACAAAAGTGCCTGGGAATTGTATTTATGTCAAAATTGTAATGGTGCGGTCAGCTAGGTGTTATTTATAGTCGGTATACTAAGATGTATAGCTAAAAGTCAAGTAAAACGGATCCCGATGTCATGCACGGTTGATGTTATCCACGGTTAAGGAGTAGCTGATGAATGTAAGAAAAGTCCTTTTTTCTGCCTTTGTGTTGGGCGTTGGTTCAGGTGGTGCGGTCGGTGCCGAACAGGCCACTGGATTCGTGGAGGGAATCAGTCTCGACGTGACTAATCGAAATTTTTATTTCAATCGTGACTTTCGCAACGGTCAGTCCAGCCCGACAGGTAATGGTTACTCTGAGGAATGGGCTCATGCCATTATCGGAGAGTTCCGGTCAGGTTTTACTGATGGTGCTGTCGGTTTTGGTGTGGACGCTTTTGCAATGCTTGGGCTGAAGCTTGATTCCGGTGGTGGGCGCTCAGGAGCAGGCGGTTCCGTTGATCTGCTGCCTTATGACAGTGCTGGTCGACCCGAAAGCAGCTATTCGAAAGTAGGGGGCGCCTTAAAAGCGAGGCTTCAAGATA
This sequence comes from Halopseudomonas pelagia CL-AP6, assembly GCF_000410875.1. Lineage (GTDB taxonomy): Bacteria > Pseudomonadota > Gammaproteobacteria > Pseudomonadales > Pseudomonadaceae > Halopseudomonas > Halopseudomonas pelagia. The sequence goes on from NZ_AROI01000005.1 coordinate 49,212, forward strand.
CCGAGGTCAAGATAGGGGATATATTTCCGCAAACACCAGTTGTTTACTATGGTGATTATCGGTTATTACCACAAAGCTTTCGTGGCCTTAGTCTGGTCAGTACTGATATCGATAAGTTGACTGTCCAGGCGGGACGTCTCCACTCAATGAGTCAACCCAATACAAGTAGTATGCGAGACGATTTTGCCACTTTCTACGCTGGCCCGGTGGATTCTCCCTGGGTCGCCTATTTTGGTGGAGATTATGATCTTAGTCGTAATATAAATGTAAGTCTTTACACCAGTCGCCTTAAGGATGCTTGGAATCAGCATTACGCAGGCACTTCATTTAATTATCCCTTGGCGAATAATATTACTCTGACAGGTGGGCTTAACTATTATAAGGCGGTTGATGAAGGTCGGAAATTATTAGGTCGTTTTGACAATGATATCTACAGCGGAAATGCAGGTGTGCAGTTTGGTCCACACACCGTCACCGTTGCATTACAAAGAAACAGTGGCGACGACGATTTTGATTATTTACGTCAATCCGGTTCTATTTATCTGGATAACTCAATCCAGTATAGCGACTTTAATTCACCCAAAGAAAATTCCCGTCAGATCCGTTACAACTTAGACTTGGCAACTTTTGGATGGCCGGGACTGAGTCTGATGACCCGCTACGCGCAAGGTCGAGATGCAAACTATTCCGGGGCTAATGAGGTATACGTTCGCCGAGATGAGGCCGGTACGCCGTTGACAAACCAAAAACGTTGGGAGCGGAACGTAGAGGCGACTTACGTGCTTCAAAGTGGAGGTATGAAAGGTTTGACATTCAGGCTTCGCCAGGCGACTACCCGCGCTACAGAGTTTGAGTCCGACCTTGATGAAGTTCGTCTTATTGTAGAGTATCCGCTGGAAGTGCTTTGATCGGCTTTGCCGCCGAACAACGCTTTTGGACTTATTATTATCTGACTGCGTCAGCTTTGCTAAAAGTCGACTAGCTAGATTTTCTCGTCATTATTTCGTTCCGATGTTTTGATAATTTAACGACGATCAGCGTCTTACCACCGTATTCGTCTCTTGAGCTTATTTGCTCCTTCCAATGAGATGCTTTAGCGCCTTAATTGGCGCTTTTTTTTGCTTTACGGATCAGTCCCAGCAATGCCGTGCATCCTAACAAATTGATATCCGATGTCAGTGTCCCTGAATTTAGTGGTTTTTGCAGGTCTGAATCATAACCAGGTTATCGAGGCTGTTTTATTTAAGTCAGGTCTTGGTGACTGCGGTTGTCTTGCTGGAAGAAGTTCCTCTCAGCGCGATTGTCCTCCAACTGGTTTTTGTTTTTTCAAACAGGGGCTAACAAAAACGCAGCCATAGAAACCTGAAAATAACAGGATTGTCACTTGCGGTTAACTCTCTGGTTAACCTCATCCGGGATAATGGCTCCACGGATTACATTCGAATACCACGGCGAGAGCGCTATGGAATATCGCGAAATATGGACGAGATGAGGTTAGCTTTCGTACTGTTTGGAGTGAGCACGGAGTTATGCCAGAAGATCTCGGCTTACGCCTAATGATGACCCACCTATATGGATTCGGTGTGAACGCGGATGAGTCTTCGCCTAATGACGAAGCTTGAAAGCGTGAAACGTTGATTGTGAAAAGTCACCTAGGCAGCGTCACTGTGATCTCCATCGAGCTGACCCTACTACATTTCAATTGTTGTTCAACCTAACATGAGGTGGCTTATGCTTGCCCTTTTTTGTTGTCGTCTGCGTGCGTCCGGGTGGTCGCGTCAGGCGAGGCTTTTGCTCTTCGGTAGCATGTTAATGGGATGGTCTAGCTTTGGTTGGCCAGCTGATCGTGATACCGCGATCCTGACCTTGTCAGAGACCCTGGCTCGTGTTCTGCAGTCCAACCCCGAACTGGCTGTTTACCCCTATGAAATCCGTGCAGCCGAAGCAAGAACACTACAGGCGGGTCTGCGACCCAATCCCCGTATCTCTGTGGACGTCGACAATGTCCTTGGCAGTGGAGCACTCTCCGGTATTGACGCAATGGAAACCACGCTTGCGCTTAGCCAGGTAATTGAGATGGGTAATAAGCGTAGCCTTCGACGTGACGTCGGTAGTTGGCAGGGCCAGGCGGTAGAGCGTGACTATGAACTTGCGCGCCTTGATGCTCTGGCGGCAGCTGCAAGCCGCTACCTTGAAGTCGCACAAACCCAGAGGTTGCTGAATTTCTCAAAGCAGATTGTTGAATGGACTCAAGCTTCTGAAGCCGTGGCCAAGAGGCGTTTCGACGTGGGTGGCGCTAGTAGGGCCGAGCTCGGCCGCGCCCGCACAGATTCGATGCAGGCTTCGCTGGAGACTAGCAATCTCGAAGTACGGCTGGCGAGCGCCAAGCGCCGCCTGGCAGGTTTATGGGGAGAGACTGAACCCGATTTCGCTATTGTGGGGGCGGAACTTTTTTCATTGGTGGAAATACCAGACTTTACCCGCGTTCGGGCCCAGCTTGAGCAAGCACCGCAGTTGCAACGGTTCCTGACCCAGCGCAGGTTGCGCCAGGCCCAACTTGAACTCGCCATCGCGGCGGGCCGGCAGGACATTGAGATCGGTGCCGGTTTCAAACACCTTCGAGAAACCAACGATATCGGAATGGTGCTGCAGTTCTCCATGCCGTTGGGCTTGAACGACCAGAATCAGGGGAATATCCAGGCCGCGCGTGAGGACCTCGCGGTACTCGACATGGAGGAGGAGGCAACACGGGTCAGGATTTTTACCGAGCTACGCAACGCATACGCTCAACTCGAACAGACCCGTCGCCAGGTCACGGTTCTGCGTGACGACATACTGCCCGAAGCACGGGAGACTCTGGAGTTGATCCAGGAAGGTTACCGCGCAGGCCGTTTCTCCTACCTTGAGGTCGTGCAAGCCCGACAGCAAGTGCTCGCGGTCGAGAACGATGCAGTTTTGGCTGCTACCGACTTTCACCAGACCCTTATAACCCTAGAATCCCTTACTGGTCAGCCTCTGACGGGTGCCGGACAAACTCTTACCCGTACCAACACCACCAACGGTCCGCCCTCCGAATTCCGTTTGCCATACCTAGATGGGTCCGCTGTTGATGAGCAAACGTCACGACAGGAAAAGTCACGATGAACAAACTATTGAATCTGGTACTTGGCTGTTTGCTCCTAGTTGCGCAACCGCTCCAGGGTGTCCTTGCCGCAACCGATCCTAAAAAGGAAACACAAGCCACTCACGCCAGAGAAAACGCTTCGCATCAGCATGCAGCGGAGGAGTCAGACGCTGAAGCACAGGACTCTGAAGAGGGACACTCTGAGGAGGAAGGTAATCCTGCCGCGGAGGAAGTAGGACATGCCGATCATGCTGAAGAAGTACAGGGTGAGGGCCACGAAAGTCATGAAGACAGCGAAGAGCCGGTTCTGACTCTCAGTGCCGATCTGTTACGGGATTTAGGTGGTGAAATTGCCGTCGCGGACGCGGGTGTCATCCGGCAGCAGGTGTCATTGCCGGGAGAGATCCAGCTTAACAAGGAGGCAGTCACTCACATCAGTCCGCGTTTCGCCGCGAAAATCGTAGAGGTGCGTGCCAAAACTGGTGACAAGGTCAGCGCAGGCCAGACCCTTGCTGTGGCAGAGAGCTCGGAAACTCTTGCACGCTTCAGTCTTCAATCGTTAATCAGCGGCGTGGTGATCAACCGGGAGGTTACTCTGGGCGAGCATCTGTCTCCAAGCGACACTGCCTTTGTGGTCGCGGATATGTCAACTCTTTGGGCCGACATTGCGCTATATCCAAGGCAAGTGCCATTGGTGAAGGTTGGCCAGTCGGTCCGCCTGAGCACCAACTATGGCCCGGAGGCGGTTGATGCCCGTATTGATTATGTCTCTCCCTCGGTAGATGAGCGCACGCGTACTGGCTTGGCCCGTGTGTTTCTGTCCAACGAAAACCAGGCGTGGAAACCGGGTATGTTCGTTCAAAGTGACATAGCCATCGGCGAATATCCGGTGGATGTTGTCGTTCCCGAGAGCGCAATCATCGATTTGGAAGGCCAAACAACGATTTTTGTAAAGGAAGGTGAGCGTTGGGAGCCGCGACCGGTAACCGTAGGTCGCGACGATGGAAAAATGGCAGAGATCCTCAGCGGTCTCCAGCCCGGTGAAAGTTACGTAATCCAAGGCGGATTCGTGCTCAAGGCGCAGCTGCAAAAGAATGAATTCGAATCCGGTCACAACCACTAGTTTAGGGGAACAGTATGCAAGGCATCATCCGTTTTGCGCTGGATAACCGGCTACTGGTAGTCACGTTAGCTCTGGCGACGCTTGTTGGGGGCTATTTCGCCTATCGTACTTTGCCGGTGGACGCTTACCCGGATATCTCGCCTGCACTTGTTCAAGTGTTTGTGGAAACTGAAGGATTGGCGCCAGAGGAGGTGGAAAAATACGTTACTTACCCGATCGAAAGTGCCATGAATGGGCTGCCCAAGCTTGATCATGTGCGCTCAATTTCCAACTTCGGTCTATCTGTTGTCAATATTTACTTTGAGGAGGGAACGGACATTTATTTCGCCCGGCAATTGGTGGGCGAACGACTTCAAATGGCTCGGGAGTCAATCCCCGAAGGCTTTGGTGAGCCGGTAATGGGGCCGATTACTACTGGGCTTGGGCAGATCCTGTTTTATGTGCTCGAGGACACCACGGGCCAATATAGCACTACCGAGCTGCGCGAGATTCAAGATTGGATCGTCAAGTTCAATTTGCAGACCGTCAAGGGCGTAACAGAGGTCTTATCTATTGGTGGTGAAGTAAAACAGTTTCAAGTCAATATTGAGCCGAACGCATTGCTCCGTTACGACGTCAGCTTGCCGGAAATCAAGGCGCGAATTGAAGCTAACAACGCCAATGCGGGCGCTCAGTTTATTGTCAAGAATGACGAGGAGTACATTGTGCGCTCGGTAGGTCTCGCCACAGACCTAGAGTCCTTGCGTAATATCGTGGTGAAGACCAATGACGGTACACCTGTATATCTGCATCAACTTGGCGACCTTGAAGTTGGCGGGGAAATTCGTCGTGGACTGACGACCAAAGATGGTAACGGCGAGGTGGTTGTTGGGATGGTATTGAAGCTGATTGGCAGCAATACCTCGAATGTCATCGGCGCTGTGAAGCAGGAGTTGGCGGCGATCAACGACAACCTTCCGGAAGGCATCGAAGTCCAGCCTTATTATGACCAGGCCACTCTGGTCAAGGCAGCTGTAACCACTGTAATGACTGCACTATTGCAAGGCATTATTCTGGTGGCCCTGGTGCTGTTGGCTTTTATGGGTGGGCTGAGGCCAAGTCTGGTCGTCGCACTGTCCATTCCATTTTCGGTAGGCTTTACCTTTATCGCGATGAAAATCTTTGGCATCTCCGCGAACCTGATGTCATTGGGCGGGCTTGCGATAGCAATAGGCATGATGGTTGATGGCGCGGTTGTTGTTGTTGAAAATGTGGATCGCATGTTGCGTGAGGCTCAACCTGATGAGTCTCGTATGCATATCGTAATGCGTGCCTGCCAGTCGGTCGCACGGCCGATCCTATTTGCAATCAGCATTATCATTATCGTATTTCTGCCGCTGTTTACCTTGCAGGGTGTAGAGGGCGCCACGTTCAAACCGCTGGCATATACGGTGGCGGTGGCAATGTTCGGATCGCTTATTTTTGCCTTGGTGATCGCGCCGGTGGTCGCTACGCTACTAATGAAGAGCCCCAAGGTGCGCGAAGACAAGCCACGCAAAGATATTGTCAGCTTTCTGCTCAAGGGCTATAAACCGCTGGTAGAGGCCATGGTCGCCCGCCGCTGGATCGCTTTGGTGCTGGCGGTGGTCGTTTTAGCCGTGGGCGCTGCAGTCGCGCCGCGTTTGGGGTCAGAATTCGTGCCGCGCCTTAACGAGGGTGACCTGTTGATCCGAGCCACCATGGCGCCTTCCATTTCTCTGGAAAAGGCTGAGACCACCATCACCGTCTTCGAACGGCAGCTGATGGAAGACTTTCCGGAGGTAACACAAGTGGTTTCGCGTATTGGCCGGGGTGAGGTGGGTGCACACGCTGATCCAGTGAACAACGCAGAAATATTCGTTGCTCTCAAGCCACAGGATGAATGGGTCAGCGCGGACACGTTGGACGGTTTGTATGCCGCGATGAGCGAGCGATTCGAAAGCTTCCCTGGTGCCAAGTTTAACTTCACCCAGCCTATCGCTGCGGCCGTAGATGAGTTGCTCACAGGCACGAAGGCCGAGCTCGCCGCCAAGCTATTTGGTGATGATCTCGATCTGCTGGTTGAAAAGGCCCAAGAAATCGAACAGGTGATGCGTACTGTAAACGGAGCCCAGGATGTTCAGCGTGATCAGATCGGTGGCACCCCGCAATTGCGCATTACGCTGGATCGAGCCGCCATTGCCCGCTATGGACTGAATGTTAGCGATGTTCACGACACGCTTAGTGTAGCCGTGGGAGGAAGTGAAGCGGGGCAGGTGTTCGAGGGTATTCGTCGTTTTGATATCTATGTCCGGCTAAAAAAGGAGGCGCGCAATGAGACGGAGGTCATTCGGCAATTGATTTTGGAGAACACCGCTGGGCAGCGAATCCCGCTGGAGGAGCTAGCAGCAATTGAAGAGGTGGTTGGGCCGAGGCAAATCACCCGGGAGAACAATCAACGCTTCATTACCATTCAGACCAACGTACGCGATCGGGACATAGGCTCCTTTGTAGCCGAAGCCGACGCGGCTATTGCCAAGCAGGTCGAATTGCCGCCCGGGTATTTTCTCAAATGGGGCGGCCAGTTTGAGCTTCAGCAACAGGCCAACAAACGGCTGATGATTGTGGTGCCGATTACCCTGGCGCTAGTTTTCGTGATGCTTTACGCAAACTTCGGCTCACTTCGTAATGCGTTGCTGATCATGCTTAATATTCCGTTGGCTTTGGTAGGGGGTATTGTAGGCTTGTGGATGACAGGGCAGAGCTTGTCGGTGCCCGCGTCGATTGGTTTCATCGCGCTGTTTGGTATCGCATTGGAGAATGGTTTGGTGCTGGTCAGTTATCTCAATGAGTTGGTCAGGGACGGCGTTTCCGTTGCTGAAGCCAGTGTTCGCGCGGCTTGCGCACGGCTACGTGCGGTAATCATGACTGCGGTAACAACGGCGCTCGGTCTATTTCCACTCCTATTTGCCAGTGGTACAGGCAGCGAAGTGCAACGGCCTCTGGCGACCGTCGTGGTCGGGGGGCTGGTGACGGCTACGATTCTCACCCTGTTGGTTATTCCAGCCCTGTATCAATGGTTCGCTGATAAACCAGATGATATCGGCGAAACGCGTTGAAAAGGAGATTACGTCATGCAAGAGATCAAAGCTTACATCAAGAACCACAAGCTTGAAGCGGTGACCCTCGCGCTGCATCGGGTAGAGGGTATCAGTGGTATGAGTGTGTCCGAGGTACGTGGTTTTGGACGAAGTAAAGCCCATACCAGCGCATCTAATCCAATTGACGGTACGGCAGATTTCGTCAAGCACGTTAAGATCGAAATCGTGTGCCACGACCAGTACGTGGACGAGGCGCTTGAGGTGCTGAAAGGTTTAGCCCATACAGGGCTTCGCGGCGACGGTCGTATCTTCGTCAGCGATGTCAGTCGGGCGATCCGGATTGAAGATGGTGTGGAAGACAACACAGTGGTGTGACTTCAATACCGTCGAGATTTTGTGGGTGGTAATCGAAAATACCCGCCCGGCAAATTGTCGGGCGATTTTCAAATAGCAATGAGCCTAGAATCCAGGTTTTGGAACACAAAAACGCTATCATCCTAAACCCATGTGGAGGTGGACCCTATGAGTCATGACCATACCCATATGTCTGGTGGGTCCAAAGACAAACGCGTTGCTATTGCCATCTGGGCTAACGGAATACTGACCATCGCTCAGATAGGGGGCGGGATCTTCGCCGGCAGTCTTGCGTTAATTGCGGACGCCCTACATAACTTTTCGGACATGGCTTCGTTAGTAATTGCTTATGCGGCTCGAAAGATAGCGCGCCGTCCCGCAGATGCAAAAATGACCTTCGGTTATGGTCGAATTGAGGTCGTTGCAGCGCTGATAAATTACACTTCATTGATTATTATCGGGTTTTACCTCGTTTACGAAGGCGGCATGCGCATTATTGATCCACCGGAAATAAAGGGCTGGTGGGTAGTCTGGCTGGGCGTTGTTGCGTTGACAGTCGATACATTGACCGCCGTGCTCACCTATTCTATGCAGAAAGATAGTGTCAACATTCGCGCTTTGTTTCTGCACAATCTTTCCGATGCACTTGCTTCTGTCGCCGTCATTATTGGCGGTGCCCTTATTCTGCTTTACGACCTACGTTGGGTTGATCCTGCAATCACGATAGGTATCGCCGGGTATGTGCTTTATCTAGGTTTTACCGAAATTGGTGGCACAGTCCGGACGCTGATGCTGGGAGTCCCGGTTGATCTGGATGTTGAGGTTGTCATTACCGCGCTCTCAAGGGTCGATGGTGTTATTGATCTACACCATGTGCATTTTTGGCAAATGGAGGAGCACAAGGCATCGCTGGAAGCTCATGTGGTCATCGAACAAAATGCATGGAATCACTTTGAAGAGATAAAGCGCGAGATAAAACAGCTTTTGAAGCAGGATTTCGATATAAAACACTCTACGCTGGAGTTCGAACATTCCGGCCATGTCGATATTGATTCGGAATTTTGTGAGCACGGTTAATCCGGCAGACTAATTGAAATCCGGAGCGCTGGTCGCCAAATAGCCATGTAAACTGCGCCCTGGCAGCAAACGCTCAGGCGCTGTAGTTCCCGTTACAGGCTGTTCAAGGCACTGTCCTGCGATACGGTCCCGCACTTCACTTCGCTAGCGAGCTTTCTCAGCGAAAATGCCGGAGCTATCGAAGCCGTATTTGAGCAGGTGCTACTGGTTTGTCATCAGCGGGTTTGCTGGGTAACGAGCTGTTTGCCATCGACAGTTACAAGACCTCATCCAATGCCGCCAAGGAGTGGTCAGGCACCTTCAAGGTATTGAAGGCCAAGCGCGACAAGTTACGCAAGCTGATACGCCACAATTTGGATGAACATCGTCAGCATGACTCCGCCGAGACGGAGGCCGAGATGGAACGGGCCTGACCTTTCCCCCAAAATCCGCGCCATGAACTCGATGAGATTTCCAGCTAACCTAGCAAGATGGAGATCTCGATATGAAGAAGACGCGATACACCGAAGAGCAAATCATTGGCGCTATCAAGGAGCATGAGGCCGGCGCCAAGGTCGACGACATCTGCCGCAAGCTCAGCATATCCAGTGGCACGTTCTACAACTGGCGGAGCAAATACGCCGGTTTGGAAGTGAACGAAGCGAAACGGTTGCGCGAGCTGGATTCAGAGAACAACAAGCTCAAAAAGCTCTTGGCAGACAAGCTGCTTGAAGTTGAGGCGATGAAGGACGTGCTCTCAAAAAAGTGGTAACGGCTGCAGGCCGAAAGGTAGCCGCCCGGCACTTGATTGAGCAGCACCGAGTCAGTGACCGGAGCGCCTGCCAGCTTGTAGGCATTTCCCGTAGCGCGTTTCGGTATCAAGCCAGGGCCAGGAATGACCATGCCTTGAGAGCGCAGCTCAGAGAGCTTGCTGCGCAGCAGTCAGCCTATGGCTATCTGTTTCTGCACAGCATGTTGAAGACCGAGGGCTTGGTGATCAACCGCAAGCGAACGTACCGGATATATACCGAGGAAAACTGCAGGTCCGCACCAGGCGACGTAAGAAGCTGCAGCGTCTTCGGCAACCACTTGAAGTCCCTAGGGCCGTCAACGAGCCTTGGTCTATGGATTTTGTCTCTGATCAGTTGGCTAATGGCCGCCGCTTCCGAGTGTTGAACGTGGTGGATGATTTCCTCCGCGAAATGATCGGACAGCTGGTAGCAGTATCAATCAGTGGGCGCCACGTGGCGCGTTTCCTGAGGTGTAGCCGCCAAAATCCGCAGCTATTTTTTCAAACCAATCGGCGTTGTCTCGGTTGAAACGCGCTTTATCTTCTGCCGTCATTGACGCCAGCAGCGCAATTTTTCGAGCTCGGTTTTCAGCCTTAATGCGGCAGCCCGCTTCAAAGCCAGCGGGAATCTTTTCAAATTTCACCGGTGCCGTCCCCCAACTCCTAACGTCCATCTCGGAATGTATTGCTGTTGTGGTTTTCGTATGCCGCTATGAGTTCTTGCGTTTGATGTCGAGCAGCCCGCTCAGCATAACCCTCATTGAGAGTAGCCGCGTGATCAAAGTGCAGGATGCTGCACTTTTCTTGATGAAGTGAATGGAAAGTGCAGCATCGTTCACATTCCGGTTCGTATGGGGTGTGAAAGCGGTTGCTGATGCGTTCTGGCAGCTTTCAACTGATCTTAGGCTCTGACAATACGACTTCCCGGCCTCCGACCATGATGGTGCGAGGCGTATTGGGCTCGATCTCAGCGGGTTTCGCTTTGCTTTTATTAACCTGAGGCGCTTCTTGGCCGTAAACCTTGATCCAATTCTTGTGGCCAAAGGCCTCTTTGAACAGATCGAGCAAGTATGCGTGCCAGTCGTTCAAGGCAGTCGCTTTTTCGTCGAAGTAGGCATACCTGTCGTAAATCGCGTCCACGCTCAAATCGGCGTGGTTCAGAATCCTGCCCCTTATATCTTTGCCTAGGCCCCGGCCGGACATATGGGTTGTAGCGGTTCTGCGTAAATCGTGAGCAGTGGGCCTTGGGTATCCTTCAGCAATGCGCAGCAAGCCTTCCGATTTTACTAGGTCGGAGTTGGCGACATAGGTGTCATAAAGCCTGCGCATTGCTCGGTTTAAAGAAGGCTGGGTCTGGTGGGATGTCCGGTCTCTTCCAGGTAAAACCCAGGGGCTCGGTTCTTCGATATTGCCGTTCTTTTCAAGTTTTACCGCTTGAAGATGATGGAGGTGCTGCAGGATCTTGCTCACAGGGAAGGATAGGGGAGTCGCGATTGGGTTGTTGTTTTTCTCGAAACTGCCGGATCTGTCCCAAATCCCTTGGTCAAAATCCAGGTCTACCCAGCGCATGGCCGCGATAGTCCCCGAACGCTGCGCAAGCATCAATGAAAGCAATAGCGCGAAACGAGTGGCGACGGTGATCGTGGGGCTCGCTAAACGTTTTAAAAACCACACAATTTCATGCCGGTTGAGAGCTCGCTCTCTGGGCGTTTCTTTCGCGATGCTTTTCATCTTTACCAGTGGTGTGGCTTCGATAATGTCGCGCTCTACGCAGAAATTGAACAGCTTCCGAACTACTGCTTGCAGGCGGTTCGCTGCGACTGGAGCGGTTTTGGCCTTGTCATCCAGTAGAGCCAGAATCTGTTTGCGTTTAACGTCTTGGAGTTTCATGTCCCCAATCGACTTTACAAAATCGTTTTTGAGCATTCGCTCGTCTTCTTTCCAAGATTTTTTGTTGGCTTTGGCCCATACGAGGTAAGTATCCACCGCATCAGCTACGGAAGGGCTTGTGCGGTACTCGAACAGTTCGAGAGTTTTTTTCTTACCCGGATCGATACCTTGCTCTACCAACTGGGCAGCATGCGTTGACTTCGCTCGGGCATCCGCCAATGACATTTTTGGATAGGAGCCTAAAGTCAGCCTCCTTGGCTTGCCATGAAAGCTGTATAGCAGAATGTACGCAATTGACCTCTTGTTAACCCGTACGCCAAAAGTCCCCTGGCCATAAACAGGAGGGTCGAGGAATTCTTGGCGGGGGTTCTTCGGGTCATATTTCAGCCGCTTCAGAAAATGTTCTTTCAATGCAGAGCGATTGCTGCTCATGGCCGATCCTTTTTGGGGTAGGTTTCGGGTAGGAGTTTAGCGTTTCGGGTAGGATTGGGGTAGGAGTTTGACCATTTTTCTTTCGTGGTTATATATTGCCTGTTTTGGGCGTTACGGCGAATAAATCGTTTAGGAACATGAGGTTGGGATGGATTGATTTTGGGATATGGTCTCTAAGAGCCTCTGATTCCGTAGCAATAACACTGACTTGTAATCAGTAGGTCCCGAGTTCGACTCTTGGTGCCGGCACCATTTTGAAAGGCCCTCTCGAAAGAGAGGGCCTTTTTTTTGCTCACAGTTTCACCTTTTACCTGCACGAGCTTGGGTAGGGGGGTATGGCTAGGATAACGCGCCGCGCTCTGGCAAGTTTGGCTTTAAGCCCGCAACGGGTCTGGTCCTCAATGTAAATTTAGTTGGTGAACTGTTTCTTCGTCAGCAGGAAAATACAGCTGTCCGGTTTTTAATCCCTGGAGGTCGCTGCCAGGGAATGAAAGTGACTTTGTCACTGAAGGACACTCTGTAGTGGAGTAGCTTGGACATGGGATTTATCGATTAACGAACGACGTCACGCCCGGTCAGACACTGAACCCCGAGATGCGCACGTTCACGTTATGAGTGTGTAGGCTTGAGTTGGTCGGGTGGCCTCTGGACAACTCGGGTCGATTCCAGGAACTGGAGGTGAACGGATGACCAAGATACAGCCTTCCCGATTGCAGAATTTTCCGATCTCGTGGTTCGCGGTGGTGATGGGGATGAGCGGTTTCAGCATCGCCTGGCACCGTGCGGAAACCTTGCTGGGACTGTCAGTGAGCCCGAGCCCGATTCTGCTCGGGGTGACCATTGCTGCGTTTGTCATTCTCTTGGTGCTCTACCTGAGCAAGATCCTGAAGTATCCCGAGCAGGTAAAAGCCGAGTTGGCCCATCCGGTGAAGCTGAACTTTTTCCCTACCATCTCCATTGGCCTGATTTTAATAAGCGTTGCTCTTCTGCCTTACACTAACGAGCTTTCCCTGATGTGTTGGGCTATTGGCGCAGCACTGCATCTTGGCTTTACGCTTTATGTCCTATCGGCCTGGCTACACCAGACCCACTTTGAGATTACCCACATTAATCCGGCCTGGTTTATCCCCATCGTCGGCAATATTCTGGTGCCCATTGCAGGCGTACGGCATGCATCTGCGGAAATCTCGTGGTTTTTCTTCAGTATCGGGCTGGTGTTCTGGCTGGTGCTGCTGACCATCATTTTTTACCGGATGTTCTTTCATCAGCCGCTGCCGGCCAAGCTATTGCCGACACTGTTCATCCTGATCGCACCACCAGCGGTGGGTTTTATCTCGTGGTTCCAGCTTGTCGGAGAGATCGATTCCTTTGGTCGCATTCTTTACTACGTGGCAATCTTCCTGACGTTGATGTTGTTGACCCAGGTGAAAAGGTTTCTACGGCTGGAGTTCTTCCTGTCATGGTGGGCTTACTCTTTCCCCATGGCCGCGATCACCATTGCGACTTTTCTCATGTACGAGCAGTTGCAGCTGCCCTTCTTCAAGTGGCTCGGCGTAACACTCTTGGGGCTGTTAACGATCCTCATCGCTATGTTGATCGGCAAGACCGCCAAGGCGGTGCAGCGCCGGGCGATCTGCATTGAGGATTAGCGGGCATCTTCTATGGTCAGCCCCCATGTTTAATCGCAGTTGAACAGTGCGCTGTCAGCCCTGATGCGGCCTCAACATCAGGGCGGCCCGTGCGTCACCCGTTGAGCTAAACTAGTGCGGTTGATTGCAAGTTCTCCGTTTACATCCGGGCCACGATAGACCATGGATGTTTCATGGTGCACATAGTCGCCGTAGCGTTGCGCGCTCAGCCAGTTGAATGAGCCGATACACAGCAGCTCTTCATCGGCCATAACGATTTTGCTATGCACCTTGTTGACCACGCACACCTGAACATTAGATGCTTTCAGCGTGGCGATCGCCTGCTTGAATTCGGCAATTCTCTGGGGGTCACCCTCAGGCTGGGTGCGCTTGATGCCCGTGTTGAAACCCAGGTCGGTATACACCACCACCTGGACGCCACGTTGCACGGTATTGCCCATGAGTTCCAGGGCACCGCTTTCCTGCATCCAGCGCAACACCACCCAGGGCGTCACGATCTGAACCTGATGGCGAGCCGTTTCCAGCGTTTGCATTAGAAACTGATCATGCTCTTCAACGTCATGCAGGTAACTCAGCCCAGTACTCGGCGTTTGTAAGTCTTGCCTGGGTTGATAATCGAAAATCAGTTCGTTCGCCGAATCCGAGAACAGGAACTGGGACAGTCGACCGCGCGGCTTGCTGATGGGCAACTGGCTGAACAAGTCCATGTCGCCGAATACCAGGAAGCTGTCTTTGGCCCGAGAGACGGCCACGTTAAGCATGCTGTCCTTGCGGTCGATGAACGCACCGTCGGCATGTTTGGAATAGACCGCCGAGAAGATCACCACCGGCCGCTCGGCACCCTGGAAGGAGTGAACCGTGCCGACAGTCATCTGGCCATCGCCTTTACCGGTGTTGATGCCTAGTGCTGCGCAGGCCTGGACGATGGCTTGCGTCTGTGCGCCGAACGGCGTGATCACGCCAATGATTTCCCATAGCTCTTTGTTGTAGTGATCTTTCAGCTCGGCTTGATTTGCTTGAATCCACGCAGCGATCGTCTGCGCCTCCAGCAGGTTCTGACGGCTACCGCCATTGCTCTGCTGACACATGCCGTCCACATGCAGGTAGCCCAGGCCTGGCAAACCCCCGTTCGGTTTTGGACCTCGTCGCGGTTGCAGTTTGCCCTTGTAGCAGAGGGCATTGCAGTACTCGATGATCGAGTCGTAGCAGCGGCGGTGCTCGTACAGATACATGCCCCGCGCGAGGTCAGGATCATAGTGATACCGGCTGGTAGCCTGGGCGATGGCCATGACGCTGCCGTTGGCCGCGCTACGGCCGCTAGCGCAAAAGGCAGCGTAGTCGTCATCGACGTTGTCGTGCGAGAGCAGGCCGGCGCTCATCAGGTTGCCGATATCAACCGCAGCGGGGATCGACCAGATGGGTTCGATCTGCTCGGTGTCGCCGATCACCAGGGCCTGCTTGGCGAGTGCGAACGATGCTGCGGCGACTTCAGGCAGAACTTGGCCGGCTTCATCGACGATTAGCAGATCAATTAAATTCAGTGCGTAATCATCGACGAAGCTATTACCATCGTGCCGCTTGCAGTGCAGTTCCTTCGGTAACCTGAAGAAGGTGGCGACCACGCAGGGTGTGAGCTTCATCCAGCGCCGCCAGTTCTTTTCCAAGGTCTTGCGCCCCGTTTTGCCACGGCTTTTGAGAATCTCTGGTAGGCTTTCGGCGACCTCCATGAGCCAGCGGCCTTCCCAGTAGTGGGTGGTTAGCAGGAAGATTTCAAACCGCAGAGAAGTGTCCGCCCAGCCGTCGCAGTCGTTGAGGGTGATCTGCGCAGCAGGCTTGTCGGCCGGGGTCGGCAGAGCAGCGATCGCGGTCTGCCAATTCAATAGCTGACGTTGCTCGGTCTGCAGCCGTTCTCGCGCTTGCTGCAGCTGGGCTTCGAGTGTTTTCTGGGTTTTGCTGGCTTGCGCGACAGTGGTTGTCAGTCGGGTTTCGATTTCGCCAACGCTGGTGGCGTCTTGCAGTTCGGAGTCGATTTCGTCGAGGTGTAGTTTCGCCAGGCGCAGACGTTTGGCCGCGACCGGACCTAGCCAGCCAAATAGCGTGTAGAGCAGCGGTTCATGGGCCAGGTGGTGCTTAAATATGTTCAGACGCGCTTGCGCGTTTGCAAGTTGCTTGGCCTGGTTAAGGTGCTGTTCGTCGAGACGCGCAATGCCTGCCTGCGGATCGTCGCCGAGCCGCTCCTGGACAGCCTTGCGGGCGCTGGTCAATTCGGTCCAGGCATGCTCGATGTTGGTCAGTTGCTGCTGCCTTGAGCGGATTGCGGCCTGGAGCTGTTTGACCGTGCCGTGGACGCTTGGGCTTGGATCTTCCGGGAAAGCGCAAGCGGCGTGGGCGAGATAGGCTTGTTGCGCCTTGTCCAGATAGTCTTGCGACTCGAGCCCAGTGAAAAAGCTTTTGGTCTGGTAGCTGCGCGCCATGTCTGCTTCGGCCGAGGATTTGGGAAAGTAAGCGCCAAAGCTTTTGATATCTGGCAGCCAGCGCCCGGCAAAGGGGCCGCTACCTTCTGAGAAGTCCTTGCCAAAGGCTTTGATAATGTTGGTCACAGCCTGGTTGTTGGTGGAGCTGGCGACGATGACCGGTGGCTCCCCACCGGCTGCGGCGGCCTTGGCCCAGAGCGATGCGACAACCGAAAGCAGCAAAGTGGTTTTACCGGTACCCGGCGGCCCGTTTACGGCCAGTACATCCCCCGCCTGAGCGACGAGCAGGTGAGCCAAGCCATCACGCTGGGCAGGCGCCAAAGCATATAGGTCCCCGGCATGGCCAAGGCGCGTGGCGAACTGGCTGTTGCCCGGCAAGCAGGGTTCGTCGGGGCTAGGCTCACGCTGTGCGAAGCGCTCGAATAGCGGGGCCTTGGGCTTGCTGTCACGCAAGTGGTCATACAGACAGACGATATTGCGACTGAAGCCGTCCGCTTGTTCTTCCTTGAACAGATAGCCGAAATCGGCTAGTTCGAAGCCATTCTCCGCCCCATCCCAACCACTGCTGACCTGGCGGAACATCTTCATGCAGAACTGCAGATAGGTATTCCACATGGCGCGCTGCTCGTCGGCGCTTAGTTCTGCCCCTTCGGCGGAAGAATCGAACTGCGAGACGTTTTCGGCGGACAAGAACGTGTCCAGGTCGGCTTGGGTGCCAATGGCGAAGCTGTCGCGGTCCAGTGGTTCGAGAATGTCGCGGGGCATCAGCGTTTGTGCGGTTGGATAAAGACGACCATCGCGGGTAACTAATACTCGGCAGACAACCGGAGTTATTACCGCAGGTACACCGTTGCGGGCTTTGCGGTGCTCCAGGCGTGACTGGTAAACCCAGGGGCGCAGGGTGATTTCAACGCTGGGCAATTCAGCGGGTTCGTTGGCGAATAACGGACTCACCTGCTCTGCTGGTACGCAGCCTGCAGTTAAGGCCTCAGGGGTTAAGGCCGTTAGCTTTTCGGCTTGGCTGGTGGATAAGGCACCGTTGCCATTTTCGGCATCGGCTAGGGAGTTACGCCAGTAGTTTGCGAGCTTGAAGGTATAGTCGTTCATCATCCTGAATCAATGCAGACCGTGACTCACTGTAACGGTCGATGGGTGAAAAATGGGCGGCTAGGGTAGCCTGTTAGGTAGGGCTGGCCAACCAGGGGCATGCTGCGGGTCGGTGACTGCTAAGCGCCGTCTGGGCGAAAGGGCTATGCTACAAGTTATAGGGTCAAGTCTGCACTCCTGCATGCCAAATAAATTACCCAGTCTTTATCAGTTGAACCTTGGCTAATAGGCGGTAGAGCGGGTGTGGGCACTGAAGTTAAAACAAATAACAAGAGGCTTTTATGAACGTCTTTCGCGGGTTCTTCGGGTTGCTCTTTGCGGTAGCAACAGTCCAGGCCCACGCCGTCGATCCGGCATCTGTGTATATAAAAGGCGGAGCCAATCCCGCTGCGATGGCATGTGTCACCTGTCATGGAGCAGATGGCGAGGGGCTGGCTGCAGCGGGATTTCCTCGGCTTAGTGGCCTGTCCGCCGAATACATGAAAAAGCAGCTGGCCGATTTCGCTTCTGGTAAGCGCGCTAACCCGATCATGCAGCCTATCGCGGCCGCCTTGAGCGCTGAAGAATCACAGGCCGTTTCGGCTATGCTGGCCGACAAACCAGGGCCGGCAGTCGAACGAATCGGCCGCGCAGCTTTGGTTGAGGGGCTTGGCGAGACCCTGGCATTGCGCGGCGCCTGGGAACGCAATATTCCTGAGTGCGTCGCCTGCCACGGACCGAGCGGGGTTGGCGTCGGCGATGCCTTTCCTCCGCTGGCTGGGCAGTCGACCCAGTATCTGTCCGCGCAGCTTAATGCCTGGCGCCAGGGTACTCGCAAGAACGATCCCAACGACTTGATGGGGCACATTGCCCGCAAGCTGAGCGACGCCGAGATCAAGGCGGTCTCGGACTACTTTGCCAGCTTGACCGAAACAGGAGCTGGAAGATGAAAGCTTATTCAAGCGCCTTTCTGCTGCTCGCGCTGGCGATGCCCGCTTATGCTGATGACATTGCCATGGAAGATCAGTCGCAGATCCCTACCGCTGCGGCGGAACTGGCGAGCGAGCATTATTTCCAGCCCCCGCTAGAAAGTGAGCTGCCAGACAACGCCTATGGAAAGCTGGTTCAGGAAGGGCGGGCGCTATTTGTGGATACTAAAAATCGAGCCCCGGAACACGTAGGCAACGGTCTCAGCTGCGCCAACTGCCACCTTGATCAAGGGCGCAAAGCCAACTCCGCGCCGCTCTGGGGGGCATACACCATGTACCCGGCGTATCGGAGCAAGAACGATAAAGTGAATAGCTACGCTGATCGCATACAAGGTTGCTTTCAATTCAGCATGAATGGGAAAGCACCGGCAGCTGATGGGCCCATTATTGCAGCGCTGTCGGCGTATTCGTACTGGCTTGCTACGGGCGCACCGACCGGCCAGGAGTTGCCGGGGCGTGCCTATCCGGAAGTACCTGAGCCCGAGGGGGGATATGACCTTGTAAAGGGCGAGCAGATCTACGCGGCACAGTGCGCGGTCTGTCATGGAGAAAGTGGCGAGGGACAGAAGTCGGGCGAAGACTTTGTTTTCCCGCCGCTGTGGGGCGCGGATTCGTTCAACTGGGGCGCTGGCATGCATCGGATTAACACCGCCGCTGCCTTTATCAAGGAGAGCATGCCGTTGGGCAAGGGCGGCACCTTGTCGAATGAAGACGCCTGGCACGTGGCGGCTTTCATGAATAGCCATGAACGGCCACAGGATCCGCGGCTGGTTGATGGATCGGTGGAAAAAACCCGCGATAAATACCACGCCAATGACGGGGTGAATTTATATGGCAAGACCGTAAACGGGCAGATGCTCGGCAAAGGTCTATAGCTTGGCTGAGGGGGTTGCCCGTTCGATCTGGCTCTTGGTTCTGCCCTGCTGGAGCCAATTGGCAGGGCGGCGCCGAATCATTCCCCGCAAAGGCTTGCGGATGACAGGGCGCTGCTGCTTGGAGTCAAGACGCTGACAACGGAGCCCCTGCTGGCGCAGACCGAGTCAGTCACTTTGCGTTAGCCCTAGCCCGCTTAGAGATCATATTCCTGGTGGGCCTCAGGCTGGTAAGGGATATCCAATACTTTCAGCTTCAGCGGCCGGCATTGGGGTGACGTCCATTCAATACTCTGACCAATCTTGAGCCCGAGGATAGCCGTGCCGACCGGGGCGAGAACGGAGACGGTATCAGGATTGCCAGCGTTGTGTGGGTACACCAGCGTTACCAGAAATTCACGCGCAGTAGTCTCATCCAGTAGGCGCACGGTGGAGTTCATGGTTATGACGTTGGGCTGGATGCGCTTATGGCTGACGATGCGTGCGCGGGCGATTTCGTTTTCCAGTGTTTCCAATATATCCACCGGGTATTTCATCGGATCCAGCAGTTTGTCGAGACGCTGAACGTCCAGTTTGGTCAGGGTGATCTGGGGCATGGTATTCATGGTGTGGCTTCTTCTTTAGTCTGTTACGGCTTGATTCAGGCAGGCGCTCAGGCTGCGTGCCCTAGTGGCTGAGCGCAGGTTCTGGAGTGTCTGATTCTGATAGGACAATACGGGAGTGGCGCAGCCGGGTACGCGAACGCGCCCCGGCTTAAATGAGGAAGTCCTGAGGTGTTCTGTGTGCAATCAGGGGGTAATTCATGTCTGTGGTGCGTGTTCCTGTAGTAGTAGCTCTACCATAATCAATCTGCCGGTGAATGCAAGCCTGGCGCAACAGTGGCATCGCCAGTGCCCGTACTGCCGTTCGGGAGCTGGGGAACGATGGGTCTTATAGCGAGTCCTAATGAAGAGCCATTAAAAACCAGGAGTTTGATTATGTTGAAGTTTCTTGCCAGTACAGTCGGTATCATTTTTCTGATCGGCCTGGCCGTTGTCATCGGTTTGTTGATGTTGATTTTCTGAGTTCGGATTAGACGTTTTGCGGCACGGAGTGCCGCTCTTCTGCCACGCGCTCATCTTCCAGCACATGCCTGCGCAGCATCTGCGCTGCTGGTGAGAGCGTATGGCCCGCTCGGCTTACCAGCCCATAGGCGGAGGTCTGTTGGAAGATGCCAATCTCTAGCGGCAAGATACTTAACCTACCTGCAGCTACGTCCTCTGCCACCACGTCCCAGAAAGCCATGGCGAGTACGTCGCTCTGCGCGACCAGCGCCTTGAGCACCATAAAATTATCGCACTGAATACTGATCGGCTGTTCTCGCCCGCTAAGGCTATTCAGTTCGTGGGCTATTTTGTGTGGCAACTGGGTCGCGGCGAGTGGGTAGGCGAACAGCTCTTCAAGCTTGAGTGTGGAGCGCTTGGTCAGCGGGTGATCAGGTCGGCAGCAGATTACGCCCTTGTGCCGGCTGAGTGCTTCGATATGCAGCAGCGGGTCGTGCTCCAGATCGCGGATATCCGCAACAAAGAGTTCCAGGTCGTCATTCAACAGACGCGTACGCAGCCCCCTCCAATTATCGATCAGCAAGGTCATCCGTACCCGTGGATAGGCTCGGGCAAGCTTGCCCATCGCTTGGGGCACCAGGCGAGCCGCAGGATAGGGCCCGCTACCCAGCAATAGTTCGCCTGCTTCCAGATTACCTAGTTGGCTCACAGCATTTTTCAATGCGTGGCTGCCTGCCAATAGCCGTTGCGCATGCTCGAGTACCAACTGGCCATGCGCTGTCAGGCTGATGCCGCGGCTGTGGCGGTCAAGCAGGCGGCAATCCAGACTCGATTCCAGCGCTTGTATGCTGCGGCTTAAAGCGGGTTGGCTAAGATGCACCGCTTCGGCGGCGCGGGCGAAGTTGCCATGCTCTGCCAAGGCGGCAAAATGACGTAACTGCTGTAAGTTATTCATGCATTCTATGCCTTTCGTCGGAAATTGCTTTGTTCATAAGATAGCTCTTGACCTAAATGGATTGTTAGATTCATTTATAAGATGTTTCAAAATATGAACTGCTCAAGGAAGGCTGCATGAAAATGCTAGTGCTGGGTAATCTAGGATACGTAGGACCTTCGGTGGTACGGGAATTGGCTCAGCGTCATCCCCAGGCGCAGATCGACGGGTACGACAATGCGTATTTTGCGCACTGCCTGACCGGTGCTATCAGTGCACCCGAGCGTTATCTGAGTCAACAATTCTTTGGTGATGTGCGCTCCATAGCGGCAGACATGCTGCAAGGCTACGATGCTGTCGTGCAACTGGCTGCCGTATCCAATGATCCGATGGGCAACCGCTTCGCAGCCGTGACTCAGGAGATCAATCAGGATGCCACCCTGGCTATTGCTCGTGCCTGTGCTGCGGCAGGTGTTGGCAATTTCGTTTTCGCTTCCAGTTGCAGCGTGTATGGCGTAGCCGACGGCGCGCCGCGCCGCGAGACCGATCCGGTTGCACCTATGACCGCTTACGCCAAGTCCAAGATCGGCTCCGAACAGGCGCTGGCTGAAATAGAGAGCGACATGGTAATCACCTGCCTGCGCTTTGCTACCGCTTGCGGCATGTCCGACCGCCTGCGGCTGGATCTGGTGCTCAATGATTTCGTTGCCTGTGCACTAAGCGAAGGCCGGATTACGGTGCTCAGTGATGGCTCACCGTGGCGACCTTTGATCGATGTTGCGGACATGGCGCGTGCGATCGACTGGGCTGTGCAGCGTAAAGCCGATACCGGTGGCCGGTTTCTGACCGTCAACACCGGGTCCGATTCGCGCAATCATCAAGTGCGTGATCTGGCGGCGGCGGTGGCTGACGCAGTGCCTGGCACTACGGTCAGTATTAATACCGATGCGCCAGTCGACAGCCGTTCCTACAAAGTCGATTTCAGCCTGTTCGCCCGTCTGGCGCCGGATCATCAACCGTTGATGAGCTTGTCCGACTCGATCGAGCGTCTGGTCGAAGGTCTCACGCGCATGAAGTTCAACGACGCTGACTTTCGCTCATCACCGCTGATGCGCCTGCATGTGCTGCAAAGTCATATTGCACAACAGCGGCTGTCAGAGGATCTGGTCTGGCTTAAGCAATAACCGTTCTATCTTCTCCACCGCGTAGCAGCCAAGGAGTGTAGCTATATGAAAGTAGCGATTTTTGCAGGTGGTTTTGGCACCCGATTGAGTGAAGAGACAGCAGTCAGACCCAAGCCGATGGTAGAGGTGGGTGGAATGCCGATCATCTGGCACATCATGAAAATGTATGCGCATCACGGGTTCGATGAATTTGTTGTGCTGGGTGGTTACAAGGTCGATTTCATCAAGGATTACTTTCTCAACTACCGGGGTATCCGCAGCGATTACACCATTGATCTGCAGAGCGGCAGTATCGAATGGCATGACAAGCTGAAGGAACAGTGGAAGGTCACCGTGCTTGATACCGGTGGCGAGACCATGACCGGGGGGCGCCTCAAGCGCGCTCAGCAATACCTTTCTGACGGGCCCTTCTGTTTGACCTATGGTGACGGTGTGAGTGATGTGGATATCACTGCGTTGGTAGAGGCTCACCGGCAGTCGGGGCATTGGTGCACCTTAACGGCGGTGACGCAGCCCGGCCGTTATGGCGCGTTGCGCCTGAACGAAGAAATGACTCACGTGGAGGGCTTCCGTGAAAAGGGCGCCGCTGATGGCGGCCTGATCAACGGTGGCTTTTTTGTCTGTGAACCAAAAGTGTTCGACTTGATTGACGACGACCAGACGGTTTGGGAAAACGAGCCCATGAATCGCTTGGTCGACGCGGGCAAGTTGGGCAGTTATCACCACAAGGGGTATTGGCAAAGCATGGATTCGCTGCGCGACAAGGTGGTGCTGGAAGAGACCTGGTCCGCAGGGGCGCCCTGGAAGCTCTGGAACTGAGAACGTCAGCGCGGCATTCGGAGAAATACAATGATCATTGTCGATAACGCCTTGGCCAAGCGTCAGGCAGAAGGGCGGCCCATTCGCGTGGGCATGATTGGTGCAGGTTTTCAGGCTAGCGGTATTGCCCTGCAGATCATGACCGCCACTCAAGGAATGCAGCTGTGCGCGGTAGCGAACCGACACTTGGCGCCAGCCATTGCGCTTTATGGCCAGGTTGGGGTCGATCCGCTCTGTTGCGATACCCAGGCGCAATTGGAGAATGCCATTGCCGCTGGTCGTCCGGCGGTCACTGAGGATGCTCAAGCGCTGGCCAGAGCCGAGGGGCTGGATGCAATTATCGAGGTGACCGGATCAATCGAGTTTGCTGCGCGAGCCATTCTGGCGGCACTGGAGAGCGGCAAGCATGTCGTGCAGATGAACGCGGAGCTGGACGGCACCATAGGGCCCATTCTCAAAACGCGTGCCGAGGCCGCCGGAGTGATCTACAGCTTTTCCGACGGGGATCAACCTGGCGTGCAGATGAACCAGTACAGATTCGTTGCTGGTCTCGGCCTGAAGCCGGTGTTGTGCGGCAATATCAAAGGGTTGCATGATCCCTACCGGAATCCGACGACGCAGGAAAGTTTTGCCAAACGTTGGGGGCAAAAGCCAGCGATGGTTGCTTCCTTTGCCGATGGCACCAAGATTTCCTTCGAGCAGGCCATTGTTGCCAATGGAACCGGTATGCAAGTGGCGCGACGTGGGATGCTGGGGCCGGACTTTTCGGGAGGTGATCCCGGTGCGCCGTTGGTGCCCATAGAAGACACAATCGTAGCGTTCGAGCCGTATTTGGACCCCACGGGCCCTGGATTGGTAGATTACGTGGTCGGTGCGCGACCCGGGCCTGGGATCTTTGTTCTGGGCACTTTGGATAACCCCCGGCAGCGTCATTATCTGGAACTCTACAAGCTCGGCAAGGGGCCTTATTACTGCTTTTATACGCCTTATCATCTGTGCCATTTCGAGGTGCCGAACTCGGTCGCCCGGGCGGTGTTGTTCAATGACGCAGTGCTGACGCCACTCGGCGGGCCTAAGGTAGGTGTTATTGCGCTGGCCAAGAAAGATCTTTCGCCAGGCGAGGTGATCGAAGACTTCGGCGGATATGAGGTCTACGGCGTGGCGGAGAATATGACAGTGGTGCGTAGCGACAAGCTGCTGCCAGTTGGCTTGGCCCTGGGGTGTACGGTGCTAAGGCCTGTAGCAAAGGACAGGCCACTGACCTTCGACGATGTCAGCATTCCGTCAGGTCGTCTGGTTGATGCTCTGTATGCCGAGCAGGAACAGCTGTTCGCCTGAGTCGCTTTGCTCTTGTCTACGAAAAGGAGTTTTCCATGATCTACCGAGAGACCACTCTAAAGGATGCCTGGTTGATCGAGCTTGAGCCGCGCGGCGACGAGCGCGGCTCTTTTGCGCGCAGTATGTGCCGCGAGGAATTTCTTCAGCACGGTATGCAGGGTGATTATGTGCAGCAGAATACCTCGATATCTGTCCAGCGCGGTACGTTACGGGGGTTGCACTATCAGATTCAGCCTTACGCCGAAGCCAAGCTCATTCGCTGTATCAGAGGCGCTATCGTGGATGTGATTGTCGATCTGCGAGAGGACTCACCCAGTTATCTACAGCATGAGGCATTCGAATTGAGTGATCGCAATCGACATCAGCTCTATGTGCCGCCGGGTTTTGCGCATGCGTTTCAGACCTTGATGGACGATACCGAAGTCAGTTATCTGGTCTCGGCGCCCTACACGCCCCAGGCGGAGCGTGGTTTGCGCTATAACGATGAGCGTCTGGCGATCGCCTGGCCTTTGCCGGTCAGTACCCTATCAGACAAGGATGCGACCTGGCCCTTGATCAGTGAGCGAGTCGACAAGCTCTTCTGAGGTCAGCTGCAGGGAGTCGAGCGCAAAATCCCTCTGCTCGACTTCCTTGGGTTTTAAATAGGACGTCGGCGAGCGTACGGTCACGCCCAGATCCTCAACCGGCGCGGCAGCCGACTCGGCCGTTGGGAAGAACCGCCAGCTTTCAAGCAACCCCTGAAACACAATCCGAGCTTTTGTCGTCTTGCGCATGCGCAGTAATCTGAAAATCAATACCAACTGATTGAACACGGACATGATCAGGCGACGAGTGCGGTAATACTTGCGCGCCACAAAGATCTCATTGCGAAAGTAGTGCCGATGGTATTGCAGCCGCGAGGGACTGTTTTCGGCCATGATGCTGATCGCACCGTTTTCCTGCCGCAGATGCTGTACCTTGCTGTTCCCCACAATATAGCCGGGCACCTTGCTGGTGACGCGCAGAGTGAATTCGGTATCCTCTCCCCAGATGAACATGGACGCGATGGGTAGGCCGTATTCCTCTAGCGTGGCACGAGGTACCAGAATGGAGACGAAGGTCGCGCGACGGACCGGCAGAATTCCGAGCTCAAGCGTCAATGGCCAGTTTTCGTAATCTATTTTATTGCGGCGGTTATCGATGCTGGGCGAATTGGTCACCAGCCCGTTCTCGGTAAAGGCTGTGGACAGCAGGAATGCGCGTTCTTCAGTCCTGCTCTCTAGCAGCGCGTCGGCCTCCAGTAGCCGTTGCAGTGCATCGGGCGCGGCAATTACATCATCGTCCATCATCCAGACAAGGTCTGCTCCTTCCTGGAAGGCCATGCGAAAGCCGACGTTGAAACCGCCGGAGGCACCCAGGTTGTGGGACAGAACATAGAGTTGCAGGCCGGGATAACCTGCTTCCAGCAGCATGGATTCAGTTCCATCACTGCTGGCGTTATCAATGACAATGACCCCGTCGCAACGCCGAGTCTGGGCGTAAATGGCATCCAGGCTGCGCTCGAGCAGGTCCTTTCGGTTGTAGGTGAGAACGACCGCAAATACCTTCTTCATGTCGGATCCTTGAGAGCTAACTGTCTTCCTTAGGAGCATAAAGAGCAGATTACAGCGAGCAAATCAAGAGGCTGAAAAGGCACTGTGCGGCGAAGCTGGAGTGATGCAAATAAATATCCTAGTGCCTGCTAATTTTATTTTTGAATACATACAAATAGTTGCTGAATATTTCTAAATACTAGCTATATGCCTTTATAGTAATTTCATCTGTTTACTCCCTCGCATATGAATAAATGATTTTTCAAACCTTATTGGCCCGGTAAGGTTTCAACCCTATTTATCTGCCACCCCCCACCCAAAGAACTGAAACGGCTAACTGACTCGATGCGAAAACCGCATCAATTCTTTGAATAAAATGCATTGGAATTATTCTGAGCTAGTTGTCAGCCTGTTGATGTACTTCAAATAGTCATAATAAGAGCACCACGAGGTGCAAGGAGCCGTGGATGAAGCGCCGTGATTTATTGAAATGGGCAGGTGTCGTATCGGCTACCAGCTTGACGCCTTCATTGGTCGCGCAAACCGGTAGTCCGAATGCCACGGTGCCTTACGCCAGCAGCGCAGCCATTGGTTCGCGCAGCGCCGGCCGCAAGCTGAACATTCTGCTGATCGTCACCGACCAGGAGCGCGCCATGGCCGATTTGCCCCGCGTGCTGCATTTGCCGGGCCATGAAGCCTTGATGCAGCGTGGCGTGAGCATGGGCAATTTCCATGTCAATACCACGCCCTGTTCGCCATCGCGGTCGGTGATTTTTACCGGCCAGCATACCCAGAAGACCGGCATTGTCGCCAATCTTGGGCTGCCGCCGTTCAGGGAGTTGTCTTCATCGTTACCAACGCTGGGGCACATGCTCAGTGACCTGGGTTACCACACCGCCTACAAGGGCAAGTGGCATCTGTCGCATATCGCTGAAGCCTCTGACCTGACCTACGGCGAGGTAAAGACCACCACCGATGCACTACTAGCGTTCGGCTTTGCTGATTACAACCTTAACGGCGATCCGCACGGCTCGCACATGAGCGGTTTTATCTTTGACAAGGTCACGGCCAGCGATACGGTCAGTTGGCTGCATGAACATAAGGATGACGAGAAGCCCTGGTTTATGGCGGTGAATTTCGTTAACCCGCACGACATCATGTTTTACAGCTCAGGCCCGGCTCAGCAACGCAGCCGTTTGCGCGAGAATTACCTCGGGCCAATTTCGCCCGGCCCGGCGACAGGCGTGTATGCCAAACAGTGGGATGTGCCGCTGCCCGCGAGTTTCTATAGCGAAGATCTAGGCACCAAGCCCTGGGCGCATCAGACCGATGTACATATCTGCAATCAGGTTTACGGCCATATCGACCCACATGATGAGCAGCTTTGGCAGGGCCTGCAGAGCTACTACTTCAACTGCATTCGCGATGTCGACCAGTCGATTGCCCAGGTACTGGGGGCGTTGCAGGCTAGCGGCCGGGACCAGGACACCATCGTTATTCTCACCGCCGACCATGGTGAAATGGCCGGGGCGCACAAGCTGCGGCAGAAAGGCCCGCACATGTACAAGGAAAATACCCGGGTCAATTTCATCGTCAGCCATCCGGATATCCAGTATGCCCGCGAAACGCCAGCACTGGGCTCGACGGTCGACATAGTGCCGACGCTGCTGGAGCTGGCAGGCATGTCGGCCGCGCAGCAGACTGAGCGTTTTCCGGATTTAGTCGGCGTGAGCCTGGTCAGCAGCCTGGGCGGGGCCGGTCAGCGTTCAGCGCGTGACGAGCGTGGCCATCTGTTCAACTACGGTGTGAGCATGTATCTGGATCCGGAGTTTACCGAGTCGGTCATGCTTAACGCCGATAAGGTCACGCCCTGGACACTCATCCGGGAATCGCTGCGCCAGGGGCGGCTGGGCCCTTCACGTGATAATCGAGCATTGTTCCGCGGTATTCATGACGGGCGCTACAAGTTCGCGCGCTATTTCGCACCGAGTAACCACCATACCCCGGCTGATATCGAGAGCTTGATCGCCCACAACGATCTGGAGCTCTATGACCTGCACAGCGATCCGGACGAGCTGATCAATCTGGCTAACGAACCCCACGAACACCGTCAGTTAATCGAAGGCTTGAATAGCCGTCTCAATGACCTTGTGGCGGTGGAGGTGGGTGAGGACGATGGCCGAGAGCATCCGGGACCTACCTTTTTGTATAACTGATGCGATCATTCGCACAAGGAAGATGACATGACGTTTTTTACTCTAGGCAAGGTATTGCTGGCGTTGCTTTGGGTGGCTGCGCTGGTGACGGCGCTGTTTCCGTCCATGGCAATGGGGGGCGGTTTGCTTATCAAGGCGGCGGCCATCACCCTGATCATTCACGTGATCGAGCTGGTCTTTATCGATGGACGGCTGCGGCAGTTACCCAACCCGCTTTGGCAGCGCGTGCAGGTATTGCTGTTCGGCTATTTTCATTGGGGGAGGTTGGGCAAAGGGGCGGAAAAGCCAGCTTAATGGACGCTGTGGCACTTGGCGATTAGACCAGCAGATGTTTCAGAATGCGCCAGGATGGAGTTCCTGGATCTGGGCCCTTTGCCGCAGATTCAGGAGCCCTAACGTTTCCATAAGGAGCTGCTCAAAGGTTAGCGGAGATGTAACTGGCGGGCAAATAACCAGACCTTTTCCTCAACCCCAACCGTGCTGGCGTGAGCTGTTAAACCAGCTCGCGCTTTGCGCGTCGGGCAGCGCGAATATCCTTCAGGGTGGCGGAGCCAATGACCGCCAGTACGGCCAGTGACACCAATGGCCAGATCAGTACATATAAGGCCAGCATGAATGTTTGCATGTTCACTCCTGTTGCTTGGCTGGCGCACCCAGGCGCACCAGCCAGTGGGTTGGATCAGGCCTGGGTGACAGGCTCGATTGGATCGTAGTTGATGACTTTCTGATCGATCTGCGCAAAGTCGAATTTGCTCGAACTCAGCAGACTGACGCCGACGCAAACGATGGTGCTGACGCCGTAGGCCATCAGCGAGGCCAGCAGTACCGTGTAGTCCCGGAGGAAGCCGACGGCGAAGAATGCCAAGGCGATGGCGCAGACAGCGCCGACGATCAAACCGACGCGGCGACCGCAGAATCCGAAGGCCATCAGGCCAAGCACCACGCCGCCACCTACCGCAGCCAGCAGTTCGAACAGCACGGCGATCACGCTGATCATCGGCAGCAATTCAAAGCGGGCAACGCAGAACATCAGCAAGCCGGCGATCACCGCCGAGGTAAAGGCCGCGTTAGTTACCCGGTCCCAGAAACAGCTGGCGATTACCGGAAACACAATCGCGCCCCAGAGTGCGCCAACAAACACCAGCATGATTAGAATGTCCATTGAAAAGCTGGCGAGGATCACCCCGATCAGCGTCGCGACAATCATGGTCAGCCGGCCGATAAACAGCATCTTGGTTGGGTCGGGTTTGTTTTTGGCGATGTTCTTGCCGTACACGTCGGCCATGACAATCGCTGACATGGCGGACAGGTCCGAGTCGGCGGTCGAGGACAGCGAGCCGATCACCAGAATGAAGAACAGCCCGATAAATACCGGTGGTAGATACATCGAGACCATTTGTGGGATCAGGTTGTTCATGTCGCCATCGATGGGCTCCATGCCGGTCATCAAGGCCATCAAGCCAATCATGCCCAGGCCGATAACGATCGCGCCGTAGCCGATGGTGGCGGTGATAAAGGTCGGTTTGATGTGGTCTTGACGCACGGCAAACAGCCGTTGGGAAATGGTCTGGTTGCCAATCGCATAGGCCAGTACCGCAACGAAGAACGGCGCACCCTGATTGAGGATGGCGTCCATCGAGAACAGGTTGGCCTGTTCCGGTGTCAGCAGGCTCATGCCGTCGGATAGCGTACCCGGTCCGCCGAGGGCGAACAGCACCGCAGGGATGATCAGGATCGCCACCGCCATCATCGCCATCAACTGGGCAAAGTCAGTCAGTACCGAGGCGCGAAAGCCTGACCACAAGGTGTAGGACAACACGCCGATCCCGGCAATGACCACCCCAGCCTGAAAGGACAGTGGCGAGAGTACCGAGACCAGTGCGCCCGAGGCGGTGAAGTTGACCATCAGACTGATGATGCTGCCCAGCACGTTAGAGGAGGCGAGGATCAACTGACTGGAAGAGCCATGCCGAGCGTGAATCAGCTCACCCAGGGTATGCGCATTGGGCGCCAATTCGCGAAAGCGCCGGCCGAAGGGATAGATAAACAGAATCATCAGTGCGCCCCACAGCCCGTAATGCAAGGGGCCAGAGATGCCATAGGTATAACCCGAGGTCGCAGCGCCATAGAACGAGGCCGCCCAGATCCAGGTCGCAGTCATGCTGGCGGCGCCCAGGCCAAAGCCAATCTGGTGATTGGAGACCATGAAGGCGTCGGTATTTTCTTTCTTCTTTTTGATCAGCAAGGTGAGCAGATAAGTGCCGCCGTAAAAGGCAACCAGCAAGGCGAGGACGGTCAGTGTCGAGAACTGATAGAAACTGTGTTCGTTCATTGAATACCCATAGGCTATGCAGCCCGATCATCCTTCGCAGGGGCCAGAATTCCGGGTACGGAGCGGCCACCGCAGGACGTAAGCAAAAACAGAACATCTTTCTAGGAATGTCTGTAGCGAGATAAAGGCCGCTGTTAACGGCCTGATAGTGCAAGAGTTCGGCGCTGGAGCGCCGGGGTACAGCGGCCAGATCAACGCACGCAGTCAAGCGCAAAAAACGCTGTAAGGGTCGATCCGGTGGCGGCTACCCTAACGTTTTGGGGTTGCCCCGTCCAGCCATCATTCCCCGGGGAGCTGCGGCTGGCGGCTGAAAGGCGACCTCAGGATAGCCACCCCAGCAGTAGGAGCGCACCTATCAGCCAGGCGCTGGCAGCCACCGCCTCTGGTTGAAAAAAGCGATTCCAGCGCCGTTCCAGATTACGCCAGCGTTGCGCGTTGCTCGCTGGGACTGGAGCCTGTTTGGGTGGCCTGGACATCCAGCGTTTAAAGCCAATCGAGACAACCCTGGCGGGGTTGGGTAGATGGCTCAGGGGTGCGGGTATCCGCCACTGGAGCTTGATGGCCATGACGCTCAATGCCAGACCCAGTGCCAACGGCCAGACGGCGGCCCAAAGTGCGTAGCCAGACAGGCTTTGTTGCAGGGCTTCGCGCATCTCTGGCCACAGCCAGGGCAGTGCGATGGGTATCAGGCACAGCAACGCCCAGGGCAACACCTGGCTGGCTAACGGCGCGGGTAGCTCTTGCGTCTTCTGTGATTGGCGCATTAGCCAGAGCGCGCGCGCCACGACGAGAAGCGTGGCCAGCGAACCGATGCTGAGCAGCGTCAACCAGATGCCAGGCAGGCTGTTCTCTACGCTGTTCTTGAGCAATACCTTGAGCGCCGCGCCGCTGCTTAAAGGCAGGCCGGCGAGTGCCAGCGCGGGTATCGCCATCAGTACCCAGTGCCAGACCTTGAGCCGTACGTGGGT
The DNA here is from genome assembly GCF_000410875.1 of Halopseudomonas pelagia CL-AP6. Lineage (GTDB taxonomy): Bacteria > Pseudomonadota > Gammaproteobacteria > Pseudomonadales > Pseudomonadaceae > Halopseudomonas > Halopseudomonas pelagia. Next base: position 80,554 of record NZ_AROI01000005.1, read on the forward strand.
ACTCAAACCGGCACCCATAAATAGCGCGCCCTTGGCCAGGCCGTGGTGTACGCCATACAACGCCAGCATCAGTGCAGCGGCTGGGCGCGCTTCGGGTTGCTGCCAGCCAAGGGCGAGAATGATCAGCAGGTAGCCCATTTGGCTGACAGAAGAATAGGCCAGTGTGGCCTTGGCTTGGTGTTGCAGTAACCCAAGTAGAACACCATAGATGGCACTGATGGCGCCGATCGCCAGCAGCCAGAGGGCCCACTGCTGTAGCAGCGCATCCTCCGCCGGTAGAAAACGCCAGATGCCAAGAATGCCGGCCTTGATCATCGCACCCGAGAGCACCGCGCTGGCCGCCGCCGGGGCAGCCGGATGCGCCAGCGGGAGCCAGACGTGCAGTGGCCAGAACCCGGCCTTGAGGCCAAAACCTATCAACAGTAGGCCTGCGGTCAGGCCGCTGGTAGGGATGTTTTGCCAGTCCGCAAAGCCGAGCAGGCCACCGGTCTCATGCATGCGCAGCAGCATGCCGGCGTAGATCAGCATCTCGCCGAGCACCGCTAACTGCAGATAGATGCGGCCCGCCTGACGGGGCGCCGGGCCGCGTAGATGCACCACCAGGCCGTAGGCGCTGAGGCTCATCAAGGTAAAGCCGATATAGAAGCTGGCCGCATCCTGGGCGATCACCAGCAGCAGATTGCCGGTTAGAGACAGCAGCCAGAACAGCCAAAAGCGGCGCACATGTCGGCCGTCGCTCAAGTCGGCCACGGCAAAGCGGCTTGCGCATGCCCACAAGACCGCGCTGAATCCCAGCCAGGCGCGCGCGAGCAGATCATCGGCGCCCCAGGTGGCGCCGGGCCAGAGCATCGCCAGCTCCAGCGCAGGGGTGGGCCAGATACTCAGCAGTAGCGCCGGGACGCAGGCCAGCCAGTACCAGGGTGCCACCTGCTGCGGCCTGAGCCAAAGCAACACGCCGGCCAACAGGGGTAAGAAGGGCACGGTCAGCCACACCAGGGGGCTCATAGGCCGAACTCCCGGTTGATGATCAGTTGACTCCAGGATAGCGGGCTCAATGTGGTGCCCGCGAAGATGCCCACCAGTAGCGCCAGCGCTGCCGTAACGAGTACCGGTGCGAGCAGCATCCAGTGAGTCTCGCCCCAACCGGGTTTGCCGGTGCCCAGGTTGGCTTCAGCCGGCCACTGTCTGGGCGCCTTGGCAAACCAGCCGCGGTACAACAGCGGCAAGAAATAAGCGGCGTTCAACAGACCGGAGAGCACAAAGACCAGCAGCACCCAGTCATGCCCCGCATCCAGTGCGCCATAGCCCAGGTACCATTTGCTGATAAAGCCGGCAGTCGGCGGCACGCCGATCATGCCCAGCGCACCCAGGGTGAAAGCGGTCATGGTCAGCGGCATGCGCCGACCAACGCCGTCCATTTCGCGGATATGGTGTATGCCCAGGGTTTCGGCGAAGTTGCCAGCACAATAGAACAGGGTGACTTTCATCAGCCCCTGATGGACCAAATGTACCAGCGCACCCACGCCAGCAATAGGCCCCAGCATCGCCACCCCCAGAGTGATGTAAGACACCTGGCTAATCGTTGAGTAGGCCAGGCGTTTCTTGATTTCGCGCTGCTGCAAAGCCTTGAACGAGCCGTAGAGAATGGTCGCGGCTGCCAGTGCCATCAGCGGCAGGCTCAACCCCAGCGCTTGCATCGGCTCTACCCCATAGACGTCGTAGACCACCCGCACTATGCCAAAAGCCCCGGCCTTGACCACTGCCACCGCATGCAGCAAGGCGCTGACTGGTGCCGGTGCGACCATCGCCTGGGGCAGCCAGCCGTGCAGCGGCAGCAGCGCTGCCTTGACGCCCAGCCCGGCAATGATCAGCCCGAAAGCCAGCATCAGGCTGGCATCGTGCTGCAGCAGCAGAGGCTTGAGATAACCCCCAGCGATAAAGTCCGGGCTGCCGGTCAGGCTGTGCAGCAGCGCTACGCCCATCAACAACAGTGCGCCGCCACCCAGGGTGTAACTCAGGTAGATGCGCCCGGCACGCAAGGCTTCGCGCGTTCCGCGGTGCACCACCAGCGGGAAGGTCGCCAGCGTCAACAGCTCGTAGAACAGCAGAAAGGTCACCAGATTGCCCGCTAGGGCCACGCCGACGGTGGCGCTGACGCACAGGCTGAAATAACCAAAGAAGCGTGAGCGCAGGGGCGAATCTTCCAGATAGCCAATGGCGTAAACGGTGGTTGCCAGCCAGAGCACCGCAGACAGGGCAATAAACTGCAGTGCCAGCGCATCGCCCTGCAGCACCAGCCCGCCGCCGGGTAGGAAGGGTACGCTGAACCGGAACTCCAGCCCCTGGCTTACGCCGAACAGCATCAGTGCGACCAGGCCTAGCTTGAGCAGCGCGCCGGTCAGGTTGAGGGTCACGCGCAGGCGTACCTGATCCTCGCGCAGGGTGAAAATGATTAGTCCCGGGATCACCGAGCTGAGGATGATCAGCAGCGGTAGCAGGTTGGTCCAGGACAGGTTCACAGACCCACCTGCGCAAACCAGATGATCAGCGGCTCGCTGAACAGCGCCATGGCCCACACCACCAGCGCTGGCAGCATCGCCAGCCATTGGGCAAAGGCGTCCGGGTCGTAGTCGGGTTGGGTGGGCGCGGCGCGATCAAAGGCAATGGCCACCACGCGAAACACATAGGCGGCGCTGGCCAGCGTGCCGAGCAGCACGCCGAAGGCCCAGGGCCAGTTGGCTGGCTCAACGAACAGGGGTTGCAGCAGTACCCATTTGGCAACAAAGCCGCCGCTGGGCGGCAGACCGATCAAGCTGCCGCCGGCCACCGCAAAGGCGAACATCGCGAGCGGCATGGTCTGGCTGGCACCCTTGAGCGAGCTCACCCGCTTGCTGCCGAGGGTTGCCTGCATTTCGCCGGCAGCCAGGAACATACTGACTTTGGCCAGCCCGTGGGCCAATACGAACAGCCACAACGCGGTGGATAGCTCAGCCTGCTGCCAGTGCAACAACAGTCCCAGCGCCAGCAGTGCATAGCCCAACTGCGCCACGGTGGAATAGGCCACCAGCACCTTCAGCCAGGGCGTGCGCAGGGCCGACCAACCGCCGGCCAGTAGCGCGACTATGCCAGCCAGCGCAAACAACAGACCCGCCTGCTGGGCGAAATCGACTGGCGCAATGCGGCTCCACAGTAGCCAGAGAATAAACAGCGGCCCCTTGACCACCAGCGACGAGAGCAGCGCACTGACCGCAGTGGGAGCGGCCGCATGGGCGGCGGGTAGCCACATATGCAGCGGCCAGAAGGCCGCCTTGAGCATCAGGCCCAGGGTAATCAGTGTCAGGGCCATGCGTGTGGTTGGGGTGTTGGCGGTCACCTCTGCCAATAGCTCAAGGTCCAGCACGCCGTATTCGCCATACAGCAGCGCGACGCCGAGCAGATAACATAGTGATGCCGCGAGGGAGAGCAGCAGATAGCGCAGCGCTGGCGCATGCGCCTTGCGCCCGGACAGAATCACCATGGCCACCGCGACCAGCCCAAGCAGTTCCAGTGTGACGTACCAGTTGAACAGATCGCGGGAAAGCCACAGCGCCGCGAGACTGGCATGCAGCAGGCAAGACAACGGCCAGAAGTCAGTGTCGCGGGTCTGGCTATGCCGGCTGCGTTCGGCATAGACCGCCACCAACAGGTGGATCAGCGCGGTAAAGACCAGCAGTACCGCAGTCAGTGGGCTGAGTTCGAAGCGAATGCCCAGTGGTGTGTCCCAGCCACCCAACGCCAGTTGTTGGCTACCTTGCTCGACTACCGAATGGAGGGCCAAGCCCGCTGCCGCCAGGCTCAGAGCATTTGCGATAATGACCAATGCACCCGCGCGCGAACGCAACAGTAACAACAGCAGACTCGCCACCAGCGGAATCAGCAGGCTGAGCAGAGCAAAATTCATTGCGGCCCCTGCTCTGGGCGATCTGCGCTGGTGGTGGCCAGCCGCAGCGCAAAGGCGCTGGCACTGGCAGCCACCACCAAGCCGGTTACCACCAGCGCCTGCAGTACCGGATCAATCGGTTGCACGCGGCTGGCCAGCGCGACCATGACCATAAAGACCCCGCTGCCCATGACGTTGACCGCAATGATACGTCGCAGCGCATGGCGCTGGTAAAGCAGCCCGTGCAGGCCAAGTAGCCACAGAACCACTCCCGCCAGCAGATACAGCAATACGCTGGTCATGCTGCCAGTTCCTCGGTATCACCGATGACCAGCAGCATTAGAGCCGCTGCAATTGACAGCGTCGCGGCAATTTCGATCATCAGGATCAGCCCACCACTCCACTGCTGCGGATATACCAGCCAGCCATCGCCCAGCCAGGCGCTGGCTGCAGCGACCAGGCTGAACAGCGCTACGCCGAGTAATACCAGTGCCCGTAACCACCAATGCTGCCAGCCGATGTGAGGCAGTATCCCGCCCAGGCGTAGTATCACCGCGCCGGCGGCGAGAATGGCACCGGCCTGGAATGCGCCGCCGGGCGCATGGCTGCCACGCCAGAGCAGGTAGCCGCCGACCATGACGGTCAGCGGGGCGAGCACCCGACTCCAGGCACGCAGCAGCGGCCAGGCAGCCGGTAGCGCAGGCGTGTGGGGGCGCAGCTGACGCACACCGAGCAGAGCTAACAAGAGTACGATTAGCTCCAATAGGGTGTCCCAGGCGCGAAAGTTCAGCAGCACGGCGGTGACCGGGTGACTGGCGCCGCTGTCGTCCAGCGCACGCATGACCTCACCCGGCAGCGATGATTGGCCCCCGGGCAGAGGCATGACCGCCTGACCCAGCAACACCAGCACCAGCAGACCCAACACCAGGCCAGCAATGCGCTGCGCTGGGCGTATCGGATTGGCGGATTCGGCTGCACTGCGGCCCAGGGCGCCAAGCAGCAGCACCCCGATCAGCCCGGCGCCGATGGCCGCTTCAGCCAATGCCAGATCCATTGCGCCGAGCCGCGCCCAGGTCAGGGCCAGCATCAGCCCGAAGACAATAAATGACACCACGGCGGTATACAGTTGGGATGCGTGTATCGCCGCCGTAGCCAGCCCAACCAGCAGCAGAACCAGCGACAGATCAAAAACCAGTTCAGGGCTGATCATGTGGCTCCCGTGGCTTATCGGCCTCGATTTCACGCTGGTAGCGGGCGAGCAATTGGCAGGCTGTGGCGCCCGACGCCATCACCAGGACCCAGACCAACAGCATCTGCAGTCCCGGCTGCCAGCCGTCACTACGCAACGCCAGCCCGAAGGCTAACAGTCCGAGCCCCAGAGTATCTGCCTTGGTGACGGCATGCAGACGGCTATAAACGTCAGGGAAGCGCAGCACCCCGAGGGTGCCGGCGATGAAAAAGAAAGTGCCGCCGATCAGCAACGGCCAGCTTAACCACATCAGCCAGTCACTCATGGTGCCTCCGCAGCAACTGTACCAGAGCCCCACATACCACCGCCGCGAGGAGCGCCAATACTAGCGCCGCGTCCAGCAGTGCGGGCTGATCCTGTGCTTGCGCCAGCAGCATTAGGATCGCTGCGCCGCTGGTGCCAAACAGTTGCACGGCCATCAGCCGGTCGGCGCGCGTGGGTCCGCGCCACAGCCGCCACAACCCGGCGCCAACGCTCAGCAGCAGTATGCAGGCCAGCCACATCATGACTGTGGGCCTTGCAACAGGCGGCCTAGATGTCGTTCAAGACGCCCTACCGTGTTGCGCCAGTTCTGCTGATGGTCCAGCGCATGCAGGTGGAGTGTCTGACCTTCGAAGTGTGAAGCCAAGGTTCCAGGCAGCAAACCGACCATGGCCGACAGCAGCAGCTGAACGCGGGGCTCAGTACAACTCATCTGGTAACGAACCCATTGTGGCTTGATCGGTAGGCGTGGATGCCAGGCGCGGCGGGCGACATCCCAGCCGCCGATAAAGAGCTCCGCGATAAAAAAGCCAAGAAAGGCGGGTAGATATCGCAACTGAACTGGCCCGACGTGCAGGCTCGCACGCACCCCGGCCCAGGCTGCCAACAGCGCCAGAGGTAGTCCGAGCAGCCATCCCTCGTTGCTGCTAAGCAAGGCCCAGAGGGCCAGCCAGACAGCCAGACTCAGAGCGAAACCGCGCAGTTGAGCGCCACTGTAGGCCGTAGAGGCTGGTGAAGGGGATTCGCTAGGTAGCGGCACTGGGGCTCCTGGGGTTAGTTGCGTCTGCATCTTAGAAGAAGCGCGCGCCCGGCTCAAACCGGGGAGGTTGCCGAATGAGACCGTGCAATCTGGGCAAAAGTCCCTTGATGCCCAAACCGCAGGTTTTGCAGGGTGCGAGGCCTGTGCCCAGGCAGTGCCCGGACAACGGTGGCACCGGAGGGAGGGGCGGCAGATAAAAAACTGAGTGAACCTACACTTTCAATTTTCCCAGTTGCTCGCGAATGGCGTTGGTTAGTGGCGCCGGGCGGCCACTCGCCTGATTGATGACCACCATCACACTGTTGGCGACTGCCTGCAGACCATGCTCGCTGGTAGCGCAACCGGTGAAGATGAATGAGGTATTGCCCATCCGGGTAATGCCTGATCCCAGTTCCACCGGCTCCCAACCGGGGCGATAGTGCAGAAAGCTGATATCGGCTGCGGCAATCAGAATGCCCAGGTCGCCCAGGTCTATACCCCGTATCGCGCCAAAGCGTGCCTGTTCCATATAACGGGCAAGTGCCGCTTCACTGCGTTGGCTATCGGCATCCAGATCAGCATAACGGCCGCTGAGCTGCTGGCGCATGGGCCACTGCTCAACAGCCTTGGCTAGCTCGACATAGTCATTGGCCGGCAGCGGCTCGGCGGTGCCGGTCGCTGCGTGCTGCAACTGCTCGCGGACATCCTCCGGCAGATCGACCCGTTGGCCTTTGACGAAGGCGCCCATCACACACTCCTGCGACCCTACATGCTGACCGTTCTGTGACAAGTCGCTACGCACCCGGTAGGTATCCTGCTCGCAGCTGAGCACCTGCACGCGGGCCTGCACGTCACTGCCGTACCAGGTGACTTGCCGGTACTGGGTGATGCTGCGCAGCGGCCGCAGCCGGACGTCGTCGGAAAACCAGGCATCGGCACCGAAGCGGGCGATATGCGCGAGGATGCGGGCCTCCTGATGCAGCTGGTAAATGCGTGAGTTGTTGACGTGGCGCCAGGTATCCAGGTCGGTGTAGCGAGGAGTGATGGCGCATTCAAAGACCGTATTGGCCGTTGTTATGGAATCGGGCATGGGTGCAGGGCATCCTCAAGTGGGTCCGCAGACGGCGATTGCTCTTTTCCTCATCATCGGTATTTGGCTCGCGCGACGCAACCAGGAGGCGGCCTCGATAGATATGCCAAATGCAGCTTCATTTCAGCGTGGATTGGGCGCGTCTAATAGCGACATCGCGCTGCGTGCTGCAGGGCGGCTGACGCAGTTGGGCCGGAGCAGCGCCCAGCAGGTGCCGAAGATTATTGTGGACTAACGCTAGCGCGCCTTTCCAGATCGACTTTCAGAGTGAGAAAAAGCTGACCTGTTGCTTCAACTGATCCGCCAGCTTGGCCAGCACCTTGCTGGAAGACGCGACCTGATTGGAGCCTGCAGAGGTTTCCACTGTGGCATCGTGAATGCGGTTGATGTTCTGGTTGACCTCCTCGGCTACCGCACTTTGCTCCTCCGACGCGCTGGCAATCTGCGCGTTCATATCGTTGATCGCGCCCACCTCGTTGCTGATCTGCTGCAAGGCGCCCTCGGCCAGCAGGATCTGTTCAACGGTCTTCTGTGCCAGCTCTCTGCTGGTTTCCATGACACTGGCGGCGTTGCCTGCGCCGTGCTGCAGGGTACCGATCATCTCGCGGATCTCACGGGTTGAATCCTGGGTCCGGTTGGCCAATGAACGAACTTCGTCGGCGACCACGGCAAAGCCTCGGCCATGTTCTCCGGCCCGCGCCGCTTCGATTGCGGCATTCAGCGCCAGCAGATTGGTCTGTTCGGCGATGGCGTTGATGACTGCAGTGATTTTCTCGATGCTGGCGCTATCACGGGATACTTGTTGAACGGTATCCGCTGCAGTTTCCAATGTGCGGGCCAGGTTCTGAATAGCACCGGCTGTGGCGGTAACAATGCGGCTGCCGGTTTCCACTTCAGTGTCGGCATTACGCGTGGCGGAGGCGGCGCTGGCCGCGTAGCCGGCTACTTCATTGACGGTCGCTGCCATCTGGTTGATCGCCGTAGCCATCTGTTCAGCTTCGCGGGATTGCAGGTGAATCTGCTGGTTGTTGTTTTCCGAGGTGGCGAGTAGTTGAGCCGACGACACGCTAAGTTCCACTGCGGCGCTACGCACCTGAGCAATAGTCTCGGACAGATGCTGAATCATGTCGGCGGTTGCACCCATGACGCTGTTTGGATAGCGGGTGTCTATGCGTTGATTCAACTCGCCATTGGCCAATCGACGTATAACTTCTGCAACTTCATGGGGCTCGGCCCCCAGCGTCGAGCGCATCTGGCGGATGATGAGTACCGACACCAGCACGCCGAGCAGCACTGCGATGCCGGTGAAGGCCAGGATAAGTAGCTGGAAGCCGCCAGCGACGGCCCGTACGGTGCCGATTTCATCACCGATGACCTGTTCCTGAAAGTCGATAAACGCGTTTACCCGGGCCAACCAGTCTGTATAGGCGGGCGAAACCTCAGCTATCAGCAAGGTCCGGGCTGCTGCGGATTGATTTGCTTGTCGCAGGTCGATCAGTTGGCTGGTGAGCCTCAGGGCGCTGCGTTCGATGTCCTTGATCGCGGCCAACAGTCTTTGCTCTTCGGCAACGGCTCCGCTGGAGGTAAAGAGCGCGTCCATGGCGACGGCCGAATCCTGATAGAAAGCCTTTAGCTGGTCGATCTGTTGTAGCTGACGAGAGACGGCCTGGTTGTTGGGTGCTAGTACAAGGTCGCGAATAGCGATAGCGCGGTCGTGCACGCTGCCACGAAAGTTGATTGCGTAGCGTTGCTTTACGGTGGCGTTGTCACTTACGGAGGTGAGCGTGTTGTCTATCACGCCGACGCGGTTAATTCCGATTAGCGTGATCAAGATCATCAGTGACAATATCAGGCCGAAGCCAAGCCCCAGGCGTTGAGCGATCGTGAGTTGTTGGAACATAAAAAATCGGATCCTGTGTATTCATGCGGTGCGCTCAGAGCCAATACAATAATTTGGCGCCAAATATGCGTACCAATCTTATACATAATGTATTTATTGTACAATTAAAATAATGGCGTTTTGATGTTTCTGCGCCCAGGCGGTTGTGATTTGCAGTACAGGATTATTGCGCAGGTGCAGACGCAGGCAGTAAGTCCAGGCCTTTGCCATGCTGGGTAGCTGCATTCGAGGAAGGCAGGCCGTAAGCAAACCGGCGAAACAGCTAATCTATTCTCCTGACTGATGGATCACCATTCCGCAGGTCAAGTGAAAGGCCGTAGCCCCCGCCACTAGGGTATTCTGCGTTTTTGTCCCATTAGCCGATCAATTGAGGAGATTTTCCCGTGACCGATCTGCACGCGTTCCGCGAGGAAACCCGGGCCTGGCTGGAAGAGAACTGCCCGCAGAGCATGCGCACGCCCTCTACTGCTGACGATGATCAGTGCTGGGGTGGCCGCAACTTCAAGTTCAAGAGCGAAGACCAGCGCCTGTGGCTCGAGCGCATGGCGGACAAGGGCTGGACCGCGCCGGATTGGCCGCAGGAATACGGTGGCGGCGGGCTGTCGAATGCCGAGTGCAAGGTCTTGCGCGAGGAACTGGCGCGCATCCAAGCACGGCCGGCACTGTCCAGTTTTGGTGTCTGGATGATCGGCCCGGCGATTCTCAAGTTTGGCTCAGAGCAGCTCAAACGCCAACATTTGCCGCCAATCGTGCGGGGCGAGATCCGCTGGTGCCAGGGTTACAGCGAGCCAGGCGCGGGCTCAGATCTGGCTGGTTTGCAAACCAAGGCGGTGGATCAGGGCGACCATTTTATTGTCAACGGCCAGAAAATCTGGACCTCCTATGCTGACAAGGCGGACTGGATGTTCTGCCTGGTGCGCACCAATCCTGAGGCCAAGAAGCAGTTGGGTATTACCCTGGTGCTGTTTGATATGGCTACCCCGGGTGTGTCCACGCGGCCGATCAAGCTGATCTCGGGCAGCTCGCCGTTCTGCGAATCCTTCCTCGACAACGTGCGCGTTGAGAAAGATCAGGTGGTTGGTGAAATCAATGCAGGCTGGACCATTGCCAAGTACCTGCTGACCCACGAGCGCGAGATGATTGGCGGCATGGGCAAGACCGCCGCAGGCCAGAAAACCCTGCCGCAGGTTGCGGTCGAGGCCATTGGTCTGGACAACGGCAAGCTGGCTGATGGATACCTGCGCAGCGAAGTGACGCGCTGGGAGCTAGACGCACGGGCGTTTGAGCTTACCTCTGAGCGGGTGCTGGACGAAGCCAAGGCTGGGCAGGGTGTAGGCGCCGCATCGGCGATGCTCAAATATTACGGTACCGAAGTGAACAAACGCCGTCAGGAGTTGCTGGTTGCGCTGCGCGGCAGTGACGCGCTGGTCTGGGAAGGTGCAGCCTGGAAAGAGGGAGCCGTGCCGCGTGCCTGGCTGCGCTCCAAGGGCAACTCGATCGAGGGCGGTACCTCGGAAATCCAGCTCAACGTGATTGCCCGCAACATTCTTGGGCTCCAGTGACCGAATCGAGGTAAAGACAATGGCAGCTTTGGTACTTAATGAAGAACAGCAAATGCTCAAGGACGCCGCGAAAGGCTTCCTCAGCGAAAATGCGCCGATCAGTCAGTTGCGCCAGTTGCGTGATCATCGTGATGAAACCGGCTTTTCCCGCGAGTTGTGGCAGAGCATGGTGGAAATGGGTTTTGTCGGCACATTGATGCTCGAAGAGTTTGGCGGTTCGGCCTTCGGGAATGTCGGCATGGGCCAGGTATTCGAGCAGGCTGGGCGCAATCTCAGCGTGGCGCCGTTGCTGTCGACGGCGGTGATCGGTGTTTGTGCGCTGCAACTTGCCGGCTCTGATCAGCAGAAACAGACGCTGTTGCCAGCCATCGCCGGAGGGCAACTGCTGACTGCACTGGCGGTGGATGAAGCGCCGCGGCACAATCCTGCGCGCGTTGCCACCACGGTGACGTCCCAGGGTGGCGGTTTTGTGCTCAACGGACAGAAGTCCCTGGTTATTGATGGTCATGTGGCAGACAAACTGATTGTTTCTGCCCGCACCAGCGGTGCAGAGCAGGACAGAGCGGGCATCAGCCTGTTTCTGGTCGATCGCCAAGCGGCAGGAGTCAGTGTTGAGCGGACCATCATGGTCGACAGCCGCAACGCTGCCATTGTGCGTCTGGATAATGTGCAGGTGGACGCCAGTGCGCTGTTGGGCGAGCAGGGCCAGGGCTTTGAGATTCTCGATAGGGTGCTGGATGTGGCGAACGCGCAACTTGCCGCAGAACTGCTGGGTATTGCCTCCGAGGCCTTCGAAGTCACGGTAAAGTATCTGCAGGAGCGCAAGCAGTTTGGCGTTGTGCTGGGTTCCTTTCAAGGCTTGCAACACCGCTGTGCGCATCTGTTCAGCGAGCTGGAGCTGGTCAAGTCGGTAGTGCTCAAGGCGCTGGTGGCACTGGATCAAGGCGCAGACGATGCCTCCCAACTGGTCAGCCTGGCCAAGGCCAAGAGCTGCGAAGTGGCGGAGCTGGCGACCAACGAAGCGGTGCAGATGCACGGCGGGATGGGTATGACTGACGAGTTTGACGTGGGTTTGTTCATGAAGCGGGCACGGGCGGCGCAGTTGTTGTTCGGCGACTACCGTTACCACGCTGATCGTTTTGCCAGCTTGCGCGGGTACTGAGCGGCAGGGGTTAGGCAGGAGTGAAGCGAGCCGGGCAAATGCCCGGCTTTTTTATCGGGTCGCGCACGCAAGGGCTAGGCACTGGGAGATTCAGTGTTTAACCTTGCAGGTTACCTGCTAGTAAGTGGATTGACCTATGCTGTTACGCGGATTGACTTGGCTCATCGTTTTTCAGTTGCTTGGTACCGGTTTGAACGTCCTGTTCCTGCCCTTTTTACCAGGCCCGATCATTGGCATGGTGTTGCTGCTGATCTATCTAGTGTTACGCGGCGAAGTCGGCGAGCCGCTTGAGCATGCTGCCGGTGGATTACTGAAATATCTGCCGCTGATTCTGGTGCCGCCGGCTGTGGGCGTGATGGCCTACGGCGCGGAAATGGCGCGTTATGGCTTGGCGATGGCCGTCACTTTGTTCGTTTCGCTGTTTCTGGCACTGCCGTTATGCGGCTGGATAATGGAACGCCTGATGCGTCGCAAACAGGTTGAGGAGTCCCAGCCATGAGCGGCAGTTTATTATTAGCCTGGCAGGCCGTGATGGATCACCCGCTATTTTGGGTCGGCGTCACGCTGGCGGCTTATCAAACCGGGGTAATGCTCTACGAGCGCAGCGGTATACCGGTGTTCCATCCGGTGCTGGTGTCCATTCTATTGCTCATCGGCATTATTCTTCTGCTCGGTGGAGAGCTGAGCGCTTACCAGCAAAGTGTGACGCCCTTGATGGTGTTGATCGGTCCGGCGACGGTCGCTCTGGCGGTGCCGCTGTATGTCAACCTGCGACGCATTCGCGAGTTTCTGTCCCCGGTATTGATCACGCTATTGGTCGGCGGCACATTTGCGACCCTCGCGACCATCTTGATCGCCTGGGGCTTGGGCATTGAGCATTCACTGGTTATGACCATGGCGCCAAAGTCGGTGACCACGCCCATTGCCATGTTGGTAGCTGAACAAACTGGCGGCATTGCTGCGTTGGCGGCGGTGTTCGTAATGATCACTGCGGTTATAGCTGCGGTATTCGGGCCCTGGCTGTTGCGCATTGTCGGTGTCCGTTCCGAGGCGGCGTGGGGCTTGGCCATGGGTATCTGTGCGCATGCCATAGGTACTGCGCTGTCACTGGAAAGGAGCGAGGAAGCGGGCGCGTTCGCCGCCCTTGGGATGAGTTTGATGGGCATCACTACCGCGGTATTGCTGCCATTGGCAGTGACGCTGTGGGTATTGGTTTAACGCGGACTCGCGCTGCGGCAATCCACCACCTGGCCCTGGCCGTTGCGTCGGGGCACACTGTGACCTGGAACATTTCCTGCCTCAATACAGTCACAGCTTCGTCCTTTTTGACTAACCTCTACTGACCCGCTATCTGTATACCGCACAAGCGGCATAAACTATTTCCATCAAGGAGCTTTGCTCATGGAACTGGACCCTCTCTTGCTGTCGCGCATCCAGTTTGCGTTTGTGGTGTCGTTTCACGCGATCTTTCCGGTATTTACCATCGGTCTGGCGTCCTTTATTGCCTTTCTGGAAATACTCTTCTTCAAAACCGGGAATCCGGTATGGGAGCGCCTGTCCGCTTTCTGGGTGCAGGTGTTCGCGGTGGTGTTTGGCATGGGGGTGGTGTCGGGTATCGTCATGTCCTTCCAGTTCGGTACCAACTGGAGCAACTATTCCTATGCGGCGGCCAACTTTCTCGGGCCGGTTCTCAGCTACGAGGTGATCACTGCGTTTTTCCTGGAGGCGGCGTTCCTCGGGGTGTTGCTGTTCGGACGCAATCGGGTCCCTAAGGGAGTGCATCTGTTCGCGGCCTGTATGGTCGCACTGGGCACCTTCATTTCGTCTTTCTGGATTCTCTCCGCCAATAGCTGGATGCATACGCCGGCCGGTGTGGAGCTGCGCGATGGCGTATTTTTCGTTACCTCCTGGTCGGAAGCAATCTTTAATCCTTCCTTCCCGTACCGCTTTGCGCATATGGGCCTGGCTTCGTTCCTGACCGGTGCTTTTGTGGTCGCGGGGGTAAGCGCCTGGTATTTGTTGCGTGGGCGTGAGGTGGAGATTAACCGCAAGGCGCTGTCCATTTGCCTGTGGCTGATTCTGATCGTGGCCCCGACCCAGGCGGTGGTAGGCGACTTTCATGGCATCAACACGCTGGAATACCAGCCGACCAAAGTTGCAGCGATGGAAGGCAATTGGGAGACCTCGACCGCTGTACCGTTGCTGTTGTTTGCCTGGCCTGATCAGGAGACTCAGAGTAACCGCTTCGAAATTGCTATTCCCAAGCTGGCCAGCCTGATTCTCACCCACGATCCGGAGGGCGAAGTGCCCGGCCTCAATGCCGTGCCCGTAGACGAGCAGCCGCCGGTAGCGCTGGTGTTCTGGGCCTTCCGCATCATGGTTGGGCTGGGTCTGTTAATGATTGCCTTCGGCTTTGTCGGTCTGTTGTTGCGCCGCAAGCAGCGCTATTGGCAGACGCCCTGGTTCCTGCAAGGGCTGCGGCTAATGAGTATTACGCCCTTTATCGCGGTGCTGGCCGGCTGGATCGTGACGGAGGCAGGGCGTGCGCCGTGGCTGGTCTACGGGCTGATGAGTCACGCCGAAGGTGTAACGCCCTCGCTGACTGGTGGTATGGCGCTGTTTACTTTGCTCGGTTATATCCTGGTCTACGCGATGATTTTCAGTGCGGGTCTGTATTACCTGATGCGGGTATTGCAGGACGGTCTGGAGATCGGCGAGCGGGCCTCCGATGTGGATGAAGTACACCGGCCGGCGCGTCCACTCTCGGGCAGTGATGTACCACTTGAACAGAAGGGGTCCTGAATATGGAAATGGAAATCTTCGACCTGTCGATGATCTGGGCGGGTATCATCGCCTTCGCGGTGATCATGTATGTATTGATGGACGGCTTTGATCTGGGCGTGGGTATGTTGTTCCCCTTTGCGCCGGACGAAGACGCGCGCGATGTGATGATGAACTCGGTGGCGCCGGTATGGGATGGCAACGAAACCTGGCTGGTGCTTGGCGGGGCGGGCTTGCTGGGTGCTTTTCCGCTGGTTTATTCGATCCTGTTGCCAGCCTTGTATATTGGCGTGTTCCTGATGCTTGCGGGTCTGATTTTTCGTGGTGTGGCGTTCGAGTTCCGCTTCAAGGCGAAGAGCTCGCGCTATCTGTGGAATTGGGCCTTTGCTGGTGGTTCCTTTCTCGCCGCCTTTGCCCAGGGCGTGGTGGTCGGTTCCTATATTCAGGGCTATGAAACCGAGGGGTTGGCATACGCGGGTGGTGCCTTTGACTGGCTGACCCCGTTCACCGTGATGACCGGGCTGGGACTGATGGCAGGTTATGCGCTGCTCGGCTGTACTTGGCTGATTATGAAAACCGAGGGCTATATTCAGGACTGGGCCTACGGTCTGGCGCCCTGGTTGCTCGGCGCGGTGCTGGCGGTATTTGCCATTATTAGTATCTGGACGCCGTGGGTCGATCCAGCTGCCTATGAACGCTGGTTCGCGGTGATTCGCTGGATCTGGGTTTTCCCGGTGCTGGCACTGTTCTTTGCCTTCCAGATCTGGCGCGGCCTACGCAAGCGCAGGCAGGCGATACCCTTTCTGGCGACGATGGCGATGTTTGCGGCGACCTATTTCGGTCTGCTCTGGACTCGCTGGCCCTACGTTATTCCGCCGAATTTCACCGTGTGGGATGCGGCCTCGGCGCCGGAGTCGCAGTTGTTCCTGCTGATCGGGATGCTCTTCGTGATTCCAATTATCCTCGGCTACACGGCCTGGACTTATTGGGTGTTCCGCGGCAAGGTCCGCGTGGGTGAAGGCTATCACTGAGTCTGGACGCCGCAGCCGCGATTGGTTGCGGCAGCAGGGCCTGGTGGTCCGATCCTGGCACCACGCTGCGGTACTCCTGGGGTTGGCGCAGACGCTAGCCATCATGGCCCAGATGGGTTTGATTGCCTGGCTGGTTCATGCGCTAGTGGTTGAGCAGGTGCCGTATTTCAACCTGTTGTGGCCCGGCGCCGGGCTGGCGCTGGTCATCCTGCTGCGAGCCTTGGCGCAGGCCGCTCAGGAACGCTGTGGTCAGCGTGCCAGCGCCCGGGTACGCCAGCAGGTGCGCGAACAACTGGCGTCTTACTGGGCTGAACTGGGCCCGGTACGCTTGGCAGACCGCTCCAGTGCGAGCCTGACCAACCAATGGGTCGAGCAGGTCGAGGCGCTGGATGGTTATTACGCCCGCTACCTGCCGCAGCAATGGCTCGCGTTATTGTCTCCCCTTGCGATCCTGCTGCTGGTGTTCTGGCTCGACTGGCTGGCCGCGTTGTTCCTGCTGTTTGCTGCGCCGTTGATTCCGCTGTTCATGGCGCTGGTGGGTATGAGTGCGGAGAAGATCAGCCAGCAGCATGTGCTCGAAGCCGGCCGTCTGGCTGGGCATTTTCTCGATCGGGTGCGCAGCTTGACCAGTTTGCAATTGTTCGGTCAAGTCGGGGCGGCAACGCACTCGGTAGCGCTCGCAGCCGAGCGCTATCGTGCGGTGACCATGCGCACCCTGCGAGTGGCTTTTCTATCCTCGGCGGTGCTTGAGTTCTTTGCCTCCGTCGCCATTGCCGTGGCGGCGATGTATATCGGCTTTGGTCTGTTGGGCTATATCCAGTACGGTCCGGCAGCGCAGCTGACATTGTTTTCCGGTTTGTTCATTCTGCTCTTGGCGCCAGAGTTCTTTCAGCCGCTGCGCAGTCTGGCGCAGTCCTACCATGACCGCGCTGCGGCGTTGGGAGCGGCGGACGGCCTTTGCGCGCTGCAACTCGAATCGGCGGCCAACCGCGTCCAGACGGGTAGCCTCACTCCTGGCGCAGATGCCAATAACATCCATATTCAGAACCTGGCGCTGGCTTATCCAGGGCGTGGTCGTGTGCTGGAAGGCATCACTTTGGAGATTGCCCGTGGTCAGGTAGTGGCGCTGGTGGGCCCTTCGGGGTCAGGCAAGTCCAGCTTGCTGCATTGCATCGCCGGCTTCGTGCAACCTGATGATGGTAGCCTCAGCTTGTTCGGTCAGGCGCCCGGTCAGCAGGCCATTGCCTGGCTGGGGCAGCGGCCGTTTCTGATCCAGGGCAGTTGGGCCGACAATCTGCACCTGACCGCGCCGCAAGCCGATGCGGCTGGGATGTTGCGTGCTATTGACGCCGTCGGTCTTGGCCCGCTACTGGCAACTCAACCACGGGGCCTGGAGACGCCGCTGGGCGAAGGCGGGCGCGGGCTGTCCGGTGGGCAGGCGCAGCGCTTGGCACTGGCGCGAGTCTGGTTGTCTGACGCCGAGTTGGTGCTGTTGGATGAGCCGACCGCGAGTCTCGATCAACAGAGCGAGGCCGAGGTGATAGAAGCCCTGCGCGGCCTGGCGGGCAGCGGCCGGACGCTGATCATTGCTACGCATCATCCGGCACTGATGGCGCTGGCTGAACGGCGTATTGAACTGGTCAAGGGGAGGCTCGTAGATGGATGAGCTAAAACCCTGGTTAAAACTGATTATGCAGCGCCGCGGCCGCTTATGGCTTGGTGCGTTGCTGCTGGCATTGACACTATTCAGCGCGGTGGGCCTCCTGGCGCTGTCGGGCTGGTTTATCACAGCCACCGGCGTTACGGCGCTGCTATGGGCGGCGGGGCAGCGCGTCATGTTCGATGTATATATGCCGGGCGGCGGTATTCGCTTTTTCGCCCTGACACGCACCGTAGCGCGCTATTTCGAGCGGGTGTTCAATCACAACACAGTGCTGAGTCTGCTCGCGGATCTGCGCGGGCGGCATTTCGCCGCGCTGGCGGCGCTGGACGGCGCGACCCTGAGTCGGCTGCGTGCGGCCCAGTGGCTTAACCGCCTGACCGCAGATATCGACACCCTGGATACCCTTTACCTGCGCTTGCTGGCGCCGCCGCTGGTGGCCTTGCTCGGCATAGTGCTGGTCTGCGGGTTGATCGCGGTTTTCCATCTGTCGCTGGCCGGTTTGATTGGTGCTGTGCTGCTGGCGCTGTTGTTGGCCCTGACACTGGGTATGGCGTTGTTGGGTTTGCACTACAGCGCCCGGCGAGTAGAGCAACTGGATGGCCTGCGCGTGCTTGCAGTAGAGCAGCTACAAGGTCTGGCGGAGTTGACCGCAGCCGGCACCCTGGCGTTGCATCGCCAGCAGTTGTTGGCCGGCAGTCAGCAGATGGTGGACGATCAACTGGCGCTGCAGGGCCGGATTGCCTTTGGTCAGGCGCTCGCGACCCTGGGCATAATGGGCGCAGTGATGGTGGGTCTGTTTGGCGCCATCCAGGCCTATATTGCTGGACTTTTGTCCGGCCCGGTGATGGTCATGATCCCGCTGGCACTGATGGCGCTAAGTGAGGGTTTCGCTGGGCTGCCTGCGGCCTTCGCTCAATTCGGTGGCACCCGCACGGCAGCCAGACGCTTGAACCAGCAGACGGCGATGAGCACAGCGCTTGTAGATCCGGATCACCCTGCCACCCCGCCAGTCGAGCTAACGTTGCATTGGCAAAACGTCGGCGTGCGGTATGCGGGCCTGCAGCAGCTGAATCTGACACTGAGCCAGGGGGAGCGCTTGGCAATAGTCGGTCCGTCCGGTTGCGGCAAATCGACTCTGGCGGCATTAGCTGTACGCCTGATCGATCCTGATTCGGGGCGCTTGATTGCGGGCGGCGCATTGTCGGACGGCACCTCGCTGGGCGGCACTCCGCTGGACCAGCTGTCGCTGAGCCAATGGCGCGCGCAAGTCGGCTACCTGACACAACAAACCGAATTGCTGCATGACAGCATCGCCGCTAACTTGTTGCTGGCCAAGCCTTCCGCAACCGACGAGCAGCTCTGGCAGGTGCTGGAAATGGTCGATCTGTCTGAGCTGGTCAGTGCCTTGCCTGCCGGGATCAATACTTGGATCGGCGAGTCGGGCAAACAATTGTCTGGCGGTGAAGGGCGACGATTGGCTTTGGCTCGAGTGCTGCTCAAGGACGCGCCATTGGTTGTTCTGGACGAGCCCTTCAGTGGCCTGGATGCGGCCACGCGAGAGCGGGTGAGTAAGCGCCTGGAACCCTGGCTGGCAAACCGAACGGCACTGTTTCTGGGTCATGACGCTGTGTTGTTGCCCAGGGCGGACCGGGTGATCGCGCTGACAGGTTTGTGAAGCACTATCTGCTGCGTTAGAAATGGCCTCACGGAACGTGCTTGAGCGCGGACTCGAAGGGCTGAGCAAAGCGAAAAGCTCATTTATAACGCCTGCACTCTGCTTTTTTGGCCATTTTTACTATGTCTTGCCTGCGTCGCCCAGGTTTTCAACCGCCTGCTGCGCGAGCAGCAATGCTTGCCCGGCGCCCATAACCCCCCTTTTTTTGCACGCCCAACAGGCCGCGTGCACAGCGATTGATGCGCCGCCTTGACATGCGTCAATTCGCCTAATCCCGAGCACGCCTAAAGTGCGTCACACTAGCATGGCAGGTCCCGGCTATGGCCCCTGCCGCGTAGTTGATTCGAATGACCCGCGTTTCACCATCCTCCGAGCGGAGTACGCAGATGGACATTGTAGAGCTCTCCCGCATGCAGTTTGCCTTCACGGCAATGGTTCACTTTCTATTCGTACCACTGACTCTGGGTTTGTCGGTTTTGCTGGCGATCATGGAGTCGGTCTACGTGATGACCGGCAAGCAAATTTACCGTGACATGACCCAGTTCTGGGGCAAGCTGTTCGGTATCAACTTCGCTCTGGGCGTGACCACCGGCCTGGCGATGGAGTTTCAGTTCGGTACCAACTGGTCATATTACTCACATTACGTTGGCGATATTTTCGGCGCGCCGCTAGCCATTGAAGCCCTGATGGCTTTCTTCCTTGAATCGACGTTGTTTGGTCTGTTCTTTTTTGGCTGGGAGCGTATGAGCAAGGTGAAGCACCTGACAATCACCTGGCTGATGGCGCTGGCAACCAACCTGTCCGCGTTGTGGATATTGATCGCCAACGGTTGGATGCAGTATCCAATCGGCTCCGAGTTCAATATCGAAACCATGCGTATGGAAATGACCAGTTTCGCCGAAGTGCTGCTTAACCCGGTGGCGCAGGTCAAGTTCGTACATACGGTGTCAGCCGGTTATGTAACGGGCTCCATCTTCGTGTTGGCGATTTCCAGCTGGTATCTACTCAAGGGACGCGATCTGGCTTTTGCCCGGCGCAGCTTTGCGATTGCCTCGGCCTTTGGTCTGGCCAGCGTGCTTTCGGTGATCATTCTGGGTGACGAATCCGGTTATGAGTTGGGCGAAGTGCAGCAGGTCAAGCTGGCGGCGATCGAGGCCGAGTGGGAAACCCAGCCGGCACCGGCGGCTTTTACCCTGATTGGCTTTCCCAATAAGGAAACGCAACACACTGATTACGCCATCAAGATCCCCGCCGCACTCGGTCTGATAGCGACCCGCTCTCTGGATGAGGAAGTGTCCGGTCTGCGTGAGATCAAGGAGGGTAACCTGCAGCGGATCATCCGTGGGCAGGAAGCCTATGACCTGATGCAACGCATTCGTGCCGGAGACAAGTCCGAGGCCACTGTTGCTGCGTTCAACGAGGTGCGTGATGACCTCGGCTATGGTTTGCTTTTGAGTGGTTTTACCGATGACGTGCTCAATGCCACGCCCGAAGAAATCGCGCTGACTGTGGAAGCTACAATCCCCGAGGTCTGGCCACTATTCTGGGCTTTCCGCATCATGGTGGGCTGCGGCGTGTTGATGTTAGTGCTGTTTGCTTTCGCCTTCTGGCACAGCGCTCGGCGCACCGTTGACAAGCCAAGATGGCTGCTCAGGTTTGCCCTGTTCAGTCTGCCCTTGCCGTGGATTGCCAGTGAGACCGGCTGGTTTGTTGCCGAGTACGGCCGCCAGCCCTGGGCGATTGGTGAGATTCTGCCGACGCACATGGCCGCATCCAATCTTGCTGCGGGCGAGATCTGGTTCACCCTGATTTCCATCGCGGTGCTTTATACCATCTTCGTTGTCATCGAAATGTGGTTGATGACCAAGTACGCACGCAAGGGGCCGTCAAGCCTGCATACCGGTCGCTATGACCTTGAAACCACCATTGCACAGGAGGCCTGATCATGGATTATGAAGCGCTGCGGTTTATCTGGTGGTTGCTGATTGGTGTGCTATTGATCGGCTTTGCGGTTACCGATGGGTTCGACATGGGGGTGGCGGCGCTGCTCAAGGTGGTCGGCAAGAACAACGATGAGCGGCGGGTGATGATCAACGCCATTGCGCCGCACTGGGACGGCAATCAGGTCTGGCTGGTGACCGCTGGCGGTGCGCTCTTTGCGGCCTGGCCGACGGTCTACGCTGCTGCGTTCAGTGGTTTTTACCTGGCCATGATGTTGACCCTGTTTGCGCTGTTCCTGCGACCCCTGGCGCTGGAATACCGCTCCAAGATCGACAATGAACAGTGGCGCAGCCGCTGGGACTGGCTGCTGACGCTGGGTTCTGTGGTGCCAGCGCTGGTGTTTGGTGTTGCCTTCGGTAACCTGCTGCTGGGTGTGCCTTTTCAGTTCGACAATTTGTTGCGGCTGGAATACACCGGAAATCTGTTGGGCCTGCTCAATCCCTTTGCGCTGCTGGCCGGGGTGCTCAGTCTGCTGATGTTCGTCAACCATGGCGCAACCTACCTGCAGCTCAAGAGTGAAGGGCAGATCAAGGCGCGCAGCGAGCGTATTTCCAGCCTGCTGGCGCTGATCTGTGCGCTGCTCTTTGTACTCGGCGGTGTCTGGCTGTGGCTTGGTATTGACGGCTATCAGGTGGTCAGTGTGATTGATACCAATGGCGGCAACCGCACCACCGATAAGGTGGTAGAGGTAGTGTCTGGTGCCTGGTTCAACAACTATGGCAAGCAACCGCTGCTATGGCTGGTGCCGGCGCTGGGGGTTATCTGCTTCGTGCTGTGTTCGTTGTTCAGCCGCTTGCGCTGGCACGCACCGGCCTTTGTCAGCTCGGCGCTGGCGATGGCGATGGTGCTGGTAACCACTGGTGTGAGCATGTTCCCCTTTGTCATGCCGTCTTCGCTGATACCCAATCACAGTCTGACCATGTGGGATTCCACTGCCAGTGAAACCACCTTGTACATCATGTTAGCAGTGGTCTGTGTGTTTGTGCCGCTGATTCTGGCCTACACCGCCTGGGGCTACTTCGTGATGCGCGGCCGCTTGAACGAGCAGCACATCCGTGACAACTCTCACAGCCTGTATTAAGGAGAACGCAATGTGGTATTTCACCTGGATTCTTGGTGTCTCGCTGGCCGCTGCTTTCGCGATCGTGAATGCGATGTGGTTGGAACTCAATGGCTATGTTGGTGAAGAAGATCAGACCGACTGAGGCCACCCCCGGCGGCGTACAGTACTGGCTTGCTCAGGTGCTGGCGCCGCACAAACAGCTTTTGAATAACGCCTTGTTGCTGGCCTATGTCGCCGCTTTGTTGCTGGTATGGCAGAGCTGGCTGCTTGCGCGCTTGTTCTCCGATTGGCTGGTCGACTGGCAACAGCAGGGCTCTGCTGCGTTGAACCTCAACCTGTTGTTAGCACTTCTGCCCTGGCTGTTGATCTGTCTGTTGCTGCGTCCGCTGCTGCAATACGCCCGTGAACGGCTGTGCCAGAAGGCCAGCGTGCAGGCCCGCACCGGCTTGCGCCAACAGCTACTGGCGCAGTTGGCTGCGCTGGGTCCGGGCCGGCAGGCATTGGGCGCTGATGCAGTGCTTGCTAGCCGCTTGCTGGAGCAGGTGGATGCGCTGGACGGCTATATCAGTCGGTATCACGTGC
The DNA here is from genome assembly GCF_000410875.1 of Halopseudomonas pelagia CL-AP6. Taxonomy (GTDB): domain Bacteria; phylum Pseudomonadota; class Gammaproteobacteria; order Pseudomonadales; family Pseudomonadaceae; genus Halopseudomonas; species Halopseudomonas pelagia. The sequence goes on from NZ_AROI01000005.1 coordinate 103,232, forward strand.
AGCGCTATCTGGTGCTGCTGGTGCCGCTCACGCTGCTGGTCTGTATTTTCTACTACAGCCCGCTGGCGGCGACCCTGATGCTGCTGACTGCGCCGCTGGTGCCGCTGTTCATGATTCTGCTAGGCAAGGCGGCGGCGGCTGCCAGCCAGAAGCAGTTCGTCGCCCTGGCGCGTATGAGCGGCCGCTTTATGGATCTGTTGCGCGGTCTGAAGACGTTGCAGCAACTGCAAGCGGTGCCGCAAGCGGAGGCTGAGGTGGCGCAGGCGGCAGAGCATTATCGTGCCGGTACCATGCGGGTATTGCGCATGGCCTTTTTGTCTGGCGCCGTACTGGAATTCTTCTCTGCGCTGGCAATTGCTTTGGTAGCGCTCTACCTGGGTCTGGGCTTGCTGGGGATTCTACCTTGGGCCAAGGGTAGCGTTCCGGTGGCTTATCAGGGCGCGCTCTTTATTCTGCTGCTGGCGCCGGAGTTTTATAACCCGCTGCGCCAACTGGGCACTGACTACCATGCCAAGGCGGAAGCTGAAGCGGCGCTGTCCGAGTTGCTGCCGCTGCTTGAATTGCAGGTTTGGCAGCATCCGGGGGAGCGGCCATTGCAGTTGGCTGCTGCGCCGGCACTGGAGTTTCACCAGGTGGAAATAGCCCAGCGTCTGGCACCTTTCACTCTGCAGTTGGCTGCCGGAGAGCGGGTTGTCCTGCGAGGCGTCAGCGGCAGTGGTAAGTCCAGCCTGCTGCAGGCGGTGCTGGGCTTTCTGCCCTACAGCGGTGAGATACGGATTAATCAGCAGTCGCTGATGATGTTACGACGCGCAGACTGGCATCAACAGCTGGGTTATCTGGCGCAGCAGCCGCAACTGCTGCACGGCACTCTGGCCGAGAATCTGCGCCTGGCGGCACCTGAAGCGGGCGATGAGCAACTGGTGACGGTACTGGATCAAGTCGCACTCTGGCCGCTGATCCGGCAATTGCCGCTGCAGCTGCAGACGCCCCTGGGCGAGCGGGGGCTGGGCTTGTCCGGTGGTCAACTGAGCCGCCTGGCGCTGGCGCAGCTGTTGTTGCGTGATACTCCGGTCTGGTTGCTGGACGAGCCGACTGCGCATCTCGACCCGCAAACGGCAGCACATATCAACAGGCTGCTTGAGCGCCTTAGCCACGGGCGTACCCTGCTGTTGGTCAGTCATGAACTGGAAGGATTGGACTGGGCCGATAGAGTAGTCAATCTGGATACGCCAAGCGCAATGCAGGTAACAGCATGAGCCGGCAAGCGCAGCCTCTGCGTCTGCGAGGCCTGCTGCGCAGCCGGCTGGGTGAGTGGCATCTGGCGTTGTTTCTGGGCTCCTGCACACTGTTCGCAGCCATTTCCTTGCTGGCAATATCTGGCTGGTTCATCAGCGCGGCAGCCCTGGCCGGTTTGGCAACTACAGCCGCTTACGGCTTTGATTATTTTCGTCCGGCGGCACTGATCCGCCTGTGCGCCATAGTACGCACCAGTGGGCGCTACGCAGAGCGGCTTACATCGCACCATGCGGCGCTGGGGTTGCTGAAGGATCTGCGCATCAGCTTGTTCGCTCGCGTGACGGCGCGCGGTCATGCTGCATTAACGCGTTCTACCAGCACTATGCACCGCCTGGTAGCGGATATTGATTTGCTCGATTTCTTCCCATTGCGCGTGGTCGCGCCCTGGTTCTGGGCGTCACTATTGGTCTTGCTGCTGTTGGGCGGCTGTTATCTGCTGGCGCCTGTGCTGTCGTTGGCTGCACTACCGGGCTTGCTACTGGCCTGGTTAATCTTGCCCTTGCTGGCGGGCCGGCATGCGGCACGTCTGGCGCGAGCGGACGTCAGTCTCGCCGAGCAGCGGCGTATTCTGTTGCTGGATAACCTGCAGCTGCTGACGCCGCTGCTGTTGTGGCAGCGCTGGTCGGTGCGGCAAGCGGTGTTTGACAGCGAAGATCATGTTTTCAATCAACAGCGCTTGCGTCAGCAGCAATTGGGCAGTCTGATAGCTGCGGGTCAGCAACTGGGGCTGGCTCTAAGTCTGTTGGGGCTGCTCTGGCAAGGCGGTTTACTGGTGCAAGCCGGCGAGTTGAGCTTGCCCCTGCTGTTGGCTGCGGTGCTGGGTCTGTTGGGTTTGACAGAGGTGCTGTTGCCGCTGGCGCAGAGCTTTATTGCACTGGGTTTGAGTCAGGCCGCGCGGGACAGGCTCAACCAACTGACCCGCTCACCTGCAAGCCGGATCGAAGAAGGGGCTGCGCCTCTGACGGAACTGCCGAGCCTGAGCCTCAAAGATCTGAGTGCCCGGCACGGCGGCGCCTTGAGTGGTCCTCAGCGAGTCGATCTGCAGCTGAGGGCTGGTGAGGTGCTGCTACTGAGTGGCCCATCCGGCTGCGGCAAGTCAACGTTGCTTGATGTGCTGGCCGGTGAGCCACTGCCTTTCACCGGTGAGCGACTGTTGAACGGCGAAGCGTACGAGCATTGGCAATGGCGCTCAGTGATTGGATATTTGCCGCAGCAGCTGGATATATTCGATATGACGTTGGCCGAAAACCTGCGTCTTGGCCAGCCAGAGGCGACAGAGCAGCAGCTCTGGGAGGTGCTGGAGGATGTTGCTCTGGCGGATTGGGTGCGCGGCCGGCCGGCGCAGCTCAGCACCACGCTGGGCGAGTACGGAGCACAGGTCTCAGGCGGGCAGGCGCGGCGCATTGCACTGGCGCGTCTGCTGCTGGCGCAGCGCCCGGTGCTGTTGCTGGACGAGCCCTTTGCCGGGTTGGATGCAGCCACCCGTGAGCAAGTGTTGGTTACGCTGTTACGCCGGCAAGCACAGGGTATTCTGGTCATTGTCAGCCATCAGTCGCTGGCGTTGGAAAACGCTCAGCGGCTGCAGCTGCAGATGTCCGAAGCCTGACTACCAGGTGTCCACAAAAGGTCGCAGGCCCTTGGTCAGGGATTCCGGTGGCGCGGAGCTTAGGCCACGTAGCAGCCAGTCACGGGTTTCCATCGGGTCGATCACCGCGTCAATTTCCAGGAAGCTGGCCATACTCACGCCCTTGCCGCGGCGATAGAGTTCGGCCACCCACTTGTCGAACTGCAACTGGCGTTCACCTTCATCCTCAATGGCTGCCAGCTCCTTGGCGTAACCCAGCCTGACCGCGCCTTCCAGCCCCATAGCGCCAAACTCGCTGCTGGGCCAGCCGATGGTGAACATGGGCGCCATAAAACTGCCCGCCGCCATGGCCTGAGCACCCAGGCCGTAGCCCTTGCGTAGCACTACGGTGAAGAACGGCACTTTCAGGCTCGCGGCGGTGACGAACATGCGCGAGACATGGCGCACGGTCGCCTGGCGTTCGGAATCCGGCCCGACCATAAAGCCGGGCGTGTCGCACAGCGATACTATCGGCAAGCCATGCGCCTGGCACAGCTGCATAAAGCGCGCTGCCTTGTCGCCAGCCGCGGCATCAATGGCACCGCCCAGATGCATCGGGTTGTTGGCGATCAGGCCGAAGACCTTACCGTTGATACGGATCAGCGCGGTAATCAGTCCCGGCGCGAACTGCCGGCGCAGCTCCAGGACCGAGCCGGTGTCAGCCAGCGTCTCGATTACCTGGCGGATGTCGTAGACACGCAGGCGGTTTTCTGGAATCAGGTGGCGTAGCTGACGCTGGTCTTTGCTGTCACCAGTTGGCAGATCACCCTGGAAATAGGCCAGGTATTGCTTGGCTACCCGGGTGGCTTCGGCTTCATCCTTGACTAGTACATCGATCACGCCATTGGGTCCGTGCATGCTCATCGGCCCAACCTGCTCGGGCGTATAGCTGCCCAGGCCGCCGCCCTCGATCATCGCCGGGCCGGCCATGCCAACGGTGGCATTCTCGGTGGCAATGATTACGTCGCAGCAGCCGAGCAAAGCCGCGTTGCCGGCAAAACAGCGCCCGGAGACCACGCCAACCAGGGGTACCTGACCGCTCAGGCGGGCCATGCGCATAAAGGTGGTGCAGTCGAGTCCGGCCACGCCGACCTTATCGATATCGCCGGGCCTACCGCCGCCGCCTTCGGTGAAGAACACCAGCGGCAGCCGCCACTGCTCGGCCAGTTCGAGCATACGGTCGGTTTTCTTGTGGTTCATCGCACCCTGGGTGCCGGCGAATACCGTGTAGTCGTAACTCATGGCCATGCAGCGCGCGGTTTCGACGCCGAACAGCTCGGCGTTGACGGTGCCGATGCCGGTGATGAGCCCGTCTGCCGGGCTCATCTTCAGCAGATCTTCGTGGCTGCGGCGGGTACGTTGAGCCGCCAGCGCGAGGCCGCCGTATTCCATAAAGCTGCCGTTGTCGAGCAGATCGGCGAGGTTTTCCCGTGCGCTACGCTGTCCGGTCTTGCGCCGCTTGGCCACCGCGTCGGGGCGGCGCTCGTCAGTCAGATTGGCGTGCAGCTCAAGCAGTTCAGCCAGATCGGCGCGGATATGCGCGATATCGACCTGTTCCTCATTTAGCGCATCGCCGCCTTGCACTTCAGCGGGCTCGAGAAACAGCAGCGGGTTGCCTTCAAACAGGTTGTCGCCCGGGCTGCAGGTTAGCACCCGGACGATACCGCTGCGCTCGGCCTTGACCACAAACTCCATCTTCATGGCTTCCATTACCGCCACCTGCTGACCCGCAGCAATGCTGTCTCCGGGCTGCACGTCGAGGCTGACCAACACTCCCTGGACTGGCGCATTCAGCGGTTCTGTTCCGGGCGGCGCATCGACCGCTGTTGTCTGCACTGCCTGCGCTTGCCCGATGTGCTGGAAATACAGGTGGGGGTGAGCCCGTTCTTCCCTTTGGCGCGCTGCGATCAGTTCCGCAGCATGATTTTCAATAAAGCCTGTGGTCACCTGATTGCTTTGCACTTGCGGGTGAGTCAGCAGATTCTGCAAAAAATGCAGGTTGCTGCTGACACCTTCCAGGCGGAATTCGCAGAGCGCGCGATAGGCGCGGCGCAGCACTGCCGGATACTCGGCGTTGGCGTGCACGATCAACTTGGCCAGCAGCGAGTCAAAGCTCGGGCTGGTGGTGTAGCCGCTGTAACCGTAGCCATCAACGCGCACGCCAGGCCCGCTGGGCGGTTCATAGGCGCCCAGCGTGCCGCCTGCGGGCTTGGCGCTGCCGTCGCTGCTCATGCTCTCCAGGTTGATGCGCAGTTGTACGGCGTGGCCCTGGGCGGCGGGGATCTGCTCCTGGGTGAGTTGTAGCTGGTCGAGAGTGGCACCCGCTGCGAGGCGTATTTGCGTTTGCGCGAGGTCGATGCCGGTGATGGCCTCGGTGACGGTATGCTCGACCTGAATGCGTGGGTTGGCTTCCATAAACACGAAGTCGCCGGTGTCCTCGTCCAGCAGAAACTCCACGGTGCACAGCCCGCGATAGGCGACTGCACGGGCCAGCTTGACCGCGGCGTCGAGCATGCGCTGGCGTATTGCCGGGTCCAACCCAGGCGCCGGGGCGATTTCCAGCAGCTTCTGGTTGCGCCGCTGCAGGGTGCAGTCGCGTTCCCACAGGTGACTGACCTGATGGCCATCACCGATGATTTGTACTTCGATATGTCGCGCTCGGCGGATCAAGCGTTCGGCATAGAGATCGCCATTGCCGAAGGCGGCCTTGGCTTCGGAGCTGCAGCGGGCGAAGGCGTCTTGCAGGTCGGCTGTATCCAACACCGCACGCATGCCCCGTCCACCGCCCCCGGCCAGAGCCTTGAGCATGATGGCACTACCGCTCCCGAGCTCCTGCATAAAGGCCTGCGCCTGCTCCAGGCTGGTCGCCTGATTGGTGCCCTGCACCAGCGGTACCTGCTGCTCAAGCGCCAGGCGGCGTGCGCTGGCTTTGTCGCCAAAGGTCTCCAGCACCTTTGCCGCCGGGCCGATAAAGCAGATGTCGGCCGCATCGCAGAGCTTGGCGAAGCGGGCATTCTCGCTGAGAAAGCCGTAACCCGGATGAATCGCATCGCACTGGTATTCAAGTGCCAGCTTGATCAACTGCTCGGCATCTAGATAAGCGCTAGCGCCGCGCCCGCTCAAGGCGACGGACTGGTCGGCCTTGCGCACATGCAATGATTGAGCGTCGTCTTCAGCAAAAACCGCGACGCTGAGAATATCCAGTTCGGCTGCGGCGCGGGCCAGGCGAATAGCAATTTCGCCGCGGTTGGCGATCAGTATTTTCTTGAAGGTCATCAAAGCCAGCCTTGCAGTTCGTTCTTTTTCACTTTTCCGGTGGCGGTCATGGGCAGAGAGTCCACCAGCCGCACCTCCGGTACCTTGTAAATAGCCATGGCCTGCTTGCACCAGTGGACCAGCTCCTGTGCCTCCAGGGCGCTGCCTGGTTTACTCACTACAAAGGCCACCGGACACTCGCCGCGCTTGTCGTCCTGGCGGCCGATCACCGCCGACGCGAGAATGGCTGGATGCTGACCGAGCATGGCTTCCAGCTCGCTGGGAAACACGCTCATGCCGTTGACCTTGAGCATTTCCTTGCGCCGGCCGAGGTAGCGGATAAAGCCTTGCTCGGTAATCACGCCGCTATCGCCGGTATGCAGCCAGCCGTCACGCAATGCTTCGGCGCTGGCCTCGGGCCTGTTCCAGTAACCCTTGAGCAGCGATGGTGAACGCACACAGAGCTCGCCTTCGCTGCCCAATGGCAGTAACTCGCCGGTGGCAAAGTCGCAGACCTTGAACTCGGTGCCTGGCACTGGCAAGCCGACAAAGGTCGGCGCGGATTTGAGGTCGAAGTCGTCGTCCTGCAGGCCGGCGGTAAAGGTATCGCAGGTGTGGGTTTCGGTCATACCAAAGCTGGTTTCAAACAGCGTACAGCCGGTCAGCTGGCGCCAGCGCTGACGGTATTCCGGGGTCAGCTTCTTGATAAAGGACACGCAGCTGGTGATCTGCAGCGAGCTGAAATCGAAGTCGTTGACCTGCGGATGGTCGAGCACTTCCGACGCGCTGTCGACTAGTAGACCGGCGTGGTTGACCCGGTAATGCTGCACCGCGCTCATGAACGTCAGGGCATCCCAGCGGGCCAGCAGCACCAGCGTGGTGCCGGTGAACACTGGGAATAACAACCCGGCGTTCTCGCCAGCAATCCAGAACTCCGGCATGAAGTTCAGGCTGACGCGCTCAGTGTCCAAACCCAGTGCGGCTGGGACAAAGCTCGCGCAGGTATAAAGCATGTCGCCATGGGTATGAATGCAGCCTTTTGGCAGGCCGGTGGTCCCGCCGGTGTAGTTCAGCGCGGCGATATCGTCTAGAGCAGGGGCGGGCAGTTCATTGGCGGGCTGGATGCCTTTGAGCGAGGGCAGCATATCGATATAATCGATGACCGGCAGTTTGGGCGTGCGTAGCAGATCAGGTGCCGGGATGGACGGCTCTTTGGGGCAGATTTCCGAAAGGCTGGTGGCGATTGCCAGCCGCACTTGGGTCTGCTCACCAATCTCGCGAAACACTGGTAGCAACTGATCGAAGCAGATAATGACGCTGGCGCCGCTGTCCTTGAGTTGGTAGCTCAGTTCCATCGGCATCGCCATCGGGCTGACCGGGGCGTGAATGGCGGCAGCCTTGAGGATGCCGTAAAAGGCGATATGCAGTTGCGGACAATTGGGCATGAACACCGCAACCCGGTCGCCGGGGCGTACCTCCTGCTCGATCAACAGCGCGGCAAAACGGTCGCTCAGATCATCCAGTTCGGCGTAGCTGAGGTCATAGCCGTAGAACCGTACAGCGGGTTTGTCCGGCGTGGTCTGGGCCCAATGTCGCAGGTACTCGGTCAGCGGTTTCTCGCCGAGCGGATATACCGGTTCGCGCGCGCTGGAGGCCGGCCAGGCCTGTTGCTGCAGCGCCTGGAGTTGCTGAAGATAGTGTTGCTCGTGCGTGACGTCGTCGCCCATCGAAGTACTCCTGGTGGCATCCGCTAGCTGTTTTTTGTCAGCCAAGGGTAGGGCGATGACGGGTTTGGGTGAAGCGATCATTATTCATTCGGTATAATGAATCTAATTCATGCAATGGGGTTATAAATCAGCTTAAATGGCTGGTTCATTGTGCATCCTTGAGGTTTCATGAGCGACGAACATGTCAGTCCTGCCCTTTCACGGATCGATCTCAATCTGTTCCGGACCTTTGAGGTTATCTACCGCGAGCGCAGCCTGACCCGTGCGGCTACCGTCTTGCATGTCAGCCAGTCCGCGGTCAGCCATGCCCTGGCCCGGCTACGCGCGCATTTCAATGACCCGCTGTTTGTGCGTGACGGACGCGGCGTCTCGCCCAGCGCATTGGCCGTGCGGCTGGCACCGGACATCCTCGATGGACTGGAGCGGTTGCAACAAAGCCTGGGTCGCCTGCAGTCGTTTGATCCGCAACGCGATAGCCGGATGTTTACCCTGAACTTGCCGGAGCAGCTGGAGCCGTTGCTCTTGCCCGAGTTGTTACTGCACTTGCGACGCGCCGCGCCGTTCTGCCGGGTGAAAACGGCCGGCGTCCGCTGGCAGGATCTGAAGCTGGAAATGGCCTCTGGGCGGGTGGATCTGACTATACAGATTGCGCGTCCAGTCGAGCCCGTGCTGAGGCAGACGCAGTTGCTTGCAGAACCCCTTTGCGTGGTCGCCGGGCCGGACTTTAGCGGTAGCCTGAGTGCCGAACGCTATCTGGCGGCTGAACACATTGCGGTGGCGTCGTGGCGTCGGGGTTTATCGTTCGAAGATCTGGCATTGGGGCATCTTGGGCTTGAACGACGGATTGTCCAGCGTTGCCAGAATTATCAGGCGGCCGCCATGGTGGTCGCCCAGAGCGATCTGTTGCTGACCATGTCCCGGCGGCATGCCGAGCTGGTCAGTCTGCCGCTGGGCAATCGATTGCTGCCGATGCCGCTACCTTTGCCATCTATCGGTTTGAGCATGTACTGGCATGAGGAGGTTGACCAGGATCCGGTCAACCTCTGGTTACGGCAGCAGGTGATGCACCTGGCTCAGAACAGCCCTTGAGGTATAGCGTCGCTGCCGCCAGACGGGTAGGCGCCGCTTTCTATTTCGTCCCAGGGCGGTGGTGCATCTTCTTCCTTGAAGACTTCGAAAAAGCCATTTGAGCTGCCAGGGCGCGCGGTACGACCGGTCGCAGGGTCAATCCGCACCGTCGTCAGCCCCTCTGGCATTGCTTGGCTATGTTCAGGCCGGTCTTTCAGCGCCCCGGCCATGAATTCCATCCAGATCGGTAGCGCGGCAGTACCGCCGTATTCGCGCCGACCCAAAGTGCTGGGCTGGTCAAAGCCGACCCAGGAAATGGTGACAAAATCGCCGTTGTAGCCTGCGAACCAGGCGTCTTTCTGATCATTAGTGGTACCGGTCTTGCCCGCCAGATCTCCGCGTTGCAGCTCCCGTGCGCGCGAGGCTGTGCCTCGGGTGATCACATCCTGCAGCATGCTGGTGAGCTGGTAGGTGGTGCGCGGGTCGATGACCTGCTCAGCCTCAGGCAGTTCGGGAAGGTTGAAGTTCGGATCGGCAAAATTGGCGGCCTGGGCGTAGCGCGCCAGTCGTTCCTCATGGATCTTCTTGGCGCCCGGTGTCACTGCCGCAGTAGAGACCTCAAGAATCTGCCCGCGATGATCCTCGATACGTTCGATCAAATAGGGCTTAACTGCATAGCCACCATTGGCGATGGTGGTGTACCCCTGGGCTATTTGCAGCGGTGTCAGTTCAGGGGTGCCCAACGAGGCGGACAAATTACGTGGCAGATCAGCACGGCTAAAACCGAAGTGTTCTATATAGCTCAGTGCCTTGTCGACGCCGAGGTCCTGCATCAGACGAATGGATACCAGGTTGCGTGATCGATACAGGGCCTCTCTGAGTCGGATCGGGCCGAGAAAATCACCGCCTGAATTCTGTGGGCGCCAAGCGGAGTCGAGATACTCATCGACGAACACCAGGGGGGCGTCATTGACCATGCTCGCCGGGCTATAGCCGTTGTCGAGCGCCGCAGCGTAAAGGAAGGGCTTGAAGCTCGATCCGGGTTGGCGGCGCGCCTGGGTAACGCGATTGTAGTTGCTCTGCACGAAGGAAAAACCGCCGATCAGTGCCTGCACGCTTCCATCTTGGGGTGACAGCGCAACCAGAGCACTCTGTGCGGTAGGTACTTGGCTAAGACGAAACTGGATATCTTCCAAACCGACTACGCGAATGATATCGCCGACCGCCAGCACATCTGCGGGCTGACGCGGATTTGGGCCCATGCTGTTGGCGTTGAGGTAAGGGCGCGCCCAGCGCATGGCGTCCCAGCTGATCTCACCCATGGCGCCGCCGCGCAGTTGGATGGTCACCTTGTCTGTTCCAACGCTGGTGACGATAGCGGGCAGCAAGCCCCCCATGCCTCGATAGCTGCGCAACAGGTCGGGCCAGTCTGCAGGGTTGCTATCGGGATGCTGAGCTTCCGGGCCGCGATAGCCATGACGCTGATCGTAGCTCATCAGGCCACCGCGCAGCGAGGTATTGGCTAGCGTCTGTAGCTTGCTATCGACGGTGGTATATACGTGATAGCCGTTGATATAAGCATCCTCGCCGAATTTGCTTAGCATCTCCAGACGCGCCATTTCGGCTACATAAGGTGCTTCCAGTTCAGGGTTGGAACCATGGTTGGTCGCGGTGATGGGGTTGGCTACAGCCAGGTCGTACTCGTCCTGGTCAATGAATCCCAGGCTCAGCATGCGGCCAAGAATCCAGTCACGGCGTAGCAGGGTTCGCTCCGGGTTGGAGATAGGGTTGTATCGGGACGGCGCCTTTGGCAGGCCGGCAATCATCGCTAGATCAGACAGCGGGAGCTGGTCAATCGAGGTGCCGTAGTAAACTTGCGCTGCCGCTTCAATTCCGTAAGCTCTGTTGCCGAGGTAGATCTTGTTAACGTAGAGTTCAAAAATCTCGCGCTTGCTCAGGCTGCGTTCAATTTGCAGGGCCAGCAGTATTTCATTCAGCTTGCGCGAAAAAACCCGGTCGCTGGTCAGGAAATAATTTTTTGCGACCTGCATGGTGATAGTGCTGCCACCGGTTTGAATACTGCCGGTTTGAACCAGTTCGGATACCGCCCGCATAAGGCTCATCGGGTCTACGCCGTGGTGGTTGAGGAAGTTATCGTCCTCGGCGGCCAGGATGGCATTAATAAAGTTTTCCGGCACTTGGTCGTAACTAATAGGTATACGGCGCATTTCACCGAATTCTGCTATCAATTTGCTATCTGTGCTATATATCCGCAATGGGGTCTGTAATTGCACGTCGCGAAGGGTCTCGACGTCCGGCAAGCTGGGGCTTAAATAGAGCGCGATAGCGCTGAGGCCCATGATGGGGGCGCTTATCAGAGCGAGAATGGACCAGAATAAAATTTTTAGAAAGCGCATAAGGGACAGGCAAATTCCCTGACAAATGAATTGGTTAGCTGTGTGGTGCAATGAGAACGGGTTAACAGTCTGCATTATAAGCGCATTTTTTTTGTTTTAGCTATTTGCGCTTGTACAAGGACTGTTATTTAATGTAGGAAAACATAAACCGTCCGTAAGTGTCGGATGCTGATAGGAAATTGGCTGTGCTAGGGCTCATAAAGAAAAAAGCGAACACGCTACTGGGCATTGATATCAGCTCCACTACGGTGAAGCTGCTCGAACTCAGTCGCTCGGGTAACCGTTATAAGGTCGAGGCCTATGCGGTTGAACCTCTCCCACCTAGTGCGGTGGTAGAAAAAAACATCGTCGAGCTTGAAGGTGTCGGTCAGGCATTGGAGAAAGTCCTGGCCCGCTCCCGATCCTCCCTCAAGCAAGCTGCGGTCGCCGTCGCCGGTTCCGCAGTGATCACCAAGACCATCGAAATGGATGCGGATCTTGATCCGGAGGAAATGGAAGAGCAGATCAAGCTTGAAGCTGATCAGTACATTCCCTATCCGCTGGATGAGGTTGCCATTGATTTTGAAGTCCAGGGATCCTCCCCGCGCAACCCGGAAAAAGCTGAAGTGCTGCTGGCCGCCTGCCGTCGTGAGAACGTCGACATTCGCGAAGCTGCGCTTGCCCTTGCCGGCCTGAGTGCGCGGGTGGTCGAGGTCGAAGCCTATGCGATGGAACGGGCTTGTGATCTGGTGATCGATCAGCTCGATGGTGACCGCGATGAGATGACCGTTGCGGTGATCGACATCGGCGCGACCATGATGACCCTCAGCGTTCTGAGCAAGGGTCGGATCATCTACACTCGTGAACAGTTGTTCGGCGGCAAGCAGCTTACTGACGAAATTCAGCGACGCTACGGCTTGTCCCAGGAAGAAGCGGGCTTGGCCAAGAAACAGGGCGGCCTGCCGGATGACTACGAAAGTGAAGTGTTGGGGCCGTTCAAAGATGCCGTCGTTCAGCAGGTGTCACGGTCGCTGCAGTTCTTCTTCGCCGGTGGCCAGTATAACGATGTGGATTATATCCTCCTCGCTGGCGGTACGGCCTCGATTCCAGGTCTGGACAATCTGATACAGCAAAAGATCGGCACTACCACGCTGGTCGCCAACCCCTTTGCAAACATGACCCTGTCAAACAAGGTCAATGCAGTGGCGCTCAGTAATGATGCTCCGGCATTGATGATTGCCTGCGGTCTGGCAATGAGGAGTTTCGACTAATGGCTCGCATTAACCTATTACCCTGGCGCGAGCAGCTCAGGGAAGAGCGCAAGAAAGAGTTTCTAACCGTTCTGGCTTTGGTCGTTATTCTTGCGGGGGCGCTGGTATTTATGGGCGACCGCTTCTATGCGGGTAAAATTGACCACCAGAACGCCCGGAATAAATTCCTGCAGGATGAAATTACCCTGTTGGAAGCCCGCATCAAAGAAATCGAGCAGTTGCAGGCACGTCGTACCCAACTGCTAGACCGGATGAAAATCATTCAGGATCTGCAGGGTAATCGTCCGATCATCGTGCGTGTGTTCGACGAGATGGCGCGGACCTTGCCTGATGGTGTGTTCTTTACCTCGGTCAATATGCGCGGCTCGACTGTTAATATCAAAGGTGGTGCCGAGTCCAATAGCCGGGTTTCCAATCTGATGCGTCAGATGGATGCGTCTGAGTGGATGACTTCGCCGAATCTGACTGCAGTAAGAGCGGTTACCTCTGGCGGGGTGGATCAGGCTAACGTTTTCGAGCTTTCAGTGCGCCAAACTGAGCCGAAAGCTTCTGCTGAGGGAGCGCAGCAGCAATGAGTATGTCTCAAATCAAGGATAGTTTTCGCAAGATCGATATCAATAATATCGACTTCAATAACGTCGGGGTATGGCCAGGGGCGTTGAAGTTTATCGTCGGCCTGTTGCTGTTCATCGCACTCTTGTTCGCCGGCTATCAATTTCATTTGAAAGATATGAAAGCCAGCCTCGAGCAGACCGAAGCCAGAGAAGTGGCCCTGCGCAAGGACTTCACCGATAAATCTTTTCGCGCCGCCAATCTAGAAGCCTACAAGGACCAGTTGGTCGAAATCGAAGAGCGGTTTGGGGCACTGTTGAAGCAACTGCCCAGCGACACCGAAGTGCCAGGTCTGCTTGAGGACATTACGCAGATGGGCCTCAATAGCGGCTTGGAGTTCGAGTCCATTACTTTGCAGCCCGAATCGGCTCAGCAGTTTTATATAGAGCTTCCGATCAAAATTGTGGTTCAGGGTAGCTACCATGATATAGCCACCTTCGTCAGCAGCGTCTCGGGTTTGCCGCGGATCGTCACGCTGCATGATTTTGATATTGATCCAGTTACCGAAGGCAATCCCGACCTGCTGAAAATGGATATTCTCGCTAAAACTTATCGCTACAACGAAGCAGGGGGCCAACAATGATCATGTACAAGCGCGTGTTGAGCGTCGCCCTCGCCTTGCCAATGCTATTGGCGGGTTGTAGCGGAGGCAGTTTTAACGATCTGCAGGCTTTTATGGAAGAAACCCGCGCTCGGCCTGCGGGCGAAATCGAGCCATTGCCCCGCTTCGCGCCCTATGAGGCCTTTACCTACAGTGCTACTTCACTACGTAGCCCGTTCCAGCCGCCAATCAGGATTGACTTGACCCAGCGCGAGCGTGGATCGCAGGATTTGAAGCCGGATGAAGATCGAGTTAAACAGTTTCTTGAAGGCTTCAATATTGAAGGATTCGAGATGGTTGGCGTCTTGAGTAATCAGGACGGTATGCAGGCATTGATCCGCGGTGCCGGTAGTGTGCACAGGGTGAGAATGGGTGACTATCTGGGCCGCAATCACGGTCGTATCACCAGTATTGAAGAAGGCCGTGTCGACGTGGTCGAAATCGTCCCGGACGGTGAAGGTGGTTGGTTGGAGCGCCCGCGAACGCTCAGCTTGCCTGAGCGCGGATAAGTCAACCAGGGAGAGATAAAATGAACTGCAAACAGTCACGCGTGGAACGCAATCAAATGCCTTTAACCAGAAAATTTACGCTTGCTGCCATCATGGCGCTGCTCAGCCCGTTGGCGTTAGCCGCAAATCTTGAAAAGCTGGATGTTGCTTCTTTGCCTGGGGAGCGGGTGGAGTTGAAACTGTCCTTTGACGAGCCAGTGACATCAGCGCCAAAAGGCTACACCATCGACCAGCCAGCGCGTATCGCCATTGATTTGCCTGGGGTGAAGAATCAGCTGGGCGAGCGCAGCCGCGAATTGGGCTTGGGTAACGCGCGCAGCATCACAGTGGTGGAGGCCAACGACCGCACCCGATTGATTATCAATCTTACTGATCTGGTGCCCTACGCCACACGGGTAGACGGCAATGATTTGTATGTCATGGTCGGGTCTGGCAGTGCACCCGGTTACACGCAAAGCGCACCGCCGCGTCCCGCGGCTGCGCAGGCTGTTCCTCAGGCAGCGCCGAGCGATTGGCGTGCGACCTCTGAGCCGGCCGTGTCCAGCCCTATGGCAGCACGTGGCAGGTCCATCACCAGTCTGGATTTTCGCCGCGGCGAACAGGGTGAGGGCAATGTTATTGTCGATTTGTCTGATCCTTCAGTGAAGGTCGATGTTCAGGAGCAGGGCGGCCGGGTCAGACTGACTTTCCCCGATACGCAGTTGCCTGATTCGTTGCGAGTGCGCCTGGACGTCAAGGATTTCGCGACCCCGGTTAACTTCGTTAACGCGAGTACCAGTGGTGGCGATAGCGTCATCAATATCGAACCTTCCGGCTTTTATGAGCATCTGGTGTATCAGGCTGATAGTCGTTTGATCGTCAGCTTCAAGCCGTTGACACAAACTGAAGTGGAGCAGCGCCGCTCCGAGGCATTTGCCTATACTGGGGAGAAGCTGTCGCTGAACTTCCAGGATATTGAAGTCCGCTCGGTGCTGCAGTTAATCGCCGACTTTACTGACTTGAACTTGGTCGCCAGTGACACCGTGCAAGGGAGCATTACTCTGCGACTACAGAATGTGCCTTGGGATCAAGCGCTGGACCTGGTGCTAAAAACCAAGGGTCTTGACCAGCGCAAGATCGGCAATGTGCTGCTGGTAGCACCAGCTGATGAAATCGCAGCTCGCGAGCGTCAGGAGCTGGAGTCGCAAATGCAGATTGCTGAATTGGCGCCACTGCGTCGCGAACTGATTCAGGTCAACTATGCGCGTGCCGCAGACATTGCCAGCCTCTTTGCTTCCGTAACAGCGGGTGACAGGGGGGAGCAGCGTGGCTCGATTACTGTTGATGATCGCACCAACAGCATCATTGCATTGGAAACTCAACAGAAGCTGGATGAGCTACGCCGCATCGTTGTACAGCTGGATATTCCGGTTCGCCAGGTCATGATCGAAGCGCGCATCGTCGAGGCTAACGTCGGTTTTGATAAGGCTCTTGGGGTGCGTTGGGGGGGGAACATACGTATGGGTGATCGTTTCTCTTTGTTCGGGAAGGATGGGGAAACGGATGTTGATGATAGTGTCGAAGATGCTTCAACAGCAGGTTTTCAAGGCCAAACTCAAAGACCGTTTAACTCTCCTTTCGTAGATATGGGACTCTTGTCTTCAACCTCCGGTATTGGCATAGGTTTTATCACCAACAACACTATTCTGGATCTGCAGCTGTCAGCGATGGAAAGTACTGGCAACGGTGAAATCATCTCGCAGCCGAAAGTGGTCACATCAGACAAGGAAACCGCCAAAATCCTTAAAGGCTCGGAGATTCCCTATCAAGAGGCTAGCTCCAGCGGTGCCACCACCACAGCCTTTGCTGAAGCAGTGCTTTCCCTTGAGGTGACGCCGCAGATTACGCCGGACAATCAAGTGATTATGGAAGTTATCGTGACGAAGGATGAACCGGATTTCACTAATGATGTTAATGGCGTGCCAACTATTCGTAAGAATGAGGTGAATGCCAAGATTTTGGTGGGTGATGGCGAAACTATTGTGATCGGTGGGGTCTTTTCCAGCGAGTCTCAGCAAGCCCAGGAGAAAGTTCCGTTCTTGGGTGATCTTCCTATTCTCGGGCGGGCATTCCGCCGCGACATTACCTCCGAAACCAAGTCAGAGCTGTTAATCTTCCTGACCCCTCGTATCATCAATAATGGAGCTATTACGGTTGCTAGGTAATCACCTTGCGTAATGTGTTTCTGATCGGCCCGATGGGTGCTGGGAAAAGCACCATCGGGCGTCTGCTTGCCAAAGAACTCAAATACCCTTTCAAGGACTCAGACCGGGAAATTGAAGCGCGTACCGGCGCTGATATACCCTGGATCTTTGATGTCGAAGGGGAAGAGGGGTTTCGCGAGCGTGAAGAGGCGATGATTGCCGAGCTGGTGCAAGAGCATGGCATTATTCTCGCGACCGGTGGTGGCGTGGTAATGCGTGAGGCCAATCGCAGAGCTCTAAGTGCCCACGGCCTGGTCGTGTATTTGCGTACCAGTGTGGATCAGCAACTGCAGCGCACCTCCAAGGACAGACAACGTCCGCTGCTGCTTAATGCCGATCCCGAAAAGGTGTTGCGCGATCTCATGGCGCGTCGCGATCCGCTATACAGTGAAATAGCCGACGTCACCATCGACACCGATCAGCGCGGCCCGAAAGTGGTCGTCAACACGATTCTGAGTCGCCTGCAGGGCACTAACGAATAGTCGCACCGCTACCCAATTCCATTCATGCGCCGAGATTCTGGCTGAGCACAAGTTGCGTGGCTGTTGTATTCTTGCCGGAGTCGTATCGGAGAGAAATTGATGCAACATCTAAGCGTTGAACTGGGTGATCGCAGTTACCCCATCTACATTGGCAGCAATCTGCTCGCCCAGCCCGAGCTGCTTACTGGGCACATCGGTGGCAAGCAGGTTTGTATTGTGACGGATGACACTGTTGCTCCGTTATATCTGGATGCGCTCCGTCAAGTGCTGGCTGGCTATCAGGTCCTGAGCGTTGTATTGCCTACCGGGGAAGCGTTCAAGACATGGGCTACCTTGCAGCAGGTATTCGACGCGTTGCTCGCCGCCCGTCACGACCGCAAGACGACGTTGATCGCGCTGGGCGGTGGGGTGATAGGCGATATGACGGGGTTTGCCGCCGCTTGTTATCAACGGGGTGTGGATTTCATTCAGATGCCGACCACGCTGCTGTCACAAGTGGACTCTTCAGTGGGTGGCAAGACGGGTATCAACCATCCTGCAGGCAAGAACATGCTCGGCGCCTTCTATCAGCCAAAGGCGGTGCTGATCGATACCGACAGCTTGCTGACGCTGCCGGCAAGAGAAGTGAGTGCCGGTTTGGCCGAGGTGATTAAATACGGGTTAATCCGGGATAGTCAGTTCTTGGGCTGGTTGGAAAATAATATTGAAGGGCTGCGAGCGCTCGATCCGCGCCTGACTACCGAAGCGATCGCGCGCTCTTGCCGGATCAAGGCCGAAGTGGTTGCTGCTGATGAACGTGAAGGCGGAATTCGGGCGATTCTGAATCTGGGACACACCTTCGGCCATGCTATTGAAGCGCATCAGGGCTACGGCCAGTGGCTGCATGGTGAAGCGGTGGGGGCGGGCATGGTGATGGCGCTGAGGATGTCCTGTCGGCAAGGCTGGATTACCCAGGCCGAGGTTGATCGCGCAACAACTCTGATCGCTGCGGCGGGTCTGCCGACCGAGCCGCCAGCGGAGATGACGGCTGCAGACTTTATGGGTCTGATGGCAGTAGACAAAAAAGTACTCGACGGACAGCTGCGCCTGGTTCTGGTCAAGGCGTTGGGGCATGCCGTCGTCAGCGCAGAATTCGATTCTGCTTCCTTACAGGCAACACTCGCAGCGGGCCAGTCATGACAGTGGAACGGGATATTAATTTCAGCGCCTCAGGTGAGCTCGATGAGTTTCTTGACCACTATCAGTTGAGTCATGACCCCTTTGCTGCTCGGACACCGGGATTTCGGTTTTTCACCCCGCAACGCAAAACAGTATTGGCTCAGTTGCACCACCTAGCGCGTTTTGGCGATCGCCTGCTGCTGGTCACAGGTCCCGAGGGCAGTGGTAAAACGCTGCTGCGCCAGGTGCTGGTCGCCAGTAGCAATAAGGATACAACCCAATGTGTGGTGGCTACGGCGCGCGAGTTTGCTGATGAGTCGGCGCTGACCGGTTATCTTTGCCAAGCGGTGAATGCCAAGGGTCGCTCGCCGGGCGCTTTGTTGGAGCGGGCTGAGCAGTTGAAGCAGACCGGCGTCCAGTTATATCTGATTATCGACGACGCTCAGCTCTTGGAACTACAGGCGTTGCAGGATCTGGCCGATATGGGCCTCAGTGGCGGGGCTGATTCGCCCATCAGAATATTTCTCTTTGCGGATGAAAATATTGCCCTGCTGTTGCCGCAAGTGGATACCGAGGGTGTGACTGAACAATGGGTACACCGAATCGAGCTGGAAGCTTATTCTCTCGACGAAACCCGCGATTACCTTGCCCAGCGGCTGGAGGCGGCTGGAGGTGAGCTGGCACTGCTGGATGAAGAGCAATTGCAGCAGATACATCGCCGCAGCAGCGGTTGGCCTGGGCGCATCAATACGGTTGCCAGACAGGTGATGGAAGAAGCAATGGAGGTGCCATCTGCGCGCCCTGCCCGACGCTCGGCTGGCGTGCTGCCAGTACGTTCTATCGTCGCGGTGTTGCTGGTTGCCGCAGGTATCAGCGTGGCTTGGTGGATGGGTGGCGACAAGGCTGACCAGCAGCCTTCGCGCACCGTGTTGCAATTGCCGGAGCCGGTCAATACGGTTCATACGGAGCAGGACCGCCAACTGGCCGAGCTGACCGAGTTGAATGCGGTAACCTTGGAGCCTGATGTCGTCTCCCCTGAGCCTGCCACTGCGGTGGTGACCGAGGCTGCTACCCAAGCCACGCCCCCGGCTGCAGACGACCAGGTGTCTGTGGCCCCAGTGCCGGCTGAAGTAGTAGATCTGCAAACGGAAACAGCTGCCCCAGCGCCGGCTCCCGTCGAGGAAGCGCCTGCATTAGTCCCCGCGCCGCCTGCGCCTGCGCCAGCGGCAACGCCGGCCCCTGCAGCACCGACTGGGCAGACGATTCGTTCTACCGACTGGTACCGTCAGGCGAGTTCCGACGCTTATGTTTTGCAGTTGCTCGGAACACGCAGTCGGGACGCAGCTTTGAGCTTCATTCAACAGCAGTCTGGACTGGAGAATCTGGGTTACTTCGAGACCGAGCACGAAGGCCGGCCATGGTTTGTTGTGACCCAGGGGCTGTATGGATCCCGCCAGCAGGCGCAACAAGGGATCAGCAAGCTGCCAGAGGTCTTGCGCAAGCAGAGCCCGTGGCCGCGCGGTATGGGCGCGATTCAGCAATCGCTACGCTGAGTGATCCGGTTCGCGCCGGCGCCGATAACGGGGCTGGCGTGGATTCGCAGGGGAGGCCTGGCCGCCTTGTAGTTGAGGAAAATTTTCCTATTTACGACATTTGGATATGATTTTGCGGCACGATCGCCCACAAAAAAATTGTGGGCGATCGTGCCGCTGTGTACAATTACTCCCCTTTTGTCCGGCGCCGAGCCAGATCCAGTCTCGTTTGAATCTTGTAAGCGCTTGAATCCTATAGCATTTTGAGAGTGTGCCTATGAAAGCAGGTTTATATCAGCCTGATCAGTTCAAGGATAACTGTGGCTTTGGCCTTATCGCCCACATGCAGGGTCAGCCTAGTCATCATCTATTACTGACGGCCATTGAAGCCCTGACATGCATGACACACCGTGGTGGCATCAACGCCGACGGCAAGACCGGCGACGGTTGTGGCCTGCTGATTCAGAAGCCTGATCGGTTTCTGCGTGCGGTTGCCAAAGAGTCGCTGGGCGCTGAGCTGCCCGAGCAATATGCCGTCGGTATGGTGTTTATGGGCGTCGAACAGGCTGCGTCTGCTGCTGCCCGTCAAGCCTTTGAAGCAGCGCTTGAGGATCAAGGACTTGCGCTGCTCGGCTGGCGCGAAGTGCCGGTCGACAGTAGCGTGCTTGGGCCGCTGGCGTTGAGCTGCATGCCGCGTATCGAACAGGTGTTTGTTTCTGGCGAAGGCCTGGACGAGCAGCAATTCGGTATCAAGCTATTCTATGCCCGGCGCAAGGCCGAAATAGCCATGCAAGCGGATCAGGATTTCTACGTCTGCAGCCTGTCGCACAAGGTTATTTCTTATAAAGGTCTGATGATGCCGGCCGATCTGGGTCAGTTCTTCCCGGATCTGAGTGACGAGCGCATGGAGACTGCCATCAGCGTTTTCCACCAGCGCTTTTCTACCAACACCCTGCCCAAATGGCCGCTGGCTCAACCTTTCAGGCTGATTGCCCACAATGGTGAAATCAACACCATTACCGCCAACCGCAATTGGGCCCAGGCGCGCCGCAATAAATTTACCAATGAGTTGCTGCCGGACCTGGACAGCATCTCGCCGATCGTCAACGTTACCGGCTCCGATTCCTCCAGCATGGATAACATGCTTGAGCTTCTGATTGCCGGTGGCATGGATTTGTTCCGTGCGATTCGCATGGTCGTGCCGCCCGCATGGCAGAACGTTGAAACGATGGATGCCGACCTCAAGGCCTTTTACGAATTCAACTCCATGCATATGGAAGCCTGGGACGGCCCGGCCGGCATCGTATTGACCGAAGGCCGTTACGCGGTCTGTCTGCTCGATCGAAATGGTCTGCGTCCGGCGCGCTATGTGGTGACCAAGAATGGCTACATAACCCTGGCCTCCGAGATTGGCGTGTGGGATTACCAGCCCGAAGACGTGATCAGCAAGGGCCGCGTGGGTCCGGGCCAGATCCTGGCGGTGGATACGCAAACCGGTGAAGTGCTGCATACCAGCGACGTGGAGGGGCGCCTGAAGTCGCGTCATCCTTACCGCAAGTGGCTGAAGGAAAACGCCCTGCGCATTCAGGCGACCCTGAACGATCGCGATCATGGTTCTGACTTCCTCAGCCCGGAACAGCTCAAGCAGTACATGAAGATGTTCCAGGTCACCTTCGAGGAGCGTGATCAGGTATTGCGCCCGCTGGCCGAAAATGGTCAGGAAGCGGTGGGCTCCATGGGTGATGATACGCCGATGGCGGTGCTCTCGACCCGCATTCGCTCGGTATATGACTATTTCCGTCAGCAGTTCGCCCAGGTCACCAATCCGGCCATCGATCCGCTGCGCGAAGCTATCGTGATGTCGCTGGAAACCTGTATCGGTGCTGAGCGTAATGTCTTTGAAGAGACGGCCGACCACGCCAACCGGGCGATTCTTAGCAGCCCGGTGATTTCGCCGGCGAAGTGGCGCACGCTGATGAACCTGGAGCGGCCTGGTTTCGCGCACCAGCGTATAGAGCTGAACGCTCCTGCTGATATGCCTCTGGGCGAGGCGGTCAAGGCGATTGCCGAGCAGGCTGAGGCAGCCGTGCGCGCAGGCAAGACGCTGCTGGTGCTGAGCGATCGCTTTATTTCCGAGGGCAAACTGCCCGTGCATGCGGCGCTCGCCGTGGGCGCAGTGCATCACCACCTTATTGCGGTGGGCCTGCGTTGCGATTGCAATATTCTGGTCGAGACGGCCACGGCGCGTGATCCACACCACTATGCGGTGTTGATCGGTTTTGGCGCCACCGCCATCTATCCCTACCTGGCCTACGAAATCCTCGGTGATCTGATCCGTACCGGTGAGGTCATCGGCGATCTGTATGAAGTATTCAAAAGCTACCGTAAGGGCATCTCCAAGGGCCTGCTGAAAATCCTGTCGAAGATGGGTATTTCTACCGTGGTTTCCTACCGGGGTGCGCAGCTGTTTGAGGCGGTAGGTCTGGCCGACGAGGTCGTCGATATGTGCTTCAGAGGTGTGGCCAGCCGCATCCAGGGTGCGCGCTTCAGCGATCTGCAGGCTGAGCAGTCGCTGCTGGCCCGTGAAGCCTGGAACCCACGCAAGAATATCCAGCAGGGCGGCTTGCTCAAGTTCGTGTTTGGCGGTGAGTATCATGCCTACAACCCGGACGTGGTACGCACGCTGCAGGATGCCGTGCAGGGCGACAGCTACGACAAGTATTTGGAATACGCGGCATTGGTGAATAATCGTCCGGTTGCCTCGCTGCGAGATTTGCTGAAGGTGCGTGACGATCAGAAGGCCATCGCGCTGGATGACGTCGAGCCGTTGGAATCGATCTTCAAACGCTTTGACTCTGCGGGCATTTCCCTGGGCGCACTGTCGCCGGAAGCGCATGAAGCGATTGCCGAGGCGATGAATCGCCTGGGCGCGCGCTCCAACTCCGGTGAGGGCGGTGAAGATCCGGCCCGCTATGGCACTGAACGGATGTCGAAGATCAAGCAGATTGCCTCTGGTCGTTTTGGTGTGACCCCGGAGTACCTGATCAACGCCGAAGTGCTGCAGATCAAGGTTGCCCAGGGCGCCAAACCCGGTGAAGGTGGGCAGTTGCCTGGTGGCAAGGTTAACGAGCTGATTGCCCGGCTGCGCTACGCGGTACCTGGGGTGACGCTGATTTCGCCGCCGCCGCATCACGACATCTATTCAATCGAAGATCTGTCGCAGCTGATTTTCGACCTCAAACAGGTCAATCCGCGTGCGCTGGTGTCGGTCAAGCTGGTGGCCGAACCCGGTGTCGGCACTATCGCTGCGGGTGTAGCCAAGGCCTATGCCGATCTGATCACCATTTCCGGTTATGACGGTGGTACCGGCGCGTCGCCGTTGACCTCAATCAAGTACGCAGGGTCACCTTGGGAGCTCGGCCTGTCCGAAGCCCATCAAACCCTGCGCGGCAACGATTTGCGTGGCAAGGTCCGAGTGCAGACCGATGGCGGCTTGAAGACCGGGTTGGACGTGATCAAGGCAGCGATTCTTGGTGCGGAGAGCTTCGGTTTCGGTACGGCGCCGATGATCGCCCTGGGTTGCAAGTACCTGCGTATCTGCCACCTGAACAACTGCGCCACCGGCGTTGCCACACAGAACAAGCACCTGCGTGACAATCACTACATCGGTACCGTAGAAATGGTGATGAACTTCTTCACCTACGTGGCTACCGAAACCCGTGAGTTGATGGCGCAACTTGGCGTCAGCCGTTTGCAGGACCTGATCGGGCGTACTGATCTGCTGGAAATTCTGCCTGGCGTGACCAGCAAGCAGCAGAATCTGGATCTGGAGCCTCTGCTGTTCAGCAAGGACGTGGCCGCCGATAAGCCCCAATACTGCGAATCGCCGCGCAACGCTCCGTTCGACAAGGGGCTGACGGCCGAGAAGATGGTCGAACTGGCGCGTGCCGGCATTGATGGTCTGAGCGGTGGCGAGTTTGAGATGCGCTTGACCAACTGTGATCGCTCAATTGGTGCTCGGGTGTCCGGCGAAATCGCTCGCGTGCACGGTAATCAGGGCATGGTTGGCGCGCCAATCACCTACCGCTTCAAGGGTACCGCCGGTCAGAGCTTCGGTGTCTGGAACGCTGGCGGTTTGAACATGTACCTGGAAGGGGATGCGAACGATTACGTCGGCAAAGGTATGACCGGCGGCAAGCTGGTCATCGTGCCGCCGCAGGGCAGTCCGTTCCGCTCGGAAGAAACCGCCATCATTGGCAACACCTGTCTGTATGGCGCCACTGGCGGCATGCTGTTGGCTGCCGGTACCGCTGGCGAGCGTTTCGCGGTGCGTAACTCCGGTGCCCATGCGGTGATTGAAGGTGCTGGCGACCACTGCTGCGAGTACATGACCGGTGGTATGGTCTGCGTACTCGGGCCAACCGGTCATAACTTCGGTGCGGGCATGACCGGTGGTTTCGCCTTTGTACTGGATCAGGACAACAGTTTCTTCGACAAGCTCAACCATGAGCTGGTGGAGTTGCACCGGATCAGCAGTGAGTCGATGGAGGCCTATCGTAGCCACCTGACCATGGTGCTGACCGATTACGTTGCCGAGACTGGAAGCGCCTGGGGTGAAGAAGTGCTGGATAATCTGGATAACTACATCCGCCGCTTCTGGCTGGTCAAACCCAAGGCCGCAAGTCTGCGCGCCCTGTTGACCAGTACCCGCGCCAACCCGCAATAACTAGAGGCCGATGGCAGACCTGCTCGACAGGTCTGCCATCTTGCCCTGATGAGTCCTGCAGTTGCAGCTCGAAATCTGCCGCTGCTGTTTAGAGGTTTGAATATGGCTGACCGTTTGAGTAACGACTTCCAGTTTATCGATGTGGGCCGCAAGGATCCGCTGAAGCGCCCGTTGCGTCAGCGCAAGACCCAATTTGTCGAAATTCATGAGCAATTCAAGCCGGAGGCGGCTGCTGATCAAGCGCACCGCTGCCTTGAGTGCGGCAATCCGTATTGCGAGTGGAAGTGCCCGGTACACAACTATATTCCCAATTGGCTGAAGCTGGTGTCCGAGGGCAACATCCTCGAAGCCGCCGAGTTGGCTCATCAGACCAACACGCTGCCGGAAGTCTGCGGTCGCGTGTGCCCGCAGGATCGGTTGTGTGAAGGCGCTTGTACGTTGAATGATGGCTTTGGCGCCGTGACCATCGGTTCGGTGGAAAAGTACATTACTGATACCGCCTTTGCCATGGGCTGGCGTCCGGATTTGTCCCAGGTGGTACCGACCGGCAAGAAGGTCGCGATCATTGGTGCCGGTCCCGCCGGCCTCGGTTGTGCCGATGTTTTGGCACGTGCCGGCGTCGGCGCGGTGGTGTTTGATCGCTACCCGGAAATTGGTGGCCTGCTAACCTTCGGCATCCCCGAATTCAAGTTGGAAAAGCTGGTCATGTCGCGTCGTCGGGAAATCTTCGAGGGCATGGGCATCGAGTTCCGGCTGAATACCGAGATCGGCAAGGATGTCAGTATTGATGAGCTGCTCGCCGATTACGACGCGGTCTTTATGGGCATGGGCACCTACACCTATATGAAAGGTGGTTTCCCCGGTGAAGACCTGCCCGGGGTCCATGATGCACTGGACTTCCTGGTGGCCAACGTCAATCGCAACCTGGGCTTCGAGAAGTCCCCGGCTGACTTCATTGATTTGAAGGATAAGCGGGTCGTGGTCTTGGGGGGGGGTGACACGGCGATGGACTGTAACCGCACTTCGATCCGCCAAGGGGCCAAAGCGGTCTATTGCGCTTACCGTCGTGACGAAGAAAACATGCCGGGTTCGCGCAAGGAAGTGAAAAACGCCAAGGACGAGGGCGTGAAGTTCCTGTTCAATCGCCAGCCTATCGCTATCGTTGGTGAGGACAAGGTCGAAGGCGTAAAAGTGGTCGAGACCCGTCTCGGCGAGCCGGATGCCCGCGGTCGTCGCAGCCCCGAACCGATCCCCGGTTCCGAGGAAGTGCTCCCTGCAGATGCAGTGATCATTGCTTTCGGTTTCCGCCCCAGTCCTGCGGATTGGTTCGAGGGCTGCAAGGTTGATATCGACAGCCAAGGTCGGGTTGTAGCCGCCGAGCAGGCGCGCTATCGCTTCCAGACCAGCAACCCGAAGATCTTTGCCGGCGGTGACATGGTGCGCGGCTCGGATCTGGTGGTCACCGCAATTTGGGAAGGACGGCAGGCGGCTGAAGGTATTATCGAGTATCTGGAGCTCTAAATAGCTTTAGTCTGTGAACAGAGGGCGCCTGCGGGCGCCCTTTTGCATTTCTGTTATCGATGGAGTGGAGTGGCTACAGGGCTCGGCCTGGTCGGGACAGGCTACAGCCCAAGCTCTGCAACCGCCGCTGGTTTCTTGGCCGCCTGAAGGAACACTTCTCTCTGGGCCTGATTATTGGCCGCTTTCCCGGTACAATGGCCGCTGATCCCGCAACTGGATACCTATTCCATGCCCGAATTGAAGAATGACCGTTTCCTCCGTGCCTTGATGCGCCAACCCGTGGATGTCACGCCCGTATGGATGATGCGCCAGGCCGGGCGCTACCTGCCCGAGTACCGCGAGGCGCGCACTCGAGCCGGGGATTTCATGGGTTTGTGCACCAACCCGGAAATGGCCTGCGAGGTCACTCTGCAACCGCTGGAGCGGTATCCGCTGGATGCGGCGATTCTGTTTTCGGACATTTTGACCATCCCGGATGCAATGGGCCTGGGTCTGTATTTTGAAGCTGGCGAAGGCCCGCGTTTTCGCAAGCGTATCGATACCGCAGCTGATATCGAGGCACTGCAGGTGCCTGATCCCGAGCAGGACCTGGGTTACGTGATGAACGCCGTGCGGACCATCCGTAGTGAGCTGAATGGACGCGTACCGCTGATCGGTTTTTCCGGCAGCCCCTGGACGCTGGCGACTTATATGGTCGAAGGCAGCTCTTCCAAGGACTTCCGCAAAACCAAAGCCATGCTCTATGATCAGCCAGAAGCCATGCACATGCTGCTCGACAAGCTGGCCGATTCGGTTATCTCCTACCTGAACGGCCAGATCCTTGCTGGCGCCCAGGCGGTGCAGATTTTTGACACCTGGGGCGGTAATCTGTCCTCTGACGCTTATCAGAAGTTTTCCCTGGCCTATATGCGCAAGATTGTAGCCGGGCTGATTCGCGAGCATGAGGGTCGTCGTGTACCGGTGATTCTGTTCACTAAGAACGGCGGGTTGTGGTTGGAAAGTATTGCCGAGGTTGGCGCTGATGCGCTGGGCCTGGATTGGACCATGGATATGGGTGTGGCGCGTTCGCGTGTAGGCTCAAAGGTTGCGTTGCAGGGCAATATGGATCCTACCGTGCTCTACGCCAAGCCTGCAGCTATTCGTGAGGAGGTGGCGCGCATCCTCAAGAGCTATGGCAAGGGTAATGGTCACGTGTTCAATCTGGGTCATGGTATTACCCCAGAGGTTGATCCGGCCCATGCCGGAGCCTTTATCGAGGCGGTGCACGAATTGTCTGCTATCTATCACGACCCCTCTGCTATCGTGGTTTGAGGGCAGTCACGCATTGACAAGGAGATGAGCATGCGGCGGGTGATATTCAACCAGAAAGGGGGGGTGGGCAAGTCCAGCATTGCCTGCAATCTTGCGGCCGTCAGCGCCGCTGCAGGTTATAAGACGCTGGTAGTGGATCTGGATCCGCAGGCCAATTCCAGCCATTACCTGCTCGGTGAGGGGTTGGCGAATGTAGACCTGACTATCGCCGACTTTTTCGCCCAGACGCTGTCGAGCAGCCTGTTCAACAAAAAGGCCGAACAGTTTGTCACC
Organism: Halopseudomonas pelagia CL-AP6; assembly: GCF_000410875.1. Taxonomy (GTDB): domain Bacteria; phylum Pseudomonadota; class Gammaproteobacteria; order Pseudomonadales; family Pseudomonadaceae; genus Halopseudomonas; species Halopseudomonas pelagia. Next base: position 130,837 of record NZ_AROI01000005.1, read on the forward strand.
GAGACGCCCTTTGAAAACCTCTGGCTGATGCCCGCTGGCCCTGAACTCGCCGACCTGCAGCATAAGCTGGAGTCACGCTACAAGATTCAGAAATTACGTAAATTGTTGAATGATCTCAAAGACAACTACGAGCGGATCTATATTGATACCGCGCCAAGTTTCAATTTTTACACCATGTCGGCCTTGATTGCCGGCGACCGTTGCCTGATTCCCTTTGACTGCGACAGCTTCTCCCGCCAGGCACTCTATGGTTTGCTCGGCGAGCTGGAGGATATTCGTGAGGAGCATAACGAGGAGCTGCAGGTTGAGGGGATAGTCGTCAACCAGTTCCAGGCGCGTGCCAGCTTGCCGCAGCAGATACTCGATGAGTTGATTGCCGAGGGGTTGCCGGTACTGCCGGTGTACCTGCAAAGCTCGGTGCGCATGCGCGAGTCACATCAAGTCAACACGCCATTGATCTTCCTCGACGGCAGGCACAAGCTGACCCAGCAGTTCATTGCCCTGCATGACCATATCGAAAGCAAATAAGTCAGCCTAGCGCGCGATCAGAACATCGCAGGGCGGGTCGCGCAACCAGGCCTGGGCCAGACTGCCCAACAGCGCCTCGCTTATGCCACTGCGGCTGTGGCTGCCCAGCGCGACAAAGCCGGGGGCAAGCCGAGTGATGGCCTGCTCGAGCTGCTCCCGTACCTCGCCAGTGGCTACCAGTAAGTCGATCTGGGGTGCGGTTGTACCGATCAGCTCCAGGGTTTCCAGTTCGTCCTTGAGCAGATACTCCAGCATTTCCCGCTGCTCGTCGATATACGCCTGCTGAGCGGCGTGCCCAGCCATACGCTTGCCAAGCGGTGGGTTGCACAGGTGTAGCGCGGTCAGTTTGCCGCCAGCAACAAGGCGTGCTGCGCAGCGCAGCGCCTCACTGGCGCAGGTGGAAAAGTCCAGGGCCAGTAGGGCGCTGTCATACTTGCGGCCGTCCGTTGCCACCATTAGCACTGGCGCTGAAGATAGCCGACTGACCCGTTCGAGTGTGGTACCGACAAACAGCTCAGGGCTGCGCTGATGATGCTTGCCCATCACCAGTAGCTGGGCATTTTCCTCGCTGACCTTGCGCAGAATGCTTTCTGCCACCCGCCCGGGTTCAACAATCAGCGCTGCCCCTGAGCCGGTGCCTTGCGGGCAGCGCCCGAGCTGATCCTGCATCAGTTGCTTTGCTTCTTCGCACACGGCATCTCTGGCCAGCAACGGTAACTGATCATCGACCGTATGCATCACGATAAGCGGTGCGTCCAGACCACGGGCGAGCGCACAGGCACGGCTGACAGCCAGATCAGACTCTGGACTCAGGTCGGTGGCAACAATGATTGGTGACACGGCAATAACTCCTCGAAGCGGATTTTGACAGCAGTATGCCCGCGCTAACGAGCGAGGGATTTGACCCAGAGCAAGGTCGGTTAACCTGGTATATCACGGGGATTGACCTGTCGAGGCCAGCATGGGCATGCTTGGTGTTACACCCCAAGAATAGACAAGGTATGAACATGAAGCTCGAAACCCTTGCGATACACGCCGGATATTCCCCGGACCCCACTACCAAAGCAGTGGCGGTGCCCATCTACCAGACTACCTCGTACGCCTTTGACAGTACCCAGCATGGCGCGGATCTGTTTGACCTCAAGGTACCGGGCAACATCTACACGCGGATCATGAACCCGACCAATGACGTGCTCGAAAAGCGGGTGGCGGCCCTTGAAGGTGGGGTGGGTGGCTTGGCGGTGGCCTCCGGCATGGCGGCGATCACTTATGCGATTCAGACCCTAGCGGAGGTCGGCGACAATATCGTCTCGGTGGCCAAGTTGTACGGTGGCACCTACAATCTTTTTGCCCATACGCTGCCGCGCCAGGGTATCGAGGTGCGTTTTGCCGCACATGACGATATAGCTGCGCTGGAGGGCTTGATTGATGCGCGCACCAAGGCGGTGTTCTGTGAGTCGATCGGCAATCCAGCAGGTAATATCATTGATATCACTGCGCTGGCCGCCGCCGCACACCGGCATGGCGTGCCGCTGATCGTCGACAACACGGTGGCCACACCGGCCCTGTGTCGGCCGATTGAGCATGGGGCAGACATAATCGTGCATTCCCTGACCAAATACATTGGTGGCCATGGCACTACAGTGGGCGGTATGGTGATTGATAGCGGTCACTTCCCCTGGGCCGACAACGCTGAGCGCTTCCCGTTATTGAATAGCCCGGATCCGTCCTACCACGGCGTGGTCTACACCGAAGCCTTTGGTCCGGCAGCCTTTATCGGTCGTTGCCGTGTGGTGCCGTTACGCAATATGGGCGCAGCATTGTCACCGATGAATGCTTTTCAGATTCTCATGGGGCTGGAGACGCTGTCTTTGCGCATGGAACGTCATTGTGAAAATGCCCTCAAGGTCGCGCATTACCTGCAGCAGCACCCGCAGGTCAGTTGGGTACAGTTCGCCGGCTTGCCGGACCATCCCGAGCACGCGCTAGCGCAGCGTTATATGGGCGGCATACCCGCCTCGATTCTGTCCTTCGGTATCAAGGGTGGCCAGGAGGCGGGTGCGCGTTTTATTGATGCACTGCAGCTGATTGTGCGTCTGGTGAATATTGGCGACGCCAAATCACTGGCCTGTCACCCGGCCACTACCACACATCGCCAATTGAACGACGAAGAACTGGCCAAAGCCGGGGTGCCGCGAGATATGGTGCGCTTGTCGATCGGTATTGAACATATCGACGACATCCTCGAGGACCTGACTCAAGCGCTTGCTGCAGCCAGCGCTTGAGTCCGCGGCAAGCCGCCTTAGGCCGGAAATAGCGGCCAGATCAACGGGATGATCAGCGTGGCAGTCGCCCACATGATCAGGTTCAGCGGAATGCCTATGCGCATGAAGTCGGTGAAGCGGTAGCCCCCGGCGCTGTAGACGAAAGTATTGGTCTGGTAGCCGATGGGCGTGGCGAAGCTGGCGCTGGCGGCGAACATCACGGCGACCACAAAAGGCCGGGGGTCTGCTCCCAGTTGCTGGGCTACCCCCATGGCGATGGGGGTTAGCAGCACTGCCACGGCATTGTTGCTAACCATCTCGGTCAGAAAAGAGGTAAGCAGGTAAATAAACGACAGCATGAACAGGGGGCCCAGTAATGGCGACAGACTCATGACCTGGGCGACTATGGTATCCACCAGCCCGACCTTGTTCATCGCAATGCTGATCGCCAGCATGCCGAAAATGATCGTCAGAATCCGCCAGTCGATCGCCTTGTAGGCATCTTCGGTATCCAGGCACCCGCTTGCCAGCACCACGGCAGTCGCGATCATGGCCAGCCCTTCAATAGGCATGATCTTGAAAGCGGCAAGTAACATAACCGCCAGTACTGCGGCTATCGCGATGGGCGCCTTGTCACGCCGATAGGCGCGTTCTTGTACGGTGTTCAAGCTGATCAGGTCGCCGTTGTCGGCGAACTTGCGGATCTGCGTTGGCGAGCCTTCTACCAGCATTACATCGCCGAACTGCAACTGAAAATCGTCCAGATTGTCCTGAATGTTCTCGTTATGCCGATGAATGGCCAGCACGTGCATGCCGTAGCGCGCGGTCAGGTTGAGGTCGCGCATAGGCCGGTGGCTGTAGCGTGAGTTACGTCCGACAATGGCTTCGGCCAGCACCACATCACGGGTGGAGATGGTCTCGAAGTTGGCGGCTTGTTCGCGATTGAAGGTCAGCAGCCCGTTTTGCCGCAGCTCCATAAAGTCATGCATATTGGCGTGCAATATCAGGCGGTCGCCAGCACAGAGGAGGGTGCTGTTCACCGGCGTGGACAGCTCTTCATCGCCCCTAAAAATCTTCAGTACCTGAATGCCGCTATTGCCGTTGAGCTTGGCATCGGCGATGGTCTGGCTGATGATCGGCGAGTCATGCGGGACCAGCAGTTCGGTCATAAACGGACGGCTTTGGTCCGGACGCAGCTGTTTGGATAAGCTTTCCCGGTCCGGCAGCAAGCGGTGCCCCACCAGCAAGATGAAACCGACGCCAATCACCGCCATGATCAGGCCTGGGAGGAATATATCGAACATCCCAAACGGCTCCATACCGTTCTGCCGGGCCACACCGTCAACCAGAATATTGGTCGAAGTACCGATCATGGTCATGGAGCCGCCTAAAATGGTGGCGTAGGACAGGGGAATGAGCATCTTCGATGCTTTGCTGCCGACCTGGGCGGCCAGGGTGACGGCGACGGGCGTCAGGATGGCAACCACCGGGGTGTTATTGATGAAGGTCGAGAGCACCAGCGCCGTGATCATTAGGCTGAACAGAGTGCGTAATGGGCTGCCGCCGCCCAGCTTCGCCAGCCATTTGCCCAGCGCGTCGACACAGCCGGTGCGCTCCAGTGCGGCGGAGAGTATGAACATGCAGGCAATGGTGATTGGCGCGCTGTTGGACAGCACACTAAGGACGTCCCCGGCACTGAGCAGGCTGCTGGCCAACAACACGGCGACGGCAATGCCGACCACTACGTCAGGGCTGAACTTTTCGCGGGCAAAGGCGTAGAACACCCAGCACAGCAGAGCGGCGACGCCAATCATTGGCAGGGAATCCCAGTTCATTGGTAACCTGAATCTCGTATGAGGTATCGGCTCCGCGAACCGGAAGCCATCAGGCCGCCACAATAAAAGGGATCGTTAAGTCTGTCCAAGCACGAAAACTGATTTTCATATTCACTTATGGAATAAGTGTTTTGGCGGGTAATCAGCGTTCTAGCTGAGTGCTTTCAAGGAAGAGGCCGTGTCACTTGCAAGTTGTCTCGAAAAGGGTACAGCTCAGGTAGCGGCGGGCCTGAAGGTTACCTTATAGCTTTGTATCAATCAGTGTAATGCGCGGGTCAATAGCTTGACCCTGCTAACCGCCTGGCCGTATGTTCAAACAACTGTATGAATTCGTATCGGCCGGTATGGTCCTGCCGATCTGTGGAGACAATAGCATGCCTACTTACAAAGCCCCCCTCCGTGACATGCGCTTCGTGATGGACGAAGTGTTCGATTTTCCTGCCGGTTATGAAACCCATGGTCACACTGATGCAACGCCGGATATGGTCAGCGCGATTCTTGAAGAAAGCGCCAAATTCGCTGGCGAAGTGTTGGCGCCGCTGAACCGCAGCGGTGATGAGGAAGGTTGTCATATTGATGATGGCGTTGTCACTACGCCCAAGGGTTTCAAGGAAGCCTACCAGCAATATGTCGACAATGGCTGGGGCTCGATGACCGGTCCGGTCGAGTACGGCGGGCAGGGTCTGCCAGTTTCTTTGGGTCTGGTGGTGGCGGAGATGACGGCGTCGGCTAACTATGCCTGGAGCATGTATCCTGGCCTGAGCCATGGCTGCTCGGCTGCCATTCGTGCCCATGGCAGCCCAGAGCAGAAAGAGTTGTATCTGAACAAGCTGGTGCCTGGCACCTGGACTGGCTCCATGTGCCTGACCGAACCCCATTGCGGTACCGATCTGGGTCTGACCAAAACCCGTGCGATACCGCGTGACGATGGCAGTTACGAAATCACTGGCACCAAGATATTTATTTCCTGTGGCGAACATGACTTTGCCGAAAATATCGTGCACCTGGTACTGGCCAAGTTGCCCGATGCGCCCGCTGGCACCAAGGGTATTTCGCTGTTCATCGTGCCCAAGTTTCTGCCCGACGCCAATGGTGAGGTGGGTGAGCGCAACGGCGTGAAGTGCGGGTCCCTGGAGCACAAGATGGGGATCAAGGCCTCTGCTACCTGCGTACTGAACTTTGACGGCGCCACCGGCTTTCTGATCGGCGAGATCAACAAGGGTCTGAACTGCATGTTCACCATGATGAACCACGCACGCCTGGGTACCGGCATGCAGGGTTTGTGTCATGGCGAGGCGTCTTACCAGACCGCTATTGCCTATGCCAAGGATCGCCTGCAGATGCGCGCCCTGTCAGGCCCAGCGGCACCGGACAAACCGGCCGATCCGATTATCGTACATCCCGATGTGCGTCGTATGTTGCTGACCATGAAGGCCTTCAACGAGGGCAACCGTGCGCTGGCTTATTACACCGCGCAATTGCTGGACAAGGCACATTATTCTCAGGATGAAGCGGTGCGTGCCAACGCTGATGATCAATTGGCGTTCCTGACGCCCATCTGCAAGGCGTTTATGACCGAGACTGGCCTGGAAGTTACTAACCACGGCATGCAGGTTTTCGGTGGTCATGGCTACATCCGTGAATGGGGCCAGGAGCAGCAGATGCGCGATTGCCGTATTAGCCTGCTGTATGAAGGCACTAACGGCATCCAAGCGCTGGATCTGTTGGGCCGCAAAGTATTGATGAGCCAGGGCAAGATGCAGCGCGCCTTCACCAAGCAAGTGCACCTGTTTTGCCAGGCCAATGAAGGGCACACTACCCTGGGTGAGTATGTGGCCAAGTTGAACAAGCTGAACGCCGAGTGGGGTGAGCTGACTCAGAAGATTGCCATGCGCTCTATGCAGAATCGCGAGGAAGTCGGTGCTGCGGCGATGGATTTCCTCATGTACTCGGGCTATGTGACCCTGGCGTTCTTCTGGCTGAAAATGGCTGTAGCTGCCCAGGCAACCCTGGACGCAGGCACCTCCGAGGAAGACTTCTACAAAGCCAAACTGGCTACCCAGGAATTCTACTTCAAGCGTCTTCTGCCGCGTGCTCGTGCACACGTTGAAGCGCTGGAGTCTGGTGCCGATTCGCTAATGCAGATGACGGCGGAGCAGTTCTAGGCTCTAGCTGGAAGCTCTAAGCAAAGCCCCGACTGGTTCGGGGCTTTTTGTTTTCTGTTGCTTGGCTATGGGTGAGTGTGTGTCGCAGCGCCAACTGGCCTGCATGTGACTTATTTGCTGTCAGCCAAAACTTTTTACTGTCTCTGGGGGAATTGCCGAGCTTTTTCTGCTGGCGAGATCCAGTGTTGTGACCAGTATTTACAAAGTAGTCATATAAAGACGCTGTTACCAAAAACGTTGCCGCGCTACAATGCGCGGATGTTCCGGACTGTCCCGGGCGCAATGATTGCTAGAGGAGTTTCCCATGGCCGACTACAAAGCCCCCCTGCGTGATATTCGTTTCGTATTGAATGAAGTATTTGAAGCCGACAAGTTGTGGCAGAGCCTGCCAGGACTGGACGGCGCCATCGATGCGGAAACGGCAGATGCGATGCTCGAAGAAGCCGGCAAGATTACCTCGCAGACCATTGCTCCGCTGAACCGCAGTGGTGATGAAGAGGGCGCCAAGTGGGATAACGGTGTGGTGACTACACCTGCCGGTTTCAAGCAAGCCTATAGCACTTATGCCGAGGGCGGCTGGGTGGGTCTGGGTGGTAACCCCGAGTTTGGTGGTTTGGGTATGCCCAAGACCCTCGGCGTTCAGGTTGAAGAAATGGTCTACGGTGCGAACAACAGTTTTGCCCTTTATCCTGCTTTGACGGCCGGTTGCTGCCTGGCGCTCGACGCCCACGGCAGTGAAGAACTTAAGCAGGCTTATTTGCCCAACCTGTACGCCGGTACCTGGGCGGGCACCATGTGTTTGACCGAACCGCATTGCGGTACCGATCTGGGCATCATCCGTACCAAGGCGGTACCGCAGGCGGATGGCAGCTATGCAGTGACCGGGACCAAGATCTTCATCACCGGTGGCGAGCACGACCTGACCGAGAACATCATCCACCTGGTGTTGGCCAAGTTGCCCGACGCACCGGCCGGCCCCAAGGGTATTTCCCTGTTTCTGGTGCCCAAGTTTCTGGTCAATGCCGATGGCAGCCTGGGCGAGCGCAATCCGGTCAGTTGTGGCTCCATCGAGCACAAGATGGGTATCAAGGCCTCTGCTACCTGCGTGATGAACTTCGATGGCGCCCAAGGTTATCTTATCGGTGAAGTGAACAAGGGCTTGAACGCCATGTTCACCATGATGAACTACGAGCGTCTATCCATTGGTATCCAGGGCATTGGCTGTTCCGAAGCCTCTTATCAGAGCGCCGTGGCCTATGCTCGTGACCGCATTCAGAGCCGCGCGCCGACCGGCGCCCAGCAGCCAGACAAAGCTGCCGACCCGATCATCGTGCACCCTGATGTGCGCCGCATGCTGCTGACTATCAAGGCGATGACTGAGGGTAGTCGTGCGTTTTCTACCTATGTTGGCTCGCAGCTGGATATCAGCAAATATGCCGATGATGCCGAGATCAAGAAGAAGGGTGAGGACCTAGTCGCGCTGTTGACGCCGGTAGCCAAGGCGTTCTTTACCGACGTAGGTCTGGAAAACTGCATTCATGGCCAGCAGGTGTTTGGCGGCCACGGTTATGTGCGTGAGTGGGGCCAGGAGCAGTTGGTGCGCGATGTGCGCATTGCGCAGATTTATGAGGGCACCAACGGCATTCAGGCGCTGGACCTTATGGGCCGCAAGACAGTGGCCAATAACGGTGCATTCGTGAAGGTCTTTATCAAGGAAGTGCGCGACTTTATTGCGGGTAATACCGATCAGGCGCTCGTCGAGTTCGTCCAGCCGCTGGCCAAGGCTATAGATAACCTGGAAGAGCTGACCGGCGTAGTGATTGACCGCAGCAAAACCAACGCGAACGAGATTGGCGCCGCCTCGGTCGAGTACCTGCATGTATTCGGTTACACCGCTTATGCTTACATGTGGGCGAGGATGGCCAAAGCTGCCAATGCGCGCTTGGATACCGACACCGATGGTTTTTATCAGGCCAAGATTGGCACCGGGCGTTTCTTCGTCAAGCGTCTTCTGCCACGGATTCATTCGTTGAGCGAATCCGTTCGGGCCGGTAGTGAATCCTTGTACGAGCTGGATGCAGCGCAATTCTGATACAGCCCTTTGACATGCTTGCGTCGAAGATGGCGCAAGTATGTCAAATTGTAAGCGTTGGCTTACATGTGTTGGTGGTAATTGACTATGGGCGCATTCTGCGTTTCTGCGTAACATTGTGTTCGCTAGGAGCAACGCAGGAAGCGCCAAAAAATAACATGGAGTAGGGACAGTGCCTGGAGGCACCACGATTTAAGGATGATCAGGAACAAAGTTCTGCAAAACCCCGCCTAGGCGGGGTTTTCTTTTTTCGCCTCAGCCAATTTCGCTTGCGTCAGCTGAAGCGACATTCCAGGCTGCCCAGCGCGCCTATTTCAAGCCGTATCTTATCTCCCGCCTTGGTCTCGACCATAGGCCCCAGTGAACCTGACAGAATCAGTTCTCCAGCCTTGATCGGCGTGCCTCTTCGTGCAAGTTCGCGCACCAGCCACAGGCAAGCGGTAAGCGGGTTGCCCATGCACTGGCGTGAATGGCCGGTCACCACTGGATCATTGTTGCGGTATAGCTTCATCTCCAGATTGGCCAGGTCGAGCTGACGCGGGTCCTTAAGCTCGCTGCCCAGCACATAGAGGCCGGAGGAGAGATTATCCGCCGCCGCGTCGAACAGGCTTTTCGGCCAGCCGGCGAAGGCCGAATCGCAGATTTCCAGTGCAGGTAGTACGCCTTTCATGCCATCCAGCAGCGCCTCTTGGCTCAGCTGTGGATCGTCCAGCGTAGTCTGGAACAGAAACGCCACTTCCCCTTCCAGTTTCGGGCTGATCAGTTGCGATGAGGCTATGGTATCGCCGTCCAGATAGTCCCAGCCCGATAGCAAATGGCCAAATAGCGGATGATCCAGCGCCATGGCTTCCTGCACTTGGGAATTGGTCACGCCAAGCTTGTAACCGGCCAGCATTTGACCGTCGAAACCCCATTGCTCGATCAATTCTGCCTGGACCGCATAAGCCTGCTCCAGTGTTTCGATCCCGTAGGGTCCGGCGACCGGGTCGCACGGCGCTGCGTTTTGCCGCGCCGCAAACAACACCTCTGCCGCCCCCCTGGCATTGAATAAATCTGCTTTCATTCCGCACTCCCGCGCAGTGGTTTGTCGCCCACTACGGTAGTACGGAACATCTCCCGGCGGTTACCAAAATAATCGGATACCGGCTGATGCCATACACAACGGTTATCCCATATCGCCAGCGTGCCGGGTGTCCAGCGCATGCGCACGGTAAAGGCCGGGGCGGTGGCGATGCTGAACAGGTAGTCGAGTATCGGCCGCGCTTCTTCGGCCTTCATGCCTTCGATGCCCAGGGTGTAGGCCGGGTTGGCGAACAGTACGTTGCGGCCGGTCTCAGGATGCCGGGTAATCAGTGGGTGGCTGCGCACATCATGATCGACATTTTCCCCGTAGAGAATCTGCATGCTCTCTAGGCCAGCGTTGTGCTTGGCATTCGGGCCATAGCCAAATTCCGGGCTGTTGACGCCATTCAGGCCGTGCAACATTTTGCGCATCGCCGGCGATAGCCATTCACAGGCCAGGTACATATTGTTGAACAGGGTGTCGCCGCCGACCTCCGGCACATCGTGGCCGTAGAGCAGGGTGAAGGCCGGGGGGCGTTCCTGAAAGGTCCAGTCCGAATGCCAGGCGCCGCCAAAAACAAAGGGCGTACCTTCGCCGGCTTCCTTGACCACGTGCACCACATGCGGATGATCGGCCATGGGTTTGACGTAAGGCTCGATGCCAAATTCGCCGAAGCGTAGGGAGACGGCTTCGAGCTGTTCTACGCTCAGCGATTGATCACGAATAAACAGCACCTGATGATCCATCAATGCCTGACGCAGTTCGGCCTGGCCAGCCTCGGACAGGTCATTCAGGTCGATATCATGGATATCCGCGCCGAGCGATCCGGCGACAGGCGACACACGGAAGTGCTGGCTCGGTCGAGCTTGGTTGTTGCGCGCAGTGGTATAGAAAAATTCGGGCATGGCGGTTAACTCTTGTTATAGGTTTTTGTCAGATCAGCATGCCCTAGGGCCTATACTCCTGCCATGACAATTTCTGCCATGCTATGACATTTACTGCCATATCGTTGAATGGACTATTCGTATGGACTGGCGACAGCGTCGTGACAATACCAATGTGAGGCTGCTGCTTGAGTTGGCAGCAGAGTTGGGTGTGTCTGCCCAGCAGTGCCTGGCCAATACCGGCTTGCAGGATCGCCCCCCCGAAGAATTCAGCTCCTTGCAGCTCTGGCAGGAGCTTGCGGTGATTCGCAACCTGGTCGCGCTGCACTCTCAACCAGGTGCTGGTTTGCGTCTGGGTCAGCGTTACCATCTGACCAGCTTGGGCTTGCTTGGCTACACCATGTTGGCCAGTCGTACGCTGATGGATGCCATTGAGGTAACCAATCAATTTCGTCCGCTGGCGATGTCGATCTGCCCGGTGAGTCTGCATCCGGATAAAACCGGACTGTGGATGGCGCTAGACGCCAGCGTGCTGCCCGACGATGCCCGATGCCTAGTGGTCGAGCGCGGTATGGCCGCGTGGAAATGTGTTTACAGTGAGCTGCTGCAGCGGCCGTTCATACCTCTGGCCGTGGCGTTGTGCATACCCCAGGCCGTGCCAGCGCAGCTCTACGCCGGGCACTTTGAATGCGCGGTTGATATGCAGGCCGGGCGCAATGCGATGCTGATCGCCTGGGAGGATCTGCATAGCGCGCTGCCGCTGGCCAATGCCATGACCCAGCGCACCTGCGCGAGTCTGTGTCAGCATCTGTGTGATAGCCTAGATGATATCCAGGCGCCGTTGGCGCGTCAGGTGTTGCAGAGCCTGATGAGTCACTCCGGGCGCATTCATCCGGCGCGTGACGTGGCTGGTTGGCTGGGGTTGTCCGAGCGCACGCTGCACCGGCGTCTGGCGCTGGAAGGCCATCCGTTTCGCCAGTTAGACGAACGGGTAAGGCGTAATCTGGCAGAAAGGCTGCTGGATGACAGCACCCTGGGGCTGGACGGCATAGCCCAACAATTGGGCTATGCCGAGGCTGCCAGTTTCTCTCGGGCTTTCAAACGCTGGACTGAATATTCCCCCGATCAATGGCGGCGCCAGCGAAGCACGCAGCCGCTGAATGCGTTGGCCAATGTGCTGGCCGTGATTGATTATGAGAATGGCTCATGAGGCACACCCATGCTTGAGATAACCGGTCTGCGTAAAAGCTACGGTGGCCCGCAGGGCCGACTACAGATACTCGATGGCATTGATCTGCAGCTACCGCGTGGTCAGACCCTGGCGCTGATGGGTGAATCCGGTAGCGGCAAAAGTACCCTGTTGCACCTGGTTGCCGCTCTGGATCAGGCCGACAGTGGCGAGATTATGGTCGGTGAGCAGCGTCTCGGCGGACTTGCCGAGACCGCTCGCGCGGCTTATCGGCGCGAACGTGTAGCGGTGATTTTCCAGCAGTTCAATCTAATACCGTCGCTGACGGTCGCGGATAACCTAGCCTTTCAGGCCCGGCTGGCTGGCCAGCTGGATGCCGAATGGCAGGCCTGGCTGACGGCGGAACTGGGCTTGAGCGCGCTGCTGAGTCGCTACCCAGAGCAGCTTTCTGGTGGCCAGCAGCAGCGTGTTGCGGTGGGCCGCGCGCTGGCGCTGCGGCCGCCGCTGATACTGGCCGATGAACCCACCGGCAACCTGGATGAGCGTACCGCCGACGAAGTACTGGCGTTGCTGTTGACGCTGGTCGACAAGGCGGGTGCCAGTTTGTTGATGGTGACGCACAGCACGCGGTTGGCAAAGCGACTGGACCGACAAATTTTGCTTAGCAATGGGCGCGTTCAGGGTGGCACGAGTTGAACGGTGGGATGCTTGTTCGCCTGGGCTGGACGCTGCACAGCCTGATCAGTCACTGGCGCCGTCATCCTCTGCAGTTAGGTTGTTTGCTGGTCGGATTGTGGTTGGCGACCGCCTTGTGGACGGGCGTGCAGGCGCTCAATAGCCAGGCGCGCGACAGCTATGACCGTGCCGCACAATTGTTCGGCGGCAGTGGCCAATCCGTGCTGGTCAGCTCAGGCGGTCAGTTGATCCCGCAGGAGCGGTTCGCCGAGCTGCGGCGGGCCGGTTGGCCGGTGTCGCCACTGCTGCAGGGCAGCGTCAGCGTGACCACCCCCGAGGGTGTGCGGCGGCTGCAACTCACGGGTATCGAGCCATTGAGTCTGCCGAGGAGTGGTGCCCTGGCTGCGGGCATGCAGAATAGCGACGCACTGGTGGATTTTATCCGCTCGCCGGGGCGTTCCTGGATAGCCGCCGATACGCTGGCCGACCTGGGGGTGAGCGCGGATGGGCTGTTGCGCCTCGCCGACGGCCGCACGTTGCCGCCGTTGCAGGTCGTTGCGGATTTGCCACCGGGTATGTTGGTGGTGGATATAGGCCGCGCCCAACAGCTGCTGAATCAACCGGGTTTGCTCAGCGAGCTGTTGGTCGACAATCAATTCGCTGCCCAGCAGCCGACTATTGCAGGTGATGTGCCATTGCTTTGGGAGTCCCGGGGCGAGGCTGATCTGCAGCGGTTGACCGACAGCTTTCATCTCAATCTGACGGCGCTTGGGTTGCTGGCCTTCGTTGTCGGTCTGTTCATTGTGCATGCCGCTGCAGGTTTGGCGGTGGAACAGCGCCGTGGCTTGATGCAAACCTTGCGTGCCTGCGGCACCAGTCTGCGTATGCTGATGGTGGCTTTGTTATGTGAACTGGTGTTGCTGGCGCTGATTGGCGGTAGCCTGGGAGTGCTTAGCGGCTTTGCTCTGGCGGCGCTGTTGATGGGGGATGTGGCTGCCAGCTTGCGCGGATTATATGGCGCCCAGGTAGCGGGGCAACTGTCGCTGGATGCGAGTTGGTGGCTGGCGGGGCTGGGCATGAGCTTGCTGGGCACGCTATTGGCGGGCGGTAGTAGTGTGCTGACCGCCTTGCGTATGCCAGTGCTGGCCTGGGCCCGACCACAAGCCTGGCGCGAAGCCCAGGGACGAGTGGTCTTGCGGCTGAGCGTTTTGGGCATGCTGCTATTGATCGCAGCGCTCCTATTGATTCAGTACGGTACCGGCTTGTTGGCCGGGTTTGCGCTGCTTGCCTGCCTGCTACTGGGAGCGGCCTGGCTACTGCCGGTGTTTCTGTTGGGGATGTTGCGGCTGGGCGCTCGGTGGGCCCGGGGGCCGGTCAGTCAATGGTTCTGGGCAGACAGCCAACAGCAGCTGTCCGGTTTGAGTATGGCTTTAATGGCCTTGCTGTTGGCATTGGCCGCGAACGTGGGCGTCGGCAGCATGACCGAAGGCTTCCGCCAAACCTTTACCGGCTGGCTGGATCAGCGTCTGGCTGCCGATATCTATATTCGCCCGGAAAGCACGGAACAGGCGGCCGAGATCTCGACCTGGTTACAGGCACGGGCGGATGTGCGCGCGCAATTACCCAGTTGGCAGTTGGACACGCGCATCGCGGGTTGGCCGACCGAGCTCAGTGGCGTCATTGATCATCCGTTGTATGCCGAGACCTGGCCGCTGATCGAGTCCGTTGCCGATGCCTGGACGGTTCTGGCCGCCGGGGAAGGTGCCATGCTCAGCGAGCAGTTGGCCTATCGGCTCGGCCTGGCAATTGGCGATAGTCTGGTGCTGGATACGCCTTTGGGTGAATGGCCGTTGAAGGTGCTGGGCCGCTATGCCGATTACGGTAATCCCCGCGGGCAACTATTAGTATCTGCCACCGGGTTAACGCAGCGCTGGATTGATCAACCGGTCACCAGTCTTGGCGTGCTGACGGCCGCCGGTCGCGCTGGCGAATTAGCCAGCGAGCTGCAAGTCCATTTTGCCTTGGCGGGTAATCGGGTAATCGATCAGGCTTCGCTTAAACGCTACTCGCGGGGTGTGTTCGAGCAGACCTTCGCCGCCACCGCAGCGCTCAATACCTTGACGCTGGGCGTTGCGGCCATTGCACTGTTGACCAGTTTGCTTAGTCTGGCCGACAGCCGTTTGAGCCAGTTGGCGCCGTTATGGGCCATGGGCTTGCGACCAGCACAACTGGCCGGCCTGAGTCTGCTGCAAATGCTGGTGCTGGCCGCCGTCACCTGTCTGATGGCGATTCCGTTGGGCCTGCTCCTAGCCTGGTGCCTGATTGATGTCGTCAATGTGCAGGCGTTTGGTTGGCGGTTGCCCTGGCACTGGTTCCCGGGGCAGTGGTTCTCGCTGCTCGGGTTCGCGCTGGTTGCCGTGATGCTGGCGAGTTTGGGACCCGTGTGGCGTATTGCGCGGGCGCGGCCGGGCAGCCTGCTCAGGAGTTTTGCCAATGAGAGCTGAGCTGAGAGCCTTGACCCTGGTGATATTGGGTGTGCTGTTGCTTGCTTTGGCCGGCTGCGAGAAGACGCCAGCGCCGTCGAGTTCCGGCTTTGCTGGTTTGGGGCAAGCATCCGAAGGTTTTACTCAAGTAGAGCCCGGTACGCCGATTGTCTTGCCGCAGGATCATGGCGCCCACCCGGATTACCGTATCGAATGGTGGTACGTCACTGCCAACCTGACCGACGAACAGGGCCAGAGCTGGGGTGCGCAATGGACGTTGTTCCGCCAGGCGCTTACTGCGCAAACCCCCGAGCAGGCCGAAGCTGGCTGGCAAAGTGAGCAGGTGTGGCTTGGACACGCGGCCTTGACTCATGCTGGCGGCCATCTGCATGCCGATCGCCTGGCCCGTGGCGGAGTGGGGCAAGCTGGCGTGACCGTGGAGCCATTCGAGGCCTGGATTGATGAGTGGTCTCTTAAAGCTCAGGCCAATGAACACTTGAGCCCCATGCAGGTTCACGCCAGTGGCGAGGGTTTCAGTTATCAACTGCAACTGGTATCGGAGCAGCCAATAGTGCTGCAGGGCGAGGGCGGCTACAGCCGCAAGTCCGACAGCGATCAAGCCTCCTGGTATATGAGCCAGCCGTTCTATCAGGTGCAGGGCGAGATTGAGTGGCAGGGACAGACTCACCGTGTCAGCGGCCAGGCTTGGCTGGACCGCGAATGGAGCAGCCAGCCGCTGTCCGCCGATCAGCAGGGCTGGGACTGGTTTTCACTGCACATGGAGGATGGCAATAAATTAATGCTGTTCCGTCTGCGCAGTGCCGACGATAGTCATTACTATTCTGGCACCTGGATCACTGCCGAGGGCGAGACCATCCCGCTGCGGCCTGATCAGATCAGCATGCAGCCGCTCAACAGCGTTAGCGTTGCACAGCGAAGCCTGCCGACGCGTTGGCGATTACGGGTGCCTTCACAGCAACTGGATATTGCTACTGACGCGCTTAACGATCAGGCCTGGATGGGCACCGGTATTCCTTACTGGGAAGGGCCGGTGCGTTTTTCCGGTACTCATGATGGCGAAGGTTATCTGGAGATGACCGGCTACTGATGATGCGCCCCTTTCTGGGCCTGCTGAACCCGGTGGTGTATTGCCGTTTCATCTTGACTCTATTTCCAGGCCGCAGTAGATTCACTACATGACTTACACAAACGCTTTTTCCAGCCGCATGATTATGACCGCCATTCCAGTACTGGCGGGCTGACTTACGGCCACTAAAAAACCCGCCTTCGAGGCGGGTTTTTTGTTTCTGTCTCCTGGGCTAAAGATCGATCAAGGGAGACAGCATGTCACTTTCCTCATTCCAACTGAGTTCCGCCCGCGCCTGGCCTGCGGGCGCCTGCTCGCGTTCCGATCCGGATACTGTGGGTAGTGATCCCGGGCTGCGCCAGCAACTGCTGCGCGATACGGTGACGCAGATCTTGTCCGCTCCGGTTTACGATGTTGCGATTGAAACGCCGCTGCAACTGGCGGCGCGGCTCTCGGCAACACTGGGCAACCAGGTGCTGCTTAAGCGTGAAGATCTGCAACCGGTATTCTCATTTAAGATCCGCGGTGCCTATACCAAGGTCTCGCGTCTGAGTGCTGAGTCGCGCGCCCGGGGCGTGATCACCGCTTCCGCGGGTAACCATGCACAGGGTCTGGCGTTGGCCGCGCAGAAGCTGGGGATTGGCGCCGTTATCGTCATGCCCGTTACTACACCAGCGATCAAGGTGCACGGTGTGCGTTCGCGCGGCGCGCAGGTGCTGTTGCATGGTGATGCTTTTCCAGAGGCGCTGGCTTTTGCCCTAGCCTTGGCCGAAGAGCGCGGGCTGACTTTTGTCCCGCCTTATGATGATCCGGCGGTGATCGCCGGACAGGGCACGGTAGCCGTGGAAATACTGCGGCAACACAGCGGGCAACTTGACGCGATATTCGTGCCCGTGGGCGGCGGCGGATTGATTGCTGGCGTCGCGGCCTATGTGAAATATCTGCGCCCGGAGATTCGGGTGATTGGTGTGGAACCGGAGGATTCCAACTGCTTGCAGGTTGCGCTGGCGGCGGGGCAGCGGGTGGTATTACCCAAGGTAGGCACCTTTGCCGATGGCGTCGCCGTCGCGCAGATCGGTGCGCACAATTTCGCCCTGTGCCGGCATTGGGTTGATGAGGTGATCACAGTGAGTACTGACGAAACCTGTGCTGCGCTGCGGGATATTTTCAACGACACGCGCTCGATCACCGAGCCCTCTGGAGCCCTGGCCGTCGCAGGCCTGAAAAACTATGTTGCCCGCGAGCAGTGCCGTGATCGGGTGCTGGTGGCGATCAATTCCGGCGCCAATATCAACTTCGATAGCTTGGGCTATGTTATCGAGCGGGCTGGTTTGCACGGACTGGCTGAGTCATCAGCCGGGGCTGGGGATGTGCAGCCAGAGTGCGAAGATGCCAAGAAATACCCAGAAACCTGAGAACAACCAGGGCGTGCGTTTGGAGAATGACAAAGATTTGCGTTGACCGGTGAGGCTTGATTCCCAGTCAGAAAACAGCGGAAAGTCGTCGTATGCCTTGCCAAACACAGGGTCACACTTCAACAACCCGCTCTGCTTTGAATACCAGTGATCGATGATGTCGCAGGCGGCCTTGATGCCGGGCCAGGCGCTGAGTGAACACAGCACGCCGAACAAAGCCAGCGTAGCCGGCACCACCAGCGTGAACAGCTTGCCCCAATCTGGATTGGTATTGGCCATGCAGGAGGCATAGGCGATTACCAGGAACGACTGGGCAGTCAGGTAGGCGTTGGTGCGGCTGGCCAGATTGGTGGTCTCATTGAATATCTCGCACCGGTAGAACGCCAGACGATCCTTGGGCGAGCTGAACAGCTGCAGCGCAGGGTCTGCCTGAGGTGGTTCAGGTTGGTGCGGATGAACTATCATGACGTTGACTCGGGTTGCCTATCTTGAACATGTGAATGATCTGTCAGATTTAAGTTCCTTGTCATGCGTCGCTTTCTCGATTGTGTGGCGGTGATTAGGCTTGAGGTAGGACGCTGGAATTGTGACCGCAGGTCCGCTCCACCAGTCACAGGGTGAGTACTCCAAAGAACAGGTGATGTATGAGTGAAGAGCTGGAAGTAACCGATATTTTGGTAGGCGACGGTGAGGAAGTGGTCAAGGGTGCCTTGATCACCACCCAGTACACGGGCATGTTGGAAGACGGCACGGTGTTTGACTCTTCCTATGATCGCGGCAAGGCGTTTCAGTGCGTGATAGGCACTGGGCGTGTGATTAAGGGTTGGGATTTGGGCATGATGGGCATGCGGGTGGGAGGCAAGCGCAAGTTGGTTGTGCCATCGCATCTGGGCTATGGTGCCAGTCAGTTTGGACCACACATCAAACCGAATTCGAACCTGGTATTCGAGGTCGAGTTGCTTGAGGTGCTGACGCGCGACAGTTGACCGGCGTAGTGAGTTATTGACGCCTTATCGGACTTGAGTGGCGTAACTGATTGTCATCGCGCAGCATGCTGCTCCGTGGTGTCCTTATTTGGGCAAATTAAGGTGCCGACGTGATCAATTGCCGCTCGTTTCTGCTTGTGTGTTGCTGTCTGATATTGTTACTCAGCCCCGCTGCAAACGCTCGTCAGGCCGAGCTCTCGCGTGCGGAAGAAATTGTTCTCAAGCTCGGCGGTACGCCCCCCGCTTTTGCCTATATTTCCACATTGCTTACCCGTGCATTGGAGCTACGTGAGTATGTTGTACACGTGCGCAATCGAGGGGATATCCCCACCACGCGCCTGGAAGTGATGTTAGAGCGCGGCGAGATCAGTGCCTTTATTCTCGGCCCCACGCCGCGGCGTGATCAGTTATTTCTTCCAGTGCATGTGGGTATGACAGACGGCTTGGTGAATCGTCGTATTCTGTTTATTCCGCAAGGTAGCCAGGCAGTGTATGACCAGGTTAAAACCCTGGATGATTTCAAACGTTTGGGCAAGGTCGCTGGCTTGGGCGGGGCATGGTCAGATCGGGATATATGGGCAGCTAATGATTTGCCAGTGATTGCCATAGGCGGCGATTGGAAACGCTTGTACCAGATGGTTGCGGCGCGGAACCGGGGCATGGATTACCTGCCCCGCGGCGCCCACGAAATAGCGTTGGAATGGCCTGCCCATCCGCAGCTTCAAGTCGAACGTAATTTGGTGCTGGTCTATGACCAGGATCACATCCTCTACGTCTCGCCTGCCGATCCAGACTTGCACGCATTGCTGCAAGAGGTGCTTGTCGAGGCGCGTGACTCGGGGCTTATTGCGGAACTGGCAGCCGATTTTTTTGCTGCGGCATTCGAGCCGCCAGTCAATATGAATCAACGCAGGGTAATCCCTCTTCCTCTCCCTTAACCCGCATCGTCGGGCGTTGCTGATTAGCCCGCCGTTGGCCTATAGCGAACGGGTATGGCAAATCGTTGTCAAAATCCAGGATGGGATCGTGACCGATCAATAAAGAGTTCTTGCTCTATCCATGCTGGCAAGCTGAACAGGATAAGGACTCATCTAATAATGGCACCGGGAAGGAGAATTACCCATGGTTACTCACTACAAGGTTTCTGGGCATCTGGCTTGTGGCAGTGAAGGCGCGCATCTGGCATCGACCAACAAGGTTAGCCGCGTCAAATGTCGCAACTGCCGGCGCACTGAAGCGTTCCTGGAGGCGCAGCGCCGCTCACGTAATGCCAAGCGCCGGGCCGCACGTAAGGCCCAAGCCACCGAATCGGCACAGCCTACCTTTGACTGGCGCGGTTACTGGACCGACAAACTCACGGCTATGCCGGGTATTCAGCGCCTGCCCCGGGGCTTTGCTGATCAGCCTTACGTGTAAAATCCCCCCTCCTGTAGCGCGCGTTGCAGGAGGAGGTTTAACCGCATGACCCGAGCCGATCTGTGGCTGGATCTTGCGGCGCCAATCCCATAGCACTCTGCTGTTCGCTTAAATTCCCTGCTACCGCCGGGCACCTTGCCTTGCTACTTCAGATAACTGATTCCCCTCGTTGGTACCGAGGTGCCAAGTGCGACGCCGTGGGCGTGCCAGGACTATTACAGCGGCTGTCGGTGCTGTGGAGCCTAAATCTGTTGCGCAAGCCATGGTGACGGACATCGTGCTAGCCTGCGATAGGACAGCTGGACATACCTTGTAGCAACTGAACCTGAGCGCAAGGCGGAACTAGAGCTAATTGTCTAGTTGGCCTGAGGTGCCGGTGCCATAATTGCACAAGCCGCAATAATATGAATTATTGTGGCCGTTGCATGGCCAATAAGCAGCCTGGCTCTGCCATCCTATTGTCAAAAAGGAATAATCAATGCGCCGTCGAACCGCCTCCAGAGCCCTGCTCATCCTCTCGGTTTTGCTGCTGGGCGCCTGTGGACGCGAGGAGTCGGCCCCCGCGCAGGCGCCACCTGCGCCGGAGGTGCAGGTCCAGGTGATGCGCGCCGAACAGATAAACAACATCATCGAAGTGCCTGGGCGCGTCCAGGCGGTAAGGACGGCAGAAATACGGGCGCGGGTTGATGGCATCATTCAAAAGCGTTTGTACCGCGAAGGTAGTGATGTGGAGGCTGGTGCGGAGCTGTTTGCTGTGGATCCCCGTGAGATGCAGGCCAGTCTGAGTGCGGTCAAGGCTGCGCTCGATCGCGCCCAGGCGACTGAGGCCAATGCGGCGCAGGATGTGCGCCGCTATAAGGGGCTGGTGGAGGAACAGGCTATAAGCCAGCAGGAATATGATTCGGCGGTGGCCCGCTTACGCACCGCCCAGGCGGATGTGTTACAGGCCAAGGCACAACTGGATGCGGCGCAGCTGAATCTGGACTACACCACCATCAGTACACCGATTGCCGGCCGTGCGGGTCGTGCTCAAGTGACCGAAGGTGCCTTGGTTAGTGCCTCAAGCGGCACATTGCTGACGACGGTCGAACAGTTCGATCCTGTTTATGTGAACTTTTCCCAATCCAGTTCAGAATTGTTGTCCATTCGCTCGCAATTTGCATCGGGAGCGCTGACCCGGCCGGAAGATGGTGACGTGGCGGTGACCTTGACGTTGGAAGACGGAAGTGAATTCGACCAGGTTGGTCAGATGAATTTCTACGCGATGACGATTGACCAGGCCACCGGCACCGTGGCACTACGCGCCGAATTCCCCAATCCAGACCGTTTGTTGTTACCTGGCCAGTTTGTTAACGCGCGCATTCAGGCGGGTGTTCGCGCAGAGGGCATGATGGTACCCCAGCGTGCCGTACAGATGAGCGAACAGGGCCCGACAGTGCGCCTAGTGACTGCCGAGGAGACGGTCGCCGTACGCTCGGTCAAGGTGGGTGAACAGCGCGATGGCAACTGGGTTATCACCGCCGGTTTGGAACCGGGGGACAGGGTAATTGTGGCAGGCTTGCAGAAGGTGAGCCCGGACCAGAAGGTACGTATTGCTGCAGCCGAGTCTGATCAGGGTGGCGATGAAGGCGCCGATGGGAATGGCGCGCCATGACCCCGCATTTCTTTATCAAGCGTCCGGTATTCGCCTGGGTCATTGCGCTGATCATCGGCTTGGGCGGTATCCTGGCGTTACGTGATCTGGCCGTTGAGCAATATCCGACCATTGCCCCGCCGTCACTGACTATCAGCGTGACCTACCCGGGAGCCGATGCTTCGGTGCTGGAAACCAACGTCACGTAGATCATTGAGCAGGAACTCAATGGCGTTGAAGGCTTCCTGTACATGCAGGCCACAAGCCGGTCGAACGGCAGCGCTTCGATCGAGCTGACGTTCGAGGCCGGCACCGATATAGATACTGCCCAGATGGAGGTGCAAAACCGTCTGAGTCGTGTGGAACAGCGTTTGCCCGAGGAGGTCCGACGCCAGGGAGTCCAGGTCAACCAGGCCTCTTCCAGCTTTTTGATGATTGTCGCGCTTACCTCGAAGAACGGCGAAAACTCAGCGCTAGAGCTGGGTAACTTTGCCTCGGCTCAGGTTGTGGACGAGCTTAGGCGCGTGCCCGGTGTAGGTGATATCAGAGAGTTTTCCACCCAGTACGCCATGCGCATTTGGCTGAACCCGGACAAACTCGCCAGTTTCGGT
Source organism: Halopseudomonas pelagia CL-AP6 (assembly GCF_000410875.1). Taxonomy (GTDB): domain Bacteria; phylum Pseudomonadota; class Gammaproteobacteria; order Pseudomonadales; family Pseudomonadaceae; genus Halopseudomonas; species Halopseudomonas pelagia. Next base: position 153,163 of record NZ_AROI01000005.1, read on the forward strand.
CTGTCGCCCGCCGAAGCGCTCTCTGCGGTCCAGGAGCAGAATAGCCAGTCTGCGGGTGGCGCCGTAGGTGATCTGCCCAATGCGGACAATATCGAGATTACCGCGACCATCCAGACTCAGGGGCAAATGAGTACACCTGAGGAGTTCGCGCAGATTATCCTGCGGGCCAATTCCGATGGCTCGGCCGTGCGTCTGGGGGATGTTGCTCGGATTGAGCTGGGCGCTGAAAGCTATCTGACCCGGCTGGAAATCAATGGTCAGGAAGCGGCGGGCATGGCTGTACAGCTGACGCCCGGCGCTAACGCACTGGCCGTCGCAGAAGGGGTCAAGAACCGTCTGGCCGAATTGGAGCGTGGCTTCCCCGAGGACATTGGCTGGATCGTTCCCTACGACAGTACGCCCTTTATCAGTGCATCCATTAAGGAGGTACTGATCACGTTATCGGTTGCCATGCTGTTGGTCTTTCTGGTGATGTTCGTGTTCCTGCAAAGTTGGCGCGCCACGATCATCCCGACCATCGTCGTGCCCATCGCACTGGCTGGCGCCTGCATGGGCCTGTGGCTGTTCGGATTTTCCATCAACTTGCTCAGCCTGTTCGCGATGATTCTGGCGATCGGTACGCTGGTAGATGATGCCATCGTAGTGGTTGAGAACGTCGAACGGCTGATGGAAGAGGAGGGCTTGAGCCCTTACAAGGCGACGGTCAAGGCGATGGATCAGGTGACTTCGGCGGTCATCGGAACGACGCTTGTGCTGATCGCGGTGTTTCTGCCGATGGCGTTTTTCCCAGGTTCTACTGGTGGGATCTACCGACAGTTCTCGGTCACTCTGGCGATCTCGGTAGGCGTATCGACGATTCTGGCGCTCTCATTGACGCCGGCATTATGTGCGGCGTTGCTACGCCCGCCCGTGCGTGACGGGGAGCGACAGCCGCTGGGTAAGCGGGTATTTGCCCCGTTCAATCGTTTTATCGATCGCACCACCTCTCGCTATCAAGGCGGCGTGGGCGCCATCCTCTTGCGGCCTTTGCGTTTTCTGCTGTTGTTTGTTGGCCTGGTGGTGATTGCTGGGCTGCTGTTTCTGCGCTTGCCGGGCAGTTTTATTCCTGCCGAAGATCAGGGCTCGATGATCACTGCGGTACAGGGCCCGTCTGGTTCCACTGCCGACCGTACTGACCTGGTAGTAGAGGAGGTGAAGGCTTACTACGACCAGGTGCCGCAAATTGAAAACGTGGTATTCATTAAAGGTTTCAGTTTCTTCGGCCAGGGTCAGGCGCATGCGATGTCCTTTGTCAGCTTGCTGCCCTGGGATGAGCGTCCTGGGGTGGAAAATAGCGCGCAGACATTAGTACAAAACGCGATGGGGGCGCTGAGCAGCATCAAGAATGCCAATGTCTTCGTTCTGAACCCGCCGTCGATCCCTTCTCTGGGAGTAGCCGGTGGCTTTTCCTTCAAACTGCAGGACCGCTCCGGCGCTGGCGCCGAAGCCTTGTTACAGGCGCGCAACCAACTGCTGGCAGCGGCGAGTCAAAGTGAGCTGCTAACCGGGGTGCGGCCGGAGGGTGAAGAAATCGCTCCACGCTTGCGCGTGGATGTCGATCGCATCAAGGCCCGGGCGTTGGGGCTGTCGATCAGCGATATCAATGCCACGTTGAGCATTACCTTTGGTAGTGCCTATGCCAATGACTTCAGCCGGGAAGGCCGTATCCACCGGGTGCTGCTCCAGGCTGACGCACCCTTCCGCATGACCCCGGAGGATGTGCTCGATCTCACTGTGCGCACGCAAGAGGGCGACATAGTGCCCTTTGGTGCCTTTACCTCAGTAGCCTGGACCGCAGGCCCGCCGCAACTGCAGCGTTATAACGGCTATCCGGCCACCACCATCTCCGGCAGCGCCGCGCCAGGGCGTTCCTCCGGTGAGGCGATGGACGAGATGGAACGGCTAGCGGCAGCGCTGCCCGAAGACTTTGGTTTTGAATGGACTGGCCTGTCATATGAGGAGCAGCAGGCATCCGGGCAGGTGGGCGCACTGATGGGGCTGTCGATTCTTATTGTGCTGTTGGTGCTGGCCGCCTTGTATGAGAGTTGGACCATTCCCCTGGCAGTGTTACTGGTGGTGCCGCTGGGCGTGTTGGGTGCGGTCTTGTTCTCGATGTCGCGCGGCCTGCCGTCGGACGTGTATTTCAACGTGGGGTTGATTACGGTAATCGGGCTATCGGCCAAGAATGCGATCCTGATCATCGAGTTCGCCATTGAGGAAGAAGGCAAGGGCAAGAGCCTGATGGACGCCACTATGGCCGCGGTCAAGCTGCGTCTGCGCCCGATCCTGATGACCTCGCTGACCTTTATTCTGGGTATGTTGCCGCTGGTGGTCGCCACCGGCCCTGGTGCTGCTAGCCGCATCGCAGTGGGTACCGGCGTTATGGGCGGAATGATCATGGCCACGGTGCTCGGTGTGTTCTTCACGCCGCTGTTCTATCTGGCCGTGCGTCGCTGGCTGACCCGCAACAAGCCGCCAGGCGCCGAGACGGACGATGATGAGTCTGGCCGGGCAGATGATCAGGAGACGCGGCATGCATAAGTTCATCCCTTGTCTGCTGACGCTGGCACTGGCTGGCTGCCAGTTGGCTCCTGAATACCAGCGCCCCGAGTCTCCGGTGCTGGCATCCTACCCGGATGCCCAGTCGCTGGCTGGCGAGCGTGGCTTCGTCGCTGCGGAGCTGCCCTGGCAAGACTTCTTTGCCGATCCGCGGTTGCGCGTGCTGATCAGTCAAGCGCTGGAAAACAATCGCGATCTGCAGGCTGCTGTGTACCGTATCGAAGAGACTCGCGGGCTCTACCGAGTACAAAACGCCGAGCGCTTTCCCTCGCTGGGTCTCGGCGCCGATGTTACCCGTGGACGCGCCAATCAGGGCGCAGCGACCGGAGTCAGCGGCGGCTCGGTAAGCGAAACCTATTCGGTCAGCGCCAGAGTGTCGGCATTCGAGCTGGATTTCTGGGGGCGTGTGGCTAATCTCTCCACTGCTGCCCGGGCCGAATACTTTGCCAGCGTTGAAGCGCAGCGTGTCTTTCGCCTGTCGCTGATCCGCGATGTAGCCACCACCTACCTGGGGCTGCGTGAGGCGGTAGAGCGTATCGCTCTGGCTGAGGCAACGGTGATCAGCCGGCGGGACGGCCTGCGTATCGCCAAGGTTCGCCTGGATGCGGGCATTACCTCGGCGCTGGACTTCAACCAGGCAGAGGCCTTGTTAACGCAGGCAGAAACCCAGTTGGCGAGCATTATGCTGACCCGTGCAGAAAGTCATAACCTGCTGGCGGTACTGACTGGGGGCGTCGTTTCTGAGCCTTTGCCAGAGCCGCTATCGCTGGAGCAGCAGTCCAGTCCGCCAGCGCTGGACGCCGGGTTGTCATCCAGCCTGCTGGTTAACCGCCCGGATATTCTCGCGGCCGAACAGCGTCTGATCGCGGCTAAGGCGAATATCGGCATTGCGCGCGCAGCCTTCTTTCCGCAGGTATCACTGACCGGCAGCTTTGGCTATGCGTCCAGCGAGTTCAGCAGCCTGATCAGCAGCAGTAATGAAACCTGGAGCATAGGGCCGAGTATCACCCTGCCGATTTTCGATTTTGGCCGTAATCGCGGCAATCTGACCGTGGCCCAAGCGCGCGATAACATCGCCATTGTCGAGTACGAGCGCGCCATTCAGACCGCTTTCAATGAAGTCGCCGATGCGCTCGCTGGCCGTCGCTATCTGGCTGAGCAGGTCGATGCACAACGGCGCAATACCGAGACGCTGCAGCGTGTGGTTAACCTGGCCCGCAAGCGTTATCAGGAAGGAGTGGTCAATTATATCGAGGTGCTGGACGCCGAACGCAGCCTGTTCGAGGCCGAGCAAGCCTTTATCCAGACCCGGCGGGCGGAAGTGCAGAATCTGGTGAATCTCTATGTGGCATTGGGTGGCGGGAACCTGGAGGAATGAGTCCCTATGCGCAGTTAAAATGCAGGGGATAGCAGGGGCATAAAAAGGACGCGTTAAAATCGGCGGATGGCCTGAAAGCCAAGCTGTCCTGCACGCCGCCGGCTCGCTCGCCCAATCTGGTTAGACTTTTTTCTAAGGAACTTTTCGTGAGTGTTGCTCTCAAGAACAAACTTTCCCGTCTAATGTCACCCATCGCGCTTGCCGTGCTAATGGCCGTGGTCTTGGGGTTGTGGCTACTCCTGGGTGAAAAGCGCAGTGCGCAAGATGAAGCCCCACCGTTTGAAGCACAGCTGGAGGAGAGGTTACATCAGGTTGAAACCCGCTGGTCACAGGCACAGCCACTGGCCAGAGAGCAGGTTCTTCAGGGGCAGTTGCAGCCATGGCAGCAGGTTCAGGTCATGGCTCAGGTGTCCGGCCGGGTAGAGAAGTTGTCCAGACAGCAGGGTGATCAGGTTTCCGCAGGTGATGTGCTGCTTGAGTTGTCCGATGAGGGACGCAGTATGCAACTGGCCCAAGCCCGGGCTGATTACCGACTGCGCCAGACAGAGTTGCAGAGCACGCGCAAACTGCGAGCTTCCAATTACGCCACCGAAACGGAAATAGTGCGTCTTGAAGGGGAGCTGGCCAGAGCAGCAGCCGAGCTGAAGTCGGCGGAACTGGCCGTTCAATACAACCAGCCGGTGGCGCCTTTTGATGGCGTGGTTGATCGTCGCTACGTCGATGTGGGTGAGCTGGTTCAGTCCGGTGCTGAGCTTATGTCCCTGGTGAACGTGAAGCGCTTGAAAGCCACCGCTCAAATACCGCAACAGGACGCCAGCAGGGTCGCAGTGGGGCAACAAGTGAAGGTGCAGGTGACTGGTGGGCGGGAGCTGGAAGGGCTGGTTCGATTTGTCAGCCTGGCTGCCGACCCCGCAACCCGCAGCTTCTATGTTGAGATAGAAGCAGACAATCCCGAGCTTTGGCGAGTGGCCGGCGGCAGCGCTACTCTGCGCATTCAGTTACCGCCGGTGCTGGCACACCAGTTTTCACCGGCGCTTCTGCGGCTCGGCCCAGACGGACAATTGGGTGTGCATGCGGTGGATGAGAATGGGCGGGTCATCAATCACCCGGTTCGGGTGGTGGCTATAACCAATGATGGCGCTACGGTGGAAGGCTTGCCTGAGAAGCTGCAGGTGATTACCCAGGGCGCGGGGTTTGTTAAGCCCGGGCAACAGGTCGAGGCAAAAGTTGTGCAAACCTCGGATGCTACCGCGCTTACTCCGCAACCGGGAATGGGTGCGGCTGAATGAGTGCGGTGATCCACGCTGCGATCGATCGCAGCCGCGCGGTGATCACTTTATTGGTCTTCCTATTTATTGGCGGATTGGTTGCCTATAACGCCATCCCCAAGGAAGCCAACCCAGATGTAGCCATTCCAATGATGTACGTGTCTCTGACGCTGGACGGCATTAGTCCGGAAGATGCCGAACGCTTGCTGGTCCGGCCAATGGAGCATGAACTGCGATCATTGGAAGGGGTCAAGAAAATGACCTCGGTTTCCAGTGAAGGCCACGCGTCGGTGATGCTTGAATTCGATGCGGGTTTTGACGCTGACAAAGCGCTGACCGATGTGCGGGAAAAAGTCGATGCGGCCCGCAGCAAGCTCCCCAGCGAGGCCGATGAGCCTACGGTAAACGAAATCAACGTCGCGCTGTTTCCGGTGCTCTCAGTGGGCTTGGCCGGACCGGTTTCGCAAAGTGAGCTGGTATTTATTGCGCGCCAGCTTCAGGAAGAAATCGAAGGTATTCCGGAAGTGCTGGAAGTAGAAATCGGCGGCGACCGGGAGGATCTGCTCGAGATTGTGGTTGATCCTCAAGCACTCGAAACCTACGGTCTGGACTACATGCAACTGTTCAACCTGGTGTCCAACAACAACCGCCTGGTAGCGGCTGGCAGTCTGGATACCGGCGAGGGTCGCATGTCGATCAAGGTGCCTGGGGTGATCGAGAACCTCGACGACATGTTGAATATGCCGGTCAAAGTGGATGGCGACACGGTGGTAACCTTCGCTGATGTAGCGACCATAAACCGTAGTTTCAAGGATCCGCTGGGTTTTGCCCGGATCAACGGACAACCGGCCATGGTGCTGGAAGTCAAAAAGCGCGCCGGCGCCAACATCATATCGACCATCGAACAGACCCGAGCGTTGATCGATGAGGCCAAGGAACACTTTCCAGAAGGGCTGGAAGTGCACTACATCATGGATGAGTCCACGCAAGTCGAGACTATGCTGTCTGATTTGTTGAATAACGTGCTGACCGCCGTGGTGCTGGTGCTGATTCTGATTGTCGCCACCATGGGCGTGCGTTCTGCAATATTGGTCGGCATCACCATTCCCGGTGCGTTTCTCGCAGCCATTCTGGTGATCTATCTGATTGGCTTTACCATGAACGTTATTGTGCTGTTTGCCCTGATTCTGGTGGCAGGCATGCTGGTGGATGGCGCCATTGTCGTCAGCGAACTCGCTGATCGTAATATCACCGACGGCCAAGCACCCAGGCAGGCCTGGGGTAACGCTGCAGCGCGTATGGCCTGGCCGATCATCGCGTCTACCGCGACCACCATAGCTGTCTTCGGGCCATTGCTGTTCTGGCCAGGCATGGTCGGGCAGTTTATGCGGTACTTGCCAGCGACTGTGATCATCGCCTTGCTCGCCTCTCTGGGGATGGCGCTGATATTCTTGCCGGTGCTCGGGTCACTCAAGCGTCATAAGCCGACCGTTACGGTCGCGGGCGTGAGCCGCGCGGGCAAAGCTTATGGCAAGCTGCTGGCGAAACTGCTGCGTCGGCCGGGCAAGACCTTTGTTGGCATGCTGCTGACGATTGTGCTTATTTTCATCGCCTACGGCAGCTTTAACCACGGTGTGGAATTTTTCCCCTCGGTAGAACCTGAATCCGCCCAGGTACTGGTACGGGCACGCGGAGATCTGTCAATCCATGAGCGAGACGATCTACTGCAGCGCGTAGAACAGCGCTTGCTGGGCTTGTCCGAGGTCAAGGCGCTTTACGCTCGATCGCTGGCGACCACCAATAGTGAGTTGCCCCCAGATGTAGTGGGAACCGTGCAGTTCCAGTTCACCGACTGGCATGAGCGGCGCCGTGCGGCTGAGATTCTAAATGATATGCGCGCCCTGACCGCTGACATTCCCGGGATCATCCTTGAGTTTCGCGAGCAGGAAGGCGGGCCGGCGGATGGCAAGCCGATTGAGCTGCACGTGACAGGCGTGGATCAGGACGCCATCGACTCGGCGGTCGAACTGTTGATCGAGAAGATGAACAGTCTGGGCAATTTTGTCGATATCGAAGACGACCGGAGCCTTCCGGGTATTGAATGGCGGGTAAATGTGGATCGCGCGGCGGCTGCCCGTTTTGGGGCTGACGTACTTACCGTGGGCAATGCTGTGCAAATGGTGACTAACGGTTTACTGCTGGCGAAATACCGTCCGGAATATGCCAGTGACGAGGTGGATATCCGTGTGCGTTTTCCTGAAAGTTGGCGCTCCATCGAGGAGTTGACCCGGTTAACGGTGCAAACGCCCAGAGGGCAGGTGCCTATCAGTAACTTTGTGACAGTGGAGCCGGCACCTAAAACCAGCGTGATCAACCGTATTGACGGCAACCGCGCGGTGACCATCAAGTCTGACCTGGCTGACGGCGCTCAAGTCGGCGAACGTCTCAACGCGCTGCTTAATAGCGGGCTGGAGTTGCCGGCCGGCGTGCGGGTGAATACAGCGGGCGAGGGCGCGGATCAGCAGGAGGCCGCCAGCTTTCTTATTACGGCGTTCGTCACCGCAATTTTCCTCATGTTGTTGATTCTGCTGATTCAGTTCAATAGCTGGTATCAAGCCATGCTGGTCATGTCGGCTATTGTATTTTCTACCGCCGGCGTACTGATGGGGCTGCTGATCAACAGTCAGCCGTTTGGCATCGTCATGGTGGGCATGGGCATCATCGGTCTGTCAGGCATTGTGGTAAACAACAACATTGTATTGATCGATACCTACAATCAGATCAGGGCGGCAGGCGCCTCTGCGATTGAGGCAGCGCATGAAACGGGGTGTTTGCGGCTGCGGCCAGTATTGCTCACCTCCATTACTACAGTACTGGGTTTGATGCCGATGGTGCTGGCCGTCAACGTCAACCTGCTGGAGCCGAGTCTGGGCTTCGGCGCGCCCTCAACCCAGTGGTGGACTCAACTCTCCAGTGCCATCGCTGGAGGCCTGACCATAGCCACCGTACTGACCCTGTTTATCACGCCTTGTATGCTGGTGCTGGGTGATAATACGCGGGCCTGGCTTGCTGCGCGCCACTCGGCAAAAGCTATTAAGGCGGATGCTTGAATCTGTTGCCGCTGCCCCGCTCAGAGTCGCAGCTGTCCGCCAACCCCTAGGTTATTGTTGGTGTTTTGGTCCTGGGTGTTAAAATGAAGTCGGCTGCACGTTCCCCGATCATGATGCACGGGGCGTTGGTGTTACCGCTTATCAGCGTCGGCATGATCGAGGCATCCGCTATTCGGAGGTTATCCAGCCCCTTTACCTTCAGCTCCGGGCTCACCACGGCCATGTTGTCCAAGCCCATTTTGCAGGTCCCGACCGGATGGAATACGGTCGCCGCGTAGTCTCGCAGGTGCGCTAGAAGCTGTTCGTCTGTTTGCACTTGTGGGCCAGGCAGCATTTCGAGCCCGCGGATGTCGTCGAACTCCGGTTGCGCAAGGATTCGGCGAGCTAGCTTCACACCCTCTACCAGCACTTTGCCGTCTTCCGGCTTATCAAGGAAGTTAAAGTCGATTTCCAGTCTGCGTCCTTCACCCAGGCGCACTTCACCCGTGCTTTGCGGACGCAACACGCAGGTGTGGATCGCGTAGCCATGACCCCATTCGAATAGCCGTCCGCGGTGGCTCCGGTAGCCGGGAACGAAGTGCATCTGTACATCCGGTAACTCGCCAGCCAGTGGTGTGCGCGCAAAGCCGCCGGCTTCTACATAGTTGGTTGTCAGCCACCCCATCTTTTGAAACAGGTATCTGAACGGCGAGGCCAGCACCTTGGGTAGCGAACCCAGGGAGAAACCAAGCGAAAGTGGGCTTTTTGAGCGAACGGTTACCAGACCATCGATATGATCCTGCAGGTTCTTGCCAACCCCAGGCAGGTCGACTTGGCATGCCACGCCCGCTTTTTTCAGTTCATCTTTGGGGCCAATACCGGAATTGAGCAGAATGTGCGGTGAGCCTAGCGCACCTGCGCAAAGGATGGTTTCGCAGGTGCAATGCAGCGTGCGCCACTGATCGTCCTGTTGCAGTTCAAGGCCGGTGACTCTCCCTCCGTCGAGAATCAGTCGCCCGACTTGGCAACGGGTGAGCACCGTCAAGTTCGGACGCTCGCGTATGGGATGTATAAATGCGCGGTAACTGGACAGGCGCTTGGCTGCCTTTTGCGTCACGTTATAGAGGCCAACCCCTTCCAGGGAGCCGCCGTTGAAGTCGTCGTTGCGCGGTAGCCCCAAGTGTTCGCCAGCGCGTATGAATATCTCCGACAAGGGATTCGGATCAGGCGGTCGGTCTACCAGCAGTTCGCCCTCGATGCCATGGTAATCGGCCGATTGGCCGAGGCGATTGCCTTCAGAGCGTTTGAAATAAGGTAGTACGTCCTGCCAGCCCCAACCTGGGCAGCCGGCACTTTCCCAGCGGTCGTAATCGCTGGCATCGCCACGGATGTAAATCATACTGTTCATTGAACTGGAGCCACCCAACGCCTTGCCGCGTGGAGTGTGCAGGCTACGCCCCGCGAGATTTTTCTGCGGCGCGGAAAAATAGTTCCAACTGAACACCTTACTCTTGTAGAGCGTGATGGTGCCGGCGGGAGTTTGTACCCGCGGGCTGGCGTCGCTGCCGCCGGCCTCGATCAGGCATACACTCACTCCCGGATCGGCGCTCAGGCGGTTGGCCAACACGCAGCCGGCAGAACCGGCGCCCACGATAAGGTAGTCGAAGCGTTCGTTTATCAATGTGATGCCTCCAGATCATCGTGTAGCAGGCCCAGAATTTGCCGTTTCATACGGATAAAATCAGGCTCCATGACCACGTCGAGATTGCGCGGACGCTCGATGGGTACGTCGAGTACTTCCTTGATCCGTCCCGGGCGGGCGCCCATCACGTAAATTTTGTCAGCGAGCAGTATCGCCTCGTCGATATCGTGGGTGACAAACACGACGGTTTTCTTGCTGTTGCCCCACACCTGCAGCAGCAACTGCTGCATCTGTAACCGGGTCTGGCTGTCCAGCGCGCCAAAGGGCTCATCCATCAGCAGAATCTGCGGGTCGTTGGCCAGGGCTCTAGCGATGGCTACGCGCTGCATCATTCCACCTGACAGCTGCTTGGGAAAATGCTCGGCGAATTTGGTCAGACCGACCTCATTCAGATAAAACTCGACGATGGTGCGGATTTCGCCCGAGGGCAGGCCCCGGCGCTTCAGACCGAACTCGATGTTTTTGCGTACGGTCAGCCAGGGAAACAGGGTGTACCCCTGGAACACCATACCCCGGTCCGCGCCCGGGCCTGCGACCTTCTGCCCGCCGACATAGATGTCACCCTCGGTCGGCTCGTTGAGGCCTGCTGTGAGGTACAGCAGGCTCGACTTGCCGCACCCAGACGGACCAACGATCACTGCGAACTGCTGATCCGGCACCTCAAAGGAAACCCGGTCCAAGGCAGTGAAGGTCTCGCCCTTGGGTGACTGGTAGCGCAGGCTGACATTGTCCACTCGCAGCCGCGCGGCGACTTGAGCGTAGGCGCTGAGGGGCGGCATGAGATAGGGTTTCTTGGCTATTGCGCCCATGCGGTAATCCTTAATCTGAGGAAGCGGAACAGTTGATCGGTGATCAGCCCGAGCAAGCCAATGATGGCGATGGCCAGGAATATCACGTCGACCTGGAAACCACGCATAGCCTTGAGGCTGATGTATCCCAGGCCACTTGATGCGGCGACCAGTTCGGCGACCACCAGATAGGTCCAGGCCCACCCCATGGTTACGCGCAGCGTGTCGAGAATGCCTGGCAGCGAGGCTGGGCCGAGCACGTGCAGCACCACGTCGCGGCGGCTGGCGCCGAGCGTGTAACTGGCATTGATCAGGTCCTTCTGCACGCCCTTGGATACGTCGGCGATCATCACCAGCTGCTGAAAGAACACACCAAAGATGATCACTGCCACTCGCTGCTCCAGGCCGATGCCGATCCAGAGAATGAATAGCGGTACGAAGCTTGTCACGGGCAGGTAGCGGATGAAGTTGACCAGGGGCTCAAGGAACGCCTGGACGATGCGAAAGCTACCCATGAGCAAGCCCAGCGGCACGGACACCAGCGACGAGATCAGAAAACCAATCAGCACCACTTCCAGACTGGCCGCCACGTGTTTGCTCAGCGTCCCGTCATTGGTCAGACGAACGCCGGCGGCAAGTACGTCGCCCGGCGTTGGAAGAAACATCGACGGCACGATGCCGCCGTACGATAGTCCGGCCCACAGGCCGAGAACCAGCAGCCAGCACAGGCTGCCCGCACCGAGCACCAGCTTGCCCGGCAAATCCAGCTTGGGCGTCAGGCAACGCTGAAACCAGGATTTTTGCGTGGCCATTGCACCACCCCTTTTTAACAATTGGACGACATGTCAAGACAGGTCCTTGGACCCGATTAAGGCCAAGGTGCGGGCCGGACGCGATGCCATGCCCGCGCCTGTTGCGGTTAAGGTGTTACGAAGCGCGTATCGATCAGGTCTTCGTACGACACCTCGTACGCTTTGCCCTGTAGAAGGCTCCAGGTCTCGTTGGCGAGGCTGATGATCCCGGCGATATCGCCCTGCTGCCCTGGCGTGCCGAGTAGCTTCTCACTCATGCTCTGGTCATAGAATTTGACGCCCTGTGCTGCTTCGGCCAGGTCCTCAGGTTTTGAAAGATAGCCGCCAACCCCTTTGGCCATAATTGCGTACGCTTCCTCGGGATGGGTCTTGGTGTATTCCACGGCTTTGTACAGGCCGCTGACCAGTGCCTTGACGTCCTCTGGCTGCTCCTCGATCACATCGCAACTCAGCGCCACCACGTCGACGATCACGCCAGGCGTGGAGCTGCTATCGACCAGCACCTTGCCGACGCCTTTCTGCCTGATAGCCGTTAGGTTTGGCTCCCAGGTCACTGCAGCGGGCACACGGCCGGCGATGAAAGCAGTGGCCGCGTCATCGGCGGTCATGTTCTGTACCTTGATGTCGGCCATGCTCATGCCTGCATTCTTGAGCAGGTAGGAAAGCCAGAACTGCGACACCGAGCCTTCGTTCACCGCTACCGATTTACCTTTCAACCCCGAGATGTCGTCGATATCGTCACTCACGACGATGCCGTCGCCGCCGTAGGACTCGTCCAGTGCGGCCACCGCCTTGAAACAGAAACCATTGGAGCGGTACTTGAGTATCTCGTCGATGGTGGAAGCCGAGCCGGAGAGCTGCCCCGAGGCTTGGGCCGCCATGTACATTGAAGCTTCTTCGATAACGGTCAGCTCCACGTCCAGGCCGGCATCCTTGAAGTAGCCAAGGTCACGGGCCAGATATAGCGTGCCGTAGCCCACCCAAGTGGTGTGGCCGATGGACAGGGTTCCAGCCTGCGCTGTGGCGGTCATGCAGGCGGCAAGCGCCGTGGCGGCGAAAGAACGGACGATATGGTGGCGCAAGGGCTTTTTCATTAAGCACTCCAATAGCCTATTGGCTGGTTTGGGTTTATGTATGGCAGAGGTTGGCCAAAGGCCTGAACGTCGTTGTGGGCAGGCTCCCCTGGAGCCTGCACCGGGTTCTTGCGCCGCCCTCTGCGGGGCGGTTCGAGTTACAGAAGGTTCAGCTCACGTGCGCTGCGGTCCACTGCTCGGCGGGTCTTCTCTACCAGCTCGTCGAGTTCGGCGTGGCTTGCGACTAGCGCCGGTGCCATGATCATTCGGCCCAGAGTCGAACGGATGATCAGGCCCTCGTCGAAGCCGACGGTGCGGCAATGCCAAGCAATATCGTTTTCGTTGGCAAAGTGTTTTCGCGTGGCTTTGTCCTCGGCGAATTGCAGCGCAGCGACCAGACCGACGCCCTGTATCTCGCCGATCAAAGGGTGTTCGGCAAAAGTCTCGCGTAGCAGTTTCTGCAAGTAGGGGCCGGTGTCGAACTTGACTGTCTCGATGATTTTTTCGTCGCGCAGCGCAGTAAGATTGGCGATGGCTACCGCCGCAGCCACGGGATGCCCGGCATAGGTCAAGCCGTGGGCGAAAACCCCGCCCTGTTGCACCAATACCTCGGCCATACGTGCGCTGAGCACCAAGCCGCCCATGGGGATGTAACCGCTGGTCAGGCCTTTGGCGATAGTCAGGGTGTCAGGTTCGAAACCGAAGTGCTGGTGGGCAAACCACTCTCCTGTGCGGCCGAAGCCACCAATCACTTCGTCGGCGCACAGCAGAACGTCGTACTGGCGGCAGATGCGCTGTATTTCTGGCCAATAACTGGCCGGCGGGAAGATCATGCCACCCGCACCCTGGAAGGGTTCGGCGACGAAAGCAGCCACGTTTTCCTCGCCCAGTTCGAGGATTTTGGTTTCCAGCTCCCGGGCGGCCTTCAGGCCGAATTCCTCTTCGCTCAGATCACCGCCTTCGGCAAAGTAATAGGGCTCACCAATATGCGCGAAATCCGGCAGCATGCCGCCCATCTCGTGCATGAAGCCCATGCCCCCCAAAGCGGCGCTGCCCAGGGTCGACCCGTGGTAACCGTTCTGGCGACCGATCATTACCTTTTTCTGCGGCTTGCCAAGGATTTGCCAATAGCGGCGCACGGTGCGGATCAGGACCTCGTTGGCCTCGGAGCCCGAGTTGGTGTAAATCGCATGGCTGTAGTGTTTGGGGAGTAGGCTGAAGAGCAGCTCCGACAGCTCAATCACCCGCGGATGGGTGGTGTGGAAGAACAGGTTGTAGTAGGGCAGTTCTTGTAGCTGACGGCTGGCGGCGGCATTCAGGTCCGCGCGGCCATACCCGAGCGCGGTACACCACAGACCGGACATACCATCCAGGTAGCGTTTACCGTCGGTATCCCATAGGTTCAGCCCTTGCCCCTTGGCAATCACCAGTGCGCCTGTCTCATTCAAGGCTTTCTGGTCGAGGAAGGCATGGATGTGATGTGCCGCATCCAGTGCCTGGTATTCCTTTGTTGTATGGCTCGGGGCGATCATCGCAAGGCTCCTGTGTTCGAGTTTGGTTCCAATGGCGCTTAGCGCAACTGAAACCAGGTGGTCTTCAACTGGGTGTATTTGTCGAACGAGTGCAGTGACAGGTCGCGGCCGAAGCCCGATTGCTTGCCACCACCAAATGGGGTGCTGACATCCAGCGCATCGACGGTATTGACCGATACGGTGCCAGCCTTCAGCTGGCGGGCGACTCGATGCGCGCGATTGAAGTTGTCACTCCACAGCGAGGCGGCAAGACCGTAAATGCTGTCGTTGGCTAACTGCACGGCCTGCTCCTCGCTGTCGAAGGGCATCACCGCAAGCACCGGGCCAAACACTTCTTCACGGGCCAGGCAGCTGTTCGGTGACACGCGGGTGAACACGGTGGGTGCGATAAAATTGTCCGAACCGTTGAATGTCAATTGCTTGCCACCGCAGGCCAGATGAGCGCCCTGAGTTTGAGCTGCGGCGATGTATTCCATGATGCGGGCGGTTTGCCGCCGCTCGACGATGGCTCCGGCGCGGCTGGATGGGTCCAGCGGGTCACCCGGCTGCCAGTCGCGAGCCTTGGCCACCAAGCGCTCGACGAATTCATCGTGAATGGAGCGTTCAACCAATAGACGCGAGTTGGCCGAGCAGACTTCGCCCTGATTGAAAAAAATGCCAAAGGCGGCCTTTTCGGCAGCGAGGTCCAGATCTTGGTAATCGGCGAAGACCAGGTTGGCGCTCTTGCCGCCGCATTCCAGCCACACCTGTTTGAGGTTGGATTGCGCCGAGTAGCCCATGAAGTATTTGCCTACTTCGGTAGAGCCGGTGAAGACCAGGCAGTCGACATCCATGTGCAGGCCAAGAGCCTTGCCCGCGCTTTCCCCGAGGCCCGTGACTACGTTGAACACGCCCTCCGGAACGCCCGCTTCCAGTGCCAGTTCAGCCAGCCGCAGGGCCGAGAACGGCGACTGCTCGGCGGGCTTGAGAATCACCGAATTGCCTGCGGCGAGTGCCGGCGCTAACTTCCATGCGGCCATATCCAGCGGGAAATTCCACGGCACTACTGCGGCAACCACCCCCAGCGGCTCACGGGTAATAGTGGCGAGGACGTTGTGCGCGCTCGGCGCCACTTCGTCGTATAACTTGTCCAGGCTTTCTGCGTACCAGCGGAATATGCCGGCGGCGCCAGGTACGTCGATGTTCCAGGCATCCATCACCGGCTTGCCCATGCTCAGCGAATCGAGCAGAGCGAGTTCATCGCGGTGGGTCAGGATCAGGTCTGCGAGCTTGAGCAGTACCTGCTTGCGCTCGGTCGGCGCTCGCTGCCACCAACTCCCGTTCTCGTAAGCCTGACGTGCGGCGCGAACGGCCAGATCAACCTCTGCAGCACCACAGGCGGCCACGTTAGCCAATAGTTTGCCGGTCGCCGGATTGATCGAGGCAAAGGTGGCGCCGGATTGTGCCGCCACCCGACGGCCTCCGATCAACGCCTGATCGATAAAGCCTTGTTGCTGCGCACGCTGCTGCCAGTCGATTAGTTCGTACACCGCCATCCCCCTCTCGCCAATTCAATGTGGTTGCGAGCTGATAGTGGCTCAAAGACGGGCATAAAAAAATTATTAAAAATGTCATCGAGGCATACGAAAAAGCTGGCTTGATATGCGCCAAAGCGGGGCGTTTCGCTCCTTTATGGTGCGTACGGTGCGGACGCCCAGAGACGGCTAATTAATAGCTCGGGTGCTGGTCTATTTTGGCGCGTGTCAGCCTTGGCATCGAGGCTCGATGCGGCGATATATGCTGCTATTCGGAGGGTCTATCAGCGCTATCCAGTGCTGCGGCGTGCATCTTGCAGTGAGACTTGCACTTGTGCGCCCCATTGCCCCCGCGGCATTCACCTTGAACCAGATATCCGAGGTATCGCTTGGCTGCCTACTCTCTGCGCCAGATCAGATATTTTGTTACCGCCGTGGAATGTGGCAGCGTGGCTGAAGCATCCCGCAAACTGTATATCGCGCAGCCGTCGATTTCGACGGCGATAAAGGGCCTGGAAGAGAGCTTCGGCGTGCAGTTGCTCATTCGTCACCACGCTCAGGGCGTGTCGCTCACGCCAAGCGGCGCGCGTTTCTATCGCAAGGCGCAGGAACTGCTGCGCATGGCCCATGAGTTCGAGCAAAACGCCCTGGCCGATAACGACATAGTGGCTGGACAGATAGACATCGGCTGCTTTGAAACCGTCGCGCCGCTGTATTTGCCAAGGCTAATCGCAGGTTTCCGTAAGCGCTATCCCGGCGTGGGGATTCGCCTGCACGACGGCGAGCAGCAGGAGCTTGTGCAAGGCGTGACCGGTGGTCGTTTCGATCTCGCGATCTTCTACGAACACGACCTCGACGGCACCATCGAGACTGATCCGCTGATGCCACCACAGCGGCCCTATGCGCTGTTGCCGCAAGGCCATCGGTTTGCCGCGCAGGAGCGGGTATCGCTACGCGACCTAGCTCTGGAACCGATGATTCTCCTGGACGTACTGCCTAGCCGTACTTACTTCGTGAGTATTTTTGAGGAGCTGGGTTTGAGCCCGAACATTGTATTCAGTTCACCCTCGATCGAGATGGTGCGGGGCATGGTTGGCCAGGGGTTCGGCTTCTCTATATTGGTCACGCGGCCGCACTGCAATACCACCTATGATGGACAGCAGGTCGTCTGTGTCGATATCCACGAGGACGTCACCGGCTCCGGGCTTGTCGCCGGCTGGTTAAAACGCGCACAACTGACCAAGCCGGCGCAACTGTTTGTCGATTACTGCAAGGAGCAGTTGGTGGGGCTTTCAGATGTCAGGCCGCCATCCAGCGAGCCAGGCGAGCCAGCATTGCGTCGCATGCTGTGAGTTGTGCGAGGCTGACGAATTCGTCTGGTTTGTGGCCCTGGTCCATGCTGCCGGGGCCACACACCACAGTGGCAATACCCGCCTCGTCGAAAAGACCTCCTTCTGTGCCAAAAGCGACCGTCGAGAAATCGTCACCATCACAAAGCAACGCCAGCAGGCGCGCGGCCTCACTGTCGGGCTCGGCGAGCAGGCCTGGATAACGGGACAATTCGCTGAAATGGATAGCGCTGGCCTCGCTGACGGCCTTCATCCGTGGCAGCAAATCCGTGTCGGCGTAGGCACGGAGCTCGGTGGTTACCTCTGACGGGTCGTCAGAGGGCAATGTGCGGACTTCAAAGTCAAAGCGGCATTCGGCGGGGACGATGTTCAGTGCCTGACCGCCATGAATCAGCCCGGTCTGCACGGTAGAGTAGGGTGGATCGAAGCGCGCGTCATGTCGTGCTGGATTGGCCAGACGTTGGCCAATCTCGCCCAGACGGCCAATCAATCTGGCCGCATATTCGATAGCATTCACGCCTTGCGGTGCGTAGGCAGAATGGCAGGGAGCGCCGTGCACCTCGCAGCGTATCGCCAGCTTGCCCTTGTGCCCAAGTACCGGGCGCATTTCAGTGGGTTCACCTATCAAACAGATGGCTGGGCGGTCCGGGCTTGCACGCAACTGATCGATCAGACTGCGCACGCCGAGGCAGCCGACTTCTTCGTCATAGGAAATCGCCAGGTGTAGCGGCAAACGCAGCGGCTGTTGCAGAAAGCACGGCAGGCTGGCCAGCACACAGGCGATAAAACCCTTCATGTCCGCTGTGCCTCGCCCGTATAGCCGACCTTCCTGCTCGGTCAGTTCGAACGGCGGAGTCGCCCAGCGCTGTCCATCCACCGGCACTACATCGCTGTGCCCGGACAGCATCACCCCGCCCGCTCCGGTTGGCCCAAGGCGCGCGTGCAGGTTAGCCTTGCTGCGTTCGGCATTGAAGATGAGCGTGCTGGTAATACCCAGCTCGGCCAGGTAGTCACTGATGTAGCTGATCAGTGCCAGGTTGGATTCACGGCTGGTGGTATCAAAGGCGATAAGCTTTTTCAGCAGGGTACGGCTGTCGAGCATGGTGACCTCTTCAGTGAAATAAGCGCGCTGGGTTAAAGTATTGGTAACGCCGCTAGACTGGGTGGAGACGTTGCTTATGCTCCATGGGCAGCGCGCTACTCATTCGTCCCCAGGTACCCCGTACTTGGGGGCTTTGGTCGGGTCGAGCGCACGGACGATGTAGTCGTTCATCTGCGGTTCGTAGGCGCGCCAAAGCTCGTCGAGCTCTTCGATAGGATTGGCACTGGCCCAATCGACTCGAAGGTCTATCACTGGCCAAATCAGATCGC
This sequence comes from Halopseudomonas pelagia CL-AP6, assembly GCF_000410875.1. GTDB lineage: Bacteria > Pseudomonadota > Gammaproteobacteria > Pseudomonadales > Pseudomonadaceae > Halopseudomonas > Halopseudomonas pelagia. Next base: position 171,637 of record NZ_AROI01000005.1, read on the forward strand.
TGACTACCGAAAGCGCGGCTGAGTGCACCGGCCCGGCCTCGCCCCCAGCCGCTACGGCCTCGCCCCCAGCCGCTACGGCTGCGTGCATGGCCGCGAGCAGGCGATCCGGCAATCCGCCCCCGGCCTGCTCGAAAGCGTCGATCATGGCGTCGATCACCTTTGGTGACGTCAGCAGGTTGCCAGCGGCTACGCATTGTTCGCCCGCCCTGGCATGATGCACGCCGAGCGCCTCGCTGCCAGTGAAGTGTGCGGTAGCGCCGTGGCTGTCGATCACCAATAGTTGCCTGAACTGACCGTAGCCGTTGCCATCGAGCGCCTGGCGCACGGCCGCCGTCGGGCTGGCTCCGGTCTGCAGCAGGTCCAGCACCTGCGGGCCGAGGGCCGGGAGGGTGATGTTCTGCGTCGATACCGCGCCGACCCCGGCGCGCAGCCAAGGGCAGCGTGCACCGACGGCAATGCTCGATGAGCTGATTGCGACGCCGAGCATTCCGGTTTCTGAGCAGCGGCCCAGGATGGAAAAAGTCATGGTAGTACCTCGCCTTGCCAGTCGTCGGGAATGACGGCAATCACGTCGATTTCCATTAGCCATTGGGGCTGGCCCAGTGCGGAGACTACCAGCCCTGTAGAGATCGGGAAGACGCCCTTGAGCCATTTGCCGACCTCCTGATAAACCGCTTCGCGGTAGCGCGGATCAATCAAGTAGGTGGTGGTTTTTACGATATGCGAGAGATCGCTACCGGCCTCTTCCAGCAGTTGTTTGACGTTCTTCATGGCCTGCTCGGTCTGCGCGCGCGGGTCGCCGAGACCAATCAGTTGGCCCTCGAAATCGGAGCCGACCTGACCACGCACATAGACGGTGTTCCCGGCCCGCACGGCCTGACAGAGGTCGTTATCCAGGCTCTGATTGGGGTAGGTGTCTTGGCTATTGAACATGCGGATGCGAGTATGGGTGGGCATCAACGAACTCCCAAGCGACTGATGCTAGAGTCTTGTGAGCCAAGCGCTGTGGCTGTCTCCCGTTGGCGTTGTGCGGCGTCGCGGTAATCCAGGTATTTGCGCTGGGTAGCAATGTGGTCGGCGATGTGCCTGGCGTCGTGCCACACCCCCCAGATAAAGGTGGAACCCCGGCGCGACAACCACGGAAGGCCAACGAAATAGATGCCCGGTTCGCTGGACACCCCGCGTTGATGCCTAGGTTTGCCGTTATTATCGAGGGCATTGACCGGCAGCCAGTTGAAGTCGACTGAATAGCCGGTGGCCCAGATAATCGTAGCCACCTTGGTTGCGGCCAAGTCCAGCGAGAGGATCGGATGGGTCACACAGTCCGCCTCCGGCATGGGCGTGCGGGCTTCCGGTTCTTCCGGCAGGCTGAGGCCATTACGCGCTATGTAGGCATCGGCCGCATCGAGCAGTGACAGGTAATTCTCGTCACCCCGAGCGAGGTTGTCGGCCAGGTCGGCTTCGAATATCGCTAGGCCATCCTCGATTGCTTTGGTCATTCCGACCAGCGTGATGCCCTGGCGGGCGAGCCTCCGGAAGTCAACCGTGTGCCCACCGTGGGCACCGCTCACGGCGATGGTGACGTGTTCTTTGCCCGGTTGTACGGCTTCGGTATCCCATAGGCCCAGCACGCCTAGCCACCAGACAAAGTCTCGGCCACGGTAGGCCCGTGGCGGACGATCGTGCGGCCCGACTGAAAGATATACCTGCCTGCCGGCACGCTGAAGCTCGTCGGCGATCTGGACTCCGGATGACCCGGACCCGACTATTAGTACGGCGCCCTCGGGCAATTGTGCCGGGTTGCGGTACTGCGCAGAGTGGATCTGGGTCAGAGACGCATCCTTTGGAGCAATGACCGGAATGACCGGGCGTTGGAAGGGGCCTGTCGCGGCAACCACGCGGTTGGCCTCAATGGTGCCCTGAGACGTTTCGATGATGAAACCCGACCGGCCAGTCTGACGCCTGACCCGCTTTACCTCCACACCCGTACGGATCGGGGCGCTGATGTATCGGGCGTAGGCTTCGAAATAGGCCGCGACCTTTTCTTTGCTCGCAAAAGCATCAGGATCCACACCGTCGAACTCCATCCCTGGAAAACGATCGTGCCAGACCGGGCCATTCGTTACGAGCGAGTCCCAACGGTCTGTGCGCCAGGCTTCAGCGATCCGGCTGCGCTCAAGTACGAGGTGGGGTACGCCGAGCTTGCCAAGATGCTCGCTCACGGCGATGCCCGCCTGACCGGCACCAACAATCAAGGTATCTATCTGTTCTAGCGTCTTATCCGCCCCCTTGGGAACGGGGGCGGGGTGAAAGTCGGTCATCGCGTGACTCCTCTGATTCTGCGCAGTTATGGCTATTTGTGTTGGTCACATTCTGCTCAGCGTTTGGGAATCGCGAAATTATGATTTTTGTAGTTGCTGGCTAGGGAAAAGCTGTTGGACAAAAACCAGCCCAGTCACTGCTCGCCAGAGCGTGCGCGGCGAACATATCGACGTGTTGCAAGCTAAGGGTGGCTGGCATTTGAGGCACTCGTTTGGTCTGGGGCGAGAACTGATGCTGGTCAGGTCGAATCGGAGGCGCACAGGTACCGATGGCGGTTGTTTTATATAGAGCCGATCTTTTGTCAGGAACGGCAACGGGCTCGTCACTTCTGAACTAGGGCCGCCTTGGTTCGGAGACTGTTTTCAGCCAAAAGCAGGAACCCAAGAGAGATAAATAAATCTGTCTGCTTTGCTTGCCCTTCCACCTCAAAGATATCTGGGCCATTCGGGTAAGACCTGGCTCGCAGAGAAGACGCGGGATCTGGCTCTCTTCGATCTGCCCAGCCCTAGTCGCGCATAATGGCCTGGCGTGAAGCGAAATGTGGGTGAGCGTGTGTTGCGCACGGATCACGGCTGTGGCGTCCAATAGCGCATCGATAACATCCGTTCGGTTGTCGATTTTTCATCTGTGTTGCTTTGCACTACGTTCATTTCGGCTTTTTGGGGCCATGCTGCTACCTCAATAATAAATGGTTAAAAATACCATTTGCAGGTATAAATGACCTTGTTGGCAAGGGTATTTTATACCTTAAATATTTATAGAATGTTGATTTATAAGGATAAAATGCTGGCATGCTTTTTGATAGGATAGTTGGTGAGACTCAACTCTAAACAAGGAATATGTCATGCGAAAAATTTTCACTCTGTGCGCTGTAACCGCACTGCTAAATAGCCCCCTGGTTCATGCTGAGCAAATACTGTCGGCGCAAAGCGATACGCTGGTCGGTGGTGGATTCAGCGGTCTGACGGGTTTCATGCTCGGTGGTGCGGCAGGCGGACCAGTGGGGGCCTTGATTGGCGGGGGCCTGAGTTATCTGGTTGGCAGCCAAGCGCAGGAAGCGATGGGCTTGGAGCAAACGCTTTATGTGATCAAGGATGAGAACGGTTTAACCAGGCGTGTGCGCTCCTCTGATACGGGTTTCGTCGAGGGTCAGCAGGTGTCTTTGCAGGGCTCACAGGTTACTGCGACAGCACCATAAAGGGCGTGTATATCTCTGGTGGCGGTTGTATCGGAGAGCGCGCAATGTGGTATGCCCTGTTTCATGTATTGCATCTGCGGGTCTTAATGGTCATTTAAACTGACCCAAGTGGGTCAAGATAGGTGGCCATTGAGAGGCAGAAAGCGCCGCTTCGGCTTAGAGATATTTGGTCTATCCGAATAAGGCTTCAGATTGCGGAGAAAACCCGAGATCTAGCTCTTTTTAATTTGGCCATTGATAGCAAGTTACGGGCCTGTGATTTAACGAAGCTCCGGGTGCGCAACATAGCCCATGGTGCACAGGTGTCGTCCCGGGACATTGTGATGCAACAGAAAACTCGTCGCCCCGTCCAGTTTGAAATCACTGACCAAACCCGGACGGCGCTATGTGTCTGGATACATCAGGCCCAACTGCGAAGTGAGGATTTCCTGTCTCCAAGCAGGTTGCACAGTTCAGACCATCTCTCCACTAGACAATGCGCTCGAATCGTTAAACCTTGGGTAACTCCCATTGATCTTGATCCGGCCATGTACGGTACCCACGCGCTACGGCGCACCAAAGCGCCACTGATCTACCGCAGGACGAAGAACCTCAGGGCCGTGCGCCTTCTACTGGGCCACACGAAGCTGGAAAGCACGGTCGGGTACTTGGGAATCGAAGTGGACGACGCTCTTGATATGGCAGAACAGACCGAGGTGTGACCAGCGATAGCGTCGGCCTAAACCAGGCCGCCACTATCCAGCCAACAGCGGACATTCAACCAATAGGTGTCGACCGATACATCCATCACGGGAGGCAAAGACGACTGCTATTGGTTCCGAGGAACAAGGCGAGTCCGCTCAGTATGTCAAAGCTCGTCGAGATCCGGCGAGAGAAGCCTAGGGGTTGAAAGTTGTCTGTTCATGAGGTGGCACTAGCGAACCAGATAATGCAATCCAGCTCAGCTAAATTTTCCGCTGGATAGCCGTCTGCACGTTTCAGAGCCGCTCGAAGGAGACGAGCACTGTTAACGTAGCGCTCTCCGCTGCTAAACCCCCGTGGGAAAACAGTATCCAGACTCGCGAACCAATCCCGCACCGGCCCATTGAGCACGAAGTAGTGCTTTGGAAAAAACTGACAAAGCATCTCGGAGAACAGTGCCCCCCTAGTTGGAATACCCAGCGCGGTCAGGCGATTGATTTCTCGAATCACTACCCTGTCGCGGCCTGCAAACGGCGCGTCAAGAACATAGACAAGACTTTTAGAGAACTCCCGGAAGTCACTATTCCGCCCCGTACGCTCCCAGCCTTTCCCCTGGAAGCGGCTGCCATCCTCACCGAAGCACCACAGCCAACTGAGCTTGTAATAAAAGTCGTCAGATCGAGCTTGGTTCCAGAGCCTAGCTCTGCTGGTCGTGCGAAAGAGTGCCTCCAGTTTGGCCTTGTTGCTCCTGAAAGCCTCCATCTGGTCGCGGCGCTGATTAAGGAATGGTTGATAGCCGTTAAGCTCACTTATCGCAGGCAGCGGGAGGTGAAATACTTCTTCAGCGGCCCTGTTATTATCCGCCTTCGAGCTGCTTGAACGGGCTGGTTGGCGAGCCTCCTGATACTTATCAAGCCAAGTCTCATTAAGAGTGACGCTCACTCCATAAATCTTTTCGACCCACGTGGATGCCAGTTCAAACTGTCCACCAGTGATGCGGGAGAAACCATTGGCCTCGAAATTTGTAGAGAAAGCTGCCTGCGTCAAATTGGAAGAGCCAAGCAACGCATAGCACTTCCCATCGAGCTCCCGCCAAAACATCGCTTTCGGGTGAAAGCCAGTGATTGACTCCGCCACCATGAACTCGTGGCGGCGTTCGGTAGGGAGCCATTTCATAACAGACCTGCAGGCGTGCTTTCTAGTGATACCGAAGTCCTTCCCTACGATGAAGAGAAAAGACTCGCATTGGCTACCGAGGGCGTCCTTAACTCCCCACTCAGCAAGGTAGGCGCTGACGATGTACAGTTCTTTCGACCGGCTTAATGCCCGCTGGTAAATTTTCTCTAGGCTCAGGCCGTCGGATTTCCTAGGCAGCAGAATCAGTTGCATATGACATCCTTATCAGGAGGAAAACAGCCTCCTTTCAGGCTCCATGGTACTTTACTGAGCTCAGAGCGTACCTATCGAATTCCGCCTGTAAAATATGTCATTACTGCGTACATCGAATGAATAGCCTGCATCCCACCCAAGCCTTGGAAAGGACAAGTTCATTCATAGATCCGACCGGCCGCTTTTAGCCGATAGCGACAATACAAATTTTGACTTCCGCAGTTGGGGCCGCAGTCAAACCATAGTCTGTTCAGCCACTTCTAAAGCATCGTAACCCTCGATCCCAAGATACTTGGGGGTGCTTTCAAGCTTCGTTTGACCCTGTAGCAGCTGGATTGCTCGCAGGCTTATTGTCCGGCGGTAGATCAGCGATACCTTAGTGCGTCGGAGTCTGTGAGTGCCATACATCGCAGCACCCAAACCAATTGAGGTCACCCAAGCTTTGACAATGCGTGCGTATTGCCTAGTCGGTAGATGGTTAGAACTGTGCAGTCGACTTGGAAGGGGCTGGTGAATCCAGATCTCCAGAGCCGTTCGGGGTTGCTCGGTAATCTCGAACTGCACCAGCCGCCGAGTTTTATTCTGCATGACGATGGCGCGCGAGAGTGAAGTGCATGAAGCGCTATCGAGCTCCACACAGCAGGTCGCCACTACCCACCAAATTTTGCGCAAATTTTATGACCGACCCGGGAATAGGCATGGAGAATTTACGCTTGCCCGCCGGACACTTGTATTGGGATTTTTTTCACTAACCCACAGGTGGAGTGTCATGAAGGTGTTCTCAAACGGAAGTCCTATAGCTGTGGTTTTGTCCCGCCCGCTGGGGGCGTCGGCGCGTAGCGTTACCCGTGCTCGGCACAGAACTATGAGGGACGAAGGGCGTTGGGCTTTGCTCATCTCAAGCTTCTTTCACACCGCATTATCGAATGTAGCCAAGCAAGAGAGGTTTACTCGTCATGGTTGAGTTTTTTCTGGTTTTTGCACTGGCCATATTGCTTGGCTGGCCCTTGAGCCGGTATCTGGCGGCTGTTATGCGTGGCAGCCCGATGCGCGGAGACCGGTTCTTTCTCCTCATTGAAAAACCGGTCTATTGTCTGCTGGGCACTGACCCCAGAGTAGGTATGACATGGCGCGGTTACGCCACCGCCTTCGTGCTCAGTAATCTTGCGCTGGGACTGGTCGTTTGGGGCATTCTGATGACCCAGGCGTGGCTGCCGCTTAATCCGAACGATGCGCCCAATATGACTTGGGACCTGGCTCTGCACACCATGGTGTCGTTCCTCACCAACACCAACCAGCAGCATTACTCAGGCCAGGCGCAGCTTTCCTATTTTGCGCACATGGCCGGCATCGTCACGCTGCAGGTGGTCACGCCCATGATGGGTCTGGCTGTGGTGGTGGCAACGCTGCGTGGACTGTTTGGTGGTCGCAATGCGGCAACAAACAGGGCCGATAGGCAGGAAAAGCGCACGGTAGATGTAGGTAACTATTGGGCGGATGTGCTGCGCCCAACGGTGCGCTTCATGTTGCCATTGTGTCTGGTTTGGTCGGTGATGCTGACCAGTCAGGGTGTACCCGCCTCCCTGGATGGCGGCCCGGTGGTAGCACCCGTTGATTCCAGCGTGGAGATGCTGGAACAGAAGATTCCTCTGGGACCGGTATCACCGATGGTAGCTATCAAGCAACTGGGTACCAACGGTGGCGGCTGGTTTGGCCCCAATAGCACGGCCCCATTGGAAAACCCAACGCCGCTCTCAAACCTGCTGGAAACGCTGGCGCTCATTCTGATCCCCATAACACTGGTGATGGCGATAGCCCCACTGACTGGACGTAGACGGTTTGCTGGTTTGGTCTTCGGTGCGATGCTGACCATGTCTCTGGCCTCTGCCGGTTTCGCTGTGTGGTCCGAGGGGCATTCTTCAACTGTCAGCGATATCGCGTTGATGGAAGGCAAGGAGGTACGGCTGGGCGCAGAACCCTCAGCGCTATGGGCCGCGTTAACCACGCAAACCTCGAACGGCTCTGTTAATGCGATGCATGACTCGCTGTCACCACTGACTGGCCTGGTGACCATCAGCAATATGCTGATCAACGGTATCTGGGGCGGGATCGGCTCCGGTCTGCAACAGTTCATCGTCTATCTGATGCTGGCGGTTTTTCTTGCAGGCTTGATGACCGGGCGTACCCCGGAGCTGTTTGGTCGCAAGATCGAGGCGGGTGAGGTCAAGCTGCTGGCCGTGCTGGTATTGATTCAGCCACTGCTATTGCTGGGGTTTACTGCCGTTACGTTGGCTGTGCCAAGCCTCACCGGCAATTCCAATCCGGATTTCCATGCCATCAGTCAGGTGTTCTATGAGTACACCTCAGCATTTGCCAACAATGGCTCGGGTTTCGAGGGGTTGGGTGACAACACCCCGTGGTGGAATCTGACCTGCGTTCTGTTGCTGGCTATGGGTCGCTATCCGGCGCTGATCATTCCGCTGGCTATTGCAGCGATGCTCGCAAGCAAGCGCCGGTCGCCTGAAAGCGCTGGAACACTGCAGATCGAAACTCCGACCTTCGGCGTCATTCTGATTGCAGTGATCATCACCCTGACCCTGTTGCAATTCATGCCAATCCTGGTGCTCGGGCCTGTTGCCGATCACCTTGCTCTGATCGCGCGCTGAGGAATCCAACATGAGTAATACAACCGTAAAATCCCAGGGCAACCGTCGCGCAAGCGGAGCTGGCCAGGGCGAATACAAGGCTGCGCTGATTGAGGCTTTCGTTAAGCTGGCGCCGCAGCACATCATCAAGAACCCGGTCATGGCGGTTGTCTGGTTAGGCACTTGCCTGACGGCGCTGGCGAGCATCGCCGGCTGGACCACGCCCGGGTTCGGCTGGGCTGTCACTGTGATCTTGCTGGTTACCGTGCTGTTCAGCAACTTCGCTGAGGCCTTCGCCGAATCCCGCGGCCGCGGCCAGGCTGCTTCGTTACGCCGGGCTCGTCAGGACCTGGTAGCGCGGCTTCTCGATAAGTCTGGCAGCGAGAAGTCCGTACCTGCCGCGGAACTGCGGCCCGGAGATAGGGTGGTGGTTGAAGCTGGTCAGTTGATCCCGGCCGATGGTGAGATAATTGAAGGACTGGCCACGGTAAACGAAGCAGCGGTAACCGGCGAATCGGCTCCTGTATTGCGTGAGGCAGGTACCGACCGCTCAGGTGTTATCGGCGGTACCAAGGTGCTGTCTGACCGGATCGTAATCAACGTCACTGCTGACCCAGGAAACAGCTTTCTGGACCGGATGATTGCACTGGTTGAGGGGTCGAACCGGCAAAAAACGCCCAACGAAATTGCCTTGGGGATTCTGTTGATGGTCATGACTCTGACCTTCCTCATTGTGGTGGTCACCCTACCGTTTATCGCCAGTTTCGTAGGTGTGGAGATCAACCTTGTACTACTGATTGCGCTGCTGGTCTGCCTGATTCCCACAACTATTGGCGGGTTGTTGCCAGCGATCGGCATTGCCGGTATGAACCGCGCGCTTAAGGCCAATGTGCTGGCCAAGTCGGGCAAGGCGGTGGAGGTCGCAGGTGACGTCGATGTGTTGCTGCTGGACAAGACCGGCACCATTACTTATGGCGACCGCCAAGCTACAGCATTCTTCCCGCTGAGTGGTGTTGCAGCTGAGCAGCTGCAACAGGCCTCGCTGCTTGCCTCCTTGGCTGACCCGACTCCGGAAGGCAAATCCATTGTGAAGCTGGCGCGCGAGCTGGGTGATGATCTGGCTGAACCAGCCGACGCCGTTTTTGTGGCCTTCTCGGCGCAGACGCGGATGTCTGGCGTTGATCTTCCAGGCAACAGGTCGATTCGCAAGGGTGCCTTTAACGCAGTAGCCGAGCACGTGCATGCTCTGGGGGGCAAGGTCTCGGCTGAGTTGCAGGCGCGTGTAGCTGAAGTCGCTCGCACTGGAGCCACGCCTTTGGTGGTCAGCGACGGCGCGCTTCTGCTTGGCGTTATCGCGCTGTCTGATGTGATCAAGCACGGCATCAAAGAGCGCTTCGCCCGCCTGCGAGAAATGGGCGTGAAAACGGTGATGATTACCGGAGACAACAAGCTCACTGCCGCCAGCATTGCCGCCGAGGCGGGAGTTGATGACTACGTTGCCGAGGCGCGGCCGGAAGATAAGCTCTCGCGGATTCGCGCTGAGCAAGCTGCAGGTCGCCTGGTGGCGATGGTCGGTGACGGAACCAATGATGCCCCCGCTTTGGCGCAGGCGGATGTGGGTCTGGCGATGAACTCGGGTACGCAGGCAGCCAAGGAGGCGAGCAACATGGTCGACCTTGACTCAGACCCTGCCAAGTTGTTGGCGGTGGTTGAGATTGGTAAGCAGCAACTGATAACTCGAGGCGCACTGACTACCTTCTCACTGGCCAACGATGTGTCTAAATACTTTGCCATCCTGCCGGCTTTGTTTGCGGCGGCGATTCCGCAAATGGCGGCGCTCAATGTCATGAATCTGGGCAGTCCCACCAGTGCGGTGCTGGCTGCTTTGATCTTCAATGCCATCATTATTCCGATGTTGATTCCCCTGGCCCTGCGGGGAGTGAAGTTCAAGCCCGCCAGTGCGACTGCCTTGCTGCGCAACAACATGCTGATTTACGGGGTGGGTGGTGTGGTGCTGCCCTTTGTGGCAATCAAGCTGATTGACATCATTTTGAACACTCTCTTCACTTTTTAAGGAACAGCTCATGACCATTGTAATTCCACCTGCCGACCAAAGCCCTGATATCTCAATTCCTGTGGTATCGGACGTAGGGTTAGTACGAGGCGCGCTCGGGTTGGCATTGTTTTCCTTTCTGTCGATAGGTTTGCTCTATCCGTTGGCTGGTGTCGGACTCGGCCAAGCGCTCTTCCCGGCTGCCGCCAACGGCAGTTTAATAGAGGTTGATGGTCAAGTGGTGGGCTCCTCTTTGGTGGCCCAGCCATTTGCCGATGATCGCTATTTCTCTGCTCGCCCCTCGGCCGGCGATCATCAGCCCATGAATGCGGGCGGCAGCAACGAAGCGCGGACAAATCCCGAGCTGCGCCAGCGTATCGATGAAGCGTTGAGTGCGGTGGCGTTACGTGAGGGTGTGGCTGTATCGGAGGTGCCGAGTGACCTGGTTACCCAGTCAGGCGGTGGTTTTGATCCACATATCAGCCCTCCGGCGGCTTCTATCCAGGTTGCACGCGTGGCCCAGGCCAGGGGGCTTGAGCAGCAGGCCGTTGCGGACCTGCTCGCCACTCATACACAAGCGCCGCAGTGGGGCATTTTGGGGCAGCATAGTGTCAACGTGTTAGAGCTCAATCTGGCACTTGATGCATTGCAGGTTGGCACTGTAAGGCCGGCAGCAGAGTAAGGGTTGAGACAAGAGAACGGGTGAACTTGATGAGTGCTGAAAAAACAGAACAGGCGGATGCGCTGCTCGGTGAAATTCGTCGGCACGCTGCTGGGCGCCTGACAGTCTTTCTTGGCGCGGCGCCTGGCGTCGGTAAAACCTTTGCAATGCTCACCCGGGCTCGAGAGCTTCAGCGCCAGGGCAAGGATGTGGTCATCGGCATTATCGAAACCCACGGCCGGGCCGAAACCCAGGCCTTGCTCGAAGGCCTGCCAGCAGTAGCGCAGAAGACTGTTGGATACCAGGGGCGCACTCTTTATGAAATGGATCTGGACGGCCTGCTGACGCGAAAGCCGGCCATAGCGCTGGTAGATGAGCTGGCACACCGCAATGTGCCCGGGAGTCGCCATGAGCGTCGCTGGCAGGATGTTGACGAGCTGCTGGACGCGGGTATCGACGTCTATACCACGGTCAATATTCAGCACCTGGAAAGTTTGAATGACGTGATTTACCAGATTACCGGCGTAAGGGTGAGCGAGACGATTCCGGACTCGGTTTTTACCCGCCTGCGTGATATTCGCCTGGTTGATCTGCCCGCCCGTGAGCTGATTGAGCGGCTCAAGGAGGGCAAGGTTTATTTGGCGGAACAGGCCAAGCAGGCACTTCAGGCTTTTTTCTCACCATCCAACCTCACCGCGTTGCGCGAACTGGCGATGCAGACGGTCGCAGAGCACGTGGATCTGGATCTACGGGAATCCCTCGCCGCCCGTGGGCTCCCCGATGTGCCCATTCAACGGCATGTATTAATTGCCATTGATGGCCTGGGCCAGTCCGAGTTTCTGGTCCGTGCCGGGGCGAGAATGGCAGAGCGCCGGGGCGCACCCTGGTCGGTAGTCACCGTGGATACCGGCGGGTCGGCAGAAGCTGCAGCGTCGGTTGACGATCTGGGGCAATCCATTTCACGCCACGGCTCGCTGGCCCATGGTGAGCAGCAGCGGCTGATGGAACTGGACAAGGCGTTTGCGTTGGCGCGCAGCCTTGGCGGAAGTACGGAAATTCTGCACGGCACCGATGTGGCGCAGGTGCTGCTGGACGCAGCCACCGCGCATGGCGCCCGTGCCATCGTTATCGGCCGCACCCGCGAGCGGTTGCTCGCGCGGGTATTCAATCGCACCATTACCCAGCGGTTGCTACGGCGCGGCGGCGGCTATGAGCTGACCATCGTCGGCACTCCCGCAGTCCGGCCGCGGCGATGGCGCCTGCCGGGATTGGGAAGTGGTGGGCTCGGCGGGCGCGAGCTTTTACTGGTGCTCGCTGTTAATGCCAGTGCCATCGGCGCAGCTATGCTGGGGGAGAGTCTGCTCGGGCTGCAGGACGTCTCAATGGTGTTTCTTGTGGCGGTGCTGCTGATCGCTGCGCGCACACGCATGGTCACGGCGGTAATCACCGCCGTCCTGTGCTTTCTGGCATACAACTTTTTCTTTATCGATCCGCGCTACACCTTTTACATCAGCGCCTACCGTGGGGTCGCAACGGTCTTCCTGTTCCTGCTCGCTGCGTTGATAGCGGGGCGATTGGCCTCAACTTTACGCAGGCAAGTTGTGGCCCTGCGCGCTGCCAATGCGCACGCCAACGCGATGCAGAATCTCGGTCGTCAACTATCCACAGCGGCTGATCTGGGGCAGGTGATTGCCGCCGGTACGTCGGTGATGAAGCTCGCGCTGCATGGGGATGCCTGGATGCGTATTAATGGCCAGTCGGGACCGGCCAGCCTGGGCACCGCACTGGATGAAAAGGATTTGACTGCTGCCGACTGGACGCAGCAACACGGCCAACCCAGCGGGCGTTACACCGATACGCTGACGCATTCTGGTTGGTGGTTTCTGCCGGTGCGTTCAGAGCAGGACACCTTGGGCGTCGTGGGCCTGCGCTTTTCAGAATCCATGACGCGGCTGTCATTTGAACAGCGCCGGCTTGCTGAGAGCATGGTGTATGACATCGGCCAGGCGGTGCTCAGGGCCAGCCTGGTGTCTGAGCTTGAAGCGGCCAAGGTCGCTGGGGAGACTGAGCGTCTGCGATCAGCGTTATTGTCTTCCGTTTCCCATGATCTGCGTTCGCCGCTGTCTTCCATGATCGGCGCCGCGGAAAGCCTTTCGCGTTATGGCAAAGATATGGGCGAGGACGACCGCGAAAGTCTGCTGGAGACGGTTCGCGTCGAGGGCGAGCGGCTGGATCGCTACATTCAGAATTTGCTGGATATGACGCGGCTGGGCCAGCAGGGGCTGACGCTGGCTCGCGACTGGATAGGCATCGATGAGTTGGTGGGCTCTGCCTCGACACGGTTGCAACGCTATGAGCCAGGTGTACGAGTTAAGGTCGATATCCCCCCGGATCTTCCACCCATACATGTACATCCCGCACTGATTGAACAGGCTATTTTCAATGTAATGGAGAACGCCGCCAAATTTTCCCCTGATGGGGAAGCTATCATTGTAACCGCTCGGCGTACGGCTGAAGGCAAGCTCTGCCTGGAAGTGGCCGACAAGGGGCCAGGCATTCCTGAAGAGGAACGCCGGCGTATTTTTGACATGTTCTACAGCGTTGAACGCGGTGACCGGGGCAAACAGGGCACGGGTCTGGGCCTAACCATCGTTCGAGGTATTGTTGGCGCCCACATGGGTAAAGTCGAAGCAGTGCAAGGCCCAGGTGGAGAAGGCACCACAATACGTCTGATATTGCCATGGGGCGTGCACTTGGAGCGGTCGGACAGTGACAATGAAGCCGAACAGTGAAATCAAATCAGAAGCATCAGCGCCTCAAGTGCTTGTCATAGACGATGAACCCCAAATACGCAGATTTATCGATATAAGTCTTCGCTCCCAGGGTTATAGAACCCTTCTGGCGGAGACGGGCGAACAGGGATTGGCCCTATTAGCCACCAATGGCGCTGGCCTGGTAATACTGGATCTCGGGCTGCCTGATCTCGATGGTCGCGAGGTGCTGAACGAGTTGCGGCTGTGGTCACGCACCCCGGTGATTATTCTGACCGTGCGCTCCAGTGAAGAGGAGAAAGTCGCTTTACTGGATGCAGGCGCAAACGACTACGTTACCAAACCCTTTGGTATTGAGGAACTTACGGCTCGGGTGCGAGCGTTCCTCCGTAATAGTCCGCCTGATGGTGAGAGCCCACCTAGCTACGATGATGGAGAGCTACGGGTAGACTTCGCCCAGCATGAAGTGTCTCTACGGGGCACCCCGGTAGCGCTGACCAAAAAGGAATTTGCCCTGCTAGCGCTACTGACTCAGCAACCGGGGCGGCTACTAACCCAACCCCAGCTGTTAAGGGAAATCTGGGGACCCAGTCATGTACAAGATGGGCATTACTTGCGAGTTCTCGTCGCGAAATTGCGCCAAAAGCTGCAGGATGACGCCGCTGCACCGAGGTACATATTCACGGAGCCTGGGGTTGGTTTGCGGTTTGTTTCGGTCGAAAAAACTGCGAGTTTCTGATTTTTGAATACTACTGATTACAGAAGCACGACTGACTGCTTTTGACCCAGAGTGTGTAAAAACGCT
>NZ_AROI01000006.1 GCF_000410875.1 Halopseudomonas pelagia CL-AP6
GTTTTTACACACTCTGGGCCGAAAGCAGTCTGGGCGGACACGCTGCTAACGGCCAAAAAGCGGTCCTACGCGATGTGTCTAGAATACGTGGGGCAATTCATTATGGTCCTCTTCGTAATCATCGAACATGGAGCGCACCAAACGCTCGCGCTTGACGTCAGCAAGTATTCTGAAAAAGCACGTCTCACACAGCCGGAGCTCGTAGCTCTCGCCATTATGGGAAGAGCCGGGCCCCCAGTTTGCTCGGAGCACCCCGAACTCGGGAGGTAGCTCTCCTGATCGAAGGCCTTCGTCACAGAAATCGCAGTTCAGGTCATGGACCGGCTCCCTTTGTTCCTCTGTTTCAATGTTCATAGATTTTCCTCACGTAGCAATGCTACTTTTTTGAGTTTATCTTATCCCAGCTTTGAGCCGGAAAAGCTCTGGCTTTTCTCGGCCCGCGGGAAACGACTGAGGCCAAAAGTCTAGATTCATCGTTAAAGAGCGATGTCGCTGCTGATGATTGCTTCTGCGTAGTGAGGATTAATAGTCCGTTCTCCTTACTTAGCTTCCTGCCTTACCCATGCAGCTGCGGCCTTGCGAGGACTGTATGTGGATTACGTGGATGAGTGAGTTCGCCATTGCTTTGCTTGCACATAACCAATGAGAGCGTCACAGTGCGGACCCTTTGCCCGGCCGAACGGCTTAGCAGTCGGATGTGAGGGTGCAGCAGTTAGTGCTCCCCGAGCAGCCCAAGCGAGCGAAGTCGCGGCCGGGAAGGCTGACGAAGAATGTGCTCGCTGTAGGGTTGGCTATGCCCGCAGCTCGTGCGGCTAGGAAGCTTGATATCTTGGGCGGACACGGTAGGTCGCGATTATTACCATAGTGTGGCCAAACCGGCCAATCTATGGTTCTAAGAACATTCTAAATGGCTGGTACGACAAAAAATGGTGGGCCCAGTAGGACTTGAACCTACGACCAAGCGATTATGAGTCGCCTGCTCTGACCAACTGAGCTATGGGCCCGCGCTTTTGTAGCAGTCGCGGATTATACGGGCTGCCGAGCGTGCTGGCTAGGCTGCTTTACTGTGCAATGCACAGGCTTTGGGTCCGCTTCGGATCCTGGCGGCGGTTGGCTGCACAGGATCCGAAGGGGAGGGCGTTACTCGTCGATGGTGATGCTGGACTCCAGCTCGGCCTCAATCTGCTCTCGGGTAAAGGGTACCCGGTGCCATTGCTTGGCTGAATAGGCTTCGGTGTAGTCCGAGTAGTGGGGGCTGCTCGGGTCTGTGGACTGGGCGTGGGAGACCAGGGTGTAGGCTCTTACCGGTTCATCCTCAGGAAAGTCCACTACGTGCATGTAGCTGTTGCGCAGCACGGTGAAATAGCCTTCGCTGCCTTCCCCGCCATACTGCGGAATCTGCTCGCCGGGCTTGAGGAAGAACTGCACCTCGCCCAGCCTGGCATCCAGTGCTACACCGCTGGCGACCACCTCGACGACGCTGGCCGAGAAGGCTTCGCGCAGGCTGTTCTGCACATCGCTGCTGTTGCTTAAGCCGTCTGGGGTGTTGATCGGGTCGTTGGCGTCGAACGGCGTTGCATACAGATCCAGATTTCTGACCTTGGCCCAGAATGCACTCCAGATATGCGCACCTCTGGAGTCCAGATTGCCGGTGTTGTCCCAGGCCGAGAGAACCAGGCAGGCCTGTTGCTCGCTGGCAGGCGCATTGCTGTCACAGACGGCCGCCAGTACCTGCGTCTTGAGCCGCTCGGCACTGTAGACACGACTGTTGAGCGAGATGTCGCGGATGTTTTCGCTGCTCGCCAAATGGCCGTTGAGTCCATCGGTCCCAGTAAGACGTTCCCGTGCCAGGGTATGGCCCATGCGGGTACGCAGGCTCTGGGCGTAGTCTTCCCGGCCGATGATGCCGGCAAAGCCGGTCAGGGGTTGCTCCGGATTGCTCAGCCAGTAGCTGTCGTTCATGTTGGCTACGTAGTCTGTGCTGAACAGGCTGGGTAGATTGCCTGGGCCGAAGGCGCCGGGTTGTGCTGAGTCAGCATCGGTGCGCCAGTTGCATGCTAAACGACTGCCATCCAGTAGCGGCAGGCCTGGCGCTAGCTGCAATACTGCGGCGCCGAGGCCCGGTACCAGACACTTAGCCAGCATGTTGTCGGGTACATTGGGTACGGTGGTGATGTCGGAGTAGAGTGCGCGCTTATCGCCGCGGCCGATGGCAGCGGTGTTGACCCAGGGTATGCCGACATACTCGCGGGCCAGGTTGTAGAAGTCAGTCAGGGATTCGGCGTGGTTCCAGGCCAGGAAGTTCTGGAAGGCGCGGGTGTTCTCGAGGTTGGCGTCACGTAGGGTGAAGGCCGTCTGATTATTCCAGCCTGGGAGTTTGAGACCGCTCAGGTCGATCATCGGTCCGTAACTTGAGCGATAGAGTGTGCGAGCCGCAGGCGCGAGGGAGCCGTCGCTCTGTTTAACCTGTACAGTGATCTCGCTGGCGCTCATCTCGTGCACTTTGTCGTCCACTAGGTAGCGGGTGGGATCCCCTTCAACCAGTTGTAACTGGAACAGGGTAAAGCGTCGGGCGGTCGAGACGGTATGGGCCCAGGCCACGTTGTCATTGAAGCCCATCAGCACCATGGGCGAGCCGATGATAGCCGCGCCGGAAATGTCCAGTTTGCCGGGGATGGTCATCTGCAGTTGATAGAAGCGGTCGACACCGAGCAGATACCAATGCGGGTTAGCAAGTAGCAAACCTCCACCGGATTCGGTGGCATCGCCACCAAAGGCGAAGGTGTTGCTGCCGATTCCCTGTTTGCGCCCGAGCAGGAAGCGTTCTGGGGTCGGCTCGATGGCCACTTGCTGTTGGTCAAGCGTGCGCAGGGAGGCGGCCCCGATGGCGGGTGGTTGGGCGTTGCTGATTTCTTCCACCCAGTTGGCGCTGCTGGCGGCCAGGTTCAGGGCGATCAGTCGTTGCAGCACGTCATCTTCGCTGATGGTTACCAGCCAATCTTCATTGCGGCAACTGGCATGGCGGCCGACATGTTGGCCGTCTCTAATCTCCTTGACGTAACGACTGTAGCCCGCTGCAAACCCTTGGCTCAGTTCAAGCAGTTCCGGGGTCTGCTCGGCCTTGAAACGGTCAATCTGCTGATCATCGATCAAAAAACGGAAGAAAAAGTCAGCTTCCAGATTGGGTGGCGTGCCGAAGGTGCCCATGGGCGAAGCCGGTTGGTCGGGGCCAAAGTATTGGGAGCGCTCGCCGCGGAAAGTGACGAAGGCGTCCGCGAGGACGCACAGGTTGTCTTCGGCGATAGCATAGCCATGGCCATATCCGGCGCCGCCGTAGTTGTCTGCGGTGATGTGCGGGACGCCATAGGTGGTTCGTTCGATGGTGGCGTTGTAGCTTGGTGCCGGCGTGGGAGGGGTGTCGTTGCTGCTGCTTCCGCCGCCTCCGCCGCTGAGGCAGCCACCGAGAAGTATTGCCGTGGTCAACAGGCCGAGGCGGGTGAACCCTCGATACTGCAGAGAATTATGCATTGTTGTTTCCTCTTGTTTTTATAGGGCCCCATGGGGCCACTCGAGGAGACTAGATCAGAATGATTCTCGATAATTGAACGCAGCGGCTATTTGCCCATCGTTGTCAGAGCATTTCCACCTTCATGCCCTTTGCTACAAAGGAAGGTGTCAGGCCAAAGAAGTGCCTGATGGTGCGGGTCAGGTGCGCCGAATCGGAAAAGCCGACGTCGTATGCGACCGCGGAGAGAGGTTCGCCCCGTGCTATCAGGTCGACGGCGCGGCGCATCTTGGCCCAAAGGATATAGCTCTTGATCGGGATGCCCAGCTTGTCGGAGAACAGGTGGGAAAGGCGGTCTGCAGACAGACCTACTTCGGCGGCGAGCTCGGCTACTGTGCTGGTCAGCGGCAGCTCTTTTTTGATCTTCTGCGCTACATGCAGGGCGCGCATATCCATGGGCATCTTTATCGGGCGGTAGCCGCAGATAGCCTGGGGCAGTTCGGTGGTGAGGCGAAATAGCGATGCCTTGTCCAGCGTGCCCGAACCTATTCTGTGCATGTTCTGCTGGTCGATGGCGTACGGCTTGAGGGTCACCGAGCGCACGACTTGGCCGCTCAAGAAGGCGGTCAGCGCGTGGTGTTCGTAGCTCTGTGGGTCAAAGTTGAGCGACAACAAGGCGGTGTCACTGGCGTCGAGCGAGCGTGGGGTGTGGCGCGCGACCAGTGCGGCCTGATAGCGCTGGCGCTGGCCGTCGGGGTTGCCCAGCACAAAGCCGGCATCGCTCAGGGCGACAAGCAGGGTTACGGTGTGACGCTGGGTGATCTCCGAGATCATGCCGGGGGTGATGTAGAGAAACCGGTCATCCCAAACATAAAGGCGATTCTGGTAAGACATCCTTGTGGCTCCTGAGCTGACTGCTGCACGTTGTTGCCTGGTGCCGAACAAGCAGAACTGTAACAGAAAACCAAATAAAAACGCCCGGCATATAGCCGGGCGTCGGGTGCTGCAGAGCGTTGCTTACTCGTCGAGGAAGCTGCGCAGGTGGTCGCTGCGCGTAGGGTGCCGCAGCTTGCGCAGCGCCTTGGCTTCGATCTGACGAATACGCTCACGCGTTACGTCAAACTGCTTGCCGACTTCTTCCAGCGTGTGGTCGGTATTCATATCGATACCGAAACGCATACGCAGGACTTTGGCTTCCCGCGCGGTGAGGCCGGAGAGGACTTCGCGAGTGGCTTCCTTGAGGCTTTCCACGGTTGCCGAGTCGATCGGCGATTCCATGGTCGAGTCCTCGATGAAGTCGCCCAGGTGCGAGTCTTCGTCATCACCGATCGGGGTTTCCATGGAGATCGGCTCTTTGGCGATCTTCAATACCTTGCGGATCTTGTCCTCAGGCATTTCCATGCGCTCGCCCAGCTCTTCCGGGGTCGGTTCGCGGCCCATTTCCTGCAGCATTTGCCGCGAGATACGGTTGAGCTTGTTGATTGTCTCGATCATGTGCACCGGAATACGGATGGTGCGCGCCTGATCGGCAATCGAACGGGTAATCGCCTGACGAATCCACCAGGTGGCGTAGGTCGAGAACTTGTAACCGCGGCGGTATTCAAACTTGTCCACCGCTTTCATCAGGCCAATGTTGCCTTCCTGGATCAGATCGAGGAATTGCAGGCCGCGGTTGGTGTACTTCTTGGCGATCGAAATCACCAGACGCAGGTTGGCTTCGACCATTTCTTTCTTGGCACGCCGGGCGCGGGCTTCACCGATCGACATGCGACGGTTGATGTCCTTGACCTCGGAGATGGTCAGTTCCGCGTCTTGCGCTAGCGCAGCGAGTTTCTTCTGCGCGCGGATAATGTCGGCCTTGCGCCCTTCCAGAGCTTCAGCGTAACGCGGCTTGTCGGCCAGTAAACTATCAACCCAGTCAGCATTGATTTCGTTGCCGGGGAAGCCACGCAGGAAATCGGCACGGGGCATGCGTACATCGCGTACACACAATTGCATGATGGCGCGTTCCTGGGCACGAATCTGATCCTGAGCGCCGCGTACACGCTGTACCAGGGCTTCGTACTGCTTGGGAATCAGCTTGATCGGCATGAACAGCAATGCCAGCTCTTCCAGCTCGGCAGTGACCTGCTTGCTGCCACGGCCGTGCTTCTTCAGCGCTTTTTTGGTTTTGGCCAGTTGATCGGCAATAGCGGTAAAGCGCAGGCGAGCGACCTCTGGATCAGGTCCGCCGTCGCCTTCTTCTTCGGCGTCGTCGTCGCTGTCATCGTCGTCGTCTTTATCGTCCTTGTCCTCGGTCTTGGCTTCGGCAGGCGCTTCTTGCACTGCGGGCGGGCCACCGGACAGGCCGTCGTCGTCAGGATCGATGTAACCGCTGAAGATATCAGACAGGCGGCCACTCTCTTCCACTACGCGGTGGTAGTCGGCGAGAATGCCATCGACGGTGCCTGGGAACATGGAGATGGCCGCCATGACTTCACGGATGCCTTCCTCGATGCGCTTGGCAATTTCGATTTCGCCTTCACGGGTCAGCAGCTCGACCGTACCCATTTCGCGCATATACATGCGCACTGGGTCGGTGGTGCGACCAATATCGCTTTCAACGGCGGCGAGAGCAGCAGCGGCTTCTTCAGCAGCGGCTTCGTCGGCATCGTTGTCTGCCAGGAGCAGGGCATCGGCATCGGGCGCCGTCTCGAAGACGGTGATCCCCATGTCGTTGATCATGCGGATGATGTCTTCAACCTGCTCCGGATCGGAAATGTCTTCCGGGAGATGGTCGTTGACTTCCGCATACGTCAGATAGCCTTGCTCGCGACCGCGGGCAATAAGCTCTTTCAGACGGGATTGCTGTTGCGCTTTTCCGGACATAACAACCCTTTGGATGCCTTGGTATACAAAAAAGTAAGCTGCGGATTATACCCTGATTTCAGGCCATAAAGCCAGTTGGGTAGTCCTTTGCTTGTCTGATTACTGGTCTTGCACGTGTGCAGGGCGCCTGTGCAGGAGCTCGCGCAGTTGTTGCTTTTCCTCAGTGGTCAGCGGTGTGTGCGACGATTTATCGAGGAGATGCTCGATACGTTGTTCAGTTTGGCGTGCTACTAGACTGTTAATGGTGTCGAAAAACTGTTGTTCAAGGTTTGCGTCGGGAATATTCAACAACCATTCCTTTTCCGCCAGTTGACTGAGTTGCTCGCCCATCTCGGTGCCGTGCCAGCGTGCCAGCAATTGTACGGTACTGAGTGTAGGCGTTTTCTGCAGAGCTTCAATCAAGCCGACCAGCAGTTGTGCTTGCTCGCCCTCTTCGTCGGCAAACTGGTTGGCCTCGGTTACCAGGCCGGCCAGCTGCGGATGGTGAAGCAACGTGCGCGCAGCGTTCAGCAGCGGGTTCTCCACGCCGGCGCGCTCAGTCTTGCGTGGCTTGCTGCTGCGTTGCGGTTGGCGCTTTGGCGAGTAATCCTGGTTGCCGGCCCAGGCATCGGTTTCCACATCCTGATAGTCGGCATAGTCGTTTGCCGAGGCGGGCGGTGGCGGTGGCGGCGGCAGGCTGTCCAGATCCATGCCGGTCAGTTTTTCCAGCGATTGACGCAATAATCGTTTGAGCATGCTGCCGGGGATTTGTTCAATTAGCGGCAGCGCCAAGGTCGCCAGATGGGCTTTGCCTTCCAGTGTATCCGGGTTGGCTTCCTCGGACAGATGGCGAAACAGGTAATCGGTCAGCGCCTGTGCCTGCTGGGCCATGCGTGCGCGGAAGGCGTCTTGCCCTTCGCTGCGAATCAGGGTGTCTGGGTCCTGGCCTTCAGGTAGAAACATGAAGCGTACGTGACGGCCGTCTTCGAGCACAGGCAGGCAGGCGTTCAGCGCCCGCCAGGCGGCTTGCCTGCCGGCTTTGTCACCATCGAAGCAGAACACCAGGGTATTGACGATGCGAAACAGCCGCTTGAGGTGCTCTTCGCTGGTGGCGGTGCCCAGCGTGGCTACCGCGTTGGTGACGCCGTGTTGGGCCAGGGCGATGACGTCCATATAGCCTTCGACGACCAGTACGTCATCCAGTTGCCGGTTCTGCTGGCGCGCTTCATACAGTCCGTAGAGTTCACGGCCTTTGTGATAAATCGGGGTTTCCGGGGAGTTCAAATACTTGGGTTTGTCATCGCCCAGTACCCGGCCGCCAAAGCCCAGTGTGCGGCCGCGGCTGTCACGAATCGGGAATATGATGCGGTCACGAAAGCGGTCATAGCGTTTGCCGCTGTCGGGGTTTTCCACTACTAGCCCGGCTTCGATCAGCGCTTTGACTTCAGTGCTGTCCTTGCTCAGGTGGTTCATCAGGTTGTCCCAGCCGGGTGGGGCAAAGCCGATATCGTAGAGTTTAGCGATCTGGCCGGTCAGGCCGCGCTGTTTCAGGTAGTCGACGGCCCGGCGTTTCTGGGCGTGATGACGCAGTTGCTGGCGATAATAGGCGGCAGCCTGCTCCAGTAGCGCGTAGAGCGGGCTGTCCTGGCGTGGTGCGCGGGGCTCCCGGTGTGAGCCGGGGCGTTGTTCTTCGCGAGGTACGTCAACGCCGGCATGCCGTGCCAGCTCTTCGACCGCCTGGGGAAAATCCAGCCGCTCGAAATCCATGACGAAGCTCAGCGCGTTGCCGCCAGCACCACAGCCGAAACAGTAATAGAACTGTTTGTCCGGGCTGACGCTGAAGGAGGGCGATTTTTCGTTATGGAACGGGCATAGGGCCGAAAAGTTCTTGCCAGTCTTCTTGAGCTTCAGGCGCGAGCCCACCACCTCAACGATATCGGTACGGCCGATGAGGTCGTCAATAAAGCCTTGGGGGATCAAGCCTGCCATCGGAATTGCCTTGCGATGTCGATAGTGGCCGCAGGAAATGCCGCGCAGCTCTCATCCGTACCCAACCAGGGTATACCTGCTTGGTCGGTGTTTGCGAAACACTATAGCAGCCATAACGAACAGCCAAGCACAAAAATCCAGCCATTTCCAAATGCTTGGAAGGCCGGAAAAATGCTTAGAGCTTAGCGGTATCAATCTGTCTGGATCGTCGCCTTGCGGTTCAGATTCGGCGAGTCCGCTCGGACTCGCAAACAGACAGATTGAAACTCAGTACAGGCGTACGTGACGACGCTGTTCGCGCTGCAGCTTCTTGGCGTGACGCTTAACTGCGGCAGCAGCCTTGCGCTTGCGCTCGGTAGTGGGCTTCTCGTAAAACTCGCGGCGGCGGACTTCAGCCAGCACACCAGCTTTTTCGCAAGAGCGCTTGAAGCGGCGCAGTGCGACGTCGAAGGGTTCGTTCTCTTTTAATTTGACGGCAGGCATTTCGTACCTTTCTGACAATTTGCTGTGGGTCATTACCCTCGACCGTGGCCGGGGGCGATTGCATTTCTAAGGGGAGCGGATGTTACCGCCTTCATTAGGGAAATGCAAAATAAGATTCGATGTCAGGGTGAAAATCCCCTGGGTGCTACTTGAGTGCCAAGGGCATCGATACCCGGAAAGTCTGGTCTGGCGGCCAAGGGGCGATTATCATGCATGCCCACTTTGCTGATGTCCATGGGTAGCCGACTTTATTATGCGTGTTCTGGGTATTGAAACCTCCTGTGATGAAACCGGCATAGCGATCTATGACAGCGAGCGAGGGCTGTTGGCAGACGCGCTATTTAGCCAGATCGACCTGCATCGGGTTTACGGCGGTGTGGTGCCTGAGCTGGCCTCGCGCGATCACGTCAAGCGACTGATACCGCTTATGCGGGAAGTCTTCGAGAGTGCCGGTATTGCCGAAGGCGATGTCGACGGCGTGGTCTATACCGCAGGCCCCGGCCTGGTCGGCGCGCTGCTGGTTGGTGGTGCCTGCGCTCGGGCGCTGGCCTTTGCCTGGGGCGTGCCGGCGCTGGGTGTGCATCATATGGAAGGGCACCTGTTGGCGCCGATGCTTGAAGCGTCGCCGCCGGCCTATCCTTTTGTTGCGCTGTTGGTGTCTGGCGGGCATACCCAGCTGGTGCGGGTCGATGGTATCGGCCAGTATCAGTTGCTTGGCGAGTCGCA
The DNA here is from genome assembly GCF_000410875.1 of Halopseudomonas pelagia CL-AP6. GTDB lineage: Bacteria > Pseudomonadota > Gammaproteobacteria > Pseudomonadales > Pseudomonadaceae > Halopseudomonas > Halopseudomonas pelagia. The sequence continues at coordinate 9,551 of NZ_AROI01000006.1, forward strand.
GGACGATGCCGCCGGCGAAGCCTTCGACAAAACCGCCAAGCTCATGGGGCTGCCTTATCCGGGCGGCCCCGAAATCGCCCGTCTGGCCGTTTCGGGAACGCCGGGACGTTTTGTATTCCCCCGTCCGATGACTGACAGACCGGGCCTGGATTTCAGCTTCAGTGGCCTGAAAACCGCCACTTTAAATGCCTGGCAGCAATGTGTCGCCAACGACGATGCGGGCGAGCAAACGCGCTGTGACGTGGCGCTGGCCTTTGAGCAAGCGGTAGTCGACACCCTGACGATCAAATGCAAACGCGCGCTCAAGGCGTGCGGGTTGAACCGGTTGGTGATTGCCGGTGGCGTCAGCGCCAACCGACATTTGCGCGCCTCGCTGGAGGCTATGGCCAAGGGGCTCAAGGGCGAACTGTTCTATGCGCGGCCGGAATTCTGTACGGATAACGGCGCGATGATCGCCTATGCAGGTTGTCAGCGGCTAATGGCCGGCCAGCATGACCAATCCGGTATCGAGGCGCGGGCTCGTTGGCCGATGGAAGAGTTACCGCCGATCAATAGGGCGTGACGCTAATGCTTGAAGTGGTTTTCGCTGCCGGTCAGTAGGCGGCCAATATTCAGCCGATGGCGCGCCAGAATCAGTAGCACCATAATGCTGCAAGCCAGCAATAGTTCTGGCCTATACCAGGCGAGCCAGGGCAACAGAGCGACGCAGGCTGTTATCGACGCGACGGAGGCGATGCGCAGGATGGCGAAGGTGGCCAGCCAGATCGCACAGACGAGCAGCGCCACGGGCCAGGACAGCATCAGCAGTGCGCCTGCCGCAGTGGCGACGCCCTTGCCACCGCGCAGGCGATGAAATATCGGCAGAATATGCCCGGTAACAGCGGCCAGCGCGACCCAGCCTTGCGCTGCCGGCTCAAGACCCGCACGCTGGGCCAGCCAGACGGCCAGCGCACCCTTGCTCAGGTCACCGAGCAGGGTTGCCAGCGCCAGCGGTCTGCCGCCCAGACGCAGCATGTTGCTTGCGCCGGGATTGCCCGAACCCATGCTGCGCGGGTCGGGCAGCCGCCGCAACTGGCTGATGAGCACGGCGAAGGACACCGAACCCAGAAGGTAGGCCGTACACAGCAGCAGGATGAATAAAGGGGACATGGCTCTTGTCGTGATCAAAACCCGATTGTAGTCGACCTGTTTGTATTCGGCCTGGGCATAATTGACCCTAATTGTATTAAAGATCGGAGCTTCATGTGGATCAGGTATTTATCAAAGGGTTGGCAGTCGAGGCCGTGATCGGCGTTTACGACTGGGAGCGGACCATTGTGCAGCCATTGGTGCTGGATCTGGAGATGGGCTGGGACATCCGTATGGCCGCCGCCGGCGATGATCTTGGCGCCACCCTGGATTACGCGGCAGTCAGCATGCGTGTGCTCGACTATGTTTCCGCCAGCCAGTTCCTGTTGGTTGAGGCCCTGGCCGAGCACGTCGCAGCGCTGGTGATGCAGGAGTTTTCCGTGCCCTGGTTGCGTCTGCGGGTCACCAAGCCCGGAGCGGTCGCCCAGGCCAGCGGGGGGGTGGGCGTGGTCATAGAACGTGGAACGCGCCCGGCATGACCATGGTCTTTCTTGGCGTGGGCACCAATACTGATCGGGAACATCATCTCGGCCGGGGACTGGATGCGCTCAAGCAATTGCTGGGGGCGCTGGATGTTTCTCCGGTGTTTGAAAGTGATGCTGTGGGTGTATTGGGGCATCGATTTCTGAATATGATTGTGGGTGCGCAGACGCATCTGTCGCTGCTCGATCTGACATCGGGCCTCAAGGCAATCGAGGCTGCCTGTGGGCGGCGCGACTCACCCTCACCAGGACGTATCACGCTGGATATCGATATCCTTACCTACGGCGATCTGGCGGGTGAGCATCAAGGGCTGACCCTGCCGCGGCCGGAAGTACTGCGCAATGCCTTTGTGCTCTGGCCGCTGGCCCTGCTGGCGCCGCATGCGATGCTGCCCGGCAGTGGTCGAACCCACGCCGAGCTCTGGGCTGGGTGGCAGGGTGATCAGGCTTTGTGGCCGGTGGCATTTGACTGGCGGGGGCTGGCGTTGACGCCGCCGGAGCTGATTGGAGCGCATGCGTTGCGATCGACGCTCGGCGGGTAACTGGTGGCCTTCTCGCGCCGAAGCCGGCGCTCCCTCAGGGCCCGCTGACCCCGCAGGGGGTGGTCTTAGCCGCGGCTAACCTGCCTTGTACTCCGCAATAGCTCTTTCCCGCTCGCGTTCCAGCGCTTTCCCCAGTTCCGCCCCTTCCAGCCCCAATGCCAGCAGCGACTCGACACTGACGCCGCGTGCCGCCTGGGCGGCAGCGCGCAAGTAATCCGCCTGGGGGTAAGGTTCGTTCTCCAGGCCGGCCCGGCCGCGGGCATCGGCTTCGCAGGTACCGAGAAACTGCTCGAAACGCTCTGGGCGGCGGTAGATATCGAACGCTTTGAACAGCTTGAGCAGTGTGCCGGGCTTTAGCTCCCGTGCGCGGTGGCAGTGGGTGTGGTACTCGCAGGCCAGCAAGGCGAGTTCCTGACAGTCGCGCGGTGCCTTGCAGCGTTGGTTCGCTGCTTTTACTGCGGCCAAACCTTTGGTCTCATGGCCGTGATGTTTCGGCCAATGTGCCGGATCGGTCAGGCCTTTGCCCAAGTCATGTAGCAGGCAGGCCCAGCGGGCAGGCAGGGGCAGTTGCATCTTCGCTGCGGCGCGCAGCACCAGCAACAGGTGCTCGCCGGTATCCACTTCCGGGTGGTGCGCCTTGGGTTGTGGGACGCCGAACAGGCGGTCGACTTCAGGCAATAGCTCGGCGAGGGCGCCGCAGTCACGCAGTACCCGGATAAAAATCTCGGGGTTGGGTTCCATCAGTGCGCGGCTGATTTCCTTCCAGCTACGCTCGGCGGTCAGCGCTTTTAGCTCGCCACTCTCAGCCAGTTCACGCATCAGCGCCATGGTCTCCGGCGCAACGCTGAAACCCATGCGATGGTAGCGGGCCGCATAACGGGCGACACGCAGTACGCGCATCGGGTCTTCGACGAAAGCGGGTGAAACATGTCGCAGCACGCGTGCGGCGAGATCGCGCTGGCCGCCGTAGGGATCGATCAGGTGGCAGTCGGTATCCATGGCCATTGCGTTGACGGTCAGGTCGCGGCGAATCAGGTCCTGTTCCAGCGTCACCTCCGGACTGGTGTGGAAGGTAAATCCACCGTAGCCCTGGCCGCTCTTGCGCTCGGTCCGCGCCAGGGCATATTCCTCTCCGGTTTTAGGGTGCAGAAATACCGGGAAGTCCTGCCCAACAGGCCGAAAACCAGCCTCGAGCATCGCCTCCGGTGTGGCGCCGACGACTACCCAATCGTAATCGCTGAAGGGGTGGCCGAGCAGTTGATCACGCACTGCGCCGCCAACCAGATAGGTTTTAAAAGTGTTGTTCATCGTGTTCGCAAGCCGTGGCCCAATGCCGGATGTCAGTTAACAAATATCGGATAACAAGCTTCGGGCTTGCGGCGCTGCGGTTCAAGCTTTTGTTCAGATAGGTGGAATATTCAGGTCGAAACGCGGCGGCTTGTCGCTTTGAGATTCCGGCTTGGGCGGGATATGCATCTGCGTGATCATCCGCTCGCCATCCAGGCTGTGCAGATGTATGTCAAAGCCCCATAGCCGATGCAGGTGCTTGAGCATTTCGCCGGTCGATTCGCCCAGCGGTTTGCCGTCATGCCGTTGGTGGTGCAAGGTGAGCGACCTGTCGCCACGGCGATCGACCTCCCATACCTGAATATTGGGTTCGCGATTGCCGAGGTTGTATTGCGCGGCAAGGTGCTGACGCACCGCGCGATAACCGCTGTCGTCATGGATGGCAGCGATCTCCAGGTGGTCATCGCTTTCATTGTCGGCGATGGCAAAGAGTTTCAGATCGCGTATCACTTTGGGCGATAGATATTGCAGAATAAAGCTCTCGTCCTTGAAGGTGCGCATCGCGAATTTAAGGGTTTCCAGCCAGTCTGTAGCGACGATGTCGGGGAACCATCGGCGATCTTCTTCAGTGGGGTGTTCACAGATGCGGCGAATGTCCTGCATCATCGCAAAACCCAAGGTGTAGGGGTTGATGCCGCTGTACCATTGGCTGTCGAAGGGTGGCTGATAGATCACGCTGGTGTGCGATTGCAGAAACTCGATCATGAAACCTTCAGTGACCTTGCCCTCGTCATACAGGTGGTTAAGCAGCGTGTAGTGCCAGAATGTCGCCCAGCCTTCGTTCATGACCTGGGTCTGGCGTTGTGGATAGAAGTACTGCGCGACCTTGCGCACAATACGCACTACTTCCCGCTGCCAGGGCTCCAGCAGTGGCGCATTCTTCTCGATGAAGTACAGCAGATTTTCCTGCGGTTCACTAGGGTAGCGGGGCTCTTGAGCCATTTTGTCTCGCGAGTTGGCACTGATGGGTATGGTCCGCCACAACTCGTTGACCTGGCGTTGCAGATGCTCCTCACGTTCCTGTTGGCGCAAGCGTTCCTGTTCGGCGGAGATCGGATAGGGCCGCTTGTAACGATCCACGCCGTAATTCATTAGTGCATGGCAGGAGTCGAGAATATCTTCCACCGCGTCGATACCGTGGCGCTCCTCGCACTCGTTGATGTAATGCCTGGCGAACACCAGATAGTCGATAATCGCGCTGGCGTCGGTCCAGCTGCGGAACAAATAGTTGCCTTTGAAAAAGGAGTTGTGGCCATAACAGGCATGCGCGATGACCAGCGCCTGCATGGTCATGGTGTTTTCTTCCATCAGATAGGCAATGCACGGATCGGAGTTGATCACGATCTCGTAGGCCAAGCCCATCTGGCCGCGCTTGTAGTTCTTTTCGGTATGCAAAAAATGCTTGCCGTATGACCAGTGGTGATAGCCCAGCGGCATACCGACGGAGGCATAGGCGTCCATCATCTGCTCGGCAGTAATTACCTCAATCTGATTGGGGTAGGTGTCGAGTCCGTAGACATCACGGGCTATGCGGCCGATTTCCTGATCGTATTCGCGGATCAGATCGAAGGTCCATTCCGAGCCGGTAGAGATAGGTTGCCGGATCATGTGACCATCCTCTTCTGAAACAGTTTGCGAAATACCGGGTAGATATCACCGGCACCGACGATCTGCTGCTGGGCGAAACTGTCGGAAAAGGACTCCGCTACCTGCTGATATTCGTACCAGAGGGCCTGGTGCTCACGCGGGGTAATTTCCACATAACAGTAGTACTGCATGGCCGGCATGATCTGTTTGAGCAGCAGCTCGCGACAGATCGGCGAGTCATCGTTCCAGTTGTCACCGTCAGAAGCCTGGGCGCAGTAGATATTCCACTCGCCGGGTGCGTAGCGTTCATCAACGATCTGCTGCATCAGGCGCAGGGCGCTGGAGACGATGGTCCCCCCTGTTTCGCGGGAGTAGAAAAACTCTTCTTCATCGACCTCTTTGGCGCTGGTGTGGTGGCGAATAAAGACCACCTCGATGCGTTCGTAATTACGCCGCAGGAACAGATACAACAGGATATAAAAACGCTTGGCCAGGTCCTTGGTGGCCTGGGTCATCGAACCGGACACATCCATCAAACAGAACATCACGGCCTTGGAGCTGGGGTTGGGCTGTTTGGTAATCAGGTTGTAGCGCAGGTCGAAGGTATCCAGAAAGGGTATGCGGTCAATACGCTGTTGTAGTGCTTCTATTTCCTCCTGCAGCGCTTTCTGGTCGGTGAGGTTGTCCGGCTGTTGTTGGCGCAGCAATTCCAGTTCTTGGGTTGCTTCGCGCAGCCGTCGGCGGCTGCTGCCGCTCAAGGCAATGCGACGGGCGTGCGAGGCACGCATTGAACGCACGATATTTATCCGCGACGGATTGCCCTGCTGGCTGATGCCGGCACGCACTGGTTTGAAGGTGTCGGTGCCGGTGAGGTGGCGCTTGACCAGATTGGGCAGGGCGAGATCTTCGAACATGAAATCGAGAAACTCATCCTGGGTAATCTGGAATACGAATTCATCCATGCCCTCGCCGCTGTCACCCGCCTGGCTGCCGCCTTGACCACCGCCGCCGCCGTCGGGCCGGGGAATACGGTCGCCCGTGCTGAACTCACGATTGCCTGGATGCACCCCGGTCTTACGCCCGCCCTGACCGTGGTGAAAAATCGGCTCGTCGATATCCCGGCCGGGAATGCTGATCTGCTCGCCGCCGGCGATATCGGTAATCGAGCGGCGACCAACGGCTTCTTCGACCGCCTTCTTGATATGAGTCTTGTAGCGTCGCAGGAACCGTTGCCGGTTCACCGTGCTCTTGTTCTTGCCGTTCAGACGGCGGTCGATCACGTGGCTCATAGGCCCCTCCGGGGCCAGCGGCAGGCTGCAAGCTTCAAGCTGCAAGCGAAACGCTGGCGGTGCTCTGCTCAAGTTGCTGTTGCGTGTGTCTCCACGGACTGTTTGCAGCTTGCCACTACAAACCTGCCGCTGCTCAATAACGGCGGCGCCTTTATTGAGCTTTGCGCACGCGCAAATACCATTCTGAGAGCAGGCGCACCTGTTTTTCCGTATAGCCACGCTCGATCATGCGGCTGACGAAATCGCCGTGCTTCTTCTGGTCCTCTTTTGACGCTTTGGCATTGAAGCTGATCACCGGGAGCAGGTCTTCGGTGTTGGAGAACATCTTCTTCTCGATCACCATGCGCAGCTTCTCGTACGACAGCCACGAGGGGTTTCGGCCATTGTTTTGCGCTCGGGCGCGTAGCATGAAGTTGACTATTTCGTTGCGGAAGTCTTTAGGGTTGCTGATGCCCGCCGGTTTTTCGATCTTTTCCAGTTCTTCGTTGAGCGCGACGCGGTTGAGAATTTCACCGGTATCCGGGTCGCGATACTCCTGATCCTGAATCCAGAAGTCGGCATACATCACATAACGATCGAAGATGTTCTGCCCATACTCGCTGTAGGATTCCAGATAGGCGGTCTGTATTTCCTTGCCGATAAAGTCCACATAGCGCGGTGCCAAGTATTCCTTGATAAAGCGCAGATAACGCTCGCTGACCTCGTTAGCGAATTGTTCCTGCTCGATCTGCTGCTCCAGTACATAGAGCAGGTGTACCGGATTGGCGGCGACCTCGCTGTTGTCATAGTTGAATACTTTGGACAGGATCTTGAAGGCAAAGCGGGTGGACAGGCCATTCATGCCTTCATCCACCCCGGCGCTGTCACGGTATTCCTGGATGGACTTGGCTTTGGGGTCTGTGTCCTTGAGGTTTTCGCCGTCGTAAATACGCATCTTTGAGTAGACGTTGGAGTTCTCCGGCTCCTTGAGGCGTGACAGCACGGTGAACTGCGCGAGCATTTTCAGGGTGTCGGGCGCACAGTGCGCGTGGGCCAGTGAACTGCTGGTCAGCAGTTTCTGGTATATCTGGATCTCGTCGCTAACACGCAGGCAGTAGGGCACCTTGACGATATAAATACGGTCAATAAAGGCTTCGTTATTCTTATTGTTGCGGAAGGTATGCCACTCGGATTCGTTGGAGTGCGCCAGAATTACGCCGTTGAACGGAATCGCTCCGAGGCCTTCGGTGCTGTTGTAGTTGCCTTCCTGGGTGGCGGTCAGCAGCGGGTGCAGTACCTTGATCGGCGCCTTGAACATCTCGACGAATTCCATCAAGCCCTGATTGGCACGGCACAGCGCGCCGGAGTAGCTGTAGGCATCCGGATCGTTCTGCGGGAACTCTTCCAGCTTGCGAATATCCACCTTGCCGACCAGTGCGGAGATATCCTGATTGTTCTCATCGCCTGGTTCGGTTTTGGCAATGCCGGTTTGCTGCAGGATCGAGGGGTATAGCTTGACCACGCGGAACTGACTGATATCGCCATTGAACTCGTGCAGGCGTTTGACTGCCCAGGGTGACATGATGCTGTTGATATAGCGTCGCGGTATGCCGTAATCCTCTTCGAGGATGGCGCCGTCTTCCTCTGGACTGAACAGGCCGAGCGGCGACTCAAACACTGGCGAGTCCTTGATGGCGTAAAACGGCACCTGCTGCATTAGTGACTTGAGTTTTTCCGCCAAGGACGATTTTCCGCCGCCTACGGGCCCGAGCAGATATAGAATCTGCTTGCGTTCTTCGAGCCCTTGCGCAGCGTGCCGGAAGAACGACACTATGTGTTCGATGGCGTCTTCCATACCATGAAAGTCGGCGAACGCCGGGTAACGTCTGATCATTTTGTTGGAGAAGATGCGCGACAGCCGCGGGTCCATCGAGGTATCAATCAGCTCGGGCTCGCCGATAGCTTTTAGTAGTCGCTCAGCACTGGTTGCATAGGTCAGAGGGTCGGTTTTGCAGAGGTCAAGATACTCTTGCAGGCTGTACTCCTCCTGCCGAGTGGTTTCAAAACGGTTCTGAAAATGACTGAATATACTCATGACTGACCTCGCTGTTACCTGAATGAGGTCTGTGACTTCCGGCCATAGGCCAGCCTGACGGCCGTTAAAGGGCGACAGCATTTCCCTGATGCAACATCCCCCAGTACCAACACGCACAGGCATGGTCGGGGAGTCTGTCGAGCCGTCCAGCGGGCAGGGTAGGGCTGCGCGGTGGGGCTCGGCAGGCTCCCGTTTTATCGGAAGCCGGCAGACCGGCTTTCATGTAATGAATGCCTCAGCTACAGAATAGAACGTTTAGCCAGTGCTGGCACAACCGTTTGGAAAAAAATGCGGGAAAATAATATTGCCGGGTATTTGTCAGCGCAATGTCAGCTGTCTTGGATAGCATCGGGATACTGCTGGCGCCATAGCTCGAAACCGCCGTCCAGGCTGTACACCTGGTCAAATCCCAGGCTGGCTAGATAGGCTGCGGCAGGCTGGCTGGAATTCCCGTGGTAGCAGCAGATGATCAGCGGGGTGTGCTTGTTGGCTGTGGCTAGGTAACCGGGCAGGTTGTCGTTATCCAGGCGCACGGCGTTGCTAATATGGCCCAGTGCGAAGCTTTGCGGGTCGCGGATATCAACCAGCGCCGCGCCTTGTTCCAGCAACTGATTGGCCTGCTGCGGGCTGATACGTTGAAAATCGCTCACGTCGGTTCTCCACAGTGGCACTGGTGACGTTCACCAGTGTCCATGTTCATCAGCGTCATACTGTTGCCCCAGACGCAGCCGCTGTCCAGTGCATGTATGCCGGGCACCCCGGTGTTTGCCTCCAGTGCCGCCCAGTGGCCGAACACGACTTGCGTCGTCGGATCACGTCTGGGGTAGGTGAACCAGGGGGCAAAACCCTTGGGCGCGGAGCCCACGCCTTCCTTGGATTTCAGGTCCAGGGTGCCATCTTGTTTGCAAAAGCGCATGCGTGTCAGATAGTTGGTAATGCAGCGCAGGCGCGCTATGCCGGTGAGCGAGGGCTTCCAGCGATCTGGTTCGTTGCCATACATCTCATCCAGAAACAGCGGTAAGCGCTCATCGCAGCGTAGTACTTCCTCGACCTCGGCAGCGCGCTTGCGCGTTTGTTTCACGCTCCAGATAGGCGGCAGGCCGGCATGCGTCATGAGTATGCCCAGGCGTGCGTCCCAGTGGGCAAGGGGGCGCTGGCGCAGGTTGGCCAGCAAGCGGTCACGGTCGTCGGCCTGGAGAATGGGCAGCAGGGTATCGGATTTGCGCAGCCGCGAGGCATCCCGGCTGGTAGCCAGCAGGTGCAAGTCATGGTTGCCGAGTACGGCGATACAGGCATTGTCGAGGTTGTCGATAAAGCGCAGGGTATTCAGCGAATCCGGTCCGCGATTGACCAAATCCCCAACCGCCCAAAGTACGTCACAGGAAGGGTTGAACCCAACCTCGTCGAGCAGGCATTGGAGGGGCTTTAGGCAGCCTTGAATGTCGCCAACCGCATAAGTGGTCATATCAGATCAATTAAGGGCGTTGGGTTTGGCCAGACGGAATAGAGCAACTGGCGCAGTAAAGTGGTGACCATCACTAGCGCGCATGCCGTAGCGGCCCTCCATGGTGCCGACAGGCGTTTCCAGCAAACAGCCGCTGGAATAGGTAAACACGGCGCCAGGCTCGATCAACGGTTGCTCGCCCACTACGCCAGGCCCTTTGACCTCCTTCAATGCGCCATTGCCGTCGATGATCTTCCAGTGGCGATCAATCAGCTGGGCGGCGATCGCCCCGGTGTTCTCGATGTGAATGGTATAAGCAAAGGCAAAACGCCCGGCGTCGGGGTCCGATTGTTCCTGCAGATAACGGCTTTCAACGCGGACCAGGATGTTGTAGGTGACCGGCATGCTCATGGGTCTGCCTTCTCTTTGGCCAATCTATTGGCCAGTCGCACGAAGCCCGCCAGGTCGACCTGCTCCGGGCGTAACGTAGGGTCAAGACCTTCGGCCTCGATGCTTTCGGCATCCAGCAACGGTTTGAGCGTGTTGCGCAGGGTCTTGCGTCGCTGATTGAACGCCTCGCGCACGACCTGTTCCAGAATACTGACGTCGTCGGCTGGATGCGGTAGTTGTGCGTGCGGGGTCAGGCGGACAATGGCAGAATCGACCTTGGGCGCCGGGCTGAATGCGCCGGAACCGACGTCAAACAGATGCTCTACCTGGCAGTGATACTGGACCATGATCCCCAGGCGACCGTAATGGTTCATGCCTGCACCGGCGGCGAGGCGTTGCACCACCTCTTTCTGCAGCATGAAGTGCATATCGGCGACGCAGTCGGATTGGGCAATCAGGTGAAACATCAGTGGTGTCGAGATGTTGTAGGGAAGATTGCCGACAATACGCAGTTTCCGCTCGTCAGTTGCCAGCGAGCGAAAGTCGAACTTCAAGGCATCGCCCTTGTGCAGGGTGAATTGCGGGTTGTCGCCGAAGCGTGCGAGCAATAGCGGGTGCAGGTCATGATCCAGCTCGACCACCTCCAGCTGCGCGCCGCTGCTCAATAGGCCCTCGGTAATGGCGCCCTGGCCGGGCCCAATTTCAACCAGATGCTGGCCTTCACGCGGGGCCACTGCGCGGAGAATGCGATTGATGACGCCGGCATCATGCAGAAAATTCTGGCCAAAACGCTTACGCGCCCGGTGCGGGGCGAACTGTTTCATGCTGACTCCCTGGCTTCAATCATGCTGATAGCGGTGTTTAGTGCGACCCTCAGGCTGCCCGCATCGGCCTTGCCGCTACCGGCTAGGTCAAGTGCCGTGCCGTGATCGACTGACGTGCGAATGATCGGCAGGCCCAATGTGATATTGACCGCATTGCCGAAGCCCTTGTGCTTGAGCACCGGCAGACCTTGGTCATGATACATGGCCAAGACCGCATCGGCATGGTCCAGATGTTTGGGGGTAAACAGCGTATCGGCGGGGAGTGGACCCTGAAGCAGCATGCCCTCGGCACGCAGCCGATCCAGCACCGGGACGAGCGTGTCGATCTCCTCAGTGCCCATATGGCCACCCTCGCCGGCATGCGGGTTAAGACCGCACACCAGAATGCGCGGGGCGGCGATACCGAACTTGCGCTGCAGGTCCATATGCAGGATGCGGATAACCTGTTCCAGCACTGGCTGGGTAATGGCATCCGCCACGGCGCGCAGCGGCAGGTGGGTGGTGACCAGGGCGACGCGCAAGCCGGGGCAGGCGAGCATCATGACCACCAGCGGCGTGCCGGTCAGTTCGGCAAAGAACTCGGTATGGCCGGAAAAGCGGATGCCGGCATCATTGATCACGCCCTTGTGCACTGGCGCGGTTACTACCGCAGCAAAATGCCCCGCCTCGCACCCGCGGCCTGCCAGACTCAATGTCTCAAGAACGTACTGGGCATTAGCGGTATTTAGAACGCCGGGTGTACAGGGCTGGGCCAGGCTGACCGGCATCACGCTAAGCTGGCCGGCGGCTTGGGGTGCGGGAGTGGCGGCGGGATCAAAGGGGCTGAGTTCGATATGCAGACCCAGCAGGCGGGCTCGCTCGGCAAGCAAATCAGGGTCGGCGATAACCACCCGTTGGTGCCGGCTTGCTTGCGCTGCCAGCATAAGACACAGGTCGGGCCCGATGCCCGCCGGCTCGCCGGCGGTCAGGGCAATGGCTCTGCAAGGCACTATATCTTGATCTCGACATAAGCTTCGTCGCGGATTTCCAGTAACCAGGTCTGCAACTCCTGTTCGTACTTGCGATTCTGAATAAGATTGATCGCCTGTTGTTCGCGCATTTCCGCAGTCATGTCGACGTTACGGCTGCCCCGCACCTCAAGAATGTGCCAGCCAAACTCGGACTGAAACGGGCTTGAAACGGTGTCTTGACCAATGCTGGTCATGACTTCACGGAATTCCGGCACCATGCTGTCTGGGGTGACCCAGCTTAACGACCCACCATTTAACGCAGAGCCTGGGTCTTCGGAGTAGGCGCTAGCCAGCGTCGCAAAAGATTCGCCGTTCTGAATGCGCTCATAAATGCGCTGGATCAACTGGGCGGCTTCGCCTTCAGTTCTGATTTCGCTAGGCTTGATAAGAATATGGCGGACATCGAACTCTTCGACCATCTGGCCTTCGCCGCCACGGGTTTCCAATAGTTTAAGAATGTGAAAACCAGCGGGCGAGCGCAGTGGTTGGGTTACACCGTCGACGTCCAGCGACGCAACAGCGCTGGCAAAGGGGCCAGGCAGTTGCGCGCTACGGCGCCAGCCAAGCTCACCGCCTTCCAGTGCGGTATCGCCACGCGAGCGGGCGACGGCCAAACCGGTAAAATCGGCACCGTCACGCAGCTCCTGATAGATTTCGTTGGCGGTGTCGGCAATCTCGCTGACTTCAGCCGGGCTGGCACTGTCGGAAATCGGCAGCACAATCATGGCCAGGCGATATTCCGCCGCAGTCTCGATACGGCCCATCTCCGAATTGAGGAAGTTGCGGACCTCCTGGTCGGATACCTGGATGCGTTCTGCGACGCGGCGCTGGCGCACACGGTTGATGATCATTTCGCGGCGGATCTGCTCACGGGCCTGGTTGTAACTGATGCCGTCGCGCTCGAGTGCGGCGCGAAACTCTTCGGTTGTCACATTATTGCGCTGGGCCAGTTGTTGCATGGTCTGGTTGAGCGTGGCGTCGTCAATGCGAATGCCGGCCCGCTCGCCCATCTGCAACTGGATGCTTTCAACTACCAAGCGCTCAAGTACCTGTTCGCGCAGGACCTCATCAGGTGGCAGCTGAGTGCCGCGCTCACGCAACTGGCGTTGCAGCTCTTGCATACGTTGATCCAGTTGGCTGGCCATGACCACGTCGTTGTCGACGATCGCCGCGACCCGATCCAGAGGCACAACCTGGGCATGCAACCCGGTGCTGAAGATCAGACCCGCGCACAGGCTGAGTAGTGCAGGATATAACTTAGAAACCTTTGCCTTAAAAACCATTGTTTTCACGCTCTCTGTAACCAGGGATGCCTTGATCGAACAGGCTTTCGACACGGTTGCCGGTGACGTTACCCAGTCCTTTGAGCACGATCTGAATGAAAATGCCACGGTTGCCGGTATCGTCAGTCACCGTCTCATATTCGTCGTAGTCTACCCAGTACCGGTTGATGAAACGGACTTTGTAGCAGCAGCTGTCATATTCCAGACCACCGAACGCTTCAAGCGTTCGGTCGCGGTTGAAATCGTGCTGCCAGCGACCGATGAAGCTCCATTGATTGTTGATTGGCCAAATGGTAGACAGGTCTGATTGGTCTATACGGTCATTCGCGTTGCGTCTGAATGTGCCAGACAGAGCGTCAAAGGTATTTACGTTGTTTCTGAACCGATAACCTGCATTGATGATTTTACGCGGCTCAGGCTGGTAGTTGAAGATGGCGCTACCGGCATCTTCGCCGTTGTTATCCGGGTTCCAGATCACATCGCTTCTGAATCGCCAGGCATCGCTCATTTGATACATGAATTCGCCCGCATAGGCGGAACTGGACTGCGTCGGGTCGGTAGTCGCCCCGGCGCCATCCGGTAGCAGCGCTACATCGCGATCGCTGAAATAGAAGATTTGACCCAGGCTGGCGCGAATGCGTTCGCGGCCAGCGTCGTCGAGGATTCTGCTAGTGGCTCCCAGCGTGAGTTGATTCGCATCGCCTATACGGTCACTACCGCTAAACCGGTTGTCGCGAAACAGCGAGTTATAGCTGAAGGCATATTCATTCGAATCGAACAGTGGCTGGTCGCTTTGATCGCGATAAGGCGTGTAGAGATAATAGGCTCTCGGCTCCAGTGTCTGTCTGAAAGTCTGGCTGAACCAGTTGGTTTGCCGGTCAAAGTACAGCCCGCCATCCAGGCTTGCGATGGGCGTGACATTGCCGGGTGTCGTTTCGGCGCCGGCATAGTCGAAGCCGTCGGCTCTGCGATCAAAATCCAGATCGTACTGGGTCATGACCGCTTTAACTGTAGGGGTAAAGAAGCCCCAACTGGTGGTCATCGGGTACTCGATTGCAGGTGCTGCGACTACCCGGCTACCGGATGCCCGTTGCAGGCCAACCAGGCTTTCGTCGGGCTCGCGGATTGCAGCATTGGCATCATCAAACTGAATGCCATTACGCCCTGAGAGAAAACCGCTGTTCAGGTCACGGTCAAAGTAGCTGTATTCGGTGCTGTAGTTGAATCTTAAGCCAGTGTCGCCCAGGCGATTCGCGCCATCCAACCGCAGTTGGGGCAGCCGGCTATATGGCGTAACTGATGTAATGTCGGCCAATTCGTAGCTATGCACCGCAGCCGAAAACCGCCAAGTGTTGCCTGCGTAGGTGGTGCCGGCACGTTGGTTTACGTAGGTGTCTGGCCGAGACTCCAGTGATGAATTGAGGTTCTGGAAATAGAAGGGGTCGCTGATATCGCTGTAATCAACATTGGCTCGCCAGCGCGGGGCCAGGACGTGGTCATGTTGTAGCTGATACATCCAGCGAGTATCACCAAACTCACTGTCATCAAGGAACGCGGCATTGACCTGCGACTGGCTCTGCACGCCAAGGTGTCGGGCCTCACCCTCCATCAGCAGGCCACGCTTGCTCATGATGCGCGGATACAAGGTCGCATCGTAGTTAGGCGCAAGATTGAAATAATAGGGTACGGTGAGCTCGGAGCCACTGTCGGTGCTGGAGGAAAAGCTCGGCGTCAGCAGGCCTGACTTGCGCCGGTCATCCAGTGGGAAATTCATCCACGGAGTATAAAAGACCGGTACATCCTTGACCTTTAGCGTGACGTGCTTCGCCTCGCCCCAGCCTTTCTCGCGATCAAGCTCAATGTCCTTGCTGTGCAGTGCCCAGGTATTTTCACCGGGCTCGCAGGTGGTGTAGGTGCCATCGGTCATGACGATAACCGCGTCATCACGGCGCATCAATTTGGTCGCAGTACCTCTGGCGCGCGACTCGTGCACGACATAACGCACTTGATCGATACGCGTTTCACCGGTGTCGATCTGCATCCGTGCGCTATCACCCAGAACCAGTACGCCCTGGTCACGCAGGCGGACATTGCCATCCAGAACGATCAGGTTATTCGCCTGGTCGAAGCTGGCCCGGTTGGATTGGGCTTGCAGGCGACCCTGTTGTAGTAGAACGTCGCCTTCCAGCGTACCGGTCTGGCTGCCTTGCTCGAAACGGCTTGAGTCCGCTGCGGCGGAAACCGGCAACTGGTCAAAAGGCGTTTCATTGTCACGCCCCTCGCGTTCAGGTTCTACATAGGTACCGCCGCAATAGGGTGCGATAGCAGCCTGTTGCTCGCTGCTGAGTTGCTCGCGGGGAACCCAGTCCAGCTCGCTGTACTCACCAGAATCAGCAACCTGGCGGGCGGTAGCCACCGGGGCATCGCTTTCAGGCGACTCGATGGGTGCCCGCTCTGCTGCGCGCTGTACTGGCTGCACGGGTTTGGCTGGCCGGGGAGGCAAGGCAGCCGGAGCGGACAGCGGAGCGCAGTCCCAGCCTGCGCCGCCACTGCTGGCGCGACATTCAACCTGATTGTTGGCCAAGCTGCTCAATGGCTGGGCTAATAGCAACCCGCTGACCAGCAACATGGGAAAGGTAGGGCGAAACGGTGGTGTGCGGTAGGCCATTGTATGTTTATCCGGGCTTCCAGTCGGTGCGCGCGACGCTTGTGCGAGACGAATGCGATATGCATGCTGCGAGTAATCCGCAAGATAGGGGATAATAAAGCATTGTAGGACGCCAGAGCCAGCGTCCGTCTGAATGGGATGGAAATGATGGATGCTAGAAAAGCACAGCTGCAAGTCTGGTTGCCGCCGCAACTGGCGCAAACCTACGCTTCTCAAGGTTGGGGAGCGGTAGGTCAGGGCCAGTTGTCGGCAGCCAGCGCCGATGCCAGTTTCCGGCGCTATTTTCGTTGGAGCGATGGCTCACGTAGCCTTATCGTGATGGATGCGCCCCCGGAGCAAGAGGATTCCAGCCCTTTTGTCAGGGTTGCTGGGCTGTTGGCAACGGCTGGGGTGCGTACCCCGGAGATTTACGCTGCCGATGTGGATAACGGTTTTTTATTGCTGGAGGACATGGGCACCAGCACTTATTTGCAGAGTATTCAGCGCGGGCTGGATACGGCTGAGGTAGAGCGTCTTTACGCAGCCGCTATCTCGTCCTTGCTGCGTTGGCAGCAGATCAGTAGCCCGGGCGTGCTGCCGGACTATAATGAAGCCGTATTGAGTCGTGAGTTATCGCTGTTTCCCGAGTGGTATGTCGGCCGCCATCTGAATCGCCAGTTCAGCGTGGACGAAGCGCAGCAGTGGCAGGCGGTTTGCCGCCTGGTACTGGAGAGCAATCTGGCCGAGGCTCAGGTGTTCGTGCATCGCGATTATATGCCGCGTAACCTGATGACGGCAGAAGGTGAGCCCGGCGTACTGGATTTTCAGGACGCGCTCTATGGCCCCTTGAGTTACGACGTGACCTCGCTGTTTGCTGATGCCTTTTTCACTCTGCCACTGGAGCAGCGCGAAGCCTGGCTCGAGCGCTACTGGCAACAGGCGCAGCAAGCGGGCTTGCCGGTACCCGGTGATTTTCAGACTTTCCTCGATCAGTCGAGATTGATGGGGGTGCAACGGCATTTGAAAGTGCTGGGTATTTTCGCGCGGATCAACTATCGCGACGGCAAAGCGCATTACTTGGGCGACACCCCTCGCTTTGTTGGCTACCTGCGTGAGGCCTGCGAACGCGATCAGCGTCTGGCACCGCTTGAGCGGCTGCTGGATAGCCTTGGCATGCCTCTATGAAAGCGATGATTCTCGCCGCCGGGAAGGGTGAGCGTATGCGTCCACTGACCTTGCATACACCCAAACCCTTGCTGCCGGTGGCCGGCAAGCCGCTGATTCAGTGGCATATTGAGGCGCTCAGAGCGGCGGGTGTGACTGATTTGGTGATCAATCATGCCTGGCTGGGTGAGCAGTTGGAGCAGCATTTTGCTGCGGGCGCGGCTCTGGGCGTGTCTATTCAGTGGTCACCCGAGGGCGAGCCGCTGGAGACCGGTGGCGGCATTTTCAAGGCGCTGGGGTTGCTCGGCGAACAGCCCTTTCTGTTAGTCAATGGTGATGTTTGGGTGCCGTTCGAGTTTGCCGGGCTGGCGCTCCCGGACGGCATGCTGGCGCACCTGGTGCTGGTGGATAACCCCGAATTCAAAACCACAGCTGATTTCGTGCTGGTGGACGGTGCGCTGAGTAATCCGCAGCCTGGCGAGCAGGGGCTGACCTATTCGGGCCTGGCAGTGCTGCACCCAAAACTGTTTGAGCATGAGCGGGCTGGCGCCTTTGCTCTGGCGCCATTGCTGCGCCGTGCGGCCGATACTGGAAGGCTGAGCGGCGAATACTTCGCTGGTCCCTGGGTCGACGTTGGTACACCCGCACGCTTGGCTGACGCCGAACGCTTGGCGCAGGGGAGCTGACGCCTGTGCTCTGGCCAGTAACGGTAGTAGGTGCTGCTCTGGGAGGCGCGATTGCGGGTATCCCCGGCGGTATCTTCGGCGCTGTACTCGGGCATGCGCTGGATCGTCATTGGCAGTTGCAGCGCTGGAGCGACTTGCCACGTCGTTGGCGTGAGCTCAGTGGTCGGGAGGCGGGCTTTGAGCAGGTGTTGTTCCTCTGCTTGGGCCGACTGGCCAAGGCTGAAGGGCGGGTTTTGCCGGCCCATCTGCAATTGGCACGGGACCTGATGCAGCAGTATCGTCTGGATGACGGATTGCGACTGCAGGCGATGCAGTGGTTCAATCAGGGCAAAATCCCTAACCAACGATTGACTCCGCTGGTCCGGCGATTACTCAAGCGCGAGCCGGAACGGGCAGCAGAGTTGCTGGACTGCTGCTGGCGCATGGCCCTGGCGGATGGGGTGCTGGGCGCACAAGAGCGCGAACTGCTTGACGAATGGGGTGGCCACGCCGGGCTGGGTCGGGCAGAGCAGCAGCGCATGCACCAACGTCATCAGTCGCGTGCCGGCTACGCCCAGTCAGGCGCTAAGCCGCAGAGCGGCGGCGCGCGGACGGCCAGTCGTGATCGACTGCAGGAAGCCGCCAGTTTGCTGGAAGTCGACCTCAGCGCACCACCTGAAGAGATCAAGCGGGCTTATCGCCGCCAACTCAGCCGTTATCATCCGGACAAGCTGATTGCTCGAGGCATCGACGTCGGAGCCAACGGCGCTGGCGAGCGTATTCATCGGATTCAGGAAGCCTACGAACAGATCAAACGCTATCGGGGGTTTCGTTAAGCACCCGCTGCAGCCAGCCGTCCAGCCGCTTGATCAGTATCTGCTGTTGCAGTTCAGAGGTCTCGCCCTGCGGCCACAGCAATTGCCTATAGCGGTCATGCCCCAGACGTTTTGCTTGTAGCCTGCGCGCTTCGGCTTGTTCGGGGCGTGACATCAGAATGTCGTAAGTGGGGCCTGACCATTGCTCCAGCAAGTGGTTGGTGGTTGTTTCACCCTGCGTCGTTTGTCGCAGGCCCTGAAGTATCAGCGCAGCAGCTAGCGGATTAGCCGCCTCAGCTGTGCTTTCGACGGCCACTGCGGCGCTCAGAGCCCAGAAAGCCCCTTCGCCCCGCCCCAGTAATACAACAGGTAGATTCTGTTGTTCGCCGCCCTCGGCAATTAACACCTGCCGCGCGGCCTGAATACGCGCCAGGGTCTGTTCCCGGTAGGCGTCGTCGCGTGTCAGACGCTCTGATGCTTCGAGCCCGTGCTCGGGGGCATCACGTTCTGGCAGGCTAATAGCCAGAGTGTGCCAGCCCGCCGCGCTGAGCTGCCGGCGTGCCGGAGCAATCAGCATGGGCCAGTCTGCGTGCTCGTCCTGGCCCGCAATCAATATGATGCCGCCCCAAGGTTGCGGCTGGGCTGCAGGGAGGAACAGCCCGAGAAAGGCCTGCTCGCCGATATTCAGGCGGCGCTGCTGGGTAGCGGGCAACAGTCGCTCAAGGCTCAGCTCCTGCACCTGGCTACGTGTTGGCGTGAGCACTGCAGTCGTCTCTCTGGCTGTTTCAGCCGGTGCCTCGGACGTCAATGGAGTATCTGCAACGGGTTCTTGCGCCAAAGCAATAGGCGGCCCGGCGAGCATCAGCATTAAGCCGAGCTGGAGTCTATGGGTGTGCAGGCAGGACAGACTTGGTAGGGATTGCATGGCAGGCGTCCTTGGGCATTTCCTCCGAGTATAACAGGGCAGCACGAAGCCGCTTGAGGTAGACTATGGCCGTCCTGAATTCACTCCCGAGGTCCGTCATGCCTGATTATGCGATTGCCCCTTCGATCCTGTCCGCCGATTTTGCCCGCCTTGGCGAGGAGGTCGACAAGGTGCTGGCCGCGGGTGCTGATATCGTCCATTTCGATGTAATGGATAACCATTATGTACCCAATCTGACCATCGGGCCGATGGTCTGCAGTGCGTTGCGCAAATACGGCATTACTGCTCCCATTGACGTGCACCTGATGGTCAAGCCAGTGGACCGCATCATCGGTGATTTTCTCGAAGCGGGTGCGTCCTTCATTACCTTTCATCCAGAGGCCAGCGAGCATATCGACCGTTCTCTGCAACTGATTCGCGAGGGCGGCGCCAAGGCCGGCCTGGTATTCAATCCGGCGACTTCGCTGGACAGCCTCAAGTACGTTATGGACAAGGTCGACATGGTGCTGTTGATGAGCGTCAATCCCGGGTTTGGCGGGCAGAAATTCATCCCCGGCACCCTCGACAAGCTGCGTGAAGCACGCGCGCTAATTGATGCCAGCGGCCGTGATATTCGCCTGGAAGTCGACGGCGGCGTCAGCGAGCAGAATATTCGCCAGATCGCCGAAGCCGGCGCCGATACCTTCGTTGCCGGTTCGGCGATTTTCAACCAGCCCGATTACAAGGTAGTGATCGACCGCATGCGTGCCGAGCTGGCCCAGGTTGCGCGTTGAAGCTTGGGCGGCTGTTCGGCGGGCAGCTGCCGAAGCTAGTAATCTTTGATCTGGACGGCACCCTGCTGGATTCGGTGCCGGACCTGGCTGGCGCTATCGACAGCATGTTGCTTGAGCTTGGCCGGCCTGCTGCCGGTATTGAACGGGTACGCGACTGGGTGGGTAATGGCTCGGCAGTGCTGGTGCGCCGCGCGCTCGCTGGCTCCATCGAGCATGCTGGCGTTGATGCCGAGGAGGCCGAGCTGGCGCACCGAGCCTTTTTGCAGGCGTATTCCGCTGGGCATGTGCTGACCACCATCTACCCTGGTGTGATGGCGTTTCTTGATGCGCTCAAGAAGCAGGGCATTCCGATGGCGGTGGCGACCAACAAGCCGGAACGTTTTGTCGCTCCGTTGCTGGAAGAGAAGGGCATGCTTGGTTATTTCGACTGGCTGGTGGGCGGCGATACGCTGCCGGTGCAGAAGCCCGATCCTGCGGCCTTGTACTGGATTATGCGCGAGGCCGGCGTAGCGGCCGCCGATACGCTGTTTGTCGGTGACTCGCGCAATGATGTGCTGGCCGGTCAGGCTGCCGGGGTAAAAGTGCTGGCGGTCAGTTACGGCTACAATCACGGCCGTCCGGTCAGCCTGGAAAACCCGGATTTGTTGGTTGATTCACTGGACGTGCTCATATAACCTTTCGGGTGTCTCCACACCTTACCAAGACGGATCAGCCGTGTTTGTCAGCAACCGCAAACTGATGAGAGTGATCAAGGCGCTCGCCCGCTGGCGTTGGCGCACCTGATTCTGCCTGCCTGCGTCAAGCGCAGGTCTTCTGTGTTTGTCTGACAATTACCCGCCCCATGAGGCTGATCATGACCCGAGAAGAATTTCTAAGCCTGGCTGCTCAGGACTTTAACCGTGTACCCGTGGTACGCGAAGTACTGGCTGATCTGGATACGCCGCTGTCGACCTACCTGAAACTGGCTGACGCGCCCTATTCCTACTTGCTCGAATCGGTACAGGGCGGCGAAAAGTGGGGTCGTTACTCGATCCTCGGTTTGCCCGCCCGCACCGTGCTGCGCGTCTACGAGCATAGTGTTCAGGTGCTGGTCGATGGCGTCGAAACCGAACAGTATGATTGCGCCGACCCGCTGGCTTTCGTCGAAGAGTTCAAGGCCCGCTACCGGGTGCCGAGCATTCCTGGGCTACCGCGCTTCAATGGCGGTCTGGTCGGTTATTTCGGCTACGACTGCGTGCGCTATGTCGAACCGCGCCTGGCGCATTGCCCGAACCCCGACCCACTGGGCAATCCGGATATCCTGTTGATGGTGTCGGATGAGGTGGTGGTGTTCGACAACCTGGCGGGCAAGCTGCATGCCATCGTGCTGGCCGATCCGGCGGACGACAATGCGTTTGATGCCGCCAACGTCCGCCTTGAGCAAATACTCGACAAGCTGCGTCAGCCCCTGGCCCAGCGCAAGCCGCTGTCACTGGACAATCCGCCGGACCGCGATCTTGACTACCGCGCCAGTTTCACCCGCGAGGATTACGAGCGGGCGGTAGACACCGTCAAGGAGTACATCCTCGCCGGTGACTGTATGCAGGTGGTGCCCTCCCAGCGCATGAGTATCGACTTCAAGGCCGAACCCATCGATCTGTACCGGGCGCTGCGCAGCCAGAATCCGACGCCCTATATGTACTTCTTCAATTTCGGTGACTTCCATGTGGTCGGCAGTTCGCCGGAGGTGCTGGTGCGCGTGGAAGAGGGTGAAGTGACAGTGCGGCCGATCGCTGGTACGCGCCCGCGCGGCGCGACCGAGGAGGCTGACCATGCGCTGGAAGTGGATCTGCTCTCCGATGCCAAGGAAATCGCCGAACATCTGATGCTGATCGATCTCGGCCGCAACGACGTTGGCCGTGTGGCCCAGACCGGCAAGGTGCAGGTCACCGAGAAGATGGTTATCGAGCGCTACTCGAACGTCATGCATATCGTCTCCAATGTGAAGGGCCAACTGCTCGGGCATCTGAATGCGATGGATGCGCTGCGCGCGATTCTGCCGGCTGGAACCCTGTCCGGCGCCCCGAAGATCCGTGCGATGGAAATCATTGACGAACTGGAGCCGGTCAAGCGCGGGGTATATGGCGGCGCAGTAGGTTACTGGGCGTGGAACGGCAATATGGACACCGCGATTGCTATTCGGACCGCGGTGATCAAGAACGGCGAGCTGCACGTGCAAGCCGGCGGCGGCATTGTTGCCGATTCGGTGCCGGCGCTGGAGTGGGAAGAGACCATCAACAAGCGTCGTGCGATGTTCCGGGCCGTGGCCCTGGCCGAACAGTCAGTCGAGTGAGGGAAAAGACATGTTATTGATGATCGACAACTATGATTCCTTCACCTACAACGTGGTGCAGTACCTGGGTGAGCTGGGCGCCGAGGTTAAAGTTATCCGCAACGACGAGCTAAGTGTTGCTGAAATCGAGGCGCTGCAGCCTGAACGTATCGTTATTTCTCCCGGCCCATGCACGCCGAACGAGGCGGGTGTGTCGGTGCCGGTGCTGCGGCACTTTGCCGGCAAGCTGCCGATTCTGGGTATTTGTCTCGGCCACCAGAGCATCGGGCAAGCCTTTGGTGGTGAAGTGATACGCGCCCGCCAGGTCATGCACGGCAAGACCAGTCCGGTGTTTCACCAGCATCAGGGTGTATTTGCCGGGTTGGATAATCCGCTCACGGTGACCCGTTATCATTCGTTGGTGGTGCGCCGCGAGCCGCTGCCGGCTTGCCTGGAAGTAACCGCCTGGACCCAGCTCGAAGACGGCTCGATAGACGAAGTTATGGGCCTGCGCCACCGTGAGTACATGATCGAAGGCGTGCAGTTTCACCCGGAATCGATTCTCACCGATCAGGGCCACGAGCTGCTGGACAACTTCCTTAAACAACAGGGCGGCCTGCGCGGCTAAGCGGACTAGGAGTGAACATGGATATCAAGACAGCACTGGCGCGCGTGGTCGAGCAGATCGACCTGAGTACCGAAGAAATGCGCGCGGTGATGCGCGACATCATGACCGGGCAGTGCACCGACGCGCAGATTGGCGCCTTTCTGGTCGGCCTGCGGATGAAGGGCGAGAGCATTGATGAAATTACCGGCGCGGCGATAGTCATGCGTGAGCTCGCTTCGGGCGTGCAGGTCGGTGGTCAGCGGGTAGTTGATACCTGCGGTACCGGCGGCGATGGTGCGAATATCTTCAACGTGTCGACTGCGGCGGCGCTGGTGGTGGCGGCGGCCGGTGGCAAGGTCGCCAAGCACGGTAACCGTGCCGTCTCCGGTAAAAGTGGCAGTGCCGATTTGTTGGAAGCGGCGGGCGTCAATCTGGCGCTTACGCCGGAGCAGGTTGGGCGTTGTGTAGAGGCGGTCGGGGTGGGTTTTATGTTTGCACCGGCTCATCACAGCGCTATGAAGCACGCCGTGGGTCCACGCAAGGAGCTGGGCTTGCGCACGCTGTTCAATATGCTCGGGCCGATGACCAACCCGGCCGGGGTCAAGCATCAGGTTATCGGTGTGTTCACCGACAAGCTGTGCCGGCCCATGGCCGAAGTGCTCAAACGCCTGGGCAGTGAGCATGTGCTGGTGGTCAGCGCCCGCGACGGGCTGGACGAAGTCAGCCTGGCGGCGCCCACGCATGTTGCTGAACTCAAAGATGGCGAAGTGCGGGAGTACGATATCAGTCCTGAGGACCTGGGTATTCCCAGTCGCAGCTTGATCGGCTTGAGCGTCAATGATGCGGCTGAATCCCTGGCGCTGATCAATGATGCGCTGGGCAAGCGCAAGACCGAGGCTGGCGAAAAGGCCGCGGACATGATTATTCTCAATGCCGGCGCGGCACTCTACGCCAGTGATCAGGCAGGCACTTTCCTTGAAGGGGTGCAACTGGCCTCAGATGCGTTGCATTCGGGCCTGGCTCGCGAAAAGCTCAATGAGCTGGTCGCCTTTACCGACGTATTTCGCGAGGAAGCTGCGCCATGAGCGTGCCAACGATTTTGCAGAACATTATTGCCCGCAAGCATGAGGAAGTCGCCGAGCGCCGGCCGCGCGTCAGCCTTGACGAGCTGGAGCGTCTGGCCGTTGCCGCCGAGCCGCCGCGTGGCTTTACTGCGGCTTTGCAGCGATGCGCCGCCGCCCATAAACCCGGTGTGATCGCTGAAATCAAGAAGGCCTCGCCGAGCAAGGGCGTGCTGCGTGAGAATTTCGATCCGGCGGAGATTGCCCGCAGTTACGAGCAGGGCGGTGCAGCCTGTCTATCAGTGCTGACCGATGTGGACTTCTTTCAGGGCCACGATGACTACCTGCGCGCTGCACGTGCCGCCTGTAATCTGCCGGTGATCCGCAAGGATTTTCTGATTGATCCCTATCAGGTGCTTGAGGCCCGGGCGATGGGGGCGGACTGCATACTACTGATCGTTTCGGCGCTGGATGATGGGCTGATGGCAGAGTTAGCCGCCGAAGCGCGTCGCCTGAAGCTGGATGTACTGGTCGAGGTGCACGACGCTGATGAGCTGCAGCGTGCATTGCGCCTGGATACGCCACTGATTGGTATCAACAATCGCAATCTGCATACCTTTGAGGTGACGCTGGAGACGACGTTGGACTTGTTGCCCAGGGTGCCAGCCGATCGCGTGCTGGTGACCGAAAGCGGACTGCTTTCCCGTGCGGACGTGGACTTGATGTTGGCCCACGATGTTTACGGATTCCTGGTTGGCGAAGCCTTTATGCGGGCGCCAGACCCAGGTATGGAGCTCAAGCGGTTGTTTTTCTGATCGCAATTGTCCGATCATCCTGGTGGAGATGGCCTGGTGCTAATCGGGTCATCTTTTCGTTAAGCTTGGTATCTATCTGATTACCAAATAATTCAGAACCAAATATTGCGCTTTTTGTCTGACTGATTCGATGTGAGAATCCCACTCATTGACATATCGGACTGACGTCATGCAGATCAAAAACACCTCACATAGCTATGGCTCTGTCGCTATTGCTATGCACTGGCTGGTAGCCTTGACCGTTATCGGGCTGGCTATCCTGGGCCTGTGGATGACTGACCTTACCTATTATAGCCCCTACTATCGAAGCGCCCCGTTCTGGCACAAAAGCATCGGTATTTCACTGGCGGTGCTGCTAGTGCTACGCATGGTCTGGCGCTGGGCCAACCCTAAGCCGGCGCATCTGCCGGACCATAAGGCCTGGGAAGTTCGGCTCGCCACTCTAGTTCACAGACTGCTATACCTGTTACTGATAGTGATCGTGCTCAGCGGTTATCTCATTTCCACCGCGACCGGGCAGGGCATCGATGTGTTTGGCTGGTTCACCCTGCCTGCGTTGGTCTCCGGCCTGCCAGAGCAGGCGGACCGTGCCGGCTTGGTACATTATTGGCTGGCGATAACCGTGTTGGTGTTGGCCGGTTTGCATGCGCTGGGTGCCTTGAAACATCACTTTATTGACCGCGATAATACCCTGCGGCGCATGCTTGGCCTGCGCTCGCATTCATCTGAGGAGCATTAATATGAAAAAGACTTTCGCCGGACTCGCCCTGGGCGGCCTGATGGCCCTGAGCGGTAGCCTGCAGGCTGCCGATTATGTGATCGACAAGGAAGGCCAGCACGCCTTCGTCAACTTCAAGATCAGCCATCTGGGTTACAGCTGGCTGTATGGCCGCTTCAACGATTTTGACGGTACCTTTAGCTGGGATGCGGACAAGCCCGAGGCCAGCGCGGTGAATGTCACTATCAATACCACTAGCGTGGATTCTAACCATGCTGAACGCGACAAGCACTTGCGCAGTGATGACTTCCTTAATGTGGCCAAGCATCCGCAGGCGACGTTCAAATCCACTGCAGTGGAGATGACTGGCGACGATACAGCGAATATTACTGGCGATCTGACGCTCAACGGCGTCACCAAGCCAGTGGTGTTGGATGCCAAGTTTCTAGGTGAGGGCGAGGACCCCTGGGGTGGTTACCGCGCTGGTTTTGAAGGCAGCACCCGCTTGCGTCTGAAGGACTTTGATATCCCGATGGATTTGGGGCCGGCTTCCCAGGAAGTAGAGCTGATTTTGACGGTGGAAGGCATCCGTCAATAAAGGCTCAGGGCCTGTTCCCTGGCGGATAACTTCCGCCTTCTCCAGCCCGAACCGCAGACCTGCGGTTCGGGCGTCGTTCGGATACCCGCAACGGCCTGTTTCGGCTTTTGTGCCTGTCTGCTGCAAGGGTGCTCTGGTAAAATCTAAACAATAACTATTCGCATGAGTGCTTTCGTATGGGGTGCTCGTGTGACCTCTTTGTTTTGTCTATCAAGGAAATCCGATGTCGCTACCTTCTCTGCCGCTGGGCCGCGCCCTGTCTGGGTTGCTGCTGGCCTTTGTGCTGTCTTCTGCCGTACAGGCCGCCGACACCGTAACCATCACCCATAGCAGTGGCGAAACTCAGGTGCCGGTCAGTCCGCAGAAAGCGGTGGTGATCGACTGGTCGACCCTGGATACCCTGCAGCAGCTCGGGGTGCAGGTGCAGGGCACGCCGAGCAACAGCGCACCGGATCTGCTCGCGCGTTATCAAGGTGAGGGCTTTATCCGCGCGGGCAGTCTGTTCGAGCCCGATCTGGAGGTATTGAAGAACAGCAGTCCCGATCTGATCATTCTTGGTCGTCGCGCACAGGGTCAGTACGCCGAGGTATCGAAATTCGGCCCTACCATCGATCTGACGCCTGACCCGAACGACCTGCTTGGCAGTCTGGAGCGCAATACCCGCATTCTCGGTGAAATCTATGGCAAGCAGGCCGAGGCCGAGGAGCAGCTTGCGCGCCTGAATGCATCAGTCACCGAACTGCGTGAGCTGGCTGCCGGCCAGGGCAAGGGCCTACTGGTGCTGACGACCGGTGGGCGAATGGCGGCCTTTGGTGCAGGTACACGTTTTGGCATGATTCACGACGTATTTGGCGTGGAACAGGCGGTGGATGACCTGCAAACCGGCAGGCACGGACATTCGGTGTCTTTCGAGTTTTTGCTTGAGGCTAACCCTGACTGGCTGTTTGTCATGGACCGCGATGCGGCCATTGGTCAAGAAGGGGTTGCCGCTGCGCAACTGATGGATAACGAGCTGGTCAAGGCGACGCCCGCTGGCAACAAGGGGCAGATCGTCTATCTCGATCCGGTCAGTTGGTACTTGCTGGACAACAGTGGTCTGGGCGTCATGCAGGCGAGTGTCGATCAGCTGATCGAGGTCTTCTCCGCTGGCCGCTGAAAGCCGGATGGAAGTCTGGTGACCTATGCCGCAAGATAATCTTCTACAGCGTGCGGCTCCGAGTGCACGCATGAGCTGGGTGCTGTTGGTTGTGCTGCTGACATTAGTCCTGGGTCTGGCGATTTGGAGCCTGAATGTCGGTGCTAGCCGCATGAATCTGCTTAATGCGCTGGGCGCCGATCCGGACGACCGACTGTCCAAAATCCTCTTTGCCAGCCGCTTGCCGCGTACCCTGGCGCTGATGCTTGCCGGGGCCGGATTGGCGGTGGCGGGGCTGATATTACAGATGATGGCGCGCAATCGTCTGGTCGAGCCTTCTACGGTGGGCACCATGGAGGCGGCGGCGCTGGGCATGTTGATGCTCGCCTGGCTGGTGCCGGGGGCCACGCTAGCACTGCGCTTTGCCGTGGTCAGTTTGTTTGCCCTGGGCGGCACCTTGCTGTTTCTGGCGGTGTTGCAGCGCATTCCTCTGCGCTCCGCGCTGATTGTTCCATTGGTAGGTCTGGTACTGGTTGGGGTGGTGGCCGCGGGCAGCGGTCTGCTGGCCCAGCAACTTGATTTGGCTCAGGCGCTGCGGGCCTGGAGCAGTGGCGATTTTTCTGCGGTGTTGCGTGGGCGCTACGAGCTGCTGTGGGTCGCGGCTGGTCTGACGCTGGCTGCCATGCTGGCAGCCGATCGCTTTGCCGTGATCGGTATGGGCAAGGATTTTGCGACCAATGTCGGCGTCAACTACGGCCTGCTGATAGGGCTGGGGCTGCTGCTGGTGGCGATGATTTCCGCTAGCGTGGTGGTGGTGGCCGGGGTGATTCCCTTTGTCGGCTTGATAGCCCCGAATCTGGTGCGCTGGGTGTGTGGTGATCAGCTGCGCCGCAGCATTCCATTGGTAGCGCTGCTTGGAGCTGCTCTTTTGCTGGCGGCGGATATTGCCGGACGTCTGCTTATCCATCCCTTCGAAGTGCCATCCTCTAGTCTGCTGGCGATAGTCGGCTGTCTGGCCTTTCTGTTCATTCTCTTTCAGGGGCGCCGTCAATGGGTATGACGCCAGCATGGCGCCTGACCCTGCTGGCGGCGCTGGCGCTGTTGTGCATGGGCGCATTCATGACGCTGCGGGCGCAGAGCGACTGGGCTTTCATTATCGAATACCGCGGCCCGCGGCTGGCGGCCATGCTGCTGGTGGCCTGGGCGATCGGGATCTCCACGGTGCTGTTCCAGACCATTACCCAGAACCGTGTGCTGACACCCGCGCTGATGGGCTTTGATGTGCTTTTTATGCTGGTCCAGGTTTTGGCTTTGCTGATATGGGGCGCCGCCCAATGGCGCGAGCTGGCATTGCCCCTGCGTTTTTCGCTTGAGGTGCTGGCCGTGGTGTTGCTGGCGCTGCTGGTTTTTCGGTTGCTGTTCAGTGGTGCGGTGCGCAGTCTACACCTGTTGATCCTGGCCGGTATGCTCGGCGGTATTCTGTTCCGCGAGCTGACTGAGGTGCTGCTGCGGGTGCTCGACCCTGGCGTGCTGGTCATCGACCGGGGACGAGGTGCGGCTAGCTTCAATCGCATCAATCTGGGTCTGCTGGGCGTCGCAAGCCTTTTTGTGGTTGTTGCCAGTGGCTATGTGCTGTGGGTGCTACGCAGGCTCGACGTGCTGGCGCTGGGGCGGGATATGGCGCTGAATCTGGGCTTGGACTACCAGCGTCAGGTACTGCGCCTGCTGGCGGTCATAGCGATATTGGTCGCCGCGACCACGGCGCTGGTGGGGCCGACGCTGTTCTTCGGGCTGCTGGTGGCCAATCTCGCCTACTGGCTGATGGGCACCCAGCAGCACCGTTGGACTCTGCCCGCCAGCGTGCTGACGGGCGTCGTCTGTCTGGTCGGGGGGCAGGTGTTGCTGGAACATGTCCTGGCCTCGAGCCTGCCGTTATCGGGGGTGGTCGAGCTGGTGGGCGGGCTGTTGTTTATCGTCTTGTTGATGCGTGGAGTGCGGCAATGATTGAAGTCCAGAAAGTCAGCAAGCGCTATGGCCATAGCCTGGTCGTGGATGACGTCAGTCTGAACATTCCCAAGGGTGGCTTCACCGCCATCATCGGACCCAATGGCGCGGGTAAGTCCACCCTGTTGTCGATGATCAGTCGGTTGCTACCGATGTCTGCTGGTCGAGTATTGATTGATGAGCTGGACGTGACCCGCACTCCGGGGGCTGAGCTGGCGCGGCGTCTTTCGATTCTACGTCAGCACAACCAGAGCAGTCTGCGCCTGACGGTACGTGACCTGGTGGCCTTCGGTCGTTTCCCGCATTCCGGGGGCCGCCTGAGCGCCGATGACCAGCACAAGATCGATGAAGCCATCGACTTTCTGCGGCTGACTCCGTTCCAGCACAAGGCCATTGATGAATTGTCCGGTGGCCAGCGCCAGCGCGCTTATGTGGCAATGGTTATGTGCCAGGACACCGACTATGTGCTGCTCGACGAGCCGCTCAACAATATCGACATGCGCCATGCTGTGGATATGATGCAGCTGCTGCGCAGTGCCGCTGACGACAAGGGTAAAACCGTGGTGGTGGTGCTGCACGATATCAATTTCGCCTCCTGCTACGCCGACCAGATCATCGCCATGCAGGGCGGCAAGCTGGCGGGTCAGGGGAGCCCGAACGAGCTAATCCGCGAGGCTGTGCTGCGCGACCTGTACCAGTTGGATATCCGCGTGCATGAAATCGATGGTCAGCGGATCTGCACTTATTATCGCTAGCGCGCAGCCGCAAGCGGTCCGTGTCGAGGTTTGACTCCAGCTTGCCGCTTGTCGCTTGCAGCTGGAGGCTGAGAATCGCGGTACATTCGCGCTTCTTCCACCAGCCAGTCCCTGAACGCCTGCAGTGTGGCGGACTCGGCTTTACGCTCGGGGATCACCAGATGATAGGCGTGATCGCTGTCGAAACTGTGTGGGCAGGGGGTGATCAGGCGGCCGCTTTCCAGTTCATCGCGGATCAGGAAGGGCGGAATCAGCGCGACCCCCATGCCGTGCATCGCGGCCTTGGCGAGCATCGAGAACAATTCCAGGCGTGTGCCGTTCAGGTCGTGCGCAACACGCATATCAAGTGAGGCGAACCACTGGCGCCAGGCGTACGGCCGGGTGGTCTGTTGCAGTAGCGGCATGTGGCTGATCTGTTCCGCCGTCAACGATTTGTGCGGCGCAATCAGGTCTGGGCTACACACCGGTACTGGCGACTCCTTCATTAAAAAATGCGTCTCGGTACCGGACCAGTCGCCATCGCCAAAGTAGATTGCGGCATCGAATTCGGTATCGGCGAACAGGAATGGCCGCGTGCGGTTCGTCAAGTTCACCGAAACATGTGGATGCGCCAGCAGAAAGCCGCTCAGGCGTGGCAGCAGCCATTGGGTGCTGAAGGTCGGTACCGCCGCCAGCTCCAGGGTGGCGGTGCCCTGATTGCCCATGACCGAGAGCGTATCGCGCTCCACCGCATCCAGGCGACTGCTGATGCGTCTGCTGTAGGTCTCGCCCGCCTCGGTCAGTTTGACGCCGCGCCGGGTGCGACGGAACAACTGCACATCCAGGAACTCTTCCAGATTGGCGATCTGCCGGCATACCGCGCTTTGGGTTAGCGACAACTCCTCGGCGGCCTTGGTAAAGCTTTCATGCCGGGCCGAGGATTCAAAGCAGATCAGGGCCTGGGTCGGGGGGATCTTGCGGCGCATGGGTGGGCTCCTTTGGAGCAGCGGTAAGTTTTAAGCGTTACGCTGGTCGTGGACAATAATGTCCAGCACGATTGCGGTTTGCTTGTGGCTTGCCGTTTGTCGCTGGTTTACGGAGTTCCAAAATAGCACAGGTTACTGACAAAAACGCGTTTGCCGGCAGGGCTAATCGGGTCTAGTCTTATTGCCACTGCAAGCATCCCCGCGATGCTCATTTAATCCTGATAATACAACGGAGTTTTCATGGCCGATTCCAAAGCGAGTTTCAACTGGATTGATCCGCTGCTGCTTGATTCGCAGCTGACCGAAGAAGAGCGCATGGTGCGTGATTCTGCTGCTCAATACTGCAACGCCAAGTTGATGCCGCGGGTACTGGAGTCGTTCCGTAATGAAAATACCGATATAGCCATCTTTCGTGAAATGGGTGAGTTGGGGCTGCTGGGCGCCACTATCCCCGAGGAGTACGGTGGCAGCGGGCTGAATTATGTCTGCTACGGCTTGATTGCCCGTGAAGTCGAGCGTGTTGACTCAGGCTACCGTTCGATGATGAGTGTGCAATCCTCGCTGGTCATGGTGCCGATCAATGAGTTCGGTAGCGAAGAGCAAAAGCAGAAGTATCTACCCAAGTTGGCTAGCGGTGAGAGCATCGGTTGCTTTGGTCTGACTGAGCCCGATCATGGTTCCGACCCAGGCTCGATGATCACCCGTGCGCGGTCCGTAGAGGGTGGCTATTCGCTCAGGGGCGCAAAGATGTGGATTACCAACAGCCCCATCGCTGACGTGTTCGTGGTCTGGGCCAAGACGGATGACGACGTGATCCGTGGCTTTATTCTGGAGAAAGGCTGGAAGGGCCTTAGCGCTCCGGCGATCAAGGGTAAGGTCGGTCTACGTACGTCCATTACTGGCCAGATCGTAATGGAAGATGTATTTGTGCCGGAAGAGAATATGTTGCCCGGGGTGACCGGTCTGAAAGGTCCTTTTACTTGTCTTAATTCGGCGCGCTATGGCATTTCCTGGGGCGCTCTGGGCGCGGCGGAGTTCTGCTGGCATACCGCTCGTCAGTACACGCTGGATCGAAAGCAGTTCGGTCGCCCACTGGCACAGACACAGTTGATCCAGAAAAAACTCGCCGATATGCAGACCGAGATCACCATGGCCCTGCAGGGTTGCCTGCGTTTGGGCCGCATGAAGGATGAAGGGACTGCGGCGGTGGAGATCACCTCGATGATGAAACGCAACTCCTGTGGCAAATCGCTGGATATCGCCCGTGTGGCCCGTGACATGCTCGGTGGTAACGGCATTTCCGACGAATACGGGGTAATCCGTCACGTAGTCAACCTGGAAGTGGTCAATACCTACGAAGGTACCCACGATGTGCACGCGCTGATCCTGGGTCGCGCACAGACGGGCCTTCAGGCGTTCTTCTAACGTTTGAAGGTGGCGGCAAGCGGCAAGTCGGGCTGAGTAAGTCTGGTTTGCTGCGGCTTTTCCGAGGGCTCGTGATCATGTTCGTTACCCCTATTTTTTTTAACTGCAGGGCTGGCTTGTCGCTTACAGCTTGCCGCTTGTGGCTGCGCGCATGAGTGCGCTAGCCGGTCTGAAAGTCCTTGATCTTTCCCGCGTTCTGGCTGGCCCCTGGGCTGGGCAGATGTTGGCTGATCTTGGCGCTGACGTGGTCAAGGTCGAGCGGCCGGTCGTCGGCGATGATACCCGTGCCTGGGGGCCGCCCTACCTCAAGGATGCTCAAGGGCGTGACACCTCGGAAGCGGCTTATTATCTTTCCGCTAACCGCAATAAGCGCTCTCTGGCGATTGATTTTACCCAGCCGCAGGGCCAGCAGTGCCTGCGCGAGCTGGTGGTTAAAGCGGATATTCTGATCGAGAACTTCAAGGTTGATGGGCTAGCGGCCTACGGCCTCGACTATGTCAGCCTGCAGGCGATTAATCCGCGCCTGATCTACTGCTCAATAACCGGTTTTGGTCAGGACGGACCCTACGCCCAGCGTGCCGGTTACGATTTCATGATTCAGGGGTTAGGTGGCTTGATGAGCGTGACCGGGCGTGCCGATGACGAAGCCGGCGCCGGGCCGGTCAAGGTCGGCGTGGCGCTGACCGATGTTCTCACCGGGCTCTACGCCAGCAATGCCATTTTGGCTGCGCTGGCCGAGCGCGAGCGCAGCGGGCAGGGCCAGTACATCGACCTGGCACTGCTGGATGTGCAAGTGGCCTGTCTAGCCAATCAGGGTCTTAACTACTTGACCACGGGACAGGCGCCGAGACGCATGGGCAACGCCCACCCGAACATCGTGCCCTATCAGGATTTCCCCAGCGCCGATGGTGATTTTATTCTGACGGTCGGCAACGATGCTCAGTTCCGTCGTTTCAGCACAGTCGCCGGGCATCCGGAATGGGCGCAGGACCGCCGTTTTGCCAGCAATGCGGATAGGGTTGCTAACCGGGGGGAATTGATCCCGCTGATTCGCCAGGTCACTGTTTTTCGCACTACCGCCCAGTGGATTTCAGACCTGGAGCAGGCGGGCGTGCCCTGCGGTCCAATCAATGATCTGGCCCAGGTGTTCGAGGACCCGCAGGTACGCTCCCGCGGGTTGAAAGTACGCATGGGCCATCCCCTGGCAGGCGAGGTGGCGCTGGTTGGCAATCCGATTCGTCTGTCGCGCACGCCGATTGAGTATCGCCTGCCGCCGCCGCTGCTCGACGAGCATGCTGCGGCTGTCCTCGCTGACTGGCTCGGGAAGTAGCGCCAGACGCGAAACGGAGGGGCGGGTCTCAGGGCACCAGCAGCACCGGATGGTGTGATTCGCGCGCCACGGTCGCCGCCGTGCTGCCGAGCAGCATGTCGCTGATTGGTGTGGTGCCGCGTTTGCCAATGATGATCAGCGCGGCATTTTCCTGCGCGGCAGCCTTGACCAGTTCCCGTGCGGGTTCCCCTTTGAGGCGCTGGGCCGTGGCGTTGTCGAACTGGCCGCTGATCGTTACCAGCGCCTCCTGGGCCGTGGTGTCTTCAATGTGTTCACCATCATCAACCCAGACCACCAAGCCATGGTTGCCGCGCTGCATGAATTCGCCGAAACGGCGCTCGGCAGCCCGCGCCGAGGGCGAGCCGTCGGTGGCCAGCATGATGACCGCGTCAGGTTCGATCACCTTGCCGTCCATGGGTACTACCAGCAAAGGCAGACGGGTCATGCGCACCAGGTTCATGGCAATATTGCCGCGAAGAATTTCCCGCCCTGCGGAATGGCTGCGGTTAAGGACGATGATGCCGTCGGCATCCAGCCGTTTGGCGCAATCGACGATTTCCGAGGCGGCAAAGCCCTGCTCTACGCGGTAGTCGACCTGAATGCCCTGGTCCTGTTGCAGTTGCGCGGCCAGTTTCTTCAGATGTGATTCGGCGGCTTGCGGAGTGTCTTCGATATGCAGGCGCTTGAATGTCTCGACCACGTGGACCAGCGTAAGGTGGGTTAGGCCTGTCAGCGCGGTAATAGCTGGCAGATGCTCAAGCATTCTGCTCCAGCCATCTGAATAGTCGACGCTGAGTATATAATGTTGGGGCATGGGCAAGCTCCTGCTGGTAAGTGTTGTTGTTCAGGCCCGGCTGTCGGCAACGCCTGTATCCTTAGCCTAGCATCCCTGGCAGGCTTGGCTATGATTCAGGTCAATAGCGCTAAGTCCCTCAGTACTATATTGATTGCCGCGATCCTTCAGCGATCCTTGTATGTGTCGCGCCAAAAAAATAGCTTTTATAGCTTGCGTGGAAATATAGCGTCAATTTAGTATCATTTTTGCTTGATACTCCTTAACATTACCCTACAATTGTATTAACACTAATAAGCCATCACGATTCCTCGTGCATGGCTCTTTTGTCATATTTTCGCATTAGCATTAGAAAGGGGAGTGACCGAATTGCTCAGTAACTTAGCAGGGAGGCGAGTTATTGCTTGCTGTTTCTCCTTGGGTCTATCCTTGGGCTCCAGTTTCGTCTGGGCTGATCAGGCCTACAGCGATCTGATAGAGCGTGCGCGCCTTGGCGACCAGCAGCCCGCGCTGAATTATCTTCGACAGTTGCCATCGCTGACTCCCACGCAGCATATTGATCTTCTACTCATTGCCAGTTGGGCTGGCGAAGATGATGAAGTGTTGCGTCTTTACCAATCCAATCCTGCTATATATGCAAAGCATCCCGATACGGTAGCGGCGATGGCTCGTGCCAGACGCAACCGTGGTGAATGGGATCAAGCTGTCAATGGCTTCCTGCTCGCTCGCTCACTCGCACCAGCGCGGGCCGATCTGTTACAAGCGCAATTAATGACGATGGCCGATATGGGTCAGACGCCAGCCGCGATTAAACGCGCCCGGGTCTGGACCGAGCAGGCTCCAAAGCAATTGGAAGCGCGCCTGGCGCTGGGCTACGCATTGATGCTTGACGGGCAGCAGCACGCTTCGTTGGCAGAATATGACCGTGCCTGGACATTAGCTCCCGGACGTCGCGATATATTGCGCGAGTATCTGTTTGCCCTCCAGCGCGCGGGTCTGCCAGTGCAGGCCCTGAGCATTGCCGAGCAGCATTCGGAGCTGCTCGGGGAGGACGAGTTGCGTGTCATGCGCGCCGATGCCCTGGCCGAACGTGTACGTCTGGCAGATACCTCCAGTCGCTCCGAATCCGAGCGCTTTGTGATTGCCGACCGTGCATTGTCCCAGGCCGACGCAATGATGCAAGAGTGGGCAGCTTTACCCGAGGCGCAGGCCGACGTCGCTCGTGTCCGTGTCGACCGTATGGGTGCTCTGCATGCGCGCGTGGACATGCAAGGCGTCGTCGATGAGTACTATGCATTGAAAGACATGCAGGTCGCGTTGCCGCCTTATGCATTGCGTTGGGCCGCCAGTGCCATGCTTTACCTGCGCCAGCCCGAGTTGGCTGTCGAGCTATACCGCGAAGTGATAGCGGCCAGCAACGACAAAGACCAGAGCTGGTTGAGTGATCACCAGAGCCTTTATTACGCGTTGATTGAAAGCGAAGAGCTGGAAGAAGCTGATCAGCTCAGCAAGCAACTGGCCGAAGCCCAACCAGCGCGTATCTATCCCTTGGGTGTGCCTGAGGGGCGGCCAAACAATAACTGGCTCGACAGCCAGATTCTGGTTGCCAACAATGCCCTTTACCGTGACGACTTGCCAGCAGCGCAGCAGGCTTTCGAGAGTCTATCCGATGCCGCGCCAGGCAACGTTTCATTACGTACCAGCCGTGCCAGCGTATACGCCGCGCGAGGCTGGCCACGGCGTGCCGAAGAGCAGTTGAAGATTGCCGAGAGCACCGCGCCGAAAACCATAGAGGTCGAGGCGGGTCAGGCCACCAATGCGCTGGCACTACAGGAATGGCGGCAGGTCGATGTGCTTGCCGACGATCTGGTAGAGCGTTTCCCAGAAAATCTCCGTGTACAACGTGTTGATCGACTGCGCGATGTTCATCATATGGCCGAGCTGCGTGTTGCCGGCTATCGCGGCAGAAGTTCTGAGGATAGCGTTTCAGGCAACAGCGATTTTGGTCTGGAAACCGTCCTTTACAGTTCGCCGTTCAAGGAAGACTGGCGGGTGTTCGTCGGCGGCGGTATCGGTCGTGGTGATTTCCTTGAAGGAGATGCAGAGCACGACTGGCTGCGTGCCGGTATCGAACATCGTATTCGCAATAATACCCTGGAAGCGGAAGTGTCCAGTCATGAATTTGGCTTTGGCCGTCGTGCGGGCGCCAGGCTGGCTGGTATTCACGACATCAACGATGTCTGGCAGTACGGCTGGTCAGCCGAACTGCTGTCGGGCTCAACGCCGCTGCGGGCTTTGAACAGTAATGTCGACGCAGACAGTCTGTCAGGTTACCTGCGCTGGCGTGAAAGCGAGCGTCGGGAAGTCAGTTTGTCCATCTTGCCGATGTCGTTCAGCGACGGTAACGACCGGCTGAGTCTGGTGCTCGATGGTAGCCAGCGGGTCTTTACTGCCCCGCGCATGATACTGGATGCCGGGCTGGAGCTGTCGACCAGCCGCAACAGCCAGGGCGGGGAAGGCCCGTACTTTAATCCGGATTCAGATGTCAGTGTGCTCTCAACGCTCAATCTGTCACACATTCTGCATCGCCGCTACGAGACGGTGTGGAGTCAGGATCTGCAGTTCGGCCTGGGTTACTACGATCAGCGCGACTTCGCCGGTGGTGGTATGGGCTTGATTGGTTATGGGCAGCGACTACGTATGAACGACGTGTTCGACAGCGGCTTTATGCTGTCTGCTTTAAGCAGACCCTATGATGGGGACCGCGAGCATGAATACCGGCTGGTCCTCGATATCAACTTCCGTTTCAAGGGTCTGTGATGATATTGCTCGGACGAATTTTCCTGTTATTGACCCTGTTGCTTGGCGCAGCCTGTGCGCAACAGTCGGTACCCTTCACCGCTCCCCAGGATAGGCCAGAAACCGGCCGGGAAGCTGCCTGGCCGAAAAATCATGTTCTGGCCCTGGCCTACCATGACGTGCAAGACGTTGATCCGGACAACACCTTCCTGTCTGTGCGTACCCTCAATCTGCTCGACCAGCTCGCCTGGTTGCGCGAGAACGGCTACCAAGCGGTCTCCATCGATCAGATCCTGGAGGCTCGCCAGGGTGGTGCGGTGTTGCCGGAAAAAGCCATATTGCTGAGCTTTGATGATGGCTTCAGCAGCTTCCGTGAACGTGTTCTGCCGGTACTTAAAGCCTATCAGTGGCCAGCGGTGTTGGCCCCGGTCGGCGCATGGATGGATACCCCTGCAGATCAGAAGGTTGATTTTGGCGGCCTGCCGGTTCCTCGTGAGCGCTTTGCAACCCGTGCGCAGATCCGTGAAATAGCCGATTCGGGTTTGGTCGAAATTGGCGCGCACACGGACAACCTGCACTTCGGTACGCTGGCCAACGCTCAGGGCAATAAGCTGCCGGCCGCAGCCAATCGCCTATACGATCCGGTAACGGGCAAGTACGAGACCAGTGACGCTTATAAAGCCCGACTCAATACCGATATCCAGCGCATTAGCCAGAAAATCCGTGAAGTCACTGGGCGTAGCCCGCGAGTTTGGGTATGGCCCTATGGCGCTGCCAACGGCATGGCGCTGGAAGTGATGGACAAAAACGGCTACCAGATGGCGTTGACGTTGGAAGGTGGCCTGGCGACGGTAGAGAATCTGCGCGATACCGGGCGCTATCTGATCGGTGAAGACCCGAGCACGCAGAGCTTCGCTGCCGCAATAAGCGGCATGCAGGACATGCCAGCCATGCGCGTAGCGCACGTGGATCTGGATTATGTCTATGATTCTGACCCGGTGCAGATGGAGGTCAATCTGGGTTTACTGATCCAGCGGATTGCCGATCTGCGCATCAATACGGTATTTCTGCAGGCCTATGCTGATCCCGAGGGCGACGGCACGGTCAAGGAGCTGTATTTCCCGAACCGCCACTTGCCCATGCGTGCTGATCTGTTCAATCGCGCCTCCTGGCAATTGCGTACCCGTGCCGGTGTGGAAATCTATGCCTGGATGCCGGTCATGAGTTTTGATCTGGATCCGGCGTTGCCGCGCGTGACAGCGATTGCTGCTGCAGGAGCGCATGATGCGACCGTGGATCCGGTGCAATACCAGCGTCTGTCGCCGTTTGATCCAATAGTGCGCAAACAGATTGGCGAGATCTACGAGGATCTGGCGGGGCATGCCAGCTTTAGCGGGCTGTTGTTTCACGATGACGCCCTGCTGTCTGATTTTGAAGATGCCGGCAACGCCGCGCGGCAGGCCTATGCCGACGCTGGGTTGAGCCTGGATCTGACAGCGCTACGTGCTGATCCAGAGCAGATGGCTGCTTGGACGCGCTTCAAGAGCCAGTATCTGATCGATTTCACCCTGGAGCTGGCGGATAAGGTCAAGGCCATCCGCGGGCCGCAGGTGAAAACCGCAAGGAATATCTTCGCTATGCCGATCCTTGAGCCGGAAAGCGAGGCCTGGTTCGCGCAGAACATGCATGATTTTCTGAATAACTATGACTGGACCGCCATTATGGCCATGCCCTTGATGGAAGGCGTCAGCAAGGCGGACTCAGATGCGTGGTTGTCGCGCCTGGTGCGCCAGGTCAAGCAGTACCCCGATGCGATGGACAAGACCCTGTTCGAACTTCAGGCCCGCGATTGGCGTGTGGGTCAGGAAGGTCCCATAGATAGCGAGTTGTTGGTGCGCTGGATGCATCGCCTGCAGTGGGAAGGGGTGCGTCACTTTGGCTACTACCCGGATGATTTCCATACCGATAATCCGCGCCTCGAGCTAGTACGCCCGGCATTGTCAAATGCATGGAGTACCCAGCGATGAGAGAGCGGACAATTGCCATTGTGGTATTGGTGCTAGTGTTGCTTGGGCCGTTGGCGCTGGCGCTGGCCATCACCGGCACGCTGTTGCTTAACTTCGTGTTTTTCTACCCGCTGCTGATGTCCGCTCTGTGGATAGCCGGGGGGCTGTACTTCTGGTTTAACTGGGAGCGCAAGTGGCCCTGGTCGCGCGAGGGTGATGTGCCGGCTCCGGAGCTGGCGGGTAGCCCGCTGGTATCCATATTGATACCTTGCTTCAACGAAGGGCCACGCGTGAACGAAACGGTTCTCGCCGCCTTGGCTCAGCGCTATCAGAACATCGAAGTCGTGGCCATTAATGATGGGTCGAGCGATGACACCGGAGAAAGGCTAGACCAACTCGCCGAGCAAAACCCGCTGGTGCGCGTTGTGCATCTAGCCAAGAATCAGGGCAAGGCCGTGGCTTTGCGTATGGGCGCCTTGGCTGCCCGTAGCGAATATCTAGTGTGCATCGACGGCGATGCGCTGTTGGCCGAAGACGCCGTGGCTTATCTGGTAGCGCCCTTGATCGAAAATCCGCGCGTCGGCGCGGTAACTGGTAATCCCCGGATTCGTACACGCTCCACGCTGATTGGCCGCATTCAGGTTGGGGAATTTTCCTCGATCATTGGTTTGATCAAACGCACTCAGCGGGTTTATGGCCGGGTCTTTACGGTCTCTGGTGTGGTCGCTGCTTTCCGCCGCAGTGCGTTGGACCGGGTCGGGTACTGGAGCCCGGATATGATTACCGAAGATATCGACATCAGCTGGAAGCTGCAGCTGGATCACTGGTCGATTTTCTATGAACCCCGCGCGCTGTGCTGGATTCTGATGCCCGAAACCCTGCGTGGCTTGTGGAAGCAGCGCTTGCGCTGGTCACGCGGCGGGGCCGAGGTGCTACGCAAGAACATCGCCAGTATCTGGAAATGGCGTTTCCGTTATATGTGGCCGTTGCTGGTGGAGTTCTGTCTTTCTGCAATATGGGCGTTCACCTTCGCCATCACCATTGTGCTATGGGCGCTGGGGCTGTTCTTTGTGCTCCCCGAAAATCTCCAGGTGGTACGCATCGTTCCTCCTGGTTTTACCGGGCTGGTGTTGGCCTGCGTCTGTCTTATGCAGTTCAGTCTTAGTCTGTTCATCGAGCGGCGCTATGAGGAACGCCTGGGGCGTACGCTGTTCTGGGTCATATGGTATCCGCTGGTGTTCTGGATGATTACGTTGTTTACCACTTTGGCGAGCTTTCCCAGGGTCATGCTCAGGCCGCGGCAGGAGCGCGCGCGCTGGACTAGCCCAGATCGTGGTATTGCGAGGAGCAACAGATGAATCTGATCTACACACCAAGGCACTGGTTGCCGCGATTGATTGATATCATCCTCACGTTAATTGCCTGGGTGGTATTTGTCTGGCTGTTGTATAACGGGATCACCGATCTAATAGCAGACCAAAGACAGGGGCCGCGTATTGAAATGGGTACGCAGCTTCTATCAGGCTTGGATAGTTTGCTGTTATATCTGGTCTTGAGCCTGTTGGTGGCTTGTATTCTGAGTATCTGGGCGGCTTACCGAAAGAAGCAGGCGGCAGGATTCGAACGCCGTAAGCGCGTGCCGATCATGAGCGATGAAACGCTGTCGACTAGTTTTGGCGTGGATCATCGATTGCTCAAGCTGCTGCAGGAGCAGCAGGTATTGACCGTTCACAATGATGAGCATGGTCAGTTGCTGTCAGTGGAAATGCGGGATCTGAACAAGCATTACGCTGCTCGTAAGCCGCTGGTGAAGCCGGAGTTGGTTGGCGAGCTCTCCTGATAGCGTGCCGCAGCTTGCTCAGTTAGAAGCAGCGGGAGAAGATTGGTGCTAGCTCATTCTAGAATAAAAAAACGGGCCTGTTGAGGCCCGTTTTTTTGCTGGATGTCGGCTTTATCGGCCGAACAAGGCCGGCTTCTCACGCTGTGGACGATTGCCTGCCGGCTTGCGCGAGTTCTCAGTACGAGGTGTGCTGGGCGCGCTCTTGTTGCCATTCGCCTGATGGCGACGCTCTTCACTGACACTGTCCTGCGGCTCGCTGTTAGGGCGTGCGGCACGTGGCGGTTGGTTGCTGCGCGGGCGATCGCTACGCGGTTTGTCACTGCGAGGCTTTTCCGAACGCGGCTTGTCGCTACGGCCTTGGCCACGACCTGCACCAGCACCGGCACCGGCGGCAGGGCGTTGGCCGCGACCGCTGCTGGGTGCGCCGCGCGCGCGTTCGGGACGGTCACTGTTGAGTTCGCCCTGAGCTGGTGGCTCGAAACCTTCTAGAGTTCCCTCATCGATCTGTTGCTTGGTCATACGTTCGATGGCCTTGAGCAACTTTTCTTCGTCCGGGCTGACCAGTGATACGGCGCCGCCGCTGCGTCCGGCACGACCAGTGCGGCCGATCCGGTGCACGTAGTCTTCGGATACATTGGGCAGCTCAAAGTTGACCACATGCGGCAGTTGATCGATATCCAGACCGCGGGCGGCGATATCGGTGGCTACCAGAATGCGCAGCTTGTTGGCTTTGAAATCGGCCAGCGCTTTAGTTCGGGCGCTCTGGCTCTTGTTGCCATGAATGGCCGCAGCGGGCAGGCCGTTCTTGTCCAGATACTCGGCGAGGCGGTTGGCGCCATGCTTGGTGCGGGTAAAGACCAGCACTTGCTCCCAGGCGCCCATGGTGATCAAGTGAGCGACCAGTGCGCGCTTGTGGCCTGCGGGCACACGGTAAACCGTCTGGGAGATACGTTCGACCGTGGTGTTCGGCGGAGTGACCTGAATGCGTGCAGGGTTGTCCAGCAGCTTGTTAGCCAGGTCGGTGATGTCTTTGGAGAAAGTCGCCGAGAACAGCAGCGTTTGACGCTGGCTAGGCAATTTGGCGATGACTTTCTTGACGTCATGGACAAAACCCATATCGAGCATGCGGTCGGCTTCGTCGAGTACCAGGATTTCTACCTTGGATAGATCCACGGCACGCTGGCCGACCAGATCCAGCAGGCGACCAGGGCAGGCAACCAGCACGTCGAGACCGGGGGCAATGGCTTTCATCTGCGGGTTGGCACCCACACCACCAAAGACGCAGGCCGTTTTCATCGGCAACTCGCCACCGTAGGTGACGAAGCTTTCATGTACCTGTGCGGCCAGCTCGCGGGTGGGTGTCAGCACCAGGACGCGAACCTGTTTAGGCGTGCGGCGGTGGGTAGAGTCGGGGTGCCCACCAGGGAACAGTTTTTCGATAATAGGCAGGGCAAAGCCTGCAGTCTTGCCCGTGCCGGTCTGCGCGGCGACCATCAGGTCGCGACCTTCGAGTACGGCGGGGATGGCTTGCGCCTGGACAGGTGTAGGAGAGGTATAACCAGTGGCTGCAACGGCGCGCACG
Organism: Halopseudomonas pelagia CL-AP6; assembly: GCF_000410875.1. Lineage (GTDB taxonomy): Bacteria > Pseudomonadota > Gammaproteobacteria > Pseudomonadales > Pseudomonadaceae > Halopseudomonas > Halopseudomonas pelagia. The sequence goes on from NZ_AROI01000006.1 coordinate 52,684, forward strand.
AGCACGTCGGAGAGACCGAGAGTAGCAAAGGACATTCAGATAACCCTGTGATGGCCGTTGCGAACAGGGGTTGTCCGTGCGGCCGATAATGAAGAGCGCGGAGTATAACAGAAAGCATGCTGCAGCGCAGTGCGGTCTGCTTGGCGGTCAGGGTGCAGTCAGGTTCAAGAAGCCGTCGCGGGATTCGAGCCCATATTCCTCAAGTATTTCGCGGTACCGCTCAGTCTTCTTGAACTGCCGCAGCGCCTGGGAAAACTGCTCAGCAGGGACTCGCCATTTTTCCGTACGGTGAAACACCAGATAAAAGTCGCTGCTACTCAATGCTTGGCTATGGAAGCCTACCTGGTTTTCTATGCCCAGTAAGCGGCTGGTATAGATCCCAACGGGGCGGCTCATTGCGACCATGTCGACACGCCCGCGCAGCAGTTTCTTCAAGTTGGCTTCAAAGCTGGGTGCGGGCTCGCGGAAAAAAGCGTCGGAACCGATAAATTCAGCATTGTTGTATAGATAGCCTGGTGACACACCGATAATCAGGCCATCAAGGTCGTTTAACTGGGTAAAAGCGAACGGGCGGCGCAACTCATGGAAGAGGACGGTTTCATGGCGGGATAAAGGTTCGCTGGTAAACAGATAGCTATTCTGGTGATCTTTGTGGGGGGCTATGTCCAAAATCGCATCTGCAGCGCCTGTTGCCACGTTATGCAGTACCCGTCGCCAGGGCATCAGGTTCCAGGTAGCCTGGTAGCCGAGTTGGTTGAGCACGTGCTCAGTAATGTCTTTGTCAGCGCCCTTTATTTGTCCTTGTTCCGTGTAAATAAAAGGCGGCCAATCCTCGCTGACAATATGCACCGACTTGGCTTGCACGTTCATGCAAGCCGTTAGCCATAGCAGTATCGTCAGAGATGACAGCTTCATACTTACGTTTCAGGCTCATGCTGGGGTTTGGGGTGCTGGAGCCGGATTACCTGCCGTGCAAGTTGCGCCAGACGGCCAGACTCGGCTCGGCCTGATTCAAGGTATAAAAATGCAGGCTCGGTGCGCCGCCGTCAATCAGACGTTGGCATAGTTCGCTAATCACTTGTGTGCCGAATGCGCTAATGCTCTCGCTGTCGTCGCCATAGGATTCCAGTTGCTTGCGAATCCAGCGTGGAATTTCAGCGCCACATGCGTCGGAAAAACGTGCCAGTTTGCTGTAATTGGTGATCGGCATGATGCCCGGCACAATGGGTATATCCACCCCGGCCTTGCGCACGCGATCAACAAAGTAGAAGTAGCAGTCGGCGGTGAAGAAGTACTGGGTAATGGCGCTGTCGGCACCGGACTTTGCCTTGCGGATGAAGTTCTCCAGGTCCGCTTCAAAATGCCGAGCCTGGGGATGCGCTTCCGGGTAGGCGGCCACCTCGATATGAAAGTGATCACCGGTTTCTGCGCGGATGAACTCCACCAGTTCGTTGGCATAACGCAACTCGCCGGATGCCTGGCCCATGCCGGAAGGCAAGTCGCCACGCAATGCAACGATACGCTTGATGCCAGATTCGCGGTACAGGGTCAGCAGGCTGCGCAGATCTTCTTTGCTGTCGCCAACACAAGACAGGTGCGGTGCAGTGGGCACCTGCACTTCCTGATCCAGCTGTAGGACGGTTTTCAGCGTGCCTTCACGGGTCGAGCCGCCAGCGCCGTAAGTGACCGAAAAGAATTCGGGGTTTTCTGCCGCCAGCACCTTGCCGGTAGCAATCAGTTTTTCATGCCCGGCTTCGGTCTTGGTCGGAAAGAATTCGAAACTGACGGGTTTTTGTCTATTTGCACTCATGCTTTGTCTCACGCGAGCTTCAAGCTTTGAGCGACAAGCTACGAACGGTCAGTGCGCCGGGCACGTTGCGCTGGTAGCTTGCCGCAGACGGCTTGCCGCTGATTTTAGTAGCGGTAGTCTTCTGGTTTGAACGGGCCGTCGACGCTGACGCCGATGTAGTCAGCCTGCTTGCTGGTCAGCTTGGTGATCACGCCACCAAAGCCTTTGACCATTTCCAGGGCGACTTCCTCGTCCAGTTTCTTCGGCAACACTTCAACGCGCAGCAGCTCGGCTTTCTTCTCGGCTGGTTGCTTGGCATAGGCTTGGCCAAACAGGTGAATCTGCGCCAGAACCTGGTTGGCAAACGAGCCATCCATGATGCGGCTGGGGTGACCGGTAGCGTTACCCAGGTTGACCAGGCGGCCTTCGGCCAGCAGGATCAGGTAGTCGTCATTGGTCGGGTCGAAGTTGCTCTTGCCGGTGCGGTGCAGTTTGTGCACCTGCGGCTTGACCTCTTCCCAGTGCCAGTTGGCGCGCGTATAGGCAGTATCGATCTCGTTGTCGAAATGCCCAATGTTGCAGACAATCGCACGCTTTTTCAGGGCCTTGAGCATATTGGCGTCGCAGACGTTAACGTTACCAGTGGTCGTCACCAGCAGGTCGATCCGGCCCAGTACGTTGACGTTGATGCACTGTTCGGTGCCGTCATTGATGCCGTTGTTGAACGGGGAGACCAGCTCAAAGCCGTCCATGCAGGCCTGCATCGCGCAGATCGGGTCGACTTCGCTGACCTTGACGATCATGCCTTCCTGACGCAGTGATTGTGCCGAGCCTTTGCCGACGTCACCGTAGCCGATAACCAGTGCCTGTTTGCCGGACAGCAGGTGGTCGGTGGCGCGCTTGATCGCGTCGTTAAGGCTGTGACGGCAACCGTATTTGTTGTCGTTCTTGCTCTTGGTAACGGAATCGTTGACGTTGATGGCCGGGATTTTCAGCGTGCCTTTTTTCAGCATGTCGAGCAGGCGATGCACACCGGTGGTGGTTTCCTCGGTTACGCCATGGACCTTGTCGAGCATGGCTGGGTATTGGTTGTGCAGGATCTCGGTCAGGTCGCCACCATCGTCCAGTACCATGTTGGCTTCCCAGGGCTGGCCGTCCTTGAGGATGGTCTGCTTGATGCACCATTCATACTCTTCATCGGTTTCGCCTTTCCAGGCAAATACTGGAATGCCGGCAGCAGCGATGGCGGCAGCAGCATGGTCCTGGGTCGAGAAGATGTTGCACGAGGACCAGCGCACTTCGGCACCCAACGAAACCAGGGTTTCGATCAACACGGCGGTCTGGATGGTCATGTGGATACAGCCGAGGATCTTCGCACCCTTGAGCGGTTGTTCGGCGTTGTACTTGTTGCGCATCGCCATCAGGGCGGGCATTTCCGACTCGGCGATGATGATTTCACGGCGACCGTAGTCCGCCAGGCTGATATCGGCAACCTTGTAGTCATTGAAGTTCTTGTTGTTCATTACAGCACTCATGCGATTACTCCATTCGTAGTTAGCGAATGGGCGCGGTTGTTTCTTTAACGACCCCGCTCGAGCCTGACGACCTGTTAGCCTTCTGCTGGAATCGTGCCCGCATGGAGGCCCGGTGCCGGACTCGCCGTGAATACATCCCTGTAGGCTCATCGATGGCGTCCTTGCCATCGACGGTCCGACACCGAGCCTCCACGCAAGCACTCAGTGCTAGCTGAAAAAGCTGTCGGTCGCTGCAGCGCCCCTCGAGCGGGGTCAAAATCATTCGGCCAAGCACATACTGAAACAGCGCGTACTTGGCCCGCTTTGCGGAAGCCGTGATACTGTCTCCCGCTTTTTATCTCATCCTGATCGGGAAGAAACCATGCAATCTGTCTCCACCCGCAAAATACTGTCTTGCCTGTCCTTGACGCTACTGCTGACTGGCTGCGGCAGCCAGTCAGCAGATCCGGACTCGACCGAAGGCCAGCGCCAGGCCGTGTTCAAACAGTTCCTGGCGCACAGCGAGCCCATGGGCGGCATGCTCTCAGGCCGACTGGCCTTCGACGGCGAGGTCTTTGCCAGCCATGCCAGCCAATTGGCTGAGCTGGCCGACGCGCCCTGGGAGCATTTCCCCGAACCTGACCAGAACAACCCCCAGCCCAACACAGCGTTGCCTGAAGTCTGGTCCGATGCCGATGGTTTTGCCGAACTCATCACCCAGTATCAGGCCGCTGTAGCAGACTTGAGTCTCATCACTGCTGCAGGCATCGACAGCCCCGAGCAGGTGACCCCCGCGATGCAGGCGGTACAGCAGGCCTGCAAAGCGTGTCATGACGGCTATCGTCGGTAGTGATTCTAAGCTTGCCGCTTACAGCTTGAGGCTTGCCGCCGCTTTCAAAGCCTCGGCCTTGTCGGTCTTTTCCCAAGGGAATGCGGTAAAGGTATCGCCTTTAACCGTCATTTCCACCGGCGTGCGGCCGAAGTGACCGTAAGCTGCGGTGGCGCGGTACATCGGGTGCAACAGGTCGAGCATGCGCGTGATGGCGTACGGGCGCAGGTCGAAGTGCTCGCGAACCAGTTTGACGATCTTGTCGTCACTGATTTTGCCGGTGCCAAAGGTGTTGATCGATACCGAGGTGGGTTGTGCCACGCCAATGGCGTAGGACACCTGGATCTCACAACGCTCGGCCAGGCCCGCAGCGACGATGTTCTTGGCCACATAGCGGCCGGCATAGGCAGCGCTGCGATCGACCTTGGAGGGGTCCTTGCCGGAAAACGCACCGCCACCGTGACGGGCCATGCCGCCGTAGGTGTCGACTATGATCTTACGGCCAGTTAGGCCGCAGTCGCCGACCGGGCCACCGATGACGAAGTTGCCGGTCGGATTGATGTGATACTGGGTATCGGCGTGCAGCAGCTCGGCTGGGATCACATTTTTGACGATTTCTTCCATCACCGCCTCGCGCAGGTCCTTGAGGCTAATGTCCGGGTTGTGCTGGGTGGATAGCACGATGGCGTCGATACCGACCACCTTGCCGTTGTCGTAACGGCAGGTTACCTGGGATTTGGCATCGGGCCGCAACCAGCTCAGCGCGCCGCTCTTGCGTGCTTCCGACTGACGCTCCACCAGGCGGTGAGCAAAGGTCACTGGCGCAGGCATCAGTACATCCGTCTCGTTGCTGGCGTAGCCGAACATCAGACCCTGATCGCCGGCGCCCTGGTCTTCGGGGTTCTGGCGGTCGACGCCCTGGGCAATATCCGGAGATTGCTTGCCGATGATGTTAATCACGCCGCAGGTAGCGCCGTCGTAGCCAACGTCGGAGGAGGTGTAACCAACGTCCATGATCACGTTGCGCACCAGGTCTTCGAGGTCAACCCAGGCACTGGTGGTGATTTCACCGCCGACGATGGCAACGCCCGTCTTGACCATGGTTTCGCAGGCAACGCGGGCGAATTTGTCTTCGCTGATGATGGCATCAAGCACGGCATCGGAGATCTGGTCTGCGAGTTTGTCCGGGTGGCCTTCGGACACGGATTCGGAAGTGAAAATCGAATAATCGCTCATGCTGCGGTCCCTTCTGTTGGGAATAAGTTGTCAATGATCGGTTTGCTGAACTGTTGCAGCTGTATCTGGAAGCCGTTACGCAGGCCGATGTACAGGCTGTTACCCGGTACCAGTCCGGCTTCGCCGGCCCAGTAGCTTAGGTCAAGCTGGTCGAAGCCCAGCCACAAGTCACCGCAGGTGTCGCGTACCCAGCTCTGGTTGTGGCTGCACAGCTCGGTAAGGATCAGGCTGCCGCCGGGTTTGATCAGGCTGGTAAAGCGTTTCAATGCTTCTGCCGGGGCTGGCATATGGTGCAGCACCATATTGCACACCAGGCAATCGGCTGGGGCCAGAGGCTGAGGCACCAGTGCATCGGCGAGCAGGCATTCCACATTAGTAAGGCCGGCTTCGGCACACTGTTGGCGGGCGCGGTCGAGCATCGATGGCGCGTTATCTAGCCCCACGACTTTCTCAAAGCGGCTCGCCAGGTCAGGTAGAAAACCACCCTCACCGGGGCCCACTTCGAGCGCCAGCGCGTGAGCTGGTAGGGCCAGGCCGTCGATCAGGCTGAGCAGCGGTTCCCGATACAGACCGAAATGGGCAATCAGGTCCTGTTGTGCGGGTGTGCCATCGGTGAAGCGCGCGAAGAACTGCCGCGATAGGTCGGCCCGCTGGCTGTGCACGTCGGTTATGGCTTCGATCAGCGCTGGTTCCAGCGGCAGCGCATCAAGGCCATCCAATAGTTGGCTATGTACGCCGTACCAGGGCTGGCCGGTATCCGGCAGGCTGCGACGATAGAAAATCGAGTTGCCTTCGCGCCGGGTACTGACCAGTCCGGCATTGGCCAGAACCTTGAGATGGTGGCTCATGCCTGACTGACGCATGGCAAAGATCCTGGCTAGCTCCAGGACGCCGAAGGAGTCATTGCGCAGCACCCTTAGAATATCCAGACGCAGAGCATCGCCCGTGGCCTTGCAGAAGGCGGCGAGCTGTTCGGTAGCGCTGGAGGTGGGTGACACTAAGTGAGCTATAGGGTTCATTGGGGCAGTGTAGGTGCGCAAGCGGGTGGCCGCAAGACCTATATCAAAAAAAATTGATATAGGTTGCCGGATGTGACGGGCAAGGGTTTTATTCCAGTGGTGTTGTGACGGTGCGGGGTTTCTCGGGGTTTTCATTGCCCACGGGCGCTGTTTGCGCGAAAATGCCCGGCCTTGTTATTGGACTGCGGCCCGAAAAGGCGCCCGGTTCATCTGTCTTGTCAGCCACAGGAGTTACCCATGCCCAGCCGTCGTGATCGTGCCAATGCTATTCGTGCCCTCAGCATGGATGCCGTGCAGAAAGCCAACAGCGGTCATCCCGGCGCGCCCATGGGCATGGCGGATATCGCCGAGGTGCTCTGGCGCGACTATATGAAGCACAACCCGGTCAACCCTAACTGGGCTGATCGCGATCGTTTTGTGCTGTCGAATGGGCACGGTTCGATGTTGATCTATTCGCTGCTGCACCTGACCGGCTACGACCTGTCGATTGACGAACTGAAAAACTTCCGTCAACTGCACAGCAAAACGCCCGGCCACCCGGAATTTGGCTATACCCCGGGCGTGGAGACCACCACTGGTCCGCTAGGCCAAGGCCTGGCTAATGCGGTGGGCTTTGCGCTGGCGGAAAAGATCATGGCCGCGCAGTTCAATCGTCCTGGGCATGATGTTGTAGATCATCACACTTATGTATTTATGGGTGATGGCTGTCTGATGGAAGGTATCTCCCACGAAGTATGCTCGTTGGCCGGCACTCTGGGTTTGAACAAGCTGATTGGTTTTTATGATGACAACGGCATCTCCATTGATGGCGAAGTGCATGGCTGGTTCACCGATGATACGCCCAAGCGATTCGAGGCCTATGGTTGGCAGGTGATTCGCAATGTTAACGGTCACGACGCCGAAGAGATCAAGATCGCGATCGAGACGGCGCGCAAGAGCGATCGCCCGACGCTGATCTGCTGCAAGACTATCATCGGCTTCGGTTCGCCGAACAAGCAGGGTAAGGAAGACAGCCACGGTGCCGCGCTGGGTGATGCGGAAATCGCGCTGACCCGTGAAAAGCTCGGCTGGAAGCACGCTCCCTTTGAAATTCCGCAGGATATTTATGCCGAGTGGGATGCGCGCCAGGCGGGCGGTAAGGCGGAGGCCGAGTGGGACCAGCGGTTTGCCGCGTACCAAACTGCATTTCCGGAATTGGCCAGCGAGTTTGAGCGGCGCATGGCCGGTGAGCTGCCCGCCGACTTTTCCGAAAAGGCCTCGGCTTTTATTCGTGAAGTGGCGGACAAGGGCGAAACCATCGCCAGCCGTAAGGCCAGTCAGAATTGCCTGAATGCCTTTGGTCCCCTGCTGCCGGAATTGCTCGGCGGTTCGGCTGACCTGGCGGGCTCGAATCTGACCCTGTGGAATGGCTGCAAGCCGGTTACCCAGGAGGATGCGTCCGGCAATTACATGTACTACGGCGTGCGTGAGTTCGGTATGAGCGCGATCATGAATGGCGTGGCGCTGCACGGCGGCTTGATCCCCTACGGTGCGACCTTCCTGATGTTTATGGAGTACGCGCGCAATGCAGTGCGTATGTCGGCCCTGATGAAAGTGCGCGTGCTCTATGTATTCACCCACGACTCCATCGGCCTGGGCGAAGATGGTCCTACCCATCAGCCGGTAGAGCAGTTGTCCAGCTTGCGCAGTACGCCTAATCTGGATACCTGGCGTCCGGCGGATACGGTCGAGTCGGCTGTCGCCTGGAAATACGCGATGGAGCGCAAGGATGGTCCGAGCGCGTTGATCTTCTCGCGCCAGAATCTGCCCTATCAGATCCGTGATAGCGAAACCGAAACGGCGATTGCGCGTGGCGGCTACGTGCTGAAAAACTGTGAAGGTGAGCCGCAGCTGATTCTGATCGCGACTGGCTCCGAAGTGGGTCTGGCCATGCAGGCCTGCGACAAGCTGACCGAGCAGGGGTACCGCGTACGGGTAGTCTCCATGCCCTGCACCAGCGTATTCGATCAACAGGATGCGGAGTACAAACAAGCGGTGCTGCCGCTGGAAGTGGGGGCGCGGATCGCCATCGAAGCCGCCCATGGCGACTTCTGGTACAAGTATGTGGGTCTGGATGGTCGCGTGATCGGCATGAACACCTTCGGCGAGTCGGCGCCAGCGCCCGCTCTGTTCGAGGAGTTCGGCTTCACGGTCGACAATCTCCTGGCTACGGCCGAAGAGCTGTTGGAAGACTAACCCAGCGTCAAGCGGCAAGCAGCCTAGTGTAGCTTGACGCTTGACGCTTAACGGAGTTGCTGTATGCCTTCCCCCGGTCCCTACCGCATTGCGCTCAACGGCTATGGCCGTATTGGCCGCTGCGTGCTGCGTGCGCTGCATGAACGTGCCAGTGCCGGCATACAGGGGGCTGGCATGCAGATAGTTGCGCTGAACGATCTGGCCGATCAGGCCAGCATTGAATATCTGACCCGTTTCGATTCAACCCACGGGCGTTTTCCCGGTGAGGTCAGGGTCGAGGGTGACTGTCTGATGATCGATGGCCAGCCGGTACAGGTGCTGAGCCAGGCGCAGCCCGAAATGGTGGACTGGAAGGCGCTGGATATCGACCTGTTGCTGGAATGCTCCGGGCAATACACTACGCGTGAGGAGGCCTCGCGCTTTACCCATGCGGGCGTGCCTAGGGTGCTGTTTTCCCAGCCGATGGCCAATGAGGCTGCAGTGGACGCCACCGTGGTGTTTGGTGCCAATCATCATCAGCTCAATGGGCAGGCGCGGCTGGTTTCCAATGCGTCCTGTACGACCAACTGCAGCGTGCCTCTACTCACACTCTTGAATGAACAGATCGGCCTGGAATATGTCTCAATTACCACGATCCATTCAGCAATGAACGATCAGCCGGTGATTGACGCCTATCACCATACTGATCTGCGACGCACGCGGTCTGCGTTTCAGTCGATGATTCCAGTGTCCACCGGTTTGGCGCGAGGTATTGAAAGACTGATGCCGGAGTTGGCCGGGCGCGTTCAGGCCAAGGCGATTCGCGTGCCAACCCTGAACGTGTCGGCGCTGGACATTACTTTGCAGACTCGCCGCGATACCAGCGCCGAGGAGGTCAACAGGTTGCTGCATACGGCGTCTCAAGGCGTCTACAAGGGCTTGGTGGATTACACCGAGCTACCGCATGCCAGTTGTGATTTCAATCATGATCCGCACTCGGCGGTGGTGGATGGCAGCCAGACCCGGGTATCCGGGCCACGCATGGTGAACTTGCTGGTCTGGTTCGATAACGAGTGGGGTTTTGCCAATCGTATGCTGGATGTGGCGGACTACTGGTTGCAGATCGCCGGCCGGGACTGACCGAGCTCAGGATCTGAGTGCGGTTGCTGCGTACTCAGCGCTGAAACGAAATTGATGGCTTTATGAGGAGCAGGACATGAGCGTATTGACCATGAGCGAGCTGGAATTGAAAAACCAGCGCGTATTGATCCGCGAGGATCTGAATGTACCCGTCAAGGATGGCAAGGTTAAGAGCGATGCGCGTATTCTTGCTGCCCTGCCAACCATTAAGCTGGCGCTGGAAAAGGGCGCCGCAGTAATGGTCTGCTCGCATCTGGGGCGCCCGGAAGAAGGTGTGTTCAGCGAGGAGAACAGTCTGGCGCCGGTTGCGGCTTATTTGTCCGAGGCATTGGGCCGTGATGTACCTCTTGTGAAGGATTACCTGGCCGGCGTCGAGGTGCAGCCAGGTGAAGTAGTACTGTTGGAAAATGTGCGCTTCAACAAAGGTGAAAAGAAGAATACCGATGAGCTGGCGCAGCAGTACGCGGCGCTCTGTGACGTGTTTGTAATGGATGCCTTCGGTACGGCGCATCGCGCCCAGGGCTCTACCCACGGTGTAGCCAAATTTGCCAAAGTTGCCTGTGCTGGCCCGCTGCTGGCCACCGAGCTCGACGCGCTGGCCAAGGCGCTGCTCAAGCCCGCGCGGCCGATGACCGCCATTGTGGCTGGCTCCAAGGTGTCTACCAAACTGGACGTGCTTAACGCGTTGTCCGAGAAATGCGACCAATTAATTGTCGGTGGCGGTATCGCCAACACCTTTCTCGCTGCGGCGGGCTACCCAGTGGGTAAGTCGCTGTACGAAGCGGATTTGCTGGATACCGCGCGGGCGATCGCTGACAGGGTCAGCGTACCTTTACCTATCGATGTTGTGGTTGCCAGCGAGTTTGCTGAGAGCGCCAAGGCCACCGTCAAGCTGGTGGCCGAAGTGACCGCGGATGACATGATTCTGGATATCGGGCCACAAACCGCTGCGCATTTTGCCGAGCTGTTGAAGTCAGCCGGTACTATTCTGTGGAATGGTCCGGTCGGCGTTTTTGAGTTTGATCAGTTCGGCAACGGCACCAAGGCGCTGGCGCTGGCTATTGCCGAGAGTCCGGCGTTCTCGATTGCTGGTGGTGGTGACACCCTGGCGGCAATTGACAAATATGGTGTGGCTTCCCAGATTTCCTATATTTCCACCGGTGGTGGCGCCTTCCTGGAATTTGTTGAAGGTAAGGTGTTGCCCGCAGTAGCGGTGCTGGAAGAACGCAAGTCCAGCCAATAACTTGCAGCCTGTTGTCCGCTGCGGCAGGCTGAAACACGTTTTTTTTACTGATTACTGGAGATTATCAAATGGCCCTTATCAGCATGCGTCAGATGCTCGATCACGCTGCCGAATTCGGTTACGGCGTACCGGCGTTCAACGTCAACAATCTGGAACAGATGCGCGCCATCATGGAGGCCGCTGACAAGACCGATTCACCGGTGATCGTGCAGGCCTCGGCGGGCGCACGCAAGTACGCGGGTGCCCCCTTTCTGCGTCACCTGATTCTGGCAGCGATTGAGGAATTTCCGCATATTCCGATCTGTATGCACCAGGATCATGGCACCAGCCCAGCGATATGCCAGCGTTCCATCCAGCTGGGTTTTTCCTCGGTAATGATGGATGGCTCGCTGGGCGAAGACGGCAAGACCCCGACCGAATACGATTACAACGTTGACGTAACCCGTCGCACCGTTGATATGGCGCATGCCTGCGGTGTTTCGGTCGAAGGCGAGCTCGGCTGTCTAGGCAGCCTGGAAACCGGTCAAGCTGGCGAGGAGGACGGCATCGGTGCAGAAGGTATTCTTGATCACAGCCAGATGCTGACCGACCCTGAAGAAGCCGCTGACTTTGTCAAAAAGACCCATGTTGACGCTCTGGCAATCGCCATCGGCACCAGTCATGGTGCCTACAAGTTCACCAAGCCGCCGACGGGCGATATTCTGGCCATTGACCGGATCAAGGCGATCCACGCACGTATCCCCAATACCCATCTGGTGATGCATGGTTCATCGTCAGTACCCCAGGAATGGCTGGCGATCATCAACGAGTACGGCGGTGACATCAAGGAAACCTATGGTGTGCCGGTAGAGGAAATCGTTGAAGGCATCAAGTACGGTGTACGCAAGGTCAATATCGACACCGATCTGCGCTTGGCCTCTACCGGCGCAATGCGTCGGCATATGGCTAAATACCCTAGCGAGTTTGATCCGCGCAAATTCTTTGGCGAAACCGTCAAGGCCATGCGCGATGTTTGTATTGCTCGCTACGAGGCCTTCGGCACCGCTGGCCATGCCTCCAAAATCAAGCCGGTCAACCTGGAAGCGATGTTCATGCGCTACGCCAGCGGCGAACTGGACCCCAAGATCAACTGAACCGAGCGGAGGGGGGATACTCCCCCTCTGTTTGCCCTGCCGAGATGCCCACCATGCAAGCACCTGAAGACACCGCTTCCAACGATGAACAGGCTGACGCGCTTTTTGCCCATGAGCGTCTGCTTGAAGCCATTGAAAATCAGTTGGCTAGTAATGAGCCGGCTTTTGCCCAAGCGACGCTGAACAAGCTCACATTGGTTGGCTATAGCCGCGAGGACAGCATGGATTTGATGGCCGAAGTGCTTGCCCATTGCATTGGCGTTATGCTGGATCAGGATGCGCCTTTCGATATGGCCGCCTACGAAGCTGGCCTGCGTAATCTGCCGCAATTGCCCTCGGTGCAGGGCTGACAGGTTACATATCAGGTTACAGGTTCAGCGTGTCCGCTGAGCCCCCCAGATGTCACAATTTCGTTAATAAAACAGGATGTTCCGGCGATGCTGATAACTGTTCTGCGCGTTCTTTTCTTCTTTGTCGTCAGTGTGCTTGTGGCCACAGTGCTGGGCAGCCTGGCTCAGACTCAATTGAATCTCTTCGAGCTGCAACAACTGGGTACACCGATTTCGCTGGAGCAGCGTATGCTCACCAGTCTGCGTGATCTTACTGGGTTCACCCCGATCTTTGGCCTGATGGTGGCGGTTACCTTTATTTTTGCCCTGCCGGTGGCCGCGGGCCTGGGGCGTATTTTTAAGCCTTGGCGGGGGTTGTTGTTTGTGTTGGCCGGGGGTGTTGGAATCTGGGTAGCGTTCCGTATCGCTGACTATTTCCTGCCCATGCCAACCTTTATTGCCGCCACCAGGGACACCTGGGGATTGTTGCTGATGATGCTGGCAGTGGCTGTGGGGAGTTGGCTGTTTGGTCGGCTGACTCGACCTGTGGTCAAGCGTGGCTTGCGCGTACTGGGCTAGCACTCATTCAATTGGAGGGTTATGACATGTGGAAAAGAAGCGCCTTGCTGGCGGCTGTAGCAATGTCTTCTGCCTGGGCCGTGCAGGCGGCAGACTACCGCGTGGAAACACTGGCCGAAGGCCTTGAGAATCCCTGGTCGCTGGCGTTCTTGCCGGATGGCGGGATGCTGGTGACTGAGCGCACCGGTCAGCTTCGGCATATCAGCTCCGAGGGCGAGTTGCAGGCCGAGCCGTTCAGCGGTGTGCCGGAAGTTTTTGTTTCCGGCCAAGCTGGCTTGTTTGAAGTTGCCCTTGATCCAGAGTTCGAGCAGAACAATCGCGTGTTTCTCAGCTATGCCTGTGGGACCAGCAAGGCAAATCATACCTGTTTGGCTAGCGCCACCCTGGATGGCCAGGCGCTGACTGAGGTTGAAGAGATTTTTCGCGTTACGCCGGCCAAAGCAGGCTCGGCTCACTACGGCGGCCGGATTGCCTTTCTGCCAGACAATACCTTGTTGCTGAGCCTCGGTGACGGCTTTAATTACCGTGAAGAGTCGCAAAAAACCAGCAGCCACATCGGTTCAATCGTGCGCCTGAATCGCGATGGCTCGGTGCCCGAGGATAACCCTTATGTAGGGCAGGACGGTGCCTTGCCAGAGCTTTACAGCATAGGGCACCGCAATGTTCAAGGGCTTATATATGATGCCCAGGGGCAGCGCGTGCTCGCCCATGAGCATGGGCCAAGGGGGGGAGACGAGATCAACCTGGTCGAGCCAGGTAAAAATTATGGCTGGCCGAAAATCACCTTTGGCGTGGATTACAGTGGTGCCGTTATCAGCCCGCATACCGAACTGCCAGGTTTAGAGCAGCCGTTGCTGCATTGGACGCCGTCCATCGCCCCGGCGGGCTTTAGCCTATACCGCGGTGAGCTCTTTCCTGAGTGGGATGGCAATTTGATGGTCGCGGCACTGGCCGGGATGGAGGTGCGTCGCGTAGTCCTGAAGGGTAACGAGGTGGTCGAGCAGGAAAGTCTGTTCGGGGAGCTTGAAAGCCGCTTTCGCGATGTGCGCAGTGGCCCCGACGGCGCCTTGTATTTGCTCACCGACGCCGCGCAAGGCAAGCTGCTCAAAGTGCTGCCTGGCAACTGATTGGTGTGGGTGAGCGGTAGCGCTCACCCAGGGATCTATAGCCTGCAGTGCCAGCTCAGGCTAGTTGGTTGCTGAATTGTTCTTGCGCGTAGAAACTTACCCCCCCGCGCCCGCTGCGTTTGCGGTTGTACATCGCCATGTCTGCCTGACGTAGCATTTGCGCCATATCCAGCTCGGCTGAGCGCGTCATGCTAATGCCGATGCTGGCGCCCACGGCCACGCTCTGGGTATCCATATCAATAGTCAGGCTAAGCCTGTCGAGAAACCGCTCCGCCAGTGTGTGGGCCTGCTCTGGTGTACCGATATCCTCGGCGACCAGCACGAATTCGTCGCCACCCAGACGTGCGACGAAATCCGATTCCCTGGCGATGCTGCGTAACCGGTCGGCAATGGTGCGCAGAACCTGGTCGCCAGTTTCATGCCCAAGCTGATCATTGATCTGCTTGAAACCATCCAAGTCAATGAGCATGACCGCCAGGGGTGTATGTCGCTGCTGGGATCGGCGCAAAACATGGGTCATGTGCATATCCAACGCGCTCCGATTGGCCAGTCCGGTCAACGGGTCTTGCATGGCCATAGCCTTGAGCCGGACGTTGGCTATTTGCAGCTCTTCAGTGCGCTCTTGAACTTTTAACTCCAGTTCCTGCTCATGGGTTTTCAGGGTTTTGACCAGGTTAGCCTGGGTCTCCTCCTTCTGTTTTTTTAGCGTATTGAAGCGCGCCGCCAAAGCAAACGACAGTAACAGCATCTCCAGCGCCGAGCCCACATGCATAGCGTAGGTGGTCACCAGATTGGACGGGATAACGCCGAAGTTGCGTAATGACAGCAACACCACTCCGATAATCATACAGGCCCACGCCGTCAGGAAAATGCGCCCACCCGGCACCCGGTAACGTACGGCGAGCAGAATGCAGATCAGGGTCAGGGGTGCTCCAATCATGCCCAGTAACGACATGCTGAGGATCACCCAATGCACGGGGAGAAACAGGCTTGCGAGTGTGAGTATCAGGCTGGCCAACATCAGCGCGCAGAGCAGGCGGTGCCAGCCCGGCATATGCTGCCGCGTATTGAGAAAGCTGCAGGTGAACAGAGTGCCAATGGTGGCTGCCAGACACAGTCCCAGGGGTAATAGTCGCCCGCCCCAGGTGCCGATATCCGGCCAGATATACCGTGCGCCAAGACCGGTAAAAGCTAATGCACCCAGACCAAAGCTGAGCACGAAACACACATAGAGCAGATAACTACGCTCACGCAAAACGGTATATAGCAGTAGGTTGTAGAGTGCCAAGGCCAACAACATACCGCAGTACAGCGCGAGCAACGCAGTGCTATTGACGCTGAAACTGGCGAAGGCCGCACCAGACCACAATTGACTGGTCAGGGTCAGGCTGCCTTCGGATTGGGTTCGAATGTACAAGGTGGTTTGTTCGCCGGGTGCCAGGCGCAGTGAGAAGGCTGGATCGCGGTGCGCCAGATCGCGCTGATGCAACGGCACGATGGCGCCGCTGGTTTTTACTGCATGGTTTTGTTGATAGATGTCTACCCGGTTAAGTGAAGAGTAAGGGAAATGCAGGTGCCAGAGTGTATCGCGACTGGAGCTGGAGCTCAGGCTGAGTTTTAACCACACGGCGTCGCGGGTGTAACCGAAGTTCATGTCGCCGCGGTTGGAGCCTGCAGTCCAGACTGCCTTGCTATTGAGCAATTGTTGATAAGTGACCTTCCGCGCCGTTTGCTGATATTCCACCCAGGGTTGTAGATCAATGTGCTGTTCAGTACCGGTAAGAAACAGCACGCCCGGCGCGCCCTGGGCGTGCGCACTGATGCTCAGCAGCAATAGCAGCAATAGCGACGCTATCGCTGTTCGCCCGTTTGGGTAGGCTTCAGCGGTCACGCAGGTTATCTGCAGAGAATGGTGAGACGGCTTCGGGGCTGTACAGCCGCACGCCATTGCGCCCGCCGCGCTTGCGCAGGTACATCGCTTGATCGGCGTGGCGCATCAGTGCCTCGATATCAGGTTGAATGTCATTGGTCAGGCTGATGCCAATGCTGGCGCCGACGCTGATACTGCCATCATCTAGCGCAATGGGCAGGCTTAGCGCATCAAGCAGTCTTTCACCGAGACGCAAAGCGTCTTCCTGGTCGAGAATACCCTCGCTGATCAGGACAAACTCATCGCCGCCCAGGCGTGCCGCCAGGTCGGTCTCTCGGGCGCAGCCCTTGAGTCGTACCGCTACCTGTTTCAGTACCTGATCCCCGATATCATGTCCCAGTTGGTCGTTGATGGCTTTGAAGCTGTCCAGGTCAATCAGAACCAATGCCAGGAGTTCGTTGCGACGTTCGGTACGTAACATCGCTTGCTGAAGATGCTGCGTGAGCGCGGTACGGTTAGCGAGTCCCGTGAGCGGGTCCTGCATGGCAAGCATTTCCAGGCGGGCATTGGCCTGCGCTAGTGCCTCGGTGCGTTCGGTAACGCGCTGCTCAAGAATTTTTTCCTGCTGCAGGAGCGACATTAACACCTGTTTTTGCGATCTCAATGCCTGCCGCTGAGCTGATTCTTTAAGGCGCTTGAGCTCGTTGAAGCGTGCCGCTAGCCCCAATGACAGTAATAGCATCTCTATAGCCGAGCCGATTTGCATGGCATTGACAGTGAGGAAGGTGGACGGGATCAAGCTAAAGTTACGCAGCGCCAGCAGCATGGCCCCAGCCAGCAGCATGAGCCAGGCGAAGACGAAGATAAGCGATCCTGGAATACGCCGTGCTACGCAGATGATACCGGTGACAAACAGGACCAGTGTGGTAACCAGGCCGATCACCGACATCAGTTGCAATGCCCGCTGACCATCCACCACCAAGGTCAGCAGCGTGGCACTCATCGCGATCCAGGCCCAGATCGACAGGACGCGATTGAGACCCTCAGCGCGGCGCGCGGTATCCAGAAAGGATTGCGCAAAAAGAACGCCCACGGTGGCTGATAAACTGAGAAAGAACGGCAGTATTCGATTGCCTGTTTCGCCCAGGTTGGGCCAGAGGTATTGTGCGCCTAGGCCATTGATCGCCAACATGCCTATGCCGAAACTGACTACGAAGCAGACGTACAGTGCGAATGAGCGCTCACCCAATACAGCGAACAGCATCAGGTTGTAACTGGCCAGCGCGAGCAGCATGCCGAAGTAGATGGCCAGCAGAGCGTAGGTCATCTGGTTGTGTTCGTTGAATGCGGCCGTATGCCATAACTGGTTGTCCAGTGACAAACTGCCCTCGGAATGCGTCAGGATATACAAGCTACGTTCTTCGCCGGGCTCCAGCGCTATTGAAAACACCGGGTTGCGATGGGGAAAGCTGCGTTGCCTGTAGGGCAGCGTATCGCCGCCATGCTGTTGCTGTATGCCGTCGCTACTGATGTTGAAAAAACTGACTCTATCCAACGAGGCATAGCGCATTTCCAGTACCCAGCTGTGTGGCTCCTTGGCAGCCGACGCAATGTCGACCCGCAGCCAGACATGGTCGCGGGTGTAGCTGAAATTAAGGTCGCGGCGTTCATTAGCGGGCTGGAAGTCGGCATCATGATCTTGTATGTCGGTAATGGTCAGGATGCGCTGGGGGTCGCGTAGATAATAGGCGTGCGTCTGCAGGCTAATGCCCGCTTCGGAGCCGTCGAGTATCAGCACAGCCGGTTGCGCGTTGGCCAGGGTTGAAACAAACAACAGGCACAATATCAGCAGCGGCCAACACGGACGAAGTGTATGGGCTGAGTGAGGAGCTTTGGCGGGCGCTATATGCCCGGGCAGACTGGCTGCGCAAACTGCTGAAAAGACCATGTTCGGTGCCTGACCTGCTTCCCTGGCGTTTTTCGACGGCCTTGAACTCAAGGTTCTAGTCGATGATCAATATCTATACGGGTTCCGTGGCTTATTCGGTCACCTGTTTTCGAGCATAAGGCGCGATTATCGGCTTCAGTACACAACGATTGACTGCTGCACGCAAGGGCTAAACGCCAGCCGCTGCAGTCGGCTGGCGGCTTTCAATAAGTGACTACCAGCAAGTAAAAGTCAGTGTGCCACTATAGGGGGCGCGAGGGCGCCACGTCAAACCCTCCGGCCCGGGCTCGCGCGTTCTGGCGAAAGCTCCGTGGAGTAACGCCTAGCCAGCGTCGGAAGGTGCGGCTGAAGTTGGTCGGATCGAGATAGCCAAGACGTTCGGCTACAGCTTCAATACTCAGATCGGTTTGTGTGAGCAGCCAGCAAGCAAGGTCACACCGCACGTCATCCAGCAAGGTTTGATAACGCACCCCTTCATCGTTTAGATGACGTATGAGTGTACGCGGAGCCATGTGTTCTTCGCGGGCCATCTGCTCAAGTGTAGGGTAGCCCTCTTGGCAGGCCAGCAAGCGCTGCTTGATGCGCTCGCTCAATGTGCCGCCACGCAGCAGGCGTTGTAACTGATTTTCGCAGTCGCGCAGTGCCAGCCGTTCGGCTTCCGGGTCGGCCGCCAGACAGGGTGTATTGAGGTAGTCGCTGGGGAGTTCGATGCGCAATGTCCGGCTGTTGAATATGACCGTTCCGGCAATCTGTTTGTAATTGTCTGACCAGGGTGCCTCGGGCATCGGCCAGTGCAAAGTGATCTGGTCACGCAAGGGTAGCCCGGTGGCGGTCTCAAGCAAACGTAGCATCGCGGTTGTAAAATGGCCCAGAAGATATTCGCGCAGGGCCGGCAGAATAAGCTTCTCATCCAATACCAGGGCTGCACGGGTACCGGTGGCGTCTATGTTGAATACGGCAATGTTCTGCCGCAGGCCCGAGTAGCGCTGCAGTGTCGCGATGGCCATGCCCACGGTAGGCGCAGCGATGCTGGCGTAGCCGGCAGTACCATGAGCAGAAACATCGGTATGTTGGCCCACCTCAATTCCCAGCCAGGGACACTGGCTCAGCTCCAGGGCATGCAGCGCCAGACGATGCATCTGGTCGAAGCTGAGAAACCGATTGTTGTGATGGAGCAGATCCCAGTTCAAACGTGTATCGGCAATGATCTCCTGTGCAGTAAAACCCTGCCGGCGCAACTCAGCGCATATCAGTCGCGCATAGACAGGGTGAACGGAAGGGCTAAGCCATAGTTGTTGGGAGAGCATGTTCTACCGTCTGCGCGGGATGAGTTGTCACATTATGACGATTTATTGCCCGTTGCAACGGTAGGTTTTCAGCTGAGCCGGGAGCAGTATCGATCAGTAGCTGTTTGTCCAATGACAAAGTACGCATGACAATAATAAGAGAGTGCTCCCCTATGAATAGCCCTGCCCAAGCCGAGATGCCGGCTTCCGAGTATATTGATCACAAACGCCATCTGTGGCTGTTTTCGCTGTTGGTGCCCTGCACGGCTCTGGTCGGTCCACTGATGTACATGCTGGTGTCGCCGAAATTGCTTTGGCTGTGGTTGCCTACGCTGTTTTCTTACGCGGTGATTCCTGCCCTCGATGCACTGATCGGCGAGGATCGTAGTAATCCACCCGAGGAAGCAGTGCCGGGGCTTGAGGCGGATCCTTACTATCGCTACGTGACTTACGCGCTGGTGCCGATTTTGTGGCTCAGTTTTCTGGTCAGTGTGATTTTTCTGGGCACGCACGAGTTGCCCTGGCATGGCGTGTTGGCCGTAGTGCTGGCTGCCGGCGGCACCTTGGGTTACGGATTGAACCTCGGCCATGAAATGGGCCACAAAAAAACCGGGTTGGAGCGCTGGCTGGCGAAGATTACCCTGGCCTTGGGCTTCTATGGGCATTTTTTTGTAGAGCACAACCGCGGCCATCATCGCGACGTGGCAACGCCGGTCGACCCCGCCTCATCGCGGATGGGAGAGAGCCTCTATCGCTTCGTGTTCCGGGAAATGCCAGGGGCTTTTTTCCGTGCCTGGGACCTTGAGGCGGAACGCCTGGATCGCTGCGGGAAGTCAGTGTGGAGCCTGGACAATGAAATCATCCAACCGGCGCTGATCAGTATTGCGCTTTACGGTACTTTGATTGCTTTTCTGGGGGTGGGCATGCTGCCGATCTTGTTGTTGATTGCGTTTTGGGGGGCTTTCCAGCTGACTCAGGCCAACTACATCGAGCACTATGGATTGCTGCGTAAGCCGTTGCCGAATGGGCGTTACGAGCGCTGCCAGCCTTGGCACTCCTGGAACAGCAATCATCTGTTCTCCAACTGGGCATTGTTCCATCTCCAGCGTCATTCCGATCATCACGCGCATCCGACCCGGCGCTATCAGTCGCTGCGGGATTTCCCCAATCTCCCAAGGTTACCCAGTGGCTACTTTGGTATGTATTTGATCGCCTACGTTCCGCCGCTCTGGTTCAAAATAATGAATCAACGCCTGCTGGCAGCAGTTGATCGCGATCCGAGCAGAATCAATTTTGAGCCAGCCAAGCGTGACAGACTCATACGTCAGTATGGGCTTGCTGAGTCCGGGATGCGTCAGTCGGCAGAGGAGGTGGCAGCGTGAGCCGGTATCGTTGTCCTGAATGCAGCTATGAATATGACGAGGCCGCTGGTGATGTGCATATGGGCTTTGCGCCGGGCACGCGCTGGGACAGCGTGCCGGACGATTTTGTCTGTCCGGATTGCGCGATCAGTTATAAGGAGGATTTTACCTGTCGGGACGATGGGGCCGCTTAAAGCGGCCACACCCATAGGAGCATCGGTATGCTCAGGGAAACGACCAGTAACTCCATGGGCAAACCGAGCCGCCAGTAATCACCGAAACGGAACCCGCCGGGGCCAAGGATCAGCGTATTGTTCTGATGGCCAATGGGCGTCAGGAAGGCGCAGGATGCACCAATAGCGACCGCCATTAAAAAGCTGTCTGGATTAACGCCCAGCTGGCTGGAGATGCTCAGCGCGATTGGGCACATCACCGCCGCTGTCGCGGCGTTGTTCATAAAGTCAGACAGCGTCATGGTGATGACCAGCACCAGGGCCAGCCCGATTACCGCGTTACTCTGCGCGACATTTTCAAGCAGCGTTCTGGCCAATAGATCAGCTGCTCCGGTGTCGGCCATGGCTGCCGCCAACGGCATTAAAGCCCCGAGTAGCACAATAATCGGCCAGTCCACGGCTTCATAGATGCGCCGCAGCGGGATGACGCTGGTGAGCATGTAGCCAATGACCCCGAGCGTGAAGGCCAGCGCGGCGGGTAACACGCCGGTGGCTGCAAGCATAATGGAGCCGCCCATGATCGCGACTGCGGTGATCGCTTTGCGCTTGTTAGGGATCAATATGGCGCGCTGCGCCAACGGGATGCAGCCGTATACGGAGGCAAAGTTGGCAATCGCCTCGGCGCTACCCTGCATCAGTAACACGTCGCCTGCGTTCAGGTTGGTCCAGCGCAGACGTTTGATCGAGCGATGGCCCTGGCGCGAAATCGCCAGCAGGTTGATGCCAAAACGGGTGCGAATTTGAATGTCGGTCGCGCTCCGGTCTTGCAGCAGGGAGCCTGGCTGGACGGCAAGCTCCTGAATCACAACCTCTTCGTCGGTGCTGCTGTTGTGTTCTGGTTCTTCGAGCTCGTCGACTTTTTCGTCTGCGGCCTGATGATCGAGTTTGGCTGGCCGGATCCCAGAACGGCCATCGCTGCTGTCAGATGCTGCGGTTGCGATATTTGAAGGCTGTGCGGCGCTGTCCGCCTGCTGATCAACCTCGTCTGAACTGTCGCTCTCATTCTCTTCTTTTTTGTTCGGAGAGGTGGGTACAGCCTCTTCCAGCTTCAGTCCAAGGCGGGTCAGGGTGCCGCCGAGCGCTTCCGGTTCGGCTTCGACCACCAGAATATCTCCGGCCTTGAGAATCCGGCCTGGGAAAGGCGCAGTGACCCGAAAATCATTGCGTACCATGCCAACAATTTGAGCATCGCTATCATCCAGCAGTTGCTCGACCTCTCGCAGGGTTTTGCCGGCGACTTTGGCATTCTCTGCAATGCGTACTTCCGTGAGGTAAGTGCCGGTATCGAAGCTTTCGGCGTCATGTTTGTGCCGGTTGGGCACCAGCCATCGGCCGGCGAGCACAGCAAATATTACGCCCGTCACTGCCACCGCCAAGCCGACGGGGGAGAAATCGAACATGCTGAAGCCGGATCCGGTTTGCGCCGCGCGGAAGTCGGCAACAATCAAATTGGGTGGGGTGCCGATTAGGGTTGTCATACCGCCGAGAATGGTGCCAAAAGCCAGCGGCATTAGCACCTTGCCGGGAGCAATGCCCTGGCGTACCGCGACCTGCATGGCAATGGGCATCAGCAATGCCATGGCGCCGACATTGTTCATAAATGCCGAGAGGCACGCGCCAAGCAAGGTCAGGACGCCGATACTGACCAAGCTGCCGCCGCGTTTGGGCAGGACCTTCTGCGCCATGGACTCCACGGCGCCAGTGGTTTGCAGGCCGAAGCTGAGAATCAGCACGGCGGCGACGGTAATGACTGCAGGCTGTGAGAAGCCGCTGAAGGCCTGATTGCCCTCGATCAGTCCAGCGAAGACGCAGGCCACAAGGGCGATAAGGGCGACTACGTCATGGCGTAGGCGACCCCAGAGAAACAGGCCAATCGTGGCCCCTAAAATACTGAAGATCAGTGCCTGATCCGTGGTCATAGCGCATTCCAGAGCAAAGGCAACGTAAGAGTATGAATGTCAGAGCAGGCGTATTTTGAATCGTCGCCCCTTGATCTTGCCCTGCTCCAGTTTTTGCTGGGCAATAGGCGCAAGATCACGACGGATAGCGACCAACGCTTGATAGTCGGTAATACTGATCTTGCCTATGGCGTCAGCCGGCAAACCCGCCTCACCGGTCAGAGCTCCGAGCAGATCGCCTGGACGCACCTTGTCCTTGCGTCCGCCAGCAACGGCGACCGTGCGCATCGGCGCAATCAGAGGTTGCTCCAGGGTGGCTGGCAGGCTATTCAGATCACACCAGGCCAATGGAGTTCCCTGGGCTGCTTCGATACTGCTGGCGCGTCCACCCTCGGCAGGGGCCACCAGGCTCAGGGCCAGTCCAGGCTCGCCGGCTCGACCGCTACGGCCGATCCGGTGAGTGTGCAGCGCCGGGTCAGGCGACAGCTCGACGTTGATCACCGCGGCCACACCGGCTACATCAATACCCCGAGCGGCAACATCCGTTGCTACCAGTACGCTGCAGCTCTGGTTGGCGAACAGCGCAAGTACTTCATCACGCTCGCGCTGTTCCATATCACCATGCAGGGTCAGGGCGCTGATCTTGTTGGCCTGCAGGTGCTGAAGCAGGTCCTGGCACTGCTGGCGCGTGTGGCAAAAGGCGATACAGGGTTGCGGCCGCTCAGCGGCAAGCAGACGCACCACCGCTTGCAGCCGCTCGGCGGGGGTTATCTCGTAAAACCGTTGTTCTATCGGATTCTGTGGTTCGGTTTCTTCAATGCTGACACGCTCGGGTGCCTGCAGAAAACGGCCAGCCAGGCTATCGATCGATGCTGGGTAGGTGGCGGAAAACAGCAGCGTCTGCCGGCGTTTGGGGGCGAGGCTGATGATCTCGGCGATGCTGTCGTAAAATCCCATGTCCAGCATACGGTCGGCCTCATCCAGCACCAGACAATTGAGCCCGCTCAGTTCCAGCGTACCCCGGTCCAGATGGTCCTTGATCCGCCCCGGGGTGCCGACGATGACATGTGCACCCTGCTCCAGTGAGGCCGCTTGCGGGCCAAAAGGTGTGCCGCCGCACAAGGTGATGATCTTGATATTCGGCAGGCCGCGGGCCAGCGTGCGCAATGTGCTGGCAGACTGGGCGGCGAGTTCGCGAGTTGGGCTTAATACCAGCGCCTGACAGCCGAAAAAGGCGGGATTAAGCGGGGTCAGCAGGCCTATGCCAAACGCCGCGGTCTTACCGCTGCCGGTGCGCGACTGAGCGATCAGATCCTTGCCCGCGAGAATGACCGGCAAGGCTTGAGCCTGAATCGGTGTCATCTGGGTGAAGCCCAGGTGTTCAAGGGTGTCGAGAAGCGCCTTGGGCAAGGCCAGACTGGAAAAAGAAGTTGGATTCACGCACATAACCTGCTGGTGGGAGGGCAGACAGTGTATCAGAGCGAACCAGTTCAATCCGTGAGCATATCAGCCTGAATTCAAGTCTGCCGCGCGAAGCTGTGTCCGGTCTAGTCAGTCGCCGGCCTGAGTACTGCAGTTTCGACCCTTTTCCTTGGATTGGTAGAGCGCTTTGTCGGCAGACTCTATCAGCTCCTGGTGCGAGGTCATGGAATCATCCAGTTCGGCGATGCCGAGGCTGATGGTGACGCTGAGCACCTCGTCCATATGCTCGATAGTCAGCCTCTCAATAGCGCTGCGTAACCGCTCGGCGAATTGCGCAGCGCCTTCAATCGGGGTGTCCGGCAGCAATACCACGAATTCTTCGCCGCCATAGCGGCCAGCAAAATCGGTCTCACGGGCGAACAATTTGCTTAGCCGCGCGACCTCGCGGATGACCTCATCACCCAATTGATGGCCATAGGTATCATTGAAGCGTTTGAAGTGGTCGATATCAAACATCACCAGGCTGGCTGGGCTCTGGTAGCGTACATGGCGGGCGAATTCACGCTCCAGGCACTCCTCCCAGTAACGCCGATTAAGCAGTCCGGTGAGCCCGTCACGCAATGCCAGTTCCCGCAGTTGGGTATTTGCTGACTCGAGCTGGCGTTTGTTGATGGCGACCCCCGTTACATCGTAGATAATCAGGCACACATGGTCCGTAATGCTGCTGGTGCTGCGCAGTGGCAGGATGGTGACGTTCTGGTACATCTCGTCAGCCAGCCCGGTAATCGGTTGATAGCTTTTGAAGTGCACCAGGTTGGGTCTTTGCTCCCAGATGGTGAATGCCCGGGTGCCAAGCATGACGGCAGTCTCGACCTTTTTCTTGAACCAGTTGGGTTCGATTTCCGGAAACAGTTCAAACAGGGATTTGCGCGCCGCTTCGTCCGAACCTACCCCGGAATGGTTTTCCATGAAGCTGTTCCACACGTCGATTCGGTAATCGCGGTCCATGACCACTACGCCGACATCAATGCTCTGGACAATATCCAGTAACCAGTGAAGTTCATTGATATCAAACTGAGCAGACATGGCAGGGGTCCTATGGGGGGTCAATCGATCATAAAGTCGAGTTTTTCGCGTAACCGGGGCACAGAGTCCTCGGTGAAGAGCAGCAGCAGGTCGAAGTGAATATCCATGTCTTCCAGGCTGTAACTGATCTCAACTGCCAGCGTTCGCTTCCAGCGGCGCTGGTTGATGCGTATAAGATCTTCGATCGGGCAGTGTTGGCCAAGTACCAGCGGGTGACCTTGTGACAGATTGATATTGAGTTGTTCAGACAGGCCGTTGAGGCAGGCGCCGATAATGATGCTGGCCAGATCCAGAAGCATTTCCAGCTTGGCCGACTCGTCCTCCTGCGTATTCAGCAGTTTGGCAACGTCGTTAATCTCGGCATCGTGGAATACCAGCAGCGCTTCGCCAGCCACTCCGCCACCGATATAGCCCTGACAAATGGCTGACAGGCGCTCACCGCGCTGGGCGTCAGCCAGGGCCATGTGTAGCTCGCCCACCTCGAGAATATTGACATTGGGTATGGGTAGCTGGATAAACACCCCCAGCACGCGGCCGAGCAATTCGGCAGCACGACCCATGGCGATGTTGGTGATTTCACGGAAGGCATCGCGGAAGGATACATTGGGCAAGTCGGAAAACGCCGCAGTGGGCGCAATCGGCGTGCTATTCAGCGGGATGTCGATGCCCAGCGCGTTCAGCGCCTCTGCCAACTGCATAGGGTCAGCAGGCTTCTTGATGAAAGCCTTGGCGCCGAGCGCCTTGGCCCGACGCACGGCTTCTTCCTGAACGTCCCCTGAGACCACGATAACGTCTGCCTGCAAACCTTCTTCGCGGAGTTTCGCGAGCACGCCGAAGCCGTCCAGTTCGGGCATGGTCAGATCCAGCAGTACTATCTGTCCCAGCCCTTGGCGCATAGCTTCCAGGCCTTCCAGTCCGTTGGTAGCCTGGGAAACCTGAAACGGCCAGTTAGATGGAAGTGCGCGGATTAGTTGCTTGCGGGCCATGTTGGAATCGTCGCACACCAGCAAGGGTATTGTGCTCACATCCGCTATCCTTGTTGCCTTAAGACAAAATGTCTTGTTTCGAGTCAATGAAAGGAGATACTTAAAGTAGGAGGCATTTGGCCATATTCTTTAAGCATGCACATTTATTGGCCAGTTGAGAAGCTATTATGCGCACATACTGCGTTTATTTACTGTGATCTAAAGCAAAGGCCGAATATTATTCAGGGCTGCACTCATGCTTCAATGGGTGCGACACACTGTTGCACAAATAACGATAAAGCGATGGAGGCTGTCGATGGCGCAAATGCTGGGATCCAGTCAGCAGCACCGCAGGCTGGTGTTCAAGGCTTTGTTGTGGTTTACAGTAGGCGGGGGATTGCTTTTCGGTGCCGTGAATTTCGGCAGGGGAGTATGGGTCCTGGCAGGGCTTGAGATTACTTATGCTCTATTTGCGCTGGGGCTGTTGCGAATCGCTGATACAACACCGCATCTGCGCATGTGGACTCTACTCTATCTGTTTCCTTTTTTTGCTCTGATGACCTTTGCATTGTTGTTGCCGAGCACGTCCTTTACGGTTTTTGCCTGGATTCAGGCTATTCCGATCATTTGCTACTTGCTGCTGGGCCTGCGCGGCGGCTTCTGGATGTCGCTCGGATTCCTCAGTATGGGAGTGGCAGCGTTCAACTATCGGTATATGGTCGATGATTCCTGGTTGAATGCGATGGTGGCGGCCAACGTCGGTTTGAGTAGTGCGGCGATCATGATGTTTTCGCATATTTACGAACGTAGTCGCGTGGCCAATGAGGCGCGACTGCTTGAGCTGGCCAGCACCGATACGCTGACTGGCTTGGCTAACCGGATGAAGCTGGCTGAAGTGTTTCAACGCGAGCGCAGTCATGCGCTGCGCGACAACAACCCCTTGTCGTTGATCATTCTGGATCTGGATCACTTCAAACAGGTGAATGATCAGTTTGGTCATGGCGGCGGTGATCGGGCCTTACGTCATTTGGCGCAGTTGCTGCCGCAGCGGTTACGCGATACGGATCTGTTATGTCGCCTCGGCGGCGAGGAATTTGCCATTCTACTACCTGGGGCCGACCTCGGTCAGGCCGCCGAACGGGCTAATGACCTGCGCGAACTACTGGTCGCGCAACCGCCGGATATCGAGGGGCGCACTCAGGTGATGACGTTCAGTGCCGGCGTCGCCACTCTGGGCGAAGACGGACAAAGTCTGGACAGTCTGCTGTCGACCGCCGACCGGCGCATGTATGAGGCCAAGGGCGGGGGACGCAACCAGGTGGTAGCGGCTGGTCAGCAATATCATCTGGCACCTATGTCGTTTGGCCGCTAATGCGCCGCCGCTGTTGTGAGTAATTTACTCGGCGTCATTTTAAGCGAATGTACGGCTGGACCCTCTACACTGGAATAAAGCAAAGTGTTTTTAACGGAGGTGACGGCGATGCACGTTGGTGTCCCCAGAGAAATCAAGAATCACGAATACCGTGTCGGCCTTACGCCCATGGCGGTGGCAGAACTGATCGCCCACGGGCATCAGGTCAGTGTCGAAGCGGATGCTGGCTTGGCCATTGGTTACGACGATTCGGCATACCGTGCTGCCGGAGCGCGCATCACCGATGCCCGAGGGGTGTTCGAGCAAGCGCGGTTGATCGTCAAGGTCAAGGAGCCGCAGGCCAGCGAGCGGGCGTTGTTGCGAGCGGATCAGGTGCTCTTCACCTACCTGCATCTAGCCCCGGACCGTGAACAGACTGAGGCTCTGCTGGCCTCAGGGGCCTGCTGCATCGCCTACGAAACAGTGACTGATCAATATGGCGGTTTACCCTTGCTGGCGCCCATGTCCGAAGTGGCCGGTCGGATGGCTGTACAGGCCGGAGCAGGCTGTCTGGAGAAGGCACGGGGTGGGCGCGGCGTATTGCTTGGCGGGGTGCCGGGTGTGCCACGCGGCAAAGTGGTGATCCTCGGTGGCGGAGTGGTCGGCAGCAATGCCCTGGCCATGGCGGTGGGCATGGGCGCTGAGGTGCGGGTGCTGGATCGCGATCCGCAGGTACTGCGGCGTCTGGATCGTCAGTACGGCAACCGTATCCAGACGCTGTTTTCCACCAGCGTGACGCTGGAGGAGCAGTTGGTTGAAGCTGATCTGGTCATTGGTGCGGTATTGATCCCCGGCGCGGCCGCACCCCGATTGATTTCGCGGGCAGTGCTTGCTCGCATGCAACCCGGTGCCGTGCTGGTGGATGTAGCCATAGATCAGGGCGGGTGTGCGGAAACCTCTCGGGCTACCACCCATGCCGAACCGACCTACGTGGAGGAGGGTATTGTCCACTACTGCGTGGCCAATATGCCTGGGGCGGTGGCGCGTACCGCTACCCAGGCGCTGAATAATGCAACGCTACCCTACGTGCTAGCATTGGCCAACAAGGGTTTGGCACAGGCATTGCGCGAAGACCGGCACCTGCTGGCAGGCTTGAATATCGCCCACGGCAGGCTGACCAACGGCGGCGTCGGCGAGGCGCTGGATATGCCGGTGCAGGGGCTTGAGGACGCACTCGAGACGCTGGACTGATCTGGGTCAAGGCGCTTAGCACGGCAAGGCCTCAAGCTGAGGCGCACCCGTTATGCGGGTTTCTACCTAAAGGAGAGCACCATGCATGATAATCCGCTGCAAACCCTTGAGCATTTGCGCGAAGAGTACCTCCAGCGTCAGGCCGCGCTGAGCCGGGATTTGGCGGCCGCTCATTCTGCGGACTCTGCCGAGCAGGCTCAGGAGCGCGAGAACGATGAGGTGATGCGGGCCCTTCTGCAGGAGGCAGACCAATCTTTACAGCAGGTTGATGCCGCCATCAGACGCTACCATGCAGGGCAATACGGTTTGTGCACGCGCTGTAGCGAGTCTATCGGTGCAGAACGGTTGCATGCCTTGCCTGCCACCGACACCTGTATTACTTGCGCTGAGGTGTGATCAGCGCCGCTCCTCGCGCAGTGCCAGCAGACGCCGGTCCTTGTCCTCCCAGAGCTGGTTCACCCACCGCTGAAACTCAGTGCGAAATACCGGATCGTTGCTGTAGTCGCCGGCGAATAGGGCCGCCGATAATTCCACTTGGCGGATATCGACCACCACCCGGTCTACCTTGCCGCAAAGCAGCCCCCAGAAGCCGGGCGCCTTGCCTTCAGGGTAGAGAATGGTCACGTCCAGCAGCGACCTCATCTGCTCGCCCAGAGCGGCCATCACGAAGGCAATGCCACCGGATTTCGGCTTGAGCAGATTGTTGAAGGGTGATGTCTGCTGACGATGCTTGGTGCGGGTGAAACGTGTGCCCTCCAGGAAGTTCACTACGGTGACAGGCAGGTGCTGAAACTTCTCGCAGGCCTCGCGGGTAATTTTTAGGTCTTTGCCCTGGTCCTGGGGATAGCGGCTTAAATGTGCTTTGCTGTAGCGCTTCATGAATGGGTAATCGAGCGCCCAGAAAGCTAAGCCGAGAAAGGGGACCCAGATCAGTTCCTTTTTCAGAAAGAATTTGAAATAAGGCGTCTTGCGGTTAAAAGCCTGCAACAGAGCTGGAATATCAACCCAGGACTGATGATTGCTAACCACCAGATAGGAGTGCTGCGGATTGAGAGGGGTATCACAGCGGATATCCCATGCTGTGGGCGTCATCTTGTTGAAAGCCCATTTGACGCTTTCCGCCCAGCTTTCGGCAATCCACATCACGGCCCGTGAACAGGCTCTTTGATAGGCGGGTACCGGAATGAATGCTTTTATCAGTCCGATGATCAACATCGGCCCGATGCCGATCAGGGTAAACAACAATATCATCAGGCACGTCAGGGTGCCGGTTAACCAGGGCGGCATGGATTGGATTTCCTTCTTGCGATGGTCAAAGAATACCGAATTTTGCGGGTTGTGGCAGTGCTGTAAAGGACGAAAAGCGCTTATGGATCAGCGGCTTTTCACCCGAACAGGGGATGGTCTGTGTCTGGCGCGCTGAATAGAGTAGCTCGGCGGTATCGGCGGTATCGGCGGTTGATGCGCGGTGCATTTTGACCTGATTAGTTTCTGGAGGCGTGCAATGTCACGGCTAGATCCCGCTCTCCCGGCGGCTAGTGTGCGGGTGGAGCGACCCCAGTCACTGTTGTTGAGCCCAATGCTGCGCCTGCTGCTGGCCTTGGCTGGTGGCGTGCTGATGGGGCTGCCCTGGTTTGATCAGGCGCTTTATTGGAGCGCCTGGATAGGCAGCGTGCCCTTGCTGTTTGCGCTGCGTAGTGCCTCGCTGCCTTTCGCGCTGCTGCTGGGTTTCGTCAATGGCGTAGCCTATTTCGCGATCGCCAGTTACTGGATTGCTGAGTTCCTGATCAACCTGCGCGAACTTCCCTGGCCATTGGCGCTCTTGTTCGGGTTGCTGTTCTGGTGCTACGCGGGGCTCTCCATCGGTCTGTCGTGCTTGCTCTATCGCTGGGTTTCACAGCGATTGCCTGCTTGGGATCTGTTGAGCTTTCCGATCTGCATGGTGGTCATTATGGGCATCTACCCGCTGTTATTCGGCGCGTATTTCGCCGAGGCCCAGGCTAACTTCCTGCCTGCGCTGCAGGGCGTATCCCTGCTCGGGGTGCAGGCACTGGATCTGCTGATGCTGATGACCGGCGTGCTGATTGTTCAACTGCTGATCGATCGGGGCCGTACACAGCGCTTGGGCAAGCTGGTCGCGATGGCGGTGCTAGCCGCGTGGTTCATTTATGGCTTTATCAGTCTCCAGCAGTGGGATGAACGGATGTTGGCCTGGGACCTACGGCCGATCGGTTTGGTGCAGCCGAACGATGCCGTAACCTTGGACGTGCCTGAGCCTCTGCCAGGTTTCACCCGGGAATACCCTGAAGAAATGGCCGCAACCGAGCGTCTGGCTAAAGCCGGTGCTGAGCTGGTGGTCTGGCCGGAGGCTCGCTACAAGGGTTACTTTGATCGTTACAGTGTGCGTATGCGCTATGCCGAGGTGCTACGTGAGCGCGGCGTTTCGCTGATTCTGCATGATGCCGAGCGCGCCTGGGATGATGGCGAAGCCGTTTACTATAACGCGCTAACGCATCTGGATGCCGACGGCGAGCAGCGCGGTGTGTACCGCAAGGTGCTACTGATGCCTTTTGGCGAATACCTGCCGAGGTTCTTCCATCTGCCCGGTGTGGATTGGCTGACTAGAACGTTTTTTGGCGAATTTTTGCGCCCGTTGCAGCCGGGGCTGGAGCATACGATCTTCGAGGTGAACGGCATGCGGGTCGTGCCGAAGATCTGTTACGAGACGGCGTTTCCCGAGTTTATCGCAGCTTCCATCGGTGCCGACGCTGCGGGCAAGGTGCTGCTGTTCGTCTCTCAGGACAACTGGTTTGGCGAGACTAGTCAGCCCTTCCAGCACAGCGCCATGTCCGTGGTACGCGGGGTGGAAAATCGCGTGCCGATGATTCACCTAATCAACAATGGACCTTCTGTGGTGGCTGCGCCCAATGGGCGGCTCAACGGCAGTACCGAGGCCTTTCAACGGCAGGAGCTGCTGGTGTACATGCCCCATGCTGCCGAGTCGGGAGGAAGTTTTTACAGCCGGCACCCGAGAGTACTGTCGTTCATCCTGTATGCCAGCCTGACAGTGTTGTTGCTATTGGCGCTTCGGCGCCGGCCCGCCGGTCAGGCGAATTGGCCGGCGCTGTAACCGGAAGCCCAGGCCCATTGAAAGTTGAAGCCACCCAGGTGGCCCGTAACGTCCAGGACCTCGCCGATAAAATACAGGCCCGGTTGCTGTTTGGCTTCCATGGTCTTGGAACTGATGCCGGCGGTATCGACTCCGCCCAGGGTAACTTCGGCGGTGCGATAGCCTTCTGTAGCCGACGGTTTGAGCTGCCAGCCGTTGAGCAATTGGCCGATACGCTGCAACTCCCGATCGCTGAACTCTGCCAACGGCGCTTCTTCCTTGCCCGGCCACCAGAGCGCCTGGAGCTCGCCCACCAGTGCTTTGGGCAATGACTGTGATAACACCGTTCTCAGCCGGCCACGACCCTGCTCCTGCTTGTGCTGCAGTAGCCATTGCGCGGCGTGCTGTTCGGGTAACAGGTTGATACTGATCGCGTCGCCGGGGTGCCAGTAATTAGATATCTGCAGCATCGCCGGACCGCTGAGGCCACGATGGGTGAACAGCATGGCTTCGCTAAAGCAGGTGCCATTGCAACTGACGCTGACTTCCAGCGCGGTGCCGCTCAGGCGTTCGCACAGTCCCTTGATATTGTCGCTGAACATAAAGGGTACCAGTCCGGCGCGCCGTTCGGTGACGGCCAGGCCGAATTGTCGGGCGATCTCGTAACCCACGCCACTACCGCCCAGGGTCGGCACCGACAGCGCGCCAGTGGCAATTACCAGTGACTGGCACCGCAGGCGCTGAGGGCGGCCATCGTGGTGCAGTTCTAACTGGTAGCGGCCGTGGTCGTCATCCATTGCGCTGATGCTGTCAAGCTCACAATGGCTGCGAATCTCCGCGCCGGCCTCGGCGCATTCGTCCAATAGCATGGCGACGATATCCTTGGCCGAGTTTTGACAGAACAACTGGCTGTGCTTGCGTTCTTCGTAAGCAATACCGTGCTTCTCCACCAGGGCGATAAAGTCCCACTGGGTATAGCCCTTGAGGGCAGACTTGCAGAAATGTGGGTTGTCCGAGAGGAAGTTGTCCGCCTCGATGACATAATTGGTGAAGTTGCAGCGCCCGCCACCGGACATAAGTATTTTCTTGCCGACCTTATTGGCTCGCTCCAGGATCAGCACGCTACGCCCGCGCTGCGCAGCGGTGAAGCCGCAGAGCAGGCCGGAGGCCCCGGCGCCAAGGATGACAACGTCATGATATTCGCAAGCGGGTGGCACGGTGGTTTATTCCTGATAGTAAAAGGGAGGTTCTTACTGCTGTGCGGGCGGTTTAACCCGCACGCTGTTGTTGGTATCGCGGCTGCTGCGAATGAGGGCATCGCTGCCCTGAGCCCGTGCCGATTTGGCCAATCGATCGTAGAGTAATACATTCACGCTGGCCGCCAGGTTCATACAGCCGACGGTGGGCACATAGACCACTGCGTCGGCGCGATCTACCAGGGCCTGATCCAGGCTGCCATCCTCCGGGCCAAACACATAGAGTACGTTCTCGGGATGGACGAACGAGGGTAGGGCGGTGGCGCCTTCGACCAATTCCACGCACACCACCTTGGTGCCGCTGGGCAGATCGTTGAGCAGATCCGTGAGGCCCTTGAGTGGAATGTTCAGGCTGATGTTCTGGGTATCGGTGTGAAAACGCGCAGCGCGATCATAGCGGCTACCGGTATAACGCACCTCATCCACCTGATAGCAGCCAGCGGCGCGCATCACGGCGCCGACATTGCTCGGGCTTTTGGGATTGATCAGGCCGATACTGATAAAGGGTGCTGACATGCAAGCCTCGAGTACTGGGGCGCCGGGCACAAACTTAGCGCATCAGCCGCGCTTGCCCGTGAAGCCCGCGCCGGATAGGCGTATAATGTGCGGATCGTATTCTACCACGGACCTCCCATGAAACTGCTGATTCGTAATCTTGCCCGTACCACCACTGAAACCGAGCTGCGCAACCTGTTCGAGGGCCATGGTCTGGTAACCGAATGCACCCTGGTGCTAGATAAGGTGACGGGGGGGTCCAAGGGCTTTGGCTTTGTGGAAATGCCCAAGCATGATGACGCCAAAGCGGCCATCAAGGCCTTGAATAATCAGGAAGTGGCCGGTAGCCGTATTCGGGTGAAGAAGGATGAATCCGCCGAGGCCGCGCAAGGCACTCCGCGTGGCTGAGCAGCAACACGCCGATCCTTTGCACGGGGTGACCTTGAAGGTGATCCTTAGCGCGCTGGTTGAACGCTATGGCTGGGAAGAGCTCGGGCAGCGTATTACCATCAAGTGCTTCACCACCGATCCCAGCATCAATTCCAGCCTGAAATTCCTGCGCAAGACCCCCTGGGCTCGGGAAAAGGTCGAGGCCCTGTATCTCCAAACGCTGCGTCGCGACAGCTAAGCTCATCAACGCGACTGACACTCGTCTTGTTACAGTTGTTCGCGTTGTTGAGCTCAATTTTGCTCTAAGCTGCTTCAAAACGACCTGGTTATGCCGGAGGGCGCCGATGTTCGGACTGTTTAATCGTGATCCGTCGAAGAAGCTACGCAAGGCCTACGACGCCAAGCTAGAGGCTGCCATGCAAGCGCAGCGCAACGGCGATATTCGCAACTACTCGACACTGAGCCAGGAGGCCGATGCGCTGTGGAAGCAATTGGAGCCGCTGGAGAAAAATCAGCTCTGATGGCGTTGGCTCCGGCCTGGTCAGGCTGGTTTTAATGTGGCGACCTGAGAGCGGTTGCCGCCGGCCTGTTTGGCGTAATACATGGCCCGATCCGCCAAATTTAGTAGCTCGTTGTGCTCGTTAGTGTGTTCAGGGAACAGTGCGATACCAATGCTGGGGATCATCCTCAGATTATGTTCGGCGAGCTGAAAGGGCAGGTTTAACTGCTCGCGGATCTTCTCCGCGACCTGCAGGGCATGATCGAGCTGCTGGATGTCTTCGAGCATAATCACGAACTCATCTCCACCCACCCGCGAGACGGTGTCCACTTCACGCACGCAATGGCGCAGTCGGTTTGCCACGGCCTGCAGCAGCAGATCCCCGACACCGTGGCCGTAGCTGTCATTGACCTGTTTGAATTTATCCAAGTCCAGATATAACAGCGAGACTTTGGTTTTGTCTCGTCGAGCCCGTGCGAGTGCTCGTTCCATACGATCGAATAGGAGTGTGCGATTAGGCAGGCCGGTCAAATGATCGTGATGCGACAGGAATTGCAGGCGGGCCTGCATTTGCATGCGTTGTACCGCTGACGCTATCTGAATGGAAATATACTGCAGCAGCTCTAGCTCTTTGGCGGTGTAGCGCTGGTTAATAGCATGACTGTGGATCAATAACGCACCAAAGGTACTCTGGGCCGCGATCAGTGGCACGCCAAGCCAGTTGAGTGACGTCTGGTCGGTCAGCGTGAGTAGGTCCGAATCATTGCTGAGGGTATCCGTTGTCAGCAGTAGTGGCTCACTGGAACCGATGATCTCCGCGCAGAGTGTTCTGGCATCGGCGGACTCGCGCGCATCTTGCGGGCCGTGCTGATCGGCGTAGTAGGGAAAGTTCAGTGAACCGTCCGTCTGTTCGCGCAGGGCAACGCTGAACAGGCTCAGCGGTACTAGCCTGGCAATGATCTGGTGAATCAGCAAAAATAGCGCCGCAAGGTCTTCCGAGCTGTTGGCGGCTTCTGAAATGGCATATACCGCAGCTTGCATGGCTTCGGTGTGCTTACGTTCTGTCACGTCGTGGGCGACGGCTACACGTAGCTGTTCCTCTTCCGACCAACTGGCCGACCACATGATGTGGACAATCTGACCGTCCTTGCGCACATAGCGGTTCTCGAAGTGATTTTTCTGGCGGCCGAGCATGACTTCGCGGGCAGTAGCCAGGGTCATCTCACGGTCATCGGGATACACCAGCTCCATCATGGATGTGCCGACCAGTTCCTCGCAGGTATAACCGAAAATACGCTCGCAGGCCCCGCTGACGTACACAAACCGGCCTTGGGCATCGACAACACAAATGGCGTCGAGGAGTAGGTCCATCACTTTGGGGCTGGGTGAATACACCTCAAGTCCCTTCGGGAACAATTGCACCGCTTGTTGGCATTGTTTTTATAACCTTGCTGGAACGAGGCGCTTGACCCGTTGCCAGGATAGTCGGCGACGCCTCGGTGGGCTATCGGTCGCGTGTCTCTGAACAGCTGGACGCTGCGTAGAGCCGATGTTACCGCTTGCTTGCCGCCCTGTCTTGGGCATTGTGATACAGCGTGCGTAGCGCCTTTGCTGCTTTCCCCGAGCCGCTGCCGTGCGAATTTAGCACCCGCGTCCAGATGGCCTGCTTGTCTTGGTCCGATAGGCGCTTCCAGGATTTCTTTTCCTCGTACGTTCGGCCGCAGGCCTTGCAAATGTCATGCCTGTTGAATTTGCAGATATCGATACACGGCTTTTTGGTAATGTAATCGGACATGGTCAGCTCTGGTGATGTATCAGGTTCGGTCGCGGCTAATGGCCACTGCAGTGCTAAGTGCCGACTCGAAACGTTGTGAGCCGTGAACATAATCCCAGCGCTCTACGACGCACTCGAGGTTGCTCTGGATGGACTGATAGCAGATCAGGTTGACCGAGTTCGATATTTCGCCTCGTACCCGCTCTGACACGGCAGTACCAGCCTGCACTGTCCAGGCCTGACGGCCATCTTCGCCTTGCTGGCCATACAGTGGCAGTACGTAGGGAAGGTGGATATGCCCTGCGAGTACCAAGTCCATGCCAGCATCGACCCAGGCTGGCACGGCTTTTTCACGGCCAATTATCAGGTTAGCGGTATCGGAAGCCTCTATCGCACGCACTGGGTGATGCTGAACAACTACCCGCAGTTGCTCGGGACTAGCCTGTTTCAAGCGCTGAGCGACCCGAGTTATTTGCTGGTCCGACAACTCGCCGTCCTTGTGGCGGCGGGTGCGGGTGCTGTTGACGCCGATAACCAGTAGCTGCTCGGTTTCAAACTCCGGCTCCAGATCGTGGCCGAAAAAGCGCCGGTAGTTGCCGTAGGGGCTGAAGGCCCGGGCAAACAGATTGAATAGCGGCAGATCATGATTGCCCGGCACGCTCAGCAGCGGTGCATGCAACTGGTTGGTGAATTCACGTGCAGCGGCGAACTGACCTCGTCGCGCACGTTGAGTGATATCACCGCTGAGAATCACCAGGTCAGGCTTGTGCTCTGCGCAGAGCTGGCTGATGGCGTTCATCACCTCTGGACGCTCGGTGCCAAAATGGGTGTCGGAGATTTGCAGCAATCGGATCATGCGGTCTCCCGCAATTCAGGGTTGCGGGCTACTAATAGCGCTAATTGATGCTCAGCTACCTTGAACACCAACGGCGAGTGCATATAAGAAATTTCACCGTCCATGGCTACCTTGGTGCGCTTGCGGCCGCGACCCAGGCGCACAGTCATGGTGTGAAAGCCGAAGCTGATCAGGTTCTGGTCCTCTCCCAGGCGGCTCATCAGACCACGTAGCAGCAGGCCATACAGGCTCAAGGTGCTGAGCGGTTTGGAGGTCAGAGCCACCAGATAATTGTGTTGCAGCTCTTTGGTTTCATTAAGGCCCATATGCTTGAGTTGCAGCGCGTTGTTGTCGACTACAATGGTCGGGGTGCGCAGCGCCCGCTGCTTGCCCTCATAGTCAATCTGGACCTTGAGCTGCCGGTGGGCCTTGAACAGGGTGACCAGCGCCGACCAAAGTGCAACCAAACGGCTGCGACCGAACCGCTGTTTGTAGGCTTCGCGGTCCTCCAGCAATTGCGGGTAGAGGCCCAGGCTGGCGTTGACCAAAAATACCTTGTCATTCAGCAATCCAACATTGACCGGCTGGATTTTGGCGTCCACTAGGCATCGCGCAGCGATCTCGGTGTTTTGGGAAATGCCGTAGCAGCGGCCAAAATAGTTGAAGGTGCCCTGGGGTAGAATGCCGAACGGGACGCCGGATCCAAGTACCACTTGGCTCACGGCGTTCAGTGTGCCATCGCCACCTACCGCGACCACGACGCCACGCTGCTCTTTGGCCAGCTTAAGGGCTTTCTTCGCGGCTGGGATCAGTTCGGAGCCGTCATCAACGGCGATCAGTTCGTAGCGGCGGTTGGCCTCTTGCATGATCCGGGCGACGGTAGCCTGTATTTCCTTTGCGTCCTGACTACCGGATCCGGTGTTCATGACCATGAAAAAAGGTTCATTGCCGGTGAGCTCTGGCATAGCCTCGCGCGGTTGTTCGTTAGTGACGGTAGAAGTTGATGTCATGCCGCTTGGTTATTCCTTGAATAATGAGTGCTGGGCGTAACGCTCTGCGAATCAGCGCAGCTGGCTGTCCTTGCTGCCACGACGGTTGTAACCGCCATGCTGCGCCAGGGCCTGGTCTTGCGTCGTCTGGCAATGGATGCAGAGTCGCACGCCGGGTAGCGCCTTGCGCCGAGCCTCAGGAATGGCAGCGTCGCACTCCTCGCAGTGGTGCAGGCTTTCACCCTTGGGCAACTGGCTGCGCGCACGCTGCACTGCCTCATCCACAGTGTCATCAATCTGATCCTGCACAGCGCCGTCTTGAGCCCAGCCAGTAGCCATGAATGCCTCCGATTGACCGCTATGAACTTGCTATCCTTGTGGTCGGTCCAAGATGTATCCTTACAAAGGATAGACAGCAAAATGCCACAACAATTCGCAATCACCTCGCAAGGAATATGCAATGAACATCGCTTTGACGCCTCTGATATCTCTGATTGCCGGTATCCTGATCCTGATCATGCCGCGTTTGCTGAACTATATCGTTGCCATCTACCTGATCATTATCGGTCTGGTCGGACTCTTCGGTGGCGGCCTTAATTTCCGCTTGTAAGGCACCGGTCACCAGCCATCTGGGTGGCTGGTGATGTGATTGCGCCTAAAGGGGTATTGAGCCTCAGCGGTTTCAGCCATAAAGTGACCAATTGCTGAGGATTGGACCATCTCCATGGCTCGCGCAGTACCTTGTCGTTTTGTGTTGCTCACTTGTCTGGCCATGCTGGCGTTCGCCGGCAATTCGCTGTTATGCCGGCTCGCTCTGCGCGATACCGACATCGATCCTGTCAGCTTCACCGCGATTCGTATTCTATCCGGCGCATTCATGCTCGGATTGCTGATGCAAGTGCGCACCAGAAAACAGCCGGTCGGCGGAGATTGGCGTTCTGCTTTGGCTCTGTTCGTCTATGCTGCGGCTTTTTCGCTGGCCTATGTGTATTTACCGGCCGGGGCTGGCGCCTTGCTGCTGTTTGGTGCCGTGCAATTAACGATGACCGGATGGGGGTTGGTGCGCGGTGAGCGCCTGAAAACCGTGCAAACGGTCGGCTTGATACTGGCTGTGGCGGGTCTGCTGATGCTGCTGCTGCCTGGAGCGGCCGCCCCGTCATTGCTCGGCGCTAGCCTGATGCTGGTGTCTGGCGTGGCGTGGGGCATCTATTCGTTGCTCGGACGCGGAGCGGGCGATCCACTCGCGGCCACAGCAGGCAATTTTATTCGCGCTACGCCCCTTGCATTGCTGTTGTTGCTGCCGTTTCTCGGAAGCTTGAACCAGGACGGGCCTGGCCTGCTGTATGCGTTGATATCGGGCGCATTGACCTCCGGGCTCGGTTACGCCCTCTGGTACAGCGCGCTCAAAGGGCTGACTGCCATACAGGGCGCCAGCGTACAGCTGAGTGTACCGGTTCTTGCTGCCCTGGGAGGGGCGCTGCTGCTGGCGGAAAATATTACGTTGCGACTGGTGCTGGTGGCGATTTTGACGCTGGGCGGCATCGCCCTGGTGGTTTGGGGGAAAAGGTCCGCGGCGGGTTAGCGTTCGTTTCCCGCCGGATCGCTAGCGCAGCGCCGAACTTATGTGTTGGTGAGGCTGTCCTAAGTATTGTCCATATTATAAGGAGCGACCATGGCCGTTACCGCGACAGACCCCATCAAAATGATATTTGCCGTACTGTTACCGCCGTTAGGCGTTTTCATGGAAGTCGGCTTCAAAGGTCATTTCTGGCTGAACATCCTGCTGACTCTGTTCGGGTTCATACCCGGCATCATTCATGCGTTTTACGTGATTCTCAAGCACTAACCAGGTTCCCGGGACCCCTGTGCTGACCGCTGGCATTCTTATCAGGTATGAGCTATCGGCGGTCAGATATCTATTGCCAGGTGCCATCGCACCTGATGTTGACGTAATGTCTGCAAAATCCGCAGATATTCACTCAGATCGTCCAGCACTGCTTGCTGGTTCTCAAGCTGCCCCGGGTGCTCGGTAAGGTAATTGTATAGCGCGCGAATCGTTACCAGTCCGTCGGCGGCCGGGAACCATTGTTCTTCGGGCGTACTGAGTGGCTCTTCATCGTTATCGAGATAGGCTTCCAGTAGATTTTCGGTCTCCTGTGGGTCCACGCTGAAAAAATCCATCAACGGGCTGACTCCCAGTTCCAGGCACAGTTGTTCCAGGCGTTCCTCATCGCTATGGGCAATCGATTTGCCGTTGCAGAAGATGTCTAGACCAGCCACATCCCTCTCTGCCGCGATATACCAGGCCAGGCTCATAGGTGCGTTCTCTGTGTTATGTAATGCTGACATGATGCGCTGTTGCAGTGACTTTCTTCAATCGCCGATTGTGTGAGCCTTGTCGTGATTGTAAGAAAAAGCGCATAAAAAACCCCGGACGGACCGGGGTTTTGCTATTGCCTTGGGTAAATCAATGATTTACAGGCCGTAGCGTGCCTTGAACTCGCGACGGCGGCGGTGCAGAACTGGCTCGGTATAACCGTTAGGCTGCACGCTACCTTCTACACAGAGCTCGACGGCAGCTTGAAAGGCGATGCTGTCGTCAAAGTTCGCTGCCATAGGCTTGTAAGCCGGATCGTTGGCGTTCTGACGATCCACCACAGCAGCCATGCGCTGCAGGGTCTCCATAACCTGCTCCTGGGTGCAAACACCGTGGCGCAACCAGTTAGCGATATGCTGACTGGAAATACGCAGGGTGGCGCGGTCTTCCATCAGACCGATATCATTGATATCCGGCACCTTGGAGCAGCCCACGCCTTGGTCGACCCAGCGCACCACATAGCCGAGGATGCCCTGGGCGTTGTTGTCCAGTTCCTGTTGAATCTCGGCGGCAGACCAGTTGGTGTTGGGTGCCAGCGGGATGGTCAGGATGTCGTCGACTGATGCCGGTGTACGCTTGGCCAGTTCGGCCTGACGCTCGGCGACATTGACCTTGTGGTAGTGCAGTGCATGCAGCGTTGCGGCAGTGGGTGAAGGTACCCAGGCGGTATTGGCACCGGCCATCGGGTGAGCGATTTTCTGCTCCAGCATGGCGGCCATCAGGTCGGGCATGGCCCACATGCCCTTGCCGATCTGGGCGCGGCCCTTGAGGCCGGTAGCCAGACCGATATCAACGTTGTTGTTTTCGTAGGCGCTAATCCACACGGCGCCCTTGATATCACCCTTGCGGATAAACGGACCCGCTTCCATGGAGGTATGGATCTCGTCACCGGTGCGATCGAGGAAGCCGGTATTGATAAAGGCCACACGCTCGCTGGCGGCCTTGATGCAGGCCTTGAGGTTGATCGTGGTGCGGCGTTCTTCATCCATGATGCCGACCTTCAGCGTATTGCGCGGCATGCCGAGGATGTCCTCGATACGGCCGAACAGTTCGCTAGTGAAAGCCACTTCTTCCGGGCCGTGCATCTTTGGCTTGACGATATACACCGAGCCGGTACGGGTGTTCCTGCGGCTGGTGTTGCCATTCAGGTTGTGCAGGGCGATCAGGCTGGTGAACGCACCATCCATGATGCCTTCTGGTACTTCGTTGCCGTCCTTGTCGAGGATCGCGTTGTTGGTCATCAGGTGGCCAACATTACGGATGAACAGCAGCGAGCGGCCGTGCAGGGTCAGCGTGGAACCGTCTGCCTGGGTGTACTCGCGGTCGGGATTCATGGTCCGGGTGAAGCTGCTGCCGCCCTTGGCGACACTTTCCGCCAGGTCGCCTTTCATCAGGCCTAGCCAGTTGCTGTAAACCACGGTCTTGTCATCGGCATCCACCGCCGCGATGGAGTCTTCGCAATCCATGATGGTGGTCAGGGCAGACTCCATGAGTACGTCCTTGACACCGGCTGCGTCGGTCTGACCGACATTGCTGGTGGGGTCGATCTGGATTTCGAAGTGCAGGCCGTTGTGCTTGAGCAATACGCCCTCAGGCTGCTCGGCCTGGCCCGTGGAACCGATAAACTGGGCGCTGTCTTTCAGGCCGGTGTCGCTACCGTCCTGCAGCGTCACGGCCAGTTGACCGTTCTTGATCACGTAGGCAGTGGAGTCTACGTGGGAACCTTTGGCCAGCGGTGCTGCCTCATCGAGGAAGGCGCGGGCGAAGGCGATAACCTTGTTGCCACGGATTTCATTGTAGCCAGGGCCTTTACTGGCGCCGTTGGCTTCAGAAATCGCATCGGTGCCATACAGTGCGTCATACAGCGAACCCCAGCGGGCATTCGCAGCGTTCAGCGCGAAGCGCGCGTTCATGACGGGTACGACGAGCTGCGGGCCAGCCAACTGGGCGATTTCTTCATCGACATTGGCGGTTGTCGCCTGGAAGTCATCAGGCTCGGGCAGCAGGTAGCCAATCTCAAGCAGGAAGGCTTTGTATTCAACGGCGTTGTGGGCTTGGCCTGCACGGCCTTGATGCCAAGCATCAATCTTGGCCTGTAGCGCGTCGCGCTTGGCGAGGAGGGCTTTGTTCTTCGGTGCCAGGTCAGTGAGCAGGGTTTCAAAGCCGGCCCAGAAGGCATCGGCATTGACGCCGGAGCCGGGGATGGCCTGCTGATTGATGAAATCGTGGAGAACCTTGGCAACTTGCAGGCTGCCGACTTGGACGCGTTCAGTCATGGAAAACCCTCACTCTGCAGACAACCTGCGCGATCATGCGCAGGACGTGGAATTTGGAGGCAGTATGTTACACGATGATGGGTTGCAAATCATGTTCGAGGCGTGGAATTCTGTCGCGCTGCGTAGGCGGCTCGGCAAATCCGGGTCACCGCTCTTTTACCCAGTGGGTATGTGAATGGATCAGGCTTTTTTAGATTTGCTCGTTGAGCGGCTGCCGTTGCTGGAGCCGGGTCGCCCGTTAGATGACCCAGCGCGGCGTTATGCGGGCTACTACGGGATCGACTTCAGCGACCACTCGCCCCAGCATCTGGGGCGCATACAGGTCGATGAATTCGCCGTGGCGGTACAGGTCTGGCGCCCGGCTCAGGCCCACGGCACGCTGATTATCCTGCACGGCTACTACGATCACATGGGGCTGTACCGACACCTGATTAATTGGGCGCTGCAGCGGGGTCTGGCGGTGCTGGCCTTTGATTTGCCGGGTCATGGTTTGTCCAGTGGCGAGCGCGCCAGCATTGATTGCTTTCTGCGTTACCAAAAAGTCCTGGACGCGGTACTGGATCATGCCGCGCAGTGGGAGCTGCCAGCGCCCTGGCACCTGCTCGGGCAGAGTACTGGTGGAGCCATTCTGATCGATAAGCTGTTACATGGTCCGCTACCCAGAGAGCTGGGCCATACTGTGCTGATGGCGCCGTTGGTGCGCCCGCGGCAATGGGGTATGTCGCAGATGAGCTTGCGGCTGCTGGGTGGTTTCGTACAGCAGTTGGGCCGCAAGTTTACTGACAACTCCAACGACCAGGCATTCCTCGACTTTATCCGCGAGCGTGATCCGTTGCAGCCACAGGTATTGCCCGTAGCCTGGGTTCAGGCGTTGGAAAAGTGGATTCCGCGTATCGAGGCGGCGCAAAGCAGCACTTATTCGCCATTGATTATTCAAGGGCGAATGGATAAGACCGTCGATTGGCAGCACAACCTGAAAGTACTGGAGGATAAATTCAGCAGTCCAGAGGTGTTCTTTCTGGCCAAGGCCAGGCATCACCTGGCCAACGAAGGCGAGTCCATTCGCCGGGAGTATTTGTGCTGGCTGGGTGAGCAGTTTGATGAGATAGAGGCCTGACGGCCGTGGCGCATCAGCTTGATACCATCAGGGCTTAGGGATTCAATGCATCCTTAGCAGCCAACTCCATCGCCCGGCTGGTATTTCTACCCGCTTCTGACTGCGCCCAGTCCAGGTACTGCTGGAGTTCTGTATCACTCAGGTCCCGATAGACGTAAGCCAGGGTGTTTGGCAGATCCGGCTGCATCTGCCCACGCAGGGTATCGCGCCGGCTGTCGACGACGTTGCCGGGTACTTGGAACAAGCCGCCGAGCAGGTCGTTGGCGCTTTGCGTGGCCAGATTAGCCAGCGACATGGATACCTCAACGCCCAGCTCCAGCGCGGGCAGGCTGACGCTCAACTGGCGTAGCGTGGTCAAGCGTTCGGTGCTGACCTCCATTTGCGGTATGCCACGCTGCATGGCGGCTACAGAAGTGGCAGAGGTCGCCTGTGTTTCAAGTGCAACGATTTTGCCGCCCAGTGCGCTTTCATAAAAGGCCACTGCCTGTTCATGACTGCTCGCATTCATGGCCAATGCCAGCCGCGCCTGAGCACGATCAGTCATCGCCTGCGGGGCAAAGCGTTGATTGCTCTGACGCACCAGGCTTTCATATACATTGCGCGGCAATTGTTGCGCATAACGCTGCTGAGCTGCGGTCAGCGCGTGCTGGAAGTGGGTCTGGTGAGTGGCCATGCCAGACAGTTCATACAGCCTGTCGGTGTTGGCACGCGCGCTCATAGTGGTTAGGGCCAGCGCGGCCAGCAAAGACATGATCAGCAAATGCAGCGGTTTGAGGCGCATAGATTCTCGCAATAAGGACTAGTGGGGCTTGCCGGGTTGCTCGCAATGGATACAATGCGCGCAAACCC
Source organism: Halopseudomonas pelagia CL-AP6 (assembly GCF_000410875.1). Classification (GTDB taxonomy): domain Bacteria; phylum Pseudomonadota; class Gammaproteobacteria; order Pseudomonadales; family Pseudomonadaceae; genus Halopseudomonas; species Halopseudomonas pelagia. The sequence continues at coordinate 97,473 of NZ_AROI01000006.1, forward strand.
ATGATCTGGTAATTGGGTCTTTCCAGTGCTATCCGGGGTGATCTCCGACCCTCCTTTTGAGTGTTTTAACATGGCCGAGTTCCCTGTGCCGCCAAGTACCTGCTTTGAGCGCGTGGCCGACGATCTGGCCAGTTGCGGCTGGTCAGTGCAGCAGGATGCGTTGTCGTCCGAGCTGGTTGATAGTCTGGCGGCCCAATGCAAGCGGCTCTGGCAAGCTGATGATCTGACCCCGGCGGCCGTTGGCCCGTTGGGCGAGGAACTGGTGATTCCTTCCATCCGTGGCGACTATACACGCTGGCTCGACGATTGCCCGCCCTGCATTGCGAATGACCAGTTTCTGGCGCTGATGGAGGCGTTGCGCGTGGCATTGAATCGCAGCCTGTTTCTTGGGTTGGACAGTTTCGAAACGCATTATGCCCTCTACCCGCCGGGCGCAGGTTATCGTAAACACCTGGATCGCTTTAAGGGGAATCCGTTACGGACGGTGTCGGTAGTGGCGTATTTGAACCAGCATTGGCGGCCGGGGGACGGCGGCGAATTACGCTTGCATCTGCCCCAGGGGCAGCGGGATATAGCACCCCGTGGCGGCAGCCTGGCGGTATTTATGAGTGACCGGACGGTCCATGAGGTACTGGCCGCCCATCGCGAGCGCGCCAGTCTGGTGGGTTGGTTTCGCCGTCGCCCGGACAACCCGTTGCTGTGCTGAGGAAACCCTGGTGGGTGGCCGTCAGTCAGGCGGTGAGCCGCTGGCGCAGTCGCCCAAGCATGCCCATAAAGTTACTGATCTGGTTCTGTTCCTCCGCCGCACGGGGCGCTTCGGCTTGGCGCATAACAGGCGCGCTAGGTTGTTGCCGCGCTTCTTCCACCCGGGCTACCGCGGCCTTGATTGCCCGTTCCAGCATCCCGCGACGAATCGGCTTGGGCAGGTAGCGGAAGATTTGCGCCTGGTTGATCAGCTTCAGCAGCAGATCGGTGTCCTGAAAAGGTGTTATGACTATGCTCAGCAACTGTGGGTACGCCAGGGCCAGCGTCATCAGCAGCGGTCGCAGGTCTTCACCACCCAGACGTATGTCGCTGAGCAGGATGTCGATCTCGTCCCCGTTCAATCGGGCAACCGCGGCCTCCAGCGTCGCGGCGGTCTGCAGTTGCACGCCTAGTTGCTGGCAAATTTCGCCACTCAGCAACTGGTTCTCGGCGTCGTCGTCGACCAGCAACAAGCGTACTGACTTGCCCTTGGTCGCGGCGGCGGGTAGCGCAACGGGCGCGTCGGCAAAGCTTCTGCGATGCAGTACTATTTTGGCGGCTTGCGCCAGGGTATTGGTTATGGCCTGCTGGTCCCAGGGTTTGGTCAGATACCTGAAAATGCCGCCGCTGTTGAGAGCGTCCACCGCAGCGTCCAGATCCGAATAGCCCGTGAGTAGGATGCGCAGGGTGTTTGGGTAAGCTTTCTGCACCTGGGCGAGCAACTGACTGCCGCTCATCAGTGGCATGCGTTGATCGCTGACAATGATATCCACTGGCTCGGCTACCAGGCGGGCCATGACCCGCTCGGGGTTGGCCTCGGTAAATACCTGATACTGACGTCGAAATTGCAGGGACAGCGTGCGTAGAATACGCTCTTCATCATCGACGAACAGAATGCGTACGGGATTGGCAGAGGACATCTAAGCGCTCCGTTGCTGCGGCTGATTTTGGTTTAGCGGCAGGCTGATAACAAAGCGCGTACCGCGCCCCGGTTCAGAGGCAAAGCGGATATTGCCACCGTGTTCCTGGATAATCTTGTAGCTGATTGCCAAACCCAGGCCAGTTCCTTCACCCACTGCCTTGGTAGTGAAGAACGGATCGAAGATGCGCTGCTGAACGGCTTTCGGAATGCCTTGGCCATTGTCCTGGATCGACAGGTAGGCGTGCTGAGCGTCAGCCCAGCTCTTGATCAGAATCTGCCCGTTGCCCTGTATGGCTTGAGCGGCGTTGGTCAGCATATTGAGCAACACCTGATTGATCTGGGACGGGGTGCAGGTGAGGGTTGGCAACTGACCTAGGCGGGTAATGACCTGAGCCTTGTCTTTCAGCGTGTTGCGGGCAATGACCAAGGCACTGCGAATGCAGTCATTGAGGTCGATATCTTCACTCATAGCGCGGTCGAGACGAGCAAAGTCCTTGAGGCTGACGGCCAGCTCGCCGATCTGTTCAAGACCGTAGAGCGTGTCCTCCATCAGTGGCGTGAAGTCCTCTTCGAAAGTCCCGGGGGAGGCCAGTGCGGTGGCGTCCTGTACCCGCGAAAATCGGGCTTCGACGGTCTCGGTGGGTGTGTCGGGGTTGGTCAGGCATTCGCTCAGTTGTGCCTGAGCCTCGGCCAGCGCCAGTAGCGGTTGGACCAGATCGCGGAGCAGTTGCACGTTGTTTTTCACGTAGCCCAGGGGCGTGTTCAATTCATGCGCCACGCCGGCAACCATTTGACCGAGGGAGGCCATCTTCTCCGATTGAATCAAATGAGTCTGGGAGTTCTTCAGCTCACGCAGAGCGCGATTGAGTGCGCGGTTGCGTTGGTCGATCCGCCCCTCCATGGCCTTGAGCAAGTCCAGTACGGTGCCCAGCCCCTGATAGCAGCCAGCTTCGTCGACCAGAATGAAGTCTTCGGTGATCGGGTACTGTAGCTGCGCCGTTACGATGCGGGCGGCCTCATCCAGTGAGGTGTTGAGTGCAATAACCAGGGAATCCGGGTTAACTGCTTCCGTTGCGGAATGCTTGCCCCAGAGATCGCGGCCAAAGCGCCGCATAAAAATATCCTGTAATCGATAGCGGCTGATCAGGCCCAGCGGACGTTGTTGCGCATCGACTATTGGTAGCGAAAGGAACGCCTTATAGGCGGGTTGCAGGAACTGGTCTGCGACGTCACTGACGGTCATGGTCGGGCTCAACGGAGCGACCGCTTTGAGCAAGGCAGCGAGGGACTGAATGGCAGACATGGTGTGAGTTCATTGGCGAGTTGAAGCGCCATTGAACCAGCGTCAGGTTTCCAGCGTATTACAGTAGAGCGGTTCCGGCTAGATCAGAAACAAACAAGGCGCAGCCTCTCACTGGAGCTGCGCCTTATTGTCCGGTGGCACAAGTTCTGCGGCACACGAGAGCGTGCTGCGGTAAGGGCCTAGAACAGTACGCGGGCGCGGATGGTGCCTTTGACCTGTTGGACTTTTTCCAGTGCCAGTTCCGATGCCTCGGCTGAAACGTCGATCACCACGTAACCGACTTTGTCATTGGTTTGTAGAAACTGGCCGCAGATGTTGATGTTATTGGCCGCAAATACCTGGTTGATTTCGCTCATCACGCCGGGCACGTTCTGGTGAATGTGCAGCAAACGGTGCATGCCTGGGTGCGATGGCAGCGCTACTTCCGGGAAGTTGACCGAAGTGATCGAGGTGCCGTTGTCGCTGTAACGAACCAGCTTTTCCGCCACTTCCAGGCCGATATTGGCCTGCGCTTCCAGCGTTGAACCGCCAACATGTGGGGTGAGGATGCAGTTATCAAACTCGCGCAGCGGGCTGACAAATTCTTCCTTGTTGGAGCGTGGCTCGACCGGGAATACATCGATTGCCGCGCCATTCAAGTGCTTGTCACGCAGCGCGCCGGCCAATGCATCGATATCCACCACGGTGCCACGAGCAGCATTGATAAGGATTCCGCCGGGCTTCATAGCGCGGATTTCCTTCTCGCCCATCATCCACTTGGTGGCGGCCGTTTCCGGCACATGCAGCGTGACGATATCGGCCATGCCCAGCAGTTCGGTCAGTGAGCCGACCTGAACTGCATTGCCCAGCGGCAATTTGGTCACTACGTCGTAGAACAGCACTTGCATGCCCAGGCCTTCAGCGAGGACTGACAGTTGGGTACCGATCGAGCCATAACCGACGATGCCCAGCTTCTTGCCGCGGATTTCGTAGGAGTTGTCGGCGCTCTTGATCCAGCCACCGCGGTGGCAGGAGGCATTCTTCTCGGGAATGCCGCGTAGCAGCAGGATCGCCTCGGCCAGCACCAGTTCTGCTACCGAGCGGGTGTTGGAATAGGGTGCATTGAATACTGCGATACCCATTTCCATGGCGGCATTCAGATCGACCTGGTTGGTGCCGATGCAGAAGCACCCCACGGCAACCAGCTTGTGCGCGTGGCTGAACACGTCAGCGGTAAGCTGGGTGCGCGAGCGAATGCCGATAAAATGTGCGTCGGCAATGGCTTCTTTCAGCTGTTCTTCCGGCAGCGAGCCAGTGTGATACTCGATATTGGTGTAACCGGCTGCCTTCAGGGTATCGACGGCAGTCTGGTGTACGCCCTCGAGGAGCAGAAACTTGATCTTGCTTTTGTCCAGCGAGGTTTTAATCATGGTGTCTGGTATCCGCAATGCTGATTAGGATGAACCGGCAGGAATCGGTGACTTTTTTTGTCGCAGCAAGAGTCCTGTTTCGGAAGCCGCGTATGCTAGCATAATCTCCCTTTTCTGATGCCTGTCCCTGCATGAAAAGTCTTCAGGTACAGCATGAATCCTGTTTGAGAGCCGCCCATGACCCCAGAAGCCGTGATTGAAACCCTCAAGACCCTGGTCGAACCGGACAAGGTGCGTACCGACCCAGAGTCGCTGAATACCTGGGGCAAGGACTGGACCAAGCACTTTGAGCCCGCGCCGCTGGCTATAGTGTTTCCCAAAAGCGTCGAGCAGGTGCAGGCCATCGTGCGTTTTGCCAACCAGCAGAAGCTCGCGCTGGTGCCCTCTGGCGGGCGTACCGGGTTGTCTGCGGCTGCGGTCGCGGCCAATGGCGAGATCGTTGTGTCCTTCGACTATATGAACAAGATTGTCGAGTTTAATGAGTTCGACCGCACGGTGGTCTGCCAGCCGGGTGTGATCACTGCGCAGCTTCAGCATTTTGCCGAAGAGCAGGGGCTGTATTACCCGGTGGATTTTGCCTCAGCTGGTTCGAGTAATATTGGCGGCAATATCGGCACCAATGCGGGCGGTATCAAGGTGATTCGCTACGGCATGACCCGCAACTGGGTGGCCGGCCTGAAGGTCATCACCGGTACCGGCGAGCTGCTCGAGCTGAACAAGGACCTGATCAAGAACGCCACCGGTTATGACCTGCGCCAGCTGTTTATTGGCGCCGAGGGTACGCTGGGCTTTGTCGTCGAAGCCACCATGCGCCTGGAACGGGCGCCGAAAAATCTCACCGCGATGGTGCTGGGTACGCCGGATTTCGATTCGATCATGCCGGTGTTGCACGCCTTCCAGGGCAAGCTGGATCTGACCGCCTTTGAGTTCTTCTCCGACAAGGCGATGGCCAAGATCATGGGCCGCGGCGACGTGCCAGCGCCATTCGAGACTGACTGCCCGTTCTATGCGTTGCTGGAGTTCGAAGCGCTGAACGAGGACGTCGCCAACGAGGCGCTGGCGACCTTCGAGCATTGCGTTGAACAGGGCTGGGTAGTCGACGGTGTGATGAGCCAGAGCGAGCAGCAGTTGCAGAACCTGTGGAAGCTGCGCGAATTTATTTCCGAGACCATCTCGCACTGGACGCCCTACAAGAACGATATCTCTGTCACGGTCGGCAAGGTGCCGGCGTTCCTGCACGATATCGACGCGATTGTCGGCGAGCATTATCCGGATTTTGAAATCGTCTGGTTCGGGCATATCGGTGACGGTAATCTGCACCTGAATATTCTCAAGCCTGAAACCATGGCCAAGGACGAGTTCTTTGCCAAGTGCGCGACCGTGAATAAGTGGGTGTTCGAAATCGTGCAGAAATACCACGGCTCGATCTCCGCCGAGCACGGCGTGGGTATGACCAAGCGGGACTATTTAACTTACAGCCGCAGTACGGCCGAAATTGCCGTGATGAAGTCGATCAAGGCCGTATTTGATCCCAACGGCATTATGAATCCGGGCAAGATTTTCGCCTGAACGCCCTCTACAAGGATCGGTTTATGACCTATCAGCACCTGTTCGTCGATGGTACTTCTGCGCAATTGCCTTTGGGCAAGGTTGTGTGTGTTGGGCGCAATTATGCCGAGCATGCCCGCGAGTTGAACAACCCGGTAACGAGCGAACCGCTGCTGTTTATCAAGCCCTCGACCTCGGTGGTGCCTTTGAGTGCGCCGGTCGTGCTGTCAGCTCGTCGAGGCCCTGTGCATTATGAAACCGAAATCGCTCTGCTGATTGGTGAAACGCTCAGCGGTGATGTGACCGAGCAGCAGGCTAAAAGGGCCTTGGCCGGGATAGGCCTGGCCCTGGATCTGACCCTGCGTGAACTGCAGGATCAACTCAAGGCCAAGGCGCACCCCTGGGAGCGCGCCAAGGCATTTGATGGAGCCTGTCCGCTGTCGGTGTTTATCGATCCAGCGCACGCGGCAGCCTTGAATGCACTTCCCTTGATGCTGAAGATCAATGGTGAGGTGCGCCAGCAGGGCAGCAGTGCGGATATGATTACGCCAATCCTGCCGCTATTGCAGCATATCGCCCAGGTATTCACCCTGCTGCCTGGTGATGTGGTTATTACCGGTACCCCGGCGGGCGTGGGGGTATTGCACGCTGGAGACCAGCTGGCCTTGTCGCTGGGCGATCTGCTCAAGGTAACGACCGAGGTCACTAACGAGGTTGCTTGATCATCACCTTGCGCTTATGTCAGGCCGCTGGCCTGCCATGACCTGCGCCCGCATTCCTGTCTGAACGGCCTGTTCTGGAGTCTGCGCCTTGAAAGTAAAAGCCCTTCTCACGCTTATGGGTGTTGTGCTGATTGGCGCCATAATATTGCATGCGCTGCATCTGGATGTGTTGCTTTGGCAAAATTGGAAGCTCAATCGCCAGAGCATGCCGGCCCAAGGCTTCAATCTGGGGCGTTATAGGGTCGATATCCAGGCATTGGAAATCGCGGGCATTGACGACGACTTGTCTGCACTGACGTTCAATTCGGCTACCAACAGCCTTTTTGGGGTGCTTAACGGCCGGCCGCTGATGGTCGAGCTATCCCTTGACGGTGAGCTGCTACGTGAGATCAGCATTCAGGGGGTTGTCGACATGGAGGGTCTGACCCATGTGCAGAATGACCTCTACGTGATTGCCGAAGAGCGTTCGCAGAGGTTGATTCTGGCCAGAATATCGGCCGATACCCAGAACCTGGATGTGAGTGACGCCCCAAGCTTGATGATCGGTTTGGATCAGGTAGGTAACAAGGGTTTTGAAGGGCTGTCCTGGGATGGCCAGCGCCAGCGCCTGCTGGTGGTCAAAGAGCGTGATCCGTTACGCTTGTTGGCGGTTGAGGGTTTTGTCGATGCCGACCCACAGCGCGCCATGAATATCAGTATCACCGAGGTCAAACCCGCCGCGTCGCCCCGCCTGTTCATGAGTGACCTGTCGTCGTTGACCCTACATGATCCTACTGGTCATATGCTGCTGCTCAGCGATGAGTCGCATATGGTGGTGGAGTACGATGCGCAGGGTAGCCCGCTCAGCCTATTGGGGTTATGGCGGGGCATGAGCGGTCTGCGAGCGTCTGTGCCACAGGCTGAAGGGTTGGCGGTAGACGACCAGCAGCGGATTTATATCGTCAGCGAACCCAACCTGTTCTACCGGTTTGTGCCTGGCGAGTAACGGCTGCGCAGTCGGTGGCGGTCAGGCGGGCTTTTTCAGCGTTTGCACGCCATTGCCAGTGCCCAGCAACAAGATATCCGCGGGTCGTGCCGCAAAAAGCCCGTTACAGACCACCCCGACGATGGCGTTGAGCTGTTCTTCCAGTTTGCGTGGATCGTGGATCTGCAGGTTGTGAACGTCCAGAATCACATTGCCGTTATCCGTTACACAGCCTTCGCGGTACACCGGGTCACCGCCCAGTTTGACGATTTCACGCGCTACGTGACTGCGGGCCATGGGGATGACTTCGACAGGTAACGGGAATGCGCCAAGGGTATCAACCAGCTTGCTCTCATCAGCGATGCAGATGAAGGTCTGGGCTACGGCGGCGACGATCTTTTCGCGGGTCAGTGCGGCCCCGCCGCCTTTGATCAGCTCAAGATGCTTGTTAGCTTCGTCTGCGCCATCTACGTAGTAATCCAGCTGATGTACGCTATTGAGGTCATATACTGGAATGCCATGCCCCTTAAGGCGTGCGGCAGTGGCGTCTGAGCTCGCCACAGCGCCATCGAAAAAACCCTTGTGCTGCGCTAGCGCGTCAATAAAGCAGTTAGCCGTCGAGCCAGTGCCAACACCGATGATGCTCTTGTCCTCCAACGTGGGCAGCAAAATGTCCACGGCGGCCTGGCCAACGGCCTGTTTGAGTTCATCTTGGGTCATGAGTAGCTACCTTTTAACGGCGTTATTAAAGTCATAGATTATACGCGCCCGATCCCCCGTGCGTGTAGTCGGCGAACGACTGATTCGCTAGACTGGTCGTTTTACCCACGGACAGACAGAAGCCCTCATGCTGGAAACCTACGTCAAGAAGATCCTCAGTTCCCGCGTTTATGATGTCGCAGTGGAAACGCCCATTCATGCAGCGCCTTTTCTGTCTGAACGCCTGGACAACACCGTGCTGCTCAAGCGCGAGGATCTGCAGCCGGTTTTTTCCTTCAAGATTCGGGGTGCCTACAACAAACTGGCACTGCTCTGCGATGAGCAGCGAGCTTGCGGGGTGGTCACTGCTTCGGCGGGTAATCATGCACAAGGTCTGGCCTATGCTGCACGCCATATGGGCGTCAAGGCGACCATTGTAATGCCGCGTACGACGCCGGAAATAAAGGTGCGGGCGGTGCGTGCGCGGGGTGCGAAGGTGGTGCTGCACGGCGATGCCTTTGATGAGGCGTTGGCCTATTCACAAAAGCTGATCAAGGAAAAGGGCCTGGTCTATATCCACCCCTACGATGACCCGGACACCATTGCCGGCCAGGGCACTATTGCAATGGAAATTCTGCGTCAGCATCAGGGTAGCCTGGACGCGATATTCGTCCCTGTGGGCGGCGGCGGCCTGATTGCAGGCATTGCTGCCTACGTCAAATACCTGCGGCCTGAGATTAAAGTGATTGGCGTGGAACCGACAGAGTCGGCGTGCCTGAAGGCCGCGATGGACGCCGGGAGCCGGGTGGTGCTGAGTCAGGTGGGCCTGTTTGCTGACGGCGTGGCGGTGGCGCAGGTCGGTGAACATACCTTCGAGGTGTGCCGGCATTATGTCGATGAGGTGATTACCGTCTCCACCGATGAAATGTGCGCGGCTATCAAGGATATCTACGATGACACCCGTTCGATCTGCGAGCCGGCAGGCTGCCTGGGGGTGGCCGGGATCAAGAAATATGTGGAACGTGAAGGTTGCAGCGGCAAGGTATTTATCGCGATTGACTCCGGTGCTAACGTCAATTTCGACCGCCTGCGCCATGTGGCCGAGCGTGCCGAAATCGGCGAGCAGCGAGAAGCCTTGCTGGCGGTGACCATTCCGGAAAAACCGGGCAGTTTCAAGGCGTTTTGCCAGGCCATCGGTAAGCGCGCCATTACAGAATTCAACTATCGCTACCACGACGCTAAAGAAGCGCACATTTTTGTCGGCGTGCAGACCCATCCTGAACAGGATCCGCGTAGTGAACTGGTGGCGATGCTCAGCGGCCAGGGTTTTCCGGTGATGGACCTCACCGATAATGAGCTGGCGAAACTGCATATTCGGCACATGGTCGGCGGGCATTGTGATCAGATCGTTGACGAAGTGGTCTATCGCTTCGAATTTCCCGAACGCCCGGGTGCGCTGTTTAACTTCCTCAACAAGCTAGGTGGGCGCTGGAATATTTCCATGTTTCACTACCGAAATCACGGTGCAGCCTACGGGCGCGTGGTGGTGGGTCTGCAGGTGCCGGTCGCGGAGCGCAGCAAAGTGCCCGAAGCACTGGATGAAATTGGCTATCTTTATTGGGATGAAAGCGACAATCCAGCCTATCAATTGTATTTGGGCTAGTCAGGCCACTCGTCATCGCTAGACATGACGCTCCGATTGCGCCCGGTGGCCTTGGCCGTATACAGGGCTTTGTCCGCCAGGCTGATCAGACTTTCTGGTCGGTCCTGTTCTGTGGCGGGCAAGCTGGCCGCACCGATGCTCACGGTAAGCCATTGTTGTTGGCTGGATGGATGCGGGATCTTGAGTTCCTTGACTGCGGCATGCAGGTGCCGGGCTACCTCCGCGCACTGGGCAATATCGGCCCCCGGTAAAATGATCGCAAACTCCTCGCCGCCGTAGCGGCATACCGCTTCACCCTCGCGTAACAAGGTGCCCCTCATGGCGTTGGCCAGTTGCTTGAGCGCATCATCCCCGGCTTGATGTCCCAAGCTGTCGTTGAACGCCTTGAAGTGGTCGACATCCAGCATCAGTAGGCCCAAAGGTCCGGATTGTCTGCGTAGCCGGCGCCACTCGCGGTTAAGGGCTTCGTCGAAGTAGCGGCGGTTGTACAGGCCGGTCAAGCCATCCTGTTGTGACAGTTCTTGCAGGCGTGCGGCAACTTCCAGTTGTTCGCTATTGTTGCGGCCCACGCAAATCAGATAGGCGCGGCCATAGCGGTTCAGATGCTGGACGCTGATTTCAAGCGGTATGCTCTTTCCGTGCCGGGTAGTGACATGTTGCTGGTAAATTGAGTTACCGCCCCGTTCGGCCAACTCCCTGAGTTCGGATGACCAAGCCAGAACGTCAGGCATGATGTCTGCGGGGGCTATGGCGATAATCTGCCGCAACTCTTCCTCGCTGTAGCCCAGGCTTTTCCAGCATGTACGGTTGAGGTACACCAGTTCCTGCGGATTCATGCCGATGATGAACAAGGCATCATGGCTGTAGTTGGTCATGTCCAGCACTAGTTTGAGTTGCGCCTGATTGCGTTGCAGGCTTTCTTCCGTACTTTGCCTGCGGACGATTTCCTGTTGCAGTTTGCGATTGCTGGCACCCAGGGCTTCAAGGCGTTGGGCGCTGAGCAAGGCCAGCCACAGGGCATAGCAAAGTGAAACGGCGGCGAGCAAGCCACTTATTAGGATGAGCAGTGGCAGATGCGTGGTGCTGCTAGCCAGTAAGCTGGAGGTAGGCATGGCGGTAATGTAGAAGCCGGTGTTGCGGCCTAGTTGCACAGGGCTGCTGACGGTCCAGCCTTGGTCTAGTGTGTCAGCGGTTTTGTGGCTGAATAGAAGTTGGTCTTGTTCATGAAAATCAATGCTCAACTGGTAGTTGCGCTCTTCGCGCAGTAGCGTGCCCAGCAGTACTTCCACGCGGAAAATACCGAGCAATAAGCCGTCAAAGCTGGTCGGATCATTGGCTCTGCGATATAGCGGGATGTAGTAGGCGAGCCCGCGGCCGCCCTGCAGCAATTCAAAGCTATTACTCAGCAACGGTGTCTGGGTGTCGCGTGCTTGTAACAGTATTGGGTAGTTCGGGTGGGCCGCTGTATAGACAAAATCCACTGCTTCTTCGTTGCCGGCAAGTGGCTCAATCCAGCGCATCCGGTACTGGCTGTCAAGCCACTCTATTGCCTGGAAGTTGTCGAATCCATCCAGTAGGGCTTGCACATCCTGCTGCCACGCCAATGCTTTGTCGTAGTGTGAGGGCCAGCGCTTGCCGAGTCGTTGCAGTGCTTGGGCTTGGAGTTCAAAGCGGGTCTGCAATTGCTGGGCAATGGCGTCCGTCTCGAGTTGGAGACGCGCCTTGGATTGATGTTGTTCGGCTCGCAATAACGCCTGCCAGCCGCTCAGAATGCCAGCGACCAAGATTGCCAGCAGTAGCGAAATGAGCACGCGGGTAACTTGGGGATGGCGGGCAGCGCGTTGGGCAAGCATGAGCTAATCCTGAAAATAGGCCTCAATGATAGCATATCGCCTTACCTTAATCCAGCGAGAATGGGCTCTCCAGAGGATTTGGGTCGTGACGTCTTGGTTATGACTCGGTTTCCCAGGGGCCGACATCAGCAACGGGTTGCACGCTATCGGTAGCTCGGGTTAGCGGTATGAATTCTCTATCGGTCATGATCGCGTCTAAGGGGATGTCCCAGGAGGCGACAGGCAGGTCCGCTACTTTCTGGCAGTGGTGGGCGAGTCCTAGCAGGGTAGGGCCGGCCCACACGCTGCGGCGGGCACGGTAACTGAGCGTGCGATCATAAAACCCGCCGCCCATCCCCAAGCGGTTGCCCTTGGCGTCAAACCCCACCAGCGGCATCAATATCAAGCCAAGACGCCACGACGGCACTTGCTGACGTGGGCAGTAAGCGGGCTCACTGATGCCGAAACGATTGGCCTGCCAGCGCTGCCCCACCGTTAACCGTTGAAAGCGCATTTGCGTGGCGGGCCAGCGGCTGAGTACGGGCACATAGCAGGTTTTACCCAGACGTTTTGCATGCTTGAGCAGGAGGGCGGGGTCAATTTCTCCGTCATTAGCAAGATAAAAGGCAATATGCTGGCTACGAATGAATAATGGATGCTGGGCGAGCCGGCGAAATAATTGCTTGCTGGCATGCCGCTGTTGATACGCAGGAAGGGCTCGACGAGCGGCGCGTAGCTGGCTACGAAGTGCGCTGCGCGAAGGTAAAGTCAAGATAGAGTCCCCGGAAACGCCGCTGTCGGGTTAGCCCTTGAACCCGAAAGTTCAAGGTGGGGGACACGGTACTGCCTCAGGCTTTCCGTCATGCGGACATGCGCACTGGCAGCAACGCGTGGCCTCCTTCTACAGGAGTATCGGCTCAGGGACATCGCCGACTGGCAAGCGTCCCAGGGACAGTGATGACTATACAGGGTTTTCACTGCGCTTTCATGGCTGATTGGGCTTGGCCGTTCAGGGCTGGTGGCGCGCCAGTGCCTGATCAAGCCGGCTGACCAGGTCATTGATGTGTTTCTGCTGGCTGTCCAGCGTGCTGTCCTGCTGCCGGCTACCGGTCAGCATGTCGTGGCTGATATTCAGAGCAGCCATCACCGCAATACGCTCAATGCCGATGACCTTTCCGCTATTGCGGATGTCACGCATGGTGGTATCCAGGTGGCGGGCGGCCTGCTCCAGATTGCTGCGCTCTTCGGGCGGGCAACTGACCCGGTATTCCTTGTCAAGGATGTGCAAAGTGACAGTCAGGGCGGTGCTCATGAATCATGCTCCAGGGATTTGAGACGCGATATCATGGCTTCGACCTTCTGACGGGCCAAATCGTTCTTTTCAATTAACTGTAGTCGTTCTTCGCGCCAGGATTTTTCCTGGGCGTGCAGATGCCGGTTCTGCACTTGCAGCCGGTCACACAGTTCGATTAGCTGCACCACTTTGAGGGTCAGCGTGTTGATGTCGGGTTCTTCCATTTGCGCCATTCTGTCATCCCGGTGTTGGCCAACTATAGTGGGGCTGTTCGAGGCGGTCAAACAACGGTTCCTGCTCATTTGTGTGCCAGCTCGGTGTCGGCTGGTAGACTGGACCCTGATGCTGTTGCGCAGTAGATTACACAACAATGGAAACATTTCCTGCAAAGTTATCTGCTTACCCTGCTTACGCTCCCCGAGAGGCCCCGATATTATGGCTTTGATGCCTGCCGTGTTTGATTTCGACCGTTACGTTCAGCTGTTCAATGATCTGGGCGCGGCGGGCTTCCCCGCCGAACTGCACGGCCACCTGGTGGGCCGGCTCTCTGCGGGTGCGCGCTATGACCACGGCACTTGGCTGAATGTCGCCGCTGAGCTGCTGGATGCCCGCGGCACATTGTCCGAGGCGGGCAAGGTTCAGCTGATTCAGTTATATGATGCGAGTATGGCCGAGTTGGCTGGCAGCGGGTTCGAGGTAACACTGCTGCTACCGGATGACAGTGCCACAGTGGATCATCGCACCCAGGCGTTGGGTCAATGGTGTGAGGGCTTTCTAGGTGGTTTCGGCTTGGTTGAACGCCAAGGCGAACTGAGCGAAGAGGCCGACAGCGCCTTGCATGACTTCGCGGCGATCGCCCAGGTGCAGACTGATTTGGAGGAGTCCGAGGCCAACGAGGTCGATTTCATGGAGGTGATGGAGTACGTGCGCATGGCGGTGCTGATGATTTTCAGCGAGTGTCAACCGGCGGCAGATAAGCAGCCCCAGCCGCCAGCCTCGCTGCATTGATGCGGTGATAGGCATCGCGCTACGTAGTTAATCCCTAATCACGAGGTAAGCATGCATATATCCAGGCAAGAATACGCACGTCGACGCAAGGCTCTGATGGCCCAGATGGAGCCTAATAGTATTGCGGTATTGCCGGCGGCGCAGGTGTATGTGCGCAATCGTGATGTCGAACATCAGTATCGGCAGGACAGTGATTTTCAGTATCTCACCGGCTTTCCCGAGCCGGAGGCGGTCGCCGTGCTGATTCCAGGCCGCGAACATGGTGAATATGTGCTGTTTTGTCGGGAGAAGGACAAGGAGCGCGAACTCTGGGACGGTTACCGTGCCGGCCAGGAGGGGGCGGTGAGTGAGTATGCCGCCGATGACGCCTTTCCCATCACGGACGTGGACGATATTTTGCCGGGTCTGATCGAGGGCCGCGAGCGCGTCTATTACGCGATGGGTGCCAATCAGGACTTTGATCGACGCTTGACCAACTGGATCAACGTGATTCGTAGCAAGGCGCGGCTTGGCGCGACGCCGCCCAATGAGTTCGTTGCACTGGATCACCTGTTGCACGATATGCGCTTGTACAAGAGCGCGGCTGAAATCAAGGTCATGCAGGCGGCAGCTGAGATTTCAGCCCAGGCGCATGTCCGCGCAATGCAGGTTTGCCGTCCTGGTGCTTATGAGTATCAGCTTGAAGCTGAGCTGCAGCATACCTTTATGCGCCATGGCAGTCGTTCGCCGGCCTATTCTTCTATCGTCGCGGCAGGGCGCAATGGCTGCATTCTCCATTACACCGAAAATACCAGTCAGATTCGCGATGGCGATCTGATTCTGATCGACGCTGGCTGTGAGCTTGACTGCTACGCCAGCGACATTACCCGCACCTTTCCCGCCAACGGTCGATTCAGTACCGAGCAGCGCGCCATCTACGACATTGTACTGGCTGCCCAGCAGGCGGCGTTCGAGGTCATTGCCCCGGGCCGGCACTGGAACGAATCGCATGAGGCTACCGTACGCGTCATTACTGCGGGGCTTCTGCAACTGGGTCTGCTCAAGGGTGATTTGGAAGAACTGATTGCCAATGAGACCTACAAGCGGTTTTACATGCACCGTGCCGGCCATTGGCTGGGCATGGATGTGCATGATGTCGGCGATTACCGTGTTGGCGGTGAGTGGCGCGAGCTGGAGCAGGGGATGGTGATGACCGTGGAGCCAGGCATTTATATTGCCCCGGATGATGATAGCGTGCCGCGCAAGTGGCGGGGTATCGGCATACGTATCGAAGATGATGTGGTCGTCACGCGCTCTGGCTGCGACATTCTCAGCGGCGGGGTACCCAAGGATGCAGATGAAATTGAAGCCTTGATGGCCGAAGCGCGGCAAGATGTTGGAGCGCTTGCGTGAGCAGTCAGTTGAGTATCGTTGGTGGCGGCATGGTGGGCGCATGCCTGGCGCTGGCATTGCAGCCGTTTGCTCGGCAGGCCGGCTGGCGAATCAGGCTGGTCGAAGCGCACCCCCCCGGTGACAAGTTGCAGACCAGCTACGATGCTCGTGCTACCGCGCTGTCGCATGGTAGTCGGTTGCTGCTGGAGCGGCTTGGTGTATGGCAGGCTCTGGCTCAAGGCGCGGAGCCGATTCGGCATATTCATGTGTCGGATCGCGGTCATCCCGGCATCACGCGGCTGGATGCGCACCAGGAAGGTGTGCCTGCGCTGGGTTATGTGGTTGAAAATGCGTTGCTTGGCCAGGTGCTGCTCAGTGCCCTGGACCGGGAGGTAGTTGAATGGCTAGCGCCAGCGCGGGTTGTCAGGCTGCAGGCGCAGGTGGGCGGTTACGCGCTGGACATCGAACAACAGGGGCAGCTAAGCCAGCTGGAAACCGATCTACTGGTGCTGGCTGACGGTGGTCGTTCGGGTTTGCTTGATCAACTGGGGGTGCACCGCGAGGTCAAGCCTTATGGACAGGCGGCGATTATTGCCAATGTGAGTTCGGCCGAGGGGCATAACTCGGTCGCCTACGAGCGCTTTACCCAGTCAGGTCCGTTAGCCTTGCTGCCCCTCTCGAGCAAGCGCAGTGCGCTGGTCTGGACGCTGCCGGAAGATCAGGCGGCCGAGGTCGCCGCGTTGCCGGATCCGCTGTTTCTGGCGCGGCTGCAGGAAGCGTTCGGCTACCGTATGGGTGCGCTGACGCAAGTCGGCGCGCGTGCCTGTTACCCGCTGCAGCTGATTGAGGCGCAGGAGCAGGTGCGGCCGCATCTGGTAGTACTGGGTAACGCCGCGCACAGCCTGCATCCGATCGCCGGGCAGGGCTTCAATCTGTCGCTGCGCGACACGCTGGCGCTGGCAGATACGCTGATTGCAGCGGGTCGGCAGCAGCGTCTGCCTGGTGATCTGGCGGTCTTGCAGGAGTACCTGCAGAGGCAGCAGCGCGACCAGCGCCAGACGGTTGCTTTTAGCGATTATCTGACTCGGTTGTTCAGCAACTCTCAGCCATTGCTGACTATAGGGCGTAATCTTGGGCTGTTGGGCCTGGACCTGCTACCGCCCGCGCGGCGACTGTTTGCCCGGCAGGCCATGGGCTTGAAAGCATGATCGGCCCCCATGAGGAATCCGCCTTGGCTCAGCAGTATGATCTGATTATTGTCGGCGCGGGCATGGTCGGGGCGACCCTGGCCATGGCGCTGGCAGATAGCCCTTTGCGTATTGCGCTGCTGGATGCCGTGGCACTCGATCGGCCGGTTACCCGTCAACTGACTGCGTCGGGTTACGATCCGCGTGTCAGCGCGCTAAGCGCCGCCTCTGAGCGCATTTTTACCCGGCTGGGCGTCTGGCAGTTGATAGATGCCCAAGCGCGTTGCGCCTATCGGCATATGCATGTTTGGGATGCCGACGGCACTGGTGATATTCATTTTGATGCGCACAGTCTGAATGAAAATCGCCTTGGTCATATCATCGAGAACCAGCGCATCCAGCAGGCCTTGCTCGACGCTCTGCGCGGCACCCGGGTCAGCTTGCTGGGTAGTCGGCGAGTTGAGGCGTTGGTCAAGGAGGAGCATGGTTGGCGCCTTGGTCTGGCGAATGGCGAACGGCTTTATGCGCCGCTTATCGTCGCCGCTGACGGCGGTCGGTCGCAGCTGCGCGAACTGGCTGGTTTTGCCATGCGTGAATGGGATTACCTGCATAGCGCGATTGTTACGACAGTGCAGGTAACTCAACCGCATCAGGATACGGCGTGGCAGCGTTTCTTGCCGAGCGGTCCATTGGCTTTTTTACCCCTGCCAGATGTAGAGGGTCGGCACTATTGTTCAGTTGTCTGGTCGCTGCTGCCCGAGCAGGCCCAGCGAGTTATGGCACTCGATGACACATCATTCGCAGGTGAGATTGGCGAGGCCATTGAGCGGCGGGTGGGCCGGGTCCTGGCGGTTGACGCCAGGCACTGTATCCCGTTGCGCCAGCGTCACGCCAAGGACTATGTGATGCACGGCCTGGTGTTGGTAGGGGACGCTGCGCACAGCATTCACCCGCTGGCCGGGCAGGGTGTCAATCTCGGGTTGCTGGACGCCGCCGAGTTGACTGATGTGCTCACGGCGGCCTTGCAGCGCGGCGAAACCTTGTCCGATCTGGCGGTATTGCAGCGCTATGAGCGGCGCCGGATGGGTGCCAATCTGGGCATGATGGCGGCGATGGAGGGTTTCGAGCGCCTTTTTCATGCTGATGCGCTACCGCTGCGCTGGCTGCGCAATGCGGGGATGCAGTGGTTGGATCAGCAGGCGCCACTGAAATCGATAGTCATGCGCAGAGCTATGGGTCTGGAGGGCCGGCTACCTTCCTTGGCGCGCAGTCCTGACCCGTATGCGGAAACAGACTAAATCAACGTTGCTAAACTAAATCCTAATCATTATCATCTTGTCTCGGTTTAATAATCTGAGGCTTGAACATGTCCTTTATCCGCTCCATAGCTGCCATGAGTCTGGCGATGACTGCCTTTACCAGCGTCGCCCAGGCTAAGGAACTGGTAGTGTATTCTTCCCGCCAGGAACATCTGATCAAGCCGGTTTTCGAGCTTTATACCGAAAAGACCGGGATCAAAATCAACTATATTACCGACAGCGAAGCGCCTCTAATGGCCCGCTTACGTGCCGAGGGCGTTAATACGCCGGCGGACATGTTTATCACTGTCGACGCAGGCAACCTTTGGCAGGCCGAGGAAATGGGGCTGTTCCGCGCGGTGGACTCGGATGTGATCAAAGGTAATATCCCCGCCCAGTATCGTGCCGAAAGTGGCCAGTGGACGGGTTTGTCACTGCGCGCGCGGACCATCGTCTACTCCACTGAGCGGGTTGATCCCTCGGATCTGAGCACCTATGAGGCGCTGGCTGATGACGAGTGGAAAGGTCGTCTGTGCCTGCGTACTTCGAAGAAGGTCTATAATCAGTCTCTCACTGCAACCATGCTCGAAACCCTAGGCGAAGAGCGCACCACAGAAGTGGTCAAGGGCTGGGTGGCGAACTTGGCGACGCCGGTATTTGCCAACGATACCTCGCTGATGGAGGCGATCGACGCCGGTCAGTGTGATGTGGGCATCGTCAATACCTATTATTTCGGGCGCCTGCAAAAGGACAAGCCGGATGTCAAAGCGGCACTGTTCTGGCCAAACCAGGATGATCGCGGTGTGCACGTGAATATCTCCGGTGCTGGTGTAACCAAGCATTCCAAACAGCCGGAAGAAGCTATCAAGTTTCTGGAGTGGATGACCACCCCGCAAGCGCAGCGCATCTTTGCCGACGTGAACCAGGAATTCCCCGCCAATGAATCGGTCAAGCCGTCTGATGAAGTCGCAGCCTGGGGCGATTTCAAGAAAGACACGATCAACGTTGAAGTGGCCGGCCGCCGTCAGCCGGAAGCGATCATGTTGATGGACCGCGAGCGCTGGGACTGATATCCCGCTGGCGACCCGTAGCGGATTTGCTCTGCGAAATGCGTTACGGATGAGCCTTGAATGGCGTTTGTCGATATACTGCACGCCCGGTCTTGAGCCGGGCGTGTCCGTTTCCGAGTATCGACTCTCAAGCCAACAGGAGTGGTTGTGCCCCAACGCCTGATGTCCACCATGCCCCGCTGGCGCTGGGTTGCCTACTTATCCGCTGCGCTGGTGGTGATGCCACTGTTGGTGCTGTTGCTGAGTTGGCAGTCGGTCGACACCCATATCTGGTCGCACCTGCTGCAAACCCAGTTGTTCCGCCTGATCGGCAACACCCTGACGCTAGTGGTTGGCGTGATCATCGGTGTGCTGATCCTCGGCGTGAGCCTGGCCTGGTTGATCAGTCTTTGCGAGTTTCCCGGGCGGCGCTGGCTTGACTGGGCACTCATGCTGCCCTTTGCGATACCCGCCTATGTGCTGGCGTTCGTGATGATTGGCGTGCTGGATTTCGCCGGTCCGGTGCAGACCTTGCTGCGCGGTTGGCTGGGCAGCGATTTTCGCATGTTCTCGATACGCTCCACCGGCGGTGTAATTTGCGTGCTGGTGCTGGTGTTCTACCCCTATGTTTACCTGCTCGCCCGCAGCGCCTTCATGGCCCAGGGCAAGGGCTTGATGGAAGCCTCGCGGATTCTCGGGCAGACGCCCTGGCAGGGCTTTTGGCGCGTGGCATTGCCTATGGCTCGGCCTGCCATTGGTGCCGGAACCGCTCTGGCTGTGATGGAAACCCTGGCGGATTTCGGTGCTGTATCGGCGTTCAATTACGATACGTTCACCACTGCGATCTACAAAACCTGGTACGGTTTCTATAGCCTGCAAACCGCGACCCAACTGGCCAGCGTATTGTTGTTATTCGTTTTCCTGGCGCTGTTTGCCGAGCGCCGCGCGCAGGGTAGCAAGCGCTTTCCTGGAATTGATCGGCCTCGCCAGGGCGCTATATACCGGCTGCGGGGCGTCAGGGCGTGGCTGGCGACTGGCTATTGTCTGCTGGTGCTGTCCATTGCCTTTATCATCCCGGTGACCCAACTTGCCTATTGGCTGATGCGCAGCGGTTTGAACGATCTGGATAGTCGCTATTGGTCGCTGATCCAGAACACCCTGCTACTAGGCGGCATGGCGGCGTTGATGACCGTGACCCTGGGTATCTTGTTGGTGTTGGCCAAACGTTTTCAGCCTATCCGCAGGGTACGCAGCGCCGTGGCTGTGGCTAATCTGGGTTACGCATTGCCGGGTTCGGTGCTGGCGGTGGCGATCATGTTCGCCTTTAGCCTGGCGGACAATCAGCTGTTGATCCCCTTGCGCCGCTGGTTGGGTGAGGAGCAGCCGTCTCCGCTGTTGTTGGGCAGTCTTTTTGCTCTGCTACTGGCTTACCTGATTCGCTTTATGGCAGTGGCCTACGGGCCGCTTGACACGTCCCTGGCACGCATCAGACCGTCGCTACCCGAAGCGGCACAAAGCTTGGGGCAATCAGGCTGGCGGGTGTTCACCCGCATTTATCTGCCGCTGTTGTTGCCGGGTATTCTCAGTGCTGCCCTGCTAGTGTTCGTCGATGTGCTCAAGGAAATGCCCGCTACATTGCTGATGCGGCCATTCGGCTGGGATACTTTGGCGGTTCGTATACACGGATTAACGGCCGAAGGCGACTGGGCCAGAGCTTCGCTACCGGCGCTGACGCTGGTGCTGGTGGGCTTGATTCCGGTGATTGTGTTGATCCGCCGGTCAGCGCGACGCTGAATCTGGGGCAAAAGCTGCAAAAGAGCCGCGTTTATGGCTACAATCCACACCCAACACTCCCCCTCAATATTGAAGGACGACCGCATGGGTTCGCGCACTCCCCTCTATGATCAACATCTGGCCTGCGGGGCCAAAATGGTCGATTTCGGCGGCTGGGATATGCCCCTTCACTATGGTTCACAGATGGAAGAACATCATCAGGTGCGCCGTGACGTGGGTATGTTCGACGTTTCGCACATGACTGTGGTTGATGTGACCGGTAGTGAAGCCAAAGATTTTCTGCAGCATTTGCTGGCCAATGATGTGGCGCGCCTGAAGACTGCAGGCAGGGCGCTGTATAGCGGCATGCTCAATGAGCAGGGCGGTGTGATCGACGATCTGATCGTCTACCTCGAAGACAACGGCTATCGTTTGGTGGTCAATGCAGCCACCCGTGACAAGGATCTGGCGTGGATGAATCTCCAGGCTGACAGTTTCGCCGTCAAGCTGGTCGAACGCTCGGACCTGGCAATGCTTGCCGTCCAGGGGCCGCGCGCACGGGAGGTTGCGGCCACTGTGGTCAGTGACCAGCGCGCCGCACTGATCAACGATCTCAAACCTTTCCAGGGTTTGGCCAGCGATGACTGGTTTATCGGTCGTACCGGCTACACCGGAGAAGACGGGCTGGAAATCATATTGCCCGCTGACCAAGCGCCGGAGTTGTGGAACGGGCTGCTCGCCGCTGGCTGCAAGCCCTGCGGCCTTGGCGCGCGTGACACCTTGCGTCTGGAAGCCGGTATGAACCTCTACGGTTCCGATATGGATGAAAATATTTCCCCCCTGGCGGCGAACATGGCCTGGACCATCGCCTGGGAGCCGGCCGAACGTGATTTCATCGGCCGCAAGGCACTGGAAGCGCAGCGCGAAGCAGCCGATCAGCCCAAGTTGGTGGGTCTGGTGATGAAAGAGCGCGCAGTCTTGCGCGGCCACCAGAAAGTCATTGTCGAGGGTGTTGGCGAGGGCGAAATTACCAGCGGCAGTTTCTCTCCCACCCTGAATTGCTCCATCGCCCTGGCTAGAGTGCCACGCACCACTGGTGACAAGGCACAGGTCGAGATTCGCGGTAAATTGCTGGACGTACGGGTGGTCAAACCCGGCTTTGTGCGTCACGGCCAGGCTGTATTCGAATAAGTTTTCCCTTTTCTGTTGAGGATCGTCCCATGAGCAATATCCCCGCTGATTTGCGTTACGCTGCCAGTCATGAATGGACCCGTCAGGAAGCTGATGGCACCGTGACCATCGGTATTACCGACCATGCCCAGGACTTGCTGGGTGATGTGGTCTTCGTTGAGCTGCCCGATGTCGGCCGTACCGTCAGCGCCGGTGAAGAGTGCGCCGTGGTTGAGTCGGTGAAAGCCGCCTCGGACATCTATGCCCCGGTCAGCGGTGAAGTGGTTGCGGTCAACGAAGCGCTGGCCGACGGCCCGGAGTTGGTTAACAGCGAGCCCTATGAGGGCGCCTGGTTCTTCAAGATCAAACCGTCTGACACTAGCGAGCTGGACAAGCTGATGGACGCTGATGCCTATGGTGCGTCTATCTGATTGCTGTGATTGACGCGCGTTTAGGTGTGCAAACACTGATTGATTCGGGTGTGGCGCTGGCGCCGTTGAGTTCGGCCTGTTCCGGACACGCTACAAGCACATCCATGTGGGCTCGGCGGTGCTAGTCCGACCGCCAGGGATGGCGGAAGTGGCGAATATGCAGGAGCGTTTTTCGCCCAGGGCACCGACGGTCCGAAACAGGCCGAACTCAACGACGCTCGTTGGCCTCGGTGTGCAATCAGTGTTTGAGTGACTCTTCAGCAAGCTGCTACGAGCTGGTCGCGTGGTACTGCGATGGCAGACCGTCGATGGCATGGACGCCATCGATGAGCCTACAGGGATGTATTCACGGCGAGTCTGACATCGCAGTACCACGCAGACACGCCACCTCGGCAGACACGATAAACAAAGTTTTTATTTTCAACAGGTGCCCCCCATGAGCCGTACCCCAAGCCTTACCGATCTGGAACAGACCGATGCCTTCCTGCGCCGCCATATCGGCCCGGATGCCGCAGAGCAGCAGGCCATGCTCGACACCCTGGGTGTCGAATCGCTGGATGCGCTGATCAACCAGACCGTGCCGCACAGCATCCTGCGCAAAGACCTGCTGAATCTGCAGGCGCCGCGCAGCGAAGCGGAAGTATTGGGGTACCTCAAGGGCGTGGCCAGCAAGAACGAAATCTACACCTCCTGCATCGGCATGGGTTACCACGGCACCCTGACCCCCACGGTTATCCTGCGCAACGTGCTGGAAAATCCGGGTTGGTATACCGCCTATACGCCGTATCAGCCGGAGATTGCTCAAGGCCGGTTGGAGTCGTTGCTGAACTTCCAGCAGGTATCGATTGATTTGACCGGCATGGAGCTGGCTAGCGCGTCGCTGCTGGACGAAGCTACCGCCGCCGCTGAAGCCATGGCCTTGGCCAAGCGTGTGGCCAAGAGTAAGAGCAACCTGTTCTTTATCGACCAGGATTGTCATCCGCAGACCATCTCCGTGGTCAAGACCCGTGCCGACGCCTTCGGTTTTGATGTGGTTGTCGATGATGTAGCAGACCTGGGGCAGCATGACGTCTTTGGTGCACTGTTTCAGTATCCCAATACCTGGGGCGAAATTCGCGACCTCAAACCGTTGATCGATAGCGTTCATGCACAGAACGGCTTGGCCTGTGTCGCGGCTGATCTGCTCAGCCTGGTGTTGCTGACTCCGCCCGGCGAGCTGGGTGCGGATGTGGTCTTCGGATCGGCGCAGCGCTTTGGCGTACCCATGGGTTATGGCGGGCCGCACGCGGCCTACTTCGCTACCCGTGATGCCTACAAACGCGCGATGCCTGGGCGCATCATTGGTGTGTCGATCGACACCCGCGGTAATCGCGCGCTGCGCATGGCGCTGCAGACCCGTGAACAGCATATCCGTCGTGAGAAGGCCAACTCGAACATTTGTACCGCACAGGTGCTGCTGGCCAACATCGCTAGTTTCTATGCGGTGTATCACGGCCCGGAAGGTCTGAAGACCATCGCCCAGCGTATCCAGCGTCTGACCGCCATACTAGCGACCGCACTGGAAAATCGCGGTATCAGTCGGCAGAATCAGAATTTCTTCGACACCCTGACCTTCAAGGTGCCGGGTAACGCAGCCGAGATTGTCGAGCGCGCTCGCAATGCGCGTATCAACCTGCGCCTGATTGACGCCGATCACTTGGGTGTCAGCCTGGACGAGACCAGCACCCGCAAAACCGTGGAGGCGCTGCTAGCCTGTTTTACCGGCGACAATCAGAGCCAGGATCTGGCTGCGCTGGACGACCAGGTAGCTGCTTCTGGCCTGGGTATTCCCGCAGCGCTGCGTCGGCAGTCGGCGTTTCTGACGCACCCGGTGTTTAACAGCTATCACTCGGAAACCGAGATGCTGCGCTACATCAAGTCGTTGGAGAACAAGGATCTGGCGCTCAATCACGCGATGATTCCGCTCGGCTCCTGCACCATGAAGCTCAACGCCACCACCGAAATGATCCCGATCACCTGGCCCGAATTTGGCCAGCTGCATCCCTTTGCGCCGCTGGCCCAGGCCGCCGGTTACAAGATCATGATCGATGAATTGGAGACCATGCTGCGCGAGATCACCGGCTTTGACGCCATCTGCATGCAGCCCAACTCTGGCGCGCAGGGCGAGTATGCTGGCCTGCTGGCGATCCGTAAGTTCCATGAAGCCAATGGCGACGAGCATCGCAATGTCTGTCTGATCCCGACTTCGGCGCACGGTACCAATCCTGCCTCGGCGATGATGGCCAGTATGCGCGTGGTGCTGGTCAGCTGCGATGATCAGGGCAACGTAGACACCGAAGATCTGCGTCAGAAGGCTGAAGACAATGCAGCCAACCTGGCGTGTCTGATGATTACCTACCCGTCCACCCATGGTGTGTATGAAGAGGGTATTCGCGAGATCTGCGACATTATTCACCAGAACGGTGGCCAGGTATATATGGACGGCGCCAACCTGAACGCTCAGGTAGCACTGACCCGTCCGGCGGATATTGGTGCCGATGTGTCGCACATGAACCTGCACAAGACCTTCTGCATTCCACACGGCGGTGGCGGCCCGGGCATGGGCCCGATTGGTGTCAAGGCGCACCTGGCACCTTATGTCGCCAACCACCCGGTGGTGCCTTTGGATGGCCCGAATGAAGAGAACGGCGCGGTCAGCGCAGCGCCCTGGGGCAGTGCGAGTATTCTGCCGATCAGTTGGACCTATATCGCACTGATGGGCGCGCAGGGTCTGCGTCAGGCTACCGAGGTGGCAATCCTGAATGCCAACTACCTGGCCAAGCGCTTGGGTGAGGCCTATCCGGTGCTGTACAGCGGGCGTAATGGCCGGGTCGCGCACGAATGCATCATCGACATCCGTCCGCTGAAAGCGGCTTCCGGCATCAGTGAGGAAGACGTGGCCAAGCGTCTGATGGATTTTGGCTTCCATGCGCCGACCATGTCCTTCCCGGTATCGGGCACCTTGATGATCGAGCCGACCGAGAGCGAATCCAAAGCTGAACTCGACCGTTTCGTCGATGCCATGCTGACTATTCGCGGTGAAATCAGCCGGGTCGAGAAAGGCGAGTGGAGTGCAGAGGATAATCCCCTGCATAACGCGCCACACACTCTTGCAGACATTACCGGCGAGTGGGAACGTGGTTATTCGCGGCAGGAGGCGGTGTTTCCGCAGTCATGGGTGGCGGCGAACAAGTTCTGGCCTAGCGTGAACCGTATCGACAACGTCTACGGTGACCGCAACCTGTTCTGCGCCTGCCCGCCGATCGAAGCCTACGAAGACTGAAGCCAGAGCGGCTGCCGTACCATCCCGGTGCGGCAGCCCCTTAGCTATAGCTGTGTGGTAACAACAATTCCGCTCTTACCCCTTGCCCGGGAATATTCAGCAGTTTGACGCTGCCGCGGTGCAGTTGCGCTACCTCACTGACCAGACTCAGGCCCAGGCCGGTGCTTTTGCGCTGGCCGTCCGGACGTGATAGCGAGTAAAAGCGTTCGAACACCCGCTCCAGGGCATAGTCCGGCACGGCCGGGCCGTCGTTGCTGACGCTCAGCAGAATCTGCTCCGCCTTTGCGCTCGCCTGCACGCTGACCTGTCCACCGGGCAGACTGAAATCGATGGCGTTGTCGAGCAGGTTGCTCAGGGCCTGTTCGAGCAGAAAAGACTCGCCTTCGACCGTCAACCCGGGCTCCACCTGCTGGCTCAGGGTCAGTTGCTTGCGCAGTGCCTGACTCTGCTTGGCGCTGAGCTCGGTATCGACCAACGTTGCCAGATCAATGGTCTCCGGGCTGTCCAGGTGCTGGCGCTTTTCCACGCTCGCGAGTGACAGCAGACGGTCGATCAGGCGCTGCATGCGCGCCGTTTCCATCTCGATATTTTGGGTGAAGCGTTGCCGCGCCTCGGCTGGCAGATCACCCTCTTGCAGCAGTTCAGCAGCGCCGCGGATGGCGGATAGCGGTGACTTCATCTCGTGGGTGAGGGTATGCACGTAGTTTTCCACATAGGCCTTGCCGTCGATTTCTGCGCGCATGGCCTCGGTAGCCCGGGCCAGACGATCCAGCTCCCGCTCACCAAGCACCGGTAGGGCAACACGCTCGCCCCCGCGCACCCGTTCTACATAGTTGACCAAACGCCTGATCGAGCGCGTGAGCCAGATCGACATGGTGCCGCCTAACAGCAGGGCGGCCAGCAGAATCAAACCCCCGCGCTGCCAGAAGTGTGCATTGGCCAGGGTAATGAAGGGCTGCAGACTGGCGGTGGGCTGGCCGAGGCTGAGCACCCCGAGCAGGCGGTCGTTGGCGTAAATTGGCGCGGCCACGTACATGAAACTGGTGGTTTGATCCTCCAGGTCGGTGCGCGTGGTGCGCGCGCCGTACTCTCCTTGCAGGGTCAGGGTTACATCGCGCCAGGTGGAAAAGTCTTCACCGATCAACGCCGCTTCGCTGTGGTAGAGCACCAGGCCGTTGTGATCAGTGATGTAGAGCTGCAGTTCCGGGCGGGTCTTTTCGCGCGACCAGATCAGCGCTTCCAGTTGCCGCTGCCGATAGGCTTCCAGTGCTTCACTGAAAGGGCTGCCCGGTGCGAAACCGGTTTCCCAGTGCAGGGCTGCAACTTCGGCAAGCAGGTTGCTACTGTCGACCAGGACTTCCTCACTGGCCTGGCGCATCGAGGAGGGCAATTGATTGATGACGCTATTGTAGAACAGCAAGGTGCCGATACCGGCCAGCAGAAACCAGGCGGCGAAAACTCTGACGCCCAGGCTCACCGCGACGAGCTCCCGTCCTGCAGATCGATGCTGTAGCCCAGGCCCCTGTGGGTAATGATCGGATCGGTATTCGGGGTGATTTTCTTCAGCTTGGCACGGATGCCCTTGATATGGGTATCCACTGCCCGGTCAAAACTGGCGGCCGGATCTTCCCAGGCCGAGTCCATCAATTGGCTGCGGCTCATCACATGTTCCGGGTGTTTCAGCAGAGTGCTGAGAATCAGGTATTCGTAACGGGTCAGGTCCAGCCAGTGATCGCGATAGCGAATGCGGCGGCGCTGTGGATCATGCAGAAAGGCAGAGCTGGATGCAGATGCCTGCGGAATATCGGGCGATGGTCGTGCGCGCCGCAGTATGGCCCGTACCCGGGCGGAGATTTCCCGTGGGCTGAAGGGTTTCACCACGTAGTCATCGGCGCCAATCTCAAGGCCAACGATACGGTCGACTTCCTCCTTGCGCGCGGTCAGGAACATCACCGGTACGCTGGAAAACTGGCGGATCTGCCGGCATAGCTCAAAACCGCTGATATCCGGCAGGCCGACATCCAGTACCACGAAATCCACCGGCTGCTGCTGCAGCCACTGCAGTCCGTCATGCGCCAGGGCGCACCAGTGTACCTCGAAGCCCTCGCTGCCCAGCGCGTAGAGCAGGGCATCGGCGATCGCTGCTTCGTCTTCGATAATCAGTATCCGTTCACCCATGGCGCCCGCTTCCGTGTCTGTCTGGGGCGATTGTGGCGGCTTTGCCAGGGTTGGCGCAATCATTCTGTGGGCTCCAGCCAGGCGTTGACCACATAGCGTAGCGGGCCGCCGCTGGTCAGCGCGCCAAAGGGATAGCAGGTGACCAGGCGCAGCTCGGCCACACCCTGGTGGAACTGCATCGCCTCCTTGCGGCTGTCGACCACGCGGGTATCGGCTACCCGGTAGTTGAACAGCTTGCCCTGCATGGTCTGCACTTGCAGGTCCTGATCCGCTTGCAAGTGCTCGAGAAAGGCGAAGTGACTGTCCTGATGACCGGCCAGCACTACAGTGGCTGTCTCCCCCGGTGCGGCGCTGGCCGGGTGGTGGCCCGGGCCGAAGGCCAGCGCCTCGCCACTGGTGCTGGCGAGTACATAGTGCATGCCGCCGTCGGGGTCGGTGAGTCGAGCCACTGGCCAGGTATCGGCCCAGGGCCAGGGCCGCACGGGCTCGCCTGATGCCAGGCTGGCCGTCCAGGCTCGGCTGATCAGCAACTGCGCCAACTCGGCCTTGGCCTGCAGCCAGAGGGCTTGGCCGGCCAGCCCACCGGCACTTGCCAGCAGCACTATTGCTGCCAGCCAGCGCAGACGTGTGCTGATCGATCTCATGCCAGGCTCCGCTGCCTGGGTAGCAGCACCAGTGCCAGCAGGGCCAGGAGCAGCGCCAGCATCCAGTACCGGCGCAGGCCCAGGGAGGTTTGCGGATAGGCATGGCTCATCTGGTGATCCACTGGGTTGCGGTTACCCAGCTCCTGGCTGTGAAGCGGGTCCTGCGGATTGCGTACCACTTGCTGGTCAACCGCGACAAAGCTGGTATAGCGGCTTAGCAGGCGGTGTTTGAGTGCGACCTCGAGCACGTCTTCGCGTACCTGTGCTTCGCTCTCGCCACGGCTCAGGCGATCCATCAGTACCTCTATCTTCTGTTTGGCCCAGAGCGTCGCGGCACCCGGGTGCTGGTGATGCAAGGGCAGGGTCAGGCGCTGCTGCCAGGGCTCCGGTTGCTTGCCGTGCAGGGTGATGTGTGCAGGCATCTGGTTCAGGCGCATGGCCACGATCAGCGGCTGACCGGCATACAGGTCGGGTAGTTGCTCAGGCCAGTAGTCGGCAGTGATACCGTCGGGCAACTCGATGCGCAGGTCGGTGAGTACCGGGCGCTCCAGTTTCTCGAAGAGCCGGGCCATCTGCTGCTCGACTTCATGCGAATGGGCGATGTAGCTGTAACCGCCGCGACCCATTTCTGCGGCCTTGCGCAAAAGATAGCTGTTTGGCGCAGCACCTATTCCCACGGTGAACAGGCGGGCGCGGTGAATCTGACGGTCGATCATGTCGAGAATGGCGGCTTCATTGCTGACCGAACCGTCGGTGATGAAAATGATCTGGCGCAGGTAGTCGGAGTCATGCGGGAAGGCCATGGCGTCGTGCAGCACTGGCAGCATGTTGGTCCCGCCGTCGCCCCTCAGCTCCCTTACCCATTGGCGGGCCTGAATGATATTTTCCTCGTCGGCGGCGACCAGGTCGCGGAACAGCAGGCGATGGTGGGTATTGAATTCCAGTACGTTGAAACGGTCTTCCGGCTGCAACCGCTCCAGGGCGTAGATCAGGCTCTCGCGCGCTTGGCGCATGCGCTCACCGGCCATGGAGCCAGAAGTATCGACCACCATGATCACTTCCCGCGGCATACGCTCGTTATCACTGGCCAGGTCGCCGGGCATCAGCATCACCAGTGCATGGTTGTCGCCGTCAATGATTTCGGAAAATACGCTGGCGGTACTGGTCAGCTCGGTCTGTAGTTGCCAGTCGAGAACAAAGTCGCGATCCATGGGTACCTGCTCCGCTGGCAACACCAGGCGGTAGCCGCGGCCGTCGTATTCGCTTTTAACGGTATGGCTGGGGCTGTTCAGGCTTTGCAGCTGCTGTCCGGCATCCAAGTAGGTCGAGATCATCACCTGGTGTGATTGCGCAGGCAGGTGTTCATTGGCCAGGATGCGGCCCTCGGGTGATGGGTCCTGCTGCTGGCTCTGCGGCCCTTCTGCATCGGACGGTTCAGCCAGCGGATTGAAGCGCGGCGTCATGGTCAGCGGCAGACGAAGGGAAAAGCGATTGCCATCCGGGACCAGCAGTTCGGTGTACTCCAAGGTGACACTGATGGACTCTGCCGCGGGGATATTGGCCACCGAAATGCTGAACAGGTTGGGGCGGCGCTGCTCTACCAGTCCGGCGCGCTGACCGCTGCTCAGGGCCTGCTGATAGATCTGCCGGGCCTCGGCTTTCTCATGTATGGCGCCGACGATGCGCCGTTGGCCAACCTGCATTTGCATGCCGTGCACGGCGGAACGCTCGGACAACGGGAACGCGTAGACGCCCTCGGCAGTCATATTCAAGCTGTTGCTGAAATGCTGCTGCAGGGTAATGCGCGCAACGGGGCCACTGATCTGAATATCCACTTCAGTGCCCAGCAGTAGCGCAGGGTGCCAGTCGCTCTCGGCGTCATGGCGGACCATCAGGGTGCCGGTTTCGCTGTGATTGAGCCAGCTGTTCAGGCTGGCGGGGGTGCTGGGCGGGGTGTTAGCTAGAACACTGTTGGCCAGCAGTGAGCCTAGTACCAATAGCCATCCGGTTAGGTTGCGCATGACAGGTGCCTCTTGTGGTGTGTGCAGGCAGTGTCGTGGGTCTATGTGGGTTGATGATGTGCTTAATGTGTGGGCGAGGTGTGACAAATCTCCACTTGGCCCTGAGGCTTGCAGTATGCTGTGGCTGGTCGCCGCTGAACTTGGTTCAGGCAACCAGAAAGTGCTTTGCAGCGCACCGGCTGCGTCTCAGCGCTGTTTGCTGTAACTCTTAATCCGGCCGGTCAGGAGACGTATTCTTGAGTAGTGAAGACAGTACACGCAACGTTCATACCGCACAGGATGCCGTGCTAGATGCGCTTGCCCGAGGCAAGCGCAAGAAGCTGCGCAAGCTGACGCGTGCCATGCATCCGGGCAAGCTGGCCAGCTTGCTTGAAGCACTGGATCAGGAGCAGCGCCATGCTGTATGGCAGCAGATTGCGGATGATCAAGAACAGGCCGTTTTGCGTCACCTTGATCCGCAACTGGCAGCCATGCTGCACCGTGACTCCGAAGAGGAGGGGGTTGAAGCGGAGCTGGGTGAAGAGGGTGAGCATGTCTTCACCCATATCGGCAATGTGCGCGAGGCGCTTGAGGCGGGCAAGTTCAAACGCATCGGCAAGGTCTTCCGGCATATGCATCCAGCCAAGGCCGCAGGCTTGCTGGAAGCCCTGCCACCGGAGGAGCGCAGCGCGGTATGGGAGACGCTGGATAACGAGCGGGCCGGCAAGGTGTTGGTGCATCTGCATGACGAGGTGCGGGCCAATCTTGCACTGGAAATGGATGAAGATGAGCTGGTCGCGGCCGCGCGCAAACTGGATCTGGATGATCTGGTCGACCTGATTCAGGCGCTGCCCAAGGGCTCGGGTCGGCAGTTGTTGCTGTCTATGGACGAGATCAAACGGCAGCAACTGGTGGCCATGCTTTCCTACCCGGAAGACAGTGCTGGCGGACTGATGAATACCGACCATATTTCCGTGCGCGCGGAGGTCAAGGTCGGTTCGATTTTGCGTTATTTGCGGCTGCTGGAAGATCTGCCCGACCACACCGACAAGGTCATGGTGGTCGATCGCAAGAATCGCTACCAAGGTGTTTTGCGTCTGAGCCGCTTGGTCACTAGTTCGCCGGAAGCCAGAGTGAGCGAGGTGATGGATGCGGATTTCAAACCGCTCGACGTAGAACTGACCAGCCAGGAAGTTGCCAGGCGATTTGAAGATCTGGATATGCTGTCGGCCGCGGTGACTAATGAGCAGGGTGAGCTGCTCGGGCGTATTACCGTGGATGACGTGATGGACATCATTCGTGAGGATTCCGACCGGGCGATCATGAACATGGCAGGTCTGGACGATGAGGCCGATATGTTCGCGCCTATTCTGACCAGCACCCGCCGGCGTTCCGTGTGGCTGGGTATCAATCTGGTCACCGCTTTTCTGGCCGCCTGGGTCATCGGCCAGTTTCAAGGCACATTAGAGCAAATCGTGGCGCTGGCGGTACTGATGCCGATCGTCGCCAGCATGGGCGGCATCGCCGGTAGCCAGACCTTGACGCTGGTGATTCGCGGTTTGGCCCTTGGGCAGGTTGAAGGAGGTAATGCCAAGGCACTGCTGGTCAAGGAAATGGGTATCGGCCTGCTTAACGGCTTGCTCTGGTCGGTGGTGGTCGCCGCGCTGGCGGTGTTGTGGTTTGGCAGCTGGAAGATTGGTGGCATCATTGCAGCGGCGATCTTGCTTAATTTGTTGTGCGCCGCGCTGGCCGGTTTGACCATACCCTTGATCTTGCGCCGCTTTGGCATTGATCCGGCGCTGGCTGGCGGCGTGATCCTGACCACTGTTACCGATGTGGTCGGGTTCTTTGCCTTCCTCGGCCTGGCGACGCTATTGCTGATCTGAAGCAGGCGGTTTGGCGCCGCTGGCCTAGATGCCCGGCGTCTGGTGATACTCCTTTCAGTCTGTGCCCCATCTCCGCCCAGTAGCAGGTTTGGCTCGGTGGTCCCTCTCTTGCCGGTCATGCCTGCGCAGGCGGGAATCCAAGCCAGCTCAACGACCGCTATCGGCCGTACCAGCATAAAATCCACGTCGCCACACCTTATATTCGCCATTCCATATATCCGTATTTTCATATATGGTTTATTGGAATCAAAACGGAGTTTTCACCGATGCAGCTGGTGCCTATTAACGTCTTCAAATGTCTCGCCGACGAAACGCGTTTGCGGGTGATGCTGTTGATCTCCCGCGAGGGCGAGTTGTGTGTGTGCGAGCTAACCTGCGCACTAGGCGCCAGCCAGCCGAAAATCTCCAGGCATTTGGCGGCATTGCGTCAGTGCGGCCTACTGCAGGACCGTCGGCAAGGGCAGTGGGTCTATTACAGCTTGTCCGAGCGTTTGCCAGAGTGGGTCACGCAGGTACTGCAAAGCACGCTGCAGGCCAACGTTGCCTGGCTAGGTGCTAACCAGCGCCAGCTCAATGCTATGGGCGATCGCCCGCTACGTCAGTTAGCCTGCTGCTGATCGCTAAGGAATACAAAGATGAATGATGATCTTCCCGCACTGGACCCAGGTCGGTTGCCAGCGCCCGATCTCGACCTGCTTGGTCGAGCGCCCAAACTGCAACATCCGCCGCGTATCTTGCTGTTATACGGATCCAACCGACCGACATCGTTCAGCCGCCTGCTAGTTGAGGAGGCCGCGCGCCTGCTGCAGCATTTGGGAGCGGAAACGCGCATATTCGACCCTTCTGGCCTGCCCATGCCGGATGATGCGCCAGACGATCATCCGAAGGTTCAGCAGCTGCGCGAGTGGATGCAATGGTCCGAAGGCCAGGTGTGGTGCTCGCCGGAACGGCATGGGGCGATGACCGGTGTGTTCAAGTCGCAGATCGACTGGGTGCCACTGGCCATGGGCGCAGTGCGGCCCACGCAGGGCAAAACGCTGGCGGTGATGCAGGTCTGTGGGGGCTCGCAATCGTTTAATGTAGTCAACCAGTTGCGCGTATTGGGCCGCTGGATGCGTATGGTGTGCATACCCAATCAGTCCTCGGTACCCAAGGCCTTTCTCGAATTTGAACATGGCCGTATGAAGCCTTCGGCGTATTACGACCGGGTTGTCGATGTGGTGGAAGAACTGATGAAATTCACCCTGATATTGCGTGAACAATCGGATTATCTGGTGGACCGTTATTCCGAACGTCGCGAGTCGGCTGCGGCACTGTCCGAGCGCGTCAGTCAACGCAGTATCTGAAACAGCTCTAAGCTGTTGAACTGGCCTGCAGGCTATCTATGTAATGTATTCAGGAGATCGACATGACTATCAAGGTAGGAATTAACGGCTTTGGTCGTATCGGCAAGTTACTGGTGCGTGCTGCCTGGGATTGGCCGGAGCTGGAGTTCGTGCAAATCAACGATCCGGCCGGCGACGCCACTACCCATGCGCATTTGCTCAATTTCGATTCGGTTCACGGTCGCTGGCAGCATGAAGCAGGTCATGTTGAGGGCGCGCTAACGATTGGCGATCGACACATTGCGCTGACTCAGAACAAGGCGATTGCTGATACCGATTGGTCGGCCTGCGACCTGGTGATCGAGGCTAGTGGCGTCAATAAAACCGTCAAGGCGTTACAGGCCTATCTAGACCAGGGCGTGAAGCGCGTGGTGGTCAGTGCGCCAGTCAAGGAGTCTGAAGCCTTGAATGTGGTGATGGGGGTCAATCAGCATCTGTTCGATCCCGCACGGCACAGGATCGTTACGGCCGCGTCCTGCACGACCAATTGCCTGGCACCAGTGGTCAAGATCGTGCACGAAAAACTCGGCATCAAGCACGGCTCGATTACCACCATTCACGACCTGACCAATACCCAGAGTATTCTCGATCAGCCGCACAAGGACCTGCGCCGTGCGCGGGCCTGCGGTATGAGTCTGATCCCGACCACGACCGGGTCGGCCAGCGCGATTGCGGAAATTTTCCCGGAGTTGCGCGGCAAGCTGAACGGCCATGCGGTGCGCGTGCCGCTGGCCAATGCGTCGCTAACCGACTGTGTATTCGAGGTGGAAAAGCCTACCAGTGTTGAAGAGTTGAATGCCTGGTTCAAAGCGGCCGCCGAGGGCGAGCTGAAGAATATCCTCGGTTACGAGGAGCGGCCGTTGGTATCCATCGATTACCGCACCGATCCGCGTTCGTCGATTATCGATGCGCTGTCGACCATGGTGGTCAACGGCACTCAGGTGAAGATCTATGCCTGGTATGACAATGAGTGGGGCTATGCCAATCGCACAGTCGAACTGGCCCGTCTGGTCGGTCAGGCTGGCTGAGCATGGGCATGCTCGCGCGCTTGTCGCCGGATGTTCGCCAGTATCTGGTGGTCACTGGCAACTACTGGGCCTTTACGCTGACCGACGGCGCGTTGCGCATGCTGGTGGTGCTGCATTTCTACAGCCTGGGCTATAGCCCGCTGCAGATTGCCGCGCTGTTTCTGTTCTACGAGATCTTTGGTGTGATCACCAATCTGGTGGGCGGCTATCTGGGTGCGCGTATTGGCCTGAATCGCACTATGAACATCGGCCTGGCGCTGCAGGTGATCGCATTGCTGATGCTGACGGTCCCCGCCGAATGGTTGACGGTGGTCTGGGTGATGGGAGCCCAGGCCATGTCAGGCGTGGCCAAAGATCTGAACAAGATGAGCGCCAAGAGCTCGATCAAGCTGTTGCTGCCGGACAACCAGCAGGGCGCCTTGTATCGCTGGGTGGCGCTGTTGACCGGGTCAAAGAATGCGCTCAAGGGTGTCGGTTTCTTTCTCGGTGGTGGCCTGCTGGCGCTGCTCGGTTTTGCTGGTGCGGTGCTGGTCATGGCCGTGGTGTTGGCCGGCGTCTGGTTGGCAAGTCTGTTCCTGCTGAAAAAGGATTTGGGCAAGGCTACGGCCAAACCCAAGTTTCGCGAATTGCTATCAAAAAGTCGGCGGATCAACATTCTGTCTGGCGCGCGGATGTTTCTATTCGGCGCAAGGGATGTGTGGTTCGTTATCGCCTTGCCGGTGTATCTCAGTAGTGTATTCGGCTGGGACTTTTGGCTGGTCGGCGGCTTTATGGCGTGTTGGGTTATCGGCTATGGCATCGTGCAATCGGTTGCGCCCTCAATCACTGGCAAGGGGACAGGGCAGGTGCCCGGCGGCAGGGCCGCTTTTGGTTGGGCCGCCGCTTTGGCGTTGTTGCCAGCCGCGATTGCGCTGGGTCTGTATGCTGGTCTGTATGCGCAGTGGGTATTGCTCGGCGGGCTGATGCTGTTTGGCGTGCTGTTTGCGGTCAACTCGTCGCTTCACAGTTATCTAATAGTGTCCTACGCCCAGGCAGACGGTGTGTCACTGGATGTGGGTTTTTACTATATGTCCAACGCGCTAGGGCGTTTGATAGGCACCTTGCTGTCAGGTTGGGTATATCAGGCGTATGGGCTGGAAGCCTGTCTCTGGGTTTCCAGCGCGTTTGTTGCTACAGCCGCGCTGATTTCTCTCGGGCTGCCCAAGGCCGTCCGCTAAGAGCGTTCAAGCGACGCTTTGACTGGGCAGGCTGACCGGGTTGGCTTGAAGCCGGCGCGCGCAATACCAGCCGATCATCGCCATACTGGCGCCGGCCAGACCAATCATCGGCATGGAAAACGCCTGGGTTACCTGGGCGCCGAGCGCTGCGCCGGCGCCTTGGCCGAGAAACATCATCGAGCCGTTCAGCGCCAACGTAACCTGCCGGGCATGCGGCGCCGCCTCTAGCAGTTGCGCCTGCACCAGCGGGGTCATAAAGAACAGTGCTGAGGCGCCGAACACCACGGCGAAACTCAGCCCGAGCCAACTGATAACGCCCTGACCTGGCAGCCAGTTCATCGATAGGGAGTACAGAATCTGCGTGGCAGCGACGATCACGAAAGCACGCTTGAGTACCCGGCCGGGATTGCTCGGCGTGCCGAGCTTGCCAGCAATCACGACACCGCAGAGCGCGCCCACTCCGACCAGCATCTGCGAAAAGGCGACCCATTCGGTGCTGCCGATGATGATTTTCATAACCGGCGCGATAAAGGGCACCACACAAAAGGTCGCGCAGAACGAGGTCAGCGTCATGATCAGCAGGCGCCGTACGGGCGGGTGCCAGCCCAGCGCTAACAGGCGCCAGCCACTCTGGTCCTGACTGGTCACGCGGGGCAGTACCAAACGGATGGCCAGCGCAGCGCCGAGACACAGCGCCGCAGCCAGAATAAACGTCGAGCGCCAGCCGAATTGCGCGCCGATAAGACTACCCAGCGGCATGCCGAACATGAACGCCAAGACCATGCCGCCCATAACCATGGCCAACGCCGGGCCGCGCCGCTCCGGCGGCAGCAGGCTGGCGACCACGGCTGGCACCACCGGGGTTACCAAGGTTGCACCCAGGCCGGCCAAAATACGCAGGCTGATCAGTTCGGTAAAGGTGCTGGCCATGGCGGCGGCGAGGTTGATCACCCCAAGTATCAATAACGAAACCCACAACAGCCTGCGCCGCTCCAACTGGCCGGTACGCAGCGCAATAAAGGGCGCGGTAAAAGCGTAGGTCAGGGCGTAAGCGGCAGCGAGGTAACCG
Organism: Halopseudomonas pelagia CL-AP6; assembly: GCF_000410875.1. GTDB lineage: Bacteria > Pseudomonadota > Gammaproteobacteria > Pseudomonadales > Pseudomonadaceae > Halopseudomonas > Halopseudomonas pelagia. The sequence continues at coordinate 134,589 of NZ_AROI01000006.1, forward strand.
GCCACCGCGACGGAAATGCCCATATCGGCAGCTAGCTCGATCAGCAGTCCGGCGAACACGAAAGTTTGGGTGCCCACTGCGCACGTGGCAGCGGTGAGTACCAGTACGTTTCTATTCATGACGGTTCTGCCTGGCTTGTGCCGGCGTTTAGCGCAACGCTGGCCTGGGCGAATCGATGTTGATAGCGCAGCCCTGATGGATGGCGATTCCTGCGCCGGCGAATGGTCAAAAAGTCGATGACCGAATCGATAACCTGCGGATCCCCCAGGGGCCGGTTGTGTCCGCCCTGATCGAGCCAGAGGGTTCGGATCTCGGCGGCGGCGGCGTTGCGTTGCGCCGCCTGTATTGGCACCACCCGGTCATCCTGTGCATGGACCAGCAACACCTGGCAATCAATTATGCCCAGCCCGCGATCCACCTGAAAGTGCTCAAGCGGCGCATCCAGGTGCGTCTGTATCTGCCTTTCCATGCGCTTTATCGCCCGACCCGACAAGCCTTTAGCCATAGCCTGGCCTACCGCCTGCTTTTTCGCCGCCTGGGGTGCGCCGATCAGAACCAGTTTACTGCTCTTCAGACTGTATTCCTCCATAGCCAGGACACTGGTGGCAGCGCCTACCGAATGAGCAATCACGGCGTGCAGCGGAGCCAAGGCATTGCCCACCGCAGCAATGGCCTGAGCCATGAGCGGCAGCGGGGCAATATGGCCATCTGCTTCGCCGTGGGCCGGCAGGTCCAGCGCGGCAACCGCGTAGCCCTGGTCCAGCAGCGACTGAACGAAACCGCCCAGCGCAAAGTGGTCATTCCCCCAACCGTGTACCAGCAACACTTGCGGGCCATTACCTTTGCGCCAGAAGGGTATGCGCAGACCGCCAACCAGGATCTCGGTTTTATCAAATCCGGCAAATGCCGTCTGCCAGCGGCTCGGCAGGGCGGCGCGTTGGGGTTGCAGAAACAGGCGAGTGCCGATAGCAGCGAAGTGCTCGGGAAATAGCCACGACAAGCTGTGAACCAACTTCAGACGCATTACCTGACCGACGGATTGGCTGTTCATTTGATTTCTCCATAACTACCTACCGATAGGTAGCTTATCAGTCGTTAAAAAAAGCCCTGGATGGGCTGGGTTTGGGGCGCTGACGATTAACCCATCGTGCCGGTTTCCAAGCATTCAGCGCGCAGCTGCGCAATAGTGCGCTCCAACGGCAAGGGGGTACTTTGCACTCTGGAAAGCAGCATGGCTCCCTGAATTCTGACCATGACCTGTTCGGCCCATGCGTCCGCCTCTTCGGTGTTGCGCGCATAACCACCCAGCTCGGCAATGTGCGCGAGCCAGCCACATTGCTCGTGGAGCAGCGCCAAGGCCCAACGCCGGGGCTCTTCGCCCAGATGGTCCCAGTCCCCGGTCACGCCGCTGACCGAACAAAGTCGGCTACCTGCACCGATATGCCGCTGGTAAATATCCAGAAACGCCTCCAACTGGCGCTGGGCCGGTTGGTTGCGCATGCCTTCCATACGCCGGCGAAAGCCGTTCAGGCTGTTTTCCAGTACATCGGCCACCAGGGCTTCCTTGTTCCGGTAATGATGGAACAAACTGGCTTTGCGAATCCCCACCCGATCAGCGACATCCTGCAGGCTGAAACCGTTGACGGTTTGTCGCTGGAGTAGGTCCGAGGCGATGCTGAGTATCTGGGTTCTGGTATCCATGAACCTACCATATGGTAGGTTCCATCTTGCCGTCAACTGGTTTTTTCTGATCCGCTGCCTTGGCCGTCCGGCGGGTGGGCTGCTTAAATATTTCACCTTTAACACGAGGCTGGCATACTGCCAGGGATTTCGTCGGAGCATGACGGCTTTGCTAGTACTGGACCCTAATGATCTGGCCTGATGGTTGGAGGTGTGTCGGCGGGGGAGGGTTGCGGCAACCGGGAGTGATGTAACGACCACCTTATATTGCATGGACAGGAGAGCGAGATGGGAGAAGTGACACTGGTTGTCGATGACAATGGTTATGCAGATCACAAGCTGGCCTGGCTGGATGCCGAGGGCAAGATTCAGACGCTGAAGATCCCCACCATCATCGGTACTGACCGGCTGAGTTCTAACAGCGGTGAAACCGTGGATCGTTATCGTGCGGATGGGGTCGATTACACCTGTAAACCCTCGGTGCGCTCGCCGATCAATCTGCGTAACGCCAACTACCCGGCGTCAGTGGAAAATCGCGTGCTGGTCACTCACGCGTTGCGCAAGGCCAAGCTGTTGAACAAGCCGCTGCACCTGGGGGTAACGCTGTCATTTCGCGACTATTTCTCTGAGCAAGGCGCACAAATCACTGAGAACAAACAGGCGACTATTGCCAATTTTAATGGCAGCCGGGGCACGGTTGAGGTGATTGGCAGCGAGGACAAACTGAATATCACACAAGTGGACTGCTACTCCGAAGCGTTATCAGCGTTCTTCGATTTCGTGCTGGATGACCAGGGCGAGTTCACTGATGCTGCCAAGTACACCAAGGGCGATGTGGCCATTATCGACATTGGTGGTTCCACCACCGACGTGGTCAACCTGATCGTTGATGACAGCATTACCATCAATAACAGTTATTCCGGGACTGACAAAGTCGGTGTGCTGGATCTGAAGTTTTCGCTGGAGAAAGCGATCAAGCAGGAGCTGATCGATCTGGGTCTGATCGAGAATTCCCACGATACCGAGATTCCGCCGAACCTGGTCAGTGAAGTGCTGGAAACGGGTTCGACCTTTTTTGCCGGTGAAATGCGCAATTTTGAAGTGCTGCGTGACGATGTGGCCTCTTCCGTGGCGACCAAGATCATCAACAACGTGAAATCGCGGCTAGGCTCCATCGGTATCTACCGGGCGATCATCATCACCGGCGGCGGCTCGGTGGTGTTCCATCACTGGCTGACCAAGGCGTTCCCCAATCCGGTCATGCTGGATGAGTTTTCCAATGCCCGTGGCGCCTTGAAATTCATGCGCAATGTGGCCGCGGGTCGGGTCAAAACCAAAGGTGGCAAGGCCGCAACGAAACAGCTGGAAGATGTCTGAAGCCCTCGGGCCGGTATCCTGAGGATGGCGGCCCTGTATTTACTGCAATACCTGTCGGCACTCGCTGTTGGCAATCCGTTCGTCAAGGTACACGCACTGTTCCAGGAGACCCCCATGACTACTGTCATTTCACCTTCTCTCGCCCGTCGTTCACGGCTTCAGGCGGCCTGGCTCGCCAGTGTCATGCTGGTGTTTACTGTGCTGGCATTTCCGGCCCACGCGCAGGATTCTGCTTTCGACGGCAAGGTAGCGGTCATTACCGGCAGTAGCTATGGGCTGGGCCGCGAGCTGGCACTGCTCGGTGCGTCTGAAGGCATGAAGCTGGTGCTGGTGGATCGGCGCCCTGAGGCTTCAGAAGCGCTGGCCGAACAAATCCGCAGTCAAGGTGGCGAAGCGGTGTTTGTCGAGGTCGATCTGGCACAGGCGGAGCAACGCCCCAGGGTGATTGAAGAGGCGATGGAAGCATTCGGCGGTATCGATTATCTATTCAACAATGCCGGGTATTCCTATCTGGCAACACTTGAACAGATGGATATGGAACAGGCCAAAGATATGTTCGAGGTCAATTATTGGGCCTACGCCGATCTGGCGCAGCGGGTCATTCCGGTCATGCGCAAGCAGGGCGGCGGGACTATTCTCAATGTGTCATCTATTCTCGGCATGAGTGCCGCACCTCCCGGTCTGGGCCACTATGCCGGCAACAAGCATGCACTGCATGGGCTATTCCAAAGTGCTGCGCAGGAACTGAAGGTGGATAACATCAAGGTATTTATCGCTGCACCGGCCGGCATGCGCACTAAAATCAGTCAGCATTCAGTAGGGCCGCTGGCTAACCCCGAGAACGACCGGGCTGCTGATTGGGAAGATCCGGCCATCGCCGCACGGGATATTTTTGATAATATCCAAGGCGACAAGGTTATTTTCAATCCAGGTTATATAGGCCGCCAATAGCCTTCCAAATAGTTGAAAGCCCAGGCCGTCGTGGGCTTTCAACTGCGGAGGATCCTTTGCGCTTTAATCTACGCCGTCGGCCAGGTCCAGAATCGCACCGACGATGTCATTCATGGTGATGATACCCACCAGTTCATTGGCATTGGTCACCAGAATTCGATGAATGTTCATATTCACCATCAGCCGCGCAACGTATTTGACTTCCAGCTCACGAGACACAATCAGTGCCGGCTTGGTGCAGATGTCGTAAACGTTGATCAGATCTATATCGCCCTCTTCTGCAACAATGGTTTTCAGAATGTCGTTGTAGGTCACCAGGCCGTAGGCGTCATGCTCGTTACCTTTATCGACCACCAGCGATTTGATTCCGTGCAAGCGCATGATATGCATGCCCTCGCGGACGGTGGCGAAGGCCGAAACGGTAACGACGTTGGATTTCATGATGTCTTTGACCAGCATGGCAGTTGCTCCTGAGTAGGTCAGATTTCGTTCTTGATCAGTTGTTCGAATTGCGCGATCTGGCGATGATCAATACCGGCGATATGTTCCAGTGGCAGGGTAAATACCACGCCACGGCTGTGATTGTTCAGGTCCAGATCCTTGACCAGTGTTTTCATCACCCGCAGCGATAGCTTCTTTTCCAATACCAGAATGAGAACTGACTGGCTGCCTTCGTAGGTTAGTCCGAAGAAGGTTTTCTTCTGTTCGGCGCCCAATCCGCGACCATTGAGGATGGTCATGCCGCCAGCGCCGGCGGCCTTGGCCGACTCGATAGCCTGTTCCTCTAGATCCTCGGCCAGCATGGCCACCAATACCGAGAATTTCATGATATCTCTCCTGTGTCTGCTTTGATCAGCTCCATGACGATAGCGTAGAGCATGACGGTGATGATGGGGAAAATCGACGCGAAGGCGATCAGGCCAAAGCCGTCGATCAATACATTGCGGCCCTCTATATGGGTCGCCAGGCCAATACCCAGGGCGGTGACTAGCGGAACGGTCACTTCGGAGGTAGTTACACCGCCCAGGTCGTAGGCCAGCGGCACGATAAAGCGCGGCGCAAAAAACGTCAGTGCTATCACCAGGGCATAGCCGCCCATGATGTAGTAATGGATGGAGTCGCCAGTGATGATGCGGTGCACACCGATGGTGATACCAATGGCCACACCCAGTGCTACCAGTAGACGAATATGCCGGGCATTCAGTTTGCCGTGCGCGGCTTCTTCGGCCTGGGCGCCGATCGCGATCAATGCCGGTTCGGCCATGGTCGTGGCGAAACCTATCGCAAAGGCAAACAGATAGACCCAGGTGTGCGTATCCAGTGCGATCAGTTGCTCGGCCATACTACGGCCTACTGGGAACAGCCCTAGCTTGAGGCCGACGACAAAGGCGTAGAGCCCCACTATGACCATGGCGAAGCCGAGTATTACTCGGCGCACATAGGGAATGGGCTTGCGAATAACACCGTATTGAAAAAACAGGATGACCAGGATGATCGGCAGCACATCACGCAGCATACTCAGCAGATCGAGCAGAATGCTCAAGGCTTGCTGGCCCGCAGTATTGGTCGGTGGGCTGGTCATTGCGGCAGCCGAGGCAGCCGCAGCTGCCAGCTGCGCAGCGTCGGCAGGGCTAGGCAAAAGTGTGTACACGACAATACCGTAGAGCTGTACCGCGATCATCGGCACCATTACTGCTAGCGCGACCAGGCCAAAGCCGTGAGCTAGCGGATTTCGGCCTTTGATCGACGCCGCCAACCCGACGCCAAGTGCGGCGATCAGCGGTACCGTAACAATATTAGTGGTGACCCCGCCGGAGTCATACGCCAGCCCGACGATTTCCTCTGGGGCAAAGAAGGTCACGGTGACGACCAATAAATAACCGCTGATCATGTACCAATGTAGCGGATGACCGAGCAGTGTACGCAATACCCCCAGTGCAACGACCAGGCCCACCGACAGCGCCACCAGCAAGCGCAGGGTCAGCGCATCAATGCGTCCACCACTGATCTCTTGCGCCTGTTCCGCAACGGCAATCAGCGCTGGCTCTGCAACCACGGCGGCAAAGCCGATGCTAAAGCCGAAGGCCATCAGTACGGGCAGGGAACCGCGTCTTGCGAAGGCGTTGGAGAGACTTTTACCGACGGGAAAGATGCCCAGGTCCAGGCCTTGCAGAAAAATCGCCACACCGAACACTACGATGCCCAGGCCCACCAGCATGGTGCTGAGGTTATCGGGTACCTGTCGGATAACCAGCACTTGAAAGACGCCGACCACCAATACGATTGGTAGCAAATTGCCAAAAGAATGCTTGAGATTGTGCCAGAAGGTCATGAGATGATTCACAATAGTGCTGGGTCCTTTGCTGGCTGTATGTGTAATCTCCAGCCTGATGTTAGCAGAGTGCTCCGATGCATACGCTGACTTCCATCAATGGACCGTTCCAACATGTCGAAAACCAACTCAATCGACCTGCGTAGCTGGATGTGGCGGGCTTTTGTCCAGAGTGCCCTTATTCCATTACTGCTGGTAGAAACGGTGCTGGTGGCAGCCTATCTGCTCTCCAATACGGCCATACGCGATGCCCAGATTGAGCATCTGCGCATGGCCGCGCAGAGTGATATGCAAACTTCCGCTGCCCAGGAGGCCCGCCTGGTAAATCAGCGCTTGAAAGGCGTGGGTGAATTGACCCGCTTGTATGCCGGTCAAGTTCGGGACGCTTTAGCCAACACCGATGTGCTACAGGATCCGCGGGAAGCCGCGTCGTTAAAGCATACCGAAACCGGCGTGCTCTATAGCCATCGTGATGAAGGGCGGGCGGCGTCCTTTTATTCCAACCGGACGCCGGTCAATGAGCAAGATCTGAACAAGGTCATGCGCTTGGCGCAACTGGACGGGCTGATGCAGGGTATCGAGCAGACCAATAGCCTGGTCAGTGCAATCTATTTCAATACGCATGATAGCTACAATCGCATATGGCCGTGGTTTTTCACGCCAGACCAGTATCCGCATGATATGGATATTCCCCGCTATAACTTCTACTACTTGGCCGACGCTGAGAATAATCCGGCACGGGAGGTGGTGTGGACAGACACCTATGTAGATCCCGCAGGGCAGGGTTGGATGATGTCGGCGTTAGCGCCGGTGTATGCCGGCGCAGTACTGGAAGGGGTTGTCGGGTTGGATATCACCATAAGCAGCATTTTGCAGGAAATTTCCTCGCTAGCGGTCCCCTGGGGTGGGTATGCCATGTTGGTCAGCCAGGACATGAATATTATGGTGCTGCCTGAAGCGGGTGAGCAGGATCTGGGGTTGGACGAGTTAACCCAGTTCAGCTATGACGAAGCAGTGCGGCGGGAGATCTTCAAACCGGGCGATTTCAATTTGACCAATCGCAATGACACCCGTGATCTGGCCGCACTGGTTGCGAGCGAAAGCGAGGGCGTGATGCCCATCCAACTGGGTGGCCGCTCTCAGCTTGCTGCCTGGTCAAATATTCCGGAAACCGGCTGGAAATTGATCACCCTGGTGGACGAGGCGAGTGTATTCAGCCGCACCAATGCCTTGGCCAGCCATTATCGGCAGATCGGTTTTCTGTTAATCGCGGGGCTGGTACTGTTCTATCTGGTGTTCTTTACTGCGATGTGGGTGCGTGCGCGCCAGCTCAGCCAGGCAATGCAGGCGCCGATCAGAGGTATTGGCCGGATGATGCAGGAGATCGGTGAGGGCAACTGGTATCCCGAAGCGCACCGGTCGCGGATCAAAGAGCTGGATGCCATGGCTCTCGATACCTCGGCCATGGGTGGCAAGCTAGCTGATAGTGAGTACTCCAGGCAGCAGGCGACGAGGCACCTTGAGCGCGTGCTGGATTCGACGACCGAGAGTATTTGGGAAGTTGACGTGGCTCAGAAGCAGATTCAGTTCCAGGGTCGGCTCACTGGGCGTTTCGGTTTGCCCACAGGTGTCATGAGGCTCGACACTTTCTTGCAGCGCGTTCACCCTGACGATCTCAATGCTGCGCGCAGCAGCCTTATGCCACGCAGTGCACAACACAAACTCGAAGCTGAATATCGCCTGCGCGACGCTGCTGGTGATTATCACTGGTTGTTGGGGCGGGGACGGATTGTCGAGATGGACGGACGGTTCCAGCGCCCGCAGCGCATTGCGGGTACCCATGTCGACATCGACGCCATCAAGGCTACTCAGGAAGCGTTGCGCACGGCTAGCTTGCAAGCGCAGTCAGCTAGCCTGGCGAAGAGCCGTTTCCTTTCCAGCATGAGTCATGAATTGCGCACGCCCTTGAATGCGATTCAAGGGTTTGCCCAGTTGCTGGCGCTTGACCTGGAGCAGCAGGGCGTTAGTCCGGCACAGCGCAGTACCATGCAGCAGCAGGTGCAGGAGATACTGCAAGCCAGTCAGCATCTGTGTTTGCTGGTTGACGATGTGCTCGATCTGGCACGTATTGAGTCCGAGCGTCCGGTTATTCAACTGGAAAGCGTTGATGCATGGCAGTTGTTATTGGCCTGTGCCGAGCAGGTGAGGCCGCAACGTGAGGCGGCGGGACTGATCCTGCACCTGGATACGCCGCAGCAGCAGCCCATGGTGCTTGCCGAGCCAAGGCGGTTGCGCCAGATACTGCTCAATCTGCTCAGCAACGCGGTCAAATACCATCGGCCGGGCGGCAGTATTACCCTGGATTGCCTGCGGGTTGGCGCACGCTGGCAATTACGCGTCACCGACAACGGTCTTGGTATCCGCCACGCCGATCAGGTCAAACTATTCAAACCCTTCCAGCGGCTGGGGCATGAAAATAGCACGATAAAAGGCACGGGGATCGGTCTGGCGTTGAGCCGCGAGTTGGCGAGCCTGATGGACGGCGAAATGGGTTTCAGCAGCGAGCCTGGCGTGGGTAGTTGTTTCTGGGTAACGCTTCCCGAGGCGCCCGTCCCCGGAGCTATCGAACCGGGTGATCAGGCACAGAACGCGCCAGGCCTTCTAGACGTCATCTACGTTGAAGACGATCGCTCCAGTCAGATACTGGTGCAGCACGCGTTAGCGGGTGTAGCTCAGGTCACACTGATTCACAATGGGCTGGAAGCGCTGCACCGTATTACTCAGCGGCCGCCGCAGGTACTGCTGTTGGATATTGATCTGCCGGATATGCAGGGTGACCGGCTACTGCGCTCGTTACGCGGCAGTGCGCGCACCCGAGATCTACCGGTGATTGTGATCAGCGCCGGTGCTTTACCGGCTGACCGTGAGCGCGTCAGTGATCTGGATGTGGCCTATTATCTGACCAAGCCGCTGCAGATACAGGATCTGCTGGACGCCGTAAGTCGCGTCAGAGCGTCTTGATTCAAACCGTTTGGTACATCTCAGCGAGCCTTTGTCTCAACGCTCGCTGAGTTCAACCATGAGATCATCCGCGAGGTTTTCCAGGTCATTACGCAGGGCGTCTAGATCCGTCTGTGGGTAGATGCCCAGATCCGCCTTGGCTTTGAATAACAGGTCTGAACTCATCGGCGCGGCACTGCATTCGGTGTCCAGCTTCTCGACGTTCACACCGTGCCTGGCGAGAATCTGCGACACTTCATGCACTATCCCTGGGCGGTCATTACCCAACAGACTCAGATGCAGGTGCGTCAACTGGGGATCATCGGCCTGACCGCTTACGGCCACCTGCACGTTAATACCCAGGTGGGTCAGTCCGTCAAGATCGATGCGCAACGCTTCAACCTTGTCGGCATCAATATCCACGCGCAGTATCCCGGCAAACTGCCCGGCCATGCGTGCCATGCGACTTTCCAGCCAGTTACCGCCGTGGCGATTGATGACTTGAGCAATGCTTTCGACTAAACCGGGTTTGTCGGCCGATATCACGGTTAGTACAAGTGGGGTAGACATAGTAACTCCTTGATCTGGCAGCCTCAGTCCTGATAATAGCGGCCTTCGCCACTGGTCATCATTTCCCGGCAATTAAATGCGATGTTCTCGAAATCGTACTCGGTCAAGCCGACATATTCGAGTACGCGCCCGCCCACAGCGCTCCATTCGTGATCAATTGGCTGGTTGGCCAGCACCTTGTGAGCCTGGCAGATATGCTCGGACATCTTCAGTATGGCGAGCAAGTTTTTCAGTCCAGCATCATGGTGATCTTCCTCACCGAAAATCGGCGCGGCGTTGTGATGGCTAGCGATAGCCTCGCACAGATGGCGTGGTAGCAGCCAGGACTTGGCGGTGAAATAGCCTATCACCGCGTGGTTGGTGTTCAATCGCTGATTTTCTACGTCCACGATACGCTGGCCGTCCTGCGCGTAGGACTCCTCCAGCACGTCGATATAGTCAGGAAAGCGCTTGAGCATCAAAGGTATGCCACAGTTGTGAAACAGTCCCAGCGCATAGGCCTCATCAGGCTCGACGCAACCGATCTTCTTGGCCAGGGTCATGCAGGTCATGGCTATATCCTGGGCGCTGTCCCAGAAGCGGTTGAGGTTGAGGATGTTCTCGTCGGTCATCTCGCTGCGGATCGACTGAGCGTTGACGATATTGATGACCCGCCGCACCCCAAGCAAGTTCACCGCCTGCTGGATGGATGAAATGCGATTGGCCAGGCCAAAAAAAGCCGAGTTAACTATTTTCAGCAGGCTGCCCGACAGGCCCGGATCCTGGCTGATAAGCCGTGCGATCACTCTGAGATCCGGGTCTGGCATGACCTGTTCCATCTGCAGATCGACCATGATCTGCGGCTGTGGTGGTACGCTAATGCCCTGTAATGCGTGCTTGATCTGCTCTTCCGTAAGATCTTCAGTCATGTTGCTACGAATCCGCTCTCATAAGGGAGATTGGAGTTTAGCCGCAGACTGGCGGGCAGGACAGCCTGTATAATACCTGCCCGGCGGAATGACCTGCCGCCCGAGAGTAAGGAGCCCCCATGACCCTGCCAAGTCTGCGTCTTAAATCCAATAGTGACAGGCGCATCAAAGCCGGCCATCTCTGGGTATTCAGCAATGAAGTGGATACTGCCCAGACCCCGCTGACCGCCTTCGAGCCCGGCCAGGAAGCACTGTTGGAAACCGCATCAGGCAAGCCCTTGGGCTTGGTGTGCATGAGCCCAACCAATCTGATTTGTGCGCGCATGCATAGTCGCGATGTGGCTCACGGGCTGGACAAGTCCTTGCTGGTTCACCGTATCCAGGTGGCCCTGAGCTTGCGCGAGAGACTGTTTGACAAACCTTTCTATCGCTTGGTTTACGGCGACGCTGATCTGCTGCCAGGTCTGGTAGTTGACCGTTTTGGCGATTACCTGGTGGTGCAGATAGCGACCCCTGGCATGGAGCGGGTGCGCGAGGCGATTGTCGAGGCCCTGGTTCAGGTGCTTAAGCCTGTGGGCGTGCTGTTCAAGAATGACAGCGGCGCGCGCAAGGCTGAGGATCTGCCCTCATACGTGGAAGCCGCGTTTGGCGACGTGCCTGAGCGTGTTGCTCTGGAAGAAAACGGCGTGCGTTTTGAAGCGCCGGTCTGGACCGGACAGAAGACCGGCTGGTTTTACGATCACCGCATGAACCGCGCACGTCTGGCGCCTTATGTGGCAGGCAAGCGCGTATTGGATCTGTATTCTTACATTGGCGGCTGGGGTGTGCAGGCGGCGGCGATGGGCGCTAGCGAAGTCATGTGTGTCGACAGTTCCGCACCGGCTCTTGATTTGGTCGAGCACAATGCCAGCCTGAATGGCGTAGCCGAGAAGATGGCAGTGGTCGAAGGCGATGTGATGGATGCGCTGCGCGAGTTGAAATTGGCTGGCGAGAAGTTCGATGTGGTGATTGCTGATCCGCCAGCTTTTATTAAAAAGCGCAAGGATGTACGCAATGGTGAAGCCGCCTACCGTCGGTTGAATGAGCAGGCTATGCGGTTGCTGAACAAGGATGGCATTCTGGTCTCGGCCTCCTGCTCCATGCACCTGGCTGAAGAAAGCCTGCGCGAGATTCTGCTGGCTTCCAGCCGGCATCTGGATCGCCATCTGGTGATCACCGAGCGCGGCTTCCAGGGCCCGGACCACCCGCTGCATCCCGCGATACCGGAAACCGGTTATATCAAATCGCTGTTTTGCCGAGTATTACCGGCTTAGGTTTTAAGAAGGGTTTGGGGGTTGGGACAGCAAACTCCGCCTCACTCGGAAGTGATATAGCGCTCGGTCTGATAGGGCGGAGAAAGTGTCGATAACAGGGATGTTATCGTCAAGCCTCCAGGGATGGATTCACGGCGTCTTTCGGAGTCCTGTCAGACCGAGTGCGGCCCCTCTCGGAGTTGTAGCGGCGCTCGTGCCAGGCCGCCGCAGCCCGACTGGTCACGTAGGCTAAGAATTGGCCAGCCATGCTCCTGCGCATGCGCACGCAACACCTCGTCAGGATCAACCGCGACCGGGTTATCGACCATATTCAACAGCGGCAGGTCATTCTGCGAGTCGCTGTAAAAGTAACTGCCGTCGAGTTTTTTCCCATTCTCCATCAGCCAGCGCTCAAGACGCGTCACCTTGCCCTCGCGGAAGCACGGAATGTCGGTAGTGCGGCCGGTGAAACGGCCATCGGCACGCTCGCACTCGGTCGCCAGCAGAATATCGATACCCAGACGCTCGGCAATCGGCGCCGTGATAAAGCGGTTGGTCGCGGTGATAATCATCAGCGTATCGCCGGCTTTCCGGTGTTTTTCTATTAATGCCAGTGCCTGGGGTAGCACTATGGGGGCAATGCGCTCCGCCATAAACTGCCGATGCCAGGCGTCCAGTTGCGCAGGCTCGTGCTCGGCCAGTAGCTGCAGGCAGAAGTTCAGATAGATCTGTATATCCAGGCGCCCGGCCAGGTAATCATTGAAGAACTCATCGTTACGTGCCTTGTAAGAGGCGCCGTCGACGATGGCATGATCGACAATGAACTCGCCCCAGGCATGGTCGCTGTCGCCGCCAAGAAGAGTGTTATCCAGATCAAAGATGGCCAGAGGCAAGGGGTATCTCCTGTATTGAAATGCCGAGTGCGCAAGGATAATCCAGGTCGCGAGCAAATGCTTGCGCTGTATCGGCGCGGCGCAAGGCAGTGAATGTGCGGGTGCGCAAGGCGTGCTTATAAGGCACTGAAATGCCTGTTACTCTGCAATTGCTGCGCCGCTCGTCTTTGTGGAACAATGCAGAGGACAATTAATCAAGGATACTGGCTGTGATCGACCCTGATGGCTTCCGTCCCAATGTAGGCATCATCCTGACCAATGGGTCCGGGCAGGTGCTGTGGGCGCGGCGTATCGGCCAGGACGCGTGGCAGTTTCCGCAGGGTGGTATTCAGCAACATGAAACGCCCGAACAGGCGTTGTACCGCGAATTGCACGAGGAAGTCGGCTTGATGCCCGAGGATGTCGAAATTCTTGCCTGCACTCGTGGGTGGCTGCGTTACCGCTTGCCGCAGCGCTTGATTCGCAGCCACTCGCAACCTGTGTGTGTTGGCCAGAAGCAAAAATGGTTTTTGCTGCGGCTGACAGCCAATGAGCAACAAGTCTGCATGACCAAGACACCCAAGCCCGAGTTTGATGGCTGGCGCTGGGTCAGTTACTGGTATCCACTGGGCCAAGTGGTGGCTTTTAAACGTGACGTTTACCGTCGTGCAATGAAAGAGCTGGCCCCAAGGCTCCCCCTGGCTGATTGGATGGAAACGACTGGATGGAAACGTGAGTAAACAGACGTGAGTATGCTCAACACCCTGCGGCGGATTGTTCAGGAAGTGAACTCCGCCAAGGACCTGACCACCGCGCTGGACATTATTGTCCAGCGCGTGCGCGAGGCCATGGGTACAGAGGTGTGTTCCGTCTATTTGCTCGACCCCGACAGTAGCCGTTACGTGCTGATGGCCACCGAAGGCCTGAATAAGGACGCGGTGGGCGTCGTCAGCATGGCCAATAATGAAGGTCTGATTGGCTACGTGGGCGCGCGTGAAGAGCCGGTCAACCTGGAAGACGCCGCCGCGCACCCGAAATTCCGTTACTTTGCCGAGACTGGCGAAGAGCGTTTTGCGTCTTTTCTCGGCGTACCTATCATTCACCACCGCCGGGTTATGGGTGTGCTGGTGGTGCAGCAGAAAGAGCGCCGACAGTTCGACGAATCTGAAGAGTCCTTTCTGGTCACCATGAGTGCGCAGCTGGCCGGGGTTATTGCGCACGCCGAAGCAACTGGTTCGATTCATGGACTTGGCTGGGCTGGTGAGGCGATTCAGGATACCCGTTTCGATGCGGTGCCTGGTGCGCCCGGCGTGGCCATCGGCCAGGCCGTGGTGATTTTGCCGCCAGCTGATCTGAAAGCCGTACCTGATAAGCATATCAGTGATATTGAGGCCGAAGTTCTGCGCTTTCGTAGCGCGATCGAGGCTGTGCGCCGAGATATGCATGATATGTCGGCCAAGTTGTCGACGCAGCTAAGGCCGGAAGAGCTGGCGCTGTTTGATGTGTATCTGATGATGCTCGATGACGCCGCGCTGGGGAGCGAGGTGCTTGCAGTCATCCGCCGTGGGCAATGGGCGCAGGGCGCATTGCGTGAAGTGGTCAACGCGCATATCAACCGCTTTGAAATGATGGACGATCCCTACCTGCGTGAGCGCGCATCGGATGTTAAGGACCTGGGGCGGCGTATCCTGGCGTATCTGCAGGAGGCCAACAAGGAAGAGCGGGTCTTCCCCGATCAAACCATCCTGGTAAGCGAGGAGTTGTCGCCGGTGATGCTCGGCGAGGTGCCAAAGGAGAAGCTGGTTGGCTTGGTCTCGGTACTGGGCTCAGGGAGTTCGCACGTAGCCATTCTGGCGCGAGCCATGGGTATTCCGACGGTGATGGGCGCAGTGGATTTACCCTACACGCGGATGGATGGCCTGGAGCTGATCGTCGACGGTAACCATGGCGAAGTGTATTCCAATCCTTCGCAGGAGCTGCGTCGGCACTATATGGAAATAGTGCGCGAGGAGCTGGAGCTGGTCCAGGGCCTGGAAAAGCTGCGCGATGTGCCCTGCGTGACCACGGATGGCCATCGGATGCCGCTGTTTGTTAATACCGGGTTGCTGGCAGATGTCGCACGGTCGCTTGATCGCGGCGCTGAGGGTGTCGGGTTGTACCGCACTGAAGTGCCGTTCATGATCCAGGATCGTTTCCCTAGCGAAAAGGAACAGCAGGCGACCTATCGCGAGCAACTGGAAGCCTTTCATCCTTTGCCGGTAACCATGCGCAGCCTGGATATCGGTGGCGATAAGGCCTTGACCTATTTCCCTATTCGCGAGGATAACCCCTTCCTCGGTTGGCGCGGTATTCGCGTGACTCTGGATCATCCGGAAATTTTTCTGGTACAGACCCGCGCCATGCTCAAAGCCAGCAAGGGGCTGAACAATCTGCGCATCATGTTGCCGATGATCAGTAGTGTCTACGAAGTGGAAGAGGCACTGCATCTGATTCACCGTGCGCATAGCGAGGTGTGCGATGAAGGCATGGCTGTGCCCATGCCGCCGGTGGGTGTAATGATCGAAGTGCCAGCGGCAGTCTACCAGGCACGCGAGCTGGTACAGATGGTCGATTTTCTCTCGGTAGGTACCAATGATCTGACTCAGTACCTGCTTGCAGTTGATCGTAACAACCCCCGCGTGGCGGACTTGTATCATTCCCTGCATCCTGCGGTATTGCAGGCGCTGATCAAAGTCGCTACCGCCTGCCGTGAAGCCGGCAAGCCAATGAGCGTCTGTGGCGAAATGGCCGGTGACCCAGCCTCTGCAGTGTTATTGATGGCCATGGGTTGCGATGTGCTGTCAATGAACGCGACCAACCTGCCCAAGGTGAAATGGCTATTGCGGCAGATCTCCCTGAGTGACGCCAAAGCACTGCTCGATGAAGTTATCGGGCTGGATAACCCGCACCTGGTGCAAAGTACGCTGCATCTGGCGCTGCGTAATATGGGCTTGGAGAAAGTCCTGCGTCAGGGCCGCTGAAGCGTTAGTCACCGGCCAGATGCCAGCAGGATTCACCTAGCGCCACACCCATGGCCGCAAACCTGCGTTCCACAAAAACGATGCCGCCCTGCTTATCCATTTTTAGCAGACTGCTGGCACGGGTCCCGTAGTCTTCACCCAAAATAAAGGTGGCTGACAGTCGTCGCTCCCACTCCAGGCTGACTCCGGTTTGGGGTAGCTGCTGATCGGGGTAAGTCTGAGTGTCGCTTAACAGGTCCAGCAATACATCGGCACCAGCGTTCAAATTGTCGGCCAGCTTGGCCCGCAGTCGTTGCAGTTTGGGCCAGTCGCTGTCCAGTGATGCATTGGATAGCCCGTATATCCCTGGCGGCAACTGCTGCAACTGATTTGTCTGGCTATTGAGATACCAAAGCTGCTGAAGGTCACCGACCAACAAATTGAATCCGGCATAATCGTCGCGCCTGGATTGCAGTTGCTGTAGGTAGTCCTTCGGCGTTTCTTTGCCGGCCAGGTAGTCCAGCGCCAACGCACCACGTGACTGTGGACCCTTATGGGCTCCAGGTGCACGGATGTTGGTTAGTGCCGCGAATCGGCCAGCCCGTGTGACTCCGAGCCAAGTACCCCCAGCGTCCAGATCCTTGCCCGCGAGCAGGTCCGGCTGGCCTTCTGCGGTCCAGAAGCCGGCTGCGCGAGTGGGTCTGGCATGGAACTCGTCCCGATTTCCCAGCAGGATGAGCGGGTAATCGCCCGTTTGCCAGGCAAAAGCCATCAGACACATAGTGGTTCCCCCCTGTTATTCGCCTAGTGTACGGATTTTTTGTCCGAGGCAGTGGCCCGTGAGGCCCATTGAAAGCGATAACAGGCACGTTCGACCGCAGTGTGAATGTGGCCATGGGATGACTTTCCTGGCACTCATCGGCGCTGGTTTCGGCTACACTAGCGGCCTGTCTGGCTAGGCTGATGAGATTCAGCGAGCAGCCATTGAAGCGGGGGTAAGTGTGGAGTTTCTGATTTATCTGGTACTGGGTGGGTTCGCTGGCACGTTGGCGGGTTTGTTCGGTGTGGGCGGAGGCATGATCATAGTGCCGGTGCTGGTTTACAGTTTCACTCTGCAAGGATTCGCGCCCGAGGTACTTACGCATATGGCGGTGGGTACTTCGCTGGCAACCATCGCCTTCACCTCTGTTAATGCCATTCGCGCGCATCATCTCAAGGGCGCGGTTCGGTGGCCGCTATTCATCTGGATGGCGCTAGGTATTGTTTTTGGTACCGTACTGGGAGCGCTGACCGCTGCGGTAATTCAGGGTCCCGTGTTGCAGAAGATCATCGGCGTATTTGCCATTGCCGTGGCAATCCAGATGGCTTTTGATCTACGGCCCAAGGCGACATCCGCTGTGCCAGGTAAGCCCGCACTGACCGTCGCTGGTGGGGTCATCGGCTGGGCGTCGGCGATCTTCGGTATTGGGGGTGGCTCGCTTACCGTGCCTTTTCTGGTCTGGCGCAGCGTGCCCATGCAGCAGGCAGTGGCCACTTCATCGGCTTGTGGCTTGCCTATCGCATTGGCCGGTGCGGCGAGTTTTATCTGGACCGGCTGGGCAGTGACTCCTCTGCCAGCCTGGAGCGTCGGGTATATTTATCTGCCGGCTATGATCGGTATTGCCGCTACCAGTATGCTATTCGCCGGTTTTGGCGCGCGTCTGGCACATCGGCTGTCGCAACAATTGCTCAAACGGCTGTTCGCCCTGCTGTTGCTGGGTGTGGGCATCAACTTTTTAATGTAGGGAGCGTTAATGCTGGCTTATCCGCAGATTGATCCGGTGGCGTTGTCCCTCGGCCCTATTCAGATCCATTGGTATGGCTTGATGTATCTGATTGGTATTGGCGGCGCCTGGTGGCTGGCGAGCCGCAGGGTGAATGCTTTTGATCCGAGTTGGAGCAGTGAGAAACTCTCGGATCTAGTGTTTTGGGTTGCCCTGGGTGTCATCGCTGGCGGTAGGCTTGGTTATATCCTGTTTTACGATCTTGCCTCCTATACCAACGATCCGACATTGATCTTCCAGGTCTGGAAGGGCGGCATGTCGTTTCATGGCGGCTTGCTCGGCGTATTGCTGGCGGTCTGGTGGTTTGCCCGGCGTAATGGCAAGCGCTTTTTTGAGGTGATGGACTTTGCCGCGCCCATGGTGCCGATTGGCTTGGGTGCCGGCCGCATAGGCAATTTCATCAATGCCGAGTTGTGGGGCAAGGCAACCGAGGTGCCCTGGGCTATGGTCTTCCCCACCGACCCGCTGCAGCTAGCCAGGCATCCATCGCAGTTGTATCAGTTCGCGATGGAAGGGGTGGCGCTGTTCATTATTCTCTGGCTGTACTCGGCCAAGCCGCGGCCAACCATGGCAGTCAGCGGACTCTTCGGTGTGTGCTACGGCATCTTCCGCTTTCTTGCCGAGTTTGTTCGCGAACCGGATGCGCATCTGGGTTATTTGGCGTTCGGCTGGCTGACTATGGGGCAGGTACTTTCCTTGCCGATGATTCTGATAGGCGCCGCGATGATGGCGTGGGCTTACCGTAACGGAGGCGTAAAGCGTGAAACAGTATCTTGATCTGATGCGCCATGTGCGTGATCACGGCACCTTCAAAAGTGATCGGACCGGGACCGGCACCTACAGCGTATTTGCTCACCAGATGCGCTTTGATCTGGCCGACGGCTTCCCCTTGGTGACTACCAAGAAATGCCACCTTAAATCCATTATCCATGAGCTGCTATGGTTTCTTCAGGGCGACACCAATATCGCTTACCTGAAGGAACATGGCGTGTCGATTTGGGACGATTGGGCGGACGAAGAGGGTAATTTGGGGCCGGTTTATGGCTACCAGTGGCGCTCCTGGCCAGCGCCCGATGGCGGGTCGATCGACCAGATCAGCAAGGTGCTGGAGATGATTCGCAGCAACCCTGATTCCAGACGGCTAATCGTGTCGGCCTGGAATCCTGCCCTGGTTGATGAGATGGCGCTGCCACCATGCCATGCCCTGTTTCAGTTCTATGTGGCGGATGGCAAGCTTAGTTGCCAGTTGTACCAGCGCTCCGCCGATATTTTCCTCGGCGTGCCGTTCAATATTGCCAGCTATGCGCTGTTGACGCTGATGGTCGCTCAAGTTTGCGGTTTGCAGCCAGGCGAGTTTGTTTGGACCGGTGGTGATTGCCATCTTTACGCTAATCATATGGAGCAGGCGGAACTGCAGCTCGCACGCGAGCCCTTCCCGCTACCCCGGATGCAGCTCAATCGGCAGGTTACCGATCTGTTTGCTTTTACCTTTGATGATTTCACCCTGGAAGGCTATCAGGCCCATCCCCACATCAAGGCGCCGGTGGCGGTATGAGCCATGCATCTAAGCCGCGCTTGGCGTTGATCGCCGCGATGGGCCTCAATCATGTGATCGGGCGAGACAATCAGTTACCTTGGCATTTGCCGGAAGATCTCAAGTATTTCCGCAGTATGACCTGGGGCAAGCCCATCATTATGGGGCGCAAGACCTTTGATTCGTTGGGGCGTCCGCTACCAGGGCGGACCAATATAGTCGTCAGCAAGCAAAGTGGTTTGCAGCTCCCCGGTGCCTGGCTGCACGCCAATATAGACGATGCCTTGCAGCAGGCCGAGCGTCAGGCGGCCCTGGACGGGGCAGACGAAATTATGATCATTGGTGGGGAGACGCTTTACCGGCAGACGCTGGAGCGGGCTGATCGCTTGTATCTGACGCTAGTAGAGGCTGAGCCGTCGGGCGACGCCTGGTTTCCGGCGGTCGATCTGGCGCAGTGGCACTTGGTCGACGAGCGAGTGGTGCCGGGCACGGCGGATTATCCGGCCCATCGTTATCAAGTATTGGACAGAGTCAAAGGCTGACCCATAACGTCTTCAAGCGGGCGTGGTCTGCCGATCCAGTAACCTTGCAGGAAGTCGCCGCCCCAACTGGATAATTGCTCGGCTGTCTGGGCATTTTCCACGTAGTTGGCGGTGATTTGTTTGTTCATACCGTGTGACAGGTTGATCAGATTGCGCAGGTAGGTAGCGTAGTCGTCATCATCGACCATTTTTCGTGCGTCCAGCTTGATGCCGGTAATCGGTAGCCGTGCCAGATAACTCATCGCACCGTACTCCTCGCCAAAATGATCAAGCCAGATATCCACGCCCAGAGAAGCCAGGGATTTACACAGCTTTTCTGCCTGGCTGGCGTGCTTTAACAGCGCATCTTCGCGCAGCTCGAGCTGAATCACGTTGGCGGGCACGTTGTTTTTGACCAACAGTTGGCGAAGTTGGTCGGCAAAACGCGGTTGCTTTAGTTCTCGATCGCTGAGGTTGATCGACAGACGGCAATCCACTCCAGCATTGCGCCATTTCATCACTGCTTCTAGCGCTTTACCAATGACCCAGTGACCCATGGGCAAAATCAGACCGCTGTGTTCCGCCAACTTCAGAAAGGCATCCGGCGTGAGTAGCCCCAGCGTCGGATGTTGCCAGCGTAATAAGGCCTCCCAGGCGTGGGTATCGCCATTGCGTGTATCCACTATAGGTTGAAAGTGCAGGCGAAACTGACCCTCTAGTAAGCCGTGGCGCAGGCCTTGCTCAATATCCAGGTTATGCTGAGTTTGCGCATCTTCTTCCGGGCTGTAAAAGCTGTAACCGTTGCGGCCGCCGGCTTTGGCCCGATATAACGCTTGGTCGGCGTTATTCAGCAGTTCAGAAGCGCTACTGCCATGCTGCGGATGAGTGGCAATGCCGACGCTGGCGGAAATAAGCAAATGATGGCCGTTCAGCGTGATCGGTTCGCTCAGCGTATGAATAATCTTGCTGGCGATCAGCGCGGCATCGTTTGGGTCGTGCAGGTCGGTCAGCAATGCGACGAATTCGTCTCCACCGATTCGGGTGATCATATCGAGATCACGCATGCTGCGCCGCAGGCGGTTGGCAATCACCGCTAGCAACAGATCGCCCAGCCCGTGACCGAAGCTGTCGTTGATCTGCTTGAAGTAATCCAGGTCGATATACAGCAGCGCAAAAGCGGTATGACTGCGCTTGCTGCGCAGCAGCAGCCGGTCAAGCTCCTCTTCGAGCATGGCGCGATTGCCCAGCCCCGTCAGCGGGTCCTGCTTTGCTTGTTGGGCCAGTTTGCCGCCGCTCTGTCGGCGGAATCCGGCATGTTCCAAGGCGCGCCGCAGTCGGTCTGACGTCAGCTCGGAGCGCAGCAGGATGTCGTCTGCGCCATCATGAATGGCCATGCTGTCGTGCTCTGGAGCGCGGGCATCGCTGACCAACAGGCACAAGGTGTCATTGGCGACGCGTCGCACGTCGCGTAACAGGGACAGATCATTGGGGATAAGGCAGGCGCTAAAGTTACCATTGGCCAGACGATTGATTGCTTCCTGCGGACGTGTGCACACCTCGACGGCCAGTGGGGCATCGTTTTCGGACCGGCAGAATGCGAGCAGTTGCTCGCGTTTGACCGGATCCATTTCAACCAGCAGCAGTTTGCTTGCAGTTGTGTCCATCGGAGTCCATGCCCGGCAGAGAGGAACGCCGCGTAGTACGCCCCATGTTGCGATTATGTTAACGCCATCACAGTTTCCGCACAGCATTAGGGAGTGGCGAACGGCCAGTTTGTCCGACCAATGGTATGACTGTTGATTAAATCAGACGTTCGATTGACTATTTTTTTGTTGCCAAGATGGAGTGACATTATTATGGCGCAGTATTTGACTGCTAATTAGCGTCAAGCCCAGGCCAATAGCTATCTGCCGGCGCCGGGAGCTGACAGTGCACTGCGCAAATAACCCTTTTCAGGAGGCTGCCAGGAGGGCATGCATCCGAGCCACAACGCTCGCGCGGGTGACTCGGATACATGGTAAAGATACAGGTACAGCGCTCACATTCTTGCAGATTTCGAGCAGCAACTGCCCTCAGCCATCGAGCATGGCCTTGTCGCGGACAGCGCCTTTGTCCGCGCTGGTGGCCAATAGGGCATAGGCCTTCAACGCGGTCGTTACCTTGCGTGGGCGCTGCTCTACCGGTTTCCAGCCTTTCTTGTCCTGCGCGATACGGCGCTGTGACAGTTCTTCGTCGCTCACCAGCAAGTTGATGCTGCGGTTGGGGATATCAATTAGTACCCTGTCGCCTTCTTGTACCAGGCCAATGGCGCCGCCCGCAGCGGCTTCTGGCGAAGCGTGACCAATGGACAGGCCCGAGGTGCCGCCGGAGAAGCGTCCGTCGGTTAGCAATGCACAGTCCTTACCCAGGCCCTTGGACTTCAGGTAGCTGGTCGGGTAGAGCATTTCCTGCATGCCAGGACCGCCCTTGGGGCCTTCGTAGCGAATAATGACGATGTCGCCAGCCTTAACTTCGTCGGCGAGAATGCCCTTGACGGCGGTGTCCTGGCTTTCGTAAATCTTGGCGTTGCCTTCAAACACGTGGATGGACTCATCCACGCCAGCGGTTTTCACCACGCAACCGTCCTGGGCGATATTGCCATAGAGCACAGCCAGACCGCCTTCGGCAGAATAGGCGTGTTCGACGCTGCGAATACAGCCATGCTCACGGTCCAGATCCAGCGTATCCCAGCGGGTAGATTGGCTGAACGCGGTCTGGGTCGGGATGCCTGCGGGCCCGGCCTTGAAGTAGGTATGTACGGCTTCGTCTTCAGTCTGGGTAATATCCCATTCGGTGATCGCCTGCTCCATGCTCGGGCTGTGCACTGTCGGCAGATCGGTGTGCAGCAAGCCGCCGCGGGCCAGCGAACCGAGGATGCTGAAAATACCGCCGGCGCGGTGCACGTCTTCCATATGGTACTTCTGAATATTCGGCGCGACTTTGCACAACTGCGGCACCTGGCGTGACAGGCGGTCGATATCGCGCAGGTCGAATTCGATTTCACCTTCCTGAGCCGCGGCCAGCAGGTGCAAGATGGTGTTGGTCGAGCCGCCCATGGCAATGTCCAGGGTCATGGCATTCTCGAACGCCTTGAAGTTGGCGATGCTGCGCGGCAACACACTTTCGTCACCGTCGGTGTAATAGCGTTTGCACAGCTCGACTATGGTGCGCCCAGCGCGCAGGAACAACTGCTCGCGGTCGCTGTGTGTGGCCAGCAACGAGCCGTTGCCGGGCAGCGCCAGGCCCAGTGCTTCAGTCAGGCAGTTCATCGAGTTGGCGGTGAACATGCCCGAGCAAGAACCGCAGGTCGGACAGGCGGAGCGCTCGTATTCGGCGACTTTCTCGTCTGAGCTGTTTTCATCAGCGGCGACGACCATCGCATCGACCAGGTCCAGGCCGTGGCTGGCGAGCTTGGTTTTGCCCGCTTCCATCGGGCCGCCGGAGACAAAGACCACAGGTACGTTCAGGCGCAGTGCGGCCATGAGCATGCCGGGGGTGATCTTGTCGCAGTTGGAAATGCACACGATCGCATCGGCGCAGTGGGCATTGACCATGTATTCCACCGAGTCGGCAATGATCTCGCGCGAGGGCAGGGAGTAGAGCATGCCGTCGTGGCCCATGGCGATGCCATCGTCCACGGCAATGGTGTTGAATTCCTTGGCCACGCCACCGGCGCGCTCAATTTCGCGTGCGACCAACTGGCCCATGTCTTTCAGATGCACGTGGCCGGGTACGAACTGGGTGAAGGAGTTGGCCACCGCGATGATGGGTTTCTTGAAATCCTCGTCCTTCATGCCGGTGGCGCGCCACAGCGCGCGGGCGCCAGCCATGTTGCGGCCAAAGGTGGATGTTTTTGAGCGGTAATCGGGCATGGGATAATCTCGTTGTGCGTTGCAATCAGCCAAGCATACCAAGTTGGCGATAAGCATGCAGCCCACGCCGGCAGATGGCTGCACGGCGCGGCTGGCAGAAGGGTCTAAAGCGTCTTTTCGAAGATCTTTGAGTTGCGCTGATAGTTATACAGCGAGGCGCGCTTGATCGGCAGACGTTCGACAGAGCTGGGCACGAAGCCGCGCTCACGGAACCAGTGTGCGGTTCGGGTCGTGAGCACGAACAGGGTGTCCAGTTTCATCATTCTGGCCTGGGATTCGATATGCGCGAGCAATTGGTCGCCGCGGCCGCCGTGCCGATAGTTCGGGTCGATCGCGACGCAGGCCAGTTCGGCCGCGCTGGAGTCGTCCAACGGGTAAAGGGCGGCGCAGCCGATGATCATATTGTCGCGCTCGATCAGGGTGAACTGGCCGATTTCGGTTTCCAGTACCTCGCGCGAGCGGCGCACCAAAATGCCCGCTTCTTCCAGCGGGCGTAGCAATTCGATCAGGCCGCCGACATCCTCGATGGTCGCCGTGCGGATCTGCTCGAAGGCTTCCTGGGTGACCAGCGTGCCGCCGCCGTCGCGGGTAAAGAGCTCGGTCAGCAGCGCGCCATCGTCGCAAAAGCTGACGATATGACTGCGTCTCACGCCCTTGTCACAGGCCTTGCAGGCGGCTGCCAGCAGTGAGCCGGGAAGGCTATTGCCGAGAATGTTGAGTAGGGGTTGGGCGCGGGTGGGTTTGAGTTCGCGCAATAATTGCCCATCGGCATTGACGATGCCTGCTTCGGGGCCAAAGAGGATCAATTTGTCGGCTTCCAGTGCGGCTGCGGTGCTGGTGGCAACGTCCTCACAGGCCAGGTTGAACACTTCCCCGGTGGGCGAGTAGCCCATCGACGACAGCAGTACGATGGACTGCTCGTCCAGATGCCGGCTGATCGCCTTGCGGTCAATACGCCGCACTTCACCGGTATGATGAAAGTCCACGCCGTCGACCACGCCGATGGGTTTGGCCGTAACGAAGTTGCCACTCACCACGCGCAGACGCGAGCCTTGGCCAGATGCGGTAGGTGCTGTACACAACTGTGCTTCGATGGCGATGCGCAGGCTGCCCACCGCATCCATCACGCACGCCAGGGTGTCGCTGTCGGTAATACGCAGGTCTTTATGGTAATGCGAGCTGAGGCCGCGGGCGCTCTGGCGCTCCTCAATCTGCGGCCGCGAGCCATGCACCAACACCAGCCGCACGCCCAGACTGTTAAGCAGCATGATGTCGTGGACGATATTGCTGAAATTCGGGTGCGCCAATGCTTCGCCAGGCAGCAACACAACAAAGGTGCAATCGCGATGGGTATTAATATAGGGCGTCGAGTGGCGGAACCAGTTGACGTAGTCGGTCATGGGTGGCAGTCCGGGCAAAACAGCAGTTTAGGGACTTTGCTGGACCCGCTTCAAGCGCTGATTGCAATCGTTGCTCGCAGGGCTATGCCCATCCCTGCGATTCCAGGCAAGATAAGCCATGTTCTACAACCAAGAGAGAGCCCTGTGAGTCCTGATTCGATTGAGCGCCCCGTTCCCTTTGTCACTGTCAGCAGCCCGGAAGAAGCGGTTGAGCGATTGGCTGCATTGTACCGCCAGGCTACCGGCGCGCTGGGTCTGGCATTGCAAGCCTACCTGCAGGATCGCACCCGACCAGATGCTGACCAGTTGGCCATGTACCGGTATCCAGAGTTACGGCTAACCTACCGTTGCAAAGAGGATGTACCGCCCAGTGTGCGCGCCTACGCCAAGGTGCAGGTGCCGGGCACCTACAGTGTGACGGTAACCCATCCGGAAGCCTTTCGTCCTTATCTGCTGGAGCAGTTGCGGCCCTTGATGAACGATTTCACCTTGCAGATCGAAGTGGGGTTGAGCGAGCAGGCCATCCCCTATCCCTATGTAGTGGAGCAGGGTGATGAGCTGGCGGGTTCTGGGGTTACTGCGGGTGAGTTGGCCCGGGTGTTCCCCAGTACCGATCTGTCGGCGGTCACCGATGGCACGGTCGACGGCTTGCTCGATTGGGAGCAGCTTGACCCCATGCCGCTGGCGCTGTTCGATGCGGCGCGGGTGGATTTCTCGCTACGCCGCCTGGTGCATTACACCGGTAGCGATTGGCGCCATGTGCAGCCGTGGATCCTGCTGACCAACTATCACCGTTACGTGGACCAGTTTGTGCGTCACGGGTTGGATATGCTCCAGGGCGACTCGCGTTTTCAGCGCATGATCATGCCCGGAAATATTATTATCGAACGGAGCATGAGTGCTGAGCAGATGCAGGCGCTGGTCGATACCGTGGTCTGGCACCGCTACCAGATGCCGGCCTATCACCTGCAGGCCAATGATCGAGATGGCGTGACTCTGGTCAATATCGGCGTCGGACCGTCCAATGCGAAGAATATTACCGATCACCTGGCGGTGCTGCGGCCGCATTGTTGGCTGATGATCGGCCACTGTGGCGGGCTGCGTCAGTCGCAGAGCATTGGCGACTACGTGCTGGCTCATGCCTATATGCGCCGCGACGGCATTCTCGATCGGGTGCTGCCGCCGAATATTCCGCTGCCGGCGTTGGCTGAAGTGCAAATGGCCCTGCAGGAGGCCGCCGCGACAGTGACGGGTGAACGGGGTGACGACTTGAAGCGGCGTCTGCGTACCGGCACCGTGCTGACTTACGATGACCGCAACTGGGAGCTGCGCTGGGCGCAGGAGCGGCCGCTGATCAACCAGGCCAGGGCCATTGCCGTGGACATGGAAAGCGGCACTATTGCTGCCCAGGGCTACCGTCTACGGGTGCCCTACGGCACGCTGTTGTGCGTCTCGGATAAACCGCTGCACAGCGAGATCAAGCTGCCTGGCGCCGCGGGTGCCTTCTATGAGCGCGCCGTGACCCAGCATCTGCACATAGGCATCGCCGCGCTAGATCTGCTGCGCAGTCAGCTGAACTCACTGCATTCACGCAAGCTGCGCAGCTTTGACGAGCCACCTTTTCGCTGAGCAAATCGCCGGTTACAGACAGAATTTTTCGATCAGGCCGCGCAGAATCTTCACTGTCGGGTCGATTCGGTCCATCGCCAAGTACTCATCGGGCTGATGGGCCTGGTCGATATCGCCTGGGCCGAGAATCAGCGTCTGCAGGCCGATCTGATTCAAGTACGGGCCCTCGGTGGCAAAGGCTACACTGCCAGCGCTGTAGCCGGTCAGTTGCTCACAGGCTTTGACGATCGCCGCATCGGCCGGGGTGTCCAGCGGCGACACGCCGGGGAACAGCGGTTTGAAACTGATCTCGACCTGGCGTTCGGCGGCGATGATCAGCAGGCGATCGTTGATATCCGCTCGCAGAGCGTCCGGATCCATGCCGGGTAACGGGCGAATGTCGAATTCCAGCGCGCACTTGGCGCAGATCCTGTTCGGGTTGTCGCCGCCGTGAATACAGCCCAGGTTTAAAGTCGGGGTCGGCACGCTGAACAGCGGGTTGCTCCAGCGCTTTTGCCATTCTGCGCGCAGCGCCAACAGGTCACCGATCACCAGGTGCATAGCCTCCATCGCATTGCGACCCAGCGACGGGTCGGATGAGTGGCCAGCCTGTCCGGTAATATCGACCCGCTCCATCATAATGCCCTTGTGCACGCGGATCGGTTTAAGGCCAGTCGGCTCGCCGATGACGGCATGCCGGGCGTGGAACAGGTCACTGGCCACCAGTGCCTGCGCGCCGCTCATTGAGCTTTCCTCGTCGGCGGTGGCGAGGATGATCAGTGGTTGTTTGAACGGCCGCTCGGCGTACGCCTTGAGCGCTTCGATCACCAGCGGAAAGAAGCCCTTCATGTCGCAGCTACCCAGGCCGTACCAACGGCCGTTCGCTTCGGTCAGCTTGAACGGGTCATGCTGCCAGCGCTCCGGGTTGCAGGGGACGGTATCGGTGTGTCCGGCCAGCACCAGCCCGCCGGGACCAGAACCAAGTATGGCAATCAGATTGGCCTTGCCCGGCTCATGCGGAATGTTCTGAATAGTGCAGGTGAAACCCAGCTCGCCCAGCCACTCGGCCAACAGGTTGACCACGCCCAGATTGGATTGATCCATATCGGCCTGGGTACAACTGATGGAGGGGGCTTTGAGCAGCGCGTCGAATTGCGCCCTGAGGGAAGGGATGGCCATTGAAAACTCCTGGCGGCGTAAGCGGTCGATCAATGTTCGACCAGCTTACGCTGCCAGGTAGTCAGCGTCAGCCGAAAATCCAGGTGAGAATAAAGAAATACGCAATGGAGAAGCCGGCGCCGGCTGGCAGGGTGATCAGCCAGGAGCTGAAGATGGTGCCAATCACGCGCAGATTCAGCGCGCCAATACCGCGGGCAATACCGACGCCCAATACTGCACCGACCAAGGTATGGGTGGTGGAAATTGGCAGGCCGATACCCGAAGCGCCCACCACGGTGATCGCCGTGGCCAGCTCGGCAGCAAAGCCGCGGCTGGGGGTCAGCTCGGTGATATGCCGGCCGATGGTGGCAATCACCCGGTAACCGTAAGTGGCCAGACCAATGACAATGCCGATACCGCCGATCAGCAACACCCAGCCAGGCACAGGCGACTGGGCGAGAACATCACCGGTGTGTAATACGCCGACAATCGCCGCCAGCGGACCGACTGCATTGGCCACATCGTTGGAGCCGTGGGCGAAGGCCATGGCGCAGGCGGTGAAAATCATCAGTACGGCGAAAACCTTCTCCACGCTGGCAAAGTGAAAGTCTTTATCCGCTTCCGGATCGGCCTTGACGCGGGTCAGCAATAGTACGCCAAGGGCTGTCACCAGCAGGCCAATAACAATTGCCAGGCCAAAGCTCTGCAGCGGGCTGAAATCCAGACCTACATGCTTGAGGCCCTTGGTGACCGTCATTAGGGTAACGAAGAAGCCGACAGCGAACATATAGAAAGGCACGTACTTTTTGGCGTTCTCGAAGGGTTTTGCAGTATCCAGGATCAGCTTATGCACGCTCATGAACACCAGGAAAGCAACGAAGCCCGACAACGTGGGTGAAATAACCCAGCTGGCGACGATAGGCGCTACACCGCTCCAGTTCACCGCTTCCATGGATACGCCAACGGCACCAAAGCCGATGACTGCGCCGATGATCGAATGGGTGGTGGATACCGGCCAGCCTTTCATCGAAGCAATAAACAACCAGGTGCCGGCAGCCAATAGAGAGGCAAGCATGCCGAAGACCATCTGGTCGGGACTGATCATGTCCGAATCGATAATGCCGCTACGGATGGTCTGCGTCACCGAGCCGCCAGCGAGATAGGCGCCGAGGAATTCGAAAACGATGGCGATCAGAATCGCCTGCTTGATCGTCAGTGCGCGTGAGCCGACGGAGGTACCCATGGCATTGGCGACATCATTGGCGCCGATGCCCCAGGCCATGAAGAAACCGAAAAGGCAGGCCAGTATCAGCAGGATCGTGCCGTATTCTGCAATCAGGGTCATGGTGACAGTACTCTGTTTGGGTGCATTTCAAAGCGGTTATAGCTGGCCACTAGCGGGCCATAAGTTGTTCCAGGCGGTTTCCTACGCGTTGGGCACGGTCTGCCACGTCACCGACCCATTCAATGATCTGATACAAAAACATGACGTTGATAGGTGGTAGATCCTTCTCCAGTTTGAACAGGTCCGAGCGCAGCTTGATCTGCAGGGTGTCGGTATCGTGCTCGATGCGGTCAAGCTCCTCGATCAGGTTTTCCACCAGTGTTACTTCACGGCCGGCAAAACCCGTTTCCAATAGTTCGTCCAGCTCGTTCATGGCTTTCAGCGCTTGAGCGGCGGCGTCCACCGAGCGCTGTACAAAAAACTTGAACGAGTCCTGTATCGGTTCGGGAATAGCCATCTGCCGGCCGAGCATCAGCCCGGCTATATCCTTGGCCCGATTGGCGACTTTGTCCTGTACACTGAGCAGCTCCAGCAGGTCCGAACGGGGTACTGGCAGGAACAGACTCTTGGGCAGGTGAATCCGAACATCCTTTTTCAGTTTGTCGGCATCACGTTCCAGTTGCGATATCTGCAACTGCAGCCGTTCCGCCTCAACCCAGTCATTGGCGATCACGGCATCGATAAAGGGCACCAGTTGCGCGGCACACTCGTGGGCCTTGCCAATATGCTGCTGCATGGGTCCTATCGGCGAGCGACCGAACAGATTGAGAAAAGGATTGCTGGGCATGGGGCCTCCGATGCGGGTTCGAGCCGCGAATTATAGGGGCTGAAATCCCGGTCGTCATTAAAACGACACGGTGCTGTCACAAATTAGCCATTTTTCTTCGGGTGCGGCCCGCGAGCCGACCTGTTTATTGCGAGAGTCATTACATGGTCAAAGAAACCGAAATCAAGTTGCGCGCCACACCCGAGACACTGGCGGCGGTGCAGCAGCACTCCTTGATCAAGGCCCGTCAGCAGGGCGAGTGGGTCCAGGGCACGCTGTACAATCAGTATTTCGACACGCCTGCCCGCGACCTGGCGGCGGCCAAAGTGGCATTACGTTTGCGGCGCGACGGTGAACAATTCATCCAGACATTGAAAAGCCGTGGTCAAAGTGTAGCCGGGCTTTCCGAGCGTAACGAATGGGACTGGCCCTTGGATCAGTCGGAACTGAACCTGGCATTGCTCGACGACAGTTGCTGGCCTGAGGCCTTGGCCAACCTGGACAAGGCGCTGCTGCAGCCGGTATTCACCACCGATTTCCAGCGCACCAAAGTGTTGCTCAGTTGGGAACGTGAGGGGGATGTTGTCGAAGTAGAGGCGGCGCTGGATCAGGGCCGGGTGATAGCGGGGCCTGGCGAGGAAGCGATCTGTGAACTGGAGCTGGAGATTCGTCAGGGTCCGGCTGCGGCACTGCTGGAGCTGGCGCTGGAGTTGAGTGCCGATCTGCCGTTGATGCCCTGCGATATTAGCAAGGCCGAGCGAGGCTATCGTCTGTTCGACGCAGGCAGTTATGACCTGCGACTGAATAGCGTTGAATGGCACGCAGAAACTACAGTAGATCAAGTGATTGCCGGCGCTGGCACGCAACTGCTGGGGCATAGCCAACGGCTTGCCGAACAATACCGGCACGCCGGAAAGTGGCGGCTGTTTCGTGAGCTGACGGTGACCCTGACGGCGTTGCGTGCTTCCTTCGGGGTGTTTGATCTGGCGTTGCCGCGCTCATCGGTGCAGGACTTCGTTCAGCCTTTGGATCAATTACTGGGTCAGTTCAAGCCGTTAGTGCTCGCTGGGTGGGCGGATGACGAGACGGGCCAACAGGCCCGAGAGCAGGCCGCCCAGGTGTTTGATCAGGCCATCAATGACCCTGCCTGGGGCAAACTGTTTATCGGGCTGGCGCTATGGCTCCAGCGTCGGGGTTGGACGTTGAATCGGCCACCCAAGGGCCAGCGCATTGGTGCATTGAGTTTGCCGCGCTGGTTGCTGGCAGCGGTTAGCAAGGAGATTCAGGAACTCAAGGTGCCGCATACCAATGACCCGGACTCTGCGGTCAGTATCTGGATGGACCAACAGCCCCGATTGGCTCGTTTGTATTATTTACTGTCGGGTTTTCGCGGTTTTTTGCAGGTCCCCGAGCCGGACCGCCTGTTCGGCGAGCTGAATAAATTGCAGGCCCTTCTCGAGCAGTATCCACAGGTGGAGGAGGAGCAGCGTCCGCTGTTGATGGATGCCTTGCGCAAGCAGGGTCAGCGGTTGCGCAAGCTCAACGCTTGGCGTGAATTGAACGGCTGATCGCGCTAATCTGATCGCGATAATGGATTGCCCTGGGGGATTGGATGAGAAAACTGGCCGACCTGGCGCTACCGGGATCTGACCGACCGCTGGACTTGGCGGATTTGCTCAATGTGCTGGTAGAGCAGGGGCGTTTGACCCAGGAGACGGCCGAGCAGTTGAGTATGCTGCGCCGCGCCGCGACGGGTGAAACGGCCAAGTTGCATCCGCTGGAGTTTATTGCCGGGCAAGCACCCGATGATCTCAATCGGCCGGGCAAGAAGCTCGATCTGGACTCTCTCAGCCGTTGGCTGGCGGTGGAAGCTGATCAGCCCTTCTATCGCATTGACCCGTTGAAGATCAATGTGGCAGCAGTGATTCCGCTGATGTCTTTTGCCTTTGCCCAGCGCCACCGGATCCTTGCGCTGGAGCTCAACGAGCGCGAGGTCGTCATTGCCAGCGCTCAGCCATTTGTCAGTAGTTGGGAAGCCAACCTGGTACATGTGCTCAAGCGCGAGATCAAGCGCGTGGTTGCCAACCCGGCCGACATTCAACGTTACTCGGTCGAGTTTTATCGTCTCGCGCGGTCGGTGACGGGCGCCAATGCCAGTGATCAGAAAAACAGCGCGATTGGTAACTTCGAGCAATTGCTGAATCTGGGCAGTATGGGCCAGGAACCGGATGCCAACGATGCGCATGTGGTCAATATCGTTGACTGGCTGTTTCAGTACGCCTTCGAGCAGCGCGCCAGTGATATTCATATCGAACCGCGTCGCGAGTCCGGCAGCGTGCGCTTTCGTATCGATGGCGTGCTGCATACGGTGTATCAATTTCCGCTGCAGGTGGCCATTGCCGTGGTCAGCCGCCTGAAGACTCTAGGGCGCATGAACGTGGCGGAAAAACGCAAGCCACAGGACGGGCGGATCAAGACCAAGTCGCCGCAGGGCAACGAAATCGAGTTGCGCCTGTCGACCTTACCGACTGCGTTTGGCGAAAAAATGGTCATGCGGATTTTCGATCCGGATGTGCTGTTGCGTAGCTTCGATCAACTGGGCTTCTCCGCTGAAGATCAGCGCCGTTGGCAATCCATGGTCCATCAACCCAACGGCATCGTGCTGGTGACCGGGCCGACTGGCTCTGGCAAAACCACCACGCTGTACACCACGCTCAAGCAGTTGGCGACTCCGGAAGTGAATGTCTGCACCATAGAAGACCCGATCGAAATGGTCGAAGACAGCTTCAATCAGATGCAGGTGCAGCACAATATAGAGTTGGATTTTGCCGGTGGCGTGCGCGCCTTGATGCGCCAGGATCCAGACATCATCATGGTCGGTGAGATCCGTGATCTGGAAACCGCGGAAATGGCCATCCAGGCTGCGCTCACCGGTCACTTGGTACTATCGACCCTGCACACCAATGATGCACCCAGCTCGGTCAGCCGTCTGATCGAGCTGGGTGTGCCGGCGTACCTGATCAAAGCGACGGTGCTGGGGGTGATGGCGCAGCGCCTGGTACGCACCCTGTGCCCGCATTGCAAGGAGCCGGCACCGGTAGATGAAGACGCCTGGAAAGAACTGACCAAACCCTGGAATGCGCCTTTGCCGACCCAGGCGCACCGACCCGTTGGCTGCCCGGAGTGCCGTGACACCGGTTATCGTGGCCGCGCGGGGGTGTATGAATTGATGCTGCTCAGTGACACGGTCAAGCCACTGGTGCAGGCCGATATTGATCTGAATGCCTTGCGCCGTCAGGCTTACAAGGAGGGTATGCACAGCCTGCGGTTGTCCGGCGCGCAGAAAGTCGCCGCCGGCCTGACTACCATCGAGGAAGTGCTGCGGGTCACGCCCACCAGTCAGCAGGCTTGAGCTGGTGCGACCCCGCGCCTAGAATGCCGCCGATCCCTGAACGGAACCTGCCATGAATTATCGTCATAGCTACCATGCCGGCAATCACGCCGATGTGTTCAAACACGCCATTTTGCTGCGCATGGCGCAGTTGCTGCAACGCAAGGACGCGCCTTTTTGCTACCTGGACAGCCACGCCGGCACAGCGCTGTATGATTTGCATGGCGAGGCGGCAGGCAAGACCGGCGAGTATCTCGACGGTATTGCCCGGCTATGGGGGCGGGATGACCTACCCGAGATGATTCAGGACTATTGCCAGGTGGTTGCCAGGCATAATCCGGATGGCGACTTGCGCTATTACCCGGGCTCGCCGCAGTTGATCGCTGACACCTTGCGCCCGCAGGATCGGATGATCCTCAGTGAACTGCATCCGGAGGATGCCGCCATCCTGAGCGCGCATTTTTCCGGCGCACCGGAAGTGGCAGTGCATCAGCGCGACGGGTATGAATTGGCCAAGGCGTTTTTGCCGGTGGCAGAGAAACGCGCGCTCTGGCTGCTGGATCCGCCTTTTGAAAAAGCCGATGACCTCGCGCGCTGCCTGAAGGCCATGCAGATCGGCATACAACGTATGCGCCAGACCGTTATTGCGCTCTGGTATCCGATCAAGGACGAGCGGCTGCTGCGGGACTTTTACCGGCAAGTGGCCAGCTCCGGTTTGCCCAAGGTCCTGCGCGTTGAACTGAACGTACGTCCGGCCGATAACAGCATGGGCTTGAACGGCTCAGGATTACTGCTGGTCAATCCACCCTGGCCGTTGTGGGAGGAGTTGGAGGTGGTGTTGCCTTGGCTGGCAGATACGCTGGCTCAGTCTGGATCCGGTGGGTTTCGGATGGATTGGCTGGTAGGGGCGCCCTGAGGCGTCCCTAACTAAAAAACGCTTTCGCGGCCAGGCGGCCGTTCCCACCAGAGCGTATTTCCGAGGTGGGAGCGTCTGCCTGGCCGCCAAGGGCTTAGTGAAATCAGTTCTCCAGCTTGAACGTCAACCCCGCATGCTCGACCAGGCGCTTGATCAGCTTGTCGCCCATGGCCGGGGCCGTGGTCCAGATGCCGCCAGCGGTATCGGTCGCATCGCGCACTAGGCAGATGGCGCTTTCGGCAATCATCCGCGAGGTTGAGCCATAGCCTGGATCTTTCTTGCCGGAGACGCTGGCCATCAAGGTCTTGCCGTCTTTCTCGCCAATAAAAAGCACATCGTAAAAGCCGTTTTCACGCTCTTCCTTGCTCGGACCTTCACCGGGTTTGGGGGCGCTGTCGCTGGACAGTGAACGGTCGGCGGCAACGCCTTCGGCGATGGCTTTGCCCTTGTCTCCGGGCCCGGTCAGCAGCATCTCGTCGTAGACGAAATCTTCGCCGTAGGCGTGGCCAAGCAGCGCGTTGGAGCGGTGTATATTGCGGGTATTGATCGCCGCCATGATAAAGGGCGCGGCCCAGGTGCCCAAGGCTTCGTCGTATTCAGGCTTGCTCGCTGGCGGTTGCGCCGGGCCACTGAAGCCGGGAGTGAGAGCGAAATGATTGCCGAGCAACTGCAAAATCTCTGGATTCTGCTTGGCGGCAACCATAGTCGCCTTGAGGCTGGCGGCGGTGCCGCCGGAGAAGGTGCCTTTCATCTTGCGTACGCGGGCTTTGATCCGCGGTAATGGGCCGCCCAATTGCTTCTGCGCTTCCTGCTGCAAAAAATACACGCCAAGGTCGAAGGGAATGGAGTCAAAACCGCAGGAGAACACAATCCGCGCGCCGCTTTTTTCTGCGGTAGCGGCATGGGCATCAATCATTTGCCGCATCCACGCTGGCTCGCCGCACAGATCGACGTAATCAGTGCCATTGGCGGCACAGGCGGCGACCAGCTCCGAGCCGTAGAGTTGGTAAGGCCCTACTGTAGTCAGGACCACCCGGGTACGTTTGACCATGGCGGCAATGCTTAGCGGATCTTGCGTATCAGCGACCACCAGCGGTATATCTGCAGGGGCGCCGATCTCGTCACGCACCGCAGCGAGCTTTTCGGCACTGCGCCCGGCCATGGCCCAGCGCAAGCTTTTGTCTGCAGCATATTCCTGGCTCAGGTACTCGGCGACCAGACGCCCGGTAAAGCCGGAGGCGCCGTAGACGATGATGTCGAACTCGGTTTGTTGCATGCCCATTATGATCAGTCTCCAGAGAGTGAGTTTGGATGGATTCAGCCAGAAGTCGAACTTATGTCGCTGCGCTGCTGTCTGCTAACTATGTACCGCCTTATTGTCAGGATGGGTTTTTTAAGCGCAGGGTGCAAAGTGTCCGGGAAGGTTTCGTGCATGCGAATACTCTGTCATACCCTTGCCATAGAATCGTCGCACTGACTGCAAATTCAGTGTAGACGGCTTTTATGTAGACCTTTGTGCATGAATAACCCACTCTGTGCAGTCAGGGATTGCGGACATTTACACTTACAGGAAGGAGAAACACATGACCACAGCTAAAGATAATCAAGTGCAGCAACAGGAAATTGATACGGGCAAAGAGGCCGTGCTGTCTGCCTACAGCAAACTGATTGAGGCCAAGAATCACTTCAAGCATGCTGCTGAAAGCGCTGGCGTTGACCTGAAGAATGACGCAGTCGACCAACTGCTCAAAGGCAAAGTCAAGGCTGAGGAACTCGGTAATGACGCTTCACGTTTCATGCATGAGAAGCCTCTTGCTACTGTTGGTATCGCGTTTGCTGCAGGCTTCCTGTTCTCCCAGTTGATGTCGCGGAAGTAATCGGCATGGTTGAACAAACCGACTCCGGCCGGCCCCAGGGTCAGCCGGAGCAGGATGCTGGCCCTCCTGGGCAGGACGCTTTGAATGAATGGGTCGAGCTGGGTAAGCAGGCCGGTGCAACAGCTAGCACTTTTGGCAAGTTGCTCAGTGCCGAGCTCAAGTTGGCCAGTGCCGATGTCGGTCGCCTGTTCGTAGTTGGTCTGGCGCTGTTTTCCCTGGCCTCCATAGCGTGGCTGGGTTTATCCGTGTTGTTGTCGTGGCTTGCGTACCAGCAACTGGCATCGGTAACGCTGGCTTTGCTGGTGTTTCTGGCTATTCAGGTGTTGGCGATCCTGGTGCTGGTCAAAGCAGCTAAAACATTCAAGCAAAGCTTGAGTCTGCCCGCTACCAAGCGGAATCTACGGGCCATAGTGAGCAGTGCGGCCGCGACTAAAACGGATGATGTTGAGTTGAAGGAGTCCCGAGATGGCACGCAAAGACCAAGTGCGTGAAATCCAGGCGCTCGACGCTACGCTTTGTGCGCAGCGAACAGTGTTTGAGAGCGTGGGCCATCGTCGCATGGAACAGCTGCGCACGGTGCCCTCCTACTGGTTGGTCGCCGGGGGTGCCTTTGCGGGTGCGCTGGTGCAGCGGGCGGGTTCGATGGATAATGTGGTTTCAAAGCTGGGCTCCATGGCCATTGCCGGTTTACGGCTATGGCCAATGGTATCCGGCGGTTTTAGTTCCGGGAGCGCGGCGAGCGATCCAGTTGAGTGAATAATAAAAAATGACGAAGGACATTACTGCGCCCGAAAATGCTGAGTTACCGGGCGTAGCATCCGCGCGGCATAAAACGCCGCGGTTTTTGTGGGTTGTGCA
This sequence comes from Halopseudomonas pelagia CL-AP6, assembly GCF_000410875.1. Lineage (GTDB taxonomy): Bacteria > Pseudomonadota > Gammaproteobacteria > Pseudomonadales > Pseudomonadaceae > Halopseudomonas > Halopseudomonas pelagia. The sequence continues at coordinate 171,618 of NZ_AROI01000006.1, forward strand.
GTGGCTGCTGGCGCTTGCATTGCTGTACACACTTTACTTTGCAAAATCTCTTCTTATGCCGATTGTGGTCGCGTTGCTGTTTGCGCTGCTGCTCAGTCCTCTAGTGAGTCTTCTCAAGCGCTTGTATATACCCAGAACCATGTCTGCGGTATTGATACTGTGCTTGATCGGCGGCCCTTTTGCGTTGGTGGTCTCGCAGTTGGCCGAGCCTGCCCAGCGGTGGGCGAAGGCGATTCCAGAGCTTTCGGAGAAGCTGACCGATCAAGTCACTAGCCTAACCGGCGACTTGAGCTCCAATCAGATCACTGTGCCCCAGGCTCAGCCCCAGGTAGAACCGCGAAAGTTTCGATTTTTCGGCTGGTTCGGGAAAACTGACGAGGAGCAAGGGCAGGCCCCCGATCGTCCTGTCCAGTCAGCCCAACGCGGCGATAATGCAGTCAGTGACAGGATCAAATCCGGCAGTTTGGAGGCTGTGGTGTCGGCTCTCGGAGCGGCGCCGACGATGCTTGCCCAGCTGCTGACGGCAATCATCCTGATCCTCTTTCTGCTGATTTTCGGGCCGCGACTGTTCGCAGCCTATGTGAATATCTTTCCGCAGGTCCACGATAAAAGGCGTAGCATTCTTCTGGTCAGAACTATTCAGGTCGAGCTGTCTCGCTACATTCTCACTGTGAGCGTTATCAATACTTGTCTTGGCCTGACTACGGCTGCGGCGCTGTGGCTGTTGGGTGTTGAAGATGCGCTGCTGTGGGGTGTTCTGGTAGGGATGCTGAATTTTGCGCCTTATATCGGACCATTGATTGGTACCGTGATTCTATGTCTGGCGGGCCTGGTGCAGTACGGCGCAGTGAGCTTTGCAGTCGTTCCCGCACTGGTTTACTTCGCTATCAATATGCTTGAGGCACAGTTTGTCACGCCTCTGGTGCTGGGCCGAAATATGCGTCTCAATCCATTGGTGATCATGCTTTGGCTGATCATCTGGGGTTGGTTATGGGGTGTTGTCGGCGTATTGCTGGCGGTGCCGTTACTGGTGTGTCTGAAACTGTCGGCTGCCCAGCTAGGGGTGATGACCAACTGGGTACGTTTGATAGAAACCCGCGCCTAGTCCGGCCGCTCCTGATCCTGCCAAACCAATTCGGCCGAACCTGATCTTTTGTTGCCCCGGTAGGCGGCTCGTTCACGCCGGCTTGGGACTGCGCTGGACTAGAGCCAGCGCCGAAACGATTAGTGCTCCGCCGAGCAGCATGCGCAATGTGGGTTGTTCGGCGAACAGATACCAGGCAAACAGAATGCCGTAGACCGGCTCCAGCGCAAAAAACAGTGAAGCAACGCGGGCTTTCAATACGCTCAGGCTGGCAACAAACAGGCCGTGGGCCAACCCGGTGCAGAACAGGCCCAGTAGTGCAATCCATAACCAGTCCAGCGGCGCCATGTCGGCTACTGCACCGACACTGAAGGGTAGCAGGCAGGCGAGGATAACGATGTTCTGCCAGCAGGCGACCTGCACTGCGTGCAAGTCGCCGCTGGTGTAGCGGTTGCCTACCGATACAGCGGCAAAGCAGAAGCCAGACAATATAGCCCATAGCAAGCCAGTGGTGGCGCTATCGTTAAGGTCAAAGGTAGGGGCAACCAGTATCAGGCCAGCGCAGACCAGGCCCATCTTGAGCATGTCCATTCGGCTGGGCCGTTCTTTCCACAGCACCATTTCGAGCAGCACTACAAATGCCGGAAAGCTGGCAAATCCCAGGGTGGCAATCCCCACCCCGGCAATTTTCACGGCATGGAAAAAGGTCAGCCAGTGAATGCCCAGCAGCAGTCCGCAGGCGGCCAGTTGCATTAAGCGTACCCGGGTCACGCCACGCAGTATCGGGCGCGAGAATAGCCGGGCAAAGATCAGCAGGGCGAGTACCGCGAAGAAAGCCCGGCCCAGCACGATAGCCAGCGGTCCCGCCTCAGCCAGTTTGCCAAAAATCCCCGTCAGCCCGAACATCAGCGCCGCCACGTGCATGCTGGCAAGGGCGCGGTTATGGGTCATAGTTAACATATGAATGAGAAGTCGATCAGCAGCATGGCATATCCAGGCAAAACCCGCAGTCTACCTGCTGGGCGAGCTTGGGTAACGGTACAGTTGAGTAGCGGCTGCGATCTGTCGCTGGCGAATCAGGCAGATGTTATATTGATATCATTGGTTGTATTTTGTTTATGGATGCCTGGATGAAAGAACAGACGCACGGTTTGCAGCAATGGGTCGCTCAGTTGAACAAGGCTGAGCTGCCGGCGATGGCGGTGGTCGTACATGACCTGCTGCGCCTGTCGCAATCGCAAACCGCCTCGGTCAGGCAATTGGCAGAAGTGCTGCTGCGTGACGCTGCACTGACCTCCAAGGTGCTGCGCGTCAGTAACAGCGTCTACTGTAATCCCAGCCGGGAAGTGATCAAGACTATTTCCCGTGCGGTGGTGGTGATCGGTTTTGATCAGGTACGCATGATTGGCTTATCGGTCAGTCTGCTCGATAATCTGCTCAAGGACTCCCCGCGTCACCAACTGCAGGCATTGCTGGCGCGCTCCTTTCATGCTGCGATGCAGGCCCGGAACCTGGCGGACTACAATGCTCTGCCAGAAAAGGAAGAGATCTTTATCGCGGCATTGTTGCGTGACCTGGGTGAGCTGGCGTTCTGGAGCCAGGGCGGCGACCAGGCGGATCAATTGGCCGACGCTTTCCTGGTGCCCGGGGTGGATCAGGACAAGGCCGTGCGGCGGATTCTGGGGGCCGGGTTTGATCAACTGACCCTAGGGCTGTTAAAAACCTGGAATCTTGGTGAGATAGGGCAACTGGTGCAGGCCAGTCATGGCGCATCCGGCCCGGCTGCGCGCGCAGTGAATCTGGGCGCGGCGATCGCTGATGCAGCTCAGCATGGGTGGGCGGGCTGCGAATTACAGGCGTTGATCGCTCCGGTCGCGGAGCTGACCGGAATGACGCCCGAAGAAGCCATGCAGCAAATCCTTGCCAGCGCAGATGAGGCAGTCAGAGTCGCGGGTACCTGTTCCAACGCCGATCTGCGGGCCTGGATTCCAAGTACCGATGATCTGCCGCTGGATTTGTCCGAGTTGTTGTTGATGGATGCCACCCCCGCGCAAGCGGCCATATCGATGGTTCAGGAGCCTCTGCTGCAGCCGAATCTGGAAATGCTCAAGTTATCCTTGCAGAATATGAGGCTGATGGTCAGCAGCCCGATCAATATCGACAATACGCTGACGGCAGTGATTAATGGGTTGCACCTGGGTGCAGGGTTGGAGCGGGTAATGCTCTGTGTGCTGGCAGACAACCAGACCCGGTTTCGGGCGCGTAAAGTAGCCGGCAAAGGAACACAAAGCTGGCTGCAGGACTTTAGCTTGCCCTGTGGCGAGCAGCAGCATATTTTCAGTTACGCGTTACACCATCATCAGCCGCTATGGATGGGGATGTCAGCTACGGCGAGCCTGCAGGACATGGTCTCGCCGGAAATAGCTGGCTGGTTTGGCGCGGGCGCGTTTTTCATTGCCCCAGTGGTGGCGGGGCAGCGCGAGATCGGAGTGCTCTATGCGGATATGCGGCTGTCTGGCAGGGCGCTGTCAGATAGCCAGTTCAGCGCATTCAAGCGTTTTGCCGACATGACCGGTCAGTGTTTACAGGCACTCAGCCGGCACCGCTAGTTTGCTTTGGTGGCTGCTCGCGCTTCAGTTCGGCGGCAGGCAAATGCCGGTGCCGGCGAGGCTGCAATAGCCGCCGGGATTCTTGTGCAAGTACTGCTGATGGTAATCCTCTGCATAATAGAAGGCTGGTGCCCGTCTTATTTCAGTGGTCACCGACTCTTTTCCCGCCTGCTGCAGCAAGTCGGCATAGCGCGCCTTACTGACCTCCGCCGCCATTTGTTGAGCCGGGTCGGACACATAGATTCCCGAGCGATACTGAGTGCCGGTATCGTTGCCCTGACGCATGCCCTGGGTCGGGTCATGTGACTCCCAGAAGTGCTTGAACAGCGTTTCCAGGCTGACCTGCTCGGGGTCAAAGACCACGAGGACCACTTCATTGTGCCCGGTCATGCCCGAACAGACTTCTTCATAAGTTGGGTTGGGGGTAATGCCGCCGCAATAACCTGCCGCTGTGGTGTATACGCCAGGAATGCGCCACAACATGCGCTCGGCTCCCCAAAAGCAGCCTAGCCCGAAGATCACTTGCTGCATTTTAGTTGGGAATGGCGGGTGCAAGGGCGTGCCCAGCAGGCAATGGGTTTGGCTGCTGGCAATGGGCGTGTCGCGGCCCGGCAGTGCCTCTTCGGCACTCGGTAGGCGCAGCTTGTGTTCGGGAATGCGGCGAAAGAACATCGCAGGCTCCTGGGTCAGTTGGCAATAGTCATGATGCGCTGGCGCCCGCGTCGGTGTCCAGAGCCCCGAGTTCTAGCGCGGCCATTAGAGCGGGTGCATCGCCAACCGCAATAAAGTGTGGGTTCAGCCAGGTTTCGCGCTGCGGATAGCTGAAGCGTTGGCCATCCAGCCCGAGGACCTGGCCGCCCGCTCCTTCGAGAACCGCCTGTGCGGCACCGGTATCCCATTGGCAGGTCGGCGCATAGCGTGGGTAAAGGTCGGCGCGCCCCTCTGCGAGCAAGCAAAATTTCAATGAGCTGCCGACGTTGATGCGCTCAACATTGCCCTGAGCTTCCAGCTTGGCCAACAACGCTTCCTGCTCGGGGCTGGTATGTCTGCGGCTGGCGACCACCACCAGCGGCTCACCTGCGGTACGGCACTGAATGATTTGCGCGGGCTGTTTATCCTGGCTACGCCAGGCGCCCAGCCCCTTGCCGCCCCAGAAAAGGCTGTTGCGGGCGGGGATGCCAACTACGCCAAAGCGTACTTGACCGCGCTCGATCAGCGCGATATTGACGGTGAATTCGTCGGTGCCGGCAATAAACTCCTTGGTGCCGTCAAGCGGGTCGACCAGCCAGAAGCGTTGCCAGTGCTGGCGCTGTGCAAGCGGGATGTCGGCGTCCTCTTCGGAGAGCACTGGAATGTCCGGGGTTAGGCGCTGTAGCCCGTCAACAATGATCTGATGAGCCGCGAGATCGGCTGCGGTGACCGGCGAGGCGTCCGCCTTGTCAGTAACGGTGAGCGGTTTTTGCCACCAGTTGAGGGTTTCCGCCCCGGCACGAGACACAATCTGCAGTAATGCCTCCAGCTTGAACGGCAAATGCCGCTGCAGGTTCGGCGGCGGGTTCATCGGCATAACTCGCCACGTTGTTCAAGCAGATCGCGGACCAGGTACAGTGCTGCCAGTGCCCGGCCTTCGGTGAAATTGTCCCGGGCGATCAGCTCGCTGAGGGCATAAAGATCGACACTGTCGACGCGAATCGGCTCGGGTTCGTCTCCGGGCAAGCGTTTTTCGTACAGATCGCGGGCCAGCACCACTGCGATCGACTGACTCATGTAGCCGGGTGACAGGGATAGCTGAGTGATGTACTCAAGGCGTCTGGCACCGAAGCCGGCTTCTTCCATCAGCTCCCGGTTGGCGGCGTCGAGTACATCTTCTCCTGGCTCGACTAGGCCTTTGGGTATCGATAGCTGATAGTTGTCCATGCCGCCACAGTATTCTTCGATCAGCAGTACCGTGCGCTCGTCCTTCATCGCGACAATCATCACGGCACCGTAACCCTGACCTTTGTTGACCAGGCGTTCGTAGGTGCGCTCGACACCGTTGCTGAAGCGCAGCTGCACTTGCTCTACCGTAAATAATCGGCTTTTCGCAACGATGCGGGCTTCCAGGGTTTCGGGCTTCTGTGGCATGGGGGCTCCGTGGTTAACAGCAAATAGCTTGGGTATCATAGCGGCACACGCCAGCAAAGCCCACACGGCGCCCTTTACTCATCCAGGTCCACAATAAGGCTCTTTCTCGTATGCTGAACTGGAACACCATCGATACCGTACTGTTGGATATGGACGGTACTCTGCTTGATCTGCACTTCGATACTCATTTCTGGGTGCATTACCTGCCGCAGCGTTACGCTGAGCATCATGGCCAGTCTCTGGCGTGGGCCAAGGCGGAAATCTATCCATTGATGCATGCCAAGCAGGGCCAGCTCGACTGGTATTGTCTGGACTTCTGGAGTCGCGAGCTGGGCTTGCCAATTGTCGAGCTCAAGCGCGAGATCGCCCACCTGATCAGTCTGCGCCCCGATGCAGATGGATTTCTCCAGGTTCTGCAGAGCAGTGGTCGGCAGGTCATTCTGATCACCAACGCGCACCGCGATTCGCTGTCGTTGAAAATGGAGCGCATCGAACTGAAAACCTATTTTCAGCGGCTGATCAGTTCACACGATTTCGGCTTTCCCAAGGAAGCGCAGGCTTTTTGGCAAGCGCTGCAGGCCGAGGTGCCGTTCGACCCGGCGCGCACACTTTTTATCGATGACAGTCTGACTATTCTGCGCGCGGCGCGGGATTTCGGCGTTGCGCAGTTACTGGCTGTCAGGCAACCGGACAGCCAGGGCGCGCTGCGTGATACCGAAGAGTTTGACGCGGTGGAAGGCTACCGTGCGCTCAGCGCGCAGCTGCAAGCCTCAAGCGACTAGTCGAATTGAGGCTTGCAGCTGGTGTTGATGGTCGGCGCTGACGATTGCTGGCAGTTGAGGCTCCGGCGCTAGCCCTTGCCTTTGGTCCGCGTCTGGTTCGGTCTGACGTTCTTTTCCATATGCTCAATGATCAGCCCGGCGATATTGCGCCCGGTAGTCGACTCGATACCTTCCAGGCCGGGAGAGGAGTTGACCTCCATGACCACCGGGCCATGATTGGACCGCAGGAGGTCTACGCCGGCGAGGTTCAGACCCATGACTTTGGCTGCACGCACCGCAGTCATGCGCTCTTCCGGGGTGATCTTGATCAGGCTGGCGCTGCCGCCGCGGTGCAGGTTGGAGCGAAATTCGCCGGGCTTGGCCTGGCGTTTCATCGCGGCGATGACCTTGTCGCCCACGACCAGGCAGCGAATGTCGGCGCCGCCCGCTTCCTTGATGTATTCCTGCACCATGATGTTGGCCTTCAAACCCATAAAGGCTTCCAACACCGACTCGGCGGCTTGTTCGGTTTCGCACATGACCACGCCGATGCCCTGGGTGCCTTCCAGCAGTTTGATCACCAGTGGTGCGCCGTTGACCATATTGATCAAGTCGGGGATGTCGTCCGGGGAGTGAGCAAAGCCGGTCACCGGCAGACCTACGCCTTTGCGCGAGAGCAGTTGCAGGGAGCGCAACTTGTCCCGCGAACGGGTGATGGCGACCGACTCGTTGAGCGGATAGACGCCCATCATCTCGAATTGACGCAGCACCGCTGCGCCATAAAAGGTCACCGAGGCGCCTATGCGCGGAATGATCGCGTCAAAGCCTTCCAGCACCTCACCCTTGTAGTGAATCGACGGCTTGTGGCTGGCGATGTTCATATAGGCACGCAGGGTGTCGATCACTCGCACCTCGTGGCCACGTTCACGCCCGGCTTCTACCAGGCGGCGGGTGGAGTACAGATTGGGATTGCGCGAGAGAATCGCGATCTTCATGGGGTTGACCCTTCAGGCTTTGGCGTAAATAGATTGGTTTGCGGCTTGTCTTGTACAAAGCGCGTCCCCGGATTGATGACCAACTGACCCTCCAGCATCGCAGTGCAACCCATCAAAACTCGATAGCGCATGGATTTGCGACAGGTTAAGGTAAAATCCACCCACCAGCAGCGGTCACCGAGGACCAGTGGGGTGCGAATAACATGTCGCTCCTGTATGTGACCGTTGGAACTTTTAATCGTTTTATATTCGATCAGCGGCGCCTCACATAATTGTTTGCGCTGCTTCTTCAGGCTGCCAACATGGGCGTTGAAACGCACCCAGGTCTGGCCGTCACGCTCGAATGTTTCGATATCGCTGGCATGCAGCGCCGAGGTCTTGGCGCCGCTGTCGATCTTGGCCATGACCTGGTCGATCCCCAGGCCAGGCAAGCCTATCCATTCGCGCAGGCCAATCACGTTAAGATGGTCAAAGGTCTTCATGCGGAAAGCTCCGGGTGCGGGCACGAATGGCGCGCATCATGGGGCAAGTCATGCAGTTCGACAAGCCTGATACACTCAGTCCAGCACAGGAGTACAGACCCTATGACCGAAGAGTGCAAGGTCAGGTTGGATAAATGGCTCTGGGCCGCTCGATTTTTCAAGACCCGAGCGTTGGCCAAAGCGGCGATCGAAGGCGGCAAGGTGCAGTGCCAAGGTGAGCGCTGCAAGCCCGGCAAGGAGCCCAGAGTGGGCGACGAGTTTCAGGTTCGCCAAGGCTTCGATCAGCGTACGGTGGTGGTCAGGGTGCTATCTGGCCAACGTCGCAGTGCAGCCGAAGCGCAGTTGTTGTACGAAGAAACGCCGCAGAGCCTTCAACTACGTGAAGAAGCAGCGCTAAAACGCAAAGCTATGGGGCCGGGTATGCTAATCAGTGAGCATCGGCCGAGCAAGAAGCAGCGCCGGCAGATTCATCGCTTCCGCAACATGTACGATACCGCAAGTGACGGGTCGGAGGTATAATCGATCTTTTGCCGGGGCCCATTTTATGTCGTTTCAGGATACTACCCAGCGGTTTTTGTTCGAGCATGCCGATGTGCGTGGTGAGCTGGTTTCGCTGGATCAGAGTTATCGCGAAGTACTGGCCAAGCACGACTACCCGGAAGCGGTTAAAGCCCTGCTGGGTGAGATGCTGGCCGCGACCGTGTTGCTGTCCACTACCATCAAATTCGATGGTCTGCTGATACTCCAAGCCCGCTCCTCCGGCCCGTTATCGACTCTGATGGTCGAGTGCTCCAGCGATCAGGCTGTGCGCGGGATAGCGCGCTACAGCGACGATATTCAGGGTGACACACTGCCTGAACTGATGCCCGATGGCATATTGACCATTACCATTGATCCACAGCAAGGCCAGCGCTATCAAGGTATCGTACCGCTCGAGGGTCATTCGCTGGCAGAGGCGCTGAGCGCCTATTTTGATAACTCCGAGCAGTTGCCGACGCGTTTCAGATTGCAAGCGGACGGCCGCAGCGCCCGCGGCTTCCTGCTACAGGCATTACCAGCCGACCGGCAGATTGATCCCGAAGAGCGCGATGCGACCTGGGAGCATCTGAGTATCCTGGCTAACACCCTGAAGGCCGAAGAGTTGGTGTCGCTGGATAACCAGACGCTGCTGCACCGTCTGTTTCATCAGGAGGATCTGCGTCTGTTCGATCCTGCCTTGGTGCGCTTTGAGTGCAGTTGCTCGGCCGAGCGATCGGCTAACGCGTTGATCAGTCTGGGGCATGAGGATGCACTTGCGCTGCTGGCTGAACAGGGGGGCGCAATCGAAGTGGACTGTCAGTTTTGCAATTCCCGTTACGCGTTTGCTCAGGCTGAGTTGGACGACCTGTTCGAGGCTGCTCATCAGCATGCCCGCAGCTTGCACTAATTGCTTGGCGGTGTTCTGAATCATGGTTTCAGCCAGATAGCCAATGCCTATTAGTGCAATACAGCCAACTCGCCGATCAGTTTTAGCACGCTCGGGCTTTTTTTGGCATAATAGCGCGCCTGAGCGCTGACCCAGCGTAACTGACTTTTGTAACTGACTTTTGTTCTAATGACTTTGTTCTACTGAACTTAGCATACCTGACCCAGCGTAATTATAGAGCTGAGACCGAATGACCGGTCTTATAGAGATTTCGGTCACAGCCGAAGAGGATGACGTTCGATGACGCAAAATATCCACACCGTTTACACTGACCTGAGCATCGCTCATCTCATCGAGTTGGCGATTCAACGCAATGAGGGTCAGCTGGCTGATAACGGGTCCCTGGTTGTAAAAACGGGTGAGCGCACCGGTCGTTCGCCGATGGATCGCTTTATTGTTGAAGAGCCGACGACCCAAGATGCTATCGCTTGGGGGCCGATCAACCGCCCCTTCCCAGCAGACAAATTCGACGCGTTGTGGAAGCGTGTGGCAACTTATCTGGCCGAGCGCGCCAGCTTTGTCTCGCACGTTCATGTGGGCGCTGATCCCGAGCATTACCTGCCAGTGGTTATGGCCACTGAAACGGCTTGGCATAATCTCTTTGGCCGCACGCTCTTTATCAATCCTGAGCAGTTCAATCCCGCGGCAAAAGATCGTTGGCACATCATCAACGCACCACACTTTGTCTGTGAACCCGAGCGTGACGGCACCAACAGCGAAGGGTGCGTGATCATCAACTTTGCCGAACGCAAGGTGCTGCTGGCTGGGATGCAGTACGCGGGCGAAATGAAGAAGGCGATGTTCTCCGTGCAGAACTTCCTGTTGCCGGCCAAGGATGTACTGCCAATGCATTGTGCCGCCAATGTCGGCGACGATGGCGATACCACATTGTTCTTTGGCCTGTCGGGTACTGGCAAAACCACCCTGTCTGCGGACCCGGCGCGCAACCTGATCGGTGATGACGAGCACGGCTGGGCTACTGGCTCGGTGTTCAACATCGAAGGCGGCTGCTATGCCAAGTGCATTGACCTGTCGCAGAAGAACGAGCCGGTGATCTGGAACGCGATCAAATTCGGCTCCATCGTCGAGAACGTGGTCATCCATCCGGAAACCCGGGTTGCCGATTACGCTGACGTCAGCCTGACGCAGAATACCCGTGTGGCCTATCCGTTGAAGCACGTTGAAAAGCGTGTTGAAGCCAACCGCGCGGGCGAGCCTAACGCGATTATTTTCCTGACCTGTGATCTGACCGGTGTGCTGCCTCCGGTTTCCATTCTCAACAATGAGCAGGCGGCCTATCACTTCCTGTCCGGCTACACCGCGCTGGTGGGCTCCACCGAGATGGGTTCTGGCGGCGGTATCAAGTCGACGTTCTCCACCTGCTTCGGCGCGCCTTTCTTCCCGCGCCCGGCGGGTGAATATGCCGAACTGCTGATCAAGCGCATCAACGCATTCGGCAGCAAGGTGTACCTGGTCAATACCGGCTGGACCGGTGGTCCTTTCGGCAAAGGCAATCGTTTCAGTATTCCTACCACGCGCGGAATTATTGCTGCGATCCAGTCTGGTGCGTTGATCGGTGCTGAGACCGAGCATTTGCCGGTCATCAACCTGGACGTGCCCAAGGCCGTACCAGGCGTTGATACCGCGCTATTGAATCCGCGTAATACCTGGGTCGAAAAAGCCGAGTACGATGCCGCAGCGGCAGCCCTGGCGGCCCTATTCGTTGAGAACTTCAAGAAATTTGAAGTCGCTGACGAGATAGTGGCGGCGGGTCCAAAGCTCTAAGCTGTTCTCATAGCGTCAAGAAAAGCCCGCTGAATTAGCGGGCTTTTTCGTTCTGGGAGATCCGTTTGGGCATCCCTTGTCCGATTGTGCTGTCGCTAGGCGCCCCTCAAGGGCGCATTTTCCGTGGTGTGTTCCGCTGTTGTTGGTTAATGCATCATTTTGGGGTTGACAGGCTGACGCTGGCCGGTAAAATGGCGCGCCTTGGCAGGGGATATGTAACGCAAGTTACTGCTCTAGTCAGGGTGTTAAAAGTAATTCCGCGATAGCTCAGTTGGTAGAGCAAATGACTGTTAATCATTGGGTCCCAGGTTCGAGTCCTGGTCGCGGAGCCACTTGAAACATGATCGGGGTATAGCGCAGCCTGGTAGCGCGCCTGCTTTGGGAGCAGGATGTCGAGAGTTCGAATCCCTCTACCCCGACCACTTTTTTTCAGGTTTTTGAGCATGGGTCGTTAGCTCAGTTGGTAGAGCAGTTGGCTTTTAACCAATTGGTCGTAGGTTCGAATCCTACACGACCCACCACTCAATGCCGTCCTCTGTGTTAACCCTCCTCACTCAAGCATTACCCTGCGGCAACCACTCGGCTTGTACCTGTGCTACCCAAGCTCTATCGTGTGCGCAGTATTTGTGCAAGCAGATAGCCTTGCTTCCAGCCCCTTGTTTAGTCGATCGCCGCTCATGCCCTTATTGACGTCAAGTATGGCCAGCCGCTTCGCGCGTATTGCGTTGGGGCACGTACGCCGTGAATTTCCACACTCAGGCAATCTGCGTCTGAACTCCGCTGCTGATCTGGCTCTGCCGCACCAGCACCACCCGATTTTCTATGGTAGTTACGACTGGCATTCCTGCGTGCACAGTTATTGGCTGCTGGCCCGGCTGTTGAGAACCTGTCCTGATCTACCCGAGGCTCCGGCCATTGTGGCGCTCTTTGATCAGCAACTGACGGACGATAAGGTCGCGGGAGAAATGGCGTACTTTATGGCGCCAGGCCGGCAGGGCTTCGAGCGGCCCTATGGCTGGGCGTGGTTGCTAAAGCTGGCACATGAGTTGTCTTTGTTCTCGGCGGCCACTGGCGCGCCCTGGAGAGTCCGCCTGCAGCCCCTGGTCAACGAGATCGCTGGGCGCTTGGTTGCCTATCTGCCAAAGCTGGGTCGTCCGATTCGCAGCGGCAGTCATTCCAATACCGCGTTCGCGCTGACCCTGGCTCTGGAATACGCACATCAGGCTGCAGATGCGGCGTTGCAGCAGACCATACACGAGCGGGCGCTGGGATATTTTCAGGATGATCGCGATTGTCATCCCTGGGAGCCGGGCGGTGAAGATTTTCTTTCTCCCAGTTGGCAGCAGGCACTATTGATGCGTCAACTACTGACGGGGGTGGTATTTCAGCAGTGGTTCTCGGCTTTCCTGCCGAATCTCGCAGCCGGTCAGCCTGACTGTCTGTTGCAGCCGGCCAGCCCAGCAGATCGTAGCGATGGCCGGTTGGCACATCTGGATGGTTTGAATTTGAGCCGTGCATGGTGCATGCGTTCGCTGGCGGCGGCACTACCGGTTGCAGACGCTCGCAGGCAATTGCTTGAGCGTGCTGCCCAGGCGCACCTGCAGGCCGGCCTGGCCCATTTGCAGGATGACTATATGGGTGAGCATTGGTTGGCGACCTTTGCGTTGCTGGCGCTGGCAGACTAAACCCGCCAGCACCAGGGTCAATGCAGGCTCAATGCAGTTTGAGTCGCGGTTCGGTGCTGCGACCAATGCGATCGCTGAGCATCAACAGTAGCGTACGCGGGACGCCATACAGCGCCATCTGATGCATCCGGTACAACGATAGATAGAATATCCGCGCCAGTTTGCCCTCGAGCATGACACTACCGGTCAAGTTGCCCATCAAGTTGCCCACCGCGCTAAAGCTGGCCAACGAGATCAGCGAACCGTAATCACGGTACCGGTAAGTGAGCAGGTCCTTTCCTTCCATCAGGCGTAACAGATTCTTGGCCAGCAATGTGGCTTGTTGATGGGCAGCCTGGGCTCGCGGTGGTACAAACTTGCCTTCCTCTCCTGCGGGGCAGGCAGCGCAGTCGCCAAAGGCAAAGATGCGTTGATCAAGGGTGGTTTGCAGGGTGCGGTAGACTGCCAACTGGTTGATGCGGTTGGTCTCCAGGCCGAGCTCGGTAAGAAAGCGCGGCGCGCGGATGCCTGCGGCCCATACCTTGAGTGAGGCGGGGATGCGTTCGCCGTTATCCAGCAGCAGGCTGTCGGCAGTGACTTCCTTGACTGGTGAGCCGGTGTGCAGCTTCACGCCGAGCTTTGTCAGTGTGCTGGTGACCGGATCACTGATGCGCTCAGGCAAGGCAGGCAACACCCGCCCGCTCGCCTCGATCAGATTGATATTCAGGTCTTCCGGACTGATGCGGTCGAGCCCGTAGGCCTGCAATAGACGCGCGGCATGATGCAGTTCGGCGGCGAGTTCAACACCGGTCGCTCCGGCACCAATGATGGCCACATTGATTTTCTCGCTGTTATCCTGCTGGGCGCTGCCATGCTCACCGCCAGCCTGGGCCTTCATATATTGATTGAGCAGTAGCCGATGAAAGCGTTCGGCTTGGGCGCGGGTATCCAGAAACAGGCAATGCTCGGCGGCGCCGGGGGTATTGAAATCGTTGGTCGTGCTGCCGACCGCCAGCACCAGGTAGTCATAACCTATCTCCCGTTTGGGAATCAGCTCTTGGCCATGTTCATCGGCTATGGCGGCCAGGCGTATGATGCGCCGTTCGCGATCGAGGTCGGTCATGGCGCCGAGCTGGAAGTGAAAATGATTCCACTTGGCCTGGGCGACATAGTTCAACTCGTCGTCAGAGGAGTTCAGCGAGCCAGCAGCCACCTCGTGTAACAACGGCTTCCAGATATGCGTCATATTGGCATCGACGAGGGTGACGCGGGCGCGTTTTTTTTTGCCCAACCGGCGGCCCAGACGGGTAGCCAGTTCAAGACCCCCGGCGCCTCCACCTACTACCAATATGCGGGGAAGGGCGGCCTGGGGTTCGGCGGGCACTGCTTTAGCTTGCGACATGGATTTGACTCAGTAGGAAATAATCCGGGCGTCAGTGCAAGCGGGGTAACAGGATCTGTCTCTGGCACGGCTTAACCCAGTACCAGGCTGCCAAGCAGGCGCGAGAGCAGTCCCATACCAATAACCGAGCCCAGGATCACCAACAGCAACAGCCACACTTTGAAGGGCCGGCGCTCGACTTTCTGGGTCGGCAGGTTGAGGTACTCATCTACCTTTTTCTGATCTTCAGGGTACAGGCGGCTGGGCATCTTGAGACCTTTTTTATGCGCGGTGCAGTACGTTGCTGCGGTTAGGCTTGACTGACAATGGGCTCATTCTAGACCTTGATGGCGTGGAATGCATCCGTTGCTTGATGCTGCGCGCAAGCCGCTGTTTATGCCCCGATCAAGCTGCACCCCTGCGACAACCTGTCCGTGAGATGCGTCTGCGGTGCTGCTATGATCGCTTGAACACTAGTGGAGTACGAAGCATGTTGGCAGCCAGCTTGTTAACAGCCACCCAGTGCATTTTGGCCATGCTGCTGTATGGCGGGGTGCTGCTCTGGGCGTTGTGTCGGGTATCTTGGATCGAGCTGCTGGCTGATACTCGTCGTCAGCACCTGTTATTCGGTAGTGTATTTGTGATCGCCTTGCTCTGGATGGTTCGCCGCGATTTTGACAATGGCCTGACATTTCATTTCATCGGTTTGACTGCCGTAACCCTGTTGCTCAACTGGCAGCTCGCGCTTATCGCTGGGACGCTGGCGCAGCTCGGTCTGCTGGTTATCGGTTGGGATGATGTGGCGGCCTTTGGCGTAAACGGCGTCCTGCGGGTGCTGCTGCCGGTTGCGGTTACTCTGTTGATCAGCCAGAGCCTGGAGCGCTTCAAACCGCGCAACCTGTTTATGTACATTTTCATCAGTGGCTTTTTTGCCGCCGGCGTCAGTGCCGTAGTGACCATACTTGCGGGTATGGGGCTACTGGCCTGGTCTGGTGAGCTGGTAATGCCCGTAGCGTTGCTGGAGGTGTTCGGTTATCTGTTGTTGGTCGCGTTCCCTGAGGCTTTTATCAACGGTACCGTCATAGCGGGCCTGGTGGTGTTTTATCCTGACTGGCTGGAGACCTTTGACACTGACCGGTATCTGCAGGAACCTTTTGATCCGGATAACAAAGGCTGAGCCAGGTCAAGGTGGGGCAGGCAGCTTGTGTGCTGAAATAGCATTTTCAACAGGAGGGCAAATCATGTCGGTATATAAACTGGCGGCGCAGTTGATGCAGGATAATCTAGCGGCAGGTCAAGCGCAGGGGTTCAACGACCAGGAACTGGCCAAGGCGCTTATGAATGAGGTGATCGGCGTATATCGGCGTGAGCGAACTATTGCTGACATTGCCCATGAGCTGAACTTCCTCGCCGAAAATCTCGACGAGGATGCGGATTACGCGTTCATGCGGCCTTGAGGGCTTAAGGTAGGTTGACTTCAATAACGCCGTCGGCACTCACGGTTACGTCTGCCTGCCCACCTTCAACCGACGGGCTGGCTGACTCGGCATCGGCCATCATCGCCATTTTCGCGCCGCGGTACATTGGCGGCTGCATGAACTGGCTGTTGAGATTCAGGTTGACGATCTTGTAATCGGTACCGCCGAGGCTGCGCGTGGCGATATCAGCGCGGGCCTTGAAGGCTTCGATTGCCTCGCGAATCAGTTCGTCTTCGGTGCTGCGGCGGTTTTCCGGTGACAAGCTGAATTGCATGTCACCCAGATTCAGTTCGCCCATAAGTTTGCCAGTCAGGGTCGACAGACTGGCAAAATCGGTGCTTTCCAGCAGGATGTCGCCACGTTCGCGCCAGGCAACAATCTTTTCGCGTTTCTCATCGTAGACTGGTTGGCTGCTGCGGTTGCCACTCGATACGCTGACACCTGTGGTCTGGCGGGCGGTTTCCAGTGCCTTGTTCAATCGATCGGTAATGCGCCCGGCCAGCTTGCCGGCATCCTTGTCCTGGTCCTCGGCATACAACCGCACCTGAAGAGTGTCATGGCTGACGGCCTGTTGTACTTCGGCACGCAGTGACACTTGGTTGTAGCGAACCTCTTCGGCCATCAGGCCGTTGGCAGCGGATGCCAGAGCCAGGCCAACACAAATCGGTGCAATTGCGGATAAGCGCATGGTGTAACTTCCTGTTCAGAGTAGGGGCGGATCGCGGTGATGCTTAACATAGGACCGACATGGGCGCTTATAATTCCGCGCTATGAGGGTCAGTTGGAGCGTACCCTGTCGGGCGTTTTTATGCGACGCTGTTGGTGGCCATGTGGGGTGATCGCTGGCGATCCATTTTGGGAGTCTTGATACGTGTTACACCGGTTTTTTATCAGTCCCAACACGCTGGCATTGTCGCCAAGCAGACAAAACCTGTGGCGGTTGATCCTGATCAGGCTGCTGGTCTTGATGGTGCAGAGCCTGTCGGTCATGGGTGCCTACCTCAGTGGTTGGTTCCCATTGCCCTGGACGCCTTTGCTGCTGACTTTGGGCGTGTCTGCGCTGGTTAGCATACTGACGCTGTTGCGGTTGTCCCGGCGTTGGCCTGTAACCGATTTCGAGTACGGGCTGCAGCTCTCTTTTGACATGTTAGTGCACAGCGTATTGCTGTATTACTCAGGTGGCCCTACCAACCCTTTCGTGTCTTACTACCTGGTGCCACTGACCATCGCTGCTGCGACCTTGCCGTGGTTTTATACCGCGGTGCTGGCTGGCCTGTCTGTTTCCGCCTATAGCGTTCTGCTGATCTGGTACGAGCCACTGGCGGCCTTCGAGTTCGAGCTGTCCACCGGCCTGATCAATCTGCACATGATCGGCATGTGGTTGAATCTGGCAATGAGTGCTGGGCTGATCAGTCTGTTCGTTGTGCGCATGGCTGCGGCGCTGCGTCAGCACGCCGAGCATCTGGCTGAGCGCCGCGAGCAGAGTATTCGCGACGCGCAACTGCTTGGCATCGCCAGTGTTGCAGCTGGCGCGGCGCATGAATTGTCTACACCGCTATCGACCATGAGCGTGTTGCTCAAGGATTTACGTACCGACTATCCCGATCCGCAGTT
The DNA here is from genome assembly GCF_000410875.1 of Halopseudomonas pelagia CL-AP6. Lineage (GTDB taxonomy): Bacteria > Pseudomonadota > Gammaproteobacteria > Pseudomonadales > Pseudomonadaceae > Halopseudomonas > Halopseudomonas pelagia. Next base: position 189,060 of record NZ_AROI01000006.1, read on the forward strand.
GCAGGAAGACCTTGCTCTGCTGCAGGAGCAGGTGAAAATGTGCAAGGACAGCCTGCAGCACATGGTACGCCGGGCCGAGCATAGCCGCCTCCAGCCGCTGCAGGACGAGCGGGCGGATACATGGCTCAAGAGCTTGTTGGCGCGTTGGCAACTGATGCGGCCGGAGGCGTCCTGGCAGCTTTTACCCTTGCCCGACAAGACCGCACCCTTGATCAAAGCTAGCCCCGAGTTGGGTCAGGCAGTGCTGAACTTGCTGAACAATGCCGCCGATGCCTGTGCCGATGGAATACAGATCGCTCTGGAGTGGGATCAGCGCTGGCTGAGATTGTCGGTCAGGGATTATGGCCCCGGTGTGCCGCTGCATATTGCCGAGCAAATTGGCACCGCTTTTGTTACTACCAAGGGCAAGAAGGGCTTTGGCCTGGGCCTGTTTCTCAGTCATGCAGCGGTGCAACGCATGGGCGGTAGCGTCAAGCTGTTCAATCAGGACGGCGGCGGTACATTGGCCGAAATGATTTTGCCAATTACAGGGGAGAAGTCGAATGAATGACATGACAGAGCAGGAAGAGCAGCCCTTATTGCTGCTCGTTGATGATGATCCAACGTTCACCCGGGTCATGGCTCGGGCGCTGTCGCGGCGCGGGCTGCGGGTCAATACCGCAGGCGATGCCGAGGAAGCCATGCAACTGGCGCGTCAGGAGCAGCCGGAATATGCGGTTCTGGATCTGAAAATGGAGGGTGATTCCGGTCTGGTACTGTTGCCGCGATTGCTGGAGTTGTATCCAGACCTGCGCGTGGTCATTCTCACCGGTTATTCGAGCATTACTACCGCAGTGGAGGCCATCAAGCGCGGCGCGTGCAATTACCTGTGCAAGCCCGCCGACGCCGATGATGTGCTGACGGCGCTGCTATCCGAGCAGGCGGACCCGGACACCCTGGTGCCGGACCATCCGATGTCGGTTGATCGGTTGCAGTGGGAGCATATTCAGCGCGTTCTGGCGGAGCATGAAGGCAATATTTCGGCAACTGCCAGAGCTTTGGGTATGCACCGGCGCACCCTGCAGCGCAAGCTGCAGAAACGGCCGGTACGGCGCTGAGCCGCTTCGGCTGATCGCACTTTAGCTTGGGATTTGTTGGCAAAGCAGCTAGGGTGATAAACAGGTTTTCCGCAAAAGGCAGCGCAATCATGTTTGCAGCAATGCGTACTGACAGGATGCAGGCAGTGCACCTGTTCGCTGATGAGCAGACTGGCCTTGAGGCCATCATTGCTATTCACAATACTCGTCTGGGGCCAGCGCTGGGTGGCTGTCGCTACATGCCCTATGCCAGTACCGAACAAGCGCTGTCTGATGCCATTCGGTTGGCGCGCGGTATGAGCTATAAGGCGGCGCTGGCGGGTCTCGAGCAAGGGGGTGGGAAAGCGGTCATTATCCGCCCGGCTCATGTAGCCAACCGTGCCGCGCTGTTTGAGGCATTCGGGCGCTGCATCGAATCTTTGCGCGGCGGCTACATCACTGCCGTGGACAGCGGTACCAGCTCTGAGGATATGGACTGCATCGCCCAGCAGACGGGTCACGTGACCAGCACTACTCAAGCCGGCGATCCCTCGCCCCATACCGCGCTGGGCGTATTGATGGGGATTCGCAGTATGGCGCGAGCCAAGCTGGGTCAAGAGGATCTTGGTGGGGTGCGGATCATGTTGCAGGGTCTGGGTAACGTTGGCTACGCGCTGGCCGAGCTGCTGGTGGCGGAAGGGGCCGACGTAGCGGTGTCTGATCTGGACGCGGGCAAGGTGCGGTTGGCGGTGGACGAGTTGGCAGTCAAGCCGGTAGCTGCGTCTGCGGTGTATGAATCGCCCTGTGATATTTTTGTGCCCTGTGGTCTGGGTGGCGTGCTGGATCCGGTGACTATCAACCAGTTGCGCTGTGCGGGCGTAGCGGGGGCGGCGAATAACCAGTTGGTCAATGCGGCCGCGGCGGACCTGCTTGACGCACGGGGCATACTCTACGCCCCCGATTATGTCATCAATGCCGGTGGCCTCTTGTATGTCGCGCTGACCCATCGTGGCGTCGCGCCGGGCGACATTGCCCACCGGGTCAAACTGATTGGCTCACGTCTGGATAGCATCTTCAACCAGAGCATCGCCGAGGGCCGTTCACCCTCGGAGATTGCTGATCACCAGGCCGAAGCCATCCTGTACGCGGAGTGACGGGCAACTGATCCGAGTGGCCGTTTGCACGTCTGGCCTGCAGCTCAGGGCTTGCTCAGGCCGAAACGCTTGAGCAGCCTGGCATCGAGTATTGAGGTTGGCAGCCAGCGTTTCAGCCGCACCATGTTGCGGCTACCTGTGCCGATCAATACCTCTTCCGGGCGCAACGGGCTTTTTATGTAAGTCATTAGCTCTTTGGCAAATTCGGCGGCAGTGGTCGAGCTGGCTTTCTGCGACGCTTTGGCGCGCGCCTGAACGGCTTGCTCCCAGGGTTTGTACCAGGAGTCTGGCGCCAGGGTGATGGCGGCGCTGGCATTGTTGCCGAAGTCCGAGGCAATGGCCCCGGGCTTGACGGTCAGTACGCCAATAGAGAAGGGCGTTAACTCCAGGCGCAGGGCGTCCGAAATCGCATGCAACGCGGCTTTTGAAGCGCAATATACGCCTGAGAACGGCGTGGTGGTGACGCCCGATACGCTGCCTATATTGACGATCAAGCCTTTGCTGGCGCGGAGCAATTCCACAGTCGCCCGGACCATTTGCACTGGGGCAAACACGTTGGTGTCGAACTGTTTGAGTAAGGTCTCACGGTCGGCATCCAGCATTGGCCCCATGGCACCGTAGCCGGCATTATTGACCAGTAGATCCAGACGCCCGGCCTCTTGCCGCAGACGCTCGGCACACGCTGCTATCTGTGCTGCGTCATTGACGTCCAACATAACGGCAATGGCGCCTCTGGCGATTAACGGCTCAAGGCTGGCTGGATTTCGGGCCGTGGCCCATACCTGATAGCCTTCATCCAGGCAGGCAAACGCCAGTGCCTGGCCAATGCCACTGGAACAGCCGGTAATCAATGCAACAGGTTGAGTCATGGTATTTGCCTTGTTATTTGACGATCAGTCGTTAAAGTCTGCACGTATCCTGTCCATGCGATAGTCCAGATCCGGCGCTCTGGCGCCGCTGCGCAATGGCGGTACGGCATAACAGCCTTGCCATTGCTGGCCTGGCGCTATTGGTTGGTCAATCTGGTAGGTGGCGTCGGTGATGCTGATATCCAGCAGATTGGTATTGTAGTTAGGTGCAGTGGCCATTAGCTGCCAACTGATTTGACTGGCAGTACGCTCGCCCTTGTTGTCGATGATGACCCGCAGTGGCTTGCCGAATTCGCAGTTATTGGGTGTATATATGATGCGGGTCTCAAGTTGCCCGACCAAGTTCCCTGCGTACCACTTATGCACGCCAAAGGCGCCAGCGAGCAGCAGTGCCAAGGCCGCAAACACGCCGCTGAAGGGCAGCATGATCCGCGGGAAGCGCAGCAAGAGAACCAGCCAGATCAGAAACAGTGCGATGCCTAAGGGCATGCGAATCTCCTATATACGGGTCATGGCTATATGACCTTGACTCTACCAGACCTGACTCTATCAAGCCTGACTGTATTAGCCCAAGGCTTGGTCCGAGGCTCTCAGATCAATGTAGTGGATGACCAATCGAATATTTCGCAGCTGTTATGCAGGCATGCGCTCGCCAGGATCTCTGCCGACTCGCCACGCAGTGCTGCCAACGCCAGGCAGATCTGCGGGAGATATTCCGGGCTGTTGCGCTGGTATGCGTGAAAGCTGGGCGCCATGTCTGGCGAGTCAGTTTCCAGTACCAGGCTGTCCAGTGGCAGAGCCGCTACAGTGCGGTGCAACTTTTTCGCCTGGGGCCAGGTTGCGGCACCGCCAAGACCCAGCTTGAATCCGAGCCTGATATATTCCTGAGCTTCTTCCAGGCTGCCAGCAAAGGCATGGACTATGCCGGCGCGTGGCAATCGATAGCGCTTGAGTATGGCAATGGTGTCGGCATGCGCCCGACGCACGTGCAACAGCACCGGCAGATTGGCGTCAGCGGCGAGGCTCAGCTGGGCACAAAACAATCTTTGCTGGCGCTCACGGTTTAGTTCAGGCAAAAAGTAATCCAAGCCAATTTCACCCACAGCGCAACATTGCGGGTGCGCAGCAAGGCGTTCCAGGTATTCGGCAAGATCATGCAAATGCTGTTGTTGGTGCTGTGCCAGATAGATCGGATGCAGGCCGAAGGCAGCGAACAGTCGATTATCGGCCGCAACCATGCGCCACAGTCGGTCCCAATTCTCCCGGAAAACGCCGAGAATCACCAGGCGGTCTACACCCGCCGCCGCACAGCGCGTCAGGACCTGCTGACGGTCGCTGTCGAACTCGGGAAAGTCCAGGTGCGTATGGGTGTCGATATAACGCATACTTCAGGCCGGGTTGTGGTTGGCCGGCGGCGTTTCACTGGCAGCCGGCGGACTGGCAGCCAGCAGATGCTCGAGCAGCAAGGGTTTGCCGATATGAAAGCCCTGAGCATAGTCCACGCCAATCTCGGTCAATAGTTCAAGGATTGCTTCGCTGGAGACGTATTCGGCGACGATGTGCTTGTCGAGAAAGTGCCCCATCTCGGTGATGGAACGGACCAGCGCATAATCGAAATCATCTTCAGTTATTTGGCGAACGAAAGCGCCATCAATCTTGATAAAGTCCACCGGTAGCTGCTTGAGATACGCATAGGATGACTGCCCTGCGCCGAAATCATCGAGCGAAAATCGGCAACCTATCTCTTTCATTTCGTTAATGAAATCGGCAGCGTCAGCGAGGTTGTCGATGGCCGCAGTTTCGGTAATCTCGAAAATGAGTTTGTCCCGGGGTACGTCATAGCGCACCAGCATCTCGAACACATAATCGAGGAAGGATTCATCGTTCAAGGAGCAGCCTGACAGGTTGATTGAAAAGCCGCCAAAGCCAGCAAGTTCTTGTGGGTTGGCAACCATCCATTGCAGGACTGTCTCGATTACCCAGCGGTCGACCGCGCCCATGCGGTTATAGGCTTCGGCGGCCTTGATAAAATCCGTGGGTGCCAGGTGCTCCCCGTTGTCGCCAATCACCGTCAACAGAATTTCATAATGAGTGTGGGCCGGATCCGTGTCGCCGATGGGCTGGATCTTCTGGCAGCGCACTTTAAGGCGACTTTCATCCAGAGCCCGGTTGATCCGTGTGACCCAGGAAATCATGTCATCGCGTTCGCGGAAGCGTGTGTCCCCGGGCTTGATGATCTGAATATCCTTGTGTCCGGATTTTTTGCTCATGTCCGCAGCAGACTCGACCATACGCAACAGCTCCATCGGCTCGGGGCTGTTGTTATCCACGTTGATCAAGGCAACCGCCGAGGAAATGATGAAGCTGTGTTGGCCGCTCTCAAATCGCTGCGCTTCTATCGCCTCCTTGAGTTGAACCGCCAGTATGAAGCCGTCGTTGTGCGTCACTGCTGGCAACAGGACAGCGAACTGATCGACCCCAACGCGGCCGGCTATAGCATTCTTGTCCAGCCGGCTGCGTATCTGCTCGGCAATGTTACGTAAGAGCGTATCGCCAACTTCATATCCGCAGGTATTGTTGATCAGCTTGAATTGCAGAATGTCGATAAAGATCAGGACAAAGCGATCGCTGCTGTCTTTTGCGCGGCTGACACTTTGGGTAAGCCAGCGGAGAAATTCGCGGCGCGCCTTGAGACCGGTTAGCTGGTCTTGCGCGGCGTCCAGAGCCAATTTGTCGTAGACTTTTTGCACCAGTGCATCAAGTCCTTGTTCCAGCGCTGGCGCTCCGGCGTCGTTGAGCACTGTCAGGTTGCCGTCGCGGAGCAAATGCGCGACTTGCTCCAGTGACATTTCCTCCGCTTTCAAGCCGCGGTGATTGCTGAATACGTAGCGGCTGAATTCGTCCGCCACCCAGGTAAGGTAGTACAGCTGTGATTCGCTACCCAGCACATGACGCTGCAGCCACTGACCTACGTGGAGCGCCTTGGCTCGCTTGATCCAGCGCTGCAGTGTTTGATCGGGTTTTGCCGCTGCGGCTGCCTGGCCGGCATTGAGCTTGGCGGAGCCCATCTGGCTGACGTACTGAACGCTGGCGAAGTCAGTGCTGTGCGGGTGATCCAAGAGCTTTTCCAAATTCTGCAGTACATTTTTGTGGCTGGCGTTGGAATCAGGGATTTTCGATAGGCCCTTGCGAATCAGGGTTAGCAGCTTGTGACTGCTGAAGCGCAGCCGCGACTCGTCCCAGGCACCGGGTACCGTGCGTATGATGAGTTGTTCCAGCACCACCAGGGTCATTTCCCAAGCCAGACTTGAGGTACCCTCGCGGAAATAGCTCAGGCGCATAAGCTCTTTCCAGCCATGGTTGACCAGATCCAGGATCGGATTGGCTACCGGCTGCGGCGCCAGCCGCCGCTCAAGCTCCCATTCAATCAACAGGTTGGCCTGGGTAATGCGCTGCTGGCCCTCGCAGGCTTCGGTGACGCGGGTAAGGTTGCGTTCGAAATAATGTTTCTCGCGGCCGACCAGTTCATCCAGCCCGCCAAGAACCTGTTTGAAACCTTCGTTGTTCTCGCCTTCATTTTCCAGAATGGTGCCGATGGCATTGACAATGACAGGACGGTTTTCAGTGATATTGACGCTGCGGCGGTCGGATAGCAGAGCCAGATAATTGACCGCCTGACGGGCCGGGTGATACTCGGCCGAGAACAGCTCTGGGTCGCGGAGCATGACCTTGAGGATAGGTACTTCCAGTTTGCGCAGCTCGGCACGCAGGTCTGCCAGTACCTGCTCGTTATGCACGATATTGTCAAACAGACTCTCAACCATATCGGCCGAGTCCTGCTCATAATCGCTGATGCTTCCCGCAGCCTGACCACTTTGCATCAGATACTGTTTCAGTGCCCCAGGGGTGCCTAACTGAGCCTCGCCGCGCAACAGTTTGTGCTGAAGTTGGCGCAGCGCATCTTGCGTATCCAACGCGGTAATCTGAGCAGGCAACAGGCTGTCGGCTTGGCGTAGGCTTTCGGGGTGCTCACTGTGCAACTGACGCTGCACGCTCCACAGGCGTGAGACAGTGCTGAAGGCTGCTTTTAGACGCTGGATGCCGCTTCTGCCTTTGCTGCCGGCATCGCCGTTTGCCTGGCTCTGATCCTGGCCCTGCTCCGATTTGTTCTGCGCCGGATCCGGCGTGGCTGAGGTGCTTGCTTTGACCTTCGGCTCGGCCTTGACAGCGGCAGTCTGATCACGCACGAGCCGCTGATTGGCCAGGTAACGAGTAACGTCTATATCGGGAAGAATGCCGGTTTCGATAAACAGCTTGTTGAGTGACACGTAGGCGCTATCGAGATGGTCTAGTACCCCGTCGTGAAAGGTCTTGAAGATGACCCGCAGCAGGTCATTGCTCAGTTGCAGAGGGCGCAATGCAGTCGCCCAACTGGTCGCCAACGCCGCGGGGGAGTAGGGGTTATAGACTGCAGATGCGTCTTCGGTGAGCAAGGCGGCATCCAAGCGTAGCTGCAATTCCAGCAACAGTTCGCGTAGCTGTACTTCGGCCTTGGAAATAGACACCCTGACGACCAGCCAGTCTTCAAACTCATCCTTTTCGACCAGTGCGAGTGGGCTGGCCGATGCACTATCGCCGCTGTCAGACTGCGCATCAGCCAGCGGCTCCGGCCCTTTACCCCCAGCCACGGCGTCGGCATTGGCGGTTATGGTACTAATACACTGGCGAGTCAATTTGGTTTTCTGGGCGCGAATCAGGGTCATGGCGTCCAGAAAGGACTGCTGAATAGCATGGGTTTTCTTGTGGTCTGCCTCCTGTAACAGCACCTGTTCCAGCTGCTTGAAAAAGGTCTCGAACTGGCTTTCCAGGTAGCGCCGAATAATGTTGTTGGCCGAATTGATCAGACTGACTTTCTGCCTGGCGTTCAATGGAGCCTGATCTTTAGCGGGGTGCCAGGATAATCGGGATTGCTGCGCGCTGGCCTGCTGGGCGGCTTGTTGCAACATGGCTAGGTCGGCTGGGCGGTGCTCGCGCATGCGCAGGCCAATACCATGTTCGGAGACATGGGCGACCAGCACGTTAACCCTGACCTGGCGGTTGTGCAGCAGGAAACTTACGCTGGCAGGAACGCCTTTGCGTGTCGGCAACGAGAGAAGCGGATCTGCCTGGGCGGGCAGATCGAGGGTAATAAGCATGCCACCCTGACTGAAGTCACGGATGCGGCAGCTGCGATCAGTTCCATCGCCGAAGTGACACTGCGCATCGATCGAGACATTCTGACGGGCGAATTGGCGCTTATCCACAGCTCCACACCTTGACCTTGGCTAATTTTGCCGCGATGACTTGATTGCAGAAGTCTAGACGCATTGGCCCAAAAAAGCAGGGAATTCGCGTCTATAACTGACAAAACCCGGCCACATGGGTGGAGCAAAGGTTGCCTTAGTGATGCTCCCTGGTGGACAGAAAACGAATGTCCGGCCAACGCTCTTCGGTAACGCTCAAGTTGACCCGCGTCGGTGCCAGGTAAGTCAGATGGCCGCCCCCGTCTATGGCGAGGTTTTCCATCGCCTTGTTGGTAAACTCTTCAAGTTTCTTTTTGTTGCTGGAGTCGACCCAGCGTGCGGACCATACGGTCACGGGCTCGTACAGACACTCTACCTTGTATTCTTCTTTCAATCGGCTGGCGACCACATCGAACTGCAGCACACCGACCGCGCCGAGGATGATTTCGTTGCTGCGCTCGGGAAAGAACACCTGAGTGGCGCCTTCTTCAGCCAGCTCCTGCAAGCCTTGACGTAGCTGTTTGGATTTCAGCGGATCTCTCAGGCGAACCCGGCGGAACAGCTCTGGAGCGAAATGCGGAATGCCGGTAAAGCTGATGCTTTCGCCTTGGGTAAAGGTGTCACCAATCTGGATGGTGCCGTGGTTGTGCAAGCCGATGATATCGCCGGCCCAGGCCTCTTCGAGGTGTTCGCGCTCTGCAGCGAAGAAAGTCAGGGCTTCCGCTATACGCAGTTCTTTGCCGGTGCGCACGTGGTGCAGCTTCATGCCCCTTTCGTACTGGCCTGAACAGATACGCATAAAAGCGATGCGGTCGCGGTGTTTGGGATCCATATTTGCCTGAATCTTGAACACGAATCCGGTGAAGGGGTCTTCGGTGGGCTGCACGACTCGTTCATTGGCGGGGCGCGGCAATGGGGCGGGCGCCCAGTCGACGATCGCATCCAGCACCTGATCGACACCGAAGTTGCCCAGCGCGGTACCGAAAAATACCGGGGTCATTTCGCCCCGGAGAAAAGCCTCCTGGTCAAAGGTATGGCAGGCGCCCTGTACCAACTCCAACTGATCGACAAAGTCATCATAGAGGTCGTCAAGATGCGCGCGGGCTTCGTCGGAATCGAGATGGCGGATGATCCGGGCTTCGGTACGCTCGTGCCCATGCCCACTGGCGTAGACAATGATCACATCCTGTTCCAGGTGGTACACACCCTTGAAATCGCGATAGCAGCCAATCGGCCAGGTGATAGGGGCGGCCTTGATATTCAGTACCGCTTCAATTTCGTCGAGCAGCTCGATCGGGTCGCGGATATCGCGATCCAGCTTGTTCACAAAGCTGACGATCGGTGTGTCGCGTAGCCGGCAGACTTCCATTAGTGCAATAGTGCGGGGCTCTACCCCTTTACCGCCGTCCAGTACCATCAGCGCCGAATCCACTGCGGTCAAGGTGCGGTAGGTATCCTCGGAGAAATCCTCGTGGCCGGGGGTGTCGAGCAGATTGATCATGCAGTCCCGATAGGGGAATTGCATGACCGAGGTGCTGACCGAAATCCCACGCTGCTTTTCCATGGCCATAAAGTCGGAGGTGGCATGGCGATCGGATTTGCGCGCCTTTACCGTGCCTGCCACGTTGATCGCCTGACCCATCAACAGCAGGCGTTCGGTAATGGTGGTCTTGCCTGCATCCGGGTGGGAGATGATGGCGAAGGTACGACGTTTGGCGACTTCAGCAGCGTTGTTACTCATTGAAAACCTTGCGGATTGAAGAACAGGTGGGTTTCGGCCAGCGATTATAACCCATTGGCGCAGATCATTCGTCGGCAAAGCGCTATGGATTAGCGGGCTCTGCAGGCGTGGTCAGGCGGCTACCCAGCAGTTGTGCAAGCTTGTGTTCCAGCGCCGTCGTCGAGGCATATTGCAAACGCAGGCCGAGCTTGGTGCGGCGCCACAGAATGTCTTCAACGGTGAGAGCCCATTCCTCGCGGACCAGATAGCGCACCTCCTGCTCATACAAGCCTGCGCCATAGTGATCTCCCAAGCTTTCCAGGCTCTCGCAGCCGGTCAGAAAATGCCGGCACAAAGTGCCATAAGTGCGTACCCAGCGCTGCAACAGATCAGCGGGCAGCCAGGGATATTGCCCAGCGAGCTGGCGTTGCAGGCTTGGCTGATCTAGAAAATCACCCCCCGGCAGCACTGCCGTTTTGGTCCAGGCGGGTTTGGCATCCGGAAAGTAGCGGCATAGGCTATCAGTCGCCGCTTCTGCCAGTTTGCGGTAGGTAGTGATCTTGCCGCCAAACACGGATAGCAGGGGTGCCGCGCCCGGCGGCGTGTCCAGTTCAAAGCTGTAGTCGCGCGAGGCTTTCTGCGCGGAGGCCGACTCGTCATCCATTAACGGCCTGACGCCAGAGAAGCTCCAGACGATGTCACTGACGCTGATGTGTTGGCGAAAATGGCTGTTGACCACCGCCAGCAGGTACTCGGTTTCCTGCTCGGAAATAGTCACCTGTGAAGGGTCGCCGCAGTAATCGACATCCGTGGTGCCGATCAGCGAGAAGGCATCCTCATAGGGAATGACGAAGACGATCCGCCCATCGCTGTTCTGCAGAATATAGGCGTGCTCGCCGATGTTCATGCGCGGCACCACAATATGGCTGCCCTGGACCATGCGTATCTGTTTGGCCACTGTTTGACCCACGGCCTGGGTTAGTACCTTGCTGACCCAGGGGCCGGCGGCATTGACCAGGGCGCGGCAGCGATACTCGGACTGTTCACCGCTGTGCTGGTCTTCCAGACACACCCGCCATAGCGGGCCTTCGCGTACTGCGCTCACGCAACGCGAGCGGGTGCGGATCTGCGCACCCTTCGCGGCCGCTGCCTTGGCACAGAGCACCACCAGTCGAGCGTCATCCACCCAACCGTCGGAATACAGGAATCCACGTTTAATGCCCTTGACCAGAGGGCTGTCTGTGTCGAAGCGGATGCCTTTAGAGGCGCCGAGCAATTCGCGGCGGGCCAGGTGGTCATACAGGAACAGGCCGATGCGGATCATCCAGGCTGGGCGCAAGTGCGGCTGGTGGGGTAGGCAGAAACGCATCGGCCACATGATGTGCGGTGCATTGCGTAACAGCGATTCGCGCTCGGCAAGCGCTTCGCGAACCAGGCGGAACTCGTAGAACTCCAGATAGCGCAGGCCGCCATGAATCAGCTTGCTGCTGCTGGACGAGGTAGCCGAAGCCAGATCATTCATCTCGCAGAGTAGCACTTTGAGACCGCGCCCGGCGGCATCCATCGCGATGCCGCTGCCGTTCACCCCGCCGCCGATCACCAGCACGTCTAGGACGGGGTATTGCTCTGTAATCTTGGTCATGGCACAGGCTCTGGGAGGGTAATAACTGCCTCAATAGTACACAGCAAGAGAGGGCTGGTCATGCGGACAGAACAGCCGGCTGGCCAGGTCATATGATGCGACCAATCAGTGCAGGGTGCCGCCGCATCGAGCTGCAATGCGACCTGATAGCGCATGCGCGGGGCGGGTATAGCCTTAGTGCATGGGCAATTTTGCTTATTAATCATGGGTGATCGGTAATCTGGCACAGACCTTGCTTTTTCCACTTGCGGATGCGTCCGCCATGGGTAGTCAATCTACGTGAAAGCGCAGATCTAGCCAGTTGCTGCATCCTCAGATTATTTTCGGGCAAAGGCGTCCACCGGTTCAACCAAGTCTTGGTTGCACCTGTGGACGTTTTTTTTTGCTTTTTTTTCTTGGGGAGGAATGAAATGCGCAACAAGAACTCTGCAATGTCGGCTTTACAGGCTGTTCGCTTACCGGTTGCGGCCGCTGCTTTGATGCTGTCCGCTAGCGTTGCGCAAGCGCAAAGTGCTTCGCTGAGCGAGGCGCTCACCGGCGGCAAGGTAGGGCTGGATTTGCGCTATCGCTATGAGCATGTGGATCAGGACAATCAGCAGCGCAACGCCAATGCGTCGACTTTACGTACTCGTTTGAACTATGCCACCGGAGCCTTCGCAGGGGTTTCGGCTTTTCTGGAATTTGATGACGTGACGGTGATCGGGTCCGAGCGTTATAACAACGCGACCGGGTTACCCAGCGCGAAAACGCAATACTCCGTGGTCGCCGATCCTGACGGCACCGAAGTCAATCAGGCCTTTCTGAGTTATACCGGAGTACCCGGTAGCCTGCTCAAGTTGGGGCGTCAGCGGATCATTTATGACAACGCACGCTTTATCGGTAACGTTGGCTGGCGCCAGAACGAGCAAACCTATGATGCTTTCAGCCTGGTTAACAGTTCACTAGCAGATACCCAGCTCAGCTACGCCTATATCGATAAGGTCAATCGCATCTTTGGTGAAGATTCGCCGAATGGCGAGACCGAGATGCAGTCGCATTTGCTCAACCTGGGCTACAGCGGCTTCGATGCCGGCAAGCTGAGCTTGTACGGCTACTTTCTGGAGTATGTCGATGCGCCTGCGGCCTCCAACCGGACACTCGGCGCCCGCTTCGCCGGTGGCTATCCGCTGGGCAGCGACAACCGCCTGCTCTACACCCTTGAATACGCCAAGCAGGACGACTACCAGGACGGCGCCTCGAGTATTGATGCCGATTACTACCTGCTTGAGCTCGGTGCGCGGGTCAGCGGCGTCACTGCCCTGGTTGGTCACGAGGTTCTAGGTGTGGATGGCAGTGCCTTCAGTACGCCGCTGGCGACTGCGCATGCCTTCAACGGTTGGGCAGATGTGTTTCTGGCTACCCCGGCAGATGGCTTGCGCGATACCTATCTGAAGCTTTCTGGAACCCTGGCTGGGACCGGTCTGGCAGCGGCCTACCATGACTTTTCCGCCGACCGCGGCGGTGACGATTACGGCACGGAAATCAACTTGCAGGCTACCCGCAGTTTTGGCCGCGTCAATCTGCTGGCCAAATATGCGCGCTATTCCGCAGATGATTTTGCTACCGATACCAGCAAGCTCTGGCTCATGGCGCAGGTGGCCTTTTGAGGCGCCAATCGGCGCCCTTCCCCTACGCCCTTGCTCTACAGGAGAGGACCTATGAAACGATTGAATCTTGATTCTTGTGCACGTATTGGCGCTACGCTGCCCCGGCAGGGCTGGCGCAGCCTGGGTGCTGGCGCACTGCTGAGTCTGGGGCTGACCTTTGCCGCAGTGGCGCAGGTGCAGGCCCAGGGTAAACTCGAGAAGGAAGACCTGAACTTAGGCTTTATCAAACTCACGGATATGGCACCGCTGGCAATTGCCTATGAGAAGGGTTACTTCGAAGACGAGGGCCTGTTTGTCACGCTTGAGGCACAAGCCAACTGGAAGGTGTTGCTTGATCGGGTGATTGACGGCGAACTCGACGGTGCGCATATGCTGGCTGGGCAGCCGATTGGCGCGACCATCGGTTTTGGTACCGAAGCGCACATCATTACCGCCTTCTCTATGGACCTGAACGGTAACGCCATCACTGTTTCCAATGATGTCTGGTCGAAAATGAAGCCGCACGTAGCTCATGCCGACGGCAAACCGGTCCACCCGATCAGCGCCACGTCGCTCAAGCCGGTGGTCGAGGAATACCGCAATCAGGGATCACCGTTCCGCATGGGCATGGTCTTCCCAGTGTCCACCCACAACTACGAGTTGCGCTATTGGCTAGCGGCGGGTGGCTTGCATCCGGGCTTCTACGCACCGCATCGGGGGGATACCTCGGGGCAGCTGGATGCCGAGGTGCTGCTCTCGGTAACGCCGCCACCGCAGATGCCCTCGACCATGGAAGCCGGCACCATCCACGGCTACTGCGTAGGCGAGCCCTGGAATCAGCAAGCCGTCTTTATGGGCATTGGTGTGCCGGTGGTGACCAATGAGCAGATCTGGAAGAACAACCCCGAAAAGGTCTTCGGGGTCAGCAACGAGTGGGCCGAGAAGCATCCCAATACGCACAAGGCGGTGGTCAAGGCGCTGATCCGTGCAGCACACTGGCTGGACGCTGACGATAACGCCAACCGCATGGAGGCGGCGAAGATCCTGTCCCTGCCGCACTACGTCGGGGCAGATGTAGAGGTGATTGCCAACTCGATGACCGGTACCTTCGAATACGAGAAGGGCGACCGCCGCAGCGAGCCTGACTTCAATGTGTTCTTCCGCCACCATGCGACCTATCCCTTCTACTCCGACGCCATCTGGTTTCTGACCCAGATGCGCCGCTGGGGCCAGATTCCCGAGGCTAAGCCGGATAGCTGGTACCTGGATACGGCGAAGAAGATCTACCGCCCTGACGTCTATGCCGAAGCAGCCAAGGCGCTGATTGCCGAGGGCAAGATGGCCGCGGACGATTTTCCGGATTTTGCCACGGAAGACGGCATGCGTAGCACGCCCAGCGAGTTCATCGATGGCGTGCCTTACGATGCCACGCGTCCCAACGCCTATCTGGAAAGCTTCGAGATCGGCCTCAAGGGCGATGAATCAATTTGATCTGTAGCCGTCGTTCCGGGTGCTGGCCCGGGACGATTCGCGGTGCAGCACGTAAGCAGGTGATGCCATGAGTAACAGAATCATTCATTACATGGAGATGTCGGGATTCAACTGGCTGGTGCCGGTGGTCCGTCTGATCCGTGGCGAAAATCGCCGTGAGCAGGCGCGAGACCTGTTCAATCAAGTGGGTTTGCCACTGATAGCCATAGCCTTGTTTCTGCTGGTCTGGGCAGCGGCTGCGTCCAAAGTCGATACCAGTCTGGGTACGCTGCCGGGCCCCGTGCAGGTATGGGAGCAGGGGGGCAATCTGTATGACGATCATCAGCGTGAAAGGGCCCGTGAGGCTGCCTTTCTCGAGCGCCAGGAGCAGCGTAACGCCGAGCGCCTGGCGGAGGATCCGGATGCTGAGGTGCGCTGGCGCTCCTATGCTGGGGCGCCAACATTTGTTGATCAGGTGTTTACCAGTCTGAAAACGGTGTTTGCCGGGTTCATTCTCGCCAGCTTGATCGCCATCCCGATTGGTGTCGCCTGTGGCTTGAGCAAGAACCTGTATGGGGCCATCAGTCCACTGGTGCAAATCCTCAAACCGGTCTCGCCACTGGCTTGGCTCCCCATAGTGACGCTGGTGGTCAGTGCCGTATACGTCTCTGACGATCCGATGTTCAGCCGCTCCTTTGTCACTTCGGCGATTACCGTCACGCTCTGTTCGCTGTGGCCGACGCTGATAAATACCGCTGTCGCCGTGGGCTCGATCGATCGCGACTGGATCAACGTGGGGCGCGTCATACGCCTGCCGCTGAGCAAGCAGATCTTCAAAATCGCCATTCCGGCGGCGCTGCCGATGATCTTCACCGGGTTGCGGATTTCCCTGGGTATCGGCTGGATGGTGCTGATCGCCGCGGAAATGCTGGCGCAGAACCCCGGGCTCGGCAAGTTCATCTGGGACGAGTTCCAGAACGGCAGTTCCAATTCGCTGGGGCGCATCATGTTTGCCGTCCTGGTCATCGGCTTTATCGGCTTCCTGCTCGACTGGCTGATGGTCACGCTGCAAAAGTGGCTGTCTCACGACAAGCAGGCCGGGCAATGAACCTATACGAGGTAACACCATGTCAATCATGCACATGATCACACAGCCCGCTTCCGAGGCCCGCGCGGCGGAACAGGAAAGCGCACGGCGCGCGGCGCCCTTCCTCGACCTCAGCGGCGTATCCATCGACTTTCCTACCCGTGGCGGCGTATTCAGGGCTTTGGACAAGGTCAACCTGAAGATTGCCAAAGGCGAGTTCGTGTCGATTATCGGCCACTCCGGCTGTGGCAAGTCGACGGTGCTGAATATCGTCGCCGGGCTCAGTCAGGCCACTGAAGGTGGCGCCGTACTCCAAGGCCGTGAAGTCAACCAGCCGGGACCAGATCGTGCGGTGGTATTCCAGAACCACGCATTGCTGCCCTGGCTGACCTGCTATCAGAACATTGAACTGGCGGTGAAAGAGATCTTCAAGGGCCGCAAGAACCGCAAGGAAATGCGCCAGTGGATCGAGCACAATCTGCACCTGGTGCATATGGATCACGCCATGCACAAATACCCATCGGAAATTTCCGGCGGCATGAAGCAGCGCATAGGTATCGCCCGGGCGCTGGCGATGGAGCCAATCCTGTTGCTGATGGACGAGCCCTTTGGCGCGTTGGACGCACTGACCCGTGCGCACCTGCAGGATTCGGTCATGGCCATTCAGTCGGAACTGAAAAATACCGTGCTGATGGTCACCCATGATGTCGACGAGGCGGTACTGCTGTCAGACAAGATCGTCATGATGACCAATGGTCCCGCAGCCAAGATCGGCGAAGTGCTGAGTATTGAGCTGGAACGACCGCGCGAACGCCTGGCGCTGGCCAGTGACCCGCTATATAACCAGTATCGCTCAGAGGTCCTGCGCTTTCTATACGAGCGCCAACGACGTCCCGACGAGGTCAAATGATCCTCAGACGGGCGGCCCGAGCGAGCGGGCCGCCCGTCAGGCTGGCGCCTGGTCGCTGAGCTTGTCTGGCAGTGCTTTCAGGTTCAACTGGTCGAGCAAGCCGGGCAGGCCGTGAACATGGCCCTGGACGTAGTCCACGCCGATAGTGCGGACAGTATCCAGAATATCCTGAGCCGATACGTATTCTGCGATCACTTTCTTGTTTAGGTAATGACCCATTTCGGTGATCGAGCGCACCAGGGCGAAGTCCACGTCGCTGCGCGTGATGTCGCGCACGAAAGCGCCATCGATCTTGATAAAATCCACCGGCAGGCGCTTGAGATAGGAATAGGACGACTGGCCCACACCAAAGTCGTCCAGGGAGAACCGGCAACCGATACTGCGCATCTCATTAATAAAGTCGGCGGCGTCTTCCAGATTAGCCACCGCGGTGGTTTCGGTAATTTCAAAGATCAGCTTGTCGCGCGGTACCTGATAGCGCACTAGGGCGTCGAATATAAAATCGAGGAAGGAATCATCATTCATCGAATGGCCGGACAGGTTGATAGAGAAACCGCCGAACAGGTGCAGTTGATCCTGGTGCTCCATCATCCAGCGCAGCACGGTTTCGATGACCCAGCGGTCCACCGAGCCCATGCGGTTGTAGTCCTCGGCGACCTTGATGAAATCGGCCGGCGGCATATGCTCACCCTGGTCATCAATCACCGTGAGTAGCACTTCGTAATGGGGCAGAGCGGCTTCCTGAGTATCCAGGGGAGCTATCTTCTGGCAGCGTAGTTTGAGGTTGTTCTCGTCCAGCGCGCGGTTGATCCGCGTGACCCAGAGCATGGCCTCGTCGAGCTCCTCAAGACGTTCGTCGCCAGGCAGTACGAATTGAATATCCTTGTGGCCCGAGCGTTTGGAGATCTCAGCGGCGGTCTCAACCGAGCGCAATAAATCCATGATCTTCTGATTCGCCTGATCGAACCCGAGCATCGCCATGACGGTATTGATCACGAAACTGTGTTGCTCATGGACGAAACGGGTGGTTTCTATCGCCGTTTTCAGCTCCGTGGCGAGCCGGTAGCCGGCCTTGTCGGCATCAATGGGGGCGAGAATGGCGAACTGATCCGGACCCACGCGGCCGACTAATGCTTCTTCGTCAACAAAGCTGCTGATGCGCCGCGCCAGATCGCGCAGAAACCGGTCTCCGGTTTCGTAACCGCAGGTGTTGTTGATCACCTTGAACTGCTGGATATCGAAAAAGATCAGGGTGTGTGCGGTCTGCTCCTGTTGTGCCTGCGCCACGCATTGTGCCAGACAGCGCGAAAATTCCTTGCGTGTCAGCAAGCCAGTCAACTGGTCGTGGGCGGAGTCGAAAGACAGCTTGTCATAGATTTTCTGTACCAGGGCGTCGAGGCCCTGTTCCACAGCGGGCATGGCTGCGTCGTGGAGTAGCTCCAGATGGCCATCGCGGAGTAGCTGGGCAACCTGTTCCAGTGACAGTCCCGAGGTTTTGGTGCCGTGGTGATTGGCAAACATGAATTGGCTGGCATCGTCGGCCATCCATACCAGTTGGTAGAGCTGGGTTTGCTGACCTGCTTGGGTCAATTCGAACCACTGCGAGACTTTCAGGTTTCGGGCCCGCTTGAGCCAGCGCATCAGGCCCTTATCGGTTTCCACCTGTGAGGCCAGACGTTCCTCAAGCACCTCGCTGTTCAGCTCCGCTGAACTGTAAAGTGCCATTGGCGTGGTGTCTTGCACGCCGCTGGCCAATAGTTGGCTAATACGCTCAAGCAGTTCGGTATGGGCATAGCCGTTTTCCGGCACCTTGGACAAACCCTTGCCGAGCAGTTTCAACAGGTAGTCCACCGCGTGTGGCTGCTGGCGCTGGGTATTGGTTTGCGGGAGTAAATGCCAGAGCAGGTCGCAGATCACGGTCTGGGTCATGTTCCAGGACGCGCTGTTGATACCTTCGCGTAAATAGCTCAAACGCATCAGATCCTTCCAGCCATGATTGACCAGATCAATCAGGGCGGAGGGTACCGGGCGGTCAAACAGCTCGCTCAACTGACGCTCGATCTGTCTATTCGCCTGGATGAGCCGTTGCTGACCGGCGCAGGTTTCGCGGATGCGGTTGAGGTTGCGATCAATAAAGCGCTTTTCACGGGTGACCAGGGTATCCAGATTGTCCAGGCTCTGGCTAAAGGCGAGGGTGTCGTCCTCGCTCTCGAGGATATGCTGGATACTCTCGCGGATCGGGCCCTTGTTGGCCTCCAGGTGGATGCTGCCCTGGTCAGACAGCAAGGCCAGATAGTTGACGGCCTGACGCGCTGGGTGAAAATCACCGCTGAACAGCTCCGGGTCTTTGAGCATGATCTTTAGTAACGGCACCTGCAGTTTGCGCAACTCCTCCTTAAGGTCTTCGGCCACCCGCTCGTTCTGCACGATACTGTCGAACAGAGACTCGATCATCTCCACCGAGTCATGCTCGAACTCGCTCAGGTCGATCCGCACGCCACCGTTACTCTGTATCAGTTGGCTTTTCAACGCGCCTGGACCCTTGAAGCTGACCTGACCCTGAAGCAGCCGGGCTTTCATGGTGTCCAGCGCCGTCAATGCTGCACGTGAGGGTTGCTGGCTACTGGTCTGGCCTGAGTTAGGCTGCTCGCCGCCGGCCGGGGTCAACTGCCGCTGCAGGCTCATCAGTTGACTCGCCGCATTGAACGCCTGGCCTGCAACCGCCGTTGAGGCAGACGCGGGAGTCTGCTGTTCCAACGCCGTTTCCTCCGCGCTTCCTGGCGCTGCTGGCGGTGCTGGCGGTGCCGCAGAGTATTCGTCAGTGCGCGGGGTGTCCGCCGTCGCGGTGGAGGGCGACGCTTGCTGCGGCCAGGCTTGTTGGGCCTGGGACGCAAGATAGTGGTTTACATCCAGGCCGGGGAGGATGTTCGCCTGCACAAATGAACGGTTGAGCTCTTGGTATATGGTCTCCAGGTGCGCCAGAATGCTCTCTTGCAGTACCTTGAACACTACTTCCACAACCCTGTTGCTCAGGCCCAGATGACGGATGACCTCAAAGAAGGTATTGCACAGCGCCGAAGGGGAGTAGGGATTGAAGGTCCGGCTTGTGCTGCGACTACCGAAAGCGGCATCGATCCGTAGTTGCAGTTCGATAAGACTGTCGCGCACCTCCAGTTCGGTCCGCGATATGGCTACCCGCACCACTAGCCAATCCTCGAAGTCGTGCTTGTCGACCAATGTCAGGGTTTGCGTCTTGCCTTCGTTCTGCTCGGCCACTTGTTCCGGGACTTGCCGGCCTAGCGCGATATCCATCGCCGTTTCGCCGATCCGGTTGACGGTGGCCCCGAGCACGCGCTGGCGTTGTTTGCGAAACAGTGCGATGGCGTCGAAGAACGGTTGTTGCAACGCCTGGGTCTTCTGCCGGTCAGCCTCGACCAGCAGCGCCGTTTCCAACTGCCCAAAATAACGGGTGAAGTGATCTTCCAGAAACTGCTGGAACGCCAGGTTGGTAGTTTTTGCCAGCACCTTCCGGTGCTCCGGGCTGAGTTGGCTCTGGCCGGCCAACAGTTTGCGTGGCATCGGTGCGGCGGCGCGTTGGTTGCCCTCCGTCGCCTCTTGCAGTGCGCGATAGTTTTCCGGGCTGGGGTCCGCCAAGCGTAATCCGGCGCCCTGCTCGGTGAAGCGCACCACCTGTACATCCATAGCAATGCTGCGGTCAGATAGTTCCAGGCAGATGCTCGCAGGCCTTGCTTGGCTGGCGCTGACGCTGCGTTTGAGCCTGGCCAATACCAGATCATCCAGGCTGACAAGCATACCCGCCTGGCTGAAATCACGAATGATGCAGCGAAAGTTGTCGTTCAGGCTCAGGCTCAGAACGGCATTAAATTCGGCGGCCTTTCGTGGCCATCTTCTCTTTTCCATAACTACACCTTTCCATGTCTACAGCATGTGGCAGGACGGCAAGCAATGCTGGCAGTTTAGATGTGAACTGGGGAAATGTCCCTTGCTGGAATGTAACCAGACACCGCGCCGCCCCTTAAGTAGACACTTTGGCGCGGTCAGCCAGCCAAACTGAAGGTTTCAAGGCGCTCCGCGATTGTTGCAGATGCAGATGGGCGTGAGAGCAGGTTCAGTCTTTGAAGTCGGCCTTGTCCAGCCCGTGGCGTTTCATCTTGTCATATAAGGTCTTGCGTGCGAGCCCGAGCTGCATCATGACTTGTTTGATGCTGCCCTGGCAGGCTTGCAGCGCACTGGAAATAAGGCTCTGTTCGTAGGCGTCGAGCAGCTCGGTAAGGGTTTGCTGGCCTGAGGGGGTGGTTGGGCTGCCACGTTCTGGGGTTGTTAGCGCAGAGGCCCCCATCAGTACGTAGCGCTCAGCCAGGTTACGCAATTCGCGCACATTGCCCGGCCAGTCGTGTTGCATTAATGCGGCGGCCTGGGTCGCGTCCAGCGGAATGCTTTCGCGGTCGTAACGTGACGCTGCAATCAGCGCAAAGTGGTGAAATAGCAGCGGTACATCCTGTTTGCGTTCGCGCAAAGGCGGAATGTCTACTTGCACAACATTGAGCCGGTAAAACAGATCGGCGCGAAACTCCCCCGCATCGCTTTGCGCCTTGAGATCAGACTTGGTTGCGGCGATGATCCGCACGTCCACGGCAATTTGCTGGTTGCTCCCCAGTCTTTCTACCTTGCGCTCTTCGAGTACCCGCAGCAGTTTAACCTGCAGCGCCAGCGGCATGCTTTCCAGTTCATCAAGGAACAGGGTGCCCTTGTGCGCATATTCGAACTTGCCAATGCGGCGTTTTTCCGCACCGGTAAAGGCCCCCGCTTCATGGCCGAATAGCTCGCTTTCGATCAGGCTTTCAGGTACCGCGCCGCAGTTGATAGCGACGAAGTTATATTCACTGCGGTTGCTGTTCTCATGGATATAGCGGGCGATGGCATCCTTGCCAGACCCAGTCTCCCCGCGCAGCAGGATGTCTGCGTTGGTATCCAGTAGCGGGTCGAGCATGGCAATCACCCGCTGCATGCTGGGCGAAGAACCCAGCAGTCTCGGGCCGGGCTTGGTCAGGGTACGCAGCTGCGCCTTGAGCTGGCGGTTCTCCAATGCCAACTGACGCTTTTCCAACGCGCGCTTGAGTATTTCGATCAAGCCGTCGTGATGAAAGGGCTTCTCAATAAAATCATAGGCGCCCTGGCGCATGGCGCTGACGGCGGTGCTGATGTCGCCCTGGCCGGTCAGAATGATGACCGGGATGCTAGTGTCGAGAACGTGAATGGCCTGCAGAACCGCAAGCCCGTCCATCCCGGGCATGTGGTAATCGCACAGCACCACGCCGGCAAATTCACGGTCAATGCTGGCCAGCGCGCTGGCGCCGTCACTGAAGCAGGCGACGCTGAGGTTCTCCAGCGACAAGGTTTGCGCGACCACCTGGCGGATGTCTGCGTCGTCGTCGATAAAGAGGATGGCTGGTGCTGGCATCGGGTTGTCCGTTGGCTGGGCGTGGCTGTTCATGAGCGCGTCTGAAAGGTCAGTATAAACTCGGCGCCTGGGGTGTCTGAGCGATTCTGGCCAACCAGTTTGCCGCCCAGCGCATCCATGATCTGACGTGAGATCGATAGCCCTAGCCCCAGACCCTGTTTCATCGACTTGGTTGTGAAGAACGGCTCGAAAATCTGCTCGGTATTGGCTGGCAAGCCGGAGCCGTTATCGCGTACCAGACACTGGATCTGCTGATCCTGCTGCCTTAACTCCAGATGAATCTCGGGTATCAGGCTGGTCTCAACCGCCTGCACTGCATTGGCGATCAGATTGACCATCACCTGCTCTATGCGGATCAGATCGCCATGCACCATCACTGGCGTATCCGGGCGCTGCCACTGGATCAGTATGCCATTACTGCTGTCCTGGGCACGGATGATTTTCAGTGCCGCATCGATAGGCAAGCGCAAATCCACCTGGGACGGCAGACCTTCGGATTTGCGCGCGAACACCTTGAACTGACGGGTCAGCTCGGCCATCTTGTCGCATAGACTGACAATTTCGCCCAGATTCGCATCCACCACATCCTGTTCGCCGCGTTGCAGAAACCGTTGGCTGTTACGGGCGTAGGCCTGAATGGCGGTCAGCGGCTGATTCATTTCGTGGTTCAGGCCTGCGGACATTTGCCCGAGCACCGCCAGCTTGGCCGCCTGAATCAGCTCGCGCTGGGTTTCCTTCAGCTCGTTCTCGGCGCGCTCGCGTTCGCGGACTTGTTCCAGCAACTGCTGGTTGGATGCTTCAAGATCGGCCGTTCGCTCTATCACCCGGCGCTCGAGCTGTTCACTGCGCTGGGCCAATTCGGTCTCGCGCCGTTGCCGCTCGCGCAGGTATAACCAGGCCAGCATGAGACCGGAAAGCAGGATCAGTCCGGTGATCAGAAAGCGCACCTGGGTCCAGAATACCGGGCGTGTGCCAATTAACACCCTGAGCGTCCAATTGCCGTTGGGTAGGGGGGTTTGCAGGCTCAGGTAATCCTGTTGCTGGCCATCCTCTTCAATGACCACCCGTTCCACGTTGGCTGAGGCGCCCAGCGGGGTGCCGAGGCGGGTGATGTTCATCGGTCTGAGCTGCTGCGACGCATAGCGTTGCTCGCTCTGCAGAATGGCCTGCCCCTGTTCAGTCAGCGGCTCGAACGCGCGGTACAGCCAGTTCGGTCGGCTGGCCAGAAAACTGATGCCTTCAGCATCGGTGATCAACATTTCCGCTTGGTTGAGCGAGGTGGGTCTGCGCCATTGGGCCTCGAGTTCGGCGACTTGAATTTTCATCGCGATCACGCCTATTGGCCTGGTGCTGTCGTCGGGAGCCATCACCGCGTGCGCAAAATACAGGCCACGCATATCCGAGGTGGTACCCAAGGCGAAGTAAAACGCCGGTGCATTGGAGTTGAAAGCATTCTGGAAATACGGTCGGAAACTGAAATTCTGGCCAATAAAGTTGGCGCTTTGCTGGTAATTGCTCGCAGCGATGGTCAA
This sequence comes from Halopseudomonas pelagia CL-AP6, assembly GCF_000410875.1. GTDB lineage: Bacteria > Pseudomonadota > Gammaproteobacteria > Pseudomonadales > Pseudomonadaceae > Halopseudomonas > Halopseudomonas pelagia. The sequence goes on from NZ_AROI01000006.1 coordinate 212,888, forward strand.
ACCCTGGTTATCCATCAGATACACATCGGAGCTGGCGACAATGTCCGCCATCAATTGCATGATCTGGTTGGCCGCGTCGATCAGTGCGGGTTGCTCCGGGGACGTCAGCGCCTGGCGTAACTGCGGATGCTGCGCGGCCAGAGTGACGATCGGCTCGTAACGTTTGATCTCGTTGCTGATCAACTGGCTGTAGCGAAAGGATTCGTCCTGACTTTCACGCTCCACCTGCCGATAGCCGAACAGTGTGCCAGTCTGCCAGGCAATAAGGCCCGCAAGGCTGAAGCACAGGGCAATCCAGAACGGATGTTTCATCATTGTTGGCCCATGGTTAACAGGGCTGAGATTAGCTGGCCCTAAGCGTAGGAACAACCCGCCAGCGAAAGCTGACGGGTGCCATCTGCCTACAGCGGATGCACGACGGCGCTATTGCCGCGCTTTTTCTGTACAGCGAAAGCCAGCACTGCGGCGCAGATCCCCAATATGTCTGTCACCCAGCTACCTTCAATCATCAGCAGGGCTGCGGCGATCAGCATCACCCGCACAAGCCAGGAGGCGCTATGGTTGACGAACCAGCCCTGCACCGCTGCCGATAGCAGATACACCCCGACGGTGGCGGTGACCAGCGCCTGGGCGATGGCTATCCAGGTGTCATTCATCAACAGCGCGCCGTTGTAGAAGAACATGAAGGGTACGATGAACGCGGCCAGGCCGATCTTGAATGACTCCATCGAGGTCTCCATCGGGTTGGCCCCGGAGATGCCCGCCGCCGCGAAGGAGGCCAGTGCCACCGGTGGGGTGATGGCCGATACCACCGCAAAGTAGAAGACAAAGAAGTGCGCCGTTAGCGGATCGATACCCAGTTGAATCAAACCCGGGGCGACCACCGAGGCAGCAACTGCGTACGCTGCGGTGGTGGGCATGCCCATACCCAGCATGATTGAGATCAGCATGGCGAACACCAGCGCCAGAAACTGACTGGCATCGGCCACGCCGAGCAATAAGGAAGAGAAACGCGAACCGACCCCGGTCAGCGAGATCACCCCAACAATCACCCCGGCGCAGGCGCAGACGACAATGATCTGAATCGCCATGATACCGGCTAGTTCCAGCGCCTTGAGAATGCCCGCCAAGCCCATCTTGTTCGGCGACAGCCAGCTTACGACGGCGGCGGAAATGGTCGCCAGGGTGCCCGCGCGGATAACTGAATAGCCCATAAACAGCGCGACAATCAATATCACGATGGGAATGAACAGATACACCTGGCGGATCAGTTTGCTGAGCAGCGGCAGCTCATCCTTGCGCATGCCGCGCATACCGGTTTTAGCCGCTTCGAAGTCGACCATAAAGTACACGGAGACAAAATATAGGATGGCCGGAATAACCGCCGCCATGGCGATCTCGGTATAGGGAATGCCGGTGATCTCGGCCATGATAAAGGCGCCGGCGCCCATGATTGGCGGCATGATCTGCCCACCAGTCGAGGCGGCTGCTTCAACAGCACCGGCGGTTTTCTTGCTGTAGCCGACTTTCTTCATCAGCGGGATGGTCAGCGAGCCGGTGGCTACTACGTTACCGGCGCTGGTGCCGTTGATCATGCCCATCAGGCCAGAGGCAAAAATCGACACCTTGGCCGGGCCACCACGTGAACGGCCAGCACAGGCAAAGGCGAAGTTGACGAAATATTCGCCGACCTTCGAGGCCTGCAAAAAGGCCGCGAAGATGATGAACAGAATGATATAGGTCGAGGACACCGCCGTGGTCGGCCCGAGGACGCCGATGTCGGTGTACACCTGACTGAAGAAACGCTTTACACCCAGGCCGGGGTAACCCAGAAAGCCCGGCAGGTAGGGCCCGCTGAATACATAAGCAAGAAAGCACAGGGCGATGATCACCAGTGCCATACCGGCCACGCGGCGGGTCATTTCCATGATCAGTGCAGTACCCGCCACGGCAGCGAAGGAAATCCCCACTGGCGAGAAGGAGGTGCCGGTACTCATGCGCAGGGGCGAGTTGTAGACGATCAACAGGTAACTCGCGGCCGCGATCGAGCAAATGATCAGCAGCAGATCGGGCATGCTGAAGTGCTCGCGCTCGCGGCGGTGAAACCAGCTCAGCAGAATGCCCAGCCCGGTCGCCGCCAGTAGCGGCCAGCCATAATGCCAGGTTTCCAAATCGGCACTCATGCGCAGGGTGCCGCTTTGCATCAGCCGGTACATCACCCCTGTTTGCACCAGGGCGTAGGTGGCGGGGACCATCAAGGCCAGGGCCGCAAGGCTAGTCCAGCGCCGAGCGGGGCGGGTATCGCCAGCGGTAACGAAGCGTGAGCCGGAGAAAAACAGATATCCTAGAATCAGCGCGCCAGTGACGTGGACAATCCGAAAACTCCACGACTCCATGGGTGAAATGTTCAGGACGTACAGATGGAAGGCCGAGTAAATGATCGCCAGCGCAGTCACGGCGCGCAGCATCCAGCCGCCATATTGGCGTCGGTTCGACTCGACTGGTTCGTCATCAACGCCCTCGACGACAATGGGCGTCAGTGGCTCGCCATGGGACGGAATCAGCGGCTCATGCTCGCTGACAGATTTGTGTATGTTTGTCATGGTGCACCTGTAAACCGGAGAGGTGAAGGGGCCAGAAAGGCGCTGGCCCGCTGATCACGCAGACTGCTGACCGATCAGTTATTGATCGGTGCCGAGTCGATGTTGTGGCCTTGCTCGGTGAAATAACGGGCTGCACCGGGGTGCCATGGCAGGAAGGTGTTCTTATCCAAATGCTCTGCGGTGCTGGTCACTGCGGCCTGATGAATGGATTGCATCCGCTCGTTATTTTCCATGGTCAGCTTGGTCACCTGGTATACGAAGCTCTCTGGCAGATCGCAGTTGGCCACGGTGAAGTTCCACATCGACACCGCGCGAGAGTCTTCGCTAAGTGAGCTGTAGGTGCTGGCGGGAATAATAAATTCGGCCACTGGATAGGCGTCCAGAATGGTCGCTATTTCGGCTTCGCTGAAACCGACAATATTGACCTTGGTTTGAACTTCGAGCTGGCTCACGGTAGGAATGGGCACGCCCGCAGCAAAGCCGATCGCATCCAGCAACCCATCCTGTAGCTGGCTGCCCAGGTCGTCCCAGCTGCCGTTGCGGCGCACGAATTTTACGCCCAGGGTTTCCAGCATTTTCGGGAAGTATTCATCCGAGCTGGATCCGGCCGGGCCAAAACCGATACGCGCGTTAGCCTTGATATCGGAGATGCTATTGATGCCTGAACTGGCCAGTGCGGCCATGGAAAAGGGCGTTTCATACAATGGGAACATGGCGCAAACGTTATCCATTTCCAAACCGGGCGCCAGCGGGCTTTTTCCATCAAAGGCATCGCGCGCTGGTCCCATGGTCGTCATCCCGAACGCTAGGTCGCCGGTATGTACTAAGGCCATATTTTGTACCGGCCCGCCAGTGACCTCGGCGCCACCGGACACTCCGGTTTGCTCGGCAATGAAGTTGGACCAACCGGAACCGTAGGCAAAATAGGTGCCGCCTTGGCTGGCGGTGCCGATGGTGAAGTTGGACGGCCAACCAGTACGGTCTTCGGCGATGGCCAGGGCGCTGGTCAGAAGGGTAGTGGCGGAGAGTGTGGCGAATGCCAGGGTGCGAAGCTTGTGCATGTTTGACTCCAGAGTTTTTGTCTTTGTTGGTCTGATTACGCGGCATGGGCAAACCCTTGCGTACAGGAGTCATAGCAAGGGCTGGGCCAGAAAGCGGAGAAGCCTGTTTCAGAGGGTTTTGGTCGTGCGCGAGGGGCCGTAAAGGGTGGTTGTCCACCCGCTTTTAGGAGGGCGATGGGTGGATAACCACCCATCGATGGTTAGACCGTCAAGTACTGCTGCACCAGCTCGTCACTCAGATCCGCAATGGGTCCGTCCGCCACCACACGACCACGCTCCATGATGAAGAAGTCATCGGCAGTGCGGCGCGCGAACGGCAGTTTCTGCTCGACCAGCAGCACCGTAAGACCCAGTTCATTGTTGAGCTTGCGGATCACATCGCCTATATCGCGGACGATATTCGGCTGAATGCCCTCGGTAGGCTCGTCCAGAATCAGCAGCTTGGGATCTAGCACCAGCGCCCGTCCGATGGCCAGCTGTTGCTGCTGGCCGCCGGACAGGTCGCCGCCGCGGCGGTTTTTCATTTCCTTGAGCACCGGAAACAGCTGGTAGATCTGCTCGGGAATCTGCCGCGCACGGTCTGGCCGCGCACCCAGAGATATCTTCAGGTTCTCCTCGACCGTCAGCAGCGGAAAGATCTCCCGGCCCTGGGGCACATAACCGATGCCAACACGCGCGCGATTTTCGGTGGACATGCGCGTGATGTCCTGGCCATTGAGCAGTATCTGCCCATCGCGCACTGGTAACAGCCCGGTAATGCATTTGAGCAGCGTGGTCTTGCCCACGCCGTTGCGGCCCAGCAGACAGCCGCAGGTGCCTTCTTTCAGATGCAGGTCCAGATCCCAGAGGATGTGGCTCTGATTGTAGAACTGATTAACCGATTGAATACGCAGCACCGTCATTCTCCCAGATAGACTTCGATCACCCGCGGGTCGTTCTGCACCTGATCCATGCTGCCTTCGGCCAGCACAGATCCCTGATGCAGCACCGTCACCTTGCGGGCAATGGAGCGGACGAAGGCCATGTCGTGTTCGACCACAATCACCGAATGCCGACCTGCCAGCGAGGTCAGCAGTTGCGCGGTGTGTTCGACCTCTTCGCCAGTCATCCCGGCGACCGGCTCATCGACCAGCAGCACACGCGGGTTCTGTACCAGCAGCATGCCGATCTCCAGCCATTGCTTCTGCCCATGGGACAGCGCACCGGCTTCCTGCTGGTAGTGCTCGGTCAGACCGATCTGCTGCAGTACTTCGTCGATGCGGTCGCGCTGCTCGCCGCTCAGGTCATGGTTCAGGGTGTACCAGACGGTCTTGTTCGAGGCGGTAGCTAGCTCCAGATTCTCGAACACGCTCAGGGCTTCAAAGATGGTCGGCTTCTGAAATTTGCGGCCGATGCCGCCGCGGGCGATTTCATGCTCAGCGCGCTTGAGCAGATTGATGCGCTGACCGAACCAGATGCTGCCGCTATCGGGTTTGGTCTTGCCGGTAATTACGTCCATCATGGTGGTCTTGCCAGCGCCGTTGGGGCCGATAATGCAGCGCAGCTCGCCATCATCGATATACAGGTTGAGGTTGTTCAGCGCCTTGAAGCCATCGAAGCTGACGCTGACATCCTCGACATAGAGAATCGGCCCGTGACTGGTATCGATCGGCTGGTCGAAGGCCGGCGCCGGCTGCACGAAATCGAAGACCTGATCGCGGCGCCAGGTTTCCCGCAGTTGCTCTATGCTTTTCATGATTTGTCTCCCTTGCGGCGTACGCGGTCGAGCAGGCCGACCAGGCCCTTGGGCAGCAGCAACGTAACCAGCACAAACAGGCTGCCAAGGATAAACAGCCAGGTTTCCGGGGAAAAGGTGGTAAAGAAGGTCTTGGCATAGTTCACCGCGAAGGCGCCGATAATGGCGCCGAACAGAGTGCCGCGTCCGCCGGTGGCGACCCAGACGACCATCTCGATGGAGTTCAGCGGCGAGAACTCACCGGGGTTGATGATACCTACTTGCGGCACGTAGAGCGCGCCAGCGACGCCAGCGAGCATCGCCGAAAAGACGAATAGCCAAAGCTTATAGGATTCGACCTGATAGCCGGAAAAACGTGTGCGGTTTTCCGCATCACGTATCGCGATAATCACCCGGCCCATGCGTGAGGTGACGATATAGCGACAGGCCAGGTAGCCCAGCACCAGGGCAATCGCCGAGGCGATAAACAGGCCGACACGAGTGGTTTTTGCCGCCAGATCGAAGCCGAGAATGTCCTTAAAGTCATTCAGGCCATTATTGCCACCAAAGCCCATCTCGTTACGAAAAAAAGCCAGCATCAGTGCATAGGTCAGCGCCTGGGTGATGATCGCGAAATACACTCCGGTGACCCGCGAGCGAAACGCTAGCCAGCCGAATACCAGCGCCAGCAGCCCTGGTACCAGCAGGATCATCAGCGCAGCGAACCAGAACATGTCGAAGCCCTGCCAGTACCAGGGCAGCGATTCCCAGTTGAGCACCACCATGAAATCCATCAGTTCCGGGTGGCCGTACACGCCCCGGTCACCGATTTGGCGCATCAGGTACATGCCCATGCCGTAGCCACCGAGGCTGAAAAAGGCGCCGTGGCCCAGCGAGAGAATCCCGCAGTAACCCCAGATCAGATCGACTGACAGGGCGAGCAGGGCAAAACACAGAAACTTGCCGAGCAGCCCCACGGTAAAGTTGGACACATAAAACGCTGAATCGGTTGGCAGCGCCAGGTTGCAGAACGGCACTATGATCGCGGTCAGCACGACCAGGCCGAGCACCAGCATACCGCCGCGGTCGCTGAGTAATAAACGTTGGGTCAGCATACTTCCCTCTCGATTGTCATTGGCTTGGTTGGCTAGCGGACGAGCTGATGCTCAGTCCGCCGCCGCCCGGCCTTTTTGTGGGAACAGACCCTTGGGCTTCTTCTGAATAAACAGGATCAGCATGATCAGCACCAGTACCTTGGCCAGCATCGCGCCGGCGTAGGGCTCGAGGAAGTTGTTGATCAGCCCCAGACTCATGGCACTGACCAGCGTGCCCCAGAGATTACCGACACCGCCGAAAACCACGACCATGAACGAATCGATGATGTAGGCCTGGCCCAGGTTGGGGCCGACGTTGGTGATCTGTGACAGGGCGACGCCGGCAATGCCGGCAATGCCGGAGCCCAGACCGAAGGTCAGGGCGTCGACCCAACTGGAACGCACGCCTACGGCGCGGGCCATGGCACGGTTCTGCGAGACGGCGCGGACCTTGAGGCCCAGCGAGGTGCGTTTGATCACCAATAGCAGCGCGAAGAACACCATCAAGCCGAAGATCAGGATATACAGCCGGTTGTAGGTGAGCGACAGCACCGGATTGATCACCAGCGTGCCGCTGATCCAGTCCGGCGAACTGACCGAGCGATTCAATGGTCCGAACAGGCTGCGCACCGCCTGCTGCAGCACCAGACTCAAGCCGAAGGTAGCGAGCAGCGTCTCCAGGGGCCGGCCGTAGAGAAAGCGGATCACCCCCCGTTCGATCAGCATGCCGATCAAGCCGGTTACCAGAAAGGCCGCCGGAATGGCGATCAGCAGGCTCCACTCGATCAGGTTCGGGAATAGCACTTGCACCCCCCAGGTGGTGTAGGCGCCGAGCATGATCAGTTCGCCGTGGGCCATGTTAATTACGCCCATTACGCCAAAGGTGATGGCCAGGCCGATGGCCGCCAACAACAGCACCGAGCCAAGGCTCAAGCCGAAAAACAGGCTTTCGATAAAGCGGTAGAACGTGATCCGGCCCTGGATCGAAGCAATCGCCTCCTGAGCCGCGATGCGCAGCTCAGGATCCGCGTCGTTGGCCGCCACATCGTTCAGGGCGATGCGCGCTTCCTGTTCCAGCGACCCGCTTAGCGAGTTGATGGCTTCCAAGCGTACGTCGCGGTCCACACCCTGAATCTGGAACAGCGCCAAAGCAGTATCAATGGCATCCAGTACCCGCCCTGACTCTTCTTCTGCTTGACGTTCGATCAGCAGCGCAATACTGCCGGCATCGATGCCGTCGCGGATAAAACGGCGTACAGCGTTGTAACGGATATCCGCGCTTGCGTGATTGAGGTTCAACTGCGCCAGTTGGCCGCGCAGTTGGGTGCGCAGGCTGTTGTTGACCGGTACCCGGCGCAGACCTTGATCGCTGTCGAGTGCTTCGCCGGTAAGCGCATCGGTTACCTGGTTGCCGCTGCGAATGGCGACCAAGGGTGGATCGTTGCGGTCGGCAAGCAGGTCGCCATCGACCAGCGCGTTAAGAATATCGACTAGGCGTTCGTCATCCTGGCTGAATAGCTGGCTGACGGTCTCGGCACGCTGGCGCAGGTTACCCTGCACTAACTGATGTACTTGTTGCTCAAAACCCAAGGGGGCGGGCTGAGCGGTATCCGCTTCGGCCTGGGCGCTGGCGTGCAAGGGGGCAAAGGCGCCCATAATTAGCATCAGCCAAAGGCTCAGAGCGGTCAGAGGGCGCCAAAATGGTGCGCGGCAGTTCGTGTTCATGACACCTGTCCTGGTTATCGTTTTGCATGCCCTGCGTCGGCGGGTGGGGCCGGGGCTGACTCCGTCATTCCCTTGGTCCGGCAATGACGGGCTTTACAGCGTTGTCTGGCCAGCGGGCTGGCCAGACATCTGATGGGTTACTCGGTGGTAACGCCCTGACAGGTTTTAGTCTTGGTGTTGTAGTTGCCGCAATTGATCGGCGCGGTCCAGTCGGACTTCAAATCTTTGCTGCCTTCGAGGAAATCCGACCAGGCATCACCAGGCACCAGATCATCGGTGCTGGATACGGTCAGAAACTGGCCATCGTCCTGAATCTCGCCAATCAGAACCGGTTTGGTGATGTGGTGGTTCGGCAGCATGGTGCTGATGCCGCCGGTCAGATTCGGTACTTCCACGCCGACCATCGCATCAATCACTTTGTCCACATCGGTGGTACCGGCTTTCTCGACCGCTTTTACCCACATGTTGAAGCCAATGTAATGCGCCTCCATCGGGTCGTTGGTAACGCGGTTAGTGTCCTTGGTGAATGCGTGCCAGGTCTTGATAAAGGCTTCGTTCTCAGGCGTTTCTTCACTCATGAAGTAGTTCCAGGCAGCCATGTGGCCGACCAGCGGAGCGGTATCGATACCGGACAGCTCTTCTTCTCCCACGGAGAAAGCGATGACCGGGATGTCTTCGGCGGAGACGCTCTGGTTACCCAGTTCGCGGTAGAAGGGCACGTTGGCGTCGCCATTGATGGTGGAGACCACGGCGGTTTTCTTGCCAGTGCTGCCGAAACGCTTGATCTCGGACACGATGTTCTGCCAGTCGGAATGGCCAAAGGGCGTGTAGTTGATCAGGATATCTTCCTCGGCTACGCCATTGGCCTTCAAGTAGGCTTCCAGAATGCGGTTGGTCGTACGCGGGTAAACATAGTCAGTGCCAGCCAGAACCCAGCGTTCGATGCCCAGTTCGTCCTTCAAGTAATCCACTGCGGGAATAGCTTGCTGGTTCGGTGCTGCGCCGGTGTAGAACACGTTGCGTGAGGACTCTTCACCTTCGTACTGAACCGGGTAGAAGAGGATGCCGTTCAGCTCTTCGATTACCGGCAATACGGATTTGCGTGAGACTGAGGTCCAGCAGCCGAAGATGGAATCCACCTCGTGCTGCTCCAGTAGCTCACGGGTGCGCTCAGCGAACAGCGGCCAGTCGGACGCGGGATCCACTACTACGGCTTCCAGTTGCTTGCCGAGCAGGCCGCCTTTCTTGTTCTGCTCTTCGATCAGCATCAGCATGGTGTCTTTCAGGGTGGTTTCCGAAATGGCCATGGTCCCGGTCAGCGAATGCAGCACGCCAACCTTGATGGTTTCTGCCTGAACGGCCATAGCGCTGAGAGCCATGCTGCAGGCAACGCCCAGGGCGCCCGCGCGTTTTACCAGTTTCTTCAGTTTCATCGGTCAATCTCCGTTTTTATGTTCTAGTCCACTGTGTGAAAAAATCTCTACAACTGCGGGTGCATCTTCGTCATGGCGGGGTGATCGGCGTGCCGTCAGCCCTTCTTTTTCAGCGGGCCACTGCCCAAGGGCTGGCTGGTGTTCAGCCTGAATAGGGCTTGAGCACCGTCCATGGTCGCATTCATTCGACCCGGGAGGCGATATAGGCGCGCCAGCCGCCTAGGTGAGTGATGTCCGTAGCGCCTTCCACCGCAGCCCCTTCACAGATAAAACCTTTGACCTCGCGGCCGTCCTGCAGAGTCAGGGTGCCGATGCCCAGCGGGGCAGGGACCAAGGCGACAAAGCTGCCGAATAGCTCCACTGGCACATCCCACAATTCCACCGCAATGGCTGCGCCCTCCGCCGAACGAATCAGACCGGGTTTCGGTGGGGTGGTGTTGGGTAAGGCATAGAGGCGATAGTTGTCGGCACTGAAGGTGCTTTCGACAAAGCGTGCATGCCGCTCGGTCAACTGCGTGTTGAGCGGCATGCCGCTGAGGTGCGCGCCGACTACCGCCAAGCGCACGTGGCCGGCTGGTGCTGCTTTGGTGTCAACTGGCGCCGGCAGCGTGCGATCCGTTGCACCGGCTTTCCACGGGGCAAAAACCTGCCAATGACGACCGAATTCAGCCAGCGCGCTGTCCTGCCAGGCGGCGCCGATCAGGGTGATGCCAAAGGGCAAGCCGTCGCTGCGGAAGCCGGCAGGCAATGCCAGCGCCGAACAATCAGCAAGATTGACGAAGTTGGTCCAGGTACCCAGTTGGCTGTTGACCGTGACCGGGTCCTGTTCGACCTGAGCAGTGGTTGGCATACGCGGGGCGGTGGGTACCAGCAGCGCGTCGACTGATCCCACCAGGGTTTGTATTTCGCGTGCCAGATCGGCGCGGCGATACTCGGCGCGGTAGGTGTCGGTAGCATCGAATTTTTTGGCATTGGCAAGAATGCCACGCACCACCGGGTTCATCTGCTCGCCGTTAGCGTCCATAAAGTCGGCAATGGCCGCATAACGCTCAGCGACCCATGGGCCGCCATACAGCAGTTCGGCGAGTTGCTGCATGGGGGTGAAGTCCAGCTCAAGCAGTTCTGCGCCCAGCTCGCGCACCTGCGCCAGGCTGGCCTGCCAAGCGGCTTCCGCCTGGCTGTCACCAAACCAGGGCAGGCTGGCAGGAATGCCCAGGCGCGGTTTGGCGCCAATCAATTTTGCCGAAGGCGGTGCTACCCGTGAGTAGCCGTCGCTAGCGTCGAAACTTTCCATCACGCCAGCCACGGTTTCGGCATCATCTATGCTTAACGCGAAAATCGAAATGCAATCCAGGCTGCGGCAGGCCGGGACCACACCGCGGGTGCTGAAACGTCCGCGGGTGGGTTTGAGGCCAACCAGATTATTGAAGCCCGCCGGCACACGGCCGGAGCCAGCGGTATCGGTACCTAGGCTGAAGGGCACCAGCCCACGCGCTACGCTTACGGACGAACCAGAGCTGGAGCCGCCGGAAATGTAGGCGGGATTAAAGCTGTTGGGCACAGCGCCGTAGGGTGAGCGGGTGCCGACCAGGCCGGTGGCAAACTGATCCAGATTGGTTTTGGCCAGCACGATTGCGCCGGCAGCACGCAGCAGCGCTACGCAGTGGGCGTCCTGAGCGGCAATATAGCTGAATGCGGGACAGGCAGCGGTGGTAGGCAGGCCGGCGACATCGATGTTGTCCTTGACCACGCAGGGTACGCCGTAAAGAGGCAACTGTTTCGCTTCAGGCAAGGCTTCCAGGTACGCGAGTTGTGACGCCAGCTCAGCAGGGGTGACAATATGGATAAAGGCTGGATCGTCGGCGCTCAATTCGGCAAGCAATTGCTTTAAAGCGTCCTGCGGGACGAGCCCATTCTGATAGGCCTGCAGCCATTCACTGATCGTCCATCCACATTGCTTTGCCATCGGGCCTCCCGCTGAGTGATTGAATATTGCCTTGTATACAAGAACGTATTCAGCAGGGACCGTGCCAATACATGACATTGTCAAGTTGATGACTTGTAAATCCTTAAAAAACAAATGGTTGCAATATTTTAAAGGCGTCTTGGTTGGTGCTCTGGACGCTGGGGTTGGGCCGCTGGAATACCTGAATGGGCATAATCGGTGCTGGCTGCTCCTTTTTGGTGCGCGTTGCCGGGCGTCGCAGCAGGGCAGTGGTAGGTAGGCGTCGGTAGCTAGAACCTGTACGCCATGACGGGGTCTAGTCTGTAAGGGTAACGTCATACCGGGATGAAAGAATGAAGGAAATGCTCAGCCCCTATTGACCCCGGGGTCGCTTGGTTTTAAGGTTCGCGTCGAACGTTGAGGCTGGCACGATCCATACGGCTCAAGTACTGACGACGAGACAGCAAGGCCGGCACTTTTTCGGACTTATTGCTTTCGGCGCACGCCTTGGGAAGTAGGCGAACCAAAGTGGGGATACTGATCAGACGTTCGCACCCCCGGGTTGTGTGTTGGCCATGACATTCAGTGCCTTTCCGTCGGAAAGTGCTGTTCCGTTCCTGCGTTGCGGGTGATGGAATACACTTGTCTGCCCTGCATCTGATCAGTCCTGTCCCCACGCGCCCCGAACCCAGAAATGTTGCTTTGGAGCCGAATTGATGACCATCCAGCTTGATGAATATTTTGATCGCGACACCTTCAACCGTATCAAGGCCTGCGCCGATCAGCACGACACCCCCTTCCTGGTTGTTGACCTGAAGACCATCGACCGCGCTTACGACGAGCTGGTCGAAGGTTTCCCTTTTGGCAAGATTTACTACGCGGTCAAGGCCAATCCGTCCAATGAAGTGCTGGGGCTATTGAAGGACAAGGGTGCCAATTTCGATATCGCCTCTATCTATGAGCTGGAAAAGGTCATGGCGCTGGGCGTCAAGCCCGAGCAGATCAGCTTCGGCAACACCATCAAGAAATCCAAGCATATCCGTGCCTTCTACGAGAAGGGCGTGCGCTTATATGCCACCGACTCCGAAGCCGACCTGCGCAATATCGCCAAGGCCGCACCCGGCTCAAAAATCTATGTGCGCATTCTGACCGAAGGCTCGACCACGGCCGACTGGCCGTTGTCGCGCAAGTTTGGTTGTCAGACCGATATGGCCATGGATCTGCTGGTGCTGGCACGTGAGCTGGGTCTGGACCCCTACGGCATCTCCTTCCACGTGGGCTCCCAGCAGCGCGATATCGGCGCATGGGATGCGGCCATCGCCAAGGTCAAGGTGATCTTTGAGCGGCTGAAGGAAGAAGATGGCATTACGCTGAAGATGATCAATATGGGCGGCGGCTTCCCGGCCAATTACATCACCAAGACCAACACGCTGAAGACTTACGCCGAGGAAATTACCCGCTTCCTGCAGGAAGATTTCGGTGACGAACTGCCAGAGATCATCCTTGAGCCAGGCCGGTCGCTGATCGGTAATGCGGGCATCCTGGTCAGTGAGGTGGTGCTGGTTTCACGCAAGTCGCACACCGCTCTGGAGCGTTGGGTGTATACCGATGTGGGCAAGTTCTCCGGCCTGATCGAAACCATGGATGAGTCGATCAAATTCCCGATCTACACCGAGAAGCAGGGCGAGCTGGAAGACGTCGTCATCGCCGGCCCGACCTGTGATAGCGCCGACATCATGTACGAAAGCTACAAGTATGGCCTGCCGCTGAACCTGGCAATCGGCGATCGCATGTACTGGCTCTCTACCGGCGCCTACACCACCAGCTACAGCGCCGTCGAGTTCAACGGCTTTCCGCCTTTGGAAGCTTTCTACATTTAATGTAGAAAGTAGCTGCAAGCTGATTGTGTAAAAGCCCGCTCCTGGTAACAGGTGCGGGCTTTTTTAGTATGCGGCCTACCGAGTTTGCGGGATGCCGGATCCTGGGACCGTTCGGTTTCACCGGGAACGTTCGAGTTCCACCTCGAACAAAGGCCGGCGCCGCCGGCCCAAGAACCAAAAAGCCCGCACTGCATACCAGTACGGGCTCCTTAGTCCATCAACACCACTGCCAGCTTGTAGCTCGAAGCTTGCCGCTGTGTTCAGCTGAACTTTTGGATATTCGCCATCAATTCACGTAGCGCTTCGATATTGTCCTTTGGATGCACAGCGCCTTCAAAGTCGCACAGTTTCTCGAAATTGGCTGCCACGTCTTCCGGGGTAAAGCCTGCATCGGGGTTGAAACCAATGCCCAGCGAGCGCTCCCAACGCACCTTGCCCATCCAGCCGCCGCCGACTTCAAACAGGCTGCCGGTTTCCTTGCACTCATCCGAGCACAGGTAGGCCACCAGCGGGCTGACCAGCTCAGGCTTGAGCTTGTCGAACGCGCCAGGCGGGAACAGGCCTTCGGTCATGCGCGTGCCGCCGGTAGGGGCAATCGCATTGACGAAGATATTGTTCTTGCGGCCTTCGATTGCCAGAGTGCGGGTCAAGCCGTACAGGCCCAGCTTGGCCATGCCGTAGTTGGCCTGGCCGAAGTTGCCGTAGATGCCGGAGGTAGAAGCAGTGAAAATCACGCGGCCGAAGTTGCTGTCTTTCATATAGGGCCAGGCAGCGTGAGTCACCTTGTAGGCACCTTCCACGTGAACGCGATAAACCAGATCCCAATCCGCATCGGTCATCTTGGCGAAGCTCTTGTCGCGCAAGATGCCGGCGTTGTTCACGACCACGTCAACACGACCGAAGTTGTCCATCGCACACTGGACGATTTTCTCGCCGTCGATCACGTTGTCCGGGTTGGCGACGGCTGTGCCGCCAGCGGCCTTGATTTCTTCAACCACTTTCAGCGCGGCGTCGCTGTTGGAGCCCTCACCTTGCGTGCTGCCACCCAGGTCGTTAACGATGACTTTGGCGCCATGTTTGGCGAACAACAACGCGTGGGCACGGCCGATGCCGCCGCCGGCACCAGTAACGATGACGACTTTGTCGTCAAAACGAATATCGCTCATGGAATGCTCCTAATTGGATGGGCAGTAAAAAACGTGGTCGCCAGTGTTAAACACTTGTTTCAATTCGGCAAGGGGCAAGAGCCCGGTGAATGGTGTCGTATAAGTCGGGTTAGCCGGTCGGCCTGGCCCAATGCAGGCTTCAATAGTGAAGAAGAGCTGATCTATAGCAAGATCCTTCGGGTCAGCGCTCCGATGACGCTGGCCGTCACGCTACTGTTCGCTGGTTAGCATGCAGCATCCCGGATGCAACCTCCCCGTTAGCGCTGAAACATATCCAGGCTCAGCAGCATCTGCACCAAGGTCGCGTTGGCGATATCGATAAAGAAGGCGCCCAGTAACGGAATGACCAGATAGGCCTTGGGGCTGGGGCCAAAGCGGTTGGTCAGCGCGTTCATGTTGGCGATGCCAATAGGGGTGGCGCCCAGACCCATGCCGATAAAACCCGAGCTGATACAGGCGGCGTCGTAGTTGCGGCCGAGCACGGGAAAGACCACGTAGACGGTCAAGAGGGTGATGACTATTGCCTGCATGAGCATGACCAGGCTGATCAGACCGAAGGCGCCCTGAAGCGAAAGAAGCGGAAGACTGATCAGGCTCATTCCTAGAAAAAGTTGCAGGCTCAGGTCGCCAACCAGTTGGATAGGTCGATGATCGATGTCGACGCCGAACAGCTCAAGACCATTGGTCAGCGCTATACCCAGGAACATGGCGGTCAGGAACGCCGGTAAGCGAATCCCCACTCCGGAAAGCCACCCGTACATCGTGGCGCCCAAGGCAAAGCACAAGGCGATCAGCAGCACGGCGGTGAGCACGCTGTTCAGTTCGATAATGTAGGTAACTTTGCTGCCCGACTCGATGTGCTGAAGTTCGGAAGCTTGCTCTGCCGAATGTAGATTGTGTCGTCGAATAAGCCAGGCTCCGACCGGCCCGCCAATCAGTCCGCCCATGATCAGACCTGCGGTAGCGAAGGTCATGCCCATGGAGCTGGCATTGGTCAGGCCAAAATGCTCCTCGAACAGTTGGCCCCAGGTGATGGCGGTACCGTGCCCACCTGCCAGGGATACGCTGCCGCCGATAAGGCCTAAAAGAGGGCTTTCCCCCGCGATCAGGGCCATCAGGGTTCCGGTCAGGTTCTGGAACAACAGCAGTGCTACCGCGAAACCGAGCATGATCGCCAATGCCTTTCCGCCCTCTAGCATCTGACGCAGGCGAGCAGACAGGCCTATCGTGCTGAAAAAAGCGATCAGGAGCAGATCCCGCAACTGCAGGTCAAAGCGGATTTCGCGCTCTGTCGTCGCCTCGATCACGGCCACCAGTGCACTGATCAGCAGCCCACCGGTCACGGCGGGGGGGATATTGTAGGTATGCAGAAAGGCCACCCGTCGATTGATGTGGACACCAATCCAGAGCGCGATAATTGCGATCGCCACTGTGACGGAGGTAGTGATTTCCATGGATGTAGCTTTCCTGAGGCGTGTATGCCCCAAGCCTAACAGGCTGGTTACCAGTGGAAAACAATCTTGCTTGCCTGGCGTAACAGCTCTGAAGGGCGGGTGGGGGGCTCGGATGCCGCCTGTCTACCGGCATATCCATTTGCGTAACAAAACGCTAGAATGCCGGCCGCGCGCAGCTATGGTGGTTGCGGCAATGGGTTCCCTAACCCCATTTCATCCTAAAAAGGACAGCATATGCCGTTGATATCTTCTTCGGTCAGCCGCTCTGTTATAGCCGGTCTGATCGCGTTTCATATTCTTATCATTATCGTCAGCAACTACCTGGTGCAGTTGCCGGTGACGCTGTTTGGCTGGCACACCACCTGGGGTGCGTTCAGTTTTCCGTTTATCTTTCTGGCCACTGATCTCACTGTGCGGCTGATGGGCAAGAGCGCAGCGCGGCGGGTCATTGCGCGGGTGATGCTACCGGCGTTGGTGGCGTCCTACGTGGTCTCGGTGTTGTTTCACGAGGCGCGCTTTGGCGGGCTGGCGGCCTTAAGTGAGTTCAACCTGTTCGTGTTCCGCATCGCGGTCGCGAGCTTTCTGGCGTATGCGCTGGGGCAGTTGCTGGATGTGCAGGTGTTTGATCGGTTGCGGCAAATGCGTCAGTGGTGGATCGCGCCCGCAGCCTCGACAGTGCTGGGTAATCTGCTGGATACCTACCTGTTTTTTTCGGCGGCATTCTGGCGCAGTGACGATCCGTTTATGGCGGCCAATTGGGTGGAAATTGCTACGGTCGATTATGTGATCAAGCTGGTAATCAGCCTGGTGCTATTCGTGCCGCTGTACGGCATGTTGTTGAGCTGGTTGGTGAAGTTCTTTCAACCGCGCCAGCTGAGTAGCAGGTCGGTCTAAGGCGCACTGTCTGAGTAGAAAAAGGCAGGCTACGGATAGCCTGCCTTTTTTATCCGCTTAGATCAGTTCGATAGCTACCGCTGTGGCTTCGCCGCCACCAATACACAATGACGCCACACCGCGCTTGCCGCCGGTTTTCTGCAGCGCGTTGATCAAGGTGACGATGATGCGCGAGCCAGTGGAGCCAACCGGGTGGCCCTGGGCGCAGGCACCGCCGTAGATGTTGACCTTGGCATGATCCAGGCCGTGTTCGCGCATGGCCAGCATGGTGACCATGGCGAAGGCTTCGTTGATTTCAAACAGGTCGACCTCGTCCTTGCTCCAGCCGGTCTTGTTGAATAGCGTGGTCATGGCGCCGATCGGCGCGATGGTGAACTCGCTCGGGTCCTGGCTCTGAGTCGCGTGGCCGACGATACGGGCCAGTGGCTTGAGACCGCGCTTCTCGGCTTCGGCAGCGGTCATCAGTACCAGTGCGCTGGCGCCGTCGGAGATCGAGCTGGCGTTGGCGGCGGTAATGCTGCCATCTTTTCTGAACGCGGGCTTGAGGCCAGGGATCTTCTCCGGATTGGCGTTGTGCGGCTGCTCGTCATCTTTAACAATGCTCTCGCCTTTGCGCGTGGTGACCGTTACCGGCACGATTTCACTATCGAGCGCACCGCTTTCAATGGCTTTCTTGGCGCGAGTCAGGGACTCGATAGCGTAGGCGTCCATGTCCTCACGGTTGATGCCGTATTTATCGGCGGTTTCCTGGGCAAAGGAGCCCATCAGGCGTCCGCTGCGGGCGTCTTCCAGGCCGTCTAGGAACATATGGTCCTTGATCTCGCCATGGCCCATACGCAGGCCGCCGCGGGCTTTTTCCATCAGGTAGGGTGCATTGGACATGCTTTCCATGCCGCCAGCCACCATGATCTGGTTGGTACCGGCCTTGAGCAGATCATGGGCCAGCATCACGGCCTTCATCCCTGAGCCGCAGAGCTTGTTAATGGTAGTGCAGCCAGTGGAAGCGGGCAGGCCGGCGTTCAGACTGGCCTGGCGCGCCGGGCCCTGCTTCAGGCCGGCAGGCAGTACACAGCCCATGATCACTTCCTGCACATCTTCTGCGGCAATGCCGGCGCGCTTGACCGCTTCGGCAATTGCCAGGGCGCCCAGCTCAACAGCGGGAACGCTGGATAGGCTGCCTTGAAATCCGCCCATGGGGGTGCGAGCTCCGCTAACGATAACAATGCTGTTGTCGGGCATGTTCTACTCCTGAAAGTGACTGATGCTGGGTTGATGGTCATATAGCGACATTTTTTATGATTATACGCTTAAAAAGCCGCTGCATCCCGAGCGTGATCCAGTTCATACTTTGGAGTGATAGGTCGCCCGTCCTCTGCTTGGCTATAGTACTGCGCAGCGACAGGCCTTGATGCCTGCGACCAAGACCATACAAGCCCAACAAACAGGTCATACTTATGCTCAATACCCGCGTGATCAAACCGACTGCAGGTGCTCATTCGACGCCGCTGCTGATCAAAAATATCCTACTGTCTGGCCAGCGCTACGAGCGCAGTCAGGAAATTGTCTACCGCGACATCAGCCGCTATGACTATGCCACTTTCAATCAGCGCATCTGCCGTCTGGCCAATGCCCTGACCGCCGCTGGCGTCAAGGCCGGTGATACCGTGGCGGTGATGGACTGGGACAGCCACCGCTATCTGGAATGCATGTTTGCCATTCCGATGCTGGGTGCTGTGTTGCACACCATCAATATCCGCCTGGCCCCCGATCAAATCCTCTACACCATGAACCACGCCGAAGATATTTTCGTGCTGGTGAATGCCGAGTTCTTACCGATCTACAAGGCGATTGAGGGCGATCTGACCACGGTCACCAACACCATCCTGTTGACCGACGGCACAGAAAAAACCGCTGATCTGCCTGGCCTGGTTGGTGAATACGAAGATTTGCTCGCCGCAGCAGAGCCCACCTATGAGTTCGCCGATTTCGACGAGAACTCGGTGGCTACCACCTTCTACACTACTGGTACCACCGGTAACCCCAAGGGCGTGTATTTCAGCCACCGCCAACTGGTGCTGCACACTATGACCCAGGCCGCGCTGATGGGTGGGCTGGACAGCATCCGCCTGTTTGGCAACCGCGACGTGTATATGCCGATCACGCCGATGTTTCACGTACATGCTTGGGGTATTCCTTATACGGCGACGCTGCTCGGCGCCAAGCAGGTTTACCCGGGCCGTTATGAGCCGGAAATGCTCTGCAAGTTGATCAAGGATGAGAAAGTCACCTTCTCCCATTGTGTGCCGACCATCCTGCAAATGGTGCTCAACGCCGAGGGCGCGCAGAACCATGACTTCGGCGGCATGAAGATCATCATTGGCGGCAGCGCACTGAATCGCAGTCTGTACGACGCAGCCAAGGCCAAGGGCATGAAGTTGTCTGCGGCGTACGGCATGTCCGAGACCTGCCCACTGATTTCCAGTGGTTACATCAATCTGGAGGTGGCGCAGGGCAGTGAAGACGAACAGGCCACCTACAGCATCAAGGCCGGTGTACCGGTGCCGTTGGCCGAAGCGCGCTTGATGGATACTGAAGGCAACTTCCTTGATCATGACGGCAAGACCCAGGGCGAGCTGGTATTGCGCTCACCCTGGCTGACTCAAGGTTATTACAAGGAACCGGAGAAGAGCGATGAATTGTGGGCTCATGGCTGGATGCACACCGGTGACGTGGCTTCGATCGACGAAATGGGCTTTATCGATATTCGAGATCGGATCAAGGACGTGATCAAGACGGGTGGCGAGTGGATTTCGTCGCTGGAACTGGAAGATCTGATCAGCAAATGTGCTGCGGTGAAGGAAGTAGCCGTAGTCGGGGTGCCTGATCCGCAGTGGGACGAGCGCCCGTTTGCGCTGATCGTGCCGCACGCTGGCAAAGAGATGGATGCGCGCATTTTGCGTGATCACCTCAAGCCATTTGCCGATGAAGGGCACATTAACAAGTGGGCTATCCCCACTCAGATCGCTTGTGTTACCGAAATACCCAAAACCAGTGTCGGCAAGCTGGACAAGAAGCTTATTCGCGGTGAGATTGCTCAATGGCAAGAGGCTGAAGCGCCCTTTCTATCTACGTTGTAAGCCTGTTTAAACGGATAATTGGCGCGCTAGAGCGTAGCGCCAATCTATTGCTGGTAACAGCAGTCAGATGGCCTGAATGGCCATCTGGCTGATTGTCCGCCTCAGCTTCCTTCTCTGTTTTTGCCATTCAATAGCCAATCCCGCCGAGACAAAATCATACTTTGGACGGATCACCTGCAGAGGGTGCTTGGCTATAGTGCGCTGCAGTCGTTCCGCGTGCCCGCTGTTTACGCATATTGGGAATGGCCACCCTTCACTGAGCCGGCGTTCGACTATCCGGCTCCAGCAAGTAGAGCAGGATTATGAAACTGAACTTTGTATCTTCCGCCTTAATGGTTTCGGCCATGGCTTTCAGCGTATCTGCCATGTCTGCCACCGCAGAACAGGTCGCTGAGCTGGGCAAGAGCTTGACCCCGATCGGTGCCGAAAAAGCCGGTAATGCCGCGGGCACTATTCCCGAGTGGACAGGTGGCCTGGCCACCGACGCTGCCGCTGTTGACGGCAAAGGCTTCAGCGCCGATCCCTATGCTGATGACAAGCCATTGTTTGTTATCACTGCAGCCAATTACGAAGAGCATCAGGACAATCTGGCCCCCGGTCAGATCGCTATGTTCAAGCGGTACCCCGAGACGTTCCGCATGCCGGTATACGAGAGCCGCCGCAGCGTCGGAATGCCGGACGCCATTTACGATGCGGTCAAGCGTAATGCCAGCAACTCCAAACTGGTGCAGGGCGGTAACGGTGTAACAGGCTATGACATGTCCATTGCCTTCCCGATCCCGACCAATGGCCTGGAAGTGATTTGGAACCATATCACCCGTTATCGCGGTGACGCCATGCAGCGCATCGTGACCCAGGCCACGCCGCAAACCAACGGTAACTTCACCATCGTTCGTTTCGTTGAAGAATATGTGCTGCCCCAGGGGCTGACTGATTACAACGCCGACAGCATGGGTAACATTCTTTATTACTTCAAACAGCAAGTCACCGATCCAGGCCGTTTGGCCGGTAACGTACTGCTGGTGCACGAGACCGTTGATCAGGTTGCCACTCCGCGTATGGCCTGGGTTTATAACGCCGGTCAGCGCCGCGTGCGTCGTGCTCCGCAGGTGTCCTATGACGGCCCAGGCACAGCTGCTGATGGTATGCGTACGTCGGACAATCTGGATATGTACAACGGTGCGCCCGACCGCTACGACTGGGAACTGGTTGGCAAGAAAGAGCAGTACATTGCCTACAACAGCTATCGCATGGGCTCGCCCGATGTGAAATACGCCGACATGATCCAGGCCGGCCACCTCAATCCCGATCTGGCTCGCTATGAGCTGCATCGCACCTGGGAAGTGATCGCCACTGTGAAAGAAGGCGAGCGCCACATCTACGCCAAGCGTCACTTATTTATCGATGAAGACTCCTGGCAGGCTGGCCACATCGACCATTACGATGGTCGTGGCGAGCTCTGGCGGGTAGCTGAAGCGCATGCACTGCATCGCTTCAAGGCGCAGGTTCCAGGCTTTGCTGCCGAGACTCTGTATGACCTGATGGCTGGCCGCTATCTGGCTATGGGTATGAACAACGAGGAGTCGAGCGACTATAACTACGAGCACAAAGCCAGCTCCACGGATTTCACCCCAGCAGCCCTGCGTCAGTCTGGCGTTCGCTAGGACTGCAGTTGGGCTAAGGCCGATTAACTCCCTCCAGCCCCGTGCTGGAGGGGGGTTTGTTACAAATCGACAAGACACCCTGAGAGCATGCCGATACACTTGTCGGCATGGTCACCTGCATCGCTCCCTTCCCCGGCAAGCTCTTTCGTCCGCCGCTACCGTCGGACCATCTGTCGCGCCCTGCACTTGTAGCCCTTCTGCAGCAATCCGCCCAACGCAGGCTGATTCTCGTGTGTGCACCCGCTGGTTTTGGCAAAACGACCCTGGCTATTGAGTATTGCGAACAACTGGCCGCGCCTTGGCGCTCCATCTGGTTGTCATTGGATGCTCAGGATGGCGAGCAGGGACAGTTGCTACGCGGTTTGATCCAGGGATTGCGCACGCTCTATCCACTGTTGGGGGCCAGGGAGCTTCAGTTGCTGAGTCAGCAGCAGAGCCATCAACCTTTAGGCATCGAACAGCTGGCAACCTCGCTTCTGGAAGATCTACGCCGTGTGCATGACAGTGCAGCGCCAGTGTTACTGGTGCTGGATGATTATCATCTGATATGTGGGCCGCAGAGTGATAGGTTGTGCGCGCTGCTGCTTGAGCAACTGCCGCAGGGTTTCCAGTTATTGATCACCGGCAGACGTCGGCCGGATTGGCATCTGGCGCGGCTGCGGCTGGGCAATCAACTGCTGGAGATCGGCGAAAAGCACTTGCGCCTGAGCCGCGAGGCAGCCTCAGCGTTTCTCGAAAATGCGGGTTTGGCACAGGCAGAACCACAATGGTTGCGGCATATTCTGCAGCGCAACGAGGGTTGGATTGCCGGCTTGCGGTTACTGGCGATGACCGCCCAACAGGGTGCTGGCGCGCAGGCACGCCTGGATCACCCGCGCGATGGGGCGGATATACAGCCAGAGCAACTGATCGGTGAATATCTGCTGGAAGAAGTCATTCTTCATCAACCGCCAGCAGTGCAGCAGTTTTTGCACCAGATAGCCTGGTTTGACCGCTTTACTGTCGAGCTATGCGACCACGTGCGTCAAGCGCAGGATAGCCAGCAGATCATCCAGTATCTGGCGCAACATCAAGTGTTCCTGGTGCCGTTGGACCGCGAGGGCAAGTGGTACCGCTTCCATCATCTGTTTTCCGATGTACTACGCGAGCACGGTGCTAGCGAGCCTGCGCGTGAGCGTTTGCACATGCATCTGCGTGCCTGTGACTGGTTCCGCCAGCAGGGCCGGATTGCTGATGCAGTAGAGCAGGCGCTGGCTGCCGAGCGTCCGGATGAAGCGGCTAGCCTGGTACAGCATCTGTCACTGGATCGGCTGTTGGCCGAACAGCATGTGGGTACCTTGCTACGCTGGAAGGCCGAGCTGCCGGGGGTATTGCAGGGCAGTTCCGCGCGGCTAGTCATGGTGCACGCCTGGACCCTGGCATTGGCCTGCCAATTGGACGAGGCTCAGGCGATGCTGCAACGTTTGCAGTACTTCCTGCCCCAGCCGGACTCCTACCAGCAGCGCTGTCTGATCGGCCAGGCGCTGGCACTCAAGGCCTATCTGGCGCGTGCTGCGGGACGCTTGGAAGAAGCCATGCTGTGTGGTCACCAGGCCTTGGCGTGTCTGGATGACCGCGAAGCCGGCAGCCGGGTGATGGCTATGCTGACGCTGGCCGATTGCGAGTTGTGCGGGCAGCGGATTGAAGTTGCTAGGCAATGGGCGCGTTCGGCGCTTGAGTTGGCGCAGCGAGTCGCGGACCCGTTGCTGGAAGCGCAGGCGGTATTGATGCGTGCGCGCCTGATGCAGGCCCGAGGTCAAGTGGCCAGAGCACTGCAAGCGGTCGCCGGCCAACGGCGCCTGTTGGCGGGCATGGTGTATCCCCAGGGCCTGCCGGTGCGCGCGAGGCTGACCATTTATCACGGTTATCTGCTCGGCCAACTGGGCGAAAATGACGACGCCATGGAGCTACTGCGCCAGGGCATCGAGGAAGCACGTGACTGCCGCGATGTACACGTGCTGCCTGGCTATTGCTTGCTGGCCGGGATGCAGGCGCAGCGTCGCGGCGGTGATGGGTTCGCGTTTGAGACATTGACCGAAGCCGAGCGGCTGATGCATCAGTGGGACATCCCGCCGGTGTACTACCTGGGTTGGGGCACTGCCTTGAAGAGTGATTTATGGATCACCTCAGGCAGGCACGACCTCGCCGAGCATTGGCTGCCGCGCCTGCGCCAGACCTATTGCCTGGAGAATCGCGCGGCACCGCCAGTGTTTTTCCATGCGCTGCCTGCCTTGATCGAGCGCGTATATGCCCGGCTGCTCTGGTCGCGTGGCGAACACGTGGCTGCCGAAAGCATATTGCGTGCGCTGTTAAGCCAGTTGCAACATGGTGGGCAGCATTTGCAGGCATTGTCGGTCATGACGCTGTTGGTGCGCATGTTGTACCGCCTGCAACGGCCAATGGAGGCGGAAAAGGTTCTGTTGGCGGCGCTCGCGTTGGCGGTGCAAGACGATATTGCCGGCCCGTTCCAGCCGCTGCTGCATCAGGCGCCTCCTGCTCTGGTGGAGTCGTTGGCGCGAGCACCGGCATCGCGTCTGCGTGACCGCTTGCTCGGCATGCTGCCTACCATCGGCCGGCCGGATGGCCAAACCATTGCCGCCACGCTTCAGGATCCATTGAGTACCCGCGAACTCGATGTTCTGCGCTGTATCGCCCAGGGTTACTCCAATCAGCAGATCAGCGAGGCGCTGTTCATCTCGCTGCACACGGTCAAAAGCCACGCGCGGCGCATCAACAACAAGCTGGGGGTGGCGCGCCGTACCCAGGCCGTGGCTCAGGCCAAGGTGCTGGGCCTGCTTCAGTAGCGTCCAGCCATGATTGCGCAACAGCGCCGCAAGCGTTATAAAGCAGCGCCTGATTGTGATTGAAGGCGTCAAGACTAGTCATGCTGGCCACTTATACCACTTCCGAATCCGTTACTCCCCGTCCCGCTAGTCGCCGCGAGTGGTGGGGCCTGGCGGTGCTGATTCTACCGACCCTGTTGCTGGCGCTGGACATGACCGTGCTGCATCTTGCCGCACCGCACCTGAGCGCCGATCTGCAGCCGACCAGCTCACAGCTGTTATGGATTCTGGATATCTACGGCTTCATGATCGCTGGCTTTCTGATCACCATGGGTACGCTGGGCGACCGTATTGGCCGGCGCAAGCTGTTGCTGCTGGGAGCGGCGGCGTTCGGCGTGGCTTCAGTGCTGGCGGCCTTTTCCACCTCGGCCAATATGCTGATTGTTACCCGCGCACTACTGGGTATCTCCGGCGCAACACTGATGCCCTCGACCCTGTCATTGATCCGCGAGCTATTCGAAGTGCCGTCGGAACGCACCTTCGCCATTACCCTGTGGATGACCGGCTTTCTGGTCGGCAGTGCCATTGGGCCGCTGGTGGGTGGCGCTTTGCTGGAGTTCTTCTGGTGGGGGTCGGTGTTTCTGCTCGGCGTACCGGTGATGCTGCTGTTGCTGATCGCCGGCCCGTTGTTGTTGCCCGAATGCAAGGATAGAAAGGCAGGACGCCTGGATATCACCAGTGCAGTGCTCTGTGTGGCGACCTTTCTGTCTCTGGTGTATGGCATCAAGGAGCTGGCGCGCGGCGGCATTAGCCTGGTGGTCTGCGTAGCTGTTGGCGCGGGGGTGTTGATTGGCTGGCTGTTTATCCGCCGCCAGCGTGCGCTGGCCCAGCCCATGTTCGATCTGAAACTATTTACCAATCGCGGTTTCAGTATCTCTGTGGTGGCGATGATGCTGACCATTCTAGCGCTGTCCGGCTCCTGGTTGATGGTGTTCCAGTACCTGCAGGGCGTGTTGGGCTTGTCAGCGTTGTGGGCAGGTGTGCTGATGGTACCTTCAGCCGCTATCCAGGTAATCGTCTCTTTACTGGTGCCGCGAATGGCGCGGCGGATCAGACCATCGCATCTGGTTAGCGGTGGGTTGCTGCTCGCCGTATGTGGATTTGTATGCTTGATGCTGGTTAACGGCATGGGCACTGTCTGGCTGTTGGTAACCGGCACCGTAGTAATGGGCGTAGGCATCATGCCGATGATGATCCTTGGCACTGATCTGGTGGTCAGCTCGGCCCCCGCCGAGAAAGCGGGCGCCGCTTCTGCGACTTCCGAAACGGCAGTTGAGTTGGGGATGGCCATGGGTATTGCGGTTATTGGCAGCATAGGTACCGCCGTGTACCGGCGGCAGATGGCCGACAGTATTCCCGCTAACGTGCCGCTGGAACAGGCCGAGATCGCGATCGATACCATCGGTGGTGCATTGGGTGTAATTGCCCGGCTGCCGGCTGGTCCCGCAGCGGATCTGTTGCTCGCTGTACAGCAAGCTTTCAGCGCTGCCCTGCACACCAATGCCATCATCGGCGCCTTGATCATGCTGGCGACCGCACTGCTGACGGCGCGTTTTCTCCGTCATCTGCCGGTGCTGAGCGCTCGGCATTAAGCCGAGCGCAGCAATTGAGGTATTCTTGAAAATCCTTTGAACTGATTAGTGCGCCAGACCTGCGGAGACCGAGCCTATGCCCAGCCTGAATCGTCAGATACTGATTGCCGCCTGCCTGGGCGTGCTGATGGGCTGGGGCCTGGGTCTGTTGCCCGCCGAGCAAGGCCTGCGCAGCGGCGTGCTCTACGCCAGTACGCTGGTCGGCAGTATCTTTATCGGCATGTTGAAGATGATTCTGGTGCCATTGATCTTCACCTCCATCGTGGTTGGTGTGGCCAATCTGCAGGCGCACCATCAGATCAACCGGGTGTGGATCACCACACTGGTGTATTTCGTCATTACCCTGTCGCTGGCGATGCTGGTCGCACTGCTGGCGGCAAATATCTTCAAGCCTGGCGCCGACCTGCCCATTGCGCTATTCGCCGATGCCATGGCTTCATTTGAAGCCCGGCAACTGAGCATGCCGGAATTCTTCCTGCATTTTTTCGCCAACCTGTTTCAGAACCCCTTTGCTGCCTTCGCCAACGGCAGCATTCTCGCCATCGTCGTGTTCGCGTTGTTTATCGGCATTGCGCTGGTGGCCGGGGGCGAACGCTATCAGGGCATACTGCGCTTGATGCAGGAGTTTCTCGAGCTGCTATTGCAGGTGATCAGTTGGATCATGCGCCTGGCGCCGCTGGGGATTCTAGCGCTGCTGATCCGCCTGGTGGCCGAACAGGATGTTTCGCTGCTGGTGACTATGCTCGGTTTTATCGTGTTGGTATTCGCGACCACGCTGTTCCACGGCATTGTCATCCTCCCGGGTATTCTGTTTCTGGTTACCGGCAAGTCGCCGCTGTGGTTTTGGCGCGGCTCGCGCGAAGCGCTGATCACGGCTTTCGCCACCAGCTCCAGTGCCGCCACGCTACCTATTACCCTGCGCTGCGCCGAGCACAATCTGAAAGTACGCCGCAGCATTGCCGGCTTTGTGTTACCGCTGGGCGCGACCATGAATATGGACGGCACCGCGCTCTATGAAGCCGCGGCAGCACTGTTTGTCGCCAACCTGGTCGGCATCGAGCTGAGCTTCGCCCAGCAGATGGTGGTGTTCTTTACCGCCATGATTGCCTCCACCGGTGCTCCCGGCATCCCCAGCGCCGGCATGGTCACCATGGTCATGGTGCTGCAGGCCGTCGGCCTGCCCGCCGAAGCTATAGCCATACTATTGCCTATCGACCGGCTGCTGGATACCGTGCGCACTGCGGTCAACGTTGAAGGGGATATGGTCGGCAGTCTGGTGGTAGACAAGCTGGTGCATCGTGGTGAAGACAGCTGAAAACAGGAGCTTAACGAATATGAACAATGCCACCACGTTGGTCCGCGAAACCTTCCCTGTCGGCCCGCTACAGTGCAACTGCACCATCATCGGCGACCCGCTGAGCAAGAAAGCGTTGGTGATTGATCCGGGCGGGGATCACCAGTTTATTCTTCAGCGTCTGGACGCGTTGGGGTTGAAAGTGGTCAGTATCATCCATACCCACGCGCATCTTGATCATTTTCTGGCCTCGGGCGAGATGAAAAAGGCGACCGGGGCGACGCTGCACCTGCATAAGCAAGACCAATTCCTCTGGGACAACCTGGAGATGCAGTGCAAATTATTCCGCGTGCCCTATGTGCCGGTACCGGCGCCGGATCATTGGCTCAGCGATGATGAGGAATTGGCCTGCGGTTGTGGGGTGGCATTGCATACGCCGGGGCATACACCGGGCTCGATGAGCTTCTGGTTTCCCAAGGACAAGCTACTGATTGCCGGCGATACATTGTTTCGTGGTGGCATCGGGCGTACTGATCTGTGGGGCGGGGATTATCGACAAATCGAGAAATCCATCCGGGAGCGGCTTTACCGCCTGGACGAGGAAGCACTGGTGGTGACCGGGCACGGCGCTAATACGCTGCTGGGTGATGAAATGCGCAGCAACCCGTTCATCCGCGCTTGAGGGCGGAAATAAATGCTCGCTTTGTGGTCTGTATATCTGCGGGCCATATGATTGGCGTGCTAATCTCTGGACACGAGTAATTAAAAAACAAAGGATTCATTCATGAAATTCAACGCCACAAAAACCCATGGTTTGATTGTTGCCGGCTTCTGTTCTGCTTTGCTGGTCGGGTGTACCACCAATCCTTATACCGGTGAGCGTGAAACAGGCAAGTCAGCCATTTATGGTCTAGGCGGCGCTGCGGCGGGTGCCGTTGTCGGTGCCGCGACGTCCAGCAAAAGTGATCGGACCAAAGGCGCGCTGATTGGTGCCACCGTTGGCGGCGCTGCAGGTGCGGGCTATGGCTATTACGTTGATCAACAGGAAGCACGCTTGCGTCAGGAGCTCTCCGGCACTGGCGTCCAGGTGATCCGTAACGGTGATAACCTGCAATTGGTCATGCCGGGCAATATTACCTTCGCCAGCAACTCTTCCGATGTGTCCAGCAGCTTCTATCCGACGCTGAATTCGTTGGTCAAGGTATTCAAGGAGTATGACAAGAACGGTATCGATATCATCGGCCATACCGACAGCACTGGCGGTATGGATCTGAACATGCGTCTGTCACAGGAGCGGGCCGGTAGTGTGGCTTCGTACCTGACGGGCCAAGGTGTCGCAGGATCGCGTATCAGCAGCCGTGGCGCTGGTCCGAACCAGCCTATCGCCAGCAATGATACCCAGGCCGGTCGTGCTCAGAACCGCCGCGTGGAAATCAACCTGCGTCCGCTGTAAGCAAGCTATAAGTAATAGGGTTTACCGCAGGGCTCCCTGCGGTAAACCGGCTTGCCGACTAGTGCCCCGGCGGATAGTCGTGGTGCAGTTGGTCCAGCAGCAGATCCTTTTCTTTCCACAGAGTGTTCACCCAACGCTGAAAGTCGGCGCGAAATACTGCGTCCTGATGATAGTCGCCACTCAGTAGTTCGATAGGTATCGGCTTTATCTGGCAACGCACCACGACCTTTCTGATGCGCCCACTGAGCAGATCCCAAAACGTCGGGCTGCCATCCGGGTAATGGATGGTGATGTCGACCAGGGAGCGTAACTGCTCGCCCATGGCATCGAGAACGAAAGCAATGCCGCCGGATTTGGGTTTGAGCAGGTGGCGGTAGGGCGACTGCTGTTCAGCGTGCTTGGTCGGGGTCAGCCGAGTGCCTTCGAGAAAATTAAATACCGCAACCGGTGTGGTCTTGAATTTCTCGCAGGCTTTGCGTGTGGTTTCAACATCCTGCCCGGCTTTCTCCGGGTGACGAGCCAGGTAGGCTTTGCTGTAGCGCTTCATAAAAGGAAAATCCAGCGCCCACCAGCAAATGCCGATGATGGGAACCCAGATCAGTTCCTGTTTCAGGAAGAACTTGAGCATCGGCATGCGCCGGTTGAGGTTGTGCTGCAGCACCAGAATATCAACCCAGGTCTGGTGGTTACTGGTGACCAGGTACCAGCCATCGTAATCCAGGCGTTCGCGGCCCTGGATATCCCACTCAATGTTGCCCGTCAGGGCCATCCAGCCGCTGTTGCAGGCCATCCAGAACTCGGCAATGCGGATGATCTGCCGAGTGCAAAACACCTGCAAGCCTTTGAGGGGCAGCAGTTTAATCAGCGATAGAGGGAAGAGCACACTGAAACACAGCAGCGTGTTGAGGATCAGCAGCAGTGCCGCGAGGGCACCGCGCAGGCTATGGGGCAGAAAACTCAGCATTCGAATAGCTCATTTAAAGGGCCAGTCTTAACCGGCCAGATTAGGGTGCTGGCTCGGGTCTAGTCATTCATGTCGGCCTGAATGGCCGTCAGCGCGATGGTGTAGACGATGTCATCCACCAGGGCGCCGCGTGACAGGTCATTCACCGGTTTGCGCAAGCCCTGCAACATGGGCCCGACACTGACCACATTGGCGCTGCGCTGCACCGCCTTGTAGGTCGTGTTGCCAGTATTGAGGTCGGGGAACACGAATACAGTGGCCTTGCCGGCCACCGGGCTGTCTGGCGCTTTTTGCGCGCCGACGCTGGCGATGGCGGCAGCATCATACTGAAGGGGGCCGTCAATCAACAATGCTGGCTCGCGCTTTTTGGCTATCTGCGTTGCTTCGCGGACCTTTTCCACATCCAGGCCGGTACCGGATTCGCCAGTTGAGTAACTGATCATCGCTACTCGCGCGGGTATGCCGAACGCTTCGGCGGACCGCGCGCTCTGGATGGCAATTTCGGCCAGTTCTTCGGCGTTCGGATCGGGATTGACCGCGCAGTCCCCGTACACAAGAACCTGATCTGGCAGCAGCATAAAGAAGATCGATGAGACCAGGCTGTAGCCGGGCGCGGTCTTGATCAACTGGAAGGCCGGGCGAATGGTGTTGGCGGTGGTATGAATTGCGCCTGACACCAGGCCATCGACCTCATCCAGCGCCAGCATCATGGTGCCCAGTACTACATTGTCTTCCAGTTGTTGCAGCGCCATAGGCGCATTCAGGCCCTTGCCTTTGCGCTGTTCGATCATTGGCTGTACGTACTGCTCGCGGACGCTATCCGGGTCAATGATCTGCAAGCCTTCAGGTAATGTGATGTGCTGGGCGCGGGCGACGGCTTCCACTGATTCGCGTTTGGCCAGCAGAATGCACTGGGCAATACCGCGGCGTTGGCAGATCGCCGCAGCCTGTACGGTGCGCGGCTCGTCTCCTTCCGGTAGCACGATACGTTTGGCGGCTTGCTGGGCACGACGCATCAGCTGATAGCGGAAGGCGGGCGGCGACATGCGTACCTCGCGCGGCGTGCCGCAGCGGCGCTGCAGCCAGGCATGATCAATATGCGACGCGGCGTACTCGGTGACCAATTCTGCGCGCTCGTGATCGTCTACCGGGATTTCGCGGTTCATCCGGTCCAGGCGGGTGGCGGTATCGAAGGTATTGGTATGGGTACCCAGCAGTGGTAGCCCGCCATCCAATGCCGGTTGGCACAGCTGCACCACCCGGGGGTCGGGGTCGAAGTCGCTGGTCAGCAGTAGCCCGGCCAAGGGCGTGCCGGCAAGTGCCGCTAGGCTGGCGGCGATGATCACGTCATCACGATCACCGGGGGTGACGATTAGCGTGCCAGGTTTAAGACGGTCAACAATGTTGGGTACGGTGCGCGCGCAGAGAGCGATGTCGAGCACGCGGCGGTGCTGCATGTCGCCTGGGTGTAATATTCGGGCATCCAGCAACGCTGCAACATCTGCGGTGCGTGGCGCATTTAGTTCCGCCTGCCAGGGGATGCAGCCAATCAGGCGAAAGTCTTCAGTGTTGAGAACCGCCGATTCCTGCTTCAAGGCTAGGGCGTATTCCTTCAGGGTGCGTTTGAGTGCATCACGATCGGCCGGAGGGTCTTCGCGCATCTCTAGATTGCGCACCTTGTTGACAATCACGCCCAGCACCTTAGGGTGTCTTGGGCCACCGAAGCCCTGCGCGTGAATCTCGATACGATCGGCCAGACTGGCCATATCTTGATTGTCCGGAGCGGTGACCAGAATCACATCGGCATCCAGGCTGCGGGCCAGATGCTGATTGATACGGGCGGCGTAACTGGCTTGCCGGGTCGGGACCATGCCTTCGACAATCACCACGTCAGCGTCCACTGCAGCCTGCTGATATAGGCTGACTATATCCTCTAGCACTTCATCCAGTTGACCATTGGCCAGTCGGTGCTCAACTTCCGGTAACGTCAGCGGCGTCGGCGGTGTCAGGTCCAGCGTGCGGCTGATCAGCTCGCTGGAGCGTTCCGGGCCGGTATCGCCGAGGTGCGGCTGGGCAATCGGCTTGAGAAAGTGTACGCGCAGCCCAGTACGTTGCAGCGCGCGGATCAACCCCAGACTGATGGAGGTCAGACCAACGCCGAATCCGGTTGGGGCGATGAAAAAGGTATGCATGTAAACGTCCTGTCAGGAGGGAGGGTGTCAACGTGGCAGCAAAGCCAGGCTTTCGTCCGCTATTTGGCGCTCTTCATCGGTGGGGATCAGCATGATCGCCGTTGAGTCCGCAGCGTTGATCATACAGGCCTGGCCGCGAGGTGCCGACGTGTTGCGATCAGTGTCGAGTTTGAGCCCAAGTATCGCCATATGTTCCACCGTGAGCGCACGAATCAGGCTCGAATTTTCGCCAATGCCGCCAGTAAAGATAACACCGTCCAAGCGCGGAAGCGCGGCGGCCAGGCCCATTAGCGAACGGGCCAGGCGATAGCAGAACACCGCGATTGCCAATGTGGCACCAGGGTGACCCTCGGCGCGCGCCTGTTCCAATTGGCGCATGTCGTTGGACAGTCCTGAGAGGCCCAGCAGACCGCTTTCCCGGTTGAGCATGGTATCAATGCGGGGTAGATCCCAGTTCAAGGTTCTGGCCAGATGCCCATGCAAGTTGGGATCGACGTCGCCACTGCGCGTACCCATGACCAGGCCTTCAAGTGGCGTCAGCCCCATGCTGGTGTCCTGGCTGCGCCCATCAAGCACCGCGCAGCTCGAACAGCCGTTCCCCAGGTGCGCGCTGAGCCAGGCGCCTTGGCCGGTTTGCAGCCCGGCAAGCTGGCTGGCCTGGTTGGTCACGTACTGGTGGCTGGTGCCATGAAAGCCGTAACGGCGAATGCGCTGCTCGGTGTACAGCGCCTCCGGCAGAGCGTAGCGATAGGCATGGGCGGGCATGCTCTGGTGGAAAGCCGTATCGAAAATGGCCATATGCGGCACCTCTTCGAAGACGCGCATGGCCGCTTCGATACCGGTCAGATTGGCAGGGTTATGCAGGGGGGCGAGCGGGGCGTTGGTACGGATGGCGTCAAGCACTGCCAGATCAATGACCTGGGCCCCGGTAAAATGTTCACCCCCATGTACCACGCGATGACCCACAGCGCTGAGTGGTTGGCCGCTGTAATCGTCGATCAACGGTAACAGGGCGGTCAGCGCAGTGGCATGCTCGCCGTCGGCGAGCGGCACGCAGTGTTGGGTGCCGGCAACTTGCCAGGATAATGTCGCCTGGTCGCTGCCCAGGCGATCAGCCAAACCGCTCAACAGGGCCGTCGCCTGTGACTCGCACCGTAGTGCAAACTTGATTGATGAACTACCGCAGTTGATTACCAGAACCAGTCGGTCCGACATTCTCTATCACCTTGTTCCAGCCGGCTTGGGCGCCTGTTCAGGCACCAGTTGCGCCATCTTCATGGGTGGCCGCGTATCGGTCAACCCGTGCGTTATTAAGTCAACTGGCGTAAACTGGCTCGCTTCACGCAAAAAGACAGGTATCAGATTATGCAGATTGCTGCCAACAAAGCCGTATCGATTGAATACACCTTGACCAATGATGCAGGCGAAGTATTGGACTCTTCCGATGGTGGTGGTCCGTTGGTTTACCTGCACGGCGCGGGTAATATCATCCCCGGTCTCGAGCAAGCGCTCGATGGCAAGCAGGTGGGCGATGAGCTGAAAGTAACGGTAGAGCCAGAACACGCCTACGGTGAATTCAGCGCCGAACTAGTGGCAGTATTGGGCCGCAACATGTTCGAAGGTGTTGAGGAACTGGAAGTGGGTATGCAATTCCACGCTTCCGGCCCGGATGGCGGTATGCAGATTGTCACCATCTCCGCGGTGGAAGGTGACGAAGTCACCGTCGATGGCAACCATCCTCTGGCTGGCCAGCGCCTGACGTTTGAAGTCAAAGTTGCTGACGTACGTGATGCGAGTGAAGACGAGCTGGCTCATGGTCATATCCATGGTGAAGGCGGCGTAGAGCACTAAGGCGTTTCGCTAGCTTCAAGCGTCAAGCAAAAAAAACCGGGATATTCCCGGTTTTTTTATGTCTGATTATCGCTGCGCGCTTCAATTATCCCCCGTTATCAATAAAATCAATAAAACTGAAAAGGTCTATAAATAATATATGACCGGTCGTATAGTCCTGTGTATGAACGCTATTCAAGATAAACGCGCACGCATTCTCGCCGCTGGCACTGAAGTGATGCTGCTCAAGGGCTACAACGGTACTGGGGTGCAGGAGATTACCCAGAGTGCCGGTGTGCCCAAGGGTTCCTTCTATCATTACTTCGAGAGCAAGGAAGATTTTGCTATCCAGGCGCTGCATTACTATTACACGCCACGCCTGGAACGTTTTGCGGCGGCGCTGCAGGCGCAGGACAGCTCCCCCCGCGAGCGATTGCTATGCTTTTATCGTGATTTGGTGGGCTATTTCGCCAATCAGGCCGAGCCAACACACCAGTGTTTTATTGGTAGCCTTTGTCACGAGAAGGCTGGTGATAGCCAGCCAATCGGTTATGCCGCCAGCGCTATCCTCAATCGTTCCAGCCAACTGCTGGCTGAGTGTCTGGCGCAGGCAAGGGACGCCGGTGAGTTGGCTCCAGATCAGGATCCCCAAGCACTGGGTGCCTTTATTGGTGCCGCGTGGGAGGGTGCTTTGCTGCGTATGAAAGTTGATCGTCAGATTGCGCCATTACGGGTGTTTATTGGTCAGCTGGAAAGACTTTTGCGCCCTTGAGTTGAATTGAACAAACGGACTTAGTAAACGAATTTAGTACGCCAAGACGACCGGTCAACCAGGAGGTCGTCGCAACACTTTAATACGGAGTAATCTGATGTCTGCTGATACCAGCCCCCTGTTCGCCTCCTTTGAGCTTGGCCCATTGAGCCTGAATAACCGTATCGTCATGGCGCCCATGACGCGTAACTTTTCGCCCAAGGGTGTACCCACCGAGCAGGTGGTTGAGTATTACCGTCGTCGCGCCGAATCCGGCGTTGGCTTGATCATTACCGAAGGCACCACGGTGGGCCACAAAGCCGCCAACGGCTACCCTGACGTACCTGCTTTCCATGGTGAAGAGGCTCTGGCCGGTTGGAAGAAAGTAGTCGATGCAGTGCATGCGGTCGGTGGCAAAATTGCCCCGCAGCTATGGCACGTAGGTAACGTGCGCCGCTTGGGTACGCCGCCGGATGGCGATGTGCCAGGTTACGGCCCGATGGAAAAGATCAAGAATGGTAAAGAGTTGGTCCATGGCATGACCCACGAAGATATTCAGGATGTGGTCAAGGCCTTTGCCCAAGCGGCCAAGGATGCCAAGGCTATTGGTTTTGACGCCATCGAGCTGCACGGCGCGCATGGCTATCTAATCGATCAGTTCTTCTGGGATGGTACCAATCAGCGCACCGATGAATACGGCGGCAGCATGGATAATCGTGCGCGTTTTGCGGTTGAGATCATCAGCGCGGTACGGGATGCGGTCGGTCCTGACTATCCAGTGATTTTCCGTTTTTCCCAGTGGAAGCAGCAGGATTACAGCGCCCGCTTGGCACCGACCCCCGATCTACTCGAAGCTTTCTTGAAGCCCCTTGCTGACGCAGGCGTGGATATTTTCCATTGCTCACAGCGGCGCTTCTGGGAGCCCGAATTCGACGGTTCACCACTCAACCTGGCAGGTTGGA
Source organism: Halopseudomonas pelagia CL-AP6 (assembly GCF_000410875.1). GTDB lineage: Bacteria > Pseudomonadota > Gammaproteobacteria > Pseudomonadales > Pseudomonadaceae > Halopseudomonas > Halopseudomonas pelagia. The sequence continues at coordinate 248,578 of NZ_AROI01000006.1, forward strand.
CGCGCAACATTACCGGCAAACCCTGCATTACTGTGGGTAGTGTTGGTCTGGACGGTGAATTTCTGGAGTTTATGGTCAAAACCGACAAGGTTGCCGAAACCGCGAATATCGACGGGCTGCTTGAACGTCTGGGTCAGGGCGAGTTCGATCTGGTTGCTGTAGGCCGCGCGTTGATTGTTGACCCGCAGTGGGCAAACAAGGTGCGCGAAGGCCGTTTCGGTGACATTCTGCCATTCAGCCGTGAAGCGCTGAAAACCTTAGCCTGATTTACCTGACTGGTTTGCCCGGGCTATTTCCTTGTAGCACGGGCAAACCGGTTTTTTGCCCTTCTGCGGCCTTCAGCAAATACCCTTCAAAACGCTGTATCACTGCGTCCCAGCCTAGCTGGCAGGCATGATGCCGTGCATGTAGGCGTATGCTGCGGCGCCCCTCTGCATCACTGATCAACCAGTCCAAATTGTCGATAAACAGGCTTTCATAACCCTCCGTCGCCAGGCACCCGCTGAACCGGTCGCGGATGTGCTGATGCGCAGCGGCCAGATCAAATGCGCAAACCGCCAATCCAGACGCCATGGCTTCAGTCACGACGTTGCCGAAGGTCTCGGTCACGCTGGGAAACAGGAAGATATCTGCGCTGGCATAAGCCTGGGATAAGGCTTGGCCGGTCAATGCACCGGTAAAGGTGGCGTCCGGTAGCTGACGCTGCAGTTCCTGTCGTGAGGGGCCGTCACCGACAATGATCAGGTGCAGCTGTGCCGAGCCGGGCGTGTGGTGTCGCTGCAACTGCTGCCAGGCTTGCACCAGTAGCGACAAATTTTTCTCCGCCGCCAGCCGCCCTACGTGCAATAGCACCAGGTCGTTTTCGGCGGCGCGCCAGTGTTCGCGCAGAGCTGAGTCGCGGTGTGCTGGATGAAAACGTTCGCAGTCGACCCCGCGGCCCAATTGCGCAAGGTTGCGCATGCCGGCGCGCAGCAGGGCACGCTGCTGCCCAGGGCCGGCAGTCAAAGTGAGCTGGGTGTGATTATGAAACCAGCGCAGGTACGCCATCATTGGTCGGTGGAACAGGCCAAGACCGTAGTGATCGCTGTATTGCTGGAAATTGGTATGGAAGCCGCTGATGACCGGTATACCCATGCGTCGTGCTAGCTTCAAGGCTGACCAGCCCAGTGGGCCCTCGGTAGCCAGGTAGATGGCATCGGGTCTTTCCCTGCGCCACAGGCGGCGCAGGTTATTGGTGGCGGGCAGACCCCACTGCAGCTCGGGGTAGCCGGGGATGGGGATGCCGCGCACCCGCAGCTCGCTAAAGGCCCCCAGCGCCGACGCGCCGATCGCTTCGCCAGGCTGGGCTGGGCGAACCAGCTGCAGCACATGGTGGCGTGCCAGCAAGCCCTCGACGAGCTGCCCTAGCGTATTGGCTACGCCGTTAATCTGAGGTGCAAAGGTTTCGGTAACCAGCGCAAAGCGCCGGGGTGCAGCCATTTGTTTGATCATGTAGCCATTGTCATGGGGCATCAATGATGCCTGTATGACAATAGCATGACGGATTTATGGCAACGCGCGGCGTCGCTCGCGAATCCATAGCAATGTTGAACCTGCTACCGCCGCAGGCATCACCAGCAGATTGATCAGTGGAATGAGCATGCCAACATACACCGGTAGTCCGAAGCCTAGCGATAGTGCGCGCCTGCCACGCATCCAGCGCAGCATATCGAGAAAGCTGACCTGGTCGTTGTCGGCCTGGTAGTCAATGTACTGCACCGCCATCATCCACACGCTAAACAGCAGCAATAGTGGTGAGGCGACCAGGTTGAGCACTGGAATGAGGGTCAGAATCAGCAGGCCTGCGAGGCGGGGCAAGTAATAACTTATTTTACGTAGTTCACGGCCTAGGCTGCGGGGTACGACTAGCAGAATATCCCTATAGCGGGTCGGTGGGCTGACAATGCCGCGCTCCTGTTCGGCAATCTTTTCCGCCAGAAAGCCATAGAAGGGTGAGGCAATCAGATTGGCTACCATGCTGAAACCAAAGAACAGTACCACCAGCACCATCAACGCGAACAGCGGCCACAATAGCCATTCTACAAACCCCAGCCAGTCAGGCAGGCTGCCCATCAACCTAGCCATCAAAATGTTAAACTGGCGCACACCCCAGCTGATCAGCGCGGCAAAAACGCCCAGGTTGAGTATCAGCGGTATGACCAGAAAGCGCCTGAGCCCCGGCTGACGTATTTTTTGCCAGCCCTCTTTTAAGTAGTCAGGGCCGCGCATGGGGGTGAAGGTCTCTGCCATCGATAGCGTCCTTATTAAATAGAATCTCATGTCAATTCGGGCCTGACATTGCCCGCGCGGTATTGACCCTGTAGACGCACTATAGGGGTAAACTATCCGGCTGATACAGTGATTGGGATTTTCAAAGCGCCAGCGCTGCCCTAACATGCAGGCAGTCAAAATCCAGTGCTCGACCAGAGCTCTTGGGCAGGCGGACGCTAGTGATTCTAACGCGGCCGTCTTCAAGGTGGCTCTGACTTCTTACTTTGCGCGGCTGGTTAGCAGTGTCATCTGGCTGGCGGGTCGTTAGTTTAATCGTTTGCACCGCCAGCGCGGTGTTCTGGAGGCAGTATGTCTGAAGTACGTCACACCCGGCTGATCATTCTGGGTTCTGGTCCGGCTGGCTACAGCGCCGCCGTTTACGCTGCGCGTGCCAACCTGAAACCGGTGCTGATCACCGGTATGCAGATGGGCGGTCAGTTGACCACTACGACCGAGGTGGATAACTGGCCCGGCGACGTTGAAGGCCTACAAGGTCCGGCGTTGATGGAGCGTATGCGTCAGCACGCCGAGCGCTTCGAAACGGAAATCATCTTCGACCATATCAACAAGGTCGATCTGACCAAGCGGCCTTTCAGCCTCTGGGGTGATCAGGGTGAATACCAGTGCGATGCGCTGATCATCGCCACCGGCGCTTCGGCGCAATACCTGGGTTTGCCTTCGGAAGAAGCGTTTATGGGTAAAGGCGTGTCGGCGTGCGCGACCTGTGATGGGTTCTTTTACCGCAATCAGGATGTCGCGGTGATCGGTGGCGGCAACACGGCGGTTGAAGAGGCGCTTTATCTGGCCAATATTGCCAAGAAAGTCACCTTGGTGCACCGCCGCGATACCTTCCGGGCAGAAAAGATTCTGATCGACAAGCTGATGGCGCGGGTTGCCGAGGGCAAGATCGAGCTCAAACTGAATGCAACGCTGGATGAAGTGCTTGGCGATGCTACGGGCGTCACGGGTATGCGTATCGCGCTGAATGCCGGAGGTACAGAAGACATTGCCCTGGCAGGTGTGTTTATCGCCATAGGTCACAAACCCAACACCGATCTGTTCACCGGGCAGCTGGACATGAAGGACGGTTACCTGAAAGTCCACAGCGGCACCGAGGGCAATGCTACGGCCACGAATGTGCCGGGTGTGTTCGCCGCAGGCGATGTAGCTGATCACATCTACCGTCAGGCGATTACTTCTGCGGGTGCGGGCTGCATGGCGGCGCTGGACGCCGAGCGTTATCTCGACGAACAGTAAGGCAGTTTGCTATCTACGGGCTACGGCAGGGTTATTTCGCTGCCATCGTTGAAACGGCGATCACTATTGTCTTTACTAAGGTCATCAGCATGGCCGGTTAAGGGCTAAGCTGAGGTGGGGTAGGCCGACAGCGGCTTTGCAAACCAGGTCCTTGAGGCCTGATTATTCTCAAGGAGTTCTTATGAAGATTCGCTCTGTGTTTCTCGTCGCCGGTCTGCTTGGCTTTTCTGCCGTAGCCTCCGCTTCGAGCTTTGTCGGCACCACGAATGCGCTGGGTTCCTCCCTGGCCAACACGGCTCAGGCGCTGGGTGACAGCACTGCGTCCACCTTCGGGTCAGATAAGGTTGTGCTTCAGGCCCGTGAGGATGCTGCCAGTTTCGTTGGTAGCAACGGTGACGTGCGCGGCGTCAATCTTGAAGCGGCCCTGAGCCATATTCGCCAGCAAATGCCAGCGCTGCAAGCCAGTGACATGCAACTGGCCGAGGCTATTCTGGCCTTGTGATAAGGCCAGCAGAGCCTGGGTCTGTTCAGGGCTTCACCTCCATTGTGTCTTGAAGTGCGCCTCGCCCTGCGGCGGGGCGTAATGGTATTGGCTGCCACGTTCAGCGTTGGCGTGCTGCTGTTTGCTCCTTTGGCGCATGCTGCGCTGAGCTTGAATCTGAATGAGCGTGGCCTGAACGCCGAGCAGCGCCAAGCCAGCCAGCAGTTGCTTGATGCAGCGGTCGATGCGCTACCGCCGCTGCTGGTGACCGAGTTGGACCGCAGTATCGGTGTGCGTTGGTCGTCTCGTCTGCCGCATAGCGTGATGGGTCGGGCGCGATTTGACGGCCACATACTGCTCAATCAGCGTTGGCTGGATGCGCTGGTTCAGGGTGATGATCAGGCCCTGCCGGGCGGCCGCCAGCACGGTACCCTGCAGCGGGAATTGCAGGCAACACTGATTCACGAGTTGGCGCATTTTTATGATCGCGGCCAGTTCTGGCCCGATGAAGAGCGTGGGCTAGCGCGCTTTTGTGGCCAGCAGCACAGTAGTCTCGGCCCGGTTGGTTTGCCTGCGGCGTGCCAGGGCCAGTCCCAGCGGCACTTTACCCTCAGTGACGACCCCAGGTTGCTTGAACTCGCCGGCTGGCCCGCACGCATCGGCGGGCGGGGCGTGGCGGAGCCGGAGAATAATCACTACCTGCGCAGTCCAGATGCTTACGAGCTGAGCAATCCGCGCGAATTCGTCGCGGTCAATCTTGAATACTTTCTGCTCGATCCCGAATACCGCTGCCGGCGCCCGGCTCTTCATGATTATTTCGCCACACATTTTGGCTGGGCGCCTACCCATTCGGCCGATTGTGCTCCTGGCTTGTCCTTTGTTAATGGAGGCCTGGACCCGGACCGGCCGGCATTGGGCTGGCTCGACCCCGAGCGTATCTACCAGGTGCATTATCTCCTGGCCGAGCCGGACGGCGCCTTTGTCAGCCGTTGGGGTCACAGCATGCTGCGGGTGGTCATTTGTGCACCGGACCGGCCGCTGGGGCCTGAGTGCCTGATGGATCTGGAGCATCACCTGGTGTTGTCTTTCCGGGCGTTTGTCGATGACGTACAGCTATCCAGTTGGGATGGACTGACCGGTGCTTATCCGTCGCGATTGTTTATGCTGCCGTTGAATCAGGTGGTCGATGAATACACCAAGATTGAGTTAAGGCCGCTGCAATCGCTGCCCCTGCGCTTGACGCGTGAGCAGCAGATCAGCCTGGTTCAGCGTGCCGCGGAGATGCACTGGGGCTACGACGGCACCTACTATTTTGTTAGCAACAATTGTGCGGTCGAGACGCTGAAGCTGTTGCGCAGCGGTACCGACCGTCCGGATATTCGCCGTATGCAAACCGTTACACCTACCGGGCTGCTGGCACTGCTCAGGCATGCCGGTCTGGTGGATCAATCGGTGATGCACGATCAGGCTGAAGCGCTGCGCCAGGGGTATTATTTCGACTCCTATCGTGAACGCTATCAATTGATGTTTCGTAATGCGCGCGAGTATCTTGATCTGCCGCAGCGGCAGGTCGAGGACTGGCTGGCGCTAGCGCCGCAGGAGCGGCAATCCTGGTTCAGCCGTGCGGACTATCGCACTGCCGCGGCCCTACTGCTGCTGGAGCAGGCGGCGTTGAGGCGCCAGGTGTTGTTGATGCAGCACGAGTTGAAGGACCGCTATGTTTCTGGCCGCCGGCCGGATGATACGGCCTTGAATGACACCGGGGATCTAATGAGTCAGCTGTTGCGCGAGAGCGGCTTTCTCAGTCGGCCAGCTGAATTGCTGGAGGGCGGCTACGGACTGCCGCAGCGTCAAGAAAGGCAGCAGTTGCGGCAAGTCAGTAACGAGCGGCAGCAGGGATTGCAGGGGCTGTCGGCGTTGCTGGATGAGCGCGCGCTTGAGCTGGTCAGCGTGACGCAGCGTCGCGCAGTTGAAGATGGCCAGCACAATATCGTTGAGTTGGGCAGACTTTTACGCCAGTTGCACCGGGAGTCTGGCGGGCTGGTATTGCCCTAGATCTGGATTGGCTCGGCGGTCTGATCGTCAAAAAAAGCGCACAAAAAAACCAGCACTCGGCCGGTTCTTGTTTTTTTGCTGTTGTGACCCATCTGCATGCTGCAGATGGTGCCTCGAGGGAGAATCGAACTCCCACTCTGTCACCAGAAACGGATTTTGAATCCGCCGCGTCTACCAATTCCGCCATCGAGGCCTGTGCTTTCCAACAGACGGCGCGGAGTATACGAATCCCAAGGGCGCCTGGTCAATGCCGCTGAGTGAATAAGACTGCTTTCTTTGGCCCAGCGTGTGCATTTCCGCTACTATATGCCACCTTTTTTACCTTCCGGAACCACCACCCGCATGCGTGTCAGTGATTTCCAGTTTGAGTTGCCTGATCGGCTAATCGCCCGTCATCCTCTTGCCGAGCGTCGAGCCAGCCGTCTGTTGTGCCTGGATGGGCAGAGTGGTGAGCTGGAGCATCGGCATTTTGCCGATTTGCTCGACTATCTGCGCCCCGGTGATCTGATGGTGTTTAACAACACCCGGGTCATTCCTGCGCGTTTGTTTGGCCGCAAGGAAACTGGCGGCCAATTGGAAGTCCTGGTTGAGCGGGTGCTGGATAATCGGCGAGTGCTGGCGCATGTGCGCTCGAGCAAATCGCCCAAGCCAGGCAGCCGCATTATGATTGAGGGTGGCGCAGTGGCGGTGATGTTCGCGCGACATGGTGCGCTGTTCGAACTTAGCTTTGACGAAGATGTGTTGCCGTTGCTCGAGCAGGTGGGCCATATGCCGCTGCCGCCCTATATCGATCGCGCGGACGAGGCGGCAGACCGTGAGCGTTATCAGACCGTCTATGCCGCCCGGGCGGGGGCCGTCGCAGCACCCACGGCGGGTCTGCATTTTGACCAGGCTCTGTTGCAGACGATTTCTGATATGGGCGTGCACAGTGCTCACGTGACGCTGCATGTGGGCGCTGGCACTTTTCAGCCGGTTCGGGTCGAGCGTATCGAAGATCATCAGATGCACAGTGAGTGGTTGGAGGTCGATCAAGACGTGGTCGATGCGGTGCGCGCTTGCAAGGCGCGCGGTGGAAGGGTGATAGCGGTGGGCACGACCAGTGTGCGCTCGCTGGAGACGGCGGCGCGCTCAGGTGTAATCGAGCCTTTTGCTGGCGATACCGACATCTTCATTTATCCTGGCAGGCCTTTTCACGTGGTCGATGCGCTGGTGACCAATTTCCATCTGCCGGAGTCCACGCTGTTGATGTTGGTGTCGGCTTTTGCCGGCTACGCGTCGACGATGGCGGCCTACCGCGCCGCGGTCGATAACGAATACCGCTTTTTCAGTTACGGTGATGCCATGTTCATCACCCGCAATCCGGTTGCGACCGGGCCCGAGGATGTTGCATGAGTCATATGAGTTTCGAGTTGCTGGCCACTGACGGTAAAGCTCGCCGGGGACGCCTGACGTTCCCGCGCGGTGTGGTGGAAACGCCCGCGTTTATGCCGGTAGGTACCTATGGGACGGTCAAGGGCATGTTGCCGCGCGATGTTGAAGCCATCGGCGCTCAGATCGTTCTGGGTAACACCTTTCATCTGTGGTTGCGTCCTGGGACAGAGGTGATCAAAGCGCACGGCGACCTGCATGACTTTATGCAATGGCAAGGGCCGATTCTGACCGACTCAGGCGGATTTCAGGTATTCAGCCTGGGCGCGATGCGCAAGATCAAGGAGGAGGGCGTGTATTTCTCCTCGCCGGTGGACGGTGCCAAGGTGTTTATGGGGCCGGAGGAATCCATGCAGGTGCAGCGCGACCTGGGTTCGGATATCGTCATGATCTTCGATGAATGCACGCCCTATCCGGCGGACGAGGATACCGCGCGGCGCTCGATGGAATTGTCGTTACGCTGGGCGCAGCGCTCCAAGGATGCGCACGCGGATAATCCTTCTGCGTTATTCGGTATCGTTCAGGGTGGTATGCATAAAGATTTGCGCCAGCGCTCACTCGATGGCTTGAACGAGATTGGCTTTGATGGCCTGGCCATTGGTGGTCTTTCGGTGGGCGAGCCGAAGGAAGAGATGATCAAGGTGCTCGACTATATGCCCGGGCTTATGCCCGTGGACAAGCCGCGCTACCTGATGGGTGTGGGCAAGCCGCAGGATCTGGTTGAGGGCGTTCGCCGTGGCGTCGACATGTTCGATTGCGTGATGCCGACGCGCAATGCGCGCAACGGCTACCTGTTCGTCGACAGCGGAGTTATCAAGATCCGCAATGCGGTGCACAGGCACGACACCAGCAGCCTGGATCCGACCTGCGATTGCTACACCTGCCTGAACTTTTCCCGCGCCTATCTGCATCACTTGGACAAATGCGACGAGATGCTGGGCAGCATGCTCAATACCATCCATAACCTGCGGCACTATCAGCGGCTCATGGCTGGTTTGCGCGGTGCCATTCAAACAGGTACATTGAGCGCCTTTGTGGATGACTTCTATGCTCGCATCGGCCTCCCTGTGCCTGAGCTGGGGGATTGAAACGCGCCCGGAACGCCCCATTAACCTGTCTTAGCTGTTTCTATAAATAGGAGTTACACATGAGTTTTTTCATCCCTGCCGCCGTGGCACAAACCGCTGAAGGTGCCTCACCTATGGGTGGTGGTTTTGAATGGATCTTTCTGGTCGGCTTTCTGGTTATTTTTTACCTGATGATCTGGCGCCCCCAGTCCAAACGGGCCAAGGAGCACAAGAACCTGATCGGCGGCCTGACGGTCGGCGACGAAGTGGTGACCGGCGGCGGTATTCTGGGCAAGGTCAAGAAAGTCACCGATGAATTCATCGTGCTGGAAGTGGGCGACGGTCAGGAACTCAAGTTCCAGAAAGGCTCTGTTGTTGCTGCGCTGCCCAAAGGCACGTTGAAAGCCATCTGATCCCTCTTTATCACCTCACTCGGGCGCCTGTTGGCGCCCGGGTTGTTATTGGTCGCTGATATGCTCAACCGCTATCCCCTCTGGAAATACATGCTGATTCTGGCCGTGCTGGTACTCGGCCTGATCTATGCCATGCCGAACCTGTACCCGGATGATCCGGCGATTCAGATCTCTGGTGCCAGCTCCACCCAAACCATCGGCCAAGCAGATCTCGACCGCATCGAAGGTGCTCTGACCGAGGCAGGTATTGCTACCAAGGGTACTGATGTCGCAAGTCAGGGTCGCTCGGGCCTGGTGCGCCTGGTCCATCGCGCTGATCAGTTGGCTGCTCAGGACGTGGTGCGCCGCGAGTTGGGTCAGGAGTTTGTGGTGGCGCAGAACCTTGCACCGACCACACCTGATTGGCTGGTCAATATTGGCGCGGGCCCAATGAAGTTGGGTCTGGACTTGTCCGGGGGGGTGCACTTCCTGCTGGAAGTGGATATGGACAAGGCTATTGAAGCGCGGGTGAATGTGTATGAAAGTGAGCTGCGCAATCTCTTGCGTGGCGAGCGAATCCGCTACCGCAGCATGCCGAACCAGGGCAATGTGCTGCAGTTCGGCTTTACCGATGCGGATCAGTTGGATGCTGCGCAGCGGCTAATTGCCCGTCAATATAGCCAGTTTCAAATGAGCACTACCAGCCGTGAAGAGTTGCAGGTACTGCGTTTGACCTTGACAGACGCAGAGCTGGCCGAGATTCGCCAGTACGCGGTCAGTCAGAACCTGACCACCGTGCGTAATCGGGTTAACGAGCTGGGTGTGGCCGAGCCGTTGGTGCAGCGTCAAGGCGCCAATCGGATAGTAGTCGAGCTGCCTGGGGTGCAGGACACGGCCGAGGCCAAGCGTATTCTCGGCAAAACCGCCAACCTGGAATTTCGCCTCGCTGCCGAGCCTAATGCGGCGCGCGCTACGGTCGAGTCTTTCGAGTTCCGTGGTGGTGCTCGCCCGCCGGCTGACGTCGAGCGCAGTATCATACTGACGGGCGACCAAGTAACCGACGCCCAATCAAACTTTGACGAAAACGGCCGGCCACAGGTGAATATTCGCCTGGATGGCAACGGCGGCGAATTGATGACCCGTGCGACGCGTAACAACATCGGTCGTGGCATGGCCGTGATCTTTATCGAGCAGCGTCAGATTACCCGCCAAGTGATGCAGGACGTTGACGGCCAGATGCAGGAAGTCGAGGTGCCGGCTTTTGTCGAAGAAAAGGCCATCATCAGTCTGGCTACCATTCAGAGCACGCTGGGTAATCAATTTCGGATCACCGGTCTGGATTCTCCCGGCGAGGCTTCCGAGCTGGCGCTGCTGTTACGCGCCGGTGGTTTGGCGGCGCCCATGTACTTTGTTGAAGAACGCACCATTGGCCCGAGCCTGGGCGCAGAGAACATTGCCAAGGGCGTAACGGCGACGCAGGTTGGGTTTGCACTGGTACTGATCTTCATGGTGCTGGTGTACAAGGGCTTTGGCGTATTCGCCGGGATCGCCTTGACCTTCAACCTGATACTGCTGCTGGCCTTGATGTCCCTGTTGGGTGCTACGCTGACGCTGCCGGGTATTGCCGGCATCGTGCTGACGCTGGGTATGGCGGTGGACGCCAACGTGCTGATTTTCTCGCGCATGAAAGAGGAGGTTGCGGCGGGCATGTCTGCGCAGCGGGCGATCCACGAGGGCTACGACAAGGCGTTCTCGGCGATTATCGACGGTAGTTTGACCACGCTGCTGGTCGGCGTAATCCTGTTTGCCATGGGCTCAGGCCCGATCAAGGGCTTTGCAGTGACGCTCTCGCTGGGCATTCTCACTTCAATGTTTAGCGCCATCATGGTCACCCGAGCAATGGTCAACCTGACCATCGGCGGGCGTGACATCAAGAAGCTGTGGCTGTGAGGAGCGCATCATGATCATCAACAAAACCATCAAATTCATGGCGCTACGCAAGTTTTTCTTTGCCGTCGCCATCGTGCTTATGGTTGGCTCGATTGCCAGTCTAGCGATCAAGCAACTGAATCTGGGTCTGGATTTCACCGGCGGTGCGCTGATTGAGCTTAATTATGACAGCCCGGCCGACCTCGAAGGTATTCGTGGCGTCCTTCGCGCTGAGGGCTGGGACGATGCTATCGTGCAGAATTTCGGTGCCTCTACGGACGTACTGATCCGTCTGCCGAGCGATGACCCCGATCTGGGTAGCCAGATCGCACGGCTGATTCAGAACGAGGATGGCAGTGAGGTGACCATCAAGCGGATCGAGTTTATCGGCCCGCAGGTGGGTGAGGAGTTGCGTGACCAGGGCGGCCTCGGCATGTTGTTGGCCATGGGTGGTATCCTGCTGTACGTCTCGCTGCGCTTCCAGATGAAATTCGCTGTTGGCGCTATAGTCGCTATCGTCCATGACGTGATCTTCACTCTGGGGTTTTTTGCGTTCTTTGGGCTGTCGTTCGACCTGACTGTGTTGGCGGCGGTGCTGGCGGTCATTGGTTACTCGCTGAACGACACCATCGTGGTGTTCGACCGGGTGCGAGAAAATCTACGCATCATGCGTAAGGCTGACCTGGAAGAGATTATCAACGTCTCGACAACTCAGACGCTGGCCAGAACCTTGGCAACCTCGTTCTCGACCATATTGGTGTTGCTCGCCCTGTTTTACTTTGGCGGCGAGAACATTCACGGCTTTGCTACTGCGCTGCTGATCGGTGTCTGCGTGGGGACTTACTCCTCGATCTATGTTTCCAACGGTCTGTTGATGACCCTGAAGTTGACGCGAGAAGATCTCATCCCTACCCAGGTAGAGGAGGCGCTGGACGAGCGTCCTTAAGGGCGCTGGTAACAGGCGGCGAGCCGCTCGCACTTTGCGTCTAGCGCAACCCTGAAGCCCATAGCCTCGCCGCTGTGGGCTTTTTTGTTATGCATAAAAAGGCCCGCACTGATTCCAGTGCGGGCCTTTGAGGTTCTGCTATTTCAGCAGGCTTGCCGCTGTGCAGTGCTTAGCGCTTCATCGCGGGGCTCAGGTGCGGCTGGATAGCCGTGAGTACCGCCTTGAAGCACTTGGGATTGCCTGCGACCAATTGCCCTTTGTCGAGAAACTGGTGGCCGCCGGTGAAATCGCTGACCAGGCCGCCCGCTTCCTGGATCAGCAGGCTGCCGGCCGCCATGTCCCACTCCGCCAGGCCGAACTCCCAGAACGCATCGTAACGGCCAGCTGCCACATAGGCTAAGTCGAGACTGGCTGCACCGCAGCGACGGATGCCCGCGGTCTGGCCGACCAGGCTCTTGAACATGCCCATATAGTTGTCCAGCGATTCGACCTGATCAGCGCGAAAGGGAAAGCCGGTGCCCAGTAGGGCGCCATCCAGTGTTTTGCGCGAACTGACGCGCAGGCGCTTACCGTTCAGTGCGGCGCCACGACCGCGGCTGGCGGTGAATTCTTCCTGGCGCACCGGATCTAGTACTACCGCGTGCTCGATCTTGCCCTTGATACGGCAGGCAATGCTTACAGCGTAGTGAGGTACACCGCGGATGAAGTTAGTAGTGCCATCCAGCGGATCGATGATCCAGACAATGTCTGCGCCGGCGCCCTGGCCAGGCTGAAAGCCCGATTCCTCGGCATGAATGCCGTGATCAGGGAAGGCCTTGCGCAGATGAGCGATGATGGTTTGCTCTGCAGCCCGATCGACCTCGGTCACATAATCGTTGGCTTCCTTTTCGTTGACGGTCAGAACGTCAAGCCGCTCCACGGAGCGATAGATCAGTTCTCCAGCGCTGCGTGCGGCGCGCAGGGCAATGTTCAACATGGGCTGCATACGGGTGTCTCTGATTGGGGGGTGGTGAAAAGCCGGAAATTGTAGCAGATAAGCGGGCGAACATGAATGCATCATGGTCTTTGCCTTTAGGCTTTTGTAAGATGTTGGGTTCCTTGCCTTGCGGCAGCGCTGTTTTGGGAGTCTTCTGTGCTCGACAATGTACGTGTGGTTCTGGTCAATACCAGTCATCCCGGTAATATCGGTGGCGCAGCGCGGGCCATGAAGAATATGGGTATCAGTCAATTGGTACTGGTCGATCCCCGGCGCTTTCCCGACCAGCAGGCGAGCGCCAGGGCAGCGGGCGCTGACGATGTGCTGCAGAATGCTCGGGTGGTAGCCACATTAGAGGAAGCGTTAGCCGATTGTGTGCTGGTGCTGGGCACCAGTGCGCGGGACCGGCGTATACCCTGGCCGGTGGTTGACCCACGCGAAGCTGCAGATAAGGTGCTCGACCAGCTCGGCGAGCTGCCTGACTGCCAGGTGGCGCTGGTGTTTGGCCGTGAAGATGCCGGCCTGACCAGTGATGAGCTGCAACGCTGCCAGTTTCACGTGCACATCCCCTCTAATCCGGATTTCAGTTCGCTGAACCTCGGTGCGGCGGTGCAGGTGCTCAGCTATGAGCTGCGCATGCAGAGTTTGCTGCGTCAGGGCCAGCCGACCAGCCTGCAAAAGGTCGAAGCAACGTCCAGCCAGAACGAGATGCCTACCACTGGCGATGAGATGGAGCAGTATTTCGTGCATTTGCAGCAGGTGCTGGTTGAAATTGACTTCCTCGACCCTCAACAACCAAGACACTTGATGCCGCGGTTGCGCCGCCTGTATGGGCGCATGGGCATCAACCGCATGGAAATGAACATCCTGCGCGGTATCCTCACCCAAACCCAGAAAGCCATCGGTGTGAAATCAACCGGTGAGCGGAGACGTTAAGCATGATCAAGCGCATGAAGGAAGATATCGCCAGCGTATTTCACCGCGATCCCGCCGCGCGCTCCACGCTCGAGGTGCTGTTCTGCTACCCGGGCCTGCATGCCATCTGGCTGCATCGCCTGGCGCATGTGCTCTGGCAGCGCAATGCGCGGCTGTTGGCGCGCATGGTATCGAACTTTGCCCGCTGGGCTACCGGCATCGAGATTCATCCGGGTGCCAAACTGGGTCGGCGGTTTTTCATCGATCACGGCATGGGTGTGGTGATCGGTGAAACCGCAGAAATAGGTGACGATGTGACGCTTTATCAGGGCGTAACGCTGGGCGGCACCAGTTGGGACAAGGGCAAGCGTCATCCGACGCTGGAAGACGGGGTGGTAGTCGGAGCCGGTGCCAAGGTGTTGGGCCCCTTTGTCGTCGGCGCCGGAGCCAAGATCGGCTCCAACGCGGTGGTGACCAAGGCGGTGCCTGCCGGGGCTACGGCGGTAGGTATTCCAGGCCGGATCATCCTCAAGGAAGCTGATCGCTCCGCTGACGACCAGTGCGCCAAGCGCCAGGCCATGGCTGAGAAGCTCGGCTTTGATGCCTATGGCGTCACGCGTGATATGCCGGACCCGGTCGCGCGGGCGATCGGGCAGATGCTCGATCATTTACATGCGGTGGATGGTCGGCTGGAAGGTATGTGCGATGCGTTGAAAGGCCTTGGTAGCGATTACTGCGCCAAGGATCTGCCCACGCTGGACGCGGACGATTTCGAGTTGCTCCAGGCTGATGCGCCGAGTCGGCAGAAGCCGGCCACGCCGGTCGATGCTGATCGCAGTTCGGAGCAGTGAGGGCAATGCCATGATGTTACCTATCTATCTGGATTACGCTGCCACCACGCCGGTGGACCCCCGCGTGGCGGAAAAGATGATGGCCTGTCTCACGCTGGATGGTAATTTTGCCAACCCGGCCTCCCGCTCGCATGTCTATGGCTGGCGAGCGGAAGAAGCCGTGGAGCGGGCGCGCAGGCAGGTTGCGGACCTGGTGGGTGCCGACCCGCGGGAGATTGTCTGGACTTCTGGCGCGACCGAGTCGGACAACCTGGCGATCAAGGGTGTGGCTCACGCGCGGTCGCAGCGCGGCCGGCATATCATCACCTCGCAGATCGAGCACAAGGCGGTGCTCGACAGTTGTCATCAGTTGGAACGTGAAGGCTTTGAGGTCACCTATCTGAAGCCGGGTCTGGATGGCTTGATAACTCCTGAGCTATTGCGCGCCGCGCTGCGTGAAGACACTATTTTGGTGTCATTGATGCACGTTAACAACGAGATAGGCACCATCAACGATATTGCCGCGCTGGGCGCTGTGGCCCAGTCCGCAGACGTCTTGATGCATGTGGATGCCGCCCAGTCTACCGGCAAGTTGCCTATCGACTTGCGCCACTTACCGGTCGATCTCATGTCGTTCTGTGCCCACAAGACCTATGGGCCCAAGGGCATCGGCGCGCTTTATGTACGGCGCGATCCGCAGCTCAAACTGGAGGCGCTGATCCACGGTGGCGGGCATGAACGCGGCATGCGCTCCGGTACACTGGCTACCCACCAGATTGTCGGCATGGGTGAGGCCTTTGCCTTGGCCGGGCAGGAGCAAGCTGGGGAGACTCAGCGTATCAGTGCGTTACACGCGCGCTTGCTGGCTGGGTTGGAATTGCTGCCGAATGTGACCGTCAATGGCAGCGTGCAACAGCGGGTACCGCATAATCTGAACCTGGCGTTCGCCGGTGTGGATGGCGAATTGCTGTTGCTGGCGCTCAAGGATCTGGCGCTGTCGTCTGGCTCGGCGTGCAACTCCGCCTCGGTGGAGCCGTCGTTCGTGCTCCGTGCCATAGGTATACCTGATGCGCTGGCCCATGCGTCCTTGCGCGTTTCGCTAGGCCGGTTCACCACCGAAGAAGAGATCGACAGGGCGTCGGAGATGCTCTGTCAGGTCGTCACGCGGTTGCGTCAGGCGGCCTGAATCCGGCGCAATTCACAGTAAACGCTGGTTTTCCGCAGGCTGTTATGTATTTGCAACTAACCTGCGTATAATCCGCAGGTTAACAATTCCTTTTTAAACCCTGAATCCACCCCCCTGAATTTTCTGGAGAGTTTTTATGGCTGTAGAACGTACCCTGTCTATCATCAAGCCCGATGCTGTTGCCAAAAACGTTGTTGGTCAGATCATTGGCCGTTTCGAAAACGCTGGCCTTCGCGTTATCGCCGCTAAAATGGTTCAGCTGTCCCAGTCCGATGCTGAAGGCTTTTACGCTGAGCACAGCGCGCGTCCTTTCTTCAAGGATCTGGTTGGCTTCATGATCTCTGGCCCAGTAGTGGTCCAGGTGCTGGAAGGCGAAGGCGCTGTATTGAAAAATCGTGAACTGATGGGTGCCACCAATCCCAAGGAAGCCGAGGCTGGTACCATTCGTGCCGATTTCGCTGAATCCATCGACGCCAACGCAGTCCATGGTTCAGACTCCACTACTTCCGCTGCTCGCGAAGTAGCTTATTTCTTCGCTGAAACCGAGCTGTGCCCCCGCGCCTGATCTGTTTCCCGACACCAACCAAGTGATGTGACCGCCATGACCGATGCAACCGGCAAGATCAATCTGCTGGGACTAACACAGCCGAAAATGGAAGCCTTCTTCGAGAGTCTCGGGGAAAAGCGCTTCCGCGCCGGGCAGGTCATGAAATGGATTCATCACTTTGGTGTTGACCGCTTTGAAGATATGACCAATGTCGGCAAGGTGTTGCGCGAAAAGCTCGACGCCTGTGCCGAGATTCGGCCACCGGAGGTGGTCAGTGAAGATATTTCCACAGACGGCACCCGCAAATGGGTGATACGTGTTGCCTCAGGCAGTTGCGTAGAAACGGTTTATATTCCGCAGAATGGCCGGGGCACGCTATGCGTTTCGTCCCAAGCTGGCTGTGCGCTGGATTGCAGCTTTTGCTCTACCGGCAAACAAGGTTTCAATAGCGATCTGACGGTGGCCGAAATAATTGGCCAGGTCTGGATCGCCAACAAGTCCTTCGGGACAATTCCGGGCAAATCCGACCGCGCTATTACCAACGTGGTCATGATGGGCATGGGCGAGCCGCTGCTCAATTTCGACAATGTAGTCGATTCCATGCTGCTGATGATGGATGACCTGGGTTATGGCATATCCAAGCGCAAGGTGACCTTGTCCACCTCTGGTGTGGTGCCGATGATCGATAAACTCGGCGAAATCACCGATGTGGCGCTGGCCCTGTCGCTGCATGCGCCGAACAATGCGCTGCGCAATCAGTTGGTGCCAATCAACAAGAAGTATCCGCTTGAGGTCCTGCTGCCAGCGTGCAATCGCTATATCGCCCGGCTGGGTGACAAGCGCGTGTTGACGATTGAATACACCATGCTCAAAGACATCAACGATCAGCCTGAGCACGCTGAAGAAATGATCGAGTTACTGCGCGAAACGCCGTGCAAGATCAACTTGATACCCTTCAATCCTTTCCCTCATTCGGGTTACGAGCGGCCGAGCAATAACAGTATTCGTCGTTTTCAGGACCTACTGCACAAGGCTGGTTATCAAGTGACGGTACGTACCACTCGTGGTGAAGATATCGATGCCGCCTGCGGTCAACTGGTCGGTCAAGTGATGGATCGCACCCGCCGCAGTGAACGTTATATCGCTCTCAGAGAGCTGAACGCAGATGAGCCGGTCCCGGTACAGTCTCAGGTTTCCGAACGATAAACATCCAACCGAGGATCGATTGTGATGACAATACCTAAGCTTGCAGTGGTACTTTTGCTCGGCGTGGCCCTGAGTGGTTGTGTCACTACATCGGATCAACCGCAACGGGCCAAAGTACCGAATGCGGCGCGCGATGCTTATATTCAGCTAGGTCTGGGTTATCTGCAGGAAGGCGAGACTGAGAGCGCTAAAGCGCCTCTGAGTGAAGCATTGAAGATCGACCCGCGCTCCGCCTCGGCTAATATTGCGTTGGCCATGGTATTCCAGCGCGAGGGCGAATATGACTCGGCGGACAAGCATTTCCGGGCGGCGCAGGCCAGCGACCCAACCAATCCGCGGATCCTCAACAACTACGGGGTGTTTCTACTCAATCAGGAACGCTATCCAGAGGCGCTGAGTACTTTTCAGCAGGCGGCACAAGACAATCTTTACGCGGAGCGTTCCCGGGTATTTGAAAACCTCGGGCTGACCTACGCGCGTATGGGTAGAGCGGAAGACGCCAAGGCTAGCTTTGAGCGCGCATTACGCCTGAACAGTCGACAGCCATTGGCGTTACTGGAAATGGCCAAGCTCGAATTCGCTGCGCAGAATTATGTGCCGGCATGGGGTTATTACCGCAGCTTTACTGAGTACTCAGGCCAGGATGCTGAGAGTCTGTGGTTGGGCGTACAGTTGGCCCGCCGCTTTGAAGATCATAACCGTGCGGCAAGTTATGCTTTGCAGTTACGTCGACTTTATCCGGCTAGCGCGCAAGCCAAGGCCCTTGAGGTTTCAGAATAGATATGAGTACACAACAGCGTGACACGCTAGAGGAAGCGCTCCCCGAGCTGCACAAGCAAAATCCAGGTGCCACTCTGCGTATGGAGCGTGAGAAACAGGGGCTAACCACGGCCGCTGCCGCTGGCACCCTGCGCCTCCCGGAAAAGATTCTGGTGCATTTGGAGGCCGGCCGCTTCGATCAATTGCCCGGCGAAACCTTCGCCCGTGGTTATGTACGTAGCTATGCAAGCATGCTTGGGCTGGATCCCACCCGGCTGGTGCTGGAGTACGACAATTACGTTGGGGTAGTAGTGCGTGAACGCAGCGTTAGCGGTATCGATAAACTGACCCCGCCTGGCAAGGCCGGGCACCTGCTGGTCACCTGGTCATCGGTAATTATTGCTCTGGTGATTCTCGCTTCGGTGTTGGTTTGGTGGTACGACAGCCGCCCGGTCCAGGGTGCGGCAGAGGAAGCGAGTACGGCCGATCAGTTGATTGACGAAGTTGAAGTGGATGCGCTCGCGCTGCCCGGTAACATGGCCGAGGATATGCAGCGCCAGGCCGAAGCCGCAGCTGAAAGCGAGCAGCCAGCGTTGATCATGGGTGAGCCGAGTCTGACCGCTGACTCGTCTGTGCCGGCCAGCTCCGCTTCGGAGGTTGAGTCAGCTACGGCGCCGTTAGTGCAGCCCGCAGCCGAACCGACGCTGCAATCGGTGACCTCGGCGTCAGCAGCAGGAGGCTTGCAAATGCGTTTCAGCGGCAACTGCTGGTTACAGGTCACGGCTGTCGGCGGTCAGGTGTTGCATAGCAGCCTTATGCAGCAGGGGCAGGCGTTGAGTCTTGACCACGCCGGCCCGGTGGACCTGGTTATCGGCGCGATCGAATCGGTGGCGCAAATCGAATACCGTGGTCAGCCGGTGGATATGCAGTCTTACAGTCAGTCGGGTGTAGTCCGTCTGCGCCTGGGTCAGTAAGGAGTAAGCAGCATGCATCATGAATCACCTATCAAGCGTCGTGTTTCCCGGCAGATTCGTGTGGGCTCGGTACTGGTGGGCGGCGACGCGCCTATCTCGGTGCAGAGCATGACCAACACCGAGACCTGCGATGTGGCCGCGACGGTGGCGCAGATCAATCAGCTGCAGGCGGTGGGTGCGGATATCGTGCGGGTCTCGGTACCCAGCATGGAAGCGGCCGATGCTTTCGGTGAGATTCGTAAGCGGGTGACGTTGCCGCTGGTGGCTGATATCCATTTTGATTACAAGATAGCCCTGCGGGTCGCTGAGCTGGGTGTAGATTGCCTGCGCATCAACCCTGGCAATATTGGCCGCGAAGACCGGGTGCGCGCGGTGGTAGACGCTGCCCGCCACCACGGCATCCCGATTCGGATTGGTGTGAATGCCGGCTCGTTGGAGAAGGATCTGCAGAAGAAGTACGGCGAGCCTACGCCCCAGGCACTGGTAGACTCGGCTCTGCGGCATGTGGATTTTCTGGATAAACTGGATTTTCAGGACTTCAAGGTCAGCGTCAAGGCTTCCGACGTGTTTATGGCCGTGGGTGCCTATCGTCTGCTGGCCGCACAGATTGAACAACCATTGCACCTGGGCATCACTGAAGCTGGCGCATTGCGCTCGGGCACAGTGAAGTCGGCGGTGGGGCTGGGGCTGCTGTTAGCCGAGGGCATTGGCGATACCATCCGTATTTCCCTGGCGGCAGACCCGGTTGAAGAAATCAAGGTCGGCTTCGACCTGCTGAAGTCGTTGCACCTGCGTTCACGTGGCATCAATTTCATCGCCTGCCCGAGTTGTTCGCGGCAGAACTTTGATGTGATCAAGACTATGAACGAATTGGAAGCACGCCTGGAAGATGTCGTCGTGCCACTTGATGTGGCCGTTATTGGCTGTGTGGTCAATGGCCCGGGCGAAGCCAAAGAAGCCGATATCGGCCTGACCGGCGGCTCGCCGAACAATTTACTCTATGTCGGTGGCGTACCGGACCAGAAAGTGGACAATGCACACCTGGTCGATACCCTCGAAAAAATGATTCGTGACAAGATTGCTGCCAAGCAGGCGCTGGAAGCCAATACCATTGCCCGTGGCTGATAAAGGAAAGATGCTTTGAAGACCTTGCAAGCCGTGCGCGGCATGAATGATGTTTTGCCCGCCGATACAGCGCTTTGGCAGTATTTTGAGCGCAGCGTGGCGCAACTGCTGGGCAGCTATGGCTACCAGCAGATTCGTCTACCGATCGTCGAGTCTACCGAGCTGTTCAAGCGCACTATTGGTGAAGTGACGGATATCGTCGAGAAGGAGATGTATACCTTCGATGATCGCAATGGCGACTCTCTGACCCTGCGCCCCGAAGGGACGGCAGGTTGCGTGCGAGCGATGCTGGAGCATGGCTTGCTAGGGAGCGGCGCTAGCCAGAAAGTGTGGTACAACGGCCCCATGTTTCGCCATGAGCGGCCGCAGAAAGGCCGCTATCGTCAGTTCAATCAAATTGGCGTGGAAACCTTCAATCTGACCGGGCCAGATATTGATGCCGAGCTGATATTGCTCAGTTGGCGGCTTTGGAAACAGCTGGGTTTGCAGGATGTCGTCACCTTACAGTTGAACAGCCTGGGCAGCAGTAGCGACCGCGCGCGTTACCGCGAGGACTTGGTCGGCTATCTGCGCGAACGGTTTGAGCAACTGGATGAGGACAGTCAGCGGCGCCTCGAAAGCAATCCTCTGCGCGTATTAGATAGTAAAAACCCGGGTACGCAGGCGTTGCTGGGGGATGCGCCTAAGCTGGCCGATTATCTGAATGATGAAGCCCGTGAGCACTTTTCCGGTCTGTGCGCATTGTTGGACGCTGCGGGGCTGCCCTATGAGATCAATCCTCGTCTAGTACGGGGGCTGGACTACTACGGTCTGACAGTGTTCGAATGGGTGACAGATCAATTGGGTTCCCAGGGCACGGTGTGCGCGGGTGGGCGCTATGATGGTCTGGTTGAACAGCTGGGCGGCAAGTCGGCGCCGGCCGTTGGCTTCGCAATGGGTATCGAGCGCTTGTTGTTATTGATTCAGACGCTGGACAAGGCCCCCGCTGAACTGGCCCGGCAGGTTGATGTCTACCTCGTGGCTGTGGGTAACGAGGCCGCTAAAGCAAGTTTCCGTTTGGCAGAACAACTACGCGATGCGCTGCCTGATATCAGGTTGGTGGTGCACTGCGGGGGTGGTAGCTTCAAAAGTCAGTTCAAGAAGGCTGACAAGTCAGGTGCCTTGCTGGCGTTGATTCTGGGCGAGGATGAAGTGGCCGTTCAGCGGGTGGGTATCAAGCCTCTGCGCGTTGAAGGCGAGCAAGAAAATGTAGCTTGGCAAGATGTGCCGGCACGTCTAAAACAATTGTTGTAAGCGGCCTGGTGCCGTTTTTGCGCAGGTGAGGAGACAAGGGTGAGTTACCAGACAGAAGAAGAACAGGTCGAGAAAATCAGGGAGCTCTGGAACCGCCATGGTATCCCGCTGCTCACGGGGGTTGTCATCGCGTTGGCCGGGGTTTTCGGCTGGCAGGGCTGGACCAATTACCAGGACAACAAGGCGGCCAATGCATCGGCGCTTTACCAGAATATGCTGGAAACCGTTCTGGCGGGTGACAGCGAAGAGGCCCGGACCCGTGGCGCCGAGTTGGCAGAGCAGATTCGTAGTGAATATGCCGGCACCCGTTATGCCCAGTTCGCCGGGCTAATGCAGGCCAGGTTGGCCGTTGAAGCCGGTGACATGAGCAGTGCGGAGGCCGTACTGCGCGACGTCACCGAGCAAGCTGGCGATGAGACCCTGCAGGAAGTGGCTCGTCAGCGACTGGCACGCGTGCTGGCCGATCAAGAGCGCGCTGAAGAAGGCCTTGAGCTGTTCTCCAGTGACGTTGATGGTGCTTTGCTGGCCGGTCGTGAAGAAGTCCGTGGCGATCTGCTGTTAGGCCTGGGTCGTGTTGATGAGGCGCGCCAGGCTTACCTGGCGGCGATGGAGGCGATTGATGATCCACGTGATCGCCCACAATTACAGTTGAAGCTGGATGATCTGGCGGAGGAAGTCTAGTGAACCTGAAGTTCCGATATCTTGCCATGGCTCTGGCCACCGCATTGGTGGTTGGCTGCGGTAGTTCCGGCAAGAAAGAATTGCCCCCCGCCGAGCTGGAAAAATTCACCGCCGAACAGAAATTCGAGCGCAGTTGGAAGCGCAATATCGGCGTAGGTCAAGGTAAGCTGTTTACGCAGCTTAGCCCGGCGCTTGATGGTTTGACGCTGTATGCCGCCGACGTGAAAGGGCGCATTGTTGCCATGGATCGCGATACCGGCGAAGTCAATTGGCAGGTCAAGCTCGATGAGCGGCTGTCCGGCGCCGTCGGTGCTGGTGGCGGCCGAGTGATGGTCGGTACGCTGGACGGTGAAGTGATCGTGCTGGCTGAGGACGACGGCAGTGAGCTCTGGCGTGCCCAGGTGTCCAGTGAAGTGCTGGCGCCGCCACAGACCAATGGCGACGTGGTGGTGGTGCAGACTCAGGACGACAAGCTCACTGCGCTGGATATCAGTACTGGCGAGCAACGCTGGATTTATGAATCCAGCCTGCCGGTGCTTACCGTTCGCGGTCACAGTACGCCAGTGGTCAGCCTGCGTAGCGTCTATGCCGGGTTAGCCAGCGGCCGGGTGGTGGCATTGGCCGCTGACAGCGGGTTGCCGCTGTGGGAGCAGCGCGTGGCTCAACCCCAGGGTCGTTCTGAACTGGAGCGGATGGTCGATATCGATGGTGATTTGCTGCTGCAGGATGACACTCTTTATGTGGTCAGCTTTCAGGGCGTTATGGCCGCATTGAATGCGGAGACCGGTGCCCCGCTCTGGCAGTATCCGGCATCCAGTCATGTGGGCCTCGGTGAAGGTTTTGGCAGCTTGTACGTCAGTCACGCCGACGGCACGGTAGAAGCGGTTGACCGCAACCGTGCGCAACCGCTGTGGACCAACGAGGACCTGCTGCGCCGCAACCTGACAGCGCCGGTTGCCTTCAGTAGCTTCGTTGCCGTGGCCGATTTTGAAGGTTATGTGCATTTGCTGGCTCAGACCGATGGCAGGTTGGTTGCGCGGATTCGGGTCGACAGCAAAGGCGTGCGTGCTGCGCCTATTGCCATTGGCGATACGCTTTATGTCTACGGTAACAGCGGCGACTTGGTAGCTCTGAAGCTGCAATAAAGCAAAACCGCTATACTGTTCCGGCCGCTGCCCGACTTCTCTGGCGCAGCGGCCTTTTTGTTTATTGCGCGGTGATCCGTGCGCGGAGTGATCATGGTTCCTGTTATCGCCTTGGTGGGGCGGCCGAATGTCGGCAAATCCACCCTTTTTAATCGTCTGACCAAAAGTCGTGACGCGATCGTGGCCGATGTGGCCGGGCTGACTCGTGACCGGCAGTATGGTGAGGCGAGATGGCAGGGCAAGCCCTATATCCTGGTCGACACCGGCGGTATTACCGGCGAAGAAAAGGGTCTGGACATGGAGATGGCCGGGCAGTCGCTGCAGGCCATAGAAGAAGCCGATGCGGTGCTTTTTCTGGTGGATTCGCAGGTCGGCAGAACGGCGGGCGATGAGCTGATCGCCGAGCACTTGCGCAAGCGCAACAAGCATACCTATCTGATCGCGAACAAGATTGACGGCTCTGATCCGGATTCGATCCTGGGTGAGTTCTCCGCGTTGGGTCTGGGTGCGCCTATCGGTATCGCGGCATCCCATGGCCGCAATATCAACCCGATGCTTGAGCAGGTAATGGGCGAGCATGGCATCGCCAGTCTGATGGCCGAGCGTGCGGTAGAGGGCGAGAACGCCGAAGGCCGGCGTATCGTCGAAGCCATCGGCACCAAGATCGCCGTCATCGGCCGACCGAACGTGGGTAAGTCGACGCTGGTCAATCGCATGCTGGGTGAAGACCGGGTCATCGTATTCGATCAGGCTGGCACCACGCGTGACAGTATCTATATTCCCTACGAGCGTCATGAGAAGCCCTATACGCTGATCGATACCGCCGGTGTTCGTCGTCGTGGCAAGGTATTTGAGGCGGTCGAGAAATTTTCGGTGGTTAAGACCCTGCAAGCGATTCAGGATGCCAACGTAGTGATTTTCGTGGTCGATGCTCGCGATGGGATTGTCGATCAGGACCTGCATCTGCTGGGCTTTGCACTGGAGGCAGGGCGCGCGTTGGTGATTGCGGTCAATAAATGGGACGGCATGGACGAGCGTGAGAAGGACTACGTCAAGATCGAGCTCAAGCGTCGCCTGTTTTTCGCTGAATTCGCCGATCTGCATTTCATTTCCGCATTGCACGGCAGTGGCGTAGGTCTGTTGTACAAGTCGGTGGACAAGGCGTTTGCCAGCGCCATGACCAAAGTGCCGACCAACCGCATGACGCAGATCCTTGAGGATGCTGTCAGCGAGCACCAGCCGCCGATGGTCAATGGCCGGCGTATCAAGATGCGCTATGCGCACCTGGGTGGCTCCAATCCGCCGATCATCATCGTGCATGGCAATCAGTTGGAAAAGGTTCCCGGTTCCTATACGCGCTACCTGGAAAATACTTTCCGCAAGGTGCTCAAGTTGTCAGGCACGCCGATTCGCGTTGAGTATAAGTCGGGTGAGAATCCCTACGAGGATCGCAAGAACACCTTGACTGATCGGCAGGTGAACAAAAAACGCCGGTTGATGAGTCATCACAAGACCGCTGAAAAGAAGCGGCGCGATAAGCGCTGATAGTTGAGGGCTTACGAAAAAGGCTGCCGTGCAATGCACTGCAGCCTTTTTCTTTGCAGCAGATATTAACAGCTCCGGCCGCACCTAGCCGGCCGCACCTAGCCTACCGCACCTAAGCGGCTTGTAACTCCGCCTGGCGCAGCGCTCTGTTCAACGCGCTGAACAGCGCCCGGAAGCTGGCAGTGGTCAGGTTTTCATCGATGCCAATGCCGTGCAGCGGGCGGCCGTTGTCCAGGCGGATCTCGATATAGGCCGCTGCCTTGGCGTTGCTGCCAGAGCCAATGGCGTGCTCGTGATAATCCATGATCTCCACTTTGACCGGTAAGCCCGCCACCAAGGCCTCCAGCGGACCCTTTCCAAGCCCGCGCCAGTGTTGGGTTTCGCCGCCGCTGAGTATTTCGACATCCACCGCACTGGTACCGTTCTCCTCCTGCAGGCGATGGCGCACCAGAGCGTAGGGACTGCTGGCCTGCAGATACTCTTGGTCGAGCAGGTCATGAATCTGCCGTGCGCTCATTTCCAGGCCCAGCCGGTCCGTTTCGCCCTGCACCACCTGGCTGAATTCGATCTGCATGCGTCTTGGCAGGCTGATGCCGTATTCCTGCTCCAGCAGGTAGGCGATGCCACCCTTGCCGGACTGGCTGTTGACGCGAATCACCGCTTCGTAGCTGCGGCCGATATCGGCAGGATCGATCGGCAAGTAAGGGACTTCCCAGAGTGCATCGCTCTTCTGCTGGGTAAAGCCTTTGCGAATCGCGTCCTGGTGCGAGCCGGAGAATGCGGTGTGGACCAGATCACCCACATAGGGATGACGTGGGTGCACTGGCAACTGATTGCATTCCTCCACGACCTTGCGCACGGCGTCGATATCGGAAAAGTCCAGCTGCGGATGGATGCCCTGGGTGTACAGGTTCAAGGCCAGGGTCACCAGATCGACGTTACCGGTACGCTCGCCGTTGCCGAACAGGCAGCCTTCAACGCGATCAGCCCCGGCCAGTAATCCAAGCTCGGTCGCCGCCACGCCGGTGCCCCGATCGTTGTGGGTATGCAGACTTATCAGCACGCTGTCACGGCGGCTTATATGGCGACCAAACCATTCGATCTGATCAGCATAGTGATTAGGTGTGGCCACTTCTACCGTAGCGGGCAGGTTGAGGATGACCTTGTGCTCTGGCGTTGGCTGCCACACATCCAGTACTGCGTCACAGACTTCGACGGCGAAATCCAGTTCGGTGGAGGTGAAAATCTCCGGTGAATACTGAAAGGTCCACTGCGTGTCCGGCTGCTGCTCGGCGTGCTCTTTGATCAGCTTGGCGGCATTCACGGCAATCTCTACCACGCCTTTCTTGTCCTGGTTAAAGACGATACGGCGAAAGCTGGGGGCGGTGGCGTTATAAACGTGAACGATGGCCTTTTTGGCGCCGCGTACTGACTCGAAGGTCCGGGCAATCAGGTCGGCCCGTGCCTGAGTCAGGACCTGGATAGTCACATCATCGGGGATATGGCCTTTTTCGATCAGCGTACGCACGAAGTCGAAGTCGGTCTGCGACGCGGACGGGAAGGCTACTTCGATCTGTTTGACGCCGATGTTGACCAGCGTCTGGAAAAAGCGCAGTTTGCGTGCCGGGTCCATGGGCTCAATCAATGACTGATTGCCATCGCGCAGGTCGGAGCTGCACCACACCGGGACTTCGGTGATGGTCTTCGACGGCCAAGTGCGGTCGGGGATGTCGACCGGTTGGAAGGCTCTGTATTTGCTTGAGGGGTCTTTGAGCATGCTCATGGGGTATGTCCTGTTCTATTCGGCGCCTCGTGAGCGCAGTTGTGCTTTAAATAGGGTGTTGTTGCAGTAAAGTTAGTTGTTTGGGTTTTTTATTGCAATGCCGATTATAAAATCGCCACAAAATCCTGTTTACATGCGAATGGTGCAATTTATGTGCACTAATTTAGTAGGGTTTGGTGGTTTTTTGCGCCGATCGACCGCTGCTAATGTGGTGCGCTCGGGGATTGTCGCTGTCAGCCTGGCAGGGTTCCGAAAGACGCCGTGAATCCGTCCCTGGAGGCTTGGAGATAACATCCCTGTTATCTCCACTTTCTCCACCCTGCCAGGCTGAGTGCTATTTCGGGCCGCTTTAATGCATGTAGGCGCCGATAAAAATGGCGGGATCGACTCTGGCGTTGTTCAGGCTTACGTTCCAGTGCAGATGGGGCCCGGTGGCACGGCCGGTGGCGCCGACCTTGCCGAGTACTTCACCTCTGTCCAGTTCATCGCCCACCTTCACGCCGATCGATGACAGATGGCAGAACATGCTGATCAGGCCTTGGCCGTGGTCGACAAATACGGTTTGACCGTTGAAGAAGTAATCCCCCGTCAGGATCACTTTGCCTGCGGCGGGTGATTTAATCGGCGTGCCGCTGGGGGCGGCAAAATCCAGTCCGGAGTGCGGGTTGCGCTCTTCTCCGTTGAAAATGCGCCGCAGACCAAAGGCGCTGGATAACCGACCCTCGACCGGACGATCCAGCATCAGGTTGCTGGGCTGCCGTGGACTGAAGGTTTTGTAGGCGGCAATCTGCTCGTTCAGCTCGCGTTGAATGCGCTTGAGGTGTGCGGGGTCGGGCGTGACGTGTTGCTGGTTCTTGAGTGTGATGCGCTGGGCCGGGTACTCGCGGCTGCCCACGCTAAAGGCCAGCTTCTGGCCGTTATCCAGTTCCAGCTGTTCAGTCCCCGGCTTTACGGTCAGCGGAATGCCGGCTATCGCGATCCAGCGTTGGTTGTCTTCGCGTATGACCAGCACCGACTGGTCTTGATAACGCACCCGGGGCGCGCTGTCCTGTTCCGGCAACACGACTACGGCTACGCCGCCAGGTACTGGTTTGTTCAGCAGGCGGGTAATAAAGCCTTCGGCATGAACGGGCAGGCTCAGGCAGGCCATTAACAACAGGGCAATAAAGGCTTTCATTTAAGCGTCAATCCAGAAGTGGGAGGGTATGGGGTTGGTCCAGGTCGCTCTCGACCCTTAGTGCCAAACGGCCGTCGGCCAGGCGCGCTTCAACCCGCTGCCCGGGTTTGACGTCGGCGTGGCTGCGCAGTGCGCGACCCTGTTGATCGAGCAGAATGCTGTAACCGCGGCCCAGCGTTGCCAATGGGCTGACCAGGTGCAGGGTCTGGGCCAGATTGTCGAGCCGTTGCCGCCGCTGCTGCATGCCTTGGGCGATAGCCCTGGGCAGGCGCTGGTCAAACTGGTCCAGCCGCTGGCGCAGCAGAGCAAGGTGCCTACCCGGGTGCTGGGCCTGTAGCCGGGCGAGGAGGCGCTCGTGGCGCTGCCCCAATAGCGTCAGTTGCTGGCGTAGCGCGCGCTTGAGCCGCAGTTCGAAATCATCGAGTCGTTGTGCCTGCTGGGCTAGCCGCTCACCCGGATGGCGCAGGCGTCGGCGCAGGCTGTCCAAGCGCAGATGTTCACGTGCTAGGCGCTCACGCATGCGTTGTTGCAGTTGCCGGTGCACGCGCTCGACCTGCAGCAGCATCGCCTGCTGATCCGGGCTCAGGAGTTCGGCGGCGGCGGAGGGTGTGGGGGCGCGCACATCGGCGACAAAATCGCTGATGGAAATATCCGTTTCGTGCCCCACTGCGCTAATGGTCGGGGTTTGGCAGGCGGCCAGCGCCCGGGCGACCATCTCTTCATTGAAAGGCCACAAATCCTCCAGCGAGCCACCGCCGCGGGCAAGTATCAGTGCATCGAAGCCAGCCCGGTCAGCTAACTGCAACGCCTTGACGATCAGCGGCGCGGCTTCTCGCCCTTGCACGGGCGTAGGTACGATGATCAGTTCGATAAAGGGTGCGCGGCGGCCGAACACGCTGATAATGTCGCGCACGGCCGCGCCGCTCGGCGAGGTGATCACACCAATGCGCTTGGGATGTATCGGTAGCGGGCGTTTGCGTTCGGTGGCGAACAGGCCTTCGTCGGTGAGTTTGGCTTTCAGCGCGTCGAAAGCCTGGCGCAGCGCGCCATCACCGGCGCTTTCCATGCTGTCGACGATCAACTGGTAGTCGCCACGGCCTTCATACAGGCTGACGCGCCCGCGTACTCGGACTTGCAGGCCGTCACGCATGTCCATGCGCACGCGGCTGGCGTGTTGGCGGAAGAACGCGCAGCGGATCTGCGCTTTGCTGTCCTTCAGGCTGAAATATAGGTGCCCGGAGGAGGGTTTGGCCAGGTTGGAGAGCTCGCCTTCGACCCAAATCTGCGGGAATACATCTTCCAGGAGGCTGCGGGCGCGGGCATTGAGCTGGCTGACGCTAAGCACGTCGCGTTCGGCGGTCAATCGTTTAAACAGGGTCTCATCAGTCATGTGCCCATCTTAGCCTGCCTGGCAGTTTCAGAGAATAATTCCGTTGCAGAGCTGATAGCGATTGAGGCTGATGCCGGTGATAGGTATAATGCCTTGCTTCCATTTTCCCGCTCGGGAGCCCTGCTATGCTACGTGTAAGCCAAGAAGCCCTTACCTTTGATGATGTTCTGCTGGTGCCCGGATATTCTGAGGTCATGCCCAAGGACGTCAGTCTCAAGTCCCGGCTCACCCGGCGCATCGAACTCAATATCCCCCTGTTGTCCGCTGCAATGGACACCGTTACCGAAGCCCGTCTGGCGATTGCCATGGCGCAGGAAGGTGGCATGGGGATCATTCACAAGAATATGACCGTCGAGCAGCAGGCTGCCGAAGTTCGCAAGGTGAAAAAGTTTGAAGCCGGTGTGGTCAAAGATCCGATTACCATTGATGCCGACGCAACTGTGGGCGAACTGGTCGAGCTGACCCGCGTTAACAATATTTCCGGCGTGCCGGTTCTCTCTGCAGGCGAACTGGTCGGCATCGTGACCGCCCGCGATATCCGTTTTGAAATCCGTATGAATGCCAAGGTGCGCGAGGTCATGACCGGCAAAGAGAAGCTGGTTACGGTCAAGGAGGGCGTAAGTGCGGGCGCGGTGCGCGAGTTGTTACACCGCCATCGCATCGAGAAAGTGCTGATCGTTGATGACAACTTCGGCCTCAAGGGCATGATGACCGTCAAAGACATCGAAAAGTCCCGCGCCTACCCGAATGCCACCAAGGATGATCAGGGCCGTCTGCTGGTCGGCGCGGCGGTGGGTACTGGTGCGGATACAGCCGAGCGGATTGCCGCGCTTGCAGCAGCCGGTGTTGACGTGGTGGTAGTGGATACTGCGCACGGTCATTCACGTGGTGTGATCGAGCGGGTTCGCTGGGTCAAGGAAAACTATCCAGAGATTCAGGTCGTTGGCGGCAACATTGCTACGGCCGAAGCGGCTTTGGCGCTGGCCGAAGCCGGCGCGGATGCAGTCAAGGTAGGTATCGGTCCGGGCTCTATCTGCACCACGCGTATCGTTGCGGGTGTTGGTGTGCCGCAAATATCGGCAATTGCTGACGTGGCAACGGCGCTCAAGGGTATGAATGTGCCGGTGATTGCCGATGGCGGCATACGCTTCTCCGGTGATCTGGCCAAGGCCATTGCTGCTGGCGCTTCGGTGGTGATGATGGGCTCGATGTTCGCTGGCACCGAAGAGGCGCCGGGTGAGGTCGAGCTGTTCCAGGGCCGTTCCTACAAAGCTTATCGCGGTATGGGCTCGATGGGTGCCATGGCGCAGAGCCAGGGTTCATCGGATCGCTACTTCCAGGATTCCAGTGCAGGTGCCGAGAAGCTGGTGCCCGAGGGCATCGAAGGCCGGGTGCCTTACAAGGGGTCGCTGGCAGCCATCATCCATCAGTTGATGGGCGGCCTGCGGGCATCTATGGGCTATACCGGCAGCAGTGATATTCAGGAAATGCGCACCAAGCCGCAGTTCGTGCGTATCACCAGTGCGGGTATGAGCGAATCCCACGTCCATGACGTGCAGATCACCAAAGAATCGCCGAACTACCGCGTCGGTTGATTCAAGAATGCATCAGGCGCTGGCAGCCTGAGACTGAAGCTGGACGCACCTGCGCCAGCTTCTAGCTTTTCGCTGCCAGCTTACAGCTTCAAGCTCTGTCCGAAGGAAAGCTCCTATGCTCCATCAAGACATCCACGCCCACCGCATCCTGATTCTGGATTTCGGCTCGCAGTACACTCAATTGATCGCCCGCCGTGTGCGTGAAATTGGGGTTTATTGTGAGATTCGCGCCTGGGATATGGACGAGGCCGAGATCAGCGCCTTTGCCCCCAAGGGCATCATCCTCGCCGGTGGTCCTGAATCGGTGCCGCAGGCAGGTTCGCCGCGTGCTCCGAGTATCGTCTATGAACTGGGTGTGCCGGTGCTGGGCATCTGCTACGGCATGCAAACCATGGCCGAGCAGTTGGGCGGCAAGGTGCAGGGTTCGGAAAAGCATGAGTTCGGTTACGCGCGAGTGGACATTGTTGGCAAAAGCAGCTTCCTGTCCGGTATTGAAGATCATATCGACGATGATGGTCTGCTGAGCCTGGATGTATGGATGAGCCACGGCGACAAGGTCATCGATCTGCCCGAGGGTTTTCATCTTCTGGCCAGCACACCCAGCTGTGCGATTGCCGCGATGGGCGATGAAAGCCGCCACTTCTATGGTGTGCAGTTCCACCCGGAAGTCACTCACACCCGCCAGGGCCAACGCATTCTGTCGCGTTTCATTCTGGATCTGTGCGGTTGTGAAGCACTGTGGACGGCGTCGAACATCGTTGAAGACGCGGTGGCCAACGTGCGTGCCCAGGTCGGTGAGGCCAACGTATTGCTTGGCCTGTCTGGCGGCGTGGACTCTTCAGTGGTCGCAGCATTGCTGCATCAGGCGATTGGCGAGCAACTGACCTGTGTGTTTGTCGATAACGGCCTGCTGCGTCTGCATGAAGGCGAGCAGGTAATGGCCATGTTCGCCGAGAACATGGGCGTGAAAGTAATTCGCGTCAACGCCGAAGACAAGTTTCTCTCGCGGCTGCTGGGTGTGACTGACCCGGAAGAAAAGCGCAAGATTATCGGCCGTACCTTTATCGAAGTCTTCGATGAAGAAGCGACCAAACTCAAGGGCGTGAAATACCTGGCCCAGGGCACCATCTATCCGGATGTGATTGAGTCGGCAGGCTCGAAGAACGGCAAGGCGCATGTAATCAAATCGCACCACAATGTCGGCGGCTTACCAGACGACATGGCCTTCGAGCTGGTCGAGCCGTTGCGTGAATTATTCAAGGACGAGGTGCGCAAGATTGGTCTGGAGCTGGGTCTGCCCTATGACATGGTTTACCGTCATCCTTTCCCTGGTCCGGGTTTGGGTGTGCGCATTCTGGCGGAGGTCCGTAAGGACTATGCCGATATTCTGCGCCGCGCGGATTACATTTTTATCGAAGAGCTGCACAAGGCTGATCTGTACCAGAAAGTCAGCCAGGCCTTTGCCGTGTTCCTGCCGGTCAAGTCCGTAGGGGTAGTGGGCGATGGCCGCCGCTATGAGTGGGTTATCGCGCTGCGTGCGGTGGAAACTATCGACTTTATGACCGCACGCTGGGCGCATCTGCCTTACGAATTCCTAGAGATAGTGTCCAACCGCATCATTAACGAAATCCTTGGTGTGTCGCGGGTAACCTACGACATCTCCAGCAAGCCGCCAGCGACCATTGAGTGGGAGTGAGGTGGGCTGCTGAGCAATAAAAAACCGCCTGCATGGCGGTTTTTTATTGCTCGCAACCTTATTTTACTTCGTAGCCTTGCAGACTCTCGGTGCTCCAGCGAATCAGTTGTTCTGCCAGTTCGTCTGCGGCCAATTTGAAACCGCTGACGACGCCTGCAATCTGCGGGTTGTCGAGGGGTTGTTCAACCAGAAAATGCTGCGCGGCGATCACACTGCGTGAATTTGGGTTGATCAGTCGCGCGTCCAATTCAATAACGGCCCTGGGTGATGAGCCATTGTAGCGCACCTGAAATTGGCGCAGATCGCTGCCCAAATGCACGTCAGAGCGCAGCGCATGCTCGTCGGTTGTGATCCCGGTCGCGGATACCTGTTGGGTAAAGGCTTTAGCGAGGTGTTCGCGCAGCAGAGCCGGCACCGGGTCGGTCCAGCGTGCCCCTTTGTAGGTGCTGACCTGGTCGCCATCGGGGTTGACCAGCATGCGTGGGCTGCTTAGTGCAAAGCCAGCTTGCGGGGTATTGATGCGCAATGAGGGTAATGACTGGGCTGCAGGTGACGCTTGCATTTGCGGGGCCGGTAATTGGTAAACCGATAGGGGCTCCGACTCAGGCAATACCGAGCATGCCGCCAGTGACATCGCGGCAACCGCGGCCATGGCGGTACGCGTCAGGAAATGGCGCTTGTTCACGGTTCAAACTCCTCGATACTGTCGCGGCCCAGCAGGAAGCGGGTCGGGTTGTCTTCCAAGCGGCGGGTGATGCTGCGTAGCGAGCCTAGGCTACCGCGCAGTTCGTTGATGGCTGGTTCTAGCTGACCCAAACCCTGCATGCCGGTGGCGAAGGCCTCACTATTGTCCGTCAGCATGCCCTCCAGGACGGCGCTGGTGCGGGCGATGGAAGCCAAAGCCTGTTCTGCCCCATCCAGCGTGCGGCTGCCCTGATCGTTGAGCAGGCTGTCGGCATTGGCCATCAGCTGCGTGGTTTGTTCCAGGGTCTGGCCGGCCTGGCGGCTGACGGTGGTCAGCTCGTTGATCAGCACGTCCAGATTGTCGCCCTGCTCAGCGATGCTGGTAGTGGCTTTCTCGATGGACTCCATAGTGCGGGTGAAACTGCCGACATTCTCGTCGGAGAGAATGCTCCGTGCGCTGGACATAAGCTGATTGATATTGGTCATCAGATCCTCGCCATCGGCCAGTAGTGCCGATATGGGCGAAGGCGATGCGACAATGATCGGGTCTTGATTGCCTTTGCCGATCAGCAACGGGCTGGAGGGTTCGCCATGACTGAGCTCGATGACTGAGGTTCCGGTGATGCCGGTGAATGATAGTCGGGCACGGGTGTCTTCCTTGATCGGGATGTTGGCTTCGACGCGAATGCGCGCCAGTACCCGGCGGGGGTCTTTTGGGTCGAGGCTCAGCGTGCTGATATCGCCGATCTTGATGCCGCTGTATTGCACTGCACTGCCGCGGGACAGGCCGGTGACGGCCTGGTTGAAGACCACGGTATAGTTCTTGTATTCCGTGCTGGTGCTGGTGTTGCTTAACCAGATGGCAAAGAATATGGCCGCCCCTGCGGCAATCAGGGTGAACAGGCCAATCAAAACGTGATGGGCTCGGGTTTCCATTAGCGACTGGACTCCAACGGGTGTTGACGGTTGACGGCTTGAGCCGCGGCGCGGCCGCGGGGGCCATGAAAGTAATCCTGGATCCACGGGTTATCGGTGGCTGCCACATTCTCCAGCGTGTCCGCTACCAGGACCCGACGATCCGATAATACGGCGATTCGGTCGCAGATGGCATACAGGGTATCCAGATCGTGGGTGACCAGGAACACGGTGAGGCCCATGGCATCGCGCAGCATTTTGATCAGGTCGTCGAACGCGGCCGCCCCGATGGGGTCAAGGCCCGCCGTGGGTTCGTCCAGAAACAGAATGTCCGGGTCAAGCGCCAGTGCCCGGGCCAGAGCGGCCCGTTTGACCATGCCGCCCGACAGTTCGGACGGATATTTGGCCCCGGCCAAGGCCGGTAGCCCGGCCAGGGCTAACTTCATTTTGGCTAAATGCTCCGCGTCTTCACGGCTGAGTCCCGAGTGTTCTATCAAGGGTAGTGCGATGTTCTCGGCGACGGTCAGTGAGGAAAACAGCGCGCCCCGCTGGAAAAGCACCCCGAAACGTCGCTCGTACTGCGAGCGCGCTTCATTGCTGAGTGCCTGCAGATCCTTGCCAAATACACGAACACTGCCGGCGTCCGGGCGATGCAGGCCGACAATGGAGCGCAGCAGTACCGATTTGCCGGTACCTGAGCCGCCAACCACGCCAAGAATTTCGCCTTGGTAAATATCCAAGTCAAGGTTCTCATGGATCGTTTGCGTGCCGAAGCGGTTCAGCAGGCCATTGACCTGAACCAGCGGTGCGGATGTGTCAGCCACTGTATTCACCAGCCCATCTCCATATAAAACATCGCGGCCATGGCATCCACCAGAATGACAACGAATATCGACTGCACCACGCTCGAGGTGGTGTGCTCACCGACCGACTCGGCGCTGCCGCTGACCTTCAGCCCTTCCAGGCAGCCGATAATCGCAATCAGCAGGGCAAAAATTGGCGCCTTGGCGATGCCGAGGAAGAAATGCCGGGCTTCGACATTCTGCTGCAGCATACTGAGAAACATGGTGGGTGATATATCCAGCGCCAGGGCACAGACCAGGGCGCCGCCGAACAGGCCTGACAGCATCGCTACGAGTGTCAGAATCGGCAGAGCGATGAGCATGGCCAATACTCTGGGGAGCACCAGAATGTCCATTGGATTCAGGCCCAGGGCGCGTATGGCATCAATTTCTTCATTGGCTTTCATGGAGCCAATCTGTGCGGTGAAGGCGCTAGCGGTCCTGCCGGCCATCAAAATAGCCGTCAGCAGTACGGCAAACTCGCGCAGGAACGAAAAAGCCACCAGATCGACGGTATAGATGCTCGCGCCAAAGCTGTCCAATACGGTGGCACCGAGAAAGGCGATGACGGCTCCGACCATAAACGTCAGCAGTGCGACAATGGGCACCGCGTTCAGGGCGGTCTGCTCTATTTGTGCGACCACGGCGGTGACGCGCCACCTGCGCGGGCGTAGCAGGTTGGCTGCCAGGCTGGCCAGGGTCAGGCCGGTAAAGCCGAGCAGCTCAACCAGATGCCCCCAAAATACCGCTGTTGCCTTGCCGGTGCGCTCCAGCAGCTCGACCAGCAGGGAGCCACTGCGTGGTCGGTGTGCCTCTTTCTCATCGAGACTCTGCGCTATTCGTCGCAGCAGTATTCGACGCTCCTCGGGTAGCTGTCCTGGCTGGTCGGTCAACTGCTCCAGTTGCGCCCGGCCCAGCAGCTCTGCAAGTAATTGGGCGCCGGCGGTATCCAGCTTGTCCAGGCGCTCCATATCGACTTGAGTGATGGCTGTGGCATGCCGCTGGGCCGCTGCGGTCAGACGCCGTAACTGGCTGTAATGCTCAAGCAACCAATCCCCGGAGATGACTAGCAGTCCGGGGTTGTCTTTGCTGAAAGAGAAGAAGGGGTTTTGGTCGGTGACCGGCATGCTGGATGGTGTCCGGACAAGTTGCCCGCGACGCCGTCGCGGGCGGGGCTGAATCAGGGCTTGCGCTTGATACCGTAGCTTTCCGACAACGTGCCTGGCATATCCTGCATCTTGGGCGCGTAATCACGCGGTGGCTCCAGGCTGTCGAATACCGGTTCCGACGTGCTGCGCGTACTCACGGACGGGCCGACCTGATCTTCCAGTGCCGCCAAAAGACGCTGTCGAGTTATGTCGTCCGGTGACAGGTCCATGGCGCCCTGGGTCAGGTGCTCTTGAATATCCTTGTAGCTACGATTCAGGCGCGATACCAGGTTGGCGGTGGTTTTAAAATGACTCGACACCTCCTGCTGATATTCTTCGAAACGCAGTTGCAGGCTCTCAAGTTGGGCCTGAGTACCAGTCGTGCTGCCGCCGCTCACGCGTCGGGCCAGCTGAGTGAGAATAATGCCGATGACGATGCCCAGTGCCAGGGCAATCGCGGCTGCAATCCAGAGGTTTTCGCTTGCTTGCACCTTGGGTCCCTCAATGATGTCTGATTGGTCGAATACTTTGATATAGACGATACGCTTTAGCTCTAACGGTAACGGCATTTCAATCCCAAGGCTAGTGCCCTGCATGCTGCTTTGGTCAAATTGCCTGGGAGCCTGCCTACCGATGCGCTGTATCTGCTACCCTTTTGCGACGGCAGTTACAGGTTGCGACGACAGTTAAAGGTTAGCAGTCACGGGAGAAGCGTTAATGAGCAGCAGTACGGAAGAGCGTCTGATGATTGAGGGGCCGGCAGGAGTATTGGAGCTGCTGGTGACCCGAGTAAATAATCCGCGCGCCCTGGCAGTGGTTTGTCATCCAAATCCGGCGCAGGGCGGAACGATGACTAATAAGGTGGTGCATACGCTGATGCGTGCAGCGCGAGACCAGCATGCCTGTGTAGTACGCTTCAATTTTCGTGGCGTGGGCAAAAGTGCGGGGCAGCAAACGGGTGGTCTGGGCGAGATTGATGACTGCCTGGCGGTGGTTGAATGGGCGCAGAATGAGTTCGACCTGCCCCTGTGGTTGATGGGCTTCTCTTTCGGTGGCTATGTGGCCGCTGCCGCAGCAGGTCTAATGACTACCGCGCCCGCGCGCCTGCTGTTGGTGGCTCCTTCCGTAGAGCGCCATCCCTTTGCCGAGCTGATGCCGCTGGCGTGCCCTGCAGTGGTGATGATGGGCGAGGCGGACGACGTGGTGGCGCCCTCGGCCGTATTCGGTTTGCTTGAGGGGCAGCCGGGAGTTGAGGTAAAGCGCTTTGCCGAGACCGGGCATTTCTTTCACGGCCGGCTCGTGGAGCTGAAAGAGTCCGTGGAAAACCTCCTTAACTTAGGTTGATTGCCAACCATCATGGTGGGCGGTAGAGTACCGCCCCCATTGACTTAGCCTAGGGTCACCCGCCTATGACACCCCTTGCACGCTATAAGGCTGATCTTCAGCGTCCAGATTTTGTCCGCGATCCCGCGCAGGAGCAGGCGGTGCGCCATCTCCAGCGCCTTTTTGATGAGTTGGTGGCGGCCGAATCGAGCAAGTCCAGCCTGTTCGGAAAACTGTTGGGAAGAAAGGCCGAACCGGTCAAGGGTTTGTATTTCTGGGGTGGGGTAGGGCGGGGCAAGACCTATTTGGTGGACACCTTCTTTGACGCGTTGCCGTTCGAGCGCAAGATGCGCACGCACTTTCACCGCTTTATGCAGCGCGTGCATCATGAGCTGAAGGGGCTCAAAGGGGAAAAGAACCCGTTGACACTGATCGCCAGCCAGTTTGCCGAAGAGGCGCGGGTTATCTGTTTCGACGAGTTCTTTGTCTCGGATATCACCGATGCGATGATTCTGGGTACCTTGATGGAAGAGCTGTTCAAAAATGGTGTGACGCTGGTGGCCACATCCAACATTGTGCCCGACGGCCTGTATAAGAATGGCCTGCAGCGCGCTCGCTTCCTACCCGCGATTGCGCTGTTGAATAGCCACACCGAGGTGGTCAACGTAGACAACGGTGTGGACTATCGACTGCGGGCGCTGGAGCAGGCGGAGCTGTATTACTGGCCGCTGGACGAAGGTGCCAATGCCAGCCTGCAGCAGAGCTACGAGAGCCTGGTGCCGGATCTGGAAGAGTCGGTAGAGGGTGAAGTGCTGACTGTCGAAAATCGATCGGTTCGTTCCATTCGAGTCTGTGAGGACGTCGGCTGGTTCGAATTTCGCGAGCTGTGTGATGGCCCGCGTAGCCAGAATGATTACATCGAGCTGGCAAAAGTATTCCACGCAGTACTGCTGGCCAATGTCGAGCAAATGGACGCGTCCAAGGACGATATGGCCAGACGTTTTGTCAATATGGTTGACGAGTTCTATGACCGCAACGTCAAGCTGATCTTGTCCGCCGAGGTCGAATTAAAAGATCTGTATACCGGTGGGCGTCTGAGTTTCGAGTTTCAGCGTACGCTCAGTCGCTTGCTGGAGATGCAGTCGCACGAGTTCCTTGCCCGTGCGCACAAGCCCTGAGGTCGTTCCGTATGTCCGGATCTCAGTGGCTGGATTGTTGAAACTGGCGGCGATACTGATTCGGTGACAGGTCGGTATGCTGGCGAAAGAGCCGGGCAAAAAAGCTCGCGTCGTCATAGCCCACATCGTAGCTGATGGTTTTTATGCTGCGCCTTGTCGTGCTCAAGAGGTTCTTTGCCGTCTCAATGCGCAGCCGCTGCAAATAATGCAGCGGCTTGTCACCGGTGGCGGATTGGAAGCGTCGCATGAAATTGCGGATGCTCATGCCATGCTGGCTGGCGACGTCCTCAAAGCGGAATTTGTCGGAAAAATGTTCCTCTAGCCAGTGCTGGATCTGCAATATTGCTACGTCCTGGTGCAGCTTTTGCCCACCAAAACCGATGATGCCAGGGGTATAGCTGCGCTGCACTTCATATAGGGTGTCGCGTGCCACCGCTTGCGCTACTTGGCTGCCACACAGCCGCTCAATCAGGTGAATGGCCAGGTCGCAGCCAGAGGTGACGCCGGCCGCGCAGTAGATATTGTCGGCATCGGTGATGTGTTTGTCCTTGCACAAAATCACATCGGGAAAGCGCTCGCTAAACTCTTCAAAAAAGCGCCAATAGGTGGTGGCTTCGCGGCCATTCAATAATCCGGCGGCGGCAATCCAGAACACCCCAGTAGCCTCTGCGCTGATCAACGTACCCCTGGCATGTTCTGCTTGTAACCAGGGAACCACATCGGGATAACGCTCAAGCATCTGATCGAAATCGCCCCAAAATGCCGGCAACATGATCAATTGCGGACGCAGAGCGCTGAGGGTGGCGTCTGTGGCAATGCGGTCCTGGCTGAAGCTGGTGACTGGCAGGGTGTCGTGGGCGACGATGGAAGTACGGAACCCTGGTGTCAGGCCGTGGCCTCGGCGTCTGCCGTCGCGCAGGCTGGCCATGTGGAAAAAATCCTTGGCCTGCATAAGGGTGGAGGCGATGACGCCGTCAGTGGCGAGTATGGCCACCTGGCGCAGGGGCGTTGAGGGTGGAGTAATAGGTGTTGTCATATGGCTCATTATTATAGGCTGTTTCGGCCAGTATATGACTAAAGCATCTTAAGGTTTGGCGCAAGTGTCTTGTTTGGCTCGTTAGTCGTAGCAATATTGCTGAATGGTTAAGCGGCTGCCGCGAGGATGGCCCCGCGACAGTGCAAATCTGCGAACGTGAAATCAGGGTGCTGGGTTGGGTTGGCTCTGATGGATCTCGGCAATGGCTTCGAGGATGGCGTCGGTCAGCCCCATGTTCACGCTGCTCAAATTGCGATTGAGCTGATCCATGTTGGTGGCACCAATAATATTGCTGGTGACGAAGGGTTGTCGGGTGACGAACGCCAATGCCATTTGTGCCGGGTCCAGGCCGTGATCTCGGGCGAGCTGCACATAGCGAGCACAGGCCCTTTGCGCCTGAGGGTTAGTGTAACGACTGAAGCGGCTAAATAGTGTCAGCCGGCCTTTTTCCGGTCGCAGACCATTTAGATATTTACCGGTCAGTGTGCCGAAAGCCAATGGCGAGTAGGCCAGAAGACCCGTTTGCTCGCGTAGAGACATCTCTGCCAGGCCCACCTCATAACTGCGGTTGAGGAGATTGTAGGGGTTTTGAATCGATGCAATGCGTGGCCAGCCACGGCTCTCAGCCAGATGTAAAAAGCGACTGACGCCCCAGGGCGTTTCGTTAGACAGGCCGATATGGCGAATTTTGCCAGCTTTGACCATCTCATCGAGTACCTCGAGGGTATCTTCGATCGGGGTTATAAGCTCGTCGGGGTTGTGTTTGTAGCCAAGGTTGCCGAAAAAATTGGTGTTGCGATCCGGCCAATGCAACTGATAAAGATCGATATAGTCGGTTTGCAGGCGTGTCAGGCTGGCGTCCAGCGCAGCGGTCAGGTGGTCGCGATTAAAGCGCGTCTTGCCGTCGCGGATGTGCGGTAGCCAGTCGCCGGGGCCAGCCACCTTACTGGCCAATATCCAGTTCTCGCGATGGCCTCGCTCAGCAAAGTAATTGCCGATAATGCGCTCGGTTTCGCCGTA
The DNA here is from genome assembly GCF_000410875.1 of Halopseudomonas pelagia CL-AP6. Taxonomy (GTDB): domain Bacteria; phylum Pseudomonadota; class Gammaproteobacteria; order Pseudomonadales; family Pseudomonadaceae; genus Halopseudomonas; species Halopseudomonas pelagia. Next base: position 289,412 of record NZ_AROI01000006.1, read on the forward strand.
GGTCGCTGCCACCGGCGGAACCGGGTACATCTCAGCGGCATCGATAAAGTTGACCCCCGCATCCTTGGCCCGATCAATTTGGGCAAAGGCGTCCTTCTGGGTGTTCTGTTCGCCCCAGGTCATGCTGCCGAGACAGAGTGCGCTGACCTTGAGTTTGCTGCGGCCGAGTGGGCGGTATTGCATGGGTTTACTCCCAGTGGATCGGTAAAGGACTGATTATTGACCATAAGCTGAGCTAAAGTAGCGGTAAATGTAAATAAGGGTTGTAATTTTTAGCTCCCTTGGCATAATGCCGCCACTTTCGACAGGATGCCTAGCCTGTCGTTGTTGTTTACAGCGCAGATGCCACCCAGACCCACGCAGCCCCCACTGAGTGTCTGTTCTAGGCTTTGTTGTCTTGTAAAAACACATTTCATTCTGTAAGATTCGCCCTCTTCTAAACAAGAGTGGCCTCTGAGGCTAGGATTAATGAAAACCTTCAGCGCCAAACCTGAAACCGTAAAACGCGATTGGTACATTGTAGATGCTACCGGTCTGACCCTGGGTCGCCTGGCTACCGAAGTGGCTACACGCCTTCGCGGTAAGCACAAGCCCGAGTACACGCCGCACGTCGATACTGGCGATTATATCGTCATCATCAACGCGGAAAAGATTCATGTGACGGGTAACAAGGCTCAGGACAAGATCTACTACAGCCACTCCGGTTTTCCGGGCGGTATCAAGTCGATCAGCTTCGAAAAGCTCGTTGTACGTGCTCCAGAGCGCATCATCGAGTCAGCCGTCAAAGGCATGTTGCCGAAGAACCCCTTGGGTCGTGCAATGTACCGCAAGATGAAAGTGTACAAAGGTGCAGTTCATCCGCATGCGGCTCAGCAACCCCAAGAACTCAAGGTCTAATAGGAGCATACTATGTCGGCGACACAAAACTACGGTACTGGCCGTCGTAAAACTGCCACCGCTCGGGTGTTCCTACGTCCGGGTAATGGCAGCATCCAGATCAACAACCGCACCATCGAGAACTTCTTCGGTCGTGAGACAGCGCGCATGGTTGTTCGCCAGCCGCTGGAACTGACTGAAAACGTCTCCAAGTTCGACGTGTTTGTCACCGTCAAAGGCGGCGGCACTACTGGTCAGGCTGGCGCGATCCGTCACGGTATCACTCGTGCTCTGATGGAATATGACGAAACACTGCGTGGCGTGTTGCGCAAAGCTGGTTTCGTTACGCGTGATGCTCGTGAAGTTGAACGTAAGAAAGTGGGTCTGCGTAAAGCGCGTAAGCGTCCTCAGTACTCCAAGCGTTAAGTCGCAAGACTTACCCGCAAAGCGCCCGGCCTCCTATTGGATACCGGGCGTTTTTGTATCTGCGGCAAAATGCCGCTTACGCTCTAGTGCGCTGGAAAGCTCCGTAATTCAAGGTGTTTAGCCGGATCTCTGTGGTTAATGATGAATACTTCACCTTGTCAAAAATGGGGTTTTTCATTAACATCGGATTCATTTTGTGCATGCGGATTAAAACTCTTAAAAGGGCTTACAAAAGGCCTGAATTAGCAGATGGGAGACGACTGGATGAGTAATGACGGCGTTAACAATGGCCGGCGTCGCTTCCTGGTGGCAGCCACAGGTGTTGTGGGTGCGGCCGGAGCCGTAGGGGTGGCAGTACCCTTCGTGGGATCGTGGTTCCCGAGCGCCAGAGCCAAGGCGGCAGGTGCGCCGGTCCGGGTAAATATCGGCAAGCTGGAAGCGGGGCAGCAGATTATTGCTGAATGGCGCGGCCAGCCTGTGTTTATTTCCCGCCGTACACCCGAGGCGCTAGCAATCCTCGAGGAGAATGTCGCTGTTCTGGCTGATCCTGAGTCCGAGTCCTCAGATCAGCCCGACTATGTCGATCTGCACACCCGGGCGATCAGGCCGGAGGTGCTGGTGGTCATGGGTATCTGTACGCATCTGGGCTGTTCTCCTTTGTTTCGTCCCGAGGTGGCTTCCGCCGACATGGGTAACGAATGGAAGGGTGGCTATTTTTGCCCCTGCCACAGCTCCCGTTACGATATGGCTGGCCGTGTCCACCGCGGGCAGCCTGCCCCGTTGAACCTGCCGGTCCCACCCCATTCCTATGAGACCGATGAGATCATTGTTATCGGCCTGGATGAGGAGTCTGCCTGATGAGCAAGCTGAATAACTGGATCAACGAGCGGATGTCCGTTAATCGGGTGGTCGAAGATCACCTGACCAAATACTACGCTCCCAAGAACTTCAACTTTTTCTATTTTTTCGGCTCGCTGGCGATGCTGGTGCTGGTCAACCAGATTGTGACCGGTATTTGGCTGACCATGAGTTACGAGCCCTCGGGCGATGGCGCATTCGCCTCCATCGAATACATCATGCGTGATGTCGAATATGGCTGGCTGTTACGTTACATGCACTCCACCGGCGCTTCTGCGTTCTTCGTGGTGATCTATCTGCATATGCTTCGCGGCATCATGTACGGGTCCTACCAAAAGCCCCGTGAGCTGATCTGGTTGTTTGGCATGACCATCTATCTGGTGCTGATGGCTGAAGCCTTCATGGGCTATCTGCTGCCTTGGGGGCAAATGTCCTACTGGGGGGCGCAGGTGATCATCTCGCTGTTCGGTGCGATTCCGTTTATCGGGCCGGACCTGCAGCAGTGGATTCGTGGCGACTATCTGATCTCCGGGATCACCCTGAACCGATTCTTCGCGCTGCATGTAGTCGCCTTGCCGATCGTCCTGCTTGGACTGGTGGTTCTGCACATCATTGCGCTGCATGAGGTGGGTTCCAACAACCCGGACGGCGTGGATATCAAGAAGCACAAGGATGAGAATGGCAAGCCGCTGGATGGTATCGCATTCCACCCTTACTACACCGTCAAGGATATTGTCGGCGTCGTGGTATTCCTGTTTGTTTTCTGCATCGTGGTGTTCTTCTTCCCCGAAATGGGCGGCTTCTTCCTTGAAAAGCCCAACTTCGAGATTGCCAATCAGCTGAAAACGCCTGTTCACATTGCACCGGTGTGGTACTTCACGCCCTTCTACGCGATTTTGCGCGCAGTTCCGGCTATTGGTGGTTCGGCATTCCCGGGTGTAGTGGCCATGGGTGCTGCGATTGCCGTGTTGTTTGTGCTGCCCTGGCTGGACCGCAGTCCAGTACGCTCCATCCGCTATAAAGGCTGGATGAGCAAAGTTGCGCTGGTGGTGTTCTGCATCTCCTTTGTGATCCTGGGTATTCTGGGTGCTATCCCCGGTAATGACACTCGGACTCTGATTTCGCAGATCTGCACCGTTTTGTACTTCGCCTTCTTCATACTCATGCCGTTCTATTCCAGCATGGAGAAGACTAAACCCGTCCCGGAGAGGGTTACTGGCTAATGAAAAAGCAATTGATTGCACTGTTGTTTGCACTCGTGCCCGTAGTGGCCCTGGCAGCGCCAGCCGGTGCGCCATTGGAGTCGGCTAATATCGACCCGCATGACAAGGCCTCTCTGCAGGACGGCGCGCGTACTTTCGTTAACTACTGCATGGGTTGCCATTCCGCGCAATACCAGCGGTATGAGCGTGTCGCGACCGACCTGGACATTCCGGAAGAGTTGATGCTCGATAACCTGGTGTTTTCTCAAGGTAGTCTGATCGGCGACCATATGAAGATTGGTATGCGTCAGGCTGATTCCAAGCTGTGGTTTGGTGCTGCGCCACCTGACTTGACCAACGTTGCCCGTGTTCGTGGTGAAGACTGGTTATACAGCTACCTGAAGACCTTTTATGAAGATCCTTCCCGCCCCTACGGCGTCAACAACAAGGTTTTTGCCAACGTCGGCATGCCTAACGTGTTGGCTGAGCTTCAGGGGCGCCAGGTGATTGGTTGCAAGGCTATGCCGGTAACGGACAAAAGCGGCAAGGTTCAGCGCGATCCGCTGAGCGGCGATACCCTCAAAGACGAGCAGTGCGATGTGCTGACCGTGGTTGAAGGTACTGGCACCCAATCCGAGGAAGAGTTTGATACCACGGTGCGTAACCTGGTGAACTTCCTGGCTTACTCGGCTGATCCGATCAAGCTGGAGCGTCATCGCATCGGTACCTACGTGCTGCTTTATCTTGCGTTCTTGTTCGTGTTTGCCTACCTGCTCAAGCGTGAGTATTGGAGAGATATTCACTAACTAACGCTTTTTCAGGATCAATTGCGCGCCCTTTGGGGCGCGCTCTTGTTTCTGGGGTATAATGCGTCACTACTAATTGAGGCGGTTCTTGTTATGAGCCCGTCTTGCGTACCTGCGCAGCAGCGCGATCTGTTGTTACCGCAATCCGCTAATGGATGAGGGTTGATTTATGGGCGTTACCGCCAACAAGCGTTCTTCGATGGCTTTTTTCTCTGATCCACGTGACCACTACTGTCATCGTGTCCGTATCGTTCTGGCGGAGAAAGGCGTTACCGTTGACGTCATCAACGTTGAGCCCGACAACCATCCTGAAGAGCTGGCTGAGAATAACCCTTACAATAGTGTTCCCACCTTGCTGGACCGTGATCTGGTGCTCTACGAGCCCAATATCATGATGGAGTATCTGGATGAGCGTTTCCCGCATCCGCCGTTGCTGCCGGTTTATCCGGTAGCCAGGGCCAATACTCGCCTGCTTATGTTTCGTGTTCAGCGTGACTGGTGCGGTCTGGTGGATGCCATTGCCAATCCCAAGACGCCGACGGCTGCCGTCACCAAGGCGCGCAAAGAGCTGCGTGAAAGTTTGATCGGCGTAGCCCCTGTGTTCGCTGAAATGCCGTATTTCATGAGCGAGGAATTCAGCCTGGTTGATTGCTGTATTGCTCCAATCCTCTGGCGCTTGCCGATTCTCGGTGTTGAGCTGCCCAAGCAGGCCAAACCGTTGCAGGATTACATGGACAGAATTTTCCAGCGTGAAGGTTTTCTCGGTAGCTTGTCTGCGGCCGAGAAGGAAATGCAGTAAGCAATTCACCAAACAATAGGAGGCCCGCATGGCTCAAATGAGCTCAAGCCGACCCTACCTGATTCGCTCACTTTATGAATGGATATTGGATAACCAGTGCACGCCTTATGTGCTGGTCAATGCCCACTATCCGGATACCGTGGTTCCCGAGTCCTTTGTCGAAGCCGGACAGATTGTTCTCAATCTGGCGCCCAGCGCGATACGTCATCTGGAAATGGATAACGAGAAAATCTGTTTTGATGGCCGCTTTGGCGGGGTAGCTCAGCAGGTATGGTTACCTACTCAGGCGGTAATGGCTATTTATGCGCGCGAGAATGGTCAGGGTATGGTCTTCGAGGTAGAGCCTGCGCCGCAGCCGCCGTCTTCAGAGTCACCCTCTGCAAAAGAAGGCGCAGTACCAAGCAAGGGCTCTACTGGCAGTAAGCCAGCCAGGCCTGCGTTGAAAGTGGTTAAATAAGCGCGGCGGATATTGCTCGAATAGCATAATGAAAAAGCCCGACCCGGAGATATCCGGCGCCGGGCTTTTTTCTGCCAAGTGAGGAAGCAGACTCAGTCGATATATTCGAATAACTTCACGATACGTTGTACGCCACCCACCTGCTGAACGGCATTGACGGCCAGATCGGCTTCGCTGCGGCGCACCAGGCCCAGCAGATAGACTACCCCAGCCTCTGTAGTGACTTTGATGCGGCGACCCGGGATGGTGCTGTCACCGAGCATACGTGCCTTTGCACTCGTGGTAATCAAGGCATCATTGTTGCGAGCCAGCAGCGGCAAGTTATCGCCAACGGTCAGCTCGTTGTGTACTACCTTGACGCGCTGCACGTTTTTGGTCACCTGTTCGGCCAGGTCCTTGAGCTCTTGGCGTGGCACCTGTCCGGCAAGCAGCACCACGCCGTTATAGCTAGTGACGGCAACCCGGGATGACTGTTCCAGATCCAAATGGGCCTTAGCGATATTGACCCCTGCGCGGGTTTCTATCAGTTGATCGTCAATGGTGCTGCCGAGGGTTCTGGTGCCTTGATTGCCTTCCATAGGCGTATCGCGTGTCGCGGTGAGCACCGAGCTGCAGCCTGCAAGCAGCAGAGAGACTATTAGCAGGGTTCCGAGGCGTTTCATTCTTCGCTCCCAAAGAGTTGACGATCAATAAGATCACACAGGCAATGGATAGCCAGCAGATGCACTTCCTGAATGCGCGCAGTCGAGCGTGCCGGGACGCGGATTTCAGCATCTTCGGGTAGCAACAGAGAGGCCATGGCGCCGCCGTCTCGCCCGCTCAGGCAGACTACCAGCATGTCGCGATCATGCGCGGCCTGAATGGCCTGGAGTACGTTGCCGGAATTGCCGCTGGTCGAGATTGCCAGCAATACATCGCCAGGCTGGCCCAGGGCGCGAATCTGTTTGGAAAAAATTTCGTCGTAGCTGTAGTCGTTAGCGATTGAGGTAATGGTCGAGCTATCAGTAGTCAGCGCCAGCGCAGGCAAGCTGGGCCGCTCGCGCTCGAAGCGGTTCAGCAGTTCCGATGAAAAATGTTGCGCGTCACCGGCCGAGCCACCGTTGCCGCAGGTCAGAATCTTGCCTTCATTCAACAGGCAATTGACCATCAGTTGGCTGGCCTGTTCGATGCTTGGCCCCAGCACGTCCATGGCGCGGGTTTTGGTTTCAATGCTGTCAGTAAACAGTTGCCTGATTCGGTGTTGCATATCCATAGGGATCGTGACTCGCTAGCAGGTGAATGCTTCTCGGATCCATTGGTAAGAGGCCGGATCCGCTGGGTTGCCTTGCCCGGTAATGACATCGAATCGGCAAGGCTGATTGACCAGATGGGGGTGGGTGAGCAGGTAATGCTGGGCTGCGGCGATAACGCGTTTCTGCTTGCGCCAATCGATCGTTTCCGCAGCGTTGCCCCATCGGGTACTTCGTCTGTAACGTACTTCGACAAATACTACTGTATCTGCATCGCGCATGACCAGATCAAGCTCGCCCTGCTTACAGCGATAGTTTCTTGCCAACAAGCGCATGCCAGCCCGCAATAGCAGTTGCTCGGATTGGCGCTCGGCTTGGTTGCCGAGCACTTGCTTGTCTGTCAGTGACGTCACGGGGCGGGGAGTAGGGCCGGAGATTCTGCCAGCCGGCCCTCCTGGATAACACCCCAGCTCAGCTCCCGTCGAATGCGCCCATCACTGGACAGAGACAATATCCCGGTCGCACCGTTCACCGTGGTTTCAGGATATTGCTGCATCTGTCCAAGTCGGGTGAAGATACGCTGCGCATCGATGCCCATTGCATACAGTCGGCCTAACGCGCCGCCAGCTTGCGGCCAGTTTTGCGTGACCGAGTCGTAGAGGCTGTCCGAGCGGGTCAGCAGCCAGGGCGTTTCGGCTACCAGAATACCGTCCAGGTCATTATTTTGCTCATTGCCCACCTGGTATACGTGGGAGGTAGCGTATACCGGTAAGTCTGCGGCGTACTGGAATGCCAGCGTTGGCATGATCTGTCTGGCCTGTAAGGGGCCAGCGGTGATAAACAAGGCGTCCAGATCCTGACGAGGGGTAGGTTGCACTACTACGCTGCTACCCAGCACACGCTGTAGTTGTCTTCCACGTTGCTCGCTTTGGCGGATACGTAGCATTTCACCGATCTGCCCAGCCATGGCTGCGGGTTCATCAACCACTTCCCGGGCAACCAGTACGCCACCCATCTCCTGCCAGGCCTGTTGGAACGCCTGGTAGGCACGCTCGCCCCACTCGGTTCTGGCAGTCAGTGCTGCCATGCGCCGGTGGCCTTGGGCCCATGCCTGGGTTGCCGCAGAGCGGGCTTCGTCTTCGGGGGCCAGGCCAAATTGGAACAGCGCCTTGCCTTCAGGTGTGGCGCTTTCAGTGTAGTTCAATGCCAATGTGGGCAGTGGTAGTTCGGGCATAGCCGCCAGGCGGCTGACTTGTTCGCGCTCCAGCGGCCCAATCACCCATTCCACGCCATCGGCGATCGCCTGACGGTAAAATGCATCCAGATCAGTGTAGGCGGTAGAGTCATAAAGACTCACTTCGGGTTGGTCGAGCCCTTGGCTGTAAGCCTGGTACTGAGCGGCAAGAAAACCGTCGCGCAGTGCCTGTCCGGCGTTGGCCAGTTGACCCTGGAAGGGCAGCAACAGAGCAATATGCTGTGGTCGGCTGCTGTGCAGTTCGACCAACTGAGACAAGGATCCCGGCAGTTCTAGTGCGGCAGGGTGGCTGGGATTGTCTTCCTGCCACTGCTTCAGGGCGCGAACCTGCAGATCCAGATTGCTCAGTTCCTGATCAATCAGCGCCAGTTCCAGCCAGGCGGCCAGCTCGCCAGTGCTGGTGGCGGCTGCGGCTTGCAAGTTAGCAAGCGGCATCTTGCTTATACCTTGCCAGATCGCCTGCTGGTTGGCAGCTTGCTCTTCGACAGGTAGCAGGCTGTGGATGAAAATACGCTGCTGCGCCGCTTTGAGGTATTCGCCCACCTGATCGTTGGCCTCGGCCTGCAGCTGCTGTATACGCAATTGCTCATCCATGGGCAGGCTGTCGATCTGGCTGATGGACGGGTGGCGCAGGGCGCGCAATGCCATTTTCGGTTCATTGAGCGCCATCGCGCTGATGGCTTGCAGTTGGCTAAAGCGAATTTGCTGGTCGGTCGGCAGATCGCTCTGCGGAATGCGCTCGAGAATGCTCAGTGTTTGTTCGTGTGCCCCCGCGTCGCTAGCCGCTTGGGCCGCATACAGGCGTAACAGGTTGGCTTCGGCTCCGGAGCGCCGGTCGGCGTCTTCAAGCAGTTTTTCCGCGGATGCCTGCGGCGTGCGTGGTAGGTCGCCCAGCTGTTGCGGGGCCGAGGAGCAGCCGGCAATCAATACAGCCAAGGTCAGAGGTAAAAACGGCAGGCGTTTGCTGCGGAACATGCGGCGGTATCCTTGCGCTGGGGACGCTGGCGTGCGTGCCCCGTGAGATTCAAAGCGGTCATTGTAACCAAGGGGGGCGGCAATCGCCATGCACTGCATCACGTCCTGTACAATGGCCGCATCAACCAGCTCAGGAACAGTCATGTCCGGTACCCTTTACGTTGTCGCCACGCCTATTGGCAATTTGCAGGATATGTCGCCCCGAGCGCTGGAGGTGTTGCGTACGGTCGCCCTGATCGCTGCTGAAGATACGCGCCACAGCGCGCGCTTGCTGCAGCATTTCGGCGTTAGTACGTCGACCACGGCCTGCCACGATCACAATGAGCGAGACAAGAGCATTCGGCTGGTTGAACGTATGCTGGCTGGCGAAGACATGGCGCTGATTTCCGATGCCGGTACGCCGTTGATTTCCGATCCAGGCTACCACTTGGTGCGCCAGGCCCGTGAGGCGGGAGTGCGGGTCTGCCCCATCCCCGGCGCCTGTGCGCTGATCGCCGCGCTGAGTGCGGCGGGTTTGCCATCGGATCGTTTTGCCTTTGAAGGTTTTCTGCCGGCCAAGGCGCATGGTCGGCGCCAGCGTTTGCAGGCGCTGGCCGTTGAACCGCGCACCTGGATGCTCTATGAAGCGCCGCATCGGCTGCTCGAATGTCTGGAAGATATGCTCGATATTTTCGGTCCCGAGCGACAGGTGGTGTTGGCGCGGGAGTTGACCAAAACCTTTGAAACGATCAAGGGCGCGCCGATAGCCGAACTGGTTGAGTGGGTCCGAGCGGACTCTGATCAGCAGCGTGGAGAATGCGTGTTGATCGTCGAGGCGATGCCTGAGCCCGAGGTGAGCGAGGGGCTCAATCCGGAAGCCCAGCGCGTGCTGGATATTCTGCTCAGTGAGCTACCGGTCAAGCAAGCCGCTGCGCTGGCGGCGCAGATCACCGGTGAGAAAAAGAACCGGTTGTATCAGGTGGCGCTGGGTAAGGGCTGAGCGCGCTGGCCGAGATGGAACTCGGCCGTCCCGGTGTCGCATTCCTGGGAGTGTCGAGTTCCATCTCGACACAAGGGGGGGTAGGGCTGAGCACGTTGGCCGAGGTGGAACTCGGCCGTCCCGGTGTCGCATTTGCTGGGAGTGTCGAGTTCCATCTCGACACAGGGGTGGTAGAGCTGAGCGCGCTGGCCGAGGCGGAACTCGGCCGTCCCGGTGCCGCATTTCCTGGGAGTGTCGAGTTCCATCTCGACACAGGGGGTGCGGACGAGCGCATTGAGCGAGATTATCCCGGTGATTGGCTATTTCTGCTGTAACACCAACACGCGCTGTCCCGCCCGCACCGCAGAGCCAGGCTGTACGTGGATTGAGCTCACCACGCCGTCACAGGGCGCCACCAAGGGTATTTCCATCTTCATCGATTCCAGGATCACCAGCACGTCGCCGGTTTTGACCTGGGCGCCTTCCGAAACCTGGACCTGCCACAGGTTGCCGGCAATATGGCTTTCGACACCCTGTTGATCGACCAGCAAGGGCGCCTCTTCAGAGATCTCCGCAAGGGTTTCCTCGCTCTCGTAATTGGCCTGGCCATTGGCGATCCAGCGCTCGCGCTCGGCTTTGAATGCTGCCTGCTGTTGCTGACGAAAGGTATGAATACTGTCTGCCTCCTGGTCGAGAAAGGCCTGGTAATCATTTAGCCGCAATTCGGTTTCTTCTATGCGCAGCGGGTAGCGTCCCAGCGGGAAGTCACGGCGGATCACCTGCAATTCGTCGGCGCTGACCGGATAAAAGCGGATCTGATCGAAGAAGCGCAGTAGCCAGGGCATTCCGCCAAAGGCTTCGACCTCGCGGTAGCGATTCCACATTTGCAACGTGCGCCCGACAAACTGATAGCCACCCGGGCCCTCCATGCCATACACGCACATATAGGCGCCACCGATGCCCACCGAGTTTTCTGCGGTCCAGGTACGGGCTGGGTTGTATTTGGTCGTGACCAGGCGGTGTCGTGGGTCTAGCGGTGTTGCCACCGGCGCGCCCAGGTAGACATCGCCCAGGCCCATAACCAGATAGCTCGCGTCAAAGACGGTACGGTGTACTTCGTCGAGGTTCGGCAGGTCATTGATGCGGCGGATGAACTCCAGATTGCTCGGGCACCAGGGCGCATCCTTGCGCACGGTGGTCATGTATTTATCGATGGCCAGTTGGCAGGCCGGGTCGTCCCAGGAGAGCGGCAGGTGCACGATGCGTGACGGAACCTTGAGATCGCGGGCGGCGCAAACCGCCTCCCAGGCATCCTCGACGATGCGCAGCAGGCGATCAATTGGTAGTGTCTCGGGCTGATAATGCACCTGCAAGGAGCGGATGCCGGGGGTTAGATCGTTCACGCCGGGCAATTGCATGGCCTCTAGCGATTGCATCAATGCGTGACCGCGAAAACGCAATACCAGGTCTAGTTCCGGCTGGCCGATTTCCAGCAACAGGTGGGTATCGCCTGATAGCCGTGCGACCAGACGCGTGTCGTCCACGCCAATATCCAGCACTATCGGCGATTCTGGCGCGACCGCTGGGCTGCTAGCAGGGCAGAGAGGCTGCAGTTGCTGGATTGCCTGCTCACGCAATACGGCTAGTTCCCGGGCGGTTTCCAGCTCCACTGGAATAAAGCGTACCCGGTCGCCAGCCTTGAGCTGACCCATCTGCCATAGATCCGCTTCAATGATGCTGACCGGGCAGACGAAGCCGCCCAGACTCGGCCCGTCTGGGCCTAGAATCACCGGCATGTCGCCGGTAAAGTCCACGGCGCCGATGGCATAAGGGTTGTCATGAATATTCGACGGGTGCAGCCCGGCCTCGCCGCCGTCCTCACGCACCCATTCGGGTTTGGGGCCGATCAGTCGCACGCCGGTACGGCTGGAGTTGAAGTGCACCTCCCAGTCGGTGTCGAGAAAGCGTTGCATATAAGCCTGGGTAAAATACTCTGGCGCAGCATGCGGTCCGTAGATTACCCGCAGTTCTCGAACAGCAGGCAGGGTGGTGCGCATATTCTCGTCGAGGCTTTCTCCCGCGCCTTTATCGCTTAGCGCCGGCAGGTGTAGTACGTCGCCAGCGCGTAACGCGCGGCCGGCGTGCCCACCAAACTGGCCGAGGGTGAAAGTGCTTTTGCTGCCCAGATAATCTGGCACCTGCACGCCGCCACGCAGCGCAATATAGCTGCGCGCGCCTGCGCCAGCGATGGTGCCCAGGGCCAACTGGCTGCCGGCTTTGATCAGCAGGCTGGTATGCATGGGCTGCGGTTCGCCATCGATACTCAGCGGAATCTCGGCCCCGGTTACCGCCACCACCGCATCGGTATTGAACTTCAGCGTTGGCCCGCTCATGGTGATTTCCAGACCAGCGGCGGCGGTTGGATTGTTGAGCAGGCGGTTGCCCAACTGCAACGCCAGATTATCCATCGGCCCGGAAGGTGGTACGCCGACGGCCCAGTAGCCTAGGCGGCCAGGCACATCCTGAACGGTGGTTTGTGTGCCGCCGCTGACCACTTCGAAGGTATTGGCCTGGTAGCTCAGGCCCTCCAGGCAGCGGGTCCAGGGTTCGCCACTGGCGAAGGGTGTATCCAGCAGGATTTGGCGGATATAGTCGATATTGGTTTCCACACCGTACAGTTGCGTTGCGCCAAGTGTGGTGTGCAGTGCGGCGCTGGCCGCTGCGCGGGTGGGCTCCCAACAGATAACCTTGGCGATCATCGGATCGAAGTAGGGTGGTATCTCGCAGCCGGCTTCCACCCAGGTATCGATCCGCAGCGCCTGACCATTGGCGTCCGGAAAGTTCACGGCGGTCAGCAGCCCGGGGCAGGGTTGAAAGTCGCGGCCGGGGTCTTCGGCATACACTCGTGCCTGTATCGCGTGGCCCTGGGCTTTCAGGTCTTTGCCCAGCTCGGTCAGCGGCGGCAGATCGCCTGCGGCCAGTTCGATCATCCAGCGCACCAGATCCACGCCCCAGACCTGCTCGGTGACGCCATGCTCGACCTGCAGACGGGTGTTGACCTCAAGAAAGTAGAACTGCGCGGCTTCGCTGTCGTAAACAAACTCGACGGTGCCGGCGCTGCGGTACTGCACGGCGCTGGCCAGTTGGATAGCCGCCTCGCATAGCGCATCGGCCATGCCGTCGGGCAGGTTGGGCGCCGGTGTCTCCTCAATGACTTTCTGGTTGCGGCGCTGCACCGAACAGTCACGCACGCCGAGTGCCAGCACACCGCCCTGGCCGTCGCCGAACACCTGCACCTCCAGATGCCGGGCGCGCTCAATGTATTTCTCGATAAATACGCCGGCGTCGCTGAAGTTGTTCTGCCCCAGCCGTTTGACTGTCTCGAAGGCTTCACTCAGCTCGCTGGCATCACGGCATACCCGCATGCCGATGCCGCCGCCGCCCGCAGTGCTTTTGAGCATGATCGGATAGCCCACCAGGTCGGCCGCCGCCAACGCGATGGCGAGGCTGTCCAACAGTTCAGTACCCTCAAGCATAGGTACGCCGTGCTGTTTGGCCAGCGCCCGGGCGGTATGCTTGAGGCCGAATACGCGCAGTTGTTCCGGGGTAGGGCCGACAAACGCAATACCCGCCGCTTCACAGGCCTCGGCAAAGGCGGCGTTTTCCGAAAGAAAACCGTAACCAGGGTGAATCGCCTTGGCACCGCTTTGCCGGGCAGCCTCGAGAATTTTCTGCACATCCAGATAAGTCCCGGTAGCCGCGCCTTCGCCCAGCGAGATCGCCTCATCGGCCTGCTGGATATGCAGGCTAGCGGCATCGGCCTCGGAATAAACGGCTACGCCGCGAACATCGAGATTTTTCAGCGTGCGCAAGATGCGGCAGGCGATGGCGCCGCGGTTGGCGATTAGCAAGGTATCGAACATGATTGTTCCTCGGCCAGGTCGTCCTGGGTTACATATTCTGTGCTCCCCGGGTCGTCCCGGCGGGAGCTGCGAGCCGCAAGCTGCAAGCGGCTAGCTGTTAGATCGACAAATCGTTATTCACCGCGCGGCTCGCTGGAAGTGGATCAATCCCAGACCAGTATCTCCGCCGGCGTCGGGTTGTAGCCATTGCACGGGTTATTCAGCTGCGGGCAGTTAGAGATCAGGATGATGATGTCCATGTGCGCGACCAACTCGACATATTTGCCCGCGCCGGAGATGCCGTCTTCAAAGGTTAGGCCGCCTTCAGGGGTGACCGGCACGTTCATGAAGAAGTTGATATTGGCGCTGATATCGGCCTTGGTCAGGCGGCCGTCGTGCAGGCTGGCGCGCAGGAAGTTGTCGCGGCAGCTGTGCATATAACGTGTGCTCAACGCGTAGCGCACGGTATTACTTTCTTGTGCGCAGGCGCCGCCGAGGGTGTCATGGCGGCCGCAGGTATCAGCGCTGATGGTCAGCATCGGGTTGCCCATATTGCTGTAGAGCACGCTGCCGGTGGTTAGATAAACGCTGTTTTGGCGGCGCAGGGTGCGTTGTACGTCATAGCGTTCGCGCGGGTTGCGGGCGCTGTAGAACAAGGTGTCGACCGCCTGATTGCCTTCCAGGTCCAGAAGGCGCACGGTCTGGCCGGCCTTGATGTCGAGCATAAAGGGTTCGCCAGCGGCGATGTTGCCGCGCAAGCGCGCGTTGTCTGGCTGTTTGTCGCTGTGGGTCAGTGTCATGTGGGCGGCCCTCAGAGGTGGATGCGATCGGTGTTGTACAGGCCGCGCACGTTTTCCGCGCGGGTGTTGCGGCAGAGCACGGTGATGCCGTCGTCGGCGACCTGATGCCAGCTCAGCTGTACCGGTTTGGGTGCGTACTGCGGATTCGGGTCCATGGGGTGCTGCAACGCGGTCAGCACCACCAGCGTGTCCATCGGTGCGTAGAGCTCGATCAGATCGCCGGCAGTGGAGTTGTCTGGGTGGAACTGGAAACGGCCTTCGGCATCAACGGTGACTTTACTGAACAGGTTCAGCGTCATCAGCAGGTCAGCCAAGTTCATATTCCACTTGCCCATCTCGACCAGCAGATTGTCTACGCCGTTGCGGAAGAAGCCGTTGCGCAGCTCCTGGTAGCGACCTTCCCCATACTGGCTGATGACCTCTTCGGCATTCAGCACACCGCCGAAGCTGTCGCTCCAGCCGCAAGTGTCGGTAACGATGGCCGCCAACACGCGGCCCATGTCCGAGTACAGGCAATGGCCGGCGGTAAGTTTGGCGGTGTGCTGGCACTTGAGGCTGTCCGGCAGGTTCAGGCGTTCACTTTTCTCATGGGCGTTGAACAGCATCATGCTGACGTTGGCGCCGCCTTCAGTATCGGTCAGACGCAGCATTTGGCCGCGCTTGAGCACGAATGAGGTGTGGCCGCCGCCGGGCAGCATTTCTTCAAATAACGTGGTGCGCAGGGGCGCTGGAACAGTCATGCGGAAGCTCCTTGCATATCAGGTGTCGCCAGTTTGCCAGTGATGCGTTCAGGCAAGGCATCCAGCGCGGCGCGTGCTGCCAGGCGATCACTGTTGAGGGGGATGTCGTAGGTAATACGAGCGCCATAGGCGCCGGGGGCCTGTGGGTCGATCCGGGTCTTGTCGAACACCATCAGGCGGGTGCCGAGGGTGAAACCCTCGCTCAGGTCGTGGGTGACCATAAATACGGTCAGGCCGGATTTTTTCCACAGGGACAGCAGCAGTTCATGCATATCCTTGCGGATGCCCGGATCCAGCGCGCCAAAGGGCTCGTCCAGCAACAATATGCGTGGCGTTTTGACCAGCGCCTGGGCGATCGCCAGACGCTGTTGCATACCGCCGGACAGTGCATGCGGGTATTTATCCAGCGCCTGCCCCAGGCCGACCGATTCGAGCATGGCAACACTGCGCTCCCGCGCTTCCCGGCGCTGCGTTCCCAGCAGGCGCCCCAGTAGCGGGGAGCCCTGCAGCTCCAGGCCGAGCATCACATTGCCGAGCACGGTCAGGTGCGGAAATACCGAATAGCGTTGAAACACTACGCCGCGTTCAGGACCGGGTTCTGCAGCCAGCGGTACGCCGTCCAGCAGTATCTGGCCCTTGCTGGGTTTTTCCTGACCCAGTAGCAGACGCAGGAAGGTCGATTTGCCGCAGCCAGACGCGCCGACCATGGTGATGAACTCGCCGCTAGCGACCTCCAGGTTGAGATTTTCCAGCACTACATTGTCGTCGTATTGCTGCCAGACGTTGCGAATGGAAATGGCGCTCATATCAATGCGCTCCCTTGGGTTCGAACCAGGGAAAGAGCGCCCGGCACAGGCCTTTCAGCGCACGATCCATAATAAAGGCCAGCAGTGTGATCCAGGCGACGTAGGGCAGGATCACGTCCATGGCCAGGTAACGGCGGACCAGAAAGATGCGATAGCCCAGGCCGTCGGTGGAGGCGATGGCTTCGGCGGCAATCAGGAACAGCCAGGCAGGCCCGAGCGCCAGACACAGCCCTTGCAGCAGTCTGGGTAACAGTTGCGGTAGCACCACGCGGATTACGACCTGCCAGGTATTGGCGCCCAGGGTCTGGGCCTTGATCAGCAGTTCAGTCGGGATCTCGCTGACCCGTTGCTGCATGTCGCGGATCAGTACCGGGGTAATGCCAATCACAATCAGCATGACCTTGGACAACTCACCCAGCCCCATAACGATAAACAGAATCGGCAGGATCGATAGCGGCGGAATCATCGAGATCACCGTAACCAGCGGCGATAGCGGTGTGCGCAATAGTGGTATCAGCATGGCCAGGCCAAGTACCAGGCTGGTTGCCGCAGCGATCGCCAGGCCCGTGCCCAGTCGCTTCAGACTAGCGCTGGTGTCATCCCACCATAGATAGGCACCGGTACGACGGTCCGGGGTAAAGGCCATCCGGTCTACCGCGTCGGCCATCTGGGTAAAGCTGGGCAGCAGTTTATCGTTCGGGTTTTCTGTCAGGCGTGCCTGCGAGCTTGAGAGATACAGCAGCAGCAACAGGGCGAAGGGCAAGAGCACCAGACCCAGGTGTAGTACCCGTCCTGGCTTGCGGTTCATCAGGCGCGACATGGAAAGCTCCCAGCGAAAGAGGGAATGCGGGGCGACGAGGTGAAGCAAAACGAGAGTGCAGCAGGCATGGCAGTCTCCACGGGTTACAGGTAACGAGATCTCAGCTGTCTGAGGCTCTCCCGGGCTTTTATCCCGCCGTGTAACCCCCTTGCGGAGGTCGACAACTCTCGGACCAGTCATCTGCAGCGCAGATCGGAACCCTAGTTGTCCATTGGTGCCAAGTTGTATCAAGCCCGAGGGCGAGGCTACGTTGTTGGGGTCAGACAGACCCGGATCTCGTATGCACCGTTACCCAATGCAGAGGTTGTGCCAACACCTCAACCAGGCTGCTTAACGGGCTCTGCACCGCAACGGGGCACAGGCAGTACCCGCAGGTTGAAGCTATTTTGCGCCATGTTGGTGCTTTGAATGCTCTGTAATGGTGCGCTCGGAGACTGGGCTTGCCGCGGAAGACGAACCCAGCTAATCTTGCGCTCAAGAGTTGGCTGGACAGTCGCCGTATCGCTTCGCGGTAGGGAGGAAAGTCCGGGCTCCATAGGGCAGAGTGCCAGGTAATCCCTGGGGGGCGTGAGCCTACGGAAAGTGCAGCAGAGAGTAGACCGCCGATGGCCCCGCAAGGGGATCAGGTAAGGGTGAAAGGGTGCGGTAAGAGCGCACCGCGCGACTGGTAACAGTTCGTGGCATGGTAAACCCCACTCGGAGCAAGACCAAATAGGAACCCTTGGGTGTGGCCCGCACTGGGTTCGGGTAGGTTGCTAGAGGCAGTCAGTGATGGCTGTCGTAGAGGAATGACTGTTCACGACAGAACCCGGCTTACAGGCCAACTCTTATTTTTACCTCTCGTCTTCAAAACCCCTTCTGTTAGATCAAAAAAATCTTAATCGTGATAATTCACTTTAACTATGGGCGGCATCCGTCTGTAGGTTATGAAGTTGATCCCCTCTAGTTAAGGTTATTTCTCCCTAATACCCCCGTATTTGCCACTAAACCCCTGCCACATAACACTTTTTCCGTGAACTCCTTACTTGACGGTGGCTGCGTGGGGTTCCTATAGTGTGCCAAAGTGGTATGAAGTGGGTAAAAGTGGGTTGTTTTGGTAAAAGACGCCCGGCCAGCATCGTCATCAGGGGAAGCGCACATCGTGTTTCGAGGAGCCAACGCCATCAATCTGGACGCCAAAGGGCGACTGGCGATGCCTGCGCGTTATCGCGACCGGCTCCTGGGCGCTTGTGGTGGTCAATTGGTGGCGACTATTGCCTTGGAAGACCGCTGTCTGTGGATTTACCCCCAGGCTGAATGGGACGAAATCGAAGAAACCCTCGGCAACCTGCCCAACATCAATCCTCAGGTTAAGCGTATGCAGCGTCTGCTGATTGGTAATGCCAACGATATCGAGCTGGACAGCAATGGTCGCTTCGTTGTTCCACCGCTGCTGCGCGAGTACGCAGGGCTGGACAAGAAGGTCATGCTGGTTGGCCAAGTGAACAAATTCGAGCTCTGGAGTGAAGATGCCTGGGAGGCTACCACCAGTGCCTACCTCAACGAAGTGCAGGACGTTGGCAGCATGCCGGCCGAGCTGCATACCTTGAGGCTCTGATTATGGAAATTCTTTACGGACACGTCAGCGTATTGCTTGAGGAGGCCCTGGATGGTCTCGCGGTGCGCCCCGGTGGCTTATATATAGATGGCACTTTTGGCCGCGGCGGCCACAGCCGCGCGGTACTCGCCAGGCTCTCGGACGAGGGCAGGCTGATCGGCTTCGACAAGGACCCGGAGGCTATCCGGGTCGGTGAACAGCTGGCGGCCGAAGACGGCCGCTTTGTCGTTTTGCAAAGCTCGTTCGCCGATATGGCGCAGGAGCTGCGCCAGCGTGGGCTGCACGGCAAGGTGGATGGCGTACTGCTGGATCTGGGTGTGTCTTCTCCGCAGTTGGACGATGCCGAGCGCGGCTTCAGTTTTATGCAAGACGGCCCCTTGGATATGCGCATGGATCCGACCAGCGGCCAGAGCGCCGCCGAATGGATCAACAGTGCAGCCGAAGCCGATATCGCCACCGTACTCAAGGAATATGGTGAGGAACGGTTCGCCAAGCGCATGGCCCGTGCGGTGGTCGCCCGCCGCGCTGAGCAGCCCTTCACGCGTACTGGCGATCTGGCAGAGGTGCTCAAGGTAGCCAATCCTGCCTGGGAAAAGCACAAGCATCCGGCTACCCGCGCGTTTCAGGGTATTCGCATTTTTATCAACCGCGAGCTGGATGATCTGGCGGAGGGCCTCAAGGCCGCGCTCGACGTTTTGGCTCCGGGTGGGCGTCTGGCAGTGATCAGCTTTCATTCCCTTGAAGACCGTATGGTCAAGCTCTTTATGCGCCGCGAGGCCAAGGGTGCGCCTTTGCCGCGGGATCTGCCTATTCGCGATGCAGACATCCCGGTGAGCATCAATCTGGTGGGCAAGGCAATCAAACCGTCAGCAGCTGAAGTTGCAGCCAATCCGCGCGCCCGCAGTGCGGTGTTGCGCATAGCGGAGAAACGCTGATGAGCGCGCAATTGCCGCTGCTAGTCGAGCGTCACCGTTTGCCACGCAGTAGTGGCTGGCTGGCGATCGTCTGGGTGTTGATTGTGGTCAGCGCGCTCGCCGTGGCTTACAGCACGCATTGGAGCCGGGTCATGCTCAATGATCTGGCGGCGGAGATGTCCCAGCGCGAGAAGGCGCAGGCCGAGTGGGGGCGTCTGATTCTCGAGCAAAGCACCTGGACTGCGCACAATCGCGTCGAGTCGCTGGCTGCCAGCCAGTTGAACATGCGTGTGCCCGAGGCCAATGAAGTGATTTTGGTGAAGCCATGATGAAGCTCAAGCCTGGCATTACGCTGCCGCCATGGCGCTTTCTGGTGGTGATCGGCGTGCTGGCCGTGTGCTGCGTGGCCATCAGTTGGCGTATTGTTGAGCTGCATGTGCTGGACGACGGCTTCCTCAAGGGTGAAGGTGACAAGCGCAGCGTACGGCACACGGTTATTCCGGCCCATCGCGGCTTGATCACCGATCGCCACGGCGAACCCATGGCGGTCAGCACCCCGGTTCTGACGCTGTGGGCCAACCCCACACAGTTGATTGCGCATGAGGCACGCTGGACCGAGCTGGCGCGCGCGCTGGGTACTGATCCGGCAACCTTTGCCGAGCGCTTGAAAGCTAATGCGTCGCGCGAATTCATCTACTTGCGTCGGCACATGACTCCGCAGGATGGCGAAAAGGTCATCGCCCTCAAGGTGCCCGGCGTTTACAGCATCGAAGAATACCGGCGCTTCTATCCTACCGGCGAAGTGGCGGCGCATCTGGTTGGTTTTACCAACGTAGATGAAGCGGGTCAGGAGGGTCTGGAACTGACCTATAACGACTGGCTGAAGGGCGTTCCCGGAAAGCGTCAGGTGTTGCAGGATCGCCGTGGTCGCCTGATCAAGGATGTGCAAGTGGTCAGCAATGCGCGGCCGGGCAATGATCTGTCCCTGTCGCTGGATTTGCGCCTGCAATATATTGCCCACCGCGAACTGCGTGAGGCGCTTAAGCAGTTTGGCGCCAAGGCTGGCTCCGCCGTCCTGGTGGATATTCGCACTGGTGAAATTCTTGCCATGGCCAATCACCCCAGCTACAACCCGAATAATCGCTCCAATCTGAAGCCCGATATGATGCGCAACCGCGCGCTGATCGATGTATTCGAACCTGGTTCGCCAATCAAGACCTTTACCGTGGCGGCTGGCTTGATGAGTGGCCGTTACCAACCCACCACAGTGATGGATACCCGGCCCGGCACCATGCGCGTATCTACTCTGACGGTCAGAGATTTCCGCAATTACGGCATGCTCGACCTGTCCGGCGTGATCATGAAGTCGAGTAACGTAGGCGTGGTCAAGATCGCGCTGGATATCGGCGCGGAAAGCATTTTTGATCTGCTGCGCCAGCTCGGGCTGGGTGAATATACCGGGCTCGGCTTTCCTGGCGAAAGTACCGGCAGCATGCCCAATCACCGCCGCTGGCCGCAGGTGGAAACCGCCACGCTGTCCTATGGATACGGCTTGTCGGTGACCGCCACGCAGTTGGCCCATGCTTATGCAACGTTGGCCAATGGCGGCCGCAGCCTGCCGCTGTCGCTGCTCAAGGTCGATCAACCACCGGCCGGCGAACAGATTATTCCGGAAAATGTCAGCAAACAGCTGCTGACCATGCTCCGCGGTACCGTAGATGGCGAGGGCGGTACTGGCTCAAGGGCTCGGGTGCCGGGTTATCAGATTGGCGGCAAGACCGGCACCGTGCACAAGGCGGTTGGCGGCGGTTATGCCAAGGATCGCTACCGTTCGGTGTTTGCCGGTATTGGGCCTATCAGCAATCCGCGGTTTGCCGCGGTTGTGGTCATTGATGAGCCGAGCAAGGGCGAGTATTACGGCGGCCTGGTAGCAGCCCCGGTGTTCGGCGCAATCATGTCCGGCGCTTTGCGGCTGATGAATGTAACGCCGGACGATCTGCCGGCGCTGCAGCAGGTTGAGCTGCCACCCGTGAAGAAAGAACCGGGAGCCCGCGGATGATGAACCTTGCGCAACTCTTTCCGCAGTGGCAGGGCGAGCCGGTGATGATCGATAGCCTGGCCCTGGATTCTCGCCAGGTGAAGCCCGGCTGCCTGTTCCTTGCTGTGCCGGGTTTGAAACACGATGGCCGCCAGCATATTGCTCAGGCCCAGGCAGCTGGCGCGGCAGCCGTGGCCTATGAAGCTCAGGGCGCAGGGGATCTTGGCTGCAGTCTGCCAGCGCTGGCGATTGACGGTTTGGCGGGTCAATTGTCTGCTATCGCGGGCCGCTTCTACGGCAACCCAAGCCAGCAACTGCGCGTGGTGGGTATTACCGGTACCAACGGCAAGACCAGTGTCAGTCAAATGTTGGCGCAGGCGCTTGGCGCCCTCGGCGAGCCTTGCGGCGTTATCGGCACGCTGGGTAGCGGCATGCCTGATGCGCTGCTCGACCATGGAATGACCACGCCAGACGCCTTGCGCGTGCAACAGCAATTAGCGCAGCTGCGCAAGTTGGGCGCCAAAGCAGTGAGTATGGAAGTGTCTTCCCATGCACTGCAGCAGGGTCGTGTTGCTGCGGTGGATTTTGATCTGGGCATCTTTACTAACCTGAGCCGCGATCATCTGGATTATCACGGTGATATGGCCAGTTACGCTGCGGCCAAAGCGCTGCTCTTCGAGCGGCCATTGCGTGCGGCGGTGATCAATCTGGACGATCCGTTCGCTACGCAATTGCTCCCGCGCTGCACGGGCAAGGTTACTACCTACAGTCTGAACAACAGCCAGGCTGATATCCACTGTTCGGATATCCGTTATGACCAGCAGGGCATCATCGCTCAGGTGCATGTGGGCAGCCATGTAGGTGGCCATATGGGTGAAATCGTTGCGAGCCTCAGCACGCCGCTGCTTGGCGCTTTCAATCTGGCTAACCTGCTGGCGGTACTCGGCGGGTTATGCGCGCTAGGTGTGGCGGCAAAAGAGGCGCTGGCTGAATTGGCCAAGCTGCAAGCCCCGGCTGGTCGTATGCAGCGCCTTGGTGGCGACAACAAGCCGGTGGTGGTGGTGGATTACGCCCACACTCCGGACGCACTGGAAAAGGCGTTAACTGCATTGCGCGCTCATGCGCAAGGCAAACTCACCTGCGTATTTGGCTGCGGCGGCGACCGGGATGCTGGCAAACGCGCACTGATGGGCCGCGTTGCCGAGCAGGGCGCTGATCAATTGGTGGTTACCGATGACAACCCCCGCAGTGAGGCCTCCGCTAGCATCATCGAGCAGATCCTGCAGGGTATCGAGCAACCGCAGGCGGTCAGGGTGATTGCCAGCCGGGCTCAGGCAATCCACAACAGCATCACCCAGGCACAGGCCGGTGATCTGATTTTACTGGCCGGTAAGGGCCATGAGACCTATCAGGAGATTAATGGGGTGCGTCAACCTTTCAGTGACATCGAACAGGCCGAACGTGCCTTGCGGGAATGGGAGGCAGCCCATGCTTGAAGCCATGCAACTGTCGCAATTGCTCAAGCCGCTAGGTGCCAGCCTGGTCAGCGTCGATGCGCAGTTCGATAGCGTCAGCATCGATGCCCGTTATGTACGCCCCGGAGGGCTGTTTGTGGCCTTGCCGGGCGAGCGTGTCGATGGTCATGATTATCTGGCCCAGGCACGCGCCAACGGCGCAGCCGCCGCACTGGTGGCCCACGCAGTAGATGACCCGCTGCCGCAATTGCTGGTACACGACTGCCGCTACGCGCTGGGTCAACTGAGCGCCTTGGCGCGCGAGGCGTTCACCGGCCCGCTAGTGGCTATTACTGGCTCCAGTGGCAAGACCACGGTAAAGGAAATGCTCGCGGCTATTTTGCGTCAGCGGGCTAAGGATCAAGGCCGGGTACTGGCGACCCGCGGCAATCTGAACAACGAGCTGGGCGTACCGCTGACCTTGCTGGAGCTGGGCGCAGAGCATCAGTTTGCTGTGATTGAAATGGGTGCTGCCGAGCTGGGTGATATCAGTTACAGCATGGCGCTAGCCAAGCCCAACGTAAGCATACTGACCAACGCCGGCATGGCGCACGTTGGGCGTTTTGGCAGTCCAGAGGCGATCGCTCGGGCCAAGGGGGAGATCATTACCGACCTGACTGCCGAAGGGCAGGCGGTCATCAATCTGGACAGCCCCTGGTTCGAACAGTGGTATCAGCATTTGGGCAAGCGTAAGTCGCTGGCTTTCAGTTTAAGTAATCCGACTGCCGAGCTGCGTGCCGAATCGATTGAACTGGATGAACGTGGTTGTCCGGGCTTTTTGCTGGTCACCCCGCAAGGGTCGATCACCGTGCAACTGAATCTGCTTGGCTATCACAATATTGCCAATGCGCTGGCTGCTGCCGGTGCCGCGCAACTGCTCGGCACCGATCTGGAATTGATTCGTCGTGGCCTGGCGCGGGTGAAGCCAGTTGCCGGACGGGCATTCCCGATTGCGGGTGAGGCCGGTGCGCTGATTATCGATGATAGTTACAACGCCAACCCGGCATCGATGAAGGCCGCTATCGATATTCTGGCCGCGCTGCAGGGGCGTCGCATCCTGGTGCTGGGTGATATGGGCGAACTCGGCGAATGGGAGCAGGACAGTCATCGCGAGGTAGGTGCATACGCCCGCGAGATGGGACTTGATGCCCTGTATGCCGTAGGCCGGCTTTCCGCTTTGGCAGTGGACAGCTTCGGCGATGAGGCGCTGCTGTTCAGTAGCCGTGCCGATCTGGTCGAGGCGCTAAGGCCTGAGTTGGATGCTAACACCCGAGTACTGGTCAAAGGTTCGCGTAGCGCCGGTATGGAAGAAGTGGTCGCTGGACTGCAGGCGACACATCAATCCGACAATAACAACGATAAGGCCCGCTGATATGTTGCTGCTGCTGACCCAATACCTGCAACAGTTTTACACCGGATTTTCGGTGTTCCAGTACCTGACACTGCGCGGCATTCTCGGCGTGTTGACGGCGCTGGGCCTCGCGCTGTTTCTCGGTCCCTGGATGATCCGCACCCTGAGCTTTCGGCAGATTGGTCAGTCGGTGCGTAACGATGGCCCGCAGTCGCATTTGTCCAAAGCGGGCACGCCGACCATGGGCGGTGCACTTATTCTGATGGCAATAGGCGTCAGTACGCTGCTCTGGGCAGACCTGAGCAACCTGTATGTCTGGGTTGTGCTCGGTGTGACCTTTGCCTTTGGTGCAGTGGGCTGGGTCGACGACTACCGCAAGGTCGTGGAAAAGAATTCCCGCGGCCTGCCATCACGCTGGAAATATTTCTGGCAATCGGTATTTGGTTTAGCCGCTGCGGTGGTGTTGTACCTGGCTGCGGACACACCGGTAGAAACTACCTTAATAGTACCGTTCTTCAAAAACATCGAATTCCAGTTGGGCATCCTGTTTATCGTGCTCACCTATTTCGTGATTGTCGGTTCTAGCAACGCGGTCAACCTGACCGACGGCCTGGACGGCCTGGCGATCATGCCTACGGTCATGGTCGGCGGTGCGCTGGGGATCTTTGCATATTTATCCGGTAACGCGCGATTTGCCGAATACCTGCTGATTCCGTATGTCCCTGGCGCCGGCGAGCTGATTATTTTCTGTGGTGCTCTGGTTGGCGCTGGCCTGGGTTTCCTCTGGTTCAATACCTATCCCGCCCAGGTCTTTATGGGTGATGTCGGCGCGCTGGCGCTGGGTGCAGCGCTGGGCGTGATCGCCGTGATTGTCCGGCAGGAAATCGTACTTTTCATCATGGGCGGTATTTTCGTGGTGGAGACATTGTCAGTCATCGTCCAGGTCGCGTCGTTCAAGCTGACCGGGCGCCGGGTGTTTCGTATGGCGCCGATACACCACCATTTCGAACTGAAAGGTTGGCCGGAGCCGCGCGTGATTGTGCGCTTCTGGATTATTACCGTGATCCTGGTCTTGATCGGCCTGGCCACCTTAAAACTGCGTTGAGGATGACTTTGTGTCACTGATTACCACGGACAAACAACGGATCATCGTCGGCCTCGGGAAGACCGGGCTCTCGGTTGCCCGTTATTTGGCTGGCCGTGGTTTGCCGTTTGCCGTAGCCGACACGCGCGCGAACCCGCCTGGGCTGGATCAGCTCAAGCGCTTTGCCCCCATGGCTGATCTGCACCTGGGTGAACTGGACGCAGACCTGCTATGCAAAGCATCGGAGCTGGTCGTCAGCCCCGGTATCGCGCTCTCAACGCCCGCTCTGCTGCAAGCCAGTGCTGCTGGTGTGAGCTTGATCGGCGATATTGAACTGTTCGCCCGCGAGGCGCATGCGCCGATCGTGGCGATTACCGGCTCGAATGCGAAAAGCACCGTAACCACGCTGGTTGGCGAGATGGCCGCCGCCGCAGGCAAACATGCTGCGGTGGGCGGCAATCTGGGTACTGCTGCGCTGGATCTGCTCGACGAAAAGGCGGATCTGTACGTGCTCGAGTTATCCAGCTTCCAGCTGGAGACCACCGACAGACTCAATGCCGAAGTGGCCACGGTGCTGAATATCAGTGAAGACCATATGGATCGTTATCCGAACTTGTTGGCCTATCATCAAGCCAAGCACCGTATATTCCGTGGCGCACGGCAAGTGGTGGTAAACCGCGATGATGATCTGTCGCGTCCGTTGGTTGCCGACCAGTTGCCATGCTGGACATTCGGCCTGTCGCGCCCGGATTTCAAAGGCTTTGGGTTGATTGAAAAAGACAGCCAAACCTGGCTGGCGTTTCAATTTGAGGCGCTGATGCCGGTCGCCGAACTGAAGATAAAAGGCGCCCACAATCAAGCCAATGCGTTGGCGGCGCTGGCACTGGGGCACGCGGTGGGGCTGCCTAGGCCAGCCATGCTTGAGGCTCTGCGTCAGTTTGCTGGTTTGCCGCACCGCTGTCAGTGGGTAGGGCAGCACAATGGAGTCGATTTCTACAACGATTCCAAAGCCACCAACGTCGGCGCGGCACTGGCCGCTATCAGCGGTTTTGCCGCCGAAACCGCCGGTAAGCAAGTATTGATCGCCGGTGGCGATGGCAAGGGTGCGGACTTCTCGCCGCTGCTGCCGGCCGTTCAGCAACACTGCCGTGCCGTCATCCTGTTGGGGCGCGATGCGCCACTGCTGGAAAATGCGTTGGCTGGCAGCGTGCCGCTGATACGCGTGACCAATCTGGACGAGGCGGTCGCAGCCGCAGCTCAAGCAGCGCAGCCCGGCGATATGGTGCTGCTGTCGCCTGCCTGTGCCAGCCTGGACATGTTCCGCAACTTCGAAGAGCGCGGCGAGCTATTCGCCAGTGCTGTCGGGAGGTTGCCAGCATGATCGGACTCTCCGCGCTCAGGGAATCTGCCGCACCTCTGGTTGGCCAGCGCCGCTTCGATATGGATATGCCGTTGCTGATCGCTGCTATGTGCCTGCTCGGGCTTGGCTTGGTCATGGTGTCTTCTGCGTCAATGGAAGTCGCCGCCGGCCAGTTGGGCAACCCGTTGTTCTACATGATTCGCCAGGTCATCTACCTGGTGATCGGGCTTGGCGCACTGGTGTGTGTGCTCTCAGTGCCGATCAAACTGTGGGAGCAATTCCGCTTTCCGCTGCTGTTCCTTGGCTTCGCGCTGCTGATTGCCGTCCTGATTCCTGGTATCGGGCGTGAAGTGAACGGCAGCTGGCGCTGGATCGCCGTTGGGCCAATCAACGTGCAGCCTTCGGAGCTGGCCAAGCTCTTTGCCGTGGTGTTTCTGGCTGGTTACCTGGTGCATCGTCAGGAAGAAGTCAAAGAAAGCCTCTGGGGCTTCGTCAAACCCTTTATGGTGCTGTTCCCCATGGCCGGTTTGCTGATTGTCGAGCCAGATTTTGGCGCAACCGTGGTATTGATGGGCGCAGCGATTGGCATGTTGTTTCTGGGTGGCGTCGGTCTGTTCCGCTTTATTACGCTGTTTGGTTCGTTGGCGGCCGCCGGTGGGCTGTTGATACTGAGTGCGCCCTACCGGTTGCAGCGTCTGACCGGCTTCCTCAATCCCTGGGAAGACCCGTTCGGCAGCGGCTACCAGTTGACCCAGGCGCTGATTGCGTTTGGCCGTGGTCACTGGCTCGGCGTGGGCCTGGGCAACAGCGTGCAAAAGCAGTTTTACCTGCCTGAAGCGCACACCGATTTTGTCTTCGCGGTGCTCGCCGAAGAGCTGGGCATGATCGGTGCGCTTGGCGCCTTTGCGCTGTTGGTCTTCGTCGCGGTGCGCAGCTTGTATATCGGTTTGTGGGCTGAGCGGGCTGGCCGGCTGTTCCCGGCTTACCTGGCCTACGGCCTGTCGATTATGTGGATTGGCCAGATTCTGATCAATGTCGGGGTAAATGTTGGCCTATTGCCGACCAAGGGGCTGACGTTGCCGTTCCTGAGTTACGGCGGCAGTTCGCTGGTGGTCTGCTGTATCAGCCTGGGCATTCTGCTGCGGATCGACTGGGAACGCCGTCAGGCGCAACGGGAGGCCGGCAATGGGCAATAACACAATGAACCATAACGTGCTGATCATGGCCGGCGGTACTGGCGGGCATGTATTCCCGGCGCTGGCCTGTGCGCGACTGTTTGCCGAGCAGGGCTATACCGTGCACTGGCTGGGGACTCGCCGGGGTATTGAAGCCGAGCTGATTCCTGCTGCAGGCATCCCAATTCATTACATCGATGTGCAAGGTTTGCGTGGTAAAGGCAAATTAGGTCTGCTCAAGGCGCCATTCCAGCTGCTGCGTGCGTTGGCGCAGTCACTGCGTCTAGTCAGCGAGCTCAAGCCGGTATGCGTACTCGGTGCGGGTGGCTATGTCACCGGCCCGGGTGGGCTGGCAGCCTGGTTGAAGCGTATTCCCTTGGTGATCCACGAGCAGAATGCGTTGGTCGGTACCGCCAATCGGCTGCTCGCCCATCTGGCTGCGCGGCGTTGTGAAGGCTTCCCCGGTAGCTTTGCCGATGACGCCAAGCGCCGTAGCACCGGTAACCCGGTGCGTGAAGAAATTACGCAAGTACCCGACATGCGCTGGAACGGTGATCGTCGGTCGCGTCTGTTGGTGCTGGGTGGCAGTCTCGGCGCTTTGCCGCTGAACACCCTGTTACCCCAGGCGGTAGATGCGTTGGCGACTGAGCAGCGTCCTGAGGTCTGGCACCAGAGTGGCAAACACCATGTCGAGCTGACCCAGCAGGCCTATCAATCAGCCGGCATCGCTGCCCGCGTCGAGCCCTTTATTGCCGACATGGCCGCTGCCTACAGCTGGGCTGATCTGGTGGTCTGTCGCGCTGGCGCCTTGACCGTTTGCGAACTAGCAGCCGCCGGTCGCCCAGCGTTGCTGATTCCGCTGCCGCACGCGATTGATGATCACCAAAGCGCCAATGCCCGTTATCTGGCCAGCCGCGATGCTGCGATATTAATGCCGCAGGCCAGTCTGACCGGCGCACTGCTGGCAGAACAGATGAATACTCTTTTTTCCCAACCGGAGACGCTGCAAGCGATGGCTCAGAACGCACGCCGCCAGGCCACACCCAATGCTACCGCGGATGTTGTTCGCGCCTGCCTGGAGGTTGCCCGTGATCACTAAGACCCGCCAGAAAGCCACGTTCAGCTTGCCGGAAATGCGCCGCATTCGTCGGATCCACTTCGTGGGTATCGGCGGTGCCGGCATGTGCGGTATTGCCGAGGTGTTAATGAACCTGGGCTATGAAGTCTCGGGCTCGGACCTCAAGCGTTCAGCAGTCACGGATCGGCTAGAAAGCTTCGGCGCGCGCGTCGATATCGGTCATCGTCCAGAGAATCTGCAGAATGCCGACGTACTGGTGGTCTCCAGCGCGATCAATACCAGTAACCCGGAAGTGGCTGCGGCCATGGAAAAACGCATCCCGGTAGTGCCGCGCGCAGAGATGCTGGCCGAGCTGATGCGCTATAGGCATGGCATCGCCGTGGCAGGCACGCACGGCAAGACCACCACCACCAGCTTGATCGCATCGGTGCTGGCGGCAGAAGGTATGAGCCCGACGTTCGTGATTGGTGGCCGTCTGACCAGTGCCGGTACCAATGCCCAGCTAGGTGAAAGCCGCTACCTGGTGGCCGAAGCGGATGAAAGCGATGCTTCCTTCCTGCACCTGCAGCCGATGGTCGCGATTGTTACCAATATCGACGCCGACCACATGGCCACGTACGAAGGTGATTTCAATCGCCTGAAAAGGACCTTCGTCGAGTTCCTGCACAACCTGCCTTTTTACGGTCTGGCTGTACTCTGTATTGATGATCCCGTGGTGCGTGAAATTCTGCCGCAGATCAATCGCCAGGTGATCACCTACGGCCAGTCTGAAGACGCCGATGTGCGCGCTATCAATATTCATCAGCAAGGTATGCAGACGCATTTCACTGCGGTACGCGAAGGGCATGACGACCTCACCGTGTCGGTCAATATGCCGGGTGTGCACAACGTATTGAACGCCCTGGCTACCATCGCCGTGGCCACCGATGAGCTGGTCAGCGATGCGGCCATCATCAAGGGCTTGACCGGTTTTGAAGGCGTTGGCCGGCGGTTCCAGGTGTATGGCGACTACCCGCTGGGTAATGGCGAGATCATGCTGGTTGACGACTATGGCCATCATCCACGCGAAGTGGCTGCGGTGATCAAGGCGGTACGCGCCGGGTGGCCTGAGCGGCGGTTGGTGATGATCTACCAGCCGCACCGGTTCAGTCGTACCCATGATTTGTACGAAGACTTCGTCCAGGTGCTGGCCGAGACCAATGCATTGCTGTTGATGGAAGTCTATCCGGCGGGCGAAGAACCGATCCCCGGCGCTGACAGCAAGCACTTGTGCCGCAGCATCCGTCAGCGCGGTCATCTGGATCCGATTTACGTCGAGCGCGATGCGGATGTGATGCCACTACTCGAAGCCGTATTGCAGCCTGGCGACATCCTGCTAACCCAGGGCGCGGGTGATATCGGCGGCCTGGCCGTGCAGTTGGCCGAGGCACTGCACCAGCTCAACGGTCGCGGAGGTGAAGCATGACAATCGACGTGCAAGCGCTGGGTAAAGTAGCTGTGCTCTTTGGTGGCCGATCTGCCGAACGCGCGGTGTCGCTTAAATCTGGCAACGCGGTGCTGGAAGCGTTACTGGGCGCCGGTGTGGATGCCTACGGTATCGATGCCGGTGCGGATTTGGCTGAGCAACTGATCAAGCAACGGCCCGACCGTGTGTTTATCGCGCTGCATGGCCGGGGTGGCGAAGACGGCAGCCTGCAGGGTCTGCTGGAAAGCTTGCAACTACCCTATACCGGCAGTGGCGTCATGGCCTCTGCGCTGGGCATGGACAAACTGCGCACCAAGTTGGTGTGGCAAAGTCTGGGCTTGCCGACGCCAGCCTACGGCGTATTGCGCGAGCAGGCCGACTGTCAGGCGATTATTGATCGGTTGGGTGCCCCATTGATCGTCAAGCCGATTCACGAAGGCTCCAGCATCGGCATGGCGAAAGTCGATAGCGTGACGCAGCTTGAGCAGGCCTGGGCCGACGCGCAGCAGTACGACGACGTCGCGCTGGTTGAACAATGGATCACCGGGGCTGAATTCACCGTGGCGATTCTCGATGGCAAGGCGCTGCCGGCGATTCGTTTGCGCACCCCGCATACCTTCTATGACTACGAAGCCAAGTATCTGACCAACGATACCCAATATATCTGCCCCTGCGGCTTGAGCGAAGAGCGCGAGGCGGAACTTGGTGACTTGTGCCTGCAAGCCTTCAATGCTGTCGCCTGCCGTGGTTGGGGACGAGTGGATGTAATGCAGGATGAAGCGGGTCAGTTCTATCTGCTGGAGGTTAATACTGTGCCCGGCATGACCGATCACAGCCTGGTGCCGATGGCCGCCGCTGCGGCCGGTATGACGTTCACCGACCTGGTGCTGGCGATACTCGCCAGCGCCCGTTACTGAGGATAACCCAATGCTCGGGGCGATGATCAGAGACCCACGTGCCGGCAAGGCCACGACCAGACGCGCTGCGTCCAGTCGTGGCGCTGTGCGTGTGTCTCAGCCAACCCCGCGTAGCTGGCCAAGCCTGTCGCTGCGTTGGCCATCCCTGGACGGCGCCTTTACCCGCGCCCAACAGCTGCTCTGGCCAGTGGTGCTGCTGGCGCTGGGTATCGGCCTTTACGAGTTGGGCAGCCGTCTGTGGCCGCTGGCTGACCGGCCGATTGACCTGGTCAGCGTGCAGGGCGAGTTGCAATACATTGATCCGACGTCCGTGCAGGCGGTTATCCAGCCGTACCTGAACGAGAGCTTTCTGGGCATAGATCTGGGCGCCATGCGGGGCGACCTGGCAGCTATGCCTTGGGTGGCGAACGTTTCGGTCACGCGGGTCTGGCCTGATCAGTTGATCGTGCATCTGGATGAACAGATGCCGATTGCACGTTGGGGTGACAGTGCGCTGTTGAACAACGCCGGCAAGGAATTCAGTCCCGAGGACATCAGCCGCTTTTCTGACCTGCCGCAACTCTCTGGTCCGCAGCGTGCGCAGCGCCGGGTCATGCAGTATTACCAGCAGTTCAATCGTCTGCTGAGACCCTATGGGCTGGGCGTGGCCGAGCTGGAGTTGCGCGATCGCGGCAGTTGGTTTCTGACCACTCAGGACGGCATGCAGGTGCTGCTGGGGCGGGACAAATTGGTAGACAAGATGCAACGGTTTCTGACCATCGATCAGCACATGCTGTCCGAGCATCGGGAACAGATAGCGCGGGTTGATCTGCGTTATAGCAATGCAATGGCAGTGGCCTGGCGCGAGCCGGCCGCACAAGCTTCAACGGGGGAGTAACCGGATCTTATGGCAAGCAAGCAGGGTAGCAGGATGATTGTCGGGCTCGATATCGGCACAGCCAAGGTCGTTGCACTGGTCGGTGAGATCGGCGCAGACGGCGTATTGGAAATTGTCGGTATCGGCTCGCACCCTTCACGCGGCTTGAAGAAGGGTGTGGTGGTGAATATTGAATCCACTGTGCAATCCATTCAGCGCGCTATCGAAGAGGCTGAATTGATGGCCGGTTGCCAGATTCACTCAGTGTTTGCGGGTATTGCTGGCAACCATATCCGTAGCCTGAACTCCCACGGCATCGTCGCCATTCGCGACCGTGAAGTGGCGCAGGCGGATATCGAGCGGGTATTGGATGCCGGCCAAGCGGTCGCCATTCCGGCGGACCAGAAGGTGCTGCACATCTTGCCGCAGGAATACGTGATTGATAACCAGGAAGGCGTACGCGAGCCGCTGGGAATGTCCGGCGTGCGGCTGGAGGCCAAGGTGCATCTGGTCACCTGCGCGCTGAACGCGGTGCAGAACATTGAGAAATGTATCCGTCGCTGCGGCCTGGAAGTTGAGGATGTGATCCTCGAGCAACTGGCCTCCAGTTACGCGGTATTGACCGAAGACGAGAAAGAGCTGGGCGTGTGCATGGTCGATATCGGCGGTGGCACTACCGATATCGCCATCTTCACCGAAGGCGCGATTCGTCACACCGCCGTGATCCCGATTGCCGGTGATCAGGTCACCAACGACATCGCCATGGCGCTGCGTACACCGACCCAGTACGCCGAAGAAATCAAGATTCGCTATGCCTGCGCCCTGGCCAAACTGGCCGGGCCGGAAGAAACCATCAAGGTACCCAGTGTTGGCGAGCGGCCGCCACGGGATCTGTCCCGCCAGGCGCTGGCTGAAGTGGTCGAGCCACGTTACGACGAGCTGTTCACGCTGATTCAGGCTGAGCTGCGGCGTTCTGGGTTTGAAGACATGATTCCTGCGGGCATCGTCTTGACCGGCGGCACCTCGAAGATGGAAGGCGCAGTCGAACTGGCCGAGGAAATCTTTCACATGCCGGTACGCCTGGGTATGCCGCAGGAGTTCAAGGGTTTGACCGATGTAGTGCGCAATCCAATTTACGCGACCAGCGTCGGCCTGCTGCACTACGGCAATCGCCACCATGCGTTGGCGGCAAGCAGTTCAGAACAGAGTAAGGAATCCGCGCTGGTGCGTATCAAGCGCTGGTTCAAGGGCAATTTTTAATAGACCTGCTTTTAAGCGGGCAAGGCCTCGCGCAAGCGAGCAAACGTGCTGTAAACGAAACGAAACGAAACGAAACGAGACAGTTCTCGAGGAGATGGGCCATGTTTGAATTAATTGATAACGTTCCGCAAAACGCGGTAATCAAGGTCGTCGGTGTTGGCGGTGGTGGCGGTAATGCCCTGCAGCACATGGTGATTAATAACGTCGAAGGCGTTGAATTCATCTGCGCCAATACCGATGCACAGGCACTGAAAAACATCAGCGCCCGCACCGTTCTGCAACTGGGCCCGAACGTCACCAAAGGCCTTGGTGCAGGCGCCAATCCGCTGATCGGTCGTGAAGCGGCAATGGAAGATCGCGAGCGCATTGCTGAAGTCCTGCGCGGCGCCGATATGGTCTTCATTACCGCCGGCATGGGTGGCGGCACAGGTACCGGTGCTGCGCCTATCGTTGCTGAAGTAGCACGGGAAATGGGCATCCTTACCGTCGCCGTGGTCACCAAGCCATTCCCCTTCGAAGGCCGCAAGCGTATGCAGATTGCCGAAGAAGGTATTCGTGAGCTGAGCCAGCACGTCGATTCGCTGATCACCATCCCCAACGAAAAGCTGCTGACTGTGCTGGGCAAAGATGCCAGCCTGCTGGCCGCGTTCAGCAAAGCCAATGACGTGCTGCTTGGCGCCGTTCAGGGTATTGCTGACCTGATCATGCGTCCGGGTATGATTAACGTCGACTTTGCCGACGTGAAAACCGTGATGAGCGAAATGGGCATGGCAATGATGGGTACTGGCCACGCCAGTGGTCCGAACCGTGCGCGTGAAGCGGCTGAAGCGGCTATCCGCAGCCCGCTGCTGGAAGACGTCAACCTGATGGGTGCACGCGGCATTCTAGTCAACATTACTGCCGGCCCGGATTTGTCCCTGGGTGAGTTCTCTGAGGTGGGTAACACCGTGGAAGAGTTCGCGTCTGATACCGCTACTGTGGTCGTCGGTACCGTTATTGATCCTGAACTACGTGATGAGCTGCGCGTGACCGTTGTTGCTACTGGCCTGGGCGCCAAGACCGACAAGCCGGTCAAGGTGATCGACAACACCACCGCCAACGCCGCGCCAAGCCGTCAGCAGCCAGCAGAAAGCACTACGCCGAACTATCGCGATCTGGATCGCCCAACGGTTATGCGCAATACCGGGCAGGGCAATAATGCGGCGGCGGCACGCTTGAATCAGCCTGCAGAAGACCTGGATTATCTCGATATTCCGGCTTTCCTGCGTCGTCAGGCTGACTGAACTTTATAGGCTCAGTCAATTGACGGGATAGGGCTGATTGGTATTCAACAGAGGCGTACTTTGCTATGATGCATGCCAATTTGTTGAAAATAATTCGCAACTAGAGCGGAAGCCATGTCAAGCATGATCAGACAACGCACACTGAAAAATATCATCCGGGCCACTGGTGTTGGTTTGCATTCGGGTGAGAAGGTTTACCTCACGCTGAAGCCAGCACCGGTAGGTACGGGCATCGTGTTCGTCCGGGTAGATCTGGACCCTGTGGTCGAGATCCCGGCACGAGCCGAGTTCGTGGGTGATACCACCATGTCGACCACCCTGGTTAACCAGGGTGCCAAGGTGGATACGGTCGAGCACCTGTTGTCCGCCATGGCGGGCCTGGGGATCGACAACGCCTATGTGGAACTCAGTGCGCCTGAAGTGCCGATCATGGATGGCAGCGCCGGTCCTTTTGTATTCCTGATCCAGTCCGCTGGTATCCAGGAGCAGGATGCGGCTAAACAGTTTATTCGCATCAAGCGTGAAGTGACGGTGGAAGAAGACGGCAAGACGGCCAGCTTTTTACCCTTTGAAGGGTTCAAGGTGTCCTTTGCCATTGATTTTGACCATCCGGTATTTCGCGGTCGTAGCCAGTCTGCCAGCGTGGATTTCTCGAGCACTTCCTTCGTCAAGGAAGTCAGCCGGGCACGGACTTTCGGGTTTATGCGTGATATCGAGCACCTGCGCTCACAGAATTTGGCCCTGGGCGGTAGCGTGGACAACGCGATTGTGGTGGACGAGTACCGTGTATTGAATGAAGACGGCCTGCGCTATGAGGACGAATTCGTCAAACACAAGATTCTCGATGCCATCGGCGATCTGTATCTGCTGGGCAAGAGCCTGGTAGGTGAGTTCCGCGGTAACAAATCTGGCCACGGCCTGAACAACAAGCTGTTGCGTGCCCTGCTTGCCAATAAGGAAGCCTGGGAAGTAGTTACCTTTGACGACGCTGGCACTGCGCCCATCTCCTTTATGCGCCCGGCCGCCGCCGTCTGATACATCGTTTCCTGAGACACGGTTTCGTTTCGATTTGAATGGCCACTTCGGTGGCCATTTTTTTTAGCTGAATTTTGCCCTAGATGGTCTTTATTGACCTTCGTGATGTTTGGCAAGTCGTGTCAGCGCGGCCTTTAGCGCGGGATCGGTAATCTGCTCGGCGGTGTCATTCAGGCTTTGCGCTGCGACTGCCGATTTTCGCATTTTGTGAACCGGTGGTGCTTTTTTGACCAACGGCGGTTGTACCTTGCAGTGTATTTTAGTTAAGGTTGCAAACTCATTAAATGCCTGCAACTGACGAACGAGTCGTTTTTGCTGGTAACGCATGCGCGTAGCCCAGTGGCTATCGGTCACGATCAGCTTCAGAACGCCCTCGCGTAACGCCGCGATATGGCAGTGTTCTCGGGCAGCCGGCTCCAGCAGCGTATCCAGCAGTATTTGCAGGCGCTCTACAGCATGGGCTTTGGCATACAACCCCTTGAGGGTTGCATGGGTGCGAATCAAGTCGCCGGGGCGACGGGCATCCAGAGGATGAAAAGACATGGCATATGCCGATTGACGTAATTAACCAGCGGTCATCCTATCAGAACCGCCAGTTTGGTTGCTTGGGGAATCGTAGTTTGGGGGTTTTTGCTTGAACATCATTATTCTAACGGACCGTCATGGCGCGGCCCGGGCGTTGACGCTCAGCCTGCCTGTACTGCTTGCCGCAGGTGCTGCCATGGTTGCCGTGCCGGTTATGGCCGCAGTACTGACCTGGTCGGTACTCACCAGCGCGCCACAGCCGGTTATTTCGGTGGAGTCCGAAGCCGCCTGGCAGGAAACGCTGGCGGATATCGACACTGAAGAGTCCGGCGGTGAGTCGCAGGCACAATTGGAGCACATGACCCAGCAACTGGCGCGGCTACAAACCCGTCTGATGCGGCTTGATGCGCTGGGCGAGCGGCTTACCGAGCTGGCTGACATGTCTGACGGTGAATTCGATTTTGGCTCCGACCCTGGCATGGGCGGTCCCGAGCTGCTCAATAATAGCTTGAAGCATGAAAGTCCTGACGTGCAGTCAGTGCTGGACAGGCTCGCCGATCGCATCGACAGCCGTACCCAACAGCTGAAACTGTTGGAAAAGCTGATGGTCAATCGCAGTGTCGACAGCAATGCCTTGCTTGACTTCAGGCCGGTGCATCAAGGGCATATCTCTTCAGGCTTTGGCCGTCGTAGTGACCCGCTAACCGGTCGTATCGCCATGCATACTGGGCTGGATTTCGCCGCGCCGCGCGGCACACCGATTTTTGCCGTGGGTGCCGGGGTGGTGACCTTTGCCGGGCGCAATGGCGCCTATGGCAATATGGTCGAAATCTCCCATGGAGACGGCTATAAAACCCGTTACGCTCATGCTCACACCTTGGATATCAAGAAAGGTGATCTGGTCAGTAAAGGCCAGCAAATTGCTACGGTGGGGTCTACCGGCCGCTCTACCGGCCCGCATCTGCACCTTGAGGTGTTTCATAAAGGCATGGCGGTCAACCCGGCTCGCCACATCGCGCTCAAATAACGCGTCCCTTGCGCAGGTTGCTGCCTGCGCTTGCCAAGCGGGGCTTCTGGTCCCTGGCTTGATCTCCTTTCCTCGCGGCTCTGTCGCCATATCAAGCTCGGCGCGCATGATAAAACCCCTCACGGTTTATTGTGTCAGCTGATTCAGAGTAGAATGCTTGTTTTGCGGTAATGGCCGATTGACCACGGCCTGACCTGTCAACCCTCAAACGGATATCAAAGTCGACTATGTTTGCGCCTTTATTGAAGAAACTGTTTGGTAGCAAGAACGAGCGTGAGTTGAAACGCATGGGCCGGATCGTTGGAACGATCAACTCCCACGAAGAAAAACTGAACGCCCTGAGCGACGAGCAGCTAAAGGCCAAGACTGCCGAATACAAAGAACGGGTTGCACAGGGCGAAAGCCTGGATGCCATTCTTCCCGAAGCTTTCGCATTGGTACGTGAAGCCAGCAAACGGGTCATGGGCATGCGTCACTTTGATGCCCAGATGATCGGCGGCATGACCTTGCACGAAGGCCACATTGCCGAAATGAAAACCGGTGAGGGCAAGACCCTGGTCGCGACGCTGGCGGCTTATCTGAATGCCTTGTCCGGCAAGGGTGTGCACGTTATTACGGTCAACGACTACCTGGCCCGGCGTGATGCCGGCTGGATGCGCCCACTGTATGAATTTCTGGGGTTGAGCGTGGGCGTTGTGGTGCCATTTCAGGATCCGCAGGACAAGCGCGACGCTTACCGCTGCGACATTACCTACGGCACCAACAACGAATTCGGTTTTGATTATCTGCGCGACAACATGGCCTTCAGTATTGAAGACAAGTTTCAGCGTGAGTTGAATTTCGCGATTATCGACGAAGTCGACTCGATCCTGATCGACGAAGCGCGCACCCCGCTAATTATCTCCGGCCCGTCCAACGACAGCTCGCAACTCTATGAAGCGATCAACAAGCTGATTCCACAGCTGACCCGCGGCTATCTGGCCGAAGAGGGTCAGGATGAGGTGGAAGGGCACTACTATATCGACGAAAAGACCCGCCAGGTCGAGCTGAACGAGTCAGGTCACCTGTTTGTTGAGGGTTTGCTCAGTCAGGAAGGTCTGTTGCCCGAGGGCGACAGCCTGTACGCAGCGCAGAACCTGAACCTGCTGCACCATGTGCATTCGGGCTTGCGTGCCCACGTGCTGTTTCATCGCAACGTCGAATACATCGTGCAGAACAATCAGGTCATCCTGGTTGACGAGCACACCGGGCGGACCATGCCGGGTCGTCGCTTGTCCGAGGGTTTGCACCAGGCCATCGAGGCGAAGGAAGGGCTGAAGATTCAGGCCGAAAGCCAGACGTTGGCCTCGACGACCTTCCAGAATTATTTCCGTCTGTACAACAAGCTGTCCGGCATGACCGGCACGGCCGATACCGAGGCGTTCGAGTTCCGCCAGATTTATGGCCTGGATGTGGTGGTTATCCCCACCAACAAGCCCATGGCGCGCAAGGACTATAACGACCTGGTCTACCTGACCATCGAGGAAAAATTCGCCGCTATCACCGTTGATATCAAGCACAGCATGGGTGAAGGTCGGCCGATCCTGGTGGGTACTGCTTCGATTGAATCATCGGAAGCCGTTTCCCGGTTGCTGGATGCCGAGAAGATTCCGCACAAGGTATTGAACGCCAAGCACCACGAGAAAGAAGCCGAGATTATTGCCCAGGCCGGCCGCCCCGGAGCGGTAACCATTGCCACCAACATGGCCGGTCGCGGCACTGACATTATTCTGGGTGGTAGCTGGGAGGCGGAAGTCGCCAGCCTGGAAAATCCAACCGAAGAGCAGGTTGCGCAGATCAAAGCCGAGTGGCAGCAGCGCCACCAGCAGGTGCTGGAATCTGGCGGCTTGCATATCATCGCTTGTGAGCGTCACGAGTCGCGGCGTATCGATAACCAGCTGCGCGGCCGGGCTGGCCGTCAGGGTGATCCGGGCTCAAGCCGCTTCTACCTGTCGCTAGAAGATAACCTCATGCGGATTTTTGCCTCTGACCGGGTGAAAAACTTCATGAAGGCACTGGGGATGGAGAAGGGCGAAGCCATTGAGCACCGCATGGTCACCAACGCCATCGAGAAAGCCCAGCGCAAAGTGGAAGGCCGTAACTTCGATATCCGCAAACAGCTACTGGAATACGACGACGTTGCCAACGAACAGCGTAAGGTGATCTATGGCCAGCGCAACGCGGTACTGGCAGCGCAGGATGTGTCTGAAACCATTCAGGCGATTCGTGAAGACGTCGTAGCAGACGCCATCAGCCAATACATTCCGCCGCAAAGCCTGCCTGAACAGTGGGATGTACCTGGCCTGGAACAGCACCTGAACGCCGAGCTGGGTATCAAGGCGCCAGTGCAGGAATGGTTGGATGCCGACGACACACTGCATGAAGAAGGCCTGCGTGCGCGTATTCTGGAAGAGCTGGTCAAGGCCTATGCCGAGAAGGAAGAGCTGACCGGGTCCGAGGCGCTGCGTACCTTCGAGAAGCAGATGCTACTGCGCGTGCTGGATGATTTGTGGAAGGAGCACTTGGCGACCATGGATCACCTGCGCCAGGGTATTCACCTGCGTGGCTACGCGCAGAAGAACCCCAAACAGGAATACAAACGTGAAGCCTTCAACCTGTTCGAAGAAATGCTCGAGTCGGTCAAGCGCGACACCATCCGTATCCTCAGTCACGTGAAAGTGCGCCGCGAAGATCCAGTGGAAGAGGAAGCGCGGATGCGCCGCCAAGCGCAAGAGATGGCCCAGCGCATGCAGTTCAAGCATGAAGAGGTAGCGCCCGTGGGCGCTGAAGAGACGCCAGAGCCAGCAGAGCAAACCGCTACTGCCACCGCCGCACCCGTCACCCGTGACGGCCCCAAGGTCGGCCGTAACGATCCTTGCCCTTGCGGTTCCGGCAAGAAATACAAGCAATGCCACGGCAAGATCGATTGATCTGACGCCGACCAGGTTGGGCCTCGCACCAGCGCGGGGTTGACCTGAATAATCGCCGTGTCGAGATGGAACTCGACACTCCCGGCACCCCCTGGGAGTGGCCGGGTACCACCCCGGCCAACAGGCCATCAGCCCCACCGCCTGCTTCAGATGAAACTCAACACTGCCCGCAAGCGCCCCGGGAGTGGCCGGGTCCCATCCCGGCCAACAACAGACCATCAGCTCCACCGCCTGCTTCAGATGAAACTCAACACTGCCCGCGAGCGCCCCTTGGGAGTGGCCGGGTTCCATCCCGGCCAACAGGCCATCAGCCCCACTGCCTGCTTCAGATGAAACTCAACACTGCCCGCAAGCGCTCTGGGAGTGGCCGGGTTCCATCCCGGCCAGCGGGCTCATGGTAACCCACATACGCGAATCAGAATTCGTTCGCCTCGGGTAGCTCGGCGCGCCATCGCACTCTGCACCACCCGCTAAAGTGCTGCTACAATCGCCACTCTTTTATCCAGTTAGCGGAGATCTCCCCATGCCCGTCGGTCTTGGCCCCTTGCCTGTACTTCACCCTGTCCCCGGCTTTCGCTTGGGTATTGCCTCTGCCGGCATCAAACGAGCAGGGCGCAAAGACATCGTGGTGATGGAGCTGGCCGAAGGTGCAAGCATCGCTGGCGTGTTTACCCTCAACGCCTTCTGCGCCGCGCCAGTGACCCTGTGCCGCGAACACATCCATCACGCGCCACGCTACCTGCTGGTCAATACCGGAAACGCCAATGCTGGCACCGGCAAGCCCGGCATGCAGGCCGCTATCCAGACCTGTGAAGCTCTCGCGCAGCTGACCCAAGTACAAACTGAACAAGTGCTGCCGTTCAGCACTGGCGTCATCGGCGAACTGCTGCCAGCCGCCAAGGTGATAGCTGCGCTGCCAGCCGCTCTGGCCAACCTGGATGCCGACCACTGGGCCCAGGCTGCCGAAGGCATCATGACCACCGATACTCTGCCCAAAGGCGCTAGCAGGCAGATCACCCTGGCCGGCCAGACAGTGACCATCACCGGCATATCCAAAGGGGCGGGCATGATCAGGCCGAACATGGCTACCATGCTCGGCTATATCGCCACCGACGCGAAAGTTGCTCAGCCGGTGCTACAGGCCTTGCTACGCGAAGCCGCTGACCTGTCATTCAACCGCATTACCATCGACGGCGACACCTCCACTAACGACTGCTGCATGCTGGTCGCGACCGGTCAGGCCTCTATGGATGAAATTACCGTCGCCAATGGCGCTGATTACCAGCAGCTCGCGGCTGCGGTGAAATCCATCATGCTTGAGTTGGCGCAAGCCATCGTGCGCGACGGGGAAGGGGCCACCAAGTTCGTCACCATTCAGGTCAATGGTGGTGGCAATCGCGATGAATGCCTGGACGTAGGTTATGCTGTAGCGCATTCACCCCTGATCAAAACCGCCCTGTTTGCCTCCGATCCCAATTGGGGGCG
The DNA here is from genome assembly GCF_000410875.1 of Halopseudomonas pelagia CL-AP6. Classification (GTDB taxonomy): domain Bacteria; phylum Pseudomonadota; class Gammaproteobacteria; order Pseudomonadales; family Pseudomonadaceae; genus Halopseudomonas; species Halopseudomonas pelagia. Next base: position 331,254 of record NZ_AROI01000006.1, read on the forward strand.
AATACTCGCCGCCGTAGGCCGCGCTGGCGTTCCGGAGCTGGTCGTAGAACGAATTGACGTTTATCTCGACGACCTATGCATCACCCGCAGCGGCGGCCGTGCCGAGGACTATACCGAAGAGCAGGGCGCACGCATCATGGCCCAGGCAGAAATCACCATCCGCATCGATCTAGCCCGCGGTGATTACCAGGAAACGCTCTGGACCACGGATTTGTCCCACGAGTACGTGCGCATCAACGCCGAATACCGTACCTGAAACCGCCGCAGTGACGCAGTCTAACTGCGTCACTCGCGCTCGCTTCCAGCGGTTAAGCTGCTCGGCACTATCCGCTCGCGCCTCACTCCCGCGAACGCGGGAGCCCATCCCAACCATCAAAACTCACAATACTCCGCTTCAATAACACCCCGCTCAACCCGCCAACGCCCCACCTGATTGATCGTCACCCGCCGCCCTTCATCGCTAGCGGCGAGCGGACAGAAGCGAAAGGTTCCCGCCTGAAATCCCCCGTTAAGCAACTGGCTTTCACCGCGGCCATTGAAGCGTACATATCGCGCTACCGGCGTATTGGCGTGGATGCGGATTGCCGCGTCAGGCGCTATCTCACGCAGCAGCGGTTCGCCTGCGTCGTATTGGCCGTTGTGATTGGTATCCAGAAACATCAACCAGCCGTTGCCCCAGTCGCCCTCTATCGCAGCCAGGGTCACAGGCCGGTTGCGTCTTACTGCTTCCAGCCGGGCCATATTCAGGCTGCCGGTGAGGCTGCTCAGGCCAGAATCCATGCGCTGCTGATCGATGATCTTGCCGAAGGCCGGCATGCCGATACTGAGGAGTATGCCCAATACTACTAAGGCCACCAGCAACTCAATCAGAGTAAATCCGCGTGAGTTCATATTCGATCCTCCTTGACGTGTTGATAGAGGGGCTACTTCCTGTATGCCCCTAGGTAAACCCGACGTAACTTTGAGTATGACTTAGTTTATTAACAGCTTAGCGCCAACATTCGTCCAACGCTCGACCAGTTCCGCTACGGCCCCTGTCCCCCCTGGCATTTAGCGTCAAGTTGCCACAGTCAGCATCATTGAATAACTGTGTTGCGGTCAAAGTATAGCCGCCGTCATTGGCTACTTGGCTAATGGCGAGAGTATAGAGATCGGCGTAGCGACCCTCATTAACGCCAAGACGGCCACGGTTGGCATCATCCGTGAGGTAGGCGTTGTTCTGCGCATAGAAACGCTCCTGTCGCGCTGCGGCCTCGACGAGGAGCGACTGTCCTTCTGTACGATTGCCGCGCAACACGTACTCGCGGTAGCTGGGGTATGCAACGGCGGCGAGGATGCCGATGATGGCGACTACTATCATCAGCTCTACCAGGGTAAAGCCCCTGCTTTCTCTCAGTTTGATCAGGCTCATTAAGGTGTCTCCTCTAGCAGGTACTGCCAGGTCTGGCGGCCCTGCTCTGCAGGGGGTACGAAGAAACCGAGAGTGTCATCATTGCCGTAAATGAGTCCATCCCCTGTCAACGCCACGCCGCCGGGCGCTCCAATTTGGATGCCGGAAGGAGGAATCCCTGCCGAGGTCGAGTCACCTGCGTCAATTCTGCCATCGCGGTTGAAGTCGAAAGGCGGCAACAAAGTTCGGGCGCCAGTTTGTGCATTGATGCCATAGATAAAGCTGGTCAGCCCGTCCGCACAAGGATCCTCATTGGGGGTTGTGGTACCGAAGAGAAGCGTATTTCCGCGAGCGAGCATCTCATTTACCATCATCTCACCCTCCAGTGAACTGCTGCCGACTCTCAAGTCTAAAAACCAGCCGCGTCGCCGAACATTGCTTTCACTTGCCTCCTGGATCGGCGTAGTGCCGGGGTTGTACCATTCCACCCGACCATCGCTGATGACGCGTATCAAGCTGGTAGTGGACCCTGCGTCCCCAGTGAAGGTGGTATTCGCCTGGCTAGTGATAGTGCGTTGTTCCATATTTCCACGGTTGGCTAGTGCAAGTGCTGCACTGGTATTTTGCGCGCGGGTGTAACGGTCCCATACCGCGTAGATGCTGTTGGCCTTGCTGGTGTCGGGCGCTGCATCTGATGTTTCGAAATACTTGCCGGTACCGACAATGACCAGATAGCCGAGACGGCTCGGATGGCGTACCAGCGACGGTATGGCTGTGATGGACTGCGGCAGGGTAGCGTCGCTGTTGAAGCGCGCCTTGAACATCGGCTGGCCGCCGTAAGCGACCCTGAAAGAACTGGGATCAATTGACTCATGATTTGCCCTGGCAAAGGGGTCCGACCCACTGGAGGACCCCGTGTTCACCAGATCGAAGCGCCAAAGGTTGCCGCGCAGATCACCAGCATAAGCATAATCGACAATGCCGTCACTGTTGTTGTCGGCGCCGCGTACGCTGGACAGGCCGTTGGGCAGGTCAGAACCGTCGTCGACGGTAAGCTGGGTGAGTTTCTCGCCGTTACTGATGTCGATGACAAACAGCGCCGCGACATCGTTGACGCCAGTGTCGGGGTTGGTGCTGTCATAGCCGTTGCCCAGCAGTACGGCCCATTGGCCACTGTGCAGACGAACAATTTCAGGGCGGGCGAAGGTATAACCGAGGTCGCTGTAATCGTCGCTCTCATTACTTATTTCCCAGAGCAATTCCACCCCTGAACCGTCTGACCCAGGGTCGGTAATGTCCAGTGCAAAGATAGACTTGCCACCGGCGCGCAGGGTGCCTACCAGCACGGTACGCCACTCGCCACCGATATAGACGTCCCGAACAATGGGGCTGCCATCGACGAAGAAACGGTGTTCGCCGCCCTGATAGCTTTGGCCGGTCAGGCTTGGCAGGTTGGTTATCACTGCGTCGGGAATAAAGGCAAAGGCTTCCTCACCACCCAGGTAACCGTCACCGTCAGCGGTATGGATGGCATGCAGCATGCCATCGTTGGCGCCAACATACACCAGCTCGGGGCGATCGGCAGTCCGGCGAAGATATGCAAGATATTCGCCGCGGGCTCCGTCAATACGGTCCATGAGGTAGGGCACATTACCGGCTGTACCTACCACAGCTGGCGCGGAATTGATGATGTCGCCGAATACCGAGGTACGAGCGCGAAAGTCAGTGGTACCGGTACCTTCGCCTGCGCGGTGGCCTCTTATATAGTTAACGCGAGCGCCGCCTCGGGCGTCGGGAGTTCCGCTCAGGCCGTCAGGATTGAGGTTGAACAGGGCCTGTTGCTCTGGGCTAAGGTTGGTCCAGTTGAAAGGCCTGATAGCGCTATCGCCACCCATATAAATGTTTCGGCCAGTGCCCTGGGCCGTAATGCGTTCTGATGCTGACCATTCTTCGTCAATGGTGACTAGACCATTAGATAGACGCCTGACATCCTTGCGCACCAAGTCACCAGTCCAGCCGGCGGTGCTGTCATAAGAAGACTCGAAGATACGGTTGACGATACTGATGTCACTCGGATCGCTAGTGTTCAGGCTGACCGATGAGGACACGCCTGGCCGACCTGCGGTCGAGTTGCGCTCAGCAATGCGATTAATAATGTCGTTGAAAGCAGTGACGAGCTCCTCAGGGCTGTCGGCACTGAAGAACTCGCCGCGTGAATTGACCGCAGCATGCCACAGGTCATAGACGTTATTGGCGTTGCTATCACCAGCAGCAGGCCAATTGGCGGTGCCATTGAGGATGTTGGCATAACCGCCCTGGAAAGTGTCCTTTTCCCAGGGTACGGACGAATTATTCAATGAAGACCCGAGCCCCAGGCCTACCATGTAGTTGGTCATGTTCTGCCAGGTAGCAGGATTGTTTCGCGCATCCCAGTATTGAGTTGCTGCATTGGTATTGGTGAAACGTGTATAAGGCTTCACTTCATTGTCAAGGCCTGTATTCAAGTCCGTTGCCCAGTAATGCATGGCCAGGTCAGCAAGTGTATTGGTCGTCGCATCTGCATAGGGGCGTCGGCTATTTGAATAGCTCTGACCGTCTGGGAGGTTGAAGTTGCTATGGTCGGCTCGCAGGGTCGAATTAGGTGAGCCATTTGCCCCGTTCCATATGCCGTCGGTCATCATGATATGGAAGCTTGGGCGGCAGGCGTATTGAGGGTTTGAAATTGTACTACCAGTGGTACCGCTGGGATTGAAAGGGTTGGGTTCGTTAGCCCACGCAGTATTGGTTTCCAGGAATTTTCCGGCCCGATCGAGGCTCGCTCGTAGTGGCGTACCGCCTGAGAAGGAAACGTCAGTTAACCAACTGAGAAAGTTGGATTTCTGCCGGTCGCCAAAAATGCGAAAGCGGTTGTCATTACAGTTGGTACCGTTATTGAAGCTGGTACAGTTGTTCAGGGCCTGCCAGGTAAAGCGTACGGCGGATGGTAGATCGTAGAAGGCCAGGTGGGCAGCGCTCTGGGTAGCCAGGGCGCGGTCGCGATAGAACGAATACCAAGTGGCAAAGTTCTGCTGTTCGGCAGTGTCCACTAACTGCACTCTGTAGCAGTCGTCATTTCCGATGGAGGTTATGCTACAGCCTGCCCGTGTGGCATCAAACACATAATAATAGGCTGCGACTGGTTGCTGGCGTAAATTAACACTTGCGGTACGCGATCCACCTCCACTGTTTTGCGTACAATGCGCGGCGCTGTTGACGTAGCCTGCGCCGGTAACCCTGCATGTTGCATTGGCTGTTCGTTCAATCGTGTAGACCATGCCGCCGGGGGTGGTGATAGTTGTGGATGCGCCATTGATCAGATTGGCGCTGACGTCGAAATCTTCCGCTGGATTCTCAGCCAATTCTTTGATGTTACTGAAGCCGTTTGTGCCGTAAGCGCAGTTACCCACCTGATCCCTTGTGCAATACCACGTCACACGGTAATTGGTTGCCAGGTTGGCACTGCCCAAGCCGGTTTTGAAGCCCATATGATATGCATTGGAAAAGCTGGTGCCGTAAATGATATCAGAACCGTTCACTGCGACGCCCTTGGGAATGATGTAGCTGGTATTGGGATCGTAGTAGGCTGGGTTGAAAGTTGCGGATTTAACTCTTTTGGTCCGCATAGTGGCATCGGCAGCAATGCTGTCCGGCACGTGTGAGCGCTTCATGCTGCCTGAGTCATCAATGGTGAAGATCAAGTTGGGCGCTACCGAGTCCACCAACATCAAAGGCTGCTGGCTGACGTCCAGGGCAGCGGCGTGGGCCACTCCGCCGTGTAGATAGAGGCTAAATGCCAGGCAGCTCAAGGCCGCTTTGGTCAGGCTTTTATATGAGTTCATAATCTGTTGTCCTGGCATTAAAGGTAGACACGTAGAGTCGTTGAGCGCAGATCCACACGGCAGCCGTCATCTGAAGAGGTGGCATTTATTTCGTGCCGTGATGGACCAATGCCAGCCTGGAAGTTACCGTATTCTGGATTTTCCGATTCGCCCAGGGAGGCACCGCCGATAAAGGGCACGGCGTACCAAAGGATGCTTTGCGCGAACACAGTCGAAGCATCTGGCGAGTATTCTTTAACGCCTGCAAAGCCTGGCTCGCCAGCAGCAAACGCCTGTTCGAATGTCGGTTCCTGATCGAGAACGCAGGGCTGGTCGGCAGGCAGATCTGCAGGGCAGGATTCGCTGGCGTTCGGTGGCGCAAGTACCAGATTACCCCCGTATGAGGCCACTGGTATTGAAGGATAGTTGCCAGGGGTGTCATCGGTCAGTTTACCGGAAATCCGGTACTCTCCATCGCGCAAACCCGCCTCCGATGCGTTGAAACAACCCTTCTGGTTGACCAGGTTGCCGGTGGTCCGAGACTCTAGCGCGACCTCGCGCATATTCGTCACTGCCAGAGTGGTCAGAATCAGCAGAAACACCAGAGAGATAACCAGCACGGCGCCGCGTTGCTTTTGGTGTGAGCGGTAGGCATGCATTTTCATCGGGTGAGGTTCCTGAGGTTAATAGTGCTTTCCGTGACCAGATACAAGGCGCGGTCCGGAGCGTCGGCGCCCTCATTGTCATTGTAGGTTTCTTGCCAGTATTCATAAGCTGGACTTTGATTGTCGCTGGCAATGTTGTCGTAACGGCTTTTAACCAAGGCCGCATAGCGGACCGACTGGATGCTTTGATTGACACCGGGGGTGCTTGTATAGGCGTCAGCCTGGCGGCTGTCATTGTTGCTCACGCCGAACTCAAGTTGCAGGTCGACCACGTTGTCGAATACGGGCTGGTCATTGCATAGCAGGCTGTTGCCGGTGAACGTCAGGTCGACAATTAAGTTGCTCGGAGTGGCCGGAAGCTCGTAGGGCTCTGGCGGGCCTGGTTGCGCTATCCCGTCGCAAGCGGTTAGTCCGGGAACATGAGGTTGATATCGCAAGCAGAGCCGACGGTTGGTGGCGTCGTAATTAATTGTTTCGCCGGCAACAAAGCTGCAGTTGCCCACAGCTTCAATCCGAAAAGCGTATGTAGGGTCGTCATCGGGACGAATCTGGTAACCCACCCGGCGTAGCTCTTCTTCAAGTATCAGTAATGTATAACGGGCGTTTTCGGTATTGTCGGACTGACCTTGCTGGAAGAAAAAATTGCTCTTGTTGTCTATGTATATCTGAGTAACTCCAAGAATTAACAAGCTACTGATGGCGAGCGCGATCATCAGTTCGATGATGGAGAGGCCCCGCTGGGTTCTGCGAAGAATCTGGGTCATATCTGAGTCCTTACGCGATAGGTGCAGATGTCAGCGTCAGCGTCACCATCAATCAAGCATTGCTCACCCGCCGCGCGCCAGGCGACCTGCACTTCGACCGCCGCACCAGCACCGCAAGTCCCGGCCACGGCAGTACGGCAAACATAGAACTGACCGCTGACTGCATCGGAGCCAGCATCGGGTAACAGACGGCGGACCTTGTCGCCCCAGCAGGCAATCTGGTCATCCATCAGAGATGCGGCGCCGATCTCGCGGCAATCGCCGGTACTGCTGGGTAGCTCGGCGCTGAAGTAAAAAGCGTCGCCGGTGGTGGCAGTGGTAGGGCTTGCACGGACAATCTCGATCATCTCGTTAGCCAGGATGGCAGCCTGGGTCCGATGCAGTGAGTCGTTGGTATACTGGATACTACGTCCCTGCATGGCGACCATGCCAAGCACCCCGACGGCGATCAGCAGGATGGTGATAAGTACTTCCAGCAGACTGAAGCCCTTGGGTGCTGAATTAACTGGTTTCAGCATGATTAACAACCCCCCAAGGCGGTGCCGTCTTCGCTAAGGCCCTGCGGATGCAAGGTAGAGCGGCCACTGTTAATGACAGATATGACATAGGCTTTCTCGGAAATACCATCGCGACAGAATGAAGCGCGAAAATCGCCGATGGTAGAGGTGCCGTTTGCGCGATAAATAAGCTGTGGATGGCTAGAGGTAAAGTCGACGCCAGTAGCGTCGAAAGTGCTGGCGCGGAGGATTACACCAGCACTTGTTACATCGACTTCGCCGGTAGCGGTGTCGATGTTGACATTAACCGGGCGACGGCGAATGACCGATTCGCTGCGCGCATACTGCAGCATGGCATTCATTTCCTCGGCTTGGGCCTGTACTTGATTGTCGCGCACCAGGCCAAAGAGGTTAGGGATCGCCAGAAAGGCAACGATTGACAGTAATGCCACCACCACCATCAATTCGATCAAAGTAAAGCCGCTAGCATGTCCGGTACGCATGGTTCACTCCATATTGATTCATGGCAGAATGTAAATTAGCTTCTGTGACAAGTCAGCAGGTGTTGGATGGGATGTGGTAATTCCAGGACGGATGGTCGATTTGCTTGATGTTGGCAGGCGTGGTCAAGACAGGCGACTCTTGCGGGAGCATAGGGTGAAGCCTACAGAGGTGCAAAAAAGTCGAAGATAACTCTAATATTGATAGCAGGTTATTAGCCCAATGAGTTGGAAGCTGTAGCGCTTCAGCAGCGCTACAGCTTCTTCTTTATCAACCCTGCGGCCGGCCCTGATCCGCCTGGCTGTAATCACAGACTCCCTGTGGAAAGATCGCCTGTAGTTCTTCGATCTGATCACTGGTCGGCATCCAGGTACCGTAAGTGCCGTCACTAACGGCCGTGTTCACTGGCTTTAGCGAACATTTGAAAATACTCCCTTCAATCGGTCCGCCCGCGACCATTCTTGAGGTTGTATAGGTGGGGAACAGTTGGGTGCAGGCACCTTGTACGTTGTTGTCAAGAATGCCGTCCCATACGTTGTCACCCGCGGCGATCAGCTCGCCATTGGTCTCGAAGCAGCTATCCACTGCGGCGTCGGGCTTATTCTCCGCAACACTTTGCCCAGGGTTTTCCTGAATATTGGTTATCCAGTCGTGCAGCACGTCCAGGGCTTGCCAGGTCTGGTCAAAGTCGTTTTGGGGGCGCGGGCGAGTGGGGTCGCTGACATTAGTGGGGCGTGCGTCGGTAAACCAGATCACCTGGTTATCCGAATGACCCATCTGGTTGCGTATACGCTGACGTCCGGAGAACGATTGGTGACTGTTGTGCATATCCAGTACTTCTTCCAAATAGTGCCGCCAATCGATCATCGGAATAGTCAGCTCTCCGTCAAATACCATGCCTGAACTGTAGGCCGCATTGATCGCTAGCAAGTCACCCTGGGTTCGCGGGGCGGGGGCTGTGCCGTCTGGACTCAAACGCATATTGCGTCTACTCCAGGGGTCGAACCTGCTTGGATCAGCTAAGACATCGCTTTCGGTGCCTATGAATGGGAAGCCTTCCTGGATCATATCTTTGGGTTGCTTCCAGCCGCCGATCTGCGAGTTAAGCTTGAGAAACTCGGCCGGGGTAATATGACCGTCGTTGAGGGCTTGAAGACCATATTGAACCCCTACGTTGTCGAACAGTGTGCGCGGCTGGCCTTCATCATCCAGGCCATAGATATTGCGCAGATCGTCATAATGCGTCCATTGCACTGAATCCATAATGCCCGGCGGCTGCATCTGCGCTTGGTTGCGTGCCTCGCCGTAAAGCGGATTCATGACCAGTGGGGTCAGGCCGCGCCAGGCGGGTATGCATTCGGTCATGCCGGGGGCAGTGCTATAGCCGAACATGGGCTTGTAGGGGGCGAACGGGTCTGGGTAGTCATCAGTTGAGTTTAGCCCCACCAACCAGCTACGGTTCGCGGTGGTTGTCCAGAGGGCGTTGTCCTTGTCTGTGACATCCATATAGTGCTCCAGCAGCTCGCAATCACCGATATGGATGGTTTGGGTCACCATATCGGGATAGGAGTACTGAGGTACGCCGCCGTCCAGCAGGCCTGGATGGTTCTGCGCATAGACATACTGCTGGATGCCGCCTCCGGAGCCGCCGATGGCGACGGTATAATCCGGGACGCCAAAGCGTTTGACGAAGTGCTCCTTGACCATCAACGCGGTTTCGCCACCAACTTGCAGGTTGTAATGCGAGCTGGTGCGGGTGCCGGTGGAGAAGAGCACCGCATAGCCCTTGCCTAGCACCTCTGGCGACATGGACCGGTTGTCCATGCGCCCCTGCGTATGCCCGATGGCCACACCGCCGAGGAAGTGGAACATGGCTCGTCCATTCCATAGTTCGGTTGAGGCCGCTTCGGCCGCATCATTCAGGCTGGCTAATGTGGCAAAGCTGTAAATAAAGCGGTTGATGGTGCCTACTTCGCGACGCACGATAAAGTCCACCACGCGTCCATCTGTCAATGTGGTAGTCGTCAGGTCTGCCGGGCGTGTGCGGTCGCTTGGCAGTGGCTTGTAGCTGTTGTCGGTGGCGCGGTAGAAAAACTCTACGTAGGACTCAATCGAGCAGTCCTTGCTCAGGCCTATCTGCGTATTGCTGGCATCATAAACCGGGAAGCCCATGCCCTCGTCAGTGTCTACCAGTGGCTGTTTGTTCAGTTCGGTACTGACAGTACAAACAAAGGGGTACTGCTGCGGCCCTGAGAAGATTGGGCCGGTTATCGGATGGTTGGTCAGGGTCATGCTATGCAGCGGGCCGTGGGCGGCGTGGTGCAGCTCGAGTTCGTTCTCGCCGAGTTCGAGCCCCTCAAGCAAAATTTCCAAACGGCCGTTGCGACGGGTTATGCGCGCAGGGTCGACCTCCTGATCATTGAGCCATAGCTCTAGTTGATCCAATTCGCTATCGATCTGGCCCATGTCACCTTCCACCGAGAGCAGCACATCGCCGCCGCTGACCTGATCGGGTGCGCTGGACAGCACGCTGAGCGTGAAATCGGGTGGTGAACCGCCGGAATCTGAACTGGAGCTTGAGCCGCCAGAGCTGAGGCAGCCGGTTAAGGCAAGGGTGAGAAGGCTTGCTGCAAAAGGTGTTGAGTAACGCTGAAGTGTGGACATGCTAGATCCCTCTTATGGCCTTTTTGTTGTGGTTGTCGGGCAACATTATGCTAAGGCCCTAATTGAGGGATAAAACAGGTACAGATTCCGTTAAAGCACTGTCACAGATTTCAGGGGCTGGGCCGCTTGGGTAGCAGTATCTGTGTCAGCCGTTTCGTAATATCTGTATCTGTTTTGCAGGGATGGGAGGTTTTAGTCTGGGAGTGCATACCAACAACAAAAAAAGGAGATAGCCATGCAACCCACGTTGATCCTGGTTGTGCTTGCCTGCAGTTCCATGCTGCTGCAGGGCTGCCTGAGTTCCGGCTCCAGCTCAAGTACGCCGGCGCTGCCAGCGACTGTTGATCTGTCGGGATTCGACGAGGCAAGTGCCGGCTATTGTGACCATACGGTACATGGCCACTGTCTCTATCCCTTCCCGAGCAACTTCTTCACTCGCCAGGACGCCGCTACGCAGACGGGCTTGCGGGTGGATTTCGATATGGCGGGTATGCCGGTTGCGCAACCGGTATCGATTGCTGCGAGCCAGCTGGCGCCACAGGGTGTGACCACCACCGTGGCCGCGCCGGTCGATCCTGACGAGTGGAACCGTAACGATGGGTTCTCGCCTGGATCAATGTTACTGGCGCATCTGCCAGGTATTGATTTGCAGCAGACAGGCGCGGTATCCATCACTGATATAGAAGCGTCGCTGGCGGCGGATGCGCCCATTCTAGTGATCGATGCGGGCACCGGTGAGCGGCAGTTGATCTGGGCCGAGTTGGATGCCAACGCACCGTCTGCCGAGAGACAGGCGTTGATTATTCGGCCTGCGGTCAACTTCAAGGAGGGGCATCGTTACATCGCTGCGATCCGCAATGCGCGGAGCGCCGATGGTGAGCTGTTGGAAACGAACGAATTGTTTCGCGCCTATCGTGATGGGATCGATACGGGCGTAGATGTTTACGAAGCGCGCCGCAGCGCCATGGCGGACATCTTTGACCATTTACAGGCGCATGGTGTGGAGCGAGAGGGTCTCAACCTGGCCTGGGATTTTACCATTGCCAGTCAGGCGTCCATTACTGAACGGCTGCTGAGCATACGAGATGATGCCTTTGCGCGGCTGGGTAATAGCGCTCCCGTCTTTACCGTGGACCAAGCGGGGCTATTGATTGATGGCTCTGCTCGCGCGGGTTTGAGTCGTGGTATCACTGGGACTATCCAGGTACCCAATTATTTAAATGCCGAGGGTGGCCCGCCCGGCTCGGCCTTTAACTACGCAAACGATGATCCAGATGCGTTGCCGGAGGTATTTAACGGGACTGATTTTTTCACGGCGCGCTATCGTTGCCAGATTCCGGTGACTGCCGTGGCAGATTTTGAAGATGCTGCCAGTCCGGTTACAGCTGCCCGTGCGGCGCTCTATGGGCATGGATTGTTTGGCGAAGGGCCGGGAGGCGAGTTCCGCTCAGGTAATGTGCGGGATATGCAGACCGAGCATAACGTCATGTTTTGCGCCACTGATTGGGTTGGTATGGCAACCGAGGATTTTATTGCCGGCGTTATTCATCGGATATTGGCCAACATCAGCTTGCTGCCTCAGCAGTTGGACCGCAGTCAGCAGGGCGTATTGAACGCCATGTTTCTGGCTGAGCTGTTAACCCATCCGCAGGGATTCCAGTCGCACCCGGCGTTCAGGCACGGCCCCGCAGAGACCTTGGTATACGATCCTTCCGAGGTGTTTTATGACGGTAATAGCCAGGGTGGAATTCTCGGCGGTGCGCTGGTAGCCACCGCCCCCAACATCCATCGTGGCGTTCTCGGCGTGCCCGGCAGCAATTACAGTCTGTTGCTGCGCCGTTACGGCCCTTTCAATCAGCGGTTTGGGACGGTTCTGTATCAAGCGTACGAAGACGGGTTGGATCGCTCGCTGATCTTCGCGCTCATGCAAATGTTGTGGGACAGGGCGGAGAATAACGGTTATCTCAGCCACTTGGCCGGAGACTACCTGCCCAATACGCCGACGAACAAGCGGTTACTTCTTCACGTTGCCCTGGGGGATTATCAGGTGACGCAGTGGAGCGCCGAGATCATGGCCCGCACTATTGGCGCGGCGATTCATGAGCCAAGCGTGCGTCTGGGTGAGCACCCGGACAGTAATCCTTACTACGCTATCCCTCTGATCGAGCAGTACCCGTATGACGGTCACGCGCTGATGATTTGGGATTCAGGTGCGGTGAATGCGGACGGAAACCGGGGTAACCCTTTTCCCCCGACCAACAACACGGGTCCTGATGTGTCAGTAGGTCGTGACCCGCACGAATCACCGCGTAATACGGTGGCAGCGCGTTTGCAGAAATCGGAGTTTATGAAAACGGGTGGCGCAGTGAACGACGTGTGTGGTGATAGCCCCTGCTACAGCGATGACTACACTGGCATCGCCCGACAGCCATGAGCGGGAGACGCTGTTGGGCCTTCAAATGCCCCGCGCCAGCTCGCCCAGTTGGCCAATGGCCTGGCGCAGTTTGCTGTTGATTGGGGTGCCGGCGTTCAGGCGCATATAGTTGAAATGCCGGGGCCCAACGGAAAACACCGTGCCAGGGAAAATATGAATGCCTTTAGCCAGCGCCTGGTCGAATAATATTCTGGAATCCAGCCGGTGTGGCAGGCCGACCCAGAGCACGCAACCGCCGGTGGGGATATCGATGCGCGTGCCGGGAGGGAAGGCATCCAGCACGGCTGCGGCGGTTTCCTGGGTTTGCGCTGCCAATTGATGGCGCAATTGCTGAACGTGCTGCGCGTAAAAGCCGCTTTCCATCAGCCGGCTCATAAGCAACTGGGGTGCCGATGCGGTAGTGATGCTGCTGATCTGTTTCAGTTCGCGAAGGCGGTGATGAAAGCGCCCTGGCGCCACCCAGCCAAGGCGCATGCCCGGCATCAGTGACTTTGAAAAGGAATTGCAGTAAATCACCATGCCGGCTTTATCGTAGGCTTTAGCGGGCGGCGCGTCTCCGGCATACACGGTATCACCCCATATATCGTTTTCAATCAGCGGTACCGAGTAGCGGGTAGCCAATGCCACCAGCTGCTGTTTGCGCTCGGCCGACATGGTAAAACCCAGCGGATTCTGCGCGTTGCATGACACCATGCAAGCGCTTACCTGGCCGTGTTTGAACGCCTGCTCCAGCGAGTAAAGGCACATGCCGTCGCGATGATGCGTGGGGATCTCCAATGCCTTGCGTTGCATGACCTCCAGGGCTACCAGCGCGCCATAATAGGTGGGCGTTTCCACCGCTACCGTGTCGCCGCGGCGGGTCACGGTGCGCAGGGCCAGCTCCAATGCCTCCATACAGCCGTTGGTGATGATCAGGTCTTCCTGGTTGATCGGGACCGGGTAGTTGAGACTGCGTCGGGCCAACTGGTGGGTGAAACGATCGTGGCCATGCGGATGCATGTAATCCCAGGCTTGTAGGGCGTGCGTACGAGTGACCTCGCGCAGGGTACGCAGTATGCGGTCAATCGGCATGATTTCGCGTGCCGGCAGGGCAATCCCCAGGTGCACTAGATGCTCCTCCACATGCGGTTCCATATAATGGAGGACATCTTCACTCAGGGAGACTTCTACAGGTAACGCCAGGAATTGTGCCATCGTGCTCGGCGGCTGCTTGAGCGGCGGGTTGCTCGCGACAAAAACCCCGGAGCGCGGCCGGATATCGATCACCCCATCCATTTCCAGCTGGCGGAAGCACTGCACCACAGTATTGATACTGACACCGAAAACCCGGCTCAGGCGACGCACGGATGGCAGTCGCTCGCCAGCTCGATAACTCCCGCCGCCGATTTGATTGCGCAACTGCTGACTGATGTTCTCGTACAGAAAACGTTCCTGTGCCATACGCCTGCTGCCTCGACTGGCGGTGCTGAATGCCGCTGATTTGTTTTTTTGGTCGATTGGCAGAGTATAGGGCAGGATGCAGTAGTGCGCCAAAAGGGTGCCTGATCGGATTTTATAGTTTGGTTAGTGGAAGAGCGTGTCATCAGCTTCGACGTATAAGGCATGCCGACCGGTTCACATTCCGGGGCAACCGTTCTTGTTGCTGGCCGCTTGACGCACTAGCATCCCTGGCACGGACAGCAATACATATTCAACACCGCCAGGGAACAAGGCCATGTCAGGAAAACCCGCAGCGCGTCTGGGCGACGCCACCCAATGCCCGCAGAAAGGCCACGGCAGCAACGCCATTATCAGCGGCTCACCAGATGTACTGTTCAACGGCATGCCCGCGGCCCGCCTCGGCGACAAAACCGCTTGTGGCAGTGTCATTACAGGCCAGGTGATACCCAATGTCTTGATCAACGGTCGCCCCGCCGTGGTCACCGGCAGTACCGGCTCCCATGGCGACGTCGTGATCGGTGGTTCGGGGGATATACTTATCGGTGGGGCGGTGACCTTTGCCACTGGAGAGCCGCTCAGCTCAGAGTTGCTGAACGCCAGCCAGGCCCTGGCACCGACCGGGGGCCGACGCAGCATCTGCGCCAGAACCATCAACACGCCGAGCTGCCGGAGACACTTGAGTATGAAGAAGAGGAAGAAGAGACCGAGCTGCCACTCGAGCAGCGCATCACCCTGCGCCTGGGCCTGTTTTTCGACGGCACTGGCAACAATCTGGCCAACGCCGCCCTGACGGAACAATGCCGGCGTCAGGATCTAAATGATTTTGACCCCGTCACCCTGCAAGCCGTTGCCCAGATCTGCGAGTCCCGACAATACCGTGACACCAACGGCGACGGGTTGTTTGATCAGATGCCGGGTAGCAGTTATGGCAATGCCATGACGAATGTGGCGCTGTTGTTTGATCTTTATGAGGACCAGGCTTATGAACAACTCCCAGCGAATGCCAAGCTGGGCCATTTAAAGGTTTACCTAGATGGCATCGGTACTCGCAGCGGCGGGCCTGATTCACTCCGAGGCATGGCGACTGGACAGGGTGATACTGGTGTTATTGCACGTGTGGCACAGAGTCCTGACCTGATCACTGAGCAACTACGCTTACTGTTTTCCAACAATCCCCATCTTGTTATTGAGCGCGTGGAATTCGATATCTTCGGTTTCAGCCGTGGTGCGGCGGCGGCTCGGCATTTTGTCAATGAGCTGCTAAAACCCGACGGCGGCTTATTATCGTCAACACTGAATCAGAGCTCGCCTGCCTTCACAACCGACTTTGACTGGTCTGAGCATGCCTGCATCAACTTTATCGGCCTGTTCGATACGGTCGCTGCGATCATCGACCCCACCCGCAGTGACCTCAGTGCCGGGAACGCACGCAATCCCGGTATTAATCTGTACTTGCCGCCGGATTGTGCGCGCAAGGTGGTGCAGCTGACCGCTCAACATGAGGAGCG